>NZ_JAAABE010000009.1:0-94079 GCF_009900705.1 Klebsiella sp. Q2 | reverse complement strand
TTTCTGGAACGACGTGCACTCCACCTGGCTGGAAGCGGGCTACCAGCGCGTGGACTACGACCAGGGCGGGGATAACCACGGCTGGAAGCTGACGCTGTCGCAGAACATCGCCATCGGCATGGGGCCGGAGTTCCGTCCGATGCTGCGCTTCTACGTGACCGGCGGCCAGGTGGACAATGAGCATACCGCGAAGGTCAACGGCACCCAGGACCAGCAGCTGGATTCGCTGAACGTCGGCGGGATGTTTGAGGCGTGGTTCTGATGCGATAGCGTTGTCGAAGGAGCGTTCCCGGCTGGCGCTACGCTTAGCCGGGCTACGACTGGTGCGCTCCATTTATGCCGGATGGCGGCATACATGCCTTATCCGGCCTACGTTCCGGAGGAGGCCTGCGGGATCCCCCCAGGCCCGGCAGGCGCAGCGCCGCCGGGCGGTCTGGCGCCAGCCCCGCATGACGACATCCACTCTTTATCTCTGACACAAACGACGGGCGATGCGCTCCAGCTTCATCATCAACAGCAGCGTGACGCCCACCAGCACGATGGTCAGCGCCGAGCCATCGGCTATATTACCGCGATCGGTCAGGCTGAAAATGGTCACCGGCAGCGTCGTCCAGCCCGGCGGATAGATCATCACCGTCGCCCCTAACTCTCCCATCGACAACGACAGGCTCAGCGCCAGCGCCGAGATCATCCATGGCGTCATCAGCGGCAGCGTCACATGGCGCAGGCGGTACCACGGTGAAGCGCCCAGGCTGGAGGCGACGTTTTCAATATCAGCGGAAATCCGCGCCAGGCCGGTCGTGACGTTGCTGAAGGTAAAGGCCGAGATCAGCACGAAATGCGCCGCCAGGACGATAAAGAAGGTGCCGTTCATCTGCAGTGGCCCCTGGCTGAAGGCCACCAGAATGCCCAGTCCCACGGAAACCGAGGGGATGGCGCTGGGCAGATAAAACATCAGCCCAAGATATTTCTGCAGCTTCGCGCCAGTCTGGCGCAGCGCCAGCGCCGCCCACATCCCGCACAGCAGCGCCAGCAGGCTGGCGCAGAAGCCCACCACCAGGCTGGAAAACAGCGAATCCCACGCCGCCCCGCGAAACGCGTTAACAAAGTGGGCAAAGGTAAAGCCGGTGGGCAGCAGGCCGTTCCATTGTTTACTCAGGCTGGAGAGTAAAATCACCGCCAGCGGCAGCAGGAAAACGCCGGCAAAAAGCGTCACCGCCAGCGCGCCCGCCGCCGCGCGGCCTTTACGCGACCAAATCAACATCGTTAACTCCTTACGCCAGTGCGCACCGCCGCCAGCCGATAGAGCATAAACAGCCCCAGCGACAGCAAAATATTGATCAGCGCAATCATGCAGGCCACGCTGTAATCCGACTCCAGAATCGCCTTGCTGTAGACCATCATCGGCAGGGTATTGACCCCTTTGGCGCCAATAAACAGCACGATACCGAACTCGTTAGTGGTCAATAACAGGCACAGGCTGCCCCCCGCCATCAGCGCCGGCAGCGCCGCCGGGAAGATAACCTGGGTAATCACCCGTAACGGATGAGCGCCGAGAATACTCGCCGCTTCCAGCTGGCTCTTATCTATCTGCCGCAGTCCCGCCATCAGCGGGCGCATCACCAGCGGCGTAAACACGGTAATCTCCGCCAGAATCACGCCGTTAATCGAATAGAGGAAGTCTACCGGCGGCAGTTCAAAAGCAAACAGCGCCATCAGGGTGCCGTTGAGCAGCCCCGCCGAGCCGTAAATAAAGGTGAACGCGAGAGTGATAAGAAAGGTCGGCAGCGCAATAAAAGTATCAATGACCCGGCCCACCAGTTGGCTGCCGGGGAACGGAATAAACACCAGAATCAGCGCCAGGACGCTGCCGAGCACCAGGCAGCCAAGGGTGGCGAACACCGCAATCTGTAAGGTATTGAGCAGCGCGCCAATAAAGCGCTTAGAGTCGATCACCTGCCAGAAGGTCTCGAGGCTCAGGTTGCCGCTGGCGTCGCGTAACGCCTGTTCGGCGATCAGCAGCAGCGGATAGAAAAACAGCGTCGCCAGCACCAGCAGCGGCAACGCCAGCCACAGGTAAGGGCGCAGGTTTCGCGCCGGACGCGCAAGCGTGAGGGTTTGCGCCATCATTGCACCTCGATCAGAACCGCATCGCCAGGTTCGAAGTAGAGCGCCAGCTTATCCCCCGCGCGCGGCAGTGGATTTACGTGAGTCATGACGATCCTCACCGCTTCGCCCGCGACGTCGCACAGCAGATGCGTCAGATCGCCCTGCCAGTGCACCGACGTCAGGGTGGCGTTGAGGCGATTACTGGTTGCCGATCGCGGCGCCAGGCTCATGTGCTGCGGGCGAATGCATAACAGCTTATTGTTGCCATGCAGGCCGCCCCGGCAGAAGGCGTTGACCAGGCCGCCGCCGCAGCTTACGTTCACCAGACCCGGCTCGGGGCTGTCTTTCAGCGCCGTCGCCTGCAGGATATTAGCGCGGCCGAGGAATTCGGCGCTAAAGCGGTTCGGCGGATAGTGGTACAGCTCGTGCGTTTCACCGTGGGCGATCAGCGACCCGTCTTTCATAATGCCGATTTTGTCCGCCAGGGTCAGCGCTTCGGTCTGATCGTGGGTAACGTAGAGGATGGTCAGCTCCGGCAGTTCGCGATGCAGGCGGGCAATCTCTTCCACCATGTTATGGCGAATTTGCGCGTCCAGCGCCGACAGTGGTTCATCAAGCAGTAACACCCGAGGACGCACGGCAATCGCGCGGGCTATCGCCACGCGCTGCTGCTGGCCGCCGGAAAGCTGATGCGGATAGCGGGTGGCGTAGTCCGCCATACCGACGATTTTTAAGGCTTCGGTCACCCGCCCGGCGATAAGCCCCCTGGGCTGCTTTTGCGCCCGCAGGCCGAAGGCGACGTTGTCTTCCACCTTCATATGAGGAAACAGCGCGTAGTTCTGCACCACCATCGCCAGCCCACGCTGGTAAGGCGGCAGGTGGGTGACGTCCGTGTCGCCGATCAGGATCCGCCCGCCAGCCGGTTGCACAAAACCGGCAATCGCCCGCAGCACGGTGGTTTTCCCGGAACCGGAAGGGCCAATCAGCGCCAGCACTTCACCGGGCTCAATGGTCAATGACAGCGGTTTTAAGACCACGTTGCCGTGGTAGGAAACGCGCAGCGAGTCCAGGGTGATCCCGGAGGTCCCCGCCAGCGACGGGGAAGAGATGACGGTGGTTTTCATTAACATCAGGCTTACTCGCTATCGGTCACTTTATGCCAGCGGGCGATATCCGCCGAGAGAGAAACCGCGACGTCGTCCCAGTTGGGTTCCCAGCGCTTCACGCCGTCGAGCGCCGCCTGCGCTGCCTTAAAGTTAGCGTCATCCGGCGCCACGTCGTTGCGCACCGGTAAGCCCCAGGAGCGCGCGCTGACGCTGGATTGCGCCGGTTTATCCAGCAGGAAATTAATCAGCTTCTTGCCGTTTTCGCTGTTCGGTCCGTTCTGCACCAGCCCGATGGTGTAGGGCAGCGCCAGCGCGCTGCGCTCGCCTTTGTCGTCCGCCGGCCAGAAGATTTTGACGTTCGGATTACGCGCCATCTGCGACAGGTTCATCTGCAGATCGCCGTTGGCGACGTACAGCTCGCCTTTGTTGACCAGCGCCGTCAGCTTGCCGGTGGAGGCCGATGGGCCGACGTTATTGGCCTGCAGCTTGCCCAGATACTCGAAGCCGGCATCTTTGCCGCCAAGGCTGTGGAAGGCCTGCAGCATCACCGCGGTGCCGTCCCCCGCCTGGCCCGGCGTGGAGTACTGCAGCTTATTCTTAAAGCGGCTATCCAGCAGATCCTGCCAGCTGGCCGGCGCGGTTTTCAGCAACTGGCCGTTATAGATGAAGGTCAGATAGTTGTTCACCAGCGGCGAATAGCGGTCATTGGCGCTGGGGATCTGCGCGCTGCCCTGTGGGGTAAAGGTGGCCAGCAGCCGCTCTTTCGCGGCGCGCTGGATAAACGGCGGCACCGTGACCAGCACATCGGCCTGCGGATTGGTGCGCTCCTTCGCCAGACGCTCGACGATCGCGCCAGAGCCGCCTTCCACATACTGCACTTTGATACCCGTCGCTTTGGTGAAGGCGTCGAACTGGCTCTGATACCAGCTGTTATCGCCGTCATGCAGGCCGTCGGCGGAGTAAACCGTGACGACGCCGTCCGCCCAAACCGGGGAGCTGGTCAGCGCGAACAGGGACAGCAGAGCAAGTCGGGAGAGTTTCATCGTGTTAGCCTCATCGCAGTTAGTTGTTCTGGTGTAGACCAGATTTGCGTTCACGCTACCGAGGGTTTATGACAAAACAATGAAAGAAGTGTGTCGAAAGAGTTAAAGCGAAGGGGATACGTCGCCCCCGGTTAACGCTGACGCCACCGGGGATACGGGAAGGGTTAATACAATAAAATCAATGGGTATCGACTTCGATCCGCAGGCTGTCATGCCGCCAGTATTCGATATCGTAATCAAGAATACGCCCGTGCTGATCGTAATTCAGCCTGCGCAGCAGCAGCGCCGGGCGCCCCTCCATCACCCCCAACGCCTCTGCGGCCTGCGGCGGCATGGAGGTGGGATAAAACGACAGATGCATACTGGTATAGATCAGGTCGTAGTGACTCTGATAAATCTCGGTCAGACTGCCACTGAGATCGTGGCGCAGCAGCTCCGGCACCCGGGCCGGCAGGCAGTGGTTTTCGCAATAGCACACCGGACGCCCGTCGGCATAGCGCAGGCGGGTCAGCAGGTAGACCTGATCGAAGGGCTGCAGCGCCAGCGGCGCCATCACATCCAGCGGCACGGCGGTTAAGCGGCCATCAAGCAGCACCGTTTTCGGCTCACGTCCCTGTTCGAGACACAGCTTGTGGAAGTTGGTGTTCTGCGTCGGATCCAGCCACAGACGCTCCGGCGTCACAAACCAGCCGCGGCGGTCGGCGCGGTAGATCACGCCGCTGGCCTCCAGCTGCGCCAGGCTCTCGCGCACGGTGATACGGGTCGTGTTGAACAGCGCGCACAGCTCGCGCTCGGAAGGCAATTTATCGCCGCTTTTGAGGGCGCCGTTTTGAATACGCGCCTGCAGCTGCGCCTTAATCATCAGGTATTGCGGCATCTCGCCAGAGGGTGATTTCATGTTTACTCGCTGCCACGTTTGGTGCGCTCATTATACATAGCCAGATGAATTTTTTGTTGCAGCGCCACATTTCCTTTGACCCTGCCCCGGCTTTGTCTCCATGATAAATATAAATCTGGTATAGACCAAATGGTGAGACAAATGACTTCACGGAATTACCTGCTGCTGACTCCCGGCCCGCTAACCACCTCCCGCACGGTGAAAGAGGCGATGTTGTTCGATAGCTGCACCTGGGATGATGATTACAATCTCGGCGTGGTACAGACCATTCGCCAGCAGCTGGTGCAGCTGGCCACCCCGGCCGACGGTTATACGGCGGTGCTGCTGCAGGGCAGCGGCAGTTACGCGGTCGAAGCGGTGCTCGGCAGCGTCATCGGCGAACAGGGCAAAGTGCTGATCGTCAGCAATGGCGCCTATGGCGCGCGTATGATTGAGATGGCGCAGCTGATGGGCATCGCCTTTCATCCTTACGATTGCGGCGAAGTCGCCCGTCCGGACGCGGCGGCGATCGCGCGGATCCTGCAGGATGACCCGATGATCACCCATATCGCGATGGTGCATAGCGAAACCACCACCGGCATGCTCAACCCGATCGAAGAGGTAGCCGCGCTGGCGAAGGAGTATGGCAAACGCTATATCGTCGATGCGATGAGCAGCTTCGGCGGCATTCCGCTGGATATCGCCGCGCTGAATATTGACTATCTGATAAGCTCCGCCAACAAATGCATTCAGGGCGTGCCGGGCTTCGCTTTCGTCATCGCCCGCGAATCGGAGCTGGCCACCTGCAAAGGCCGCTCGCGCTCGCTGTCGCTGGATCTTTACGCCCAGTGGCGCTGTATGGAGGATAACCACGGCAAGTGGCGCTTCACCTCACCGACCCATACCGTGCTGGCCTTCGCTCAGGCGCTGAAAGAACTGGCCCAGGAGGGCGGCGTCAGCGCCCGCCATCAGCGCTACAGCCACAATCAGCGCCGACTGGTCGCCGGAATGCGCGCGCTCGGCTTCCGGACGCTGCTTGATGACAGCCTGCACTCGCCGATCATTACCGCCTTTTATTCACCGGACGCGCCGCAGTATCGCTTTCACACCTTCTACCAGAAGCTGAAAGATCAGGGCTTCGTTATCTATCCGGGCAAAGTGTCGCAAAGCGATTGCTTCCGCATCGGCAACATCGGCGAAGTCTACGACGCCGACATCACCGCCCTGCTGGCGGCCATTGACAACGCCATGTACTGGAAACAATAAGGAACCGCCATGAACCGTATCACCGCACTCATCCTCGACTGGGCCGGCACCACCGTGGACTTCGGCTCCTTCGCGCCGACGCAAATTTTCGTCGAGGCCTTCCGCCAGGCCTTCGATATTGAGCTCACCCTTGAAGAGGCCCGCGTGCCGATGGGGCTTGGCAAATGGCAGCACATTGAGGCGCTGGGCAAACTGCCGTCGGTCGATAGCCGCTGGCAGGCGAAATTTGGTCGGCCAATGACGGCTGCTGATATTGATGCGATCTACGCCGCGTTTATGCCGCTGCAAATCGCTAAGGTTGTCGATTTTTCCGCTCCGATCGCCGGCGTGGTCGACACCCTCGCCGCGCTGCGCGCCGACGGACTGAAGATCGGCTCCTGCTCTGGCTATCCGCGCCCGGTGATGGAAAAGCTGGTTCCAGCCGCCGCCGCCCAGGGCTATGCCCCGGACCATTGGGTCGCCACCGATGACCTTCCCGCCGGCGGGCGTCCGGGCCCCTGGATGGCGCTGCAGAACGTGATTACCCTGGGCATAGACGATGTGGCCCACTGCGTGAAGGTCGACGACGCCGCGCCGGGCATCAGCGAAGGGTTACATGCCGGGATGTGGAGCGTCGGCCTGGCGGTGTCCGGTAACGAATTCGGCGCTACCTGGGAGGCGTACCAGGCGATGTCGAAAGAGGAAATCGCCACCCGTCGCGAGCGGGCGGCAGGCAAGCTGTATGCCGCCGGGGCGCATTATGTGGTTGATACCCTGGCGGACCTGCCGGAAGTGATTGCCGACATTAACGCCCGGCTGGCAAAAGGCGAACGGCCTTAAGCGGGTGAATTCACCTTCACTTTTGCCGCCACCAACAGGCCGGTAAACAGCATTAATACCCCTGACAACACCAGCGGCGACAGCAGCCCTAAATGGTCAAGCGCAATGCCGCCGACCGCGGCGCCGCAGGTGTTGGCCAGCTGGATCACCGCCACCTGAATCGACCCGGCTTTTTCCGCCTGATCGGAGAGTGAACGGGTGATCCACGTTGACCACCCCACCGGGATCAAGGCGAACGCGAAGCCCCAGATAATTGCCACCGTCGAGGCGACGATTTTGCTTTCTCCCCACAGCACCAGCGCCGCCGCGCAGGCGGTCAACACCAGCGGCGCAATCGCCAGCGCCGCTTTCACCGAGCGTTTGAGCAGCACCGAGGAGAGCGACGTGCCGATGAAGCTGGCGATACCAAAGCTCAGCAGCACCAGCGTCAGGCCATCGACATCAAAGCCGGCGAGGGTCATGTAGACCGGGCGAATATAGGTAAAAAAGGCGAACTGTCCGGCAAAGGCCATGAAAATGGCGCACATGCCGGCCATCACCCCCGGCCGCTTCAGCAGGCCAAACATATTTTGCTGCTGAGCCGCCGATTCACCAGGTAGCGACGGCAGCGCTTTCAGCACCCAGAGCGTACACAGTACACCCATCACCGCCGCGCCGTTAAACACGTTGCGCCAGCCGATAAGCCCGCCAAGGAAACTGCCCAACGGGGCGGCGATCACCAGCGCGATGGATACCGCGCCGAAGATAATCGACAACGCTTTCGGCACCACGCGCATCGGCACCAGCCGCATGGTCAGCGAGGCTGACATCGCCCAGAAACCGCCGAGCGCCAGCCCCAGACAGGCGCGTCCCAGCAGCAGCAGGGTGAAGCTATCGGCAAAGGACACCAACAGGCAGGAAAGGGTCAGCAGCAGCGAAAAGAGGATCACCACGTAGCGGCGATCGGTTTTGCCAATGACGGAAGTGATAAACAGGCTGGAAAACATCGCGACGAATGCCGTCGTCGTCACCGACTGCCCGGCCATCCCTTCGGAGATACCTAAATCCAGCGCCATCGGCGTCAGCAGGCTGACCGGTAGAAATTCGACGGTAATCAGGCAGGCGACGCAGAAAGCAACCGCGAAGACCGCCGACCAGTTTGGTCGCGCGAGTTCGCGTGCATGGGGTTTGGCTTCATTTGAATAACTCATGAGTGACCTGCGAAGAAAGTGGCGGAAAGCTGCGCAGTGTAACATTTTGTTTGTGACGCATTTAACGTTTTCGCAACTATTCTCGCTTTTCATAAGAGGATGCGTAGCTGCTCGCATGTTTAAAAAAACGATGCTTGCTATCGCTTTAACAAATCTCAGGAGAATTTAATATAGCACTATGTGCTATACTTTTAACGACAGGATGTCAGCAATGCGTATCTTCAAAACCAAATGGTTCGCCAGCGAGGCTAGCTCTCATGGCATTTCCGACGACGAGCTCTATCAGGCAATTCAATCTGCGCTTCAGGGCAAGGTGGTTGATTTAGGAGGAGGGGTTTATAAAAAGCGACTCAACAAGAATCGCGATCGCGCAATCATCCTTACCAAAAGCGCAGGGTATTGGTTTTATACCTTTCTATATGCCAAACAGGATATGGCCAATATCAACCATCGCGAGTTAATGGGTTTTCGTGAGTTAGCAAAACACTATGCCAATCTCTCTGAAGAGAAAACGACGGTCTTAGTTAAAAGTAAAGAACTGGTGGAGATTTGCGATGACAGCAAAAAATAAATACAAAAGCCCGGCTTTCGAAGCGATCCATAGCGCTGCGTCGGGGCTATTCAGCGTTGGCGCAATCCCACAGGAAACAATGCGCCATTTTGATGAATCATGTCTCGGTAGCGTAGCCGCACTTCAACCCATTGAAATTAAAGCGCTACGTGAACAACTCAATGTTAGCCAACCCGTGTTCGCTCGTTATCTGAATACCAGCGTGTCTACCGTGCAAAAATGGGAGACTGGCGCTAAGCGACCAAGCGGAATGTCATTAAAATTGCTTAGCGTCGTACAAAAACACGGCCTGAAAATCCTACTGTAGTTATCCTGCCGGATGGCGCTTACGCTTATCCGGCCTACAAGTGACGAGTGCGGAAACCGTAGGCCGGATAAGGCGCAGCCGCCATCCGGCACAAAAAGCGATGAACCCCAGGCCGAATAACAATGAGATCAGTGCAGCCAGTGCACGCCGTCTTCCGGGAGAAACAGGTCGTTATAGCGCTGCTGAAGGTTATGCAAATCGCTCATATCCGGATCCAGCTCGCGCAGAAACCCTTGCGCCAGGCGGATCTGCGCCTCGGTGATCGGCGCCGCTAAACGCGCTTTTTGCATCAGGCGATACCAGTAATGCAGGTTTTTTTCGCTAGCGTCGACAATTGCAACCTGCCAGATCAGCAGCACCTGGGCAGCGTTCTGCAGATGCGCTTCATTCGGCCGTTCAAGGTAACGCAAATACTCATTGCCGGCGGTTTTACCCAGCTGATCGATCATCGATTCCAGCGGGACGGGCGTGATGCCCAGGCGTTCGCTCAGGCGGCGGATCGCGCGGCGTGAATCAGAGGTAAGCACCCGAAATCCCACAACAAATACCACTACCAGGGTGGCCAGTCCTATCCAGATCATGCATCCTCTCATCCAATCGCAGCCTGACTATCATAATGGGAATTTGCCTGCTGTCGACTGTCGGACCTGGCATATTACGCAAGAAATAAAAAAGCCCGGCGCAATGGCCGGGCAAGGTTACCAAATACCTGGTGAATCAGGCAGTCTGCAAAATACGGTTCTTTTTCTCGCGGCGAATTTTACGCTCTTCGAAGATAGCCACGATGGCCATCAGGCAGATACAGCCGATGGCGGCGGCGTCCAGCGCCGCAAAGGTGCCGGCCCAGCCGGTGAGGCCAAAGACCGGGGTGCCGTCGGCGATCATCCCGAGGCCCAGCTTGGCGAAGCTATCGCCGATCAGATAGGCGAAAGTGCCCTTGATCCCATCGGCGGCGCCGATCGCTTTTTTCGGTACGAAGCCAACGGCGGCGACGCCAATCAGCAGCTGCGGGCCAAACACCAGGAAGCCCAGCGCAAACAGCGAAGCCAGATAGACGTACTGATTGCTGGCATGTTGATAAACGCCAAGAGTGGCGATAATCAGCGCCAGCGCGATGCAGGCCACCAGCGCGCGGCGGCCGTTGGCCAGGTCCGACAGCCAGCCCCACAGCAGCGTGCCAACCAGGGCGCCGACTTCAAACAGGGTAAAGCCCTGAATCGCCACCTCTTTCGACAGTTTCAGCTCCTGGAAGGCATACACGGTGGACCATTGATCGATACCGATACGCACCACGTAGAGGAAGATGTTGGAGAAGCACAGCAGCCAGATCACTTTGTTTTTCAGCACGTACTCAACAAAGATCTGCCACTTGGTCATCGCGTTTTCTTCGGTCTCTTTATCCTCTTCGCTGATCGCTTCGCCAAACAGCTCCTCCGCCGTGCCGAGGCCGTAGGATTCCGGCGAGTCGCTACCGTAGCGCAGGCCAATAAAGCCGACGATCAGCGCAATAATCGACGGGAAGATAAACATGCCGATCACGTGGCCGTCGAACAGATAGTTGGCGCCAAACAGCGCCACGCCCGCCGCGCCGGCACCGCCGAGGTTGTGAGAGATATTCCAGAAGCCGAGGAAGGTGCCGCGTTTACGTCGTGGCGTCCATTTGGTGATGGTGGAATAGCTGCACGAGCCGCCGGTGCTCTGGAAGAAGCCGCTTAGCGCATAGAAGGCGATCATCAGGAACAGGCTGGTGGAACCCGCACCCATACTGGCGCTAAAGCCCAGCATGCAGATGGCGGAGAGGATCAGCATAAACGGCAGGAACTGCTTGGTGTTTTTGCCATCGGCATAGTAGGAAACCAGGGTTTTCCCTACGCCGTAGGTAATGGAGAAGCCCAGGCCAATCATCCCCAGCTGGGTCATGCTCAACCCGTAGGTGGAGATCATGTCGTTCTGCGCAATATTAAAGTTCTTGCGGATCAGGTACATGGTCAGGTAGCCAATGAAGACCACCAGATAGGACTGCATGAAAGGTTTGAACCACATTTTGCGCCGCACGTCGAGCGGCAGATCCAGGGTCGGCTTACGAACCTGATTCAGAAAGGCCAGCATGGGTATCTCCTGAGCTGATTTTTTATGCCTGCGTCATAGCCAGGCATTGTAAAAATCAGCGCGCCGTCTGGCCTGAGACGGCGTCCAGGTGAAACCGGGAAAATTTCTTAGTTTTGCCCCATTCGCGGCGAAAGAGTGAGATGCATCACGCTTCACTGGCGGCGCGCGGCGCCTGCGCGTTTAAGAACGGCAGCAGCAGCAGCGCGGAAATGCCGGCGGCAATCGCGATCGCCACGAAGAATCCGGTCCAGTGCCAGATATCCATTACCTGCGCCAGCGGCCAGCCGGAAAGCGATGCGCCAAGATATGCGAACAGGCCGACAAACCCGGTAGCCGCCCCGGCGGCCTCTTTATGCGAACACTCCGCCGCCGCCATGCCGATCAGCATCTGCGGGCCGAAGACAAAGAAACCGGTGGTGAAGAAGCAGGCCGCCTGCATCACGTAGCTGGCGAACGGCATCAGCCACAGGCCGCCAACCGACAGCAAAATGCCGGCGGCGAAGATCAGGTTCATCGGTCCGCGATTGCCGTTAAACAGCTTATCCGAGCCCCACCCCGCCACCAGCGCGCCGATAAATCCGCCCAGCTCGAACATGGTCACCGCCGAGTTAGCGGTCACCAGATCGACGCCAAGCGTCTCCGACATATACAGATTGCCCCAGTCGTTAATCGCCGCCCGCACCACGTACACCAGCACATAGCACAGCGACAGCAGCCAGATATAGGGGTTTGCCAGCACGTATCGGGTGAGGATCTCTTTGCGCGTCAGCCCGGCGCCCTCCTGCTGCTGGGCAATCTCCAGCGCATCGTGACGCCAGTCGCCCACGGCGGGTAGCCCCACCGCCTGCGGACGATCGCGCAGCCGCCAGCACAGATATAATCCGGCGAGGATCGCCAGGCCGCCGGCGATGGTCATCCCCGTGCGCCAGCCGTAATGTAGCGCCGCCGCTCCCACCACCATCGGGATCAGCGCGCCGCCCACGTTATGCGCCGTATTCCACAGCGCCCACCAGCCGCCGCGTTCGGTGCGTGAATACCAGGCCGTCAGCAGCCGGGCGCAGACCGGCGAGCCCCAACCCTGAAAGAAGGCGTTCAGTGCCCACAGCAGGGCGAAGGCCCACAGTGAGGAAGAAAAACCGAACAGAATATTCACCACCCCGGTGGCGATAAGCCCCAACCCCATAAAATAACGGGCATCGGAGCGGTCGCTGACGATACCGGAGAAAAATTTCGACAGTCCGTAGGTGATGTAAAACAGCGTGGCCAGCAGACCGATATCGCTGCGGGTCAGCACGTTGCTGGCGAGAATGTCAGGCACCGCGGCGTTAAAGCTTTTGCGGGTGAAATAGAACAGCGCGTAGCCCAGCCAGATGGTCAACAGGATATGGCGGCGCCAGTAGCGATAACGCGCATCAAGCTCGCGTTTATCGCTAATCGGCGCAGCGTCAGGCGGGGCTTTTAAAAAGGCGAACATCAGCGATCCTCTCAGGCGTAACGCAGCGGTAGATTGACGCACACCCGGGTACCGTGGGTGCAGGAGATCGTCAGCGTGCCCCCCAGGGCGGTCACGCGCTCGCGCATGCCGGTCAGACCGAATCCCTGCGCGCTGGATCCCGGCGGCAGGCCGCAGCCGTCATCCTCCAGCACCAGCATCAGACGCTCCTCCTGCTGCCAGCCCTGCAGGGTCACGGCGCTGGCGCTGGCGTGCTTGACGATATTGTTCAGTCCCTCCTGGCAGACGCGGAACAGGGTCACGCGCTGGTTTTCGCTCAGCCCCGCCTCGTTAATCCGCCAGTCGAGATGGCTGACAATGCCGCGGTCCTCCAGCTCCATCTCGCGCATCAGAGAACGTACCGCCTGCTCCAGCGGCAGGTCATCAAGCTGGCGCGGACGCAGGCGGCCCAGCAGGCGACGCACCGAGTCGTAAACCCCCAGCGAGAGGTGTTCAATCAGCTGGCCGCTCTGGCGAACGCTGGCGTTGTCCGGCGCCAGCCGCTGGACGATCCCCGCCTGGGTGCGTATTGCGGTGATGGTTTGGCCAATATCATCATGGAGCTCGCGCGCGACGTCGCGGCGCACGCTCTCTTCGGTCTCCAGCAGGCGATCCGCCAGACGACGATTACGCGCCAGCTCGTTCTGTAGCGACTGGTTAAGCTCGCGCAATCGCTGGATCCCCGCCCCCAGCAGCAGCCCGGTGAGGCTCTGCGCCAGCAGCGAAAGCAGGAGATCGACGGGGTGATCGTGCCAGGTCTGGCTGGCAATCAGGGCGATAGCGTTCATCAATGTGGCGATCAGTGCGCCCTGCCAGCCGTAGTGCCAGGCGAGGGCGATAATCGGCAGCGCAAGGCAAAACGGGGTAAAGCGGGAGAGCTCAGCGGGCAGCCCAAGCTGCAGCCACAGGCTAATAGTGAATAACAACAGATACCAGATCAGATGCCGCCCGCGCCAGTTTACCGGCTGCGCCACCAGCGACGGCCCCAGGGGCCGCCAGACGGTGCTGGTGAGGTAGTGCCAGAACACCAGACAGGTCGGCGCCAGAGTCAGGCCGCCGGTGAGCGTCAACAGCAGGGCGTTAAGACCCTCGTTCCCCTCCGCCAGCCAGGGCAGCGATTGCAGAAGCGCGGCGGCCATTAACGCCCCGCCCTGACGCAGAAGCGTCAGCCAGTCGCGCTGCTGGCGATATCGCGAGATCAGCGCCACCGGCAGGAGGGTCAGCAGGCTTCCGGTCATCAATATTATCGGGTGCGCCAGCGCCACTTCCTGCGCCAGCCAGAAGATCAGCAGCCACTCGGTTCCCAGCAGCACCGGCCAGTAGCCGCGCGGGCACTGCAGCATCAGCCCCAAACGCAGGCCGAAGGGGAACAGCAGCACCGCCAGATCGGCGCGCTCCACCAGATGCAGGCTGATGCTCCACAGACAAAACCAGGCGGCGGCGAAAATAAAGGCGCAGCCGATCACCGACAGCAGGCGCGGGAGTATGGTCTTCATTGCCAGCTGTCAAACATACGGCGCGCCAGCTCGACGTCATTGTTGACGCCCAGCTTTTCCAGCAGGTTAGCGCGGTGAACGTGGACGGTTTTCGGCGACAGTCCGAGCTCAGCGGCGATCTCTTTCACCGCCATGCCCTCCGCCAGCTTTTCCGCCACCTGGCGTTCGCGTTTGGTGAGCGGATCCTGGCGCCCGGCGGCCAGCTTCATGGCGATATCCGGTGTGAGATAGCAGCCGCCCGCCGCCACCGTGCGCACCGCGGCGATAAGTTCGTCCGGGCTGCAGCGTTTCGACAGAAAGCCCCGCGCGCCGGCGTTAAGCGCCTGCTCGACCAGCGCCGGGCTGTCGTGCACCGACAGCATGATGGTCGCCATCCCCTTCGGCAGCTGGCTGAGCAGCGCCAGCCCGGAAATATCCGGCATTGAGATATCGCAGATACAGACCTGAACGCCGCGCCCCGGCAACCCCGCCAGCGCCTCGCGGCCGCTGCCGAATTCGGCGACAACCTGAAAATCAGTTTCCAGCCCCAGCAGCTGAGCAAAGCCGGAGCGGACAATCAAATGATCGTCAATAAGGGCGATGGTGGTCATGATAGGGTCCTGGTGCCTGAGGCGACAAAGCGCTGTGTCCGTAGGCCGGATAAGCGCAGCGCCATCCGGCAAAGGCGCTTACCTTAACCATAAGCACCTTACCGTTCAAGCCTTGCGCGATTTACTCAAAGAACACCGCAATTTTGTTAAACATGGTGGGATCGGACTGGTTACGCGCCACTTTGGTGACATCTTCCAGCTTTTCAATCTGGCTAATCATCTGCCCGAGACGCTGATCGTCGTTCACCAGCAGCCAGATGCGGCTGTGTTCGCTGCCCTGAATCGGTAGACAAAGAATACCTTCGACGTTAAAGGCACGGCGGGCAAAAAGCCCGCAGACGTGGGTCATGACGCCGGGGTGGTTGCGGACGGTGAGTTCCAGAATGACGTTTTCACAGTGTTTTTGCATGGCTTATTCCCCCACCATTTCAGTATTGGCCGCACCCGGCGGTACCATCGGATACACTTTCTGCTGCGCGTCGATGCGCACGTGGATCAGCGCCGGTCCCGGACGAGCGATGATCGCCTGCAGCGCCGCCTGCGGATCGGCTTCGTTATTTAAATCACAGGTTTGCAGGCCAAAACCGGCGGCAATCTGCATAAAGTTAATCATCCCTGGATAAGTGGCGGCAAAAACGCCCTGCTGATAAAACAGGCTCTGCTGCTGATGCACCAGCCCCAGCGCTTCGTTGTTCAGCAGAATAATTTTTACATCCAGCTGATTTTCAGCGGCGGTAGCCATCTCCTGAATATTCATCATCAGGCTGCCGTCGCCGGAGAAGCAGATAACCTTGCGCTGCGGATTCGCCAGCGCCGCGCCAATCGCCGCCGGCAGGCCGAAGCCCATGGTACCGAGGCCGCCGGAGGTCAGCCACTGGCGCGGACGGTTGAGCGGGTAGGCCTGCGCCGTCCACATCTGGTGCTGGCCAACGTCGGTAGTGATGATCGCTTCATCATCCACGCAGGCGGCCACGGCGTTAATCAGGCCGTAATGGGAAAGCGGGTCGCTTTCCTGCGGGATGGCGCAAGGGAATTCGCGCTGCAAGTCGGCCACCAGCTGGCGCCATTCCTCGCGCGGCTGCGCCTCAATCTGCGGGTTCAGCTGGGCTAAGACTTCCGCCACATCGCCCTGAATCGCCACGTGCGGTTGCTTGATTTTGCCCAGCTCGGCGCGGTCGATATCGACGTGGATAATCTTCGCGTTCGGGCAGAACTGCTCGGTCTTGCCAATCGCCCGGTCATCAAAACGCGCGCCTAAAACAATCAGTAAATCCGCTTCCTGCAGAATGAAGTTGGTGCTGCGCGCGCCGTGCATCCCCAGCATCCCCAGCGACAGCGGGTGCGCCTTCGGCAGCATGCCCAGCGCCATCAGGGTCATGGTGGTCGGCAGATTGGCTTTTTCCGCCAGCTCACGGATCTCCTGCGGCGCGTTAATCACCCCGCCGCCCAGATAGAGCACCGGACGCTTCGCCGCATTGATCATCGCCGCCGCTTCGCGCACGCTTTCGGGGGCGAATGCCGGCGGAGCGGCGCGCTCGCCCGGTTCCGGCAACGTTTCCAGCTCAATGGTCGCCGACTGTACGTCCTTAGGAATGTCTATCCACACCGGCCCGGGACGCCCGGACTGAGCAATACGGAAGGCGTCGCTGATCACCTGCGGCAGCTCAGCGATGTCGCGCACCAGATAGTTATGTTTGGTGATGGGGATAGAGATGCCGTAGGTGTCCACTTCCTGGAAGGCGTCGGTGCCAATCATCGATGCCGGCACCTGGCCGGTGATGCAGACCAGTGGAATCGAATCCAGGCGGGCATCGGCGATCGCCGTCACCAGGTTCGTCGCCCCCGGGCCGCTGCAGGCCATACAGACCGCTGGTTTGCCTTCGGTACGCGCCATCCCCTGGGCGATAAAGCCCGCGCCCTGCTCGTGGCGCGCCAGGATGTGGCGGATCTGCGTGCTCTGGCTTAAGGCATCGTAAATAGGCAGGATGGAGCCGCCCGGAATGCCGCTAACCATAGTGATACCCTGGCGTTCCAGTAAATGAACAACCAGCTGCGCGCCGGTAAAGCGCATTGTGTTTGATGTGGTGCCCGAACTTGCCATGCTCCAGTCCTTTTCTTCTGGGCCGACTTTACCGGGGGGCTCGCCAACAAAAAACCCCGCTCGGTTTGCGCCGGCGGGGTTTGGAATTCGTGTTGTTCCGGACCCTACGGCGCATTGCCGACGACGACCACCACAGACACGACGACCACCGCGGCTGGCGCGGTTTTTAGTAGGGTCGAAGCGATCAGGGTTGCGTTCATTAGGGACCTGTTGTGTCGAAAAATAAGCTGAATTTATACAAACACAGGTTTTACGTTTTCACAATGGATTTATTTTCATCCACGAAAATTTGCGCGAAAGATCACAGTTCGGCGCAAAAGGGCAGAAAACAAAAAACCCCGCCGGAGCGAGGTTTTTATCAGTATGGTTACAGGTGGTAGCCGCAAGCACACTGTATTACGTCAACGCCAAAAGTATACGCGATCGCTGCAGTTCGCGCAATTTAAGGTCGCTTTTTCTCTGTCATAGAGTATGGGCGAGAGCGGCGGATTTGTCCAAAAAATACTGTTCATCCATACAGTATTTATCTATACTGGGTGTGTTCATGGTGTGCCATTCGGGGGCCGCAAGTTTGACCGGCGCAACGAAGTCCTGGCTGAAACGGGTGGTGCCGTCAGTGCCTTAACCCCGAGAGAGCACACTGTGTTACGTCAACAACGTGCAGTCACTGGTCCGCGCGGCAACGCGTGGTTCAGCGCTGCGCACCCCTGTCGTTGCTGGCGGCGGGCCGGGAAGCCGTCCACGGAAGGAGCAACCATTGGCCAGGGCGACGCCGCCGGCGACAGGCAGGGATAAGCTGGCAACAGGCAGCGGAAAGGTACGTCAGCTTATTGTGCTCCTTAACCACAGGAGACGCGCGTATGGGCGGAATGGATATTATTATTTTAATCCTGAAACTCATGGTTGCTGTGTTGCAACTACTTGATGCAGTCCTGAAACAGTTCCGCTGATTCAGGTTCAAGTCGCACCTGAGGGGGGCGGGAAACCGCCCCCCTGCAGGCGCCCGCCGGGCGTCCCGGGATGACTTGATGGAGGAAGCTATGCCACCCCTGTTAATTGCCGCCACGACGCCGGATGCCCCGGGGTTCGCGGCGCTGCGCACCGAAAGCCTTGAACAGCATTTCAATATGCTGCGCCGCCTGGCGGAAAACTGGCAGAGCGGCAAAAACCGCTTTACCGCGCCGGGCGAAACGCTGCTGGGCGCCTTTGTGAACCACCAGCTGGTTGGGGTATGCGGCATCAATAGCGATCCCTTCAGCCCGCAGCCGCGGGCCGGGCGTATTCGCCATCTCTACATCAGCGAGCGCTACCGCCGCCGGGGGATCGGCCAGCAGCTGCTGGTCTCGGTTATCACCCACTCCAGCGCCTGGTTTGATTTTCTGAACACCCACGCCCCGGCGCAGGCCTGGCCCTTTTATGAAAGACTTGGCTTTCGCCCGGTGTACGATGAACCGCGGGTGACGCATCGCCTGTTTTGTTCGCTGTAGCCCCCGCTGGCTGGCAGCGCGGGCGCGTGTTACAGTCCGGTGACCTTCACTGTTGAACCTGTCTGCGATGACCATCACCGTATTCTGCATTTTGCTGTTCGCCGCCCTGCTGCACGCCAGCTGGAACGCTATTGTCAAAGCCAGCGGCGATAAAATGTACGCGGCGATCGGCGTCAGCGGCTCGGCCGCGCTGATCGCGCTGGTGATGCTGCCCTTTTCCCCGCAGCCAACGCTTGCCAGCGCCCCCTATCTGCTGGCGTCGTGCGCGTTACAGGTGGTGTATACGGTGCTGGTGGCGAAGACCTATCAGGTGTCGGATATGAGCCAGACCTATCCGCTGATGCGGGGAACTGCCCCATTGCTGGTGGCGGCGATAAGCGTGCTGTTTCTCGGCGATCGTTTGTCGCCGCTGGCCTGGCTGGGCATCGGCGTCATCTGCCTGGCTATTCTGGCGATGGCCTTTAACGGCCGCGCCAGCTCGCGCAAAGGCATCGTGCTGGCGCTGATCAACGCCTGCTTCATCGCCGGCTATACGCTGGTGGACGGCACCGGCGTCCGACTGGCGGGCTCGGCGCTGGGCTACACCCTGTGGACCTTTTTTATGAACGGCTTCTGCCTGCTAAGCTGGGCAATGATGACCCGCCGCGCTGAAGCCAGCCGCTATCTGCGCCTGCACTGGCGAAAAGGTATCCTCGGCGGTATCGGCACCATGGGCTCCTACGGCCTGGCGCTGTGGGCGATGACCCAGGCGCCGCTGGCGGTGGTCGCCGCGCTGCGTGAAACCTCCATTTTGTTCGGCGCGCTAATCGCTTTTATCGTCCTGAAAGAGCAACTGATGCCGCTGCGCATCTTCGCCGCCTGCGGGATTGCCGCCGGGGCGATCCTCCTGCGCCTTGCGTAGCCTGCAATGGCAACATTAGTTGCCGTTCCTGTTTACATAATCTGCCTGGAATTCCCTCAACAATCGGCACTTTGCAGTTGTTCTGTCATTTTTATATGGTAGATTCCTCCATCGATTACGGGATGTGCCAGTCACATATTCTTCATTTCTCTTTACTCACAAAGTATTCATCGACATGAAACGGCATAAAAACTTCAATTTGTTGTTGATGCTGGTACTGCTGGTGGCCGTTGGCCAGATGGCGCAGACCATATATATTCCGGCCATCGCCGACATGGCGGTCGCGCTGAACGTTCGCGAAGGGGCGGTTCAAAGCGTGATGGCGGCCTACCTGCTGACCTACGGTATTTCACAGCTGTTTTACGGCCCGCTCTCCGACCGCATCGGTCGCCGCCCGGTGATCCTCGTCGGGATGTCGATTTTTATGCTGGCGACGCTGGTCGCCATGACCACCCATAGCCTGCCGGTGCTGATCGCCGCCAGCGCCATGCAAGGGATGGGCACCGGCGTCGGCGGCGTGATGGCGCGCACCCTGCCCCGCGATCTGTACGAAGGCGCCCAGCTGCGTCATGCCAATAGCCTGTTAAATATGGGTATTCTGGTCAGCCCGCTGATTGCCCCGTTGCTCGGCGGCATCCTCGACACCCTGTGGAGCTGGCGCGCCTGTTACGCTTTCCTGCTGGTTCTGTGCGCCGGGGTGACCTTCAGCATGGCGAAATGGATGCCGGAAACGCGCCCGGAGGGCGCGCCGCGCACCAAACTTCTGGCCAGCTACAAAACGCTGTTCGGCACTGGCGCGTTTAACTGCTATCTGCTGATGCTGATCGGCGGCCTGGCGGGGATTGCGGTATTCGAAGCCTGTTCCGGCGTACTGATGGGCGCGGTGCTCGGCCTGAGCAGCATGGCGGTGAGTATTCTGTTTATTCTGCCGATCCCGGCGGCCTTCTTCGGCGCCTGGTTTGCCGGCCGCCCCAACAAGCGTTTCCCGACCCTGATGTGGCAATCGGTTATCTGCTGCCTGCTGGCGGGTCTGATGATGTGGATCCCGGGGCTGCTGGGCGTCATGACCGTCTGGACCCTGCTGGTGCCGGCGGCGCTGTTCTTCTTCGGCGCCGGCATGCTGTTCCCGCTGGCCACCAGCGGCGCGATGGAGCCATTCCCGTTCCTCGCCGGTACCGCCGGGGCGCTGGTTGGCGGCTTGCAGAATATCGGCTCCGGCGTACTGGCCTGGCTGTCGGCGATGATGCCGCAAAACGGTCAGGGCAGTCTCGGTCTGCTGATGATGCTGATGGGTCTGTTGATTCTGCTGTGCTGGCTGCCGCTGGCCTCGCGCTTTACCCACCATCAGCAGCCGGTCTAAGCGCGGCGGCCGTGCCCCGGATAGCGGCTGACGCCTTATCCGGGCTACCTCCCGGTGGCTGCTTTTGTCTTATGTCAGGCTGTGCAGCCACTCGATAAAGGCGTCGATTTTCGGCCACTGGCGACCCGGCAGGGTGGTTACATAGTAGTGCTGGTGGCATTTCAGCGTCATATCGCCAAACGGGGCGATCAACTCCCCACTCTCCAGCCGCTTCTGCACCAGCCGCTTACGCCCCATCGCCACCCCGACATTATTCATCGCCGCAATCGTCGCTAAATCGGAACGATCGAAGCCAATACCCGACGATGGCGGCAGTTCCACCGCAAACTGCTGCGCCCAGCTATACCACTCGTCGGTGCCGGAATCGTTGCTCCATGCCTGGCGGTCGTGGAGCAACGTACAGTGGCGCAGATTGCCCGGATTCGACATTAACTGCCGCTGTTGCGCGTAATTCGGCGTACATACCGGCACGATCGCCTCATCCATCAGAAAATGGTGACTCAGCTGCGACGACGGCGCATCATCAAAATAGATCGCCAGATCGATGCCCGTCCGCTGCAGGTTAACGTTCTCATTGCCGGTCAGCACGGTGAGGGAAATGGCCGGGTAACGGCGGGTAAAGTCACCCAGGGCCGGCACCAGCCAGCACTGGGCGATAGAGGGCCGCGAGTAGACCGTCAGACTGCCGGAGAGCTCCTGGTTTTTGATATCGAGGATCTCCTGATTGAGACCATCCAGCGACGACTTCAGCGCCCAGTAGACCCGCTTACCTTCACGCGTCAGCTCAACTTTGCGATGCGAGCGGACAAAGAGCAGGATCCCCAGCTCCTCTTCAAGTTGATTAATCCGGTGGCTGACGGCGCCAGGCGTGAGCGCCAGCTCGTCGGCGGCCAGGGCAAACGACTCGTGCCGCGCCGCCACCTCAAAGGTCGACAGCCTGGAGAGCTGCCAGCCGTTCAGCAACCGGGTACCTAAGGTTTTTAGCACATCCATCACGCGCTCCTGGCAAATACAGTGGCTGTTGATGATAAAAAAATCACGCCGGTTTTGCCGCAAAAGGGTGAGTTAATTTGACCCATAGCATATTTAATGGTCTGTTTTTGAGCTAAATCACCCATTTGATTCAATTCTCCTCACCCTAAAGCCCATTTTTATCGTTTGTCAGCCCATGACGATTCTCGCTTCAATAAGGCCAGATTATTCACAGGCGAGGTGGAATATGGGTTCGCAAGTCTGGGTTGTGAGCACGCTGCTGATCAGCATCGTGTTAATCGTCTTAACGATCGTCAAACTGAAGTTTCATCCATTTCTGGCGCTGCTGCTGGCGAGCTTTTTCGTCGGCGCGATGATGGGGATGGGCCCGCTGGAGATGGTCAACGCTATTGAGAGCGGCATCGGCGGTACGCTGGGCTTCCTTGCGGCGGTGATCGGTCTCGGCACCATTCTCGGGAAGATGATGGAGGTCTCCGGCGCGGCGGAGCGCATCGGCCTGACGCTGCAGCGCTGCCGCTGGCTGTCGGCGGACGTGATTATGGTGCTGGTCGGCCTGATCTGCGGCATCACGTTGTTTGTCGAAGTCGGCGTGGTCCTGCTGATCCCCCTGGCCTTCTCCATCGCCAAAAAAACCAATACCTCGCTACTGAAGCTGGCTATTCCGCTGTGTACCGCGCTGATGGCGGTGCACTGCGTGGTCCCCCCGCATCCGGCGGCCCTGTTTGTCGCGAACAAACTGGGCGCCGATATCGGCACAGTGATTGTTTATGGCCTGCTGGTCGGTCTGATCGCCTCGCTGGTTGGCGGTCCGCTGTTTCTCAGAGCGTTAGGCAACCGCCTGCCGTACAAACCGGTTCCGGCCGAATTTGCCAACCTTGAGGTCCGCGAGGCGTCGACGCTGCCATCACTCGGCGCCACGCTGTTTACCGTACTGCTGCCGATTGGCCTGATGCTGGTGAAAACCGTCGCCGAACTGAACATGGAGAAAGGCGGCACGCTGTATACGGTGCTGGAATTTATCGGCAACCCCATCACCGCGATGTTTATCGCCGTCTTTGTCGCCTATTACATGCTCGGCATTCGTCGGCAGATGGGGATGGGCGTCCTGCTGACCCATACGGAAAACGGCTTTGGGTCTATCGCCAACATCCTGCTGATTATCGGCGCAGGCGGCGCATTCAACGCGATTTTAAAATCCAGCGGCCTGGCCGATAGCCTGGCGGTGATTCTGTCGAACCTCGACATGCATCCGATTTTGCTGGCCTGGCTGGTGGCGCTTATCCTGCACGCCGCCGTCGGCTCCGCCACCGTGGCGATGATGGGTGCCACCGCCATCGTCGCGCCGATGCTGCCGCTCTATCCCGGCGTCAGCCCGGAGATCATCGCTATTGCCATCGGTTCCGGCGCCATTGGCTGCACGATCGTCACCGATTCCCTGTTCTGGCTGGTAAAACAGTACTGCGGCGCCAGCCTCAGTGAAACGTTCAAGTACTACACGACGGCGACTTTTATCGCGTCGCTACTTGCACTGGCCGCCACCTTCCTGCTTTCTTTCATTATCTGAGCGCAAAGAGACGTATGATGAAACACGCTGACCTGACCACCTTAACCGCGACCTTCCCGCTTGTGCAGGATCTGATCGCCCTGAAAGAAACCACCTGGTTTAACCCCGCCACCACCTCTCTGGCGGAGGGGTTGCCTTACGTCGGCCTGACCGCCGACGACGTGCAGGGCGCCCATGCCCGCCTTCAGCGCTTCGCGCCCTATCTGGCGGAAGCCTTCCCGGAAACGGCCGCCAGCGGTGGGATTATCGAATCGGAAGTAGTCGCCATTCCGGCAATGAAGCACCGCCTTGAGCAAAAATTCGGCCAGCCGATTGGCGGCGAACTGCTGCTGAAAAAAGACAGCCATCTGCCGATCTCCGGCTCGATCAAAGCGCGCGGCGGCATTTATGAAGTGCTGACCCATGCGGAAAAGCTGGCGCTGGAAGCCGGTCTGCTGACTACCGCAGACGATTATCGCAAATTGCTGACGCCGGAGTTTAAACAGTTCTTCAGCCAGTACAGCATCGCCGTCGGCTCCACCGGCAACCTCGGGATGTCGATCGGCATCATGAGCGCCCGCATCGGCTTTAAGGTTACCGTGCATATGTCCGCAGACGCCCGGGCGTGGAAAAAGGCCAAACTGCGCAGCCACGGCGTGACGGTGGTGGAGTATGAAGAGGACTACGGCGTGGCGGTCGAACAGGGGCGCAAGGCGGCGGAATCCGACCCGAACTGCTTTTTCATCGACGATGAAAATTCGCGCACGCTGTTCCTCGGCTATGCCGTGGCCGGCGAGCGCCTGAAGGCGCAGTTCGCCAAAGCCGGACGGGTGGTCGATACCGACCATCCGCTGTTCGTCTACCTACCGTGCGGCGTCGGCGGCGGCCCTGGCGGCGTGGCGTTTGGCCTCAAGCTGGCCTTTGGCGACCACGTTCACTGCCTGTTCGCCGAACCGACCCACTCCCCCTGCATGCTGCTCGGCGTCTATACCGGGCTTCATGACCAGATAGCGGTGCAGGATTTAGGCATTGATAATCTGACCGCCGCCGACGGTCTGGCGGTCGGCCGGGCGTCCGGCTTCGTTGGCCGGGCAATGGAGCGCCTGCTCGACGGGTTCTATACCCTTGATGACCAGACGATGTATGACATGCTGGGCTGGCTGGCGACAGCGGAAAATATCCGCCTTGAACCCTCCGCGCTGGCCGGAATGGCCGGGCCGCAGCGCGTCTGCGCCAGCAAAGCGTACCATCAGCTGCAGGGGCTGAGTGAGCAACAGCTGCAGCAGGCGACCCACCTGGTGTGGGCCACCGGCGGCGGAATGGTGCCGGAAGAGGAGATGGCGCAGTATCTGGCGAAGGGGCGCTAATCTTCAGCGCAGCAGCGGCATCAACGCCTCTGGCGGCCGCTGCTGTCGGCGCAGGTCCCGCATCACCCGCATATAGGGCCCGCTGAGATCGTAAAACTGTCGGTAACCCGCACACAGCGGGTCTTCCTGTTCGCCGCAGCGGCACAGGCGCAGCCACGGACAGCCGTAGCAGGCGCTGTTGGCCGCCGGCGCTCCCGCCTGCGTTATCAACTCGCCGCACCAGGCGCTCAGCGTCTCGCTAAACAGCAAAATATTGATACGGCCAATATCTTCCCGCACCCAGCGGTGAAAGACTGCGCAGAGAAACTCACCCCACAGCGCGGCGTCGCCGGCCGCCAGCTGCGGAATAAAATGGATAGCCGTGAGTCCCTGTTGACGCAGCTGCGCATAGAACGCCTGCGGTTGATGGCAATGATGCGCCTCCACAACGACAGCCTGAAAGGGAGTGTCATGGTGCTGGCCGGGGGCATGAGTAAGAGGCAAATTCGCCGGACATCCTGTCATGACATATCCCTAATGAATAAAACGATCTGTTGAAGGTGAGTAACAGCAAACAGGAATGCCAAAGAAAGTACTGCGAGTGCGATCAAAAATTTGTCACGAACCGCCCGCGGCTGTAAAAAATCGCTGTCGTCGATGTCCATCAGATGACGACGGCGGGTATAGCCCCAGAGTATCACCGCCACTATCGTCAGCACGCCGATCGATAGCCAGAAAGGCAGTCCGGCGCGGTGCCAGCTGTGCTTAATCGCCAGCGCCATCAGCGCGCCATAGCCCAACAGGGTGCGAAACCAGGCCAGCGAGGTACGCTCTGGCTGTAGTCCCGGGTCGCTTTCCCGCCGCGCCCGGCGTTTATCCGCCATACAGCACCAGCAGCATCACCGCGACCACCACCGCCAGCAGCAGGATGCTAATCACCAGCAGCGTCCGGGTATAGGGGAGATCCTGCTTCAGGCGCATCGCCTTCTCGTTATTCAGCCAGCGCAGATAGCCATAGATGGCCATGCCGCCGGCAAACAGGCACAGCAGCAGGGCGAGAATTTCACGGATCAGCGGCGTGGCAAAGTCTGGCGCCAGCTGGTCAAGACCGACGCCAGCGGCGAGAAAACCGAGCGCCGTGCGGATCCATGCCAGAAAGGTACGTTCGTTAGCCAGCGAAAAGCGGTAATCCGGCGCTTCGCCGAGGCGGGAGATTTTCATGACGGTTCCTTGTTCATCGCGCAGCAGGCTTCAGCATAGCGTAAATCAGGAACCGGGGAGAAGAACCGGCGCCCCGCAGGGCGCCGGTCAACGGCGGGGATTAATGCAGCTCCGGCCAGTAATCTTTGTTGGCGGCAATCAGGTCGTCGAGGATCGCTTTTGCCACCGAGGCACTCGGCACGGTTTTCGACAGGGTAATCGCCTGCCACAGCTTGTGGTAAGAGCGCTGTTCCCAGGCATCGACCACCAGTTTTTCCACCGCCACCTGCTGGCTCATCATCCCTTTCTGGAAGTGCGGGATGTCGCCGACCGTCAGCGGCTCCGGCCCGTTGTGACCCACCAGGCAAGGAATTTCCACCATCGCGTCAGCGTCAAAGTTATGGATCGCGCCGTTGTTCGGCACAATCAGCAGCATCCTTTCCTGGGTGTTAAAGGCGATGGCCGTCGCCAGATCGACGATATACGACGCGTGTTCGTCAATTTCCAAATCGCCAGCGGAGGATTTCCCGGCGGCAATAATCGCCCGGCAGGCGCTGAAGACGTTTTTCTCGCGATGATCCATCACCTCATTGGCGCGGGTGCGTTCCGGGTTGGAGTGGGCCACCACGTAGTCCGGGAACAGGTAATATTTCAGATAGGTATTCGGCATGGTCTGCGGATCCAGCGCCTGCACATCTTTCGCTTTGGCAAAAGTGTCGTTCCAGCTGGCCTCGGTGTGCGGGTCGTTAGAAGGCGGCACATAGCCGTATTTCGCCACATATTCGCGCAGTTTCGGCATCAAATCATTGCCGTCGAGGTCCTCAATCGAGGTCCACCAGCCGAAGTGGTTGAGGCCGTAGTAGCGCACGCGCATCTGTTTACGGTCTTTGAGGCCAACAATCTGCGCCATCCGCCCTTCGATACCGATTGGCATATCGCAGATGTTGAGGATTTTGGCGTTTGGCCGCAGACGGCGGGTGGCTTCCGCCACAATCGCCGCCGGGTTGGAGTAGTTGAGCATCCAGGCATTCGGCGAATATTTTTCCATATAATCCACCAGCTCCAGCACGCCGCCGATAGAGCGCATACCGTAGGCGATCCCGCCCGGTCCGCAGGTCTCCTGGCCCAGCACGCCGTGGCGCAGCGGGATTTTCTCATCCTGTTCACGCATCGGATATTTCCCGACGCGGATATGCGCCATGACGAAATCAACATCGGTAAACGCCGCCTGCGGATCGGTGGTATAGCTGAATTCAATCTCCGGCGCCTGCTCTTTGAGGATCACTTTGCACGCCTCGGCGATGGTCTCCTGGCGCGCACCGTCGTTGTCGTAAAATTTCAGCGACCGCAGCGGAAAACGATCCTGGTTTGCCAGCAGCATCAGGACAATGCCCGGAGTGAAGGTGCTGCCGCCGCCTGCGATAACAACTGAGAATTTTTTCATGATACTGCCTCCGTCATGGTGGTATGTTCGGTCGAAAGAGAATCTTTCATCAGGTTTTCCAGCTGGTCGCGCACCTGGGGAACGTGCAGGCCGACGATGACCTGAATCCCGTTGCCGCGGCGAACTACCCCGTGGGCGCCCAGCGCTTTAAAGACGTCGTCACTTTGCGTTTTCGTCATATCGACCAGCGCGATGCGCAGTCGGGTGGCGCAGTTGTTGATGCTTTCAATGTTGCCGGCGCCGCCGAGGGCCTGCAGGAAGCCAGCGGCCTGACCCAGCCGGGTCTCTGGCGCGGCGGCGGCCGTGGTTTTACCTCGTGCCGCCTGGTAATCGGCCTTGCTGTAGAGCTTGATTTCGCTCTCTTCCCGGCCAGGCGTCTTCAGGTTCAGACGCAGGATCAGGGTGCGGAAGACCACGAAGTAGAGGGCGGTGAAACAGAGGCCGATGCCTATCTGAATGAACATCATCGAAGCGTGGTGATGGAACATTGGGATCCAGTTTTGCGGCAAGAATTGATCGAGCAGGCCGCCGCCGAAATTGCCCACCACCCCGCAGATGTACATTACCGTCGCCATGGACGCCGCCAGCACCGCGTGGACGGCGAACAGCAGCGGCGAGATGAACAGGAAGGTGAACTCCAGCGGCTCGGTGATCCCGACCAGCATCGCGGTCAACGTGGCGGGGATCAGCAGGCCGGCAACCTTGACGCGATTTTCCGGCGCGGCGGTGAAGTAGAGCGCCAGCGCAATGCCCACCGAACCAAACACTTTCGAGTTACCGTGCAGGGCAAAGCCGCCCTCCGGGAACAGCGTCTTCAGCGGTTCCGTACTCTGACTGAACGCCTGCAGATGCTCTGCCCAGTAGACCTGTAGTCCCCCCTCCACCACCGCCGGGCCAAAGATGAACGGGCCATAGACGAAGTGGTGCAGGCCGGTGGGGATCAGAATGCGCTCAAGGAAGATGTAAACCCACACCCCAAGCGCGCCGGCAGAGCGCAGGAAGGCCTGTAGCGATTCAATACCCAGCTGGACTTTTGGCCAGCCGAGCAGCGTCAGCCAGGCGCAGGGGATCATCGCGAGGAAGGCGACAATGACCACAAACGATGAGCCCTGGAAGATGCCGAGGAACACCGGCAGGGGTTTATCGAAATAGCGATTATGCAGGGCCGTCACCAGGCCGGAGATGACGATCGCCCCGATAATGCTGGTGTCGAGGGTTTTAATCCCCGCAATCATCGTCAGGCCGCTGCCGGCCGTGGGTTCAACGGAAAAGTCGACGCCGAAGAAGTGGCCCCAGGTCATCCCCATGGCATTGATAAAGTAGTTCCAGGTGAGAAAGCTCACCAGTACCGCCAGACAGGCCCGGCCCTGGGCCTGCTTCGCCAGGCCAATCGGCAGGCCGACGGCGAAAATCAGCGGCATATTACGAAAGACGGTCCAACCGCCCTCTTCGATGATGTGAACGATTTGTGCAAACAGGCTGTCGGGTGCGGTCAGCGCTTCGCCGACGAACATCGGGTTGCGCAACATAATGGCGATACCGACCACGATCCCGGCGAAAGGAAACAATAAAACCGGGGTAAACATGGCGCCGCCAAAGCGTTGTATTTGACTGAGCATTGGGAAATCCTCATATAACAACTCGTAGGGTGAATGGCCTTCTTTTTCTTGGTTACCGGCCTCACTCGAGAATAGGAATTTGCCCGTCCGACAACATGCCGCGCCGTTGCGATTCGTGATCGCTTTCATGGTTTTAATTTGGCCAACGTTGTCTACTTTCATAACAAAAGTTAGACATCGATAAGCTAAAGGATGTAATCGATCTAATGAATGGATAATAACTATCTGTCTTAAAACCTATTTTTTGCTAACAGGTGAAGAAAATAACCTCGCCCTTTCCTGTACAAGAGGACTACTGGTGATCTACAAATCCATTGCTGACCGCCTGCGGCTACGGCTGAATTCTGCCGACTTCGCCATCGGCAGCCCGCTGCCGGGAGAGAAAAAACTGGCCGAGGAGTTCGGGGTGGCGCGCATGACCATCCGCAAAGCCATCGACCTGCTGGTGGACTGGGGGCTGGTGGTCCGTCGTCACGGCTCGGGGACCTACGTGGCGCGCAAAGACGTCCATCATGAAACCAGCAATCTCACCGGCCTGGCGGAAGTGCTGCGCAAACAGGGTAAAGAGGTGGTGAGTCAGGTGCTGGCCTTCGAGGTGATGCCCGCCCCGCCG
Organism: Klebsiella sp. Q2; assembly: GCF_009900705.1. Taxonomy (NCBI): domain Bacteria; kingdom Pseudomonadati; phylum Pseudomonadota; class Gammaproteobacteria; order Enterobacterales; family Enterobacteriaceae; genus Klebsiella; species Klebsiella sp. Q2. The sequence continues at coordinate 64,497 of NZ_JAAABE010000009.1, read as the reverse complement.
GCCATCGCCAGTCTGCTGCGGATTAAAATTGATGAACGGATCTACTTCTCACGGCGGGTGCGCTTCGTCGACGGCAAGCCGCTGATGCTGGAGGATAGCTATATGCCGGTGAAGCTGTTCCGCAACCTGTCGCTGAGTCATCTGGAAGGGTCGAAATTTGATTATATTGAGAAGGAGTGCGGGATCATCATCAGCGGGAACTATGAAACGCTGACGCCGGTGCTGGCGGACAAGCAACTGGCGCGCTCAATGAACGTCCCGGAGCAGACGCCGCTGCTGCGTATTACCTCCCTTTCCTACAGCGACAGCGGCGAGTTTCTTAACTATTCGGTCATGTTCCGCAACGCCAGCGAGTATCAGGTGGACTACCATCTGCGCCGCGTCCAGACGCACAGCCCGCTAGCTCAGCCCCCAGAACAGCACGGCGAGTAGCTGCGGGGTGATAATCCGCAGAAACATCACCAGCGGATAGACGGTAGCGTAAGAGAGCGCCGCCGCGCCGCTGGTGGCGTGCAGATTGTTGGCGAAGGCCAGCGCCGGCGGGTCGGTCATCGAGCCGGCCAGCATGCCGCACAGCGTCAGATAGTTCATGTTCGCCAGCATGCGCGCGAGAATGCCTACCGTCAGCAGCGGGATGGCGGTGATGAAAATGCCGTAAGCGATCCAGCTCAGGCCATCGCCCTGGGTCAGGGTCGCCACAAAGTCGCCCCCCGATTTTAGCCCGACCACCGCCAGAAACAGCACGATCCCCAGCTCGCGCAGCGCCAGGTTGGCGCTCGGCGGCATAAACCAGTACAGCTTGCCGATGCTACCGATACGCCCGAGGATCAGCGCCATAATCAGCGGCCCCCCGGCCAGCCCCAGCTTCAGGGCGGCGGGGAAGCCGGGAATAAACAACGGGATAGAACCCAGCAGTACCCCGAGGCCGATGCCGATAAATACCGGCAGCATCTGAACCTGCTGCAGCTTCTGCTGGGCGTTACCCAGCTCGGCGGCCACGGCGTCAATCGCCTCCGGACGGCCGACCAGGTTGAGGATATCGCCAAACTGCAGGCTGGCGCTGCTGCTGGCCACCAGTTCGACGCCTGCGCGATTAAGCCGGGAGATCACCACGTCATAGCGCTGTTTGACGTGCAGATCGCGTATTTTCTTCCCCAGCACTTTCTCGTTAGTCACCACCACCCGCTCCACCTTCAGGTCGGTGCCGCGCGTTGACAGCGAGGTGGCCACCTCCTGGCCGATCACCAGTTGCGCATTGTGCAGATCCTCCGGCCGCCCCACCAGGTGCAGCAGATCGCCGGCCTGGATAAGGGTTCCCGGCGCAGGCACCATCAGCAGCTCACCGCGCTTCAGCCGCGAACAGACGATATTGTCGCTGTTGAGCATCGGCACATCCTGAATCGCCATCTGGTGGAGGTTGGGGTTCTCCACCCGCACGTTGATGGTGTGCAAATGGGCATGGCCGTTGCCGCTGCTCTCCTCAAACTGCTGGGCCTCTTTCTCGACATTGATGCGAAAGAACAGGCGCACCAGCCACATGGTCAGCAGAATGCCGCAGATGCCGAACGGATACGCCATCGCGTAGCTCATCCCCATCTGATCGACCACCTCGAACGGCACCCCGAGATCGCGCAGGATTTGCTGCCCGGCCCCCAGCGCCGGCGTGTTGGTCACCGCGCCGGAGAAGATGCCAAGCACCACCGGGAGAGGAATATTGAACAGCTTATGCAGCACCGCGGTGACCAGGCCGCCGAGAATCACGATCAGGATAGCGAACAGATTGAGCCGCAGGCCTGAGACCCGCAGCGAGGCGAAAAAGCCCGGTCCCACCTGGATACCGATGGTGTAGACAAACAGGATCAAGCCGAATTCCTGAATAAAATGCAGCATCGGGCTGCTGAGGGCGACGCCCGCCTGATCGACAAAGTGACCGACGATAATGCCGCCAAATAACACGCCGCCAATACCAAAGCCAACGCCGCGGATTTTGACATTGCCGATCCACAACCCAACCACCGCCACCAGCGCCAGTACGCTGACCGTCAATGCTATCTCACTCATGGTACCGTCCCTGTGAATAACATTATTATTAACAGGGATTATGACCGCGGCCAGGCGGGTTGTATGCTGCCTGGCGCACAATACCAGCAAACAGACAGGCACAAAAAAGCCCCGAAAATCGGGGCTTTATAAGTTTTTCGCTTAATTAACTATTTAACGCCGGTCGTTCGCTGATGGCGATACGCTGCGGGGCGATCTGCTCAGGCTCATTGCGGGTCAGATCGATATGCAGCAGACCGTTGGTGAAGGTCGCGCCAGAGACCTCCATGTTGTCAGCGAGGGTGAAGCTCAGGCTGAAGGCCTGGCTCACCAGCCCCTGGTGTAGCCAGGTGGTCTCTTTTTCCGGCTGCTGCGGTGTGCCTTTTACCACCAGGCGGGTGCCTTCCAGTTGAATATCCAGATCTTCCTGACGGAAACCGGCCAGCGCAAGGGTGATGCGGTAGTGGTTATCGTCGCTTTTTTCGATGTTATAGGGCGGGAAGCTCTGGCTTTCACCGGCGGTTTGCAGGGCGCTGGCCAGTTTGTCAAAACCGATCCATTGACGCAGCAGGGGGGATAAATCGTAGTTACGCATACTGTTTTCTCCTTCTAAGAAGCGAGTGAATGTCTGCGAATTGCGTGAATTCGCATCTGCTCCCTGACGGCGAGCAGGTTGTTACATCAGGCCGCCTTGCGGCCTGAGAGAGACAATTAGTTGATTTCGATACGGCGCGGCTTGTTCGCTTCCGGGATCACCCGTTCCAGATCGATATACAGCAGACCGTTTACCAGGTTGGCGCCGCGGACATGAATGTTTTCCGCTAGCTGGAATTTGCGCTCGAAGTTGCGCTCGGCGATCCCCTGATACAGGTAGGTCCGCTCTTTCTGCTCGGCAGCGTGGGCGCCTTTGACGATCAGCAGATTGTCCTGGGCGGTGATCTCCAGTTCGCTTTCAGCAAAGCCGGCCACCGCGATGGCGATGCGATAGTGGTTTTCGTCTACCAGCTCGACGTTATACGGAGGGTAGCCGCCATTGCTCTGGCTTTGATTGTTTTCCAGCAGGTTAAACAGGCGGTCGAAACCAATGGCTGAACGATAAAGCGGGGAGAGATCGAAGTTACGCATAATAAATAGCTCCTGAAAATCAGCGAGAATCAAATGACCTTCCATCGTGGACAGGCCGCGGTAATCCGGAATACCCCTCAGGCGTATTCTCAGCGGGTTACACCTATAAAATGGGTTTCTCCCCGTCCTTTTCAAGGGATTCGGGGCGTTTTTTTTTGCAGTTTGCCGATGATTGCTTAGACTGGGGGGAGGAGCACAAAAAGCAAAGTGCGATGCCCGCCACAGTGCGGCGCAATAACGCTATGCATTCACGGGATGGCCCGATATAACCCAACAAGGTTATCTCAACGCCCGAAACGACGATGGAAGAACAATGAAAAGCAGACGACTGTTAAAGCTGGTCCTGTTCAGCGGGATAATAAGCCTGAGCGGTTGCTCCAGCGTAATGTCACATACCGGTGGCAAAGAGGGAACCTATCCGGGCACGCGATCCAGTGCGCAAACGCTGGGGGACAGCAATACCAACTGGGGTGTGAAATCGCTGGTGGCGCTGGACATGCCGTTCACCGCCGTCATGGATACCCTGCTGCTGCCGTGGGATATGTTCCGCACCGACAGCTCAATCAAATCTCGGGTCGAAAAGAGCGAGAAGGCCACGCTGGCGACCAACTCGGTGATCCCGCCAGCGCCTATGCCTGCCCAGTAAGTTATCGCCCGGTCTGCGTAACCCACAGCTGACGATAACCGTCCACCTCCTCCATCCAGGCAATCTGTTTACCGTCTGGCGAAAAGACGATCGCGTCCGCCGAGGGCGCATGAGCATGCGCCTCGGTTAAAAAGGTGATATCGCCTGTGCCGGCATGACAGCAGGCAATCCGCCCCTCCAGTACAAAGCCCAGCCACTCTCCCGACGGATGCCAGTTAAACGCCGACTGGATACCCGACGCGTGATGCGTCAACTGCCGCGGCTCGCCCCCCCGCGGGGAAATAAGCCATAGCTGCACTACGCCGGCGTCGTCGCGCATCAGAAAGGCTATCGCCGTCGCCTGCGGATTGGCGCGCATCCAGTGGCGCGGAACGTTCACTAGCCCCGGGTAGCGGCGATGGTGGGTGAAGGTCAAACGACGCTGACTGACGCCCGCCGGCGGCGCCGGCATCGTGCTTGCGGTGCCCGCCAGCGGCGCCCCGCCGGGCTGCTTCCAGCCGGCTTCATCCTGCGGCAGCTCGACAATAAACAGCTCCGGGACTTTGTCGCCGTTTTCCGCCAGCGTATCGCCAATAAACGCCAGCGCATGGTTCCCGACCCAGCCCTCTTCATAGGCGCGATTAATCTCATCGCTGCCCGGCGCGGGAGTCGGCGTCGTGCGGCTCACCAGAACGCACCAGTGGCTGCCGCCGTATTCGCGCGGATGGTGGCCCGGCGGCGTCACTGGTCCATACGGCGCCGCCACGCCGACGTTGCGCAGATCCAGCGCCGGGTCGCGCTCATGCAGCACATGATCGTTGTAGGTAAAACTGACCAGTTGGCCGTTGGGGCTATAGACATGGACGTGGCTGCCGCCGCGCAGCGCCCCGGGGGTGTAAGGGGCGGTAATGTCCATGGCGTCCAGATTCTCGACGGCTCCCTGAAAGGCCACCACCCCGCGACGGTGATGAAAATCATACTGCCACTGTGCATCCGGCCGCTCGGGGCCATGAATAAACACATAGCGATCCTGGGTTGGATGCACGGTCACCACGCCGACGTGCGCGCCTTGCGTGGCACGATAAATGGTCTCCACCGCGCCGCTGTTTACGTTCACTCGCTCTATGGTCTCGCCGGTGAACGACGCGCCGGACGGGCGAACGTCGTACACCAGCCACTGGCTGTCGGGGGTCCAGGTGCGGGTGTTGGTGAGCTGGTGGTTGCGAGGAGCAAAGGTAACTTGTTTCATGGTGTGCTGACCGGGCCGATATGAGAGTAGCCTTAGCATACCGCAATCCGCACCGGGTTGAATGCCCGGCGACGAGCTTAAAACGCTTCGCCGACCTGGAAGTAAAAGCCGCTGCTGCCTTTGCCGATACCGTAGTCGAGGCGAACGTTAACGCGAGGTTTGAATTCAAAGCGGTAGCCAACGCCCGCCGAAGGCAGCCAGCGGTCATTATTCAGCGACGACAGTGAAGGCCCCATGGTTCCCGCCCCGGCCCAGGCGACAATCCCGTGCCGCCAGGTGAGCTGCCGGCGATATTCCAGCTGGCTGCTGAAGACGTTTTTATCCCGGTAGCGCCCCTGGTAGTAGCCGCGCATCCGTTCATCGCTGCCCAGCAGCGGCATCATGCTCCACGGTACCTCGCCCTGGGTGAAGGCGCCATCGGCCTCCCAGGCGAGGACGCTCTTCTCGCTGAGGGCATGATAATGGCTGTAGTGCAGCTGAAATTCTTCAAAGCGGGTATCGCTGCCTAAGCCGGGCGCATAGTGGGTGTAACGGAAGTTGGCATACTGACCCCGGCGCGGATTGGGGACGAAGTCGCGATCGTCCCAGTTGAGCGCGACGCTGGCACCCGAGCTGAATACCGACGGTCCCTGCGGGGTATTTTCAATTTTCGGCAGATCGTTATGGTCCATCTTATCGGCATTCTGCGCCGCCAGCGACCATCCAGCGCCGAGATAAACATTGTCGATAAGCTGCCGGTAGACCGTCGGGCGCAGGGTCAGCACCTGGGCGGTATATTTCTCTTTTTCGTTGTCTTTATCGCCGGCATGAAAGCCTTGTCCCCAGAAGTACGTCGGGGTGTTGGCCATTGAACCATCAACAAAAATTCGCCATCGGTCGTGGTCAAAAAAAGCGTAGTTTTTCACGCTAAGGCCAAAGGCGCCGGTGGAGCTGGCGTAGCCGCTGAGCGTCAGCGTGGAATTCTGGCTGGTGGTATCCTGCGGATCGGGACGGTAGAGACCGACGATGGCAGTGCCGATGCCCAGCCCCAGCTCCGGCGTATAAAACGGACCGGGCATCATGCCCCAGTCAATGCCTTTGCTGGCGTCGAACTTATCGCTGGCGCCGAGATGCTGCAGCCAGCCGTCGATTTGCTCGCGGCTGATGGCCTTGGCCTGGACCGGCGCGCATAGCGCGCATGTCAGAAGCAACAGAACAGGGTTAAGCGGTCGGCTCAAAAGCGATACTCACCGGAGATAAAGAAGCTGTTACGTTCGGCAAAACCAAACTCCGTGGTGATGTTAAAATTCTGCGTCAGCTCATACTGTGCGCCCACCAGCACGTTCCACGGCGACTGCAGATGCTGCTTCACATCGAAGCGACCGTTATTGTCCTGGTTGGCCAGGTTGACCATGTTTTGCAGCAGCGGCGACGGCATCGAGAGATCGTTAAGGCTGCCCTTAAACTCCTGCTGCACGTCCTGATACATGCTGCCGACCCACAGGTTCAGCTTACCGGCGGGGAGATGTAGCGCATCGACCGAAGGCGTAATGAAACGATAGCCTACGCGCGGCGAAAAGGTAAACGCATCAATGCTGCCGTCGAGGATATCAAAGCGGGTCTGGGTGTAGTTAGCGTCCAGCACCGTAAACCAGTTGCCGACGCCGCCCACCAGCGTGGTGCCCATCCCATAGGTGGTACCTTTAAAATCGAGGCGAAAGTCGAGGTCCTGCATCCCGGGCATGGGCACCACTTTGCCGTTCGGTCCCTTCAGGCCGACGGCAATCTGCGAAATGGAGTGTCCCTCGGTGTGTCCGACGAGACCATAAACATTTATAAACGGCAGCAGCCAGGCATCCAGCTTGAGCGTCTCGGTTTTGCTGCTTTCCCGCGTATGACCAACGCCAATCTGGAAGGCGTTATCCAGTGAGACCGGCCCCTTAGCGAAAATGTTCTTCACGGCGTGTTTGCAAACAGGATCCTTACCGCAATCGATATTGCGGCCGTCCAGCGACAGGCCGGTGAAGCTAATGCTGTCGACATTAATATTCTGCCGCATATCCATATAATTAATGCTGACGCCAAACGGCAGCGGCAGGACGTAGCCACGTTTTCTGGCCTCATCGCCTAGAAATGGCAATATCGGCGCCGATTCCGCTGTCTCAGTCTCGGTGTCGACCGGCGCCGGCAGATCCGCAGGCTCGGCGCCGTGATAGGCGTACGCCGGCTCAAGCGGCGTCGTTGGTTCCGCGGCCGCGCAAATCTGAACAGAGGCGAATGGCAGCGTAACCAACATCAAATAATGGCGTTTATTCATGAAAAATCTGATGTTAGTTCTGAATTGCAAAAAAAGAGGGCGGGTAGCTTATAGAATCCCCTGTGCGGAATAAGGGATTTAAATGCGGATTAACATCTGTTCATGAAAAAAGAGAAGACAGGCCCGAAGAACGCCAGGCCTGAAGGAAGCTTACGCTAAAACGTATTTTTCAATAGCGAAGGCGACGCCATCATCGAGGTTCGATTTGGTAATGAAGTTCGCCGCCTCTTTAACCGCCGGAATGGCGTTATCCATCGCCACGCCGACGCCGGCAAATTCTATCATCGCGATATCATTTTCCTGATCGCCAATCGCCATAATCTCTTCCGGTTTGATACCCAGCGCATCGGCCAGCGACTTCACGCCGGTGCCTTTATTGACGCGTTTATCCAGTATTTCGAGGAAGTAAGGCGCGCTTTTCAGCACGGTGTACTTCTCTTTCACTTCCGCCGGGATACGGGCGATGGCCTGGTCGAGGATCGCCGGCTCATCGATCATCATGACTTTCAGCAGCTGGATCTCAGGGTCCATCTTTTCCGCTTCGCAGAACACCAGCGGGATGGTCGCCACATAGGATTCATGCACGGTGTAGTAGCTGATATCGCGGTTTGCGGTATACAGCGTATTGCGATCGAGCGCGTGGAAGTGGGAGCCGACCTCGCGGGAAAGCTGTTCGAGGAAGCGATAGTCGTCATAGCTCAACGCGGTTTGCGCCACGGTGCTGCCGTCCCCGGCTTTTTGCACCAGCGCGCCATTGTAGGTAATGCAGTAATCACCCGGCTGCTCCATATGTAGCTCTTTCAGATAGCTGTGAACGCCGGCGTAAGGGCGGCCGGTGGTCAGCACCACGTTGACGCCGCGCTCACGCGCCGCGGCAATGGCGGCTTTCACCGCAGGAGAGATGGTATGGTCTGGCAGCAGCAGAGTGCCGTCCATATCGATTGCAATCAGTTTAATAGCCATAGGATCCCCGGGTAAGATGAGTCTTCCCTCATGCTAACGCGATTCCGCTCAAAAAACAGTAAAAGTGTCGGCCAGAAAGGGGGATGGAACCGCAGCAGAGGATTCCTCTTTTACTGGCAAAGAAAAGCCCGGTCGCGCCATGCGACCGGGCTCAGACATTCCGTTACCCCGGGCAAACTCGCTCCGGGGGAACACGGCTTAGATATCGATATTCGCCGCTTTCAGGGCGTTTTCTTCGATAAAGGCGCGACGTGGTTCAACCGCATCACCCATCAGGGTGGTGAACAGCTGATCGGCAGCAATGGCATCCTTGACGGTGACGCGCAGCATGCGGCGGCTGTCCGGATCCATGGTGGTCTCCCACAGCTGATCCGGGTTCATCTCGCCCAGACCTTTATAGCGCTGGATAGAGAGGCCGCGACGGGACTCTTTCACCAGCCAGTCCAGAGCCTGCTCGAAGCTGGCCACCGGCTGACGACGTTCGCCGCGCTCGATGTAAGCATCTTCTTCCATCAGGCCGCGCAGTTTCTCACCCAGGGTACAGATACGGCGATATTCCGGCCCCATAATGAACTCATTATCCAGCGGATAGTCGGTGTCCACGCCGTGGGTACGAACGCGAATAACCGGTTCAAAATGCTGCAGCTCTTTGTTCTCGTGGAGATCAAATTTCCACTGGCTGCCGTGCTGCTCTTTCTCATTCAGCTCGGATACCAGCGTGTTCACCCAGCGGGTCACCTTCTGTTCGTCAGCCAGATCGGTCTCGGTCAGGGTCGGCTGATAGATAAGCTCTTTCAGCAGCGCTTTCGGGAAGCGGCGCTCCATGCGGCCAATCATTTTCTGGGTGGCGTTAAACTCGGCAACCAGTTTTTCCAGCGGTTCGCCCGCCAGCGCCGGCGCATTGGCGTTAGTATGCAGGGTCGCACCGTCAAGAGCGATAGCGATCTGATACTGATCCATCGCTTCGTCGTCTTTAATGTACTGTTCCTGTTTGCCTTTCTTCACTTTGTACAGCGGCGGCTGGGCAATATAGACGTGGCCGCGCTCGACGATCTCCGGCATCTGACGATAGAAGAAGGTCAACAGCAGGGTACGAATGTGCGAGCCGTCGACGTCCGCATCGGTCATGATGATGATGCTGTGATAGCGCAGTTTGTCCGGGTTGTACTCATCGCGGCCGATGCCGCAGCCCAGAGCGGTGATCAGCGTGGCCACTTCCTGAGAAGAGAGCATCTTGTCGAAGCGGGCTTTCTCAACGTTAAGGATTTTACCCTTCAGCGGCAGGATCGCCTGATTCTTACGGTTACGACCCTGTTTAGCAGAGCCGCCCGCAGAGTCCCCTTCCACCAGGTACAGTTCGGAGAGCGCCGGGTCGCGTTCCTGGCAGTCCGCCAGTTTGCCCGGCAGGCCAGCCAGATCCAGCGCGCCTTTACGGCGGGTCATCTCACGGGCACGACGCGCGGCTTCGCGCGCGCGCGCGGCGTCAATAATTTTGCCGACCACGATTTTCGCATCGGACGGGTTTTCCAGCAGGTATTCGCTCAGCAGTTCGTTCATCTGCTGCTCAACCGCCGATTTCACCTCGGAGGAGACCAGCTTGTCTTTGGTCTGTGAGGAGAATTTCGGATCCGGCACTTTCACCGATACCACGGCAATCAGGCCTTCACGGGCGTCGTCGCCGGTGGCGCTGACTTTCGCTTTTTTACTGTAGCCCTCTTTGTCCATGTAGGCGTTGAGGGTACGGGTCATCGCCGCACGGAAGCCGGCAAGGTGAGTACCACCGTCACGCTGCGGAATGTTATTGGTAAAGCAGTAAATGTTTTCCTGGAAGCCATCGTTCCACTGCAGGGCCACTTCCACACCGATACCGTCTTTTTCCGTAGAGAAATAGAAGATATTCGGATGGATCGGCGTTTTGTTCTTGTTGAGATACTCAACGAACGCCTTGATGCCGCCTTCGTAGTGGAAATGATCTTCTTTGCCGTCACGCTTATCGCGCAGGCGGATAGAGACCCCGGAGTTCAGGAACGACAGTTCGCGCAGGCGTTTCGCCAGGATATCGTATTCAAACTCGGTGACGTTGGTGAAGGTTTCCAGGCTCGGCCAGAAACGCACCATGGTGCCGGTTTTATCGGTCTCGCCGGTCACGGCCAGCGGCGCCTGCGGCACACCGTGCTCATACATTTGTTTGTGCACTTTGTTATCGCGCTGGATAACCAGCTCCAGCTTCTGCGACAGGGCGTTAACCACCGAGACGCCCACGCCGTGCAGGCCGCCGGAGACTTTATAGGAGTTATCGTCAAATTTACCGCCAGCGTGCAGGACGGTCATGATAACTTCCGCTGCGGAGACGCCCTCTTCCGGGTGAATGCCGGTCGGGATGCCGCGGCCGTCATCCTGGACGGAGACGGAGTTATCGCTGTGGATGGTCACCACGATATCTTTGCAGTAACCCGCGAGCGCTTCGTCGATAGCGTTATCCACAACCTCGAATACCATGTGGTGCAGACCGGTGCCGTCATCCGTGTCGCCGATATACATACCCGGGCGCTTACGCACCGCATCCAGCCCTTTCAGGACTTTGATACTGGAGGAGTCATAAGAATTCGACATCAACGTTTCTCGCTCATTTAATCTTGGGTTAATCCGTTATTTTACCTTTTTCCACGCGGAACATCTTCGAATTTTTGTCCGACATGTCCATAACGTGCTCAGCGCTGATCGCGCTGACGAAAACCTGCGACTGCGTCGCTTTCAGGCGACTGGATAACAGACCGCGGCGGGCATCATCGAGTTCCGAGGCAAAATCATCTATCAGGTACAGGCAGCGCCGCCCGCTGACGCGGGTGAGGAACTCGCCCTGCGCCAGACGCAGGGCGCACATCAGCAGCTTAAGCTGCCCGCGCGACAAGGTATCTTCCACCGGCGCCCCGTCGGCACGAATACGGAAATCCGCTTTATGCGGGCCGTGGGCGGTATAGGTTAACATTCTGTCGCGCTCGAAATTCCGCTCCAGCACTTCAGCGTAGTCGGTCTCTTTTTCCCAGCCGCGCTGGAAGGAGAAAGAGAGCGAGAATTCCGGTAAAAATTGCTGACAGGTATCCGCCATGTCTTCGACGATAGCGGCGCTGTATTCGGCACGCCAGCGGCTGATCTGCTCCGCCAGCGGGATTAATTCCAGATCCCATGGCCGCAGCTGGGCATAGCGGCTGACCTGACGCAGCGCGGCGTTGCGCTGCTTGACCAGGCGCTTCAGGTTGCTCCAGGCGGTGAAGAATCCGGCTTCGTTATGAAAGCATCCCCAGTCAAGGAATGCTCTTCTGTATTTGGGGCCGCCGTTGAGTAAAGTAAACCCCTCCGGCGTAATAAGCTGCATCGGCATCAGGTGCGCCAGCTCCGCCACTTTGTGGCCGTCGGTGCCGTCGATACGCACCTTGCTGTCGCCCTGTTTGTCTTTGGTCAGGCCGATGGCGGTTTCCCGCTCTTCGCCCTGTAAACGCCCGTGCAGAACAAACGCATCCTGCTCGTGGCGGATCACCCGGCCAATTTGCAAACTACGAAACGCCCGGCCATGACCGAGCGTATAGATAGCTTCCAGCACGCTGGTTTTGCCGCTGCCGTTGGCGCCAACCAGGAAGTTAAAGCCGGGAGATAAAGCGAGATCCGCATGTTCAATATTGCGGAAGTCTTTGATCAGGAGTCGGGATAGCGACATATCAGCTCGTCATCATTCAAGGGGCGTGGGTGTCGCAGCCAGTTCGTCTACCGCCAGCGCGCAGAAAGCGGAGCGTACACGAAGTACGTGAGCATTTCGAGCACTGCCGGAAGGCGAAATGGCAAGTAAACCAGCCCCTTTGCAGATTCTACAATCGCATTGGCATGACAACGTAGGCGGCGGATTGCGAAGCCGCATCCTCAATCTGCACGCTCGACACCGAATCCGTCAGCAGAATCCGTACATTCTCGCACTTCAGCGCGTTCAGCACATCCAGCACGTAGCTAACGTTGAAGCCAATCTCCATCTCCGTTCCGGCGTAGGTCACGTCCAGAATCTCTTCCGCTTCTTCCTGCTCCGGGTTATTGGCGGTGATTTTCAGCTGATTTTCGCTCACGTACAGCCGCACGCCGCGGAATTTCTCATTGGAGAGAATCGCCGCGCGGGCAAAAGCCTGCTTCAGAATATCGCAGCCCGCTTCGAGGTGTTTATCCGGATTTTTCGGCAATACGCGGCGATAATCCGGGAAACGGCCATCAACCAGCTTCGAAGTGAAGATAAAATCGCCGACGTGGGCGCGGATGTTATTGCTGCCAATCTGCACGCGCAGCGGCGTATCACCGCCGTCGAGCATCCGCATCAGCTCAATCACCCCTTTACGCGGCACGATCACCGAATGGTTCGGCAGCGACGCTTCCAGCGGCATCGAACAGACCGCCAGACGGTGGCCGTCGGTCGCGACGGTGCGCAGTTCGCTGCCTTCGGTTTCGAACAGCATACCGTTTAAGTAGTAACGAACATCCTGGTGCGCCATCGAGAACTGGGTCGCTTCGATCAGACGCTTCATGGTCGCCTGCGGCAGGGTAAATTCCACCTCGCTCTGCCAGTCGTCAAGATTCGGGAAATCGGCAGCGGGCAGGGTCGACAGCGAGAAGCGGCTGCGGCCGGAACGCACCAGCATGCGATCGCCTTCCAGCTGCACCGCGATCTCCGCACCTTCCGGCAGGCCGCGGCAGATATCAAAGAATTTACGCGCCGGAACGGTGGTGGCGCCCGCTTCGTGCGGCTGAACCAGCGCCACGCGCGCCACCATCTCCATTTCAAGATCGGTACCGGTCAGCGACAGCGCGCCGTCCGCGACCTGAAGCAGCAGGTTACCGAGAATGGGCAGCGTCGGACGACCACCTAACGGACCGCTCACCTGTTGCAGCGGTTTTAATAAATGTTCACGTTCTACGGTAAATTTCATAGCGTCACGAGGATAATGTTCTGATTAAATTGGAAAAATCTTCTTTAATGTCGTGGCTTTCTTCACGCAGCTGCTCAATCTTGCGGCAGGCGTGCAGCACGGTGGTATGGTCGCGGCCACCAAACGCATCGCCGATTTCCGGCAGGCTGTGGTTGGTCAGCTCTTTGGCCAGCGCCATCGCCATCTGGCGAGGACGCGCCACCGAACGGGAGCGGCGTTTGGACAGCAGGTCCGCTACCTTAATCTTGTAGTACTCCGCCACCGTCTTTTGAATATTGTCGATGGTGACCAGTTTTTCCTGCAGCGCCAGCAGATCGCGCAGCGCTTCGCGCACGAAATCGATGGTGATCGCCCGGCCGGTGAAGTTGGCGTTGGCGATAACGCGGTTCAGCGCCCCCTCCAGCTCACGCACGTTTGAGCGCAGGCGCTTGGCAATAAAGAACGCCACTTCACCCGGCAGGCGGATGTCGTTCTCATCGGCTTTTTTCATCAGGATCGCGACGCGGGTTTCCAGCTCCGGCGGCTCGATCGCCACCGTCAGCCCCCAGCCGAAGCGGGATTTCAGACGATCTTCAACGCCGTTGATCTCTTTGGGATAACGATCCGAGGTCAAAATGATCTGCTGATTACCTTCCAGCAGGGCATTGAAGGTGTGGAAAAACTCTTCCTGGGATCGCTCTTTATTGGCGAAGAACTGAATGTCATCGATCAGCAGGGCGTCAACGGATCGGTAGTAGCGCTTAAACTCTTCGATGGCGTTGTTCTGCAGCGCTTTAACCATGTCCTGAACGAAACGCTCCGAGTGCATATAGACCACTTTGGCGTTCGGTTTACGCGCCACGATACCGTTCCCCACCGCGTGCAGCAGGTGGGTTTTACCCAGACCCGTTCCGCCGTAGAGGAACAGGGGGTTATAGGCGCCGCCCGGGTTATCCGCCACCTGACGCGCCGCCGCGCGGGCCAGCTGGTTAGATTTACCTTCGACAAAGTTATCAAACGTGTGTTTCACGTTAACGTTAGAACGGTAGGTCGGCTCCGCCGGCGCCGGGACATTATCCCAGCCAGGGCGCACGATCGTCGGCGCCACGCGCGCGGTCTGCACCTGCGCCGCCGGAATGGCCGCTGCGGCCGGGCTTACCGCCCCTTTCTGCAGCGAGCTGGCGGGCTTAGCGCCCACCTCAAAACGCAGCTGCGGGGCGTCCGCACCGCAAAAATCATTGAGGAGTCCATTGATATTATTGAGGTATTTGTCCCTTACCCAGTCGAGCACAAAACGGTTTGGCGCATACAGTGCCAGCGTGTTATCGCTCAGTTCCGCCTGCAATGGGCGGATCCACATGCTGAATTCTGTGGCTGGTAACTCATCCTGCAATCGGGCAAGACACTGCTGCCAAAGCGAAAGTGACACGGCGGACTCCACTCGAACATAAAATCGATATCAAAGAAAAACTGAAACAATCGTGATTGTTGGCACACGTCGACAAGACCCTGCATTAGCCGAAAAGCCCCTGCACAAAAGGGGTGACGTGCGAACCGCTATCTGCGGTTATTTCCCGCTGCGGATCCGGGGATCGCGATCGGGACCGGGGATCATAGCCTAAACTGAGAAAGAGATCTTGTGTTTCTCAACAGATTCTTCCCGATTTATCCACAGGAAGGATCGAAACCGGGTAAGTGTAATCGATCCTGGAAGGAGTGAAGCACGATTTCCGCCGCATATTGGAAAAATTAATGAGCTATGCCGCTTTTGGGCGCAAACGATCTAACAAAGATCCTTCAGGATCCTTGCGCTTTACTGGCCAGGCCGTATAATCCCCCACCCGGCGCGTAATGCCCGTTTTCGTCACACGTCTCAGCTTATTTTTTGTGCGACGAGGTGCGAGAAATAAGGAAAGAGAATTGACTCCGGAGTGTACAATTATTACAATCCGGCCTCTTTAATCACCCACGCTGAGGCGTAAGTCGTTCGAAGTTCGTTCGGGTCTACGCAAAAGTCAGTGAATTTATTCAAGTTTAGGTAGAAATCGCCATGAAACGCACTTTTCAACCGTCTGTACTGAAGCGCAACCGTTCTCACGGCTTCCGTGCTCGTATGGCTACTAAAAATGGTCGTCAGGTTCTGGCACGTCGTCGTGCTAAAGGCCGCGCTCGTCTGACCGTTTCCAAGTAATAAAGCTAACCCTGCGTGGTTAAGCTCGCATTTCCCAGGGAGTTACGCTTGTTAACTCCCAGTCATTTCACTTTCGTCTTCCAGCAGCCACAACGGGCTGGCACGCCGCAAATCACCATCCTCGGCCGCCTGAATTCGCTGGGGCATCCCCGCATCGGTCTCACCGTCGCCAAGAAAAACGTGAAACGCGCACATGAACGCAATCGGATTAAACGTCTGACGCGTGAAAGTTTTCGTTTGCGTCAACATGAACTCCCACCTATGGATTTCGTGGTGGTGGCGAAAAGAGGGGTTGCCGACCTCGATAACCGTGCTCTCTCGGAAGCGTTGGAAAAATTATGGCGCCGCCATTGTCGCCTGGCTCGCGGGTCCTGATCGGCCTGATTCGAGTTTATCAGCGCCTGATTAGTCCGCTACTCGGGCCGCATTGTCGTTTCACCCCAACCTGTTCTCAATACGGAATTGAGGCCTTACGCAGGTTTGGAGTGATAAAAGGCAGTTGGTTGACGATGAAACGCGTATTAAAATGCCACCCTTTACACCCTGGTGGTGACGATCCCGTCCCGCCTGGACCATTTGATACCAGAGAACACTAACGATGGATTCGCAACGCAATCTTCTTATCATCGCTTTGTTGTTCGTGTCTTTCATGATCTGGCAAGCCTGGGAGCAGGACAAAAATCCGCAACCCCAGCAGCAGACCACGCAGACTACGACCACAGCAGCGGGTAGCGCCGCCGACCAGGGCGTACCGGCCAGTGGCCAGGGGAAACTGATTACGGTTAAAACCGACGTGCTTGAGCTGACTATCAACACCAACGGTGGCGATATTGAGCAGGCGCTGCTTCTGGCGTATCCAAAAACGCTGAAATCGACCGAACCGTTCCAGTTACTGGAAACCACCCCGCAGTTTGTCTACCAGGCGCAGAGCGGCTTAACCGGCCGTGACGGTCCGGATAACCCGGCAAACGGCCCGCGTCCGCTGTACAGCGTCGATAAAGAGGCGTTTGTGCTGGCCGATGGCCAGGATGAGCTCGTCATCCCGCTGACCTACACCGACAAAGCCGGCAACGTCTTCACCAAAACCTTCACCCTGAAACGCGGTGGCTATGCGGTGAACGTCGGTTATAGCGTGCAGAATGCCAGCGAGAAACCGCTGGAAGTCTCGACCTTCGGTCAGCTGAAGCAGACCGCTGCGCTGCCGTCCAGTCGCGATACGCAGACCGGCGGCCTGTCCACGATGCATACTTTCCGTGGCGCAGCGTTCTCCACCGCGGATTCGAAATACGAAAAATACAAATTCGATACCATTCTGGATAACGAAAACCTGAACGTTAGCACCAAAAACGGTTGGGTTGCCATGCTGCAGCAGTACTTCACCACTGCGTGGGTGCCGCAGAATAACGGGACGAATAACTTCTATACCGCCAACCTCGGCAACGGCATTGTTGCTATCGGCTATAAATCTCAGCCGGTACTGGTACAGCCTGGTCAAACCGACAAACTGCAGAGCACGCTGTGGGTCGGCCCGGCGATTCAGGACAAAATGGCTGCCGTCGCGCCGCACCTGGATCTGACCGTCGACTACGGCTGGCTGTGGTTCATCTCCCAACCGCTGTTCAAGCTGCTGAAGTTCATCCACAGCTTCCTCGGCAACTGGGGCTTCTCGATCATCGTCATCACCTTTATCGTTCGTGGCATCATGTACCCGCTGACCAAAGCGCAGTACACCTCCATGGCGAAGATGCGTATGCTGCAGCCGAAGATTCAGGCCATGCGCGAGCGTCTGGGCGACGATAAACAACGTCAAAGCCAGGAGATGATGGCGCTGTATAAAGCGGAGAAAGTGAACCCGCTGGGCGGCTGCTTCCCGCTGATTATTCAGATGCCGATCTTCCTTGCGCTGTACTACATGCTGAGCGCCTCGGTTGAACTGCGTCATGCGCCGTTTATCCTGTGGATCCACGACCTGTCTGCTCAGGACCCGTACTACATCCTGCCGATCATCATGGGCGCGACGATGTTCTTCATCCAGAAGATGTCGCCGACCACCGTGACTGACCCGATGCAGCAGAAGATCATGACCTTTATGCCGGTCATCTTCACGGTGTTCTTCCTGTGGTTCCCGTCTGGCCTGGTGGTGTACTACATCGTCAGCAACCTGGTGACCATTATTCAGCAGCAGCTGATTTACCGTGGTCTGGAGAAGCGTGGCCTGCATAGCCGCGAGAAGAAGAAATCCTGATACTCTTCATTCTTCAAGGCAACGCATCTGCGACTTGAATGATTTAGAGTAGTTACGGTAACGTTAATGCCAGAGAAGGCGGTCAATGGACCGCCTTTTTTACATCTACATAGAGAGTCACCATGAGCCATAACGACACTATCGTCGCCCAGGCAACCCCACCGGGACGCGGGGGGGTGGGCATCCTGCGCATCTCCGGCCTCAAAGCGCGCGACGTCGCGCAGGCGGTACTCGGCAAGCTGCCGAAACCGCGCTATGCCGACTACCTGCCGTTCAACGACGTTGACGGTACGCCGCTTGATCAGGGGATTGCGCTTTGGTTCCCCGGGCCGAACTCCTTTACCGGGGAAGATGTGCTTGAGCTGCAGGGCCACGGCGGCCCGGTCATTCTCGACCTGCTGCTTAAACGTATTCTGACCCTGCCGGGCCTGCGCATCGCCAGGCCCGGCGAATTCTCTGAGCGCGCGTTCCTTAACGACAAGCTCGACCTGGCGCAGGCAGAGGCCATCGCCGACCTTATCGACGCCAGCTCAGAACAGGCGGCGCGCTCGGCGCTGAACTCACTGCAGGGGGCCTTCTCCGCGCGGGTTAACCACCTTGTGGAAGCACTCACTCACCTGCGCATCTATGTGGAAGCGGCGATTGATTTTCCGGATGAAGAAATTGATTTCCTCTCCGACGGCAAAATTGAAGCCCAGCTGAACGAGGTGATGGCCGACCTCGACGCCGTCCGCGCCGAAGCCCGTCAGGGCAGTCTGCTGCGCGAAGGGATGAAGGTGGTGATCGCCGGGCGGCCAAATGCCGGTAAATCGAGCCTGCTAAACGCCCTGGCGGGCCGCGAAGCAGCGATCGTCACCGACATCGCCGGCACCACCCGCGACGTGCTGCGCGAGCATATCCATATCGACGGCATGCCGCTGCATATCATTGATACCGCAGGCCTGCGCGACGCCAATGACGAAGTGGAACGTATCGGCATCGAGCGCGCCTGGCAGGAGATTGCCCAGGCCGATCGGGTGCTGTTTATGGTCGATGGCACCACCACCAGCGCCGTTGATCCGGCGGAGATCTGGCCAGATTTTATCGAGCGCCTGCCCGCTAAACTGCCGATTACCGTGGTGCGTAATAAAGCCGATGTCACCGGCGAAGCGCTGGGTATCAGCGAAGTAAATGGCCACTCACTGATCCGCCTGTCGGCACGCACTGGCGAAGGCGTCGAGGTGCTGCGTAACCACCTCAAGCAGAGCATGGGCTTCGATACCAATATGGAAGGCGGCTTCCTCGCCCGCCGTCGCCATCTGCAGGCGCTGGAAGAGGCGGCGGACCATCTGCAGCAGGGCAAAGCCCAGCTGCTGGGCGCCTGGGCCGGCGAGCTGCTGGCGGAAGAGCTGCGTCTCGCGCAGCAGGCGCTGAGCGAGATCACCGGGGAGTTCACCTCCGATGACCTGCTGGGCCGCATCTTCTCCAGCTTCTGTATCGGCAAATAACGTTTAGTCCGTAAATGTTCACTCACCCGCATTAACGCCGCGTTAATGCGGGTTTTTTCTTGCCCTTTGCGGCGCAACGTTCTCTACTTTTATCTCCCCTTAACCACGAGACTAAAGCATGACCGTTGAATATACCGTGATCGAGAAGGTGCCCTCCGCCGAAGCGTTTTGCCACCTGCGAGAGGTAGCGGGTATGTCGCCGCGCCCCCTGGAAGGCGCCAGAGCCGGGCTGCCGCGCAGCTGTTATGGCGTACATATCCTCTGGCAGGAGACGCCTATCGCCATGGGGCGCATCGTCGGCGACGGCGCAATTAATTTCGACATTGTCGACGTCGCCGTCGATCCGGCTCACCAGGGAAAGGGCCTTGGGCGGCTGGTGATGGAGAAGCTGGTTGCCTGGCTGGACGCTAACGCCTTTGACGGCGCCTACGTTACGCTGGTGGCGGATGTTCCGGAGCTGTACGCGAAGTTTGGCTTCGAAAGCGTTCGGCCGGAAAGCGAAGGGATGGCCCGCGTGTGGCGATGCCGGGGCCGCTAGTTCGCGTTTCCTGCCAGGAAAATAGCGTTGTCCAAATGGCAACTCGTCTTGCGGGACGTTCCTCACTATGCTGAACGCCATTCACATCGCGAGGATCTCATGACACGCTTTCTTCTCTGCAGCTTTGCCCTGGTTCTGCTCTATCCCTCCGGCATCGATATGTATCTCGTCGGCCTGCCGCGTATTGCTCAGGATCTGGGAGCCAGCGAGGCGCAATTACATATCGCCTTCTCGGTCTATCTGGCCGGAATGGCCTCCGCGATGCTGTTTGCTGGCCGTATCGCCGACCGCTCGGGGCGTAAGCCTGTCGCCATGGTGGGGGCGGCGATCTTTGTTATCGCCTCCCTGCTCTGCGCGCAGGCGCACACCAGCAGCCACTTCCTTACCGGACGCTTTATCCAGGGGATCGGCGCCGGCTGCTGCTACGTGGTGGCTTTCGCTATTCTGCGCGATACGCTGAACGACCGTCGACGGGCCAAAGTGCTGTCGTTGCTCAACGGCATTACCTGCATCATCCCCGTGCTGGCGCCGGTGCTCGGCCACCTGATCATGCTGAAATACCCGTGGCAGAGTCTGTTCTACACCATGATCGGCATGGGGGTAACAGTGGGTTTGCTGGCGGTATTTATCCTGCGCGAGACGCGTCCGACGGCGCCTGCGCAGACGGCTATGCCGCAGCATGGCGCGGGCGAATCGCTGTTGAACCGCTTTTTCCTCAGCCGCATTCTCATCACCACCCTCAGCGTGACGGCGATCCTCACCTACGTGAACGTCTCGCCGGTACTGATGATGGAGGAGATGGGGTTCGATCGCGGCACCTATTCCATGACGATGGCGCTGATGGCGATGGTCAGCATGGCGGTCTCCTTCTCGACGCCGTTCGCCCTGTCGCTGTTTAAACCACGCACCCTGATGATAACCTCGCAGCTGCTGTTCCTGGCGGCAGGCGTGGCGCTGAGCCTCGCCACCCAGCAGGTCGTCACCCTGGTCGGGCTGGGCATGATTTGCGCCGGCTTCTCCGTCGGCTTCGGCGTCGCAATGAGCCAGGCCCTGGGGCCATTCACGCTGCGCGCCGGTGTCGCCAGCTCGGTCCTCGGCATCGCGCAGGTGTGCGGTTCGTCGCTGTGGATTTGGATCGCCGCCATCATCGGACTCAGCGCAATGAATATGCTGATCGGGATACTCATTGCCTGTAGCATAGTGAGTCTTGTTCTGCTACTGGTCGCCACTCCGCCGCGGGTTGCGCAACACAATGAAGAAGCCGCTTTCGAGTCTCGATCTTAATTTACTGCTCTGCCTGCAGCTCCTGACCCAGGAGCTCAGCGTCACCCGTACGGCGAAGCGGATGAACGTTTCGCCCTCGGCGGTGAGCAAGTCGCTGGCCAAGCTGCGCGCCTGGTTTGACGATCCGCTGTTTGTCAAAACGCCGCTGGGCCTGGCGCCTACACCGCTGGTCAGCAGCATGGAGCAGGATCTGGCGGACTGGATGCAGATGGGCAACCAGATCCTCGATAAACCGCACCACACCATGCCGAGCGGCCTCAAGTTCGAGCTGGCGGCGGAAACGCCGTTGCTGATGATCCTGTTTAACACCCTCTCCCAGCGCATCTATCAGCGCTACCCGCAGGCATTGATTCGTTTGCGCAACTGGGACTACGACTCCCTGGACGCCATCATCCGCGGCGAGGTGGATATCGGCTTCTGCGGACGCGAAAGCCATCCGCAGTCGCGGGAGCTGCTGAGCCTGCTGCCGTGGTATATCGATTTTGATGTGCTGTTCACCGACCTGCCGCAGGTCTGGCTGCGCGCCGATCATCCGGCGCTCAGGGAGGAGTGGGATCTGGCGGCATTCTTACGCTATCCGCATATCACCATCTGCTGGGAACAACGCGATACCTGGGCGCTGGACGACGTGCTGCAGGAGCTGGGGCATAAGCGTAACGTGGCGCTGACCGTGCCGGGGTTTGAGCAATCCCTCTTTATGGCGGCTCAACCGCAGCACACCATGCTGGCCACCGCGCCACGCTACTGCCAGCACTATAATCAGCAGCATCAGCTACCGCTGGTCTCCCGGCCGCTGCCGCTGGAGCCGCAGCATCTGGAAAAGCTTCGCGTCCCCTTCACCTTGCTATGGCATAAACGCAACAGCTACAACCCGAAGCTTGTCTGGCTTAGAGATACGTTGAAAGCGCTCTATTCCGGTACGCTGTAAGCTTTGTTTCGTGTCCGTAGCACCTTATTTGCGCAAGAATTTGTAAAATCCAAACAAATTCCCTTTTCAAGGGGGGATTTCGGCATTAAAACCTGTTAATACCAGGCGATAATAGCGCCCGCAGTTTTCATTCAGACCATTACTCACGGAGCGACGTATGGCAACGCATTTTGCACGAGGGATACTCAGTACCGGGGAGCCGCTATCGACACGTTTGTCAGCGGCCTGTCATCAATCCGCACGTCGGCTCCCTGAATACCGGCAAGCCCGCTTTCGCGCTTCGCGGTCGCTGCTCGCCGAACTGCTGTTTATGCTTTACGGCATCGGCGAGCTGCCTGAAATCGTTAACGAAGCCAATGGCCGACCGGTTTTTAGCGATCGTCACCTTCCCCGCTTCTCTATCTCTTATACTGGCAATATCGTTGGCGTAGCGCTGACCACCGAAGGGGATTGTGGCCTCGATATGGAGCTGCAGCGCACTGTCCGCAGCCACGACGCCGACCGGCAAAATTTCAGTAACAATGAGAATCTGTGGGTTAACATTCAGCATGACCCGGACGAAGCGCGCAGCCAACTGGTGGCGCTGCGGCGCAGCGTGCTGAAGCTGACCGGTGAAACATCAACGCAGCTGCAGCTGCTGCCTGGCTCCGGCCGCCTGCGTACCGCCGGCAGCCTGCCGATCGAAGCCGTCTGTGACGCCGAATCGCTGCTGGTGTGGTCGATTGCCGCTACCCCGAATATCGGCCCGCTGAAGGTCTGGGAGTATGACGCTAAGGGAGGCGACTGGCACAGCCTGGCGGACGCTCAGCGGCGCGCGCGCGAGCCGTCAGCCCGCCTGATGCGCTTTACCAGCCTACCCACGGAAAAAACCTTATCCCTCAATTGACCGGTCTTGCCGGCATCATGATCCAAAGGAGCAATCATGTCAGATACCTTGAAAGTGGTTACGTTACTCGGCAGCCTGCGTAAAGGGTCGTTTAATGGAATGGTCGCGCGTACCCTGCCCGGCATCGCGCCGGCGGGCATGGACATCTCCGCGCTGCCGTCAATCGGCGATATTCCGCTGTACGATGCTGATATTCAGGAAGAAGAGGGATTCCCGCAGCGCGTGCAGGAGATTGCGCAACAGATCCGCGAGGCGGATGGCGTGGTGATCGTCACCCCCGAGTATAACTATTCCGTGCCTGGCGGCCTGAAAAACGCCATCGACTGGCTTTCACGCCTGCCAGAGCAGCCGCTGTCCGGCAAGCCGGTGCTGATTCAAACCAGCTCAATGGGCGCCATCGGCGGCGCGCGCTGCCAGTATCATCTGCGGCAGATTCTGGTGTTCCTCGATGCGATGGTAATGAATAAACCGGAATTTATGGGCGGCGTGATCCAGAACAAAGTGGATCCGCAGTCAGGTGAAGTGGTCGATCAGAGCACCCTCGACCATCTGCGCGGCCAGCTGACCGCCTTTGGCGATTATATTAAGCGGGTAAAAGCATAAAAAAAGCCCGGCAGCGATGCCGGGCTTTTTCATCATGCGTGCGGATTAATGTGCATCAATAAAGACAATCTTCAGCACGAACAGCAGCGAGACGATAATTACGCAAGGGCTGAGGTCGCGCAGACGGCCGGTGCCGATCTTCATCACGCAGTAGGAGATAAAGCCCAGGGCGATACCTTCAGTGATCGAGAAGCTAAACGGCATCATCACCGCGGTGATAAACGCCGGTACCGCTTCCGTCAGGTCATCCCACTTCACGCGCGCCAGGCTGGAGGTCATCAGCACGCCGACGTAAATCAGCGCGCCGGCGGCCGCATAGGCCGGAACCATCCCCGCCAGCGGAGAGAGGAAGATAACCAGCAGGAACAGGATACCGACGACAACGGCGGTCAGGCCGGTGCGCCCGCCTACGGAAACGCCGGAGGAGGATTCGATATACGCTGTTACCGACGAGGTGCCGATGAAGGAACCTGCCACCGACGAGACGCTATCGACAAACAGCGCCTGCTTCATGCGCGGGAATTTACCGTTGGCGTCCGCCAGACCCGCTTTATCCGTCACGCCGATCAGCGTCCCGGAGGAGTCAAACAGGTTGACCAGCATAAAGGAGAAGATTACCCCGGCCAGGCCCAGATTCAGGGAGCCCGCCAGATCGACATGACCGATCACCGAAGTCACGCTCGGCGGAGCTGAGACGATACCGGTGTAGTGCACATCCCCCAGCATCCAGCCCAGCAGGGTGGTCACCACGATAGAGACCAGTACCGCGGCGTGAATGTTGCGCGACGCCAGAATCGCGATGATAAAGAAGCCCAGCACGCCCAGCAGCACGCTGTGGGAAGTCAGATGACCAATGCTGACCAGCGTTTCCGGGTTAGCGACGATAACCCCGGCGTTCTTCAGGCCCATCATACCGATAAACAGGCCGATCCCGCTGGTGATGCCCACGCGCAGGCTCAGCGGAATATTGGCGATCATCCAGTAGCGTACGCGGAAGATCGTCAGCAGCAGCAGGCCGACGGCGCCCCAGAAAATCGCGCCCATGCCGACCTGCCATGGCAGGCCCATCGCCTGCACCACCACAAAGGCGAAAAAGGCGTTCAGGCCCATCGCCGGCGCCAGAGCAACCGGCAGGTTCGCGAACAGCCCCATCATGATACTGCCGAAAGCGGCAATCAGACAGGTGGTCACAAACACGGCGCTGGTATCCATGCCCGCTACGCCAAGAATTTGTGGGTTAACAAAAACGATATACACCATCGTCAGGAACGTGGTGAAACCGGCGATGGCTTCCGTGCGCACCGTGGTGCCGTGCTCGCGCAGTTTAAATACGCGCTCCAGCAGACCCTGGCCAGAAGACTGGCTGGTTTGTTGTTGACTCATTATCGGTTTCCGAACGTAAGGAGGGAAAATTCGACGCTATCCTATACCAAATTACAGCGCCAGGCGCGGTTGTATGGTAATTTTTTTCATTTATTTTGCTTATACGGCAACGATTGCGTCGCGGCATTGGACATGACGAAAACGTTAAACTTGTTAATATGGAATGGCTATGACTCAACCAGAAGCAGTATTTTTTGACTGTGACGGCACGCTGGTCGACAGCGAGGTAATTTGCTCCCGCGCCTACGTGCACATGTTCCAGGAATTTGGCATTACGCTGGAGCTGGCAGAGATTTTTAAGCGCTTCAAAGGCGTAAAGCTGTACGAAATAATCGACACCATCAACGCCGAGCATGGCGTTAACCTGCAAAAGGCCACCCTGGAGCCGATTTACCGTGCGGAAGTCGCCCGCCTGTTCGATAGCGAACTGGAGGTGATTGCTGGAGCCCAGGCGCTGCTGGATGCGGTAAGCGTCCCGATGTGCGTGGTCTCCAATGGCCCGGTCAGTAAGATGCAACACTCTCTCGGCCGCACCGGCCTGCTGCACCATTTCGCTGACCGGTTGTACAGCGGCTACGATATTCAGCGCTGGAAACCCGATCCGGCGCTGATGTTCCATGCCGCAAAGGCGATGAACGTTAACGTTGAGAACTGCATTCTGGTTGATGATTCCAGTGCAGGTGCACAATCGGGAATAGCCGCCGGCATGGAGGTGTTCTACTTCTGCGCCGATCCGCACAACCCGCCAATCGATCATCCCAAAGTGACAACCTTTACCGATCTGGCTGCGCTGCCGGCATTGTGGAAAGCGCGCGGTTGGGATATCACTCGCTAGCCCCCGGCGTCGCCTGGCCGGGCGACGGTTGGCAGCAAGGGTAGCCCGGTAGCGCTGTGATCTCGCCCAGAACAGGATGGCTGGCGACCGGCTTAACTCATTATCTTCGGACACAAGCACTTTCATCTTGTCTTTCTTCACTCGCGGAAAACGGGGGCTAAACGCCCCCTCCGGCTATTTAAACAGTTTTTGCACAAACTCCGCGTAGGCAGGGCGCCAGACGTCCATTTCATGGTTCAGGCCGGGATAGGCGTGATAGTCAAAGTTGATCTTCTGTTTTTCCAGCTCGCTTTTCAGACCCGCGATGTCTTTGCCGGTCACGGAATCTTTTTCCCCGACGACCACGGTAAAGTTACGCAGCTGTTTATTGATCGCCTCAGGATGTTTCAGCTGCGCTTCCACACCAGCATTCGGCACCGTGGTGGTTGTGACGCCGCTAAACGTGGCGAGCCAGCCAAAGCTCTCCAGATGATTCATTCCGGAGACCAGCGCCTGATAGCCGCCCTGCGACAGCCCGGCGAGCGCCCGACCGTCGGCATCTTTACGCACGTTAAACCGGGCATCGATCAGCGGAATAATATCCTGCATGAGCTCTTTATCCGCCGCCTGCGCATTCAGCGGATAGAAGGTTTTGCGTCGCTCCTGCGGCGGGAAGTTTTCCGCGATGGCTTCCGGGATATCGGTTTCGGTATCCGGGACCACCACCAGCATTGGCTTGATCTTGCCCTCCGCCAGCAGGTTATCCATGATTTGCGGGATCCGCCCCTGATCGATGGCCGACAGGCCGCTGTCGCCAAAGCCATGATAGAAATAGAGCACCGGCAGCGGATCGCCGGTTCCGCTATAACCCGGCGGCGTCCAGACATAGAGACGACGTTCAGCGTTCAGCGCCTTTGAGTGATAGGTAAGGGTGCGCAGATCGCCGTGCGCGACCGCCCGATCGTCAAGAATACTGCCCGGCACCAGAATCAAACTGGTGTTCACCTGGCGCTGCGGCTTCTGATAGCGGCCGCCGGTATCTACCGAGCGGAAGCCATCCACATCGAAATAGTATTCATAGAGATTGGGCTTCATCGGCTCGCTTTTCCATGTCCAGACTCCGTCCGCTGCCTTGGTCATGTCGTGCGAGACAAAAGAGTCCGGCGTGGCGCCGGTGACTACCGAAACCCGCCGGGCATCAGGGGCAAACAGGCGGTAAGTGATACTTTTATCCGCGTTAACTTGGGTGATAAAGTGGCTCACCGGCAGGGAGGGGTCCGGCACCGCGGGCAACGGTGCCGCCTGAATGGTGAACGCCGCGCCCGCCAGCGCCAGGGCGAAATAAATTGCATGTCGTTTCATCGTTATTCCTCTTATGTTGTGTCCGTTCTGTTATCGTCTCACCACCAGATTTCCGCCTGCGCCCCTACGGCAAACTGATCGTTTTTACCGTCTTCAAAAATGCTGGTGGTGTTATTCGCGGCCTTATCCAGGTCGATATCCTTCGCTTTAATATAGGTGGCATAGAAGCGAATTTCCGGGCGCGAGGTCAGCATACTGGTATTAACTTTGAAGGTATGGAACAGCGTGGTCTTATAGCCGGACTCGTTATATTTTTTGCCGGTAACATCTTTGTTTTGCTGCTTGAAGTACCCCAGTTCGACGCCGGTCTGGTTATATTTATTCCAGATATAAGCCGGTCGCAGGACCGTACGGATGGATTCAAAATCGGAGTGGGCCCCGGTCTCGTAGCTGTAAACGTCGTTACCAAAAGAGTAAACGATGGCATTCGCCATAATAATGTCATCACGTAAATAGGTTTCCCCTTGCGAGGTTAAGCGCACGGCGGTGCCATTGGTATGGTCGCCATAATAGCGGCCGTTAAAGGTTGTATAGGGGCTGGATCCGGCATAGCGCGAGAAGCTGCTGGCAATGGAGTTATTCGCCAGTAAGAAAGAGAATTCGTTAAAGCCGCCGTTAGCAAATTTTTGCGTTAACGAGGTGCCGGCCATCCAGGTATCTTTCCATGGATAATAGCCTTCATTGCCCTCTTTATATTTCTCAGAAGAACTTTGGTTGGCAGCGACATAGCGTCCGCTGACCATCAGGCTGGCTTTATCCCACAGCGGGATCTCTTTGTAACGGATATCAAGGGTATTGGTGTTTATTTGCTGCTTATTGCTCAAGGAACGATCGTAGTCATCAACATCTTCCCGCACCAGCGCGATATCGAATTTCCCGACGCCAACCTGCCAGTTTTCCAGCCCCACGCCAGCCGCCGCATCGGTTCTCTGCGTTTTCCAGTCCAGCATCTGGATCTCGATTTTTGGCGCACCGTGTTTGCCGACCCAGAAATCGGCCTCCGGGGCAAACGGCAGGAATCCTTTGGTGTTAACGTACATATCCGAGAATTGGATGTAGTTTTCGCCGCCGGCATTGTCGCCAAACCAGCCAGTGGAATACTGCTGGCCAACGTTCCCGTCGAGCATCACGATGGCGTCGACGCGTTTATCGCCTTCCTGAAACACCCGCTGCTTCAGCTGCAGATCGAACCAGCCGGAATATTCATTGCCCAGACGGCCAAGCGAGCCGATGGCCCACGATTTTGGCGAGCCATGCGAGGCGGTTCCCCAGCCCGAGCGGAAGTAGCCGTTATAGCTAAAGCCAATTTCATCTTTGACGAACCTGCTAAAATCTTTCAGCGTCATCGCGCTGTAGGCTGGTGCACTGTCTGTAGCAGGTTGTTGATTTTTGACCAGTACCGCATCCGGTTTCACCGCTGCTTTCGGTCCGGCCGCCGCCGCGACGTTGCGCTTCTGGCTCTCTGCAGGCGGAGACCATGAGGCCCAAATCTGGTCTCTTTTTCTCTCCTGGTCTTGATATTTTTTGAGCTCTTTTTGCGTATCGCTGAGCGCTTTTTCCAGCAACTCAAGCCGTTGCTCTACCGTCAGCTGGCTCGCGATCAGGGAGGTTGAATAACAAAGCGGCGCCAGCAAGGCTATCGCCGAAGCGATCCTGGTTTTTCTCATCATAATATTCCCTTATATAAGTATTGGCATTAATAAAAACGACAGCGACAAGCATCGCGCGGGTTCAAATAGCTTTATCCATACCGCTTAAGGGCGCGGGGACTGTTATTTTTGCGCCTGGAAAAAAGCAAAAAAACCCGAAGAAGACGATCTGCCTTAACAGATAATCCTCTTCAGGTTTTGCCCGCGCATCGCGGTAGCAACCCTTATTAAGTCATTCTTCGCACGCATAAAAAAACCTGATATCGCCGCCGTGGGGGCAATATCAGGTTTTGCCTGCTGTCGCAGTAACAATCCGTTTAAAACATTCTGAGCTTGCGCGCTCAGTCAGTGGATGCTGATTGTTACGCGATAAAATGAAGAACTCAAACGGGCAGCCTGTTAATTGTGACGATAATCTCAGCAATATCGCTGCCGGTGGAGGAATCATATCTAATTCTGATAAATCCATTCATCAGAATTAGACAAAATGATTATTACTCTTTCGGATCTTTACCAGCGAGCAATTTATCCAGTTCATCGCCGCCCACATGACGGAAATCCTGGCCTTTGACGAAGTAGAAAATATATTCGCAGATATTCTGGCAGCGGTCGCCGATACGCTCGATGGAGCGCGCGCAGAACAGCGCCGTCAGGACGCTGGGGATAGTGCGCGAGTCTTCCATCATGTAGGTCATCAGCTGACGTACGATGCCTTCATATTCCTGGTCGACTTTCTTGTCTTCGCGATAGATACGTACCGCCTCGTCGAGATCCATACGCGCGAAGGCATCCAGCACGTCATGCAGCATCTGCACCGTATGGCGGCCCAGCGATTCAAGGCTCACCAGCAGCGGCTGATGCTGCTGGGAAAACTTCTCCAGCGCGGTACGGCAGATTTTATCCGCCACATCGCCAATGCGTTCCAGCTCAGCGATAGTCTTGATGATCGCCATCACCAGGCGCAGGTCGCTGGCGGTCGGCTGGCGCTTGGCGATGATGCGCACGCAGGCTTCATCGATCGCCACTTCCATCATGTTGACCTGTTTGTCGCCGTCAATCACGCGTTTCGCCAGTTCGCTGTCCTGGTTATGCATTGCGGTGATCGCATCAGAAAGCTGTTGCTCCACCAGCCCCCCCATGGTCATCACCTGGGTGCGGATATACTCCAGTTCAGCGTTGAACTGGCCGGAAATATGTTTGTTAAGATTTAGGTTGTCCATGGTGTCTCCTGATTGCCCAACTGGTGAGAGCCTGAAAGCACAAGGGCAAATCAACCGTAGCGGCCAGTAATATAATCTTCAGTTTGTTTCTTCGCGGGCTTGGTGAACAGGTCATCCGTATTGCTGAACTCAATCAGCTCGCCAAGATACATAAATGCCGTATGGTCGGAGCAACGCGCAGCCTGCTGCATGTTGTGAGTCACGATAACGACGGTGTAGTCCTGTTTCAGCTCGGTGATCAGCTCTTCGATACGCCCGGTGGAGATCGGGTCCAGCGCGGAGCACGGCTCATCAAGCAGCAGCACTTCCGGGCGGATCGCGATACCGCGGGCAATACACAGACGCTGCTGCTGACCACCGGAGAGAGAATACCCGCTCTGGTGCAGTTTATCTTTGGTTTCGTTCCATAATGCGGCTTTGGTCAGCGCCCACTGCACGCGCTCGTCCATATCGGCACGGGACAGTTTTTCAAACAGGCGCACGCCGAAAGCGATGTTGTCGTAAATGGACATCGGGAACGGCGTTGGCTTCTGGAACACCATGCCAACCTTAGCGCGCAGCAGGGCGATATCCTGGGTGTTAGTCAGAATATTGTCGCCATCCAGTAGGATCTCGCCTTCCGCACGCTGCTCCGGATACAGTTCAAACATTTTGTTGAACGTGCGCAGCAGGGTGGATTTACCACAGCCTGACGGACCGATAAACGCCGTTACCTGGTTTTTGGTGATATCCAGGTTGATGTTCTTCAGGGCATGGAATTTGCCGTAGTAGAAGTTCAGGTTACGAACTGAAATCTTACCCGGAGCTGTATTCACCATACTCATCTCAATCTCTTCCTCATTCAGCGCAGCCGTGGCTGCGCCGCAAAAAATTAACCGTGTTTCTTCTTGGCGAAGATAACGCGCGCCAGGATGTTCAGCAGCAAGACGCACAGGGTGATAATCAATACCCCGGCCCATGCCAGTTGCTGCCACTCCGCAAACGGACTCATGGCAAATTTGAAAATGGTCACCGGCAGGTTGGCAATCGGCTGCATCATGTCGGTGCTCCAGAACTGGTTAGACAACGCGGTGAACAGCAAGGGCGCCGTTTCCCCAGCGATACGGGCGATAGCCAGCAGGATCCCGGTCATAATCCCTGAGACGGAGGCTTTCAGGGTGATCGCCGAGATCATCTTCCACTTCGGCGTCCCCAGCGCATAGGCCGCTTCACGCAGGCTATCCGGCACCAGTTTCAGCATGTTTTCGGTGGTACGAATAACGATAGGCACCTGCAGCAGCGCCAGGGCGATAACGCCCGCCCAGCCCGAGAAGTGCTGCATCTGCGCCACCACGATGGTGTAGACGAACAGGCCGACCACGATAGACGGTGCGGAAAGCAGAATATCGTTGATAAAGCGGATAATTTCAGCCAGCACCGACTTGCGGCCATACTCCGCCAAATAAATTCCGGCGAGGATACCCAGCGGCGTACCAAAGACGGTTGCCCACAGGATCAGCAGGCCGCTGCCGGCGAGGGCGTTGGCCAGACCACCGCCCGCGGTATTCGGCGGCGGCGTCATTTCGGTAAACAGCGCCAGACTCATGCCGTCGAAGCCGCGGGTTATGGTCGCCATCAGGATCCAGATAAGCCAGAACAAACCAAACGCCATGGTGGCCATCGACAGCGCCAGAGCGATACGGTTCTTCATGCGGCGTTTGGCCTGCATCTTGCGGCGGGACTCCGCCAGCTCGGCGGTGCTTTGCATTTCAATGGTCGCCATTAGCGTGCCCCCTCATTCTTCGCGAGGCGCATAATCATAAACTTCGACGCCGCCAGAACGATAAAGGTGATAACGAACAGGATCAGGCCCAGCTCCATTAGCGCCGCCACGTGCAGGCCGGTTTCCGCTTCGGCAAATTCGTTGGCCAGCGCGGAGGTAATGCTGTTCCCCGGCATATACAGCGATATGCTGTCGAGCTGGTAGGTGTTGCCGATGATAAAGGTGACCGCCATGGTTTCACCCAGCGCGCGGCCCAGACCGAGCATCACGCCGCCGATCACCCCGTTTTTGGTGAACGGTAAAACGATGCGCCAGATCACTTCCCAGGTGGTGCAGCCGATGCCATAGGCCGACTCTTTCATCATCACCGGCGTCTGTTCGAAAACATCGCGCATGACCGCGGCGATATAAGGGATGATCATGATGGCCAGAATGACGCCAGCGGCGAGAATGCCAATCCCAAACGCCGGGCCGGCAAACAGCGCGCCGACGAACGGGATGGTCGACAGGACGTTCCCCACCGGCTCCTGGAAGTAAGTCGCAAACAGCGGGGCGAAAATAAACAGGCCCCACATGCCGTACACGATACTCGGGATTGCCGCCAGCAGCTCAATCGCAATGCCCAGCGGGCGCTTGAGCCAGGCGGGGGACAGTTCAGTCAGAAACAGCGCGATGCCGAAGCTCACCGGGACGGCGATCAGCAGCGCGATAAAGGAGGTCACCAGAGTTCCGTAGATCGGCACCAGCGCGCCGAAGATTTCGTTGGGCGCATCCCACTCTTTGGTCCACAAAAAGGCAAAGCCAAACTTTTGAATGCTCGGCCAGGAAGAGATGATCAGGGAAACAATGATGCCGCCCAGCATCAATAGCACAATCAGCGCAGCCAGTTTTACCAGCGCACTGAAAATTATGTCACCCTTTTTCCCCGGAGGGGTAAATGCAGGCTTGGTTGCAGCCATAGATTACTCTTTACGTATTAAAACTTGTTCGAATAAATGCCCGGTGGCGTTGGCTCCCGGGCCTACAGTCTGAACCGTAGGGCGGGCAGCGCCTGAACGCCCCCGCCATCTTCGTCAAAAATCTACTGTTAGTACAGCGCTTTACCGCTGCTGTCTTTGACGTTGGTTTTCCATGCCGCACGAACCTGCTCTACCACGCTTTCCGGCAGCGTCGCGTAATCCAGCGCATTAGCTTCTTTCCCGCCGTTTTTATACGCCCAGTCAAAGAACTTCAGCACTTCGGCGGTCTGCTCAGGCTTGTTCGTCGCCTTATGCACCAGGATGAAGGTGGTTGAGGTGATCGGCCATGCGTTTTCACCTTTCTGGTTAGTCAGGTCCTGAGCGAAAGACTTGCTCCAGTCAACGCCTTTTGCGGCGTTAGCGAAGTTGTCTTCAGTCGGGCTAACCGGCTTGCCGTCGGCAGAGACCAGTTTGGTGTACGCCAGGTTGTTTTGCTTGGCGTAAGCGTATTCGACGTAACCAATCGAGCCCGGCAGACGCTGAACAAAAGCGGCGATACCGTCGTTGCCTTTACCGCCCAGACCGGTTGGCCAGTTAACGGTAGAGCCTGCGCCGATTTTCGATTTCCACTCTTCATTCACTTTGGACAGGTAGCTGGTAAAGACGAAGGAGGTACCGGAACCATCGGCGCGGCGAACCACGGCGATATTCTGCGACGGCAGCTTCAGACCCGGGTTGAGCTTAGCGATCGCTTCGTCATCCCATTTTTTAATTTTACCCAGGTAGATATCGCCGAGGGTTTTGCCATCCAGCACCAGCTCGCCGGATTTCACGCCAGGCAGGTTAACCGCCAGCACCACGCCGCCAATCACGGTCGGGAACTGGAACAGGCCTTCCTGGGTCAGTTTGTCATCAGCCAGCGGAGCATCAGAAGCACCGAAATCCACGGTGTTGGCAATAATCTGTTTAACGCCACCAGAGGAACCAATACCCTGGTAGTTCACTTTATTGCCAGTTTCTTTCTGATAGGTGTCAGCCCATTTGGCATACACCGGCGCAGGAAAAGTTGCACCTGCGCCAGTCAGGCTTGCTGCTGCGAAAGCAGAGAAAGCGCTCATCGATAAGGTCGCGGCGACAACTGTTGCGACGGTGGTACGCATAACGTTCATAATGTCTCCTGCTGGGATTCGTAAATCATTGTTTCGAGGCTATGGTGAGCAAAATAGGTCAAAGAGGTGACAGTAAAATGTACGAATCATGACAGTTTTATGACACGCCGGGAGGGGGGATTTTACGTCAAATAATACGCTTATAACTCAAATAGTTATCTACTAGCATGACCACACAATGACAGAATAATTTTCTTTTTATGACAGCGAAATCGCAGAGCAAAACGATCGTTTGTCATCTATCGCCTCCCCAGATATTGCGCACAAGATCGGCGAAAAACAGCAGGTAAAAATAAAAAAGGGCCGCCGCCGGCAGCCCTTTGCAAAAGAGATAATACGTTACTCAACCGTGACCGATTTCGCCAGGTTACGCGGCTGATCAACGTC
Organism: Klebsiella sp. Q2; assembly: GCF_009900705.1. Lineage (NCBI taxonomy): Bacteria > Pseudomonadati > Pseudomonadota > Gammaproteobacteria > Enterobacterales > Enterobacteriaceae > Klebsiella > Klebsiella sp. Q2. The sequence goes on along the minus strand of NZ_JAAABE010000009.1, from coordinate 30,389 downwards.
AGTGCCTTTGATCAGCGCAACGTGATAAGCCAGCAGCTGCAGCGGTACGGTGTAGAAGATAGGCGCGATGCTCTCTTCGACATGCGGCATCTCAATGATGTGCATGTTGTCGCTGCCGTTGAAGCCGGCGTCACCGTCGGCGAAAACGTACAGCTCACCGCCGCGGGCGCGAACCTCTTCGATGTTGGATTTCAGTTTTTCCAGCAGCTCATTGTTCGGCGCCACTACGATCACCGGCATTTCCGCATCAATCAGCGCCAGCGGGCCGTGCTTAAGCTCGCCTGCCGCGTAGGCTTCCGCGTGAATATAGGAGATCTCTTTCAGCTTCAGCGCCCCTTCCATAGCGATCGGGTACTGATCGCCGCGGCCAAGGAACAGCGCATGATGCTTATCAGAGAAACGCTCTGCCAGCTGCTCAATACGCTTGTCCTGGGAGAGCATCTGCTCGATACGGTTCGGCAGCGCCTGCAGGCCGTGGACGATATCATGCTCAATGGACGCATCCTGGCCTTTCAATCGCGCCAGTTTCGCCACCAGCATCAGCAGCACCGTCAGCTGAGTGGTAAAGGCCTTGGTCGAGGCCACGCCAATTTCCGTTCCGGCTTTGGTCATCAGCGCCAGATCGGATTCACGCACCAGCGACGAGCCCGGCACGTTGCAGATGGCCAGCGAGCCGAGATAGCCCAGCTCTTTCGACAAACGCAGCGCCGCCAGGGTATCGGCGGTTTCACCAGACTGGGAAAGGGTGATCATCAGGCTGTTACGACGCACCGCAGACTTCCGATAGCGGAATTCGGAGGCGATTTCCACATCGCACGGCACGCCGGCTAACGCCTCGAACCAATAGCGGGAGACCATCCCGGAGTTATAGGAGGTCCCGCAGGCAACAATCTGAATATGTTCAACCTGAGCCAGCATTTCATTGGCGTTCGGTCCCAGCTCGCTGAGATCGACTTCGCCGTGGCTGATTCGCCCGGTCAGGGTGTTCTTAATCGCATTCGGCTGTTCGAAAATCTCTTTCTGCATATAGTGGCGATAGATACCTTTATCGCCGGCATCATATTGCAGATTGGATTCGATCTCCTGGCGCTTCACTTGCGCAGCGGATTTATCGAAAATCACTACCGAGCGACGAGTCACTTCCGCAATGTCGCCTTCTTCAAGGAAGATGAAGCGGCGGGTAACCGGCAGCAGCGCCAGCTGGTCGGAGGCGATAAAGTTTTCCCCCATGCCCAGACCGATAACCAGCGGGCTACCGGAGCGGGCCGCCAGCAGGGTACCCGGGTCGCGGGTATCCATGATCACGGTGCCGTAGGCGCCGCGCAGCTGCGGGATGGCGCGCAGCACGGCTTCACGCAAGGTTCCACCTTGTTCCAGCTCCCAGTGCACCAGATGGGCGATAACTTCGGTATCGGTCTCAGTGACGAAGACATAGCCGCGAGACTGCAGCAATGCGCGCAGCGGCTCGTGGTTTTCGATGATCCCGTTATGGACCACCACAATGTGTTCAGAAACATGCGGATGCGCATTGCTCTCGGACGGTTCGCCGTGCGTCGCCCAGCGAGTATGGGCGATCCCGGTACCACCGTGTAACGGTTGCTCTTCGACCGCCTGAGCCAGCATCTGTACCTTACCCAGGCGACGCACGCGGGTCATATGACCTTCGCTGTCGACTACCGCCAGACCGGCAGAGTCATAGCCACGGTATTCCAGACGACGTAAACCTTCGAGAAGGATTTCAGCAATATCACGCTGCGCGACTGCGCCAACAATTCCACACATAGTTAAATTTCCTGATAATGGCGATATGCCATGCGTTGTCGCTGACCTGTATTTGCCCGTTTTCCGGGCGCCCCGAGCCTTGTAGAGAGTGGGGTTATTGTTATGGTACTGCCTGCGGACGGGGATCTATGTTGACCCTCTCATCCTGGTTCGCCTGGCGTTGTACACCCCCGGCGACAATTCTGTTCATTTTTTCTTCACCGGACGCTGCCAGCCCTGCTTATGGACCTGCGGCACGCGGCTCAACACCAGTTCGTTATCGGCGATATTGCGTGTGACGGTGGTGCCGGCGGCGATAGTGACGCCGTTGCCTACCGTAACCGGGGCCACCAGCTGGGTATCCGAGCCGACAAAGACATCGTCGCCAATAATCGTTTTGTGTTTGTTCGCGCCATCGTAGTTGCAGGTGATGGTGCCCGCGCCGATATTGACGTTATCACCGATCTCCGCATCGCCCAGATAGGTCAGATGACCCGCCTTGGAGCCTTTGCCGAGACGCGCCTTTTTCATTTCCACGAAGTTGCCAACGTGGGCGCCTTCCAGCAATTCGGCGCCCGGGCGCAGACGGGCAAATGGACCGATGGTGCAGGCCGCCTGCAGCTGGGCATCTTCCACCACGCTGTAGGGGCTGATTTCACAATCATCGCCGATAATGCTGTTTTTAATCACGCAGCCGGCGCCGATTTTCACTCGATCGCCCAGCACGATGCGGCCTTCCAGAATAACGTTAGTATCGATCTCCACATCGCGCCCGTGCTGCAGCGTACCGCGCAGATCGAAACGCGCCGGATCGCGCAGCATCACTCCCGCCAGCAGCAGCTTTTCCGCTTGCTCAGCCTGGTAGACGCGCTCCAGGCGCGCAAGCTGCAGGCGGTTGTTGACGCCTTCGACTTCGCTCAGGCGCTGGGGATGCACGGCAACGATCTCGCGACCTTCCTGATGCGCCATGGCGATGATATCGGTGATGTAGTATTCGCCCTGGGCGTTGTTATTGGTGAGATTCGCCAGCCAGCGCTTGAGGTCCGCTCCGCCGGCGATCAGGATCCCAGTGTTAATTTCCTGAATCTGGCGCTGCGCCTCGCTGGCATCTTTGTGCTCAACGATGCCCGTCACCTGGCCATTTTCACGGGTAATGCGGCCGTAGCCGGTTGGATCATCCAGCTTCACGGTCAGCAGACCAATCCCGCCCTGCGGCTTCGCGGCGCGCAGGCGCTGTAGCGTCTCGACGGAGATCAGCGGCACATCGCCGTAGAGCATCAGGATGTCTTCATCATCATTGAAGAACGGCGCCGCCTGCTGCATGGCGTGCCCGGTTCCAAGCTGCTCGGCCTGCAGCACCCAGTTCAGGTTGTCTTCATGCAGCGTCTGACGCAGCAGATCGCCACCGTGGCCATACACCAGGTGTACCGCACATGCGCCTAAATCGTTAGCGGCATCAATGACATGCTGCACCATTGGCTTCCCGGCCAGGGTATGCAGCACCTTAGGAAGATCGGAATACATGCGGGTCCCTTTGCCTGCGGCAAGGATAACCACGCTCATCGCACTATTTGACATACTCATCCTGACGGTAGTTAGAACGAAAAGTAAAAGCCTTTCACGTTGAAATTTCTACATATTTTTCATCATAAAACGAGACGTGGAGAAAACGTCCAGGCTCACTGCTATACACCATTTTATGACGCTATTTTTAACCACTGCAAATCAGTTTAACGCTGAAAAAGGAGGGCGGGGAGGATAATCATTGACTATCTCACTGCTTTTGCTGTTTTTTCGCCACCTGAATAAAGCCGCTGCGGAAAGCGATTTTCAGTACCCACAGCGGGAAGAACCAGGATAATCGTCGCCAGTCGCTGGCGGGGGAGGGCGGCAAAGTGATTGATGTAGCGATAAAAAACGAAAGGCCACCGTCAGGTGACCTTCTTTGCCCGGTTTCACATCGCCAGTGTTGTCGTTTTGATGGGCGATACGTCGTGTCAGCGGGGGGGATAGCGCGGAGCTTAGAAGCTCAGGACGCTAAATTTAGCGATGATTTTATGGAACAGTTTCATGATGATTTCCTGACGCAGGTGCAGTTTGATAACGCTATTTTATGTGATATACATCACATAAAATAGAGTCTACGCTTCATCATTTAACTAATCAATAACAATTAAGGGTGAATTCTGTTTTCACTTCATCCGCTCGTCAGCAGCTGGGCATAAAAAAAGCCAGCCTGGAAACCAGACTGGCTTTTTACGTTCAAGCCGGTGTTACATCGCTTTTTTGGTCAACTCGATAACGCGCAGTTTAGCGATCGCTTTGGCCAGTTCCGCAGACGCCTGAGCGTAATCCACATCGCCGTGAGAGCTCTTAATGTGCTCTTCCGCTTTGCGTTTCGCTTCCAGCGCTCGCGCTTCGTCGAGGTCCTGACCACGAATTGCGGTATCCGCCAGGACGGTCACGCTGCCAGGCTGCACTTCAAGAATGCCGCCGGACAGATAGATAAACTCTTCATGACCGTGCTGTTTAACGATGCGAATCATACCAGGCTTAATGGCGGTGAGCAGCGGTGCGTGTCCCGGGTAAATACCCAGTTCACCTTCGCTACCCGTTACCTGGATTTTTTCGACCAGACCAGAGAACATTTGTTGCTCTGCGCTGACGACGTCCAGGTGGTAAGTCATTGCCATATCACCCTCCGATTAAGGCGTTAAAGTTTTTTGGCTTTTTCCACGGCTTCGTCGATGGAACCGACCATGTAGAACGCCTGCTCTGGCAGGTGATCGTATTCGCCTTCCATGATGCCTTTAAAGCCACGGATGGTGTCTTTCAGCGCCACGTATTTGCCCGGAGAACCGGTAAAGACTTCAGCCACGAAGAACGGCTGGGACAGGAAGCGCTGGATCTTACGTGCGCGAGCTACCACCAGTTTGTCTTCTTCAGACAGTTCGTCCATACCGAGGATGGCGATGATGTCTTTCAGTTCCTGATAACGCTGCAGGATGGACTGAACGCCACGCGCGGTGTCGTAGTGTTCCTGACCAACAACCAGCGGATCCAGCTGACGGCTGGTGGAGTCCAGCGGGTCAACAGCCGGGTAGATACCCAGGGAAGCGATCTGACGGCTCAGTACTACGGTTGCATCTAAGTGAGCAAAGGTAGTGGCTGGGGATGGGTCAGTTAAGTCATCCGCCGGTACGTATACCGCCTGTACGGAGGTGATAGAACCGGTTTTGGTGGAGGTGATACGTTCCTGCAGAACGCCCATCTCTTCCGCCAGAGTCGGCTGATAACCTACCGCTGAAGGCATACGACCCAGCAGTGCGGATACTTCCGTACCGGCCAGGGTGTAACGATAGATGTTATCGACGAACAGCAGTACGTCACGACCTTCGTCACGGAATTTCTCAGCCATGGTCAGGCCGGTCAGCGCAACGCGCAGACGGTTTCCCGGCGGCTCGTTCATCTGGCCGTACACCAGGGATACTTTATCGATAACGTTGGAGTCGGTCATTTCGTGGTAGAAGTCGTTACCCTCACGAGTACGCTCACCTACGCCCGCAAACACGGAGTAACCGGAGTGCTCGATCGCGATGTTACGGATCAGCTCCATCATGTTTACGGTTTTACCGACACCCGCACCACCGAACAGACCGACTTTACCGCCCTTCGCGAACGGACACATCAGGTCGATAACTTTGATGCCGGTTTCCAGCAGTTCCTGAGAGCTGGACAGCTCTTCATAGGACGGCGCTGCGCGGTGGATAGCCCAACGCTCTTCTTCGCCGATGTCGCCTTTCATGTCGACCGGTTGACCCAGTACGTTCATGATACGACCCAGCGTAGCTTTACCAACCGGGACTTCGATCGGGTGCTCGAGGTCTTTTACATCCAGACCGCGGCGCAGACCATCGGAAGAACCCATGGCGATGGTACGCACGATACCGCCGCCCAGCTGCTGCTGAACTTCCAGCACCAGAACTTCATTACCATTCTGTACCTCAAGGGCTTCGTACACGCGTGGTACGGCATCCTGAGGGAACTCGACGTCGACCACGGCGCCGATTACCTGGACAATCTTTCCAGTAGCCATCTTAAATCCTCTACGAAATAACCTGGTTAAACCGCGGCGGCCCCCGAGACGATCTCGGTGAGTTCCTGAGTAATGCTGGCCTGACGAGCTTTGTTGTATACCAACTGCAGCTCTTTAATCAGGCTGCCGCCATTATCGGTCGCGGCTTTCATCGCCACCATACGGGCGGCCTGCTCGCTGGCCAGGTTTTCAACCACGCCCTGATAAACCTGAGACTCGACGTAGCGGCGCAGGAGGGTATCCAGCAGCGCTTTCGGATCGGGCTCATACAGGTAATCCCAGGATTTACGTTTCAGATCAGCGTCTTCTGATGCCGGTAACGGCAGCAGCTGAGTGATCGTCGGAACCTGAGACATGGTGTTAATAAATTTGTTGCTGACAACGTACAGCTTGTCCAGACGGCCTTCATCATAGGCCTGCAACATCACTTTTACCGGGCCGATCAGTTCGGACAGGGATGGGTTATCCCCCATACCGGTCACCTGTGCAACAACGTTGCCGCCAACGGAGTTAAAGAAAGAGACGCCCTTAGAGCCGATCATTGCGAGGTCGCACTGAACGCCTTTATCGGACCATGCTTTCATTTCCGCCAGCAGTTTCTTGAACAGGTTAATGTTCAAGCCGCCGCACAAACCACGGTCGGTCGACACCACCAGGTAGCCCACGCGCTTAACGTCGCGTTCTTCCAGGTAAGGGTGCTTATATTCCAGATTACCGTTCGCAAGGTGACCAATCACTTTGCGCATAGTATCTGCGTAAGGACGGCTGGCCGCCATGCGCTCCTGCGATTTACGCATTTTGGAAGCGGCGACCATCTCCATCGCTTTAGTGATCTTTTGCGTGTTCTGGACGCTTGCGATCTTACTACGTATCTCTTTTGCGCCGGCCATGAGCTTCTCCTCAATGCCTTGCGGCCTGCCCTAAGACAGACCGCCAGACGTTACCAGGACTGGGTTGCTTTGAAGGAATCGAGGATGCCTTTCAGCTTGCCTTCGATTTCGTCGTTATAGCCACCGGACTGGTTAATCTCTTGCATCAGCGGAGCGTGATCACGGTCGACGTAAGCCAGCAGTGCGGCTTCGAAGCTACCGATTTTCGCCAGTTCTACATCAGCCAGATAACCACGTTCTGCTGCGAACAGAACCAGAGACTGCTGCGCGACGGACATCGGCGCATACTGTTTCTGTTTCAGCAGTTCGGTCACTTTCTGACCGTGGTCCAGCTGTTTGCGGGTTGCATCGTCAAGGTCGGATGCAAACTGGGAGAACGCCGCCAGTTCACGATACTGCGCCAGCGCGGTACGGATACCACCGGACAGTTTCTTCATGATCTTGGTCTGCGCTGCACCACCCACACGGGATACCGAGATACCCGGGTTAACCGCAGGACGAATACCGGCGTTGAACAGGTTGGTTTCCAGGAAGATCTGACCATCGGTAATGGAGATTACGTTGGTCGGAACGAACGCGGAAACGTCACCCGCCTGGGTTTCGATAATCGGCAGCGCGGTCAGAGAACCGGTTTTCCCTTTCACTTCACCTTTGGTGAAGGCTTCAACGTATTCGGCGTTAACACGCGCAGCACGCTCCAGCAGACGAGAGTGGAGGTAGAATACGTCACCCGGGAACGCTTCACGTCCTGGCGGACGACGGAGCAGCAGGGAGATCTGACGATAAGCAACAGCCTGTTTAGACAGGTCATCGTAAACGATCAGCGCATCTTCACCGCGGTCGCGGAAGTATTCGCCCATTGCGCAACCGGCGTATGGCGCCAGGTATTGCAGTGCAGCAGATTCGGATGCAGTCGCTACCACCACGATGGTGTTAGCCAGCGCGCCGTGCTCTTCCAGTTTACGCACCACGTTAGAGATGGTGGACGCTTTCTGGCCGATAGCAACATAGACGCACTTGATGCCGGAATCACGCTGGTTGATGATGGCATCGATAGCCAGCGCAGTTTTACCGGTCTGACGGTCGCCGATGATCAGTTCACGCTGACCACGACCGATTGGGATCATGGCGTCAACGGATTTATAACCGGTCTGTACCGGCTGATCGACGGACTGACGTTCGATTACGCCCGGCGCGATCGCTTCAACGGCGGAGAAACCGTCGTTTTCCAGCGGACCTTTACCATCAATTGGCGCGCCCAGGGTGTTAACCACGCGGCCCAGCAGGCCACGACCAACCGGAACTTCCAGGATACGGCCAGTACATTTCACCTTCATGCCTTCGGCGAGGTCAGCGTACGGACCCATCACCACCGCACCGACGGAGTCGCGCTCCAGGTTCAGTGCGATAGCGTAACGGTTACCCGGCAGGGAGATCATCTCACCCTGCATACATTCGGCAAGGCCGTGGATGCGGATAACACCGTCACTTACAGAAACAATAGTACCTTCGTTATGAGCTTCGCTCACAACATTGAACTGAGCAATGCGCTGCTTGATCAGTTCGCTGATTTCGGTGGAATTCAGTTGCATGCTCCAGTCCCCTTAAGACTGCAAGACGTCTGCAAGGCGATCAAGACGGCCGCGTACGCTGCCATCAATGACCATATCACCCGCACGGATGATAATACCTGCCATAACAGACTTATCGATTTTGCAATTCAGCTTAACTTTGCGTGACAGACGTTTTTCCATCGCGCTGACGATCCTGGCAAGCTGTTCATCACTCAGTTGGTTGGCAGATATGACTTCTACCTCTGCGATGGCCTCACTGGCCGCGCGCAGGTGAATGAATTGCTCAAGAACGTCCGGGAGCACCTTCAGACGATTATTTTCCGCCATCACCTTAATCAGGTTCTGGCCGTTTTCGTCAAGTTGCTCGCCGCAGATAGCGATAAACGCTTCTGAGAGCGTTTCCGGCGCCAAAGCACCGGAGAGAAGCTCTGCCATTTGATCGTTTTTGGTCACTTCGGCGGCAAACGCCAGCATATCCTGCCAGCGTTCAACACTGTTGTGTTCGACGGCAAAGTCAAAAGCTGCTTTGGCGTAGGGGCGAGCTACCGTTACAAATTCAGACATCAGCCCCTCCCTCCTTACAGTTCAGCGACAAGTTTATCCACGATGTCGCTGTTAGCAGCTTCATCCACGGAACGTTCGATGATCTTCTCGGCGCCAGCAACAGCCAGGATAGCGACCTGCTTACGCAGCTCCTCGCGTGCACGTTTACGCTCAGCATCAATTTCAGCCTGCGCTTGTGCAACGATTTTGGTGCGTTCCTGTTCTGCTTCAGCTTTAGCTTCGTCCAGAATCTGAGAGCGGCGCTTGTTCGCCTGCTCAATGATTACCTGGGCTTCCGCTTTCGCTTTTTTCAGCTGGTCGGTCGCGTTGGCCTGTGCAAGGTCCAAATCTTTCTTAGCGCGTTCTGCAGAAGCTAAACCGTCAGAAATCTCTTTCTGGCGTTTTTCGATGGCAGCCATTAAAGGCGGCCATACGTACTTCATGCAGAACCATACGAAGATAACAAACGCGATGGCCTGGCCGAGGATTGTTGCGTTCATGTTCACAGCACAATACCTCTTTAATTAACTCTGTGGCTTAGGTTTCTAACAACTTACTACGCGACGGCGAACATCACGTACAGACCCAGACCTACAGCGATCATCGGGATAGCATCCACCAGACCCATAACGATAAAGAACTGAGTACGCAGCAGAGGGATCAGATCCGGCTGACGCGCTGCGCCTTCCAGGAATTTACCTCCGAGGATGCCGATACCGATCGCAGCACCGATTGCCGCCAGACCCATCATCACAGCGGCAGCCATGTACAGCAGATCCATATTCAGGTTTTCCATGACAGTCTCCAGTTTGTTTCAGTTAAAACGTAGTAGTGTTGGTAAAAATCAATGCTCTTCAGACGCCATCGACAGATAGACAATCGTCAGAACCATGAAGATGAAGGCTTGCAGCGTAATAATCAGAATGTGGAAAATGGCCCAAGGCACATTCAGAACCCACTGTGACCACCACGGCAACAGACCAGCAATCAGAATGAAAATCAGCTCACCGGCATACATGTTGCCGAACAGTCGCAGACCGAGAGAGACCGGTTTGGACAGCAGGCTTACCCCTTCAAGGATTAAGTTGACAGGAATGAACGCCCAGTGATTGAACGGCTGCATGGTCAGTTCTTTAACGAACCCACCCACGCCTTTCATTTTGATGCTGTAGAAAAGAATCAGGATGAACACGCCAAGCGCCATCGACAGGGTGATGTTCACGTCAGCAGACGGAACCACGCGCAGTGCAGGCAGGCCGAAAATGTGTTCGCCGATATAAGGAAGCAGGTCGATTGGCAGCAGGTCCATCAGGTTCATCAGGAAGACCCAGACGAACACGGTCAGCGCCAGCGGCGCGATAACCTTGCTCTTGCCATGGTACATGTCTTTGACGCTACCATGGACGAAGCCGATGATCATTTCGATGAAGGTCTGGAATTTCCCTGGTACGCCGCTGGTCGCTTTCTTAGCAACGCTACGGAACATGGCCAGGAACAGCAGACCGAGAACCACCGAGAAGAACATGGAGTCAATGTTGAGCGTCCAGAAGGTGGCCGGGGGGTTGTGCGGATCCACCAGCGAGAAAGTACGCAGGTCAATCTGAAGGTTGTTCAGATGGTGACCTATGTATTCCTGCGGCGTCATATTTTCTGAAGCCATGATGCCTTTTACCCTTTGTTGTTGATTACAGCTGGCGCCAGAACTTGTACCACCAGCACCAAAACCCACGTCACGATCAGTGGCAAAAATACCACTTTTAAAACGGCCAGCGCCACCGCCAGGAGGGCGAAGGTCAGCAACACCTTGAAGGCTTCACCGAAGGCGAAGGTCCAGGCCACACGGCCTTTTGCTGGTGTATGCGCCTGATGACGCCAGGCAAAAATCATAAACATCAGATTTGGCAAAACCACTGCCAAACCGCCGCATACCGCGGAAATGCCCCAGAAGGGGTCTTTGAGGCTGAACAGCAGTCCACTTGCCATTACTGCCAGTAACTGAATAAACAGAAGCTTGCGAGCAACGTTTCGACTCAAGAGCGACACTGACATCACGTTTTTACTCCTGCTCCCTTTGAGGTATGTCGCGTGTCGTATAAAACGTCCTTTAAGACGAAGAGTCAAGCATCAAAAAGCGGACAAATTATACGGTGACGCCCCGTGATTTCAAACAATAAGTAGCAAAATAGTGAATAAATGTTTAATTATTTTCCAACGGACAACTTTCCGCGCATTTCAGCGTTCTGTGAGCGGTCATACAAAACTGCAAATAACGTGGAAACACGGCAATTAAAGCGTGCATTAGATCACATAATAAACATTTCAAGCGCCCTTTAATGAATCAAGGACATAAAACACTATTTTTCATGCTTTTGATATTCAAGATAAAAAGTGAGGACATTATCTAAAACAACCCCACATACAATAAAAACCTTTTATTGACATTTATAATAAAAATTTAACATCGCTATGCTGTTTATCGTTGTCGATTTTTAGCACCCTGATATTTTCAAAGTTGACTATTTTGTCAGTGAATCAGTTACGCTAAGTTAACCGCAAGAAAAACCATAGTAAAAACATGGTTAAATGCAGCCCGATAAGAACGGGAGGTGTCCTTTATTTTTGTAACATTCACGGGCCACATTTTTTCCACATTTTTTGATAAAAATTAACTCGATTTTGGCGTAATCACCACCAGGTGCCGCTCCCCTTCCAGCTGAGGAACATGTAGCTCAATGACCTCGGCTATGGCATACCCTTCCGGCAGGTTTTCCATTTCGTCTTTTTGCGCTAACCCTTTGAGCGCATAGAAGTGACCGTTCGCGGCCGGCAAATGATGGCACCAGCTCACCATATCATTAAGCGATGCGAAGGCGCGGCTTATCACGCCATCAAACGGCGGCTCAGCCGGGAAAGCTTCCACGCGGCTCTGCACCGGGGTAACGTTATCCAGCTTCAGCTCATGCTGCACCTGACGCAGGAAGCGCACGCGTTTGCCAAGGCTGTCCAGCAGGGTGAAATGCGACTCCGGGCGCACGATAGCCAACGGGATCCCAGGCAGCCCCGGTCCCGTACCGACATCGATAAAGCGCGAGCCCTGCAGATAAGGCGCGACGACGATGCTGTCCAGGATATGACGCACCAGCATCTCATTTGGATCGCGAACGGAGGTCAGGTTATAGGCTTTGTTCCACTTATCGAGCAGCCCGACGTAAGCCACCAGCTGATTTTTCTGGTGATCGGTGAGCAAAATACCCGCTTCATCCAGCAGACGAGAAAGTTTGTTGAGCACGGTAAGTACCTTCAAAAAATAATGAGCCCGGAGGCGCTAACGCTTACCGGGCCAGGAATGATAAAGGCGAACGCTGATTATGCAACTGGGAAATCAGCGCGGCAGGCTGCCGCAATCAGGCGCTGCGACGCAGCATCCCCTGCTTTTTCAACCAAACCAGCAAAATAGAGATCGCCGCCGGGGTGATCCCGGAAATACGTGACGCCTGCCCTATCGACGACGGTTTATGGTCGTTTAGTTTAGCGATCACTTCATTAGACAGTCCGGTGACCTGACGGTAGTCGAGTGTCGCCGGTAACAAGGTATTCTCGTTGCGCTGCTGTTTCTCGATCTCATCCTGCTGGCGCGCGATATAGCCTTCATACTTCACCTGGATCTCAACCTGCTCAGCCGCCTGCCGATCTTCCAGCCCCGGCGCGAACGGCGAGAGCTGAACCAGCTGCTCGTAGGTCATTTCCGGACGACGCAGCAGATCTTCACCGCTGGCTTCGCGCGACAGCGGCGCGGTCAGGTGAGCGTTCACTTCGTTAGCGCTCTCAGCCTGAGGGTTCACCCAGGTCGATTTCAGGCGCTGGCGTTCACGCTCAATGCTTTCCAGCTTCTCGTTGTAACGCGCCCAGCGTTCATCATCCACCAGACCCAGTTCACGCCCCTGCTCAGTCAGACGCAGGTCGGCGTTGTCTTCGCGCAGCATCAGACGATATTCAGCACGAGAGGTAAACATGCGGTACGGTTCTTTGGTACCCAGAGTACACAGGTCATCCACCAGCACGCCGAGGTAGGCCTGATCGCGACGCGGTGCCCAGCCCTCTTTTTCCGCCGAGAAACGAGCTGCGTTAAGACCGGCCAGCAGACCCTGAGCCGCAGCTTCTTCATAACCGGTGGTGCCGTTGATCTGACCGGCGAAGAACAGACCCTGAATGAATTTGCTCTCGAGCGTCGGCTTCAGATCGCGCGGGTCGAAGAAATCGTACTCAATAGCGTAGCCAGGACGGACGATCCGCGCATTCTCCATCCCCTGCATCGAGCGGACGATTTGCATTTGCACATCGAACGGCAGGCTGGTGGAGATGCCGTTCGGATAAATTTCGTTTGAGGTCAGGCCTTCCGGTTCGAGGAAGATCTGATGTTGGTTGCGATCGGCAAAACGCATGACTTTGTCTTCGATCGACGGGCAGTAGCGTGGACCGATCCCTTCGATCACCCCGGCGTACATGGGGCTGCGATCGAGGTTATTGCGGATCACGTCATGGGTTTTCTCGTTAGTGTGGGTGATATAGCACGGCACCTGACGCGGATGCTGATCGGCAGATCCCATAAACGAGAAGACCGGCATTGGGTTATCGCCATGCTGTTGCGCCAGCACGCTGAAATCGATGGTGCGCGCGTCAATGCGCGGCGGGGTCCCGGTTTTCAGCCGGCTTACGCGCAGCGGCAGTTCACGCAGGCGACGAGACAGCGGGATCGACGGCGGGTCGCCGGCGCGTCCGCCGCTGTAGTTATCCAGACCAATATGGATTTTGCCGTCAAGGAAGGTCCCGACGGTCAGTACCACCGCTTTAGCACGGAATTTGAGGCCCATCTGGGTGACCGCGCCTACGACACGATCGTTTTCGACAATCAGATCTTCCACTGCCTGCTGGAAGATCATCAGGTTCGGCTGGTTCTCCAGCGCAGTGCGTACCGCCTGACGGTACAGCACGCGGTCAGCCTGGGCGCGAGTGGCGCGCACCGCGGGGCCTTTGCTGGCGTTTAGTATCCTAAACTGAATGCCTGCCTGATCGATCGCTTTGGCCATCAGACCGCCGAGCGCGTCCACTTCTTTTACCAGGTGTCCTTTCCCAATGCCGCCAATCGCCGGGTTGCAGCTCATCTGCCCCAGCGTGTCGATATTGTGTGTCAAAAGCAGGGTCTGTTGACCCATACGCGCTGCGGCCATTGCGGCCTCAGTGCCTGCGTGACCCCCGCCAATGATAATGACGTCAAAAGGATCCTGATAAAACATGGTGGTCTGCCTCGCATAACGCGGTTTGAAAATGGATTGAAGCCCGGGCCGTGGATTCTACTCGGCTTTGGTCTTTTGAGAAAGACTCCGGGATCCTGAGTATTAAAAAGAAGATCTTTATATAGAGATCTGTTCTATTGTGATCTTTTATTAGGATCGACTCACTTTGTGGATAAGTCGGATCCACGAAGTAAGATCAAAAGCTTAAGAAGGATCACTATCTGTGAATGATCGGTGATCCTGGTCCGTATAAGCTGGGATCAGAATGAAGGGTTATGCACAGCTCAAAAACCATACTCCGGTTATTCTTTGGATAACTACCGGTTGATCCAAGCTTTTAAGCATGGTTATCCACAGGAGAACGGACGATCTTTACAATTCTCAGAGCAAATTTTTCCAGGATCCCAGCCAGATTTCCGCCGGATCCTCCGGAATTTCATGTTCCAGCACGTTGATCTTCAGGGTCTCGCCGATCTGTTTTGCCCCGCAGGCCTTCAGCGCCGCTTCTAATTTATCGATCGCGCCGCAAAAAGTGTCGTATTCACGGCTGCCGATCCCGATGGCGCCAAAGCGCACGGCGGAAAGATCGGCCTGCTGCGCCAGCAGTGCGTCATAGAAGGGAACCAGGTTGTCGGGAATGTCGCCGGCGCCATGGGTGGAAGAGATAACTAACCAGATCCCTTGCGCCTGCAGATCGTCCACCAGCGGGCCGTGCTGGATTTCAGTGCTGTAGCCTGCTTCTTCCAGCTTTTCTGCCAGATGCTCCGCTACGTATTCCGCACTGCCCAGGGTGCTGCCGCTGATAAGTGTAATGTCTGCCATAGATCGCCCGCTCAACTGTTCAGAGTGGCGTATTGTACGCTGTGAGCGAGCTGGGATCTACCTGTGGAAAAATGTGGGATTAAAAAAAACGATCAGGGCTTAATGGTGCGCATGATCGGGTTCTGCAGCACGATCAGGGTTTCAGTGGACTGAATTTCATCAATTGTTTGGATCTTGTTGATAAGTACCTGCTGCAGGGCATCGATGGATTTACACATCACCTTAATAAAGATGCTGTAGTGGCCGGTGGTGTAGTAAGCCTCGGTCACCTCCTCCAGGCTTTCCAGGCGGGCGAGGGCGGAGGGATAGTCTTTGGCGCTCTTGAGAATAATGCCGATGAAGCAGCCGACGTCATAGCCCAGCTGTTTGGGGCTGACGTCAATGCGCGCGCCAGTAATGATGCCCGCCTGTTTCATCTTTTCGACGCGCACATGAATAGTGCCCGGGCTGACGCTGAATTGTTTGGCCAGTTCGGCATAGGCGGTACGGGCGTTGGCCATGAGCGCATCGAGAATGCCGCGGTCCAGATTGTCGATCTGATAATTTTCCATATCTTTTTCTTATGAAGTTTGACGGTTCTTACTATTTTAGCTCTATATTTTGTTGAATTAAAAGTTGACGAGCCTTTTTATTGATTGATTATTGTATTGGCGGCCTGTTTTGTTGCTTAATCAATGGCAACAGGACGCAGGAGTCATAAAAATGAAAACCGCTTATATCGCAAAACAACGCCAGATCAGTTTCGTTAAATCCCATTTTTCCCGTCAGCTGGAAGAGAAGCTTGGCCTGATTGAAGTCCAGGCGCCAATCTTAAGCCGCGTGGGCGATGGGACGCAGGATAACTTGTCCGGCTGCGAGAAAGCGGTTCAGGTGAAAGTGAAAACACTGCCCGACGCCCAGTTCGAAGTGGTTCATTCGCTGGCGAAATGGAAGCGTCAAACCCTGGGACAACACGACTTCAGCGCGGGCGAAGGGCTGTACACGCACATGAAGGCCCTTCGCCCCGATGAAGACCGTCTTACGCCGATCCACTCCGTCTATGTCGACCAGTGGGACTGGGAGCGGGTGATGGGGGATGAAGAGCGCCACGTCGGCACGCTGAAGGCGACCGTCGAAGCGATCTACGCCGGGATTAAAGCCACCGAGCTGGCGGTCAGCCAGGAATTTGGCCTGACGCCGTTCCTGCCGGAACAGATCCACTTTGTTCACAGCCAGGCGCTGCTGAGTCGCTATCCGGATCTTGATGCCAAAGGCCGCGAGCGAGCGATTGCCAAAGAGCTGGGCGCCGTCTTCTTAATCGGCATCGGCGGCAAACTCTCTGATGGCAAGCGCCATGATGTACGTGCGCCGGATTATGATGACTGGAGCACTGAGGTTTCTGAAGGCTTTGCCGGACTGAACGGCGATATCCTGGTGTGGAACCCGGTGCTGGAAGATGCGTTCGAGATCTCATCAATGGGGATCCGCGTTGACGCCGCGGCGCTAAAACGCCAGCTGGCGCTGACTGGCGACGAAGATCGCCTGCAACTGGAGTGGCACCAGGCGCTGCTGCGCGGCGAGATGCCGCAGACTATCGGCGGCGGCATTGGCCAGTCTCGCCTGACGATGCTGCTGCTGCAGCTCGACCATATCGGCCAGGTGCAGTGCGGCGTATGGCCGGCACAGGTTCGCGAAAGCGTTCCCGCGCTGCTGTAACGATTAGCGCCGCCAGCGTCGCAGCAGGCGGCTACGCAACCCGGTATCAAAGCGCCAGATATGATCGAAGATGCGCATGATGCCGGGTTTGCCGTGTACCGACATCGCCACCGCGTGAAAACGGTGCTGATGCTTTCGCTGTAGCTCCCCCACCTGCGCAATCACCTCATCCGGCAACCGCTGGGCAATAAAGTCGGAGATCACCACGGCATCCGCATCCACCCACTGCGGGTTTTGCAGACGTTCAATAATGGCGCGAAAACAGCTGGCCAGATCGGTGCCGCCGCGAAAGCGCTGGCTCAGAAAGCGGATCGCCTGCTCCAGGCCGCCCTCGCAGGTCAGTTCGTAGTGCACCACTTCGCTGGAGAACAGCATAATAAAGCAGCGGCGGTTATCCGCCAGCGCGACGCGCATCAGGGCCAGACAAAAGGCTTTGGCGCACTGCTCGTTAAAACCGCCCATCGATCCTGAGGTATCGACGCAGACAATAAAGGGCCCGCGAGGCTGTTCATCAAAATCCTGCCGCGTCACCGGGCGTTCGGTGATTTTTTCGCGCCAGGCGTCACCGTGCAGCCGGTAAGTCAGGAGCTGTTTCTCCACCAGCTTGCGATAAAATTCAAACTCCAGCTCCGTGATGCCGAGCGTCGCCAGCTCCGGCGGCAGCAGGCGCAGAATATCATCGCTCTGCTGGAGGCCGTCGACCTGTTCCGGCACCGTCGCTGGCTCGCGCACCAGACTACGGAAGGTCTCCATCGGCGCGTCTTTCTTCGGCACGGATTTCGCTTCCCGTGAACGCCCCAGTTGTTCCGCCAGCTGCTGCAGCTCCGGCTGCTGGTTAAGAAAATCGCCATAGCGCACAATCAGCTGATAGTCGCCACGTTTCAGTTCGCCGGCACTCATATCCCACAGGCGTCCGGCGGCGGTGTCATTCTCCGCCAGCACCGGATCGAGCTGACCGCTGAGTGTCATTCGTTCCTGGACCTCACTGAGCAACTGATCGCGCTCCTCATCCAGCAACTGCTGATTAAGGCTGGTGGCTTGCACCACCAGGCTTAGGCGCCAGCGCTGTAAAAACAGCGTATGCAGCGCCGGGGTAAAGGTAGCATTGTCGTCCACCAGCTTCTGCGCCTGGGCGGCAAAAGGGGACTGGAGCTGGTGCAGCTTGCCGAGGATCTGCGGTAGCTGGACGATAAACTGTGAGGTAGAGAGCAGTTGAGCCTGCTGATAGGTTTGTACTTCGGCGTCCAGATCCGGCGGGATGTTAACCTCTTTTAAGCGGGCGCGAACGGCTTCCCGCCAGCGCGGAATATCCGCCGCGATGATGTTTTTCAGGCGGGGAAATTTCTCAAAGAAAACCGCCAGCTGCGGAGAGGCCAGCAGCGCCAGCAGCATCTCCTCGATCATTCCCTCTTCGCTGACTGCCAGCATGACATTCAGCATATCCAGCGTCATGGCTGCTTCGCCTGTTTAATCTGCGCGCCGACGTCCTGCAGGCTGGCTTCGATTCTTCCCAGCCACTCGACCGGGATAAACAGGCACTTCTGCTGCTCGCTGAAGCGGTTATGTTGCTGGTGCCACTCATCGTCCAGCGCCTCCAGCTGCTGGCGAATTTCCGCCGGCATGTTCTCCTGCGACGCGCTGCCGGGCAGCGCGAGGCGTGAGCCCTGCAGGCTGACGTCGCGAACGACCAGATGCTGGCTGGTGTCGACATCCATATTGAGCAGTTGGGCAAAGCCGATCCCGTTGAGCTTGCCGCGGATCTCGCCGCCTTTTTCCAGCCAGCTGGCTAACGCCTCGCGCTCAAAAGTAATGTGGATCACTTCCATATCGTGAAGTTTGAGCGGCTGCTGCAGCAGCAGGGTCAGGGTGGATCCCTGGATCTCCGCCGGCAGCTCATAGTGCGGCTTGCGGCTAAACATGCCGCCAAGGCGGGTGACCTTTAGCGCCGTTTTGTCACTTTGCTGCTGTTGGATTTGAATGCGTCGCTGCACAATCGCCCCGAGCCGCGTCAGCATTGCCTGCTGCTGCCAGGCGTGGCAGGTCATCAGCGTTTCCAGCTGCTGCGACATCAGGTGCATGCTCTCGACGTTGTGCCACAGACAATCTTTCAGCAGGATAAGATCTATCGGCGCGATGCTGTCGCGGCCGCTGAAGAAGGCGCTGGCCTGCAGCAGGCGAATGGCCTTTTTCCAGCGGCGATCTGAAACGTACGGCGCGTTTGGCAGGGCATCCAGCTGCTGGCGCAGCTGGAATATCAGCTCAAACACCGCGTCCGGTAGTTTGATATTGCCGATCTGCTGCTGCCATTGCGTAAACTCCTCGTCGCTTACCTGCAGCGCGCTGGGCACCGGATTGCTGTTTTCATCCTGCTGGCTGACCAGCATCGAACGGAAATTTCCTTTATCCTGCACTTTATCAAGCCACAGACGGATCAGCATTCGGTCATACAGCGCTTCCAGGCTGCTGTCGGCTTCGGGGAGTTCGTTCGAGGCGGCCACCAGCAGGCGCATTGGGATTTTCTCTTCGTGAGCGCCATTGCGGAAGTGACGTTCGTTAATCGCCGTCAGCAGGGTGTTGAGGATAGCCGGACCCGCTTTCCATATTTCATCGAGGAACACGATTTCTGCTTCCGGCAGGTAGCCGGCGGTTAAACGCTCGTAGCGCCCTTCATCTTTCAGCGCCTGAATGGACAGTGGGCCAAAAACCTCTTCCGGGGTGGAAAAGCGGGTCATCAGGTATTCAAAAGCGCGCGCCTGCTGGAAGGCGAACTTGAGGCGGCGGGCAATCAGGCTTTTGGCGATCCCCGGCGGACCGAGCAAAAATACGCTCTCGCCGCTGAGCGCCGCCAGCAGGCACAGGCGTATCGCGTGGCTGCGTTCAAAGAGTCCTTTTTCGAGTGCCGCGCTGAGTCGGGAAATTCTTTCAGCCAGTAAATGTGTTTGAGCCATAATTGAGTTGCGTGCTTTGTCATGTATCGTTATTGGGACGAGTATAGATGTTAGAGCAGGGGCGGTAATAGCCTGAAGAATCGATTTATTTTTTTTGAGCCAGGTTAATATGGTGTCTGTTAGGGGTACGATTTCACAAATAATCGTGCATACTGTGCGCTTTTTGTGGGCCAAGGGACTAGGCACACATTTGTTTTATAAACGAAAAGACTAGTCTATGAGCACTGATAATAAACAATCGTTGCCGGCGTTAACGCTGGCGGCCATCGGCGTGGTGTACGGTGATATCGGTACCAGTCCACTGTATACCCTGCGTGAATGCCTGTCAGGTCAGTTTGGCTTTGGCGTTGAGCGCGATGCCGTTTTTGGCTTTTTGTCGCTGATTTTCTGGCTGTTAATCTTTACCGTATCGATTAAATACATCACCTTCGTGATGCGGGCGGATAACGCCGGGGAAGGCGGGATCTTAACGCTGATGTCACTGGCCGGACGCAATACCTCGGCGCGGATGACCTCTGTGCTGGTGATCCTCGGCCTGATCGGCGGCAGTTTCTTCTATGGCGAAGTGGTGATAACCCCGGCGATTTCGGTCATGTCGGCGATAGAGGGGTTAGAAATTATCGCCCCGCAGCTCGATAGCTGGATTGTGCCGATCTCCATTATCGTGCTTACCCTGCTGTTTATGATCCAGAAGCACGGGACCGGGATGGTCGGCAAGCTGTTTGCGCCGATTATGCTGATCTGGTTCCTGTTGCTGGCGGTGCTTGGCGCGCGAAGCATTTACGCTAACCCGGAAGTTCTGCAGGCGCTGAACCCCTACTGGGCGGTGCACTTCTTCCTACAGTACAAGACCGTTTCCTTTATTGCGCTTGGCGCGGTGGTGCTGTCGATTACCGGGGTGGAAGCGCTGTACGCCGATATGGGGCACTTCGGCAAACTGCCCATCCGCGTCGCCTGGTTCTCCGTCGTACTGCCTTCGCTGGTGCTGAACTATTTTGGCCAGGGGGCATTGCTGCTTAAGCATCCGGAAGCGATTAAAAACCCGTTCTTCCTGCTGGCGCCGGAGTGGGCGCTGATCCCGATGCTGATTATCGCCACGCTGGCGACGGTTATCGCCTCGCAGGCGGTGATCTCCGGGGTCTTCTCCTTAACCCGTCAGGCGGTGCGTCTGGGCTATCTGTCGCCGATGCGCATCATCCACACCTCGGAAATGGAGTCCGGGCAGATCTATATCCCGTTTATTAACTGGCTGCTGTATGTCTCGGTAGTGATCGTCATCGTCAGCTTCGAGCACTCCTCTAACCTGGCGGCGGCGTACGGTATCGCGGTAACGGGCACCATGGTGCTGACCTCCATCCTTTCGGCAACGGTGGCGCGCAAAAACTGGCACTGGAATAAGCTGTTCGTTGGGCTGATGCTGGTGGCCTTCCTGTGCATTGATGTTCCGCTGTTCTCGGCGAACCTCGATAAGATTGTCTCCGGCGGCTGGCTGCCGTTATCCCTGGGTCTGGTGATGTTTACGGTGATGACCACCTGGAAGAGCGAGCGCTTCCGCCTGCTGCGTCGGATGCACGAGCACGGCAACTCGCTGGAAGCGATGATCTCTTCACTGGAGAAATCGCCGCCGGTACGCGTCCCGGGTACCGCGGTGTATATGTCCCGCGCCCTGAACGTGATCCCGTTTGCCCTGCTGCATAACCTGAAGCACAACAAGGTGCTGCATGAGCGAGTGATCCTCCTGACCCTGCGCACCGAGGACGCGCCTTACGTGCATAACGTTCGCCGGGTGCAGATTGAGCAGCTGTCGCCCTCGTTCTGGCGGGTGGTGGCCAGCTACGGCTGGCGGGAAACGCCAAATGTCGAAGAGGTGTTCCATCGCTGTGGCCTGGAAGGACTCAGCTGCCGGATGATGGAGACCTCGTTCTTTATGTCCCATGAGTCGTTGATTATCGGCAAACGGCCGTGGTATCTGCGTCTGCGCGGCAAGCTTTATCTGCTGTTGCAGCGTAACGCCCTGCGCGCGCCGGATCAGTTTGAAATCCCGCCAAACCGGGTTATCGAGCTCGGTACTCAGGTCGAAATCTGATGTCAAAAAAGCCCTTCCGTTGCGAAGGGCTTTTTGTTTCTCACTCCGTTTGTCATGTCCTGTCGCTGTCTCGCGAAACGTTTCGATGGCGATCACATTTCTCTCTTCTGGTGATGGTTTTCTGCTCACACATTGATAATAATTATTGTAGCGAAACGTTTCGCTAGTGGAGCAAAAGAGAAAAAATGAAAAAAGGCACCGTACTTAACGCTGATATTTCCGCGGTCATCTCCCGCCTGGGTCACACCGATACGCTGGTGGTCTGCGATGCCGGATTGCCGGTTCCCCGCAGCAGCGCGCGCATCGATATGGCGTTAACCCAGGGCGTACCTTCATTTATGCAGGTTCTGGAAGTGGTGACGACGGAAATGCAGGTTGAAGCGGCTGTCATCGCGGAGGAAATTAAGACGCATAATCCGCAGCTCCACGCGACGTTGC
Source organism: Klebsiella sp. Q2 (assembly GCF_009900705.1). Lineage (NCBI taxonomy): Bacteria > Pseudomonadati > Pseudomonadota > Gammaproteobacteria > Enterobacterales > Enterobacteriaceae > Klebsiella > Klebsiella sp. Q2. The sequence continues at coordinate 8,242 of NZ_JAAABE010000009.1, read as the reverse complement.
TCAACCATCTTGAGCAGCTTCAGCAGCACCAGGGAAATACCATTGAAATTCGTTACACCAGTCATGAGCAGTTCAAAAAACAAACCGCAGACAGTCAGGCGGTAATTCGCAGCGGGGAGTGTTCCCCGTTCGCGAATATCATTCTCTGTGCCGGCGTTACGTTCTGAGGTCGCCGTCATGGAAGCCTTATTGCAACTGAAAGGGATCGATAAAGCGTTCCCTGGCGTCAAGGCGCTCTCCGGCGCCTCGCTGAATGTCTATCCTGGCCGGGTGATGGCGCTGGTGGGTGAGAACGGCGCCGGTAAATCCACCATGATGAAAGTGCTGACCGGGATCTACACCCGTGACGCCGGCGCTTTATTATGGCTCGGTAAAGAGACCACCTTTAACGGCCCAAAATCTTCCCAGGAAGCCGGGATCGGCATTATCCATCAGGAACTGAACCTGATCCCGCAGTTGACGATCGCCGAGAACATCTTCCTTGGCCGCGAGTTCGTTAACCGCTTTGGCAAAATCGACTGGAAGCGGATGTATGCCGAAGCCGACAAGCTGCTGGCGAAGCTGAATCTCCGTTTTACCAGCCAGAAGCTGGTGGGCGATTTGTCGATTGGCGATCAGCAAATGGTGGAGATCGCCAAAGTGCTGAGCTTCGAGTCGAAGGTCATCATTATGGATGAACCGACCGACGCGCTGACCGATACCGAAACCGAATCGCTGTTCCGCGTGATCCGCGAACTAAAATCGCAGGGGCGCGGCATCGTCTACATCTCCCACCGCATGAAAGAGATCTTCGAGATTTGCGACGACGTGACCGTGTTCCGCGACGGGCAGTTTATCGCCGAACGCGAGGTCTCCTCGCTGGATGAAGACCGTCTGATCGAAATGATGGTTGGCCGGAAGCTGGAAGATCAGTATCCGCATCTGGCTAAGGCGCCGGGCGCGGTGCGTCTGAAAGTCGATAATCTCTGCGGCCCGGGCGTGGAAAACGTGACCTTTACCCTGCGCCAGGGGGAAATCCTCGGCGTCGCCGGGCTGATGGGCGCCGGGCGGACCGAGCTGATGAAAGTGTTGTATGGCGCACTGCCGCGCAGCAGCGGCTCTGTGACGCTCGACGGTCACGAAGTGGTGACCCGTTCGCCGCAGGATGGTCTGGCGAACGGCATTGTCTATATCTCCGAAGACCGTAAGCGCGACGGCTTAGTGCTCGGGATGTCGGTAAAAGAAAATATGTCCCTGACCGCCTTGCGCTACTTTAGCCGGACGGGAGGGAGCCTCAAGCATAAAGATGAACAGCAGGCGGTCAGTGATTTCATCCGGCTGTTTAACGTGAAAACGCCGTCCATGGAGCAGGCGATCGGCCTGCTCTCCGGCGGCAACCAGCAAAAGGTCGCCATCGCCCGCGGGCTGATGACCCGGCCGAAGGTCCTGATCCTCGATGAGCCGACCCGTGGCGTCGACGTCGGGGCGAAGAAAGAGATCTACCAGCTCATCAATCAGTTCAAAGCCGATGGCCTGAGCATCATTCTGGTCTCCTCCGAGATGCCGGAAGTGTTGGGCATGAGCGATCGCATCATAGTGATGCATGAAGGGCATCTCGGCGGTGAATTCACACGCGAGCAGGCCACCCAGGAAGTATTGATGGCTGCCGCTGTGGGCAAGCTTAACCGTGTGAATCAGGAGTAAGAAAGATGACAACCCAGGCTGTTTCTGGTCGCCGTTATTTCACGAAAGCGTGGCTGATGGAGCAAAAATCGCTGATTGCCCTGCTGGTGCTGATCGCGGTGGTATCGACCATGAGCCCCAACTTTTTTACCGTCAATAACCTGTTCAATATTCTGCAGCAGACCTCCGTTAACGCCATTATGGCGGTAGGGATGACGTTGGTCATACTGACCTCGGGGATCGACCTGTCCGTCGGTTCCCTGCTGGCGCTCACCGGCGCGGTGGCGGCGTCGATCGTTGGCATTGAGGTGAATGCGCTGGTGGCGGTCGCTGCTGCCCTCGCATTAGGTGCGGCGATCGGCGCAGTCACCGGGGTGATTGTGGCGAAAGGCCGCGTGCAGGCTTTCATCGCCACCCTGGTGATGATGCTGCTGCTGCGCGGCGTGACCATGGTGTACACCAACGGCAGCCCGATCAATACCGGCTTTAGCGATAATGCCGATCTGTTCGGCTGGTTTGGTATCGGGCGTCCGCTGGGGATCCCGACGCCGGTATGGATCATGGCGATTGTCTTCCTGGCGGCCTGGTACATGCTGCACCATACTCGCCTGGGCCGTTATATCTATGCCCTTGGCGGTAATGAGGCAGCGACGCGTCTGTCCGGGATTAGCGTCAATAAAGTCAAAATTATCGTTTACGCGTTGTGCGGGATGCTGGCGTCGCTGGCCGGGATTATCGAAGTGGCGCGCCTCTCCTCCGCACAGCCAACGGCCGGGACAGGCTATGAGCTGGACGCCATTGCGGCAGTCGTGCTCGGTGGCACCAGCCTGGCGGGCGGCAAAGGACGCATTGTCGGCACGCTGATTGGCGCGCTGATCCTTGGCTTCCTGAATAATGGTTTGAACCTTTTAGGCGTTTCTTCCTATTACCAGATGATCGTTAAAGCGGTGGTGATTTTGCTGGCGGTACTGGTAGATAACAAAAAGCAGTAACTGAGAACTCTACAGGACATCTTAACTATGAATATGAAAAAACTGGCGACCCTGGTCTCTGCTGTTGCGCTAAGTGCGACCGTTAGCGCGAACGCGATGGCCAAAGACACCATCGCTCTGGTTATCTCTACTCTCAACAACCCGTTTTTCGTGTCTCTGAAAGACGGCGCGCAAAAAGAAGCTGACAAACTGGGCTACAACCTGGTGGTGCTCGATTCCCAGAACAACCCGGCGAAAGAGCTGGCTAACGTTCAGGATTTAACGGTGCGCGGCGCGAAGCTGTTGCTGATCAACCCCACCGACTCTGATGCCGTCGGCAATGCTGTGAAGATGGCGAACCAGGCGAAAATCCCGGTCATCACCCTTGACCGTCAGGCGACAAAAGGCGATGTCGTGAGCCACATCGCCTCTGACAACGTGCAGGGCGGAAAAATGGCGGGCGATTACATCGCGAAAAAGCTGGGTGAAAGTGCGAAAGTTATTGAGCTGCAGGGCATTGCCGGGACTTCCGCGGCGCGCGAGCGTGGCGAAGGCTTCAAACAGGCTGTGGCGGCGCACAAGTTCAATGTTCTGGCCAGCCAGCCGGCCGATTTCGACCGTACCAAAGGGCTGAACGTGATGCAGAACCTGCTGACCGCCCATCCTGACGTCCAGGCGGTGTTCGCGCAGAATGATGAAATGGCGCTCGGCGCCCTGCGCGCGCTGCAGACCGCAGGCAAGTCCGATGTGATGGTGGTTGGATTTGACGGCACTCCGGATGGCGAAAAAGCAGTAAACAGTGGCAAACTGGCGGCGACCGTCGCACAGTTGCCGGAGCAGATCGGCGCGAAAGGCGTTGAGACTGCTGATAAGGTACTGAAGGGCGAAAAAGTGGAGGCTAACTACCCGGTTGAGCTGAAGCTGGTCGTTAAGCAGTAATATGCGATTCGGACTGGCAACGGTCCGAGGGACAATATAAAAAAGAAAAGCAGGGCATGCGCCACCGGATGCCGGTGGCGCGCTTTCCCGGGAACAGAAACGATGAAAACTGCAGGCAAACTTGTCGTCCTTGGCAGCATCAATGCCGATCACATTCTCAACCTTGACGCTTTCCCGACACCGGGTGAAACCGTCACCGGCAACCACTACCAGCTGGCGTTCGGGGGGAAAGGGGCCAACCAGGCGGTGGCCGCCGGGCGCAGCGGGGCGGATATCGCGTTTATCGCCTGCACCGGCGATGACGACATCGGTGAACGCATCCGCCGCCAGCTGGCAAGCGATAAAATCGATGTGGCGCCTGTGCGCGCGGTCGCCGGGGAAGCAACCGGCGTGGCGTTAATCTTCGTTAACGCCGAAGGTGAGAATGTCATCGGTATTCATGCCGGCGCCAATGCGGCATTATCCGTCGCTCAGGTAGAGGCGGAAAAAGCGCGGATCGCCAGCGCGCAGGCGTTGTTGATGCAGCTCGAGTCACCGCTGGAGAGCGTGCTGGCGGCGGCGAAAATCGCCCATCACCATCAGACCACCGTGGTGCTTAATCCCGCGCCAGCGCGTGAACTGTCCGATGAACTGCTGGCGCTGGTGGATATCATTACCCCCAACGAAACCGAAGCGGAAAAGCTGACGGGTATTCGCGTTGAGAGTGACGAGGATGCGGCAAAAGCCGCCGACGTGCTGCATGCCAAAGGCATTGGTACCGTGATGATCACCCTCGGCAGCCGCGGCGTCTGGCTCAGTGCCGAAGGCGAAAGCCGCCGGATCCCAGGGTTTCGTGTGCAGGCTATTGATACTATCGCCGCCGGCGACACCTTCAACGGCGCGCTGGTAACCGCGCTGCTGGAAGGGACCGACCTGCCGGAGGCGATCCGCTTTGCGCATGCCGCGGCGGCGATTGCCGTAACCCGCAAAGGCGCGCAGCCTTCCGTGCCGTGGCGCACAGAGATCGATGAATTTTTAGCGCAACAGGGGTAATGCTTGGCTACGATGAAAGATGTGGCCCGCGTAGCGGGCGTTTCCACATCGACGGTGTCACACGTCATCAATAAGGACCGCTTTGTCAGCGAGGCGATCACCGCCAAAGTCGACGCCGCGATCAAAAGCCTTAACTACGCCCCCTCTGCGCTGGCGCGTAGCCTCAAGCTTAATCAAACCCGCACCATCGGCATGCTGATCACCGCCAGTACCAATCCGTTTTATTCGGAGCTGGTGCGGGGCGTGGAGCGCAGCTGCTTTGAGCGGGGTTATAGTCTCGTACTCTGTAATACGGAAGGTGATGAGCAGCGAATGAATCGTAATCTGGAGACGTTAATGCAAAAACGCGTCGATGGATTACTGCTGCTGTGCACTGAGACCCACCAACCCTCTCCGGAAATTATGCAGCGCTATCCGTCGGTTCCGACGGTCATGATGGACTGGGCGCCGTTTGATGGCGATAGCGATCTGATTCAGGATAACTCGCTGCTCGGTGGTGATATGGCGACCCAGTACCTGATCGATCAAGGGTATTCACACATCGCCTGCATTGCCGGCCCGCTGGATAAAACCCCGGCGCGTCTGCGCCTTGAAGGTTACCATGCCGCGATGGCGCGCTGCGGTCTGCCCGTAGCCGAGGGATACGTGGTGACCAGCGATTTTGAGTTTGGCGGCGGGTTTAGCGCGATGCAGCGGCTGCTGGCGTTGCCGCAGCGGCCGCAGGCGGTGTTTGTCGGTAACGATGCCATGGCGGTTGGCGCTTATCAGGCGTTATACCAGGCCGGGCTGCAGATCCCGCAGGATATGGCGCTGGTGGGTTACGATGATATTGAACTGGCTCGCTATATGACGCCGCCGTTGACCACCATTCATCAACCGAAAGATGAGCTGGGGGAACTGGCCATCGACGTGCTGATCCATCGCATGGCCGACCCGCAGCAAAAACAGCAGCGCGTACAGTTAACCCCGGAGCTGGTGGTCCGCGGTTCCGCTTAGCGTTTGTGCCGCTCGCTAATCAGGTTGCGGCCATCCTTCGCTCTTAACAGCATAAACATCAGCGCCGACACGATGGTTATCACGCCCATGGTAATAAAGGTGTAGTGAAACTGCTCTACGGTGCTGGCGCTGTCAAAACCTTCATAGAAGCGCAGCACCGCAGCGCTGATGGCCACCCCGAGACTGATGGAAAGCTGCTGGGTGACGGCCAGCAGGCTGTTGCCGCTGCTGGCATTGTCATCCGTCAGATCGGCCAGGGTAATGGTATTCATGGCGGTAAACTGCGTGGACATCGCCATCCCCAGCACGAACAGCGGCAGAAGAAGCATCCACAGCGGCATTTCTGGCGACTGCAGCGAGAACTGGGCAATCATAAGGCCAATAAACACGGTGATCCCCACCAGGGTCTTACGATAGCCAAACCAGCGCAGCACCTGGGTAACGGTAGATTTCGCAATAATCGAGCCGATAGCGGTGGGGGCGATCATACAGCCGGCGATAATAGCCGGATAGCCGAAGCCAACCTGTAGCATGAGCGGCATCAGAAACGGCACGCAACCGGTACCCAACCGCGTGGCAAGGTTGCCGGCAATGCCAACCGAGAACGTATGGGTCTTAAATAAAGAGAGCGAGATAAGCGGCGCAGGATGGCGGCGCGCGTGACGGACATAGGCCAGGAGCAATATCAGACTGACTGCGATCACCGCCAGCGCCAGCCATGTCGCCACAATTTTTTCGCCAAACAGTTCAATACCGCTGGAAAATAACACCAGGCTTAAGCCAAATAACAGAAAACCGGTTATATCGAAGCGTCGGCGCGGCGTTGTGAAATTTGGCATGTATTTACGGGCGTACAGAATGCCGATCACGCCGATGGGTATGTTTATCAGGAAAATCCAATGCCAGCTGGCCCAGGTAACAAATACCCCGCCGAGCACCGGACCCAGAATCGGTCCCACCAGTCCTGGCATGGTGACAAAGTTCAGAACCGGCAGCAGTTCGCTGCGCGGATAGGCGCGCAGGAGGGCCAGCCTCGCCACCGGCATCATCATCGCCCCGCCGATCCCCTGAATGACGCGAAAAATGACCAGTTCCGTTAATGAACTGGAGAGCGCGCAGGCGAGGGAGCCGAGAGTAAACAGGCTAACGGCGATGATAAAGACCCGACGCGTGCCGAAGCGATCGGCCAGCCAGCCGCTGACCGGGATCAGCATCGCCACCGTCAGCGTATAGCTGATGATGGCCGACTGCATTGCTAACGGGGAACGATTCAGGCTGTGGGCGATAGCCGGGAGGGCAGTGTTAAGAATGGTGGCATCCAGCGCCTGCATAAAGAAGGCCATCGCCGCAATCCACGGCAGGCCGGCCATGCTGCGCCCTTTTTTTCCGCTCATGCCAAATCCTTGTTATTGATTTACGTGGTGGGGGGCGTTTAGCAGCGCCTGGCAGGCAAGTAAGGCACCCGGCGCATCACTGTTGAGAATGGCATCGACAATCGCCTGGTGGAGATCGAGCTTCACCACTTCATTTTGCGTAATTGATGTGAAGTAAGTGTGGTAGACCGAATGAAATAAAGAAGCGAATGAGCTGAGGAAAGGATTACCGCTCATTTCATAGATATGTTCATGCCAGGCCATATCGACTGCTATCCAGCGATCGCGCTGAAAATGGCGTTTCAGGGCAATCATCTCTTCCATTAGGGTATTGAGCTGCGCTTTCTGCTCTGCGGTGCCGTGGGCGGCGGCGAGAAAACAGGCCTGTGGCTCCAGGCTGCTGCGCATGACGAGAAAGTGGCTCACCACCTCTTCGAAGTTATCTTCTGTTAGCCACCAGGAGAGGAGCTCTTTATCAAGGAAGTTCCAGCTGCTGCGCGGCATGACCCGGGTGCCAATGCGAGGGCGGGGCAGCAGCATGCCTTTTGCAGTGAGTGTCTTCACCGCTTCGCGGACGGCGGTACGACTCACGCCGAACTGCTCCCCTAACTCCATTTCGCCGGGAAGAATGCTTTCCGGCTGATATTCGCCAGTCAGTATTTTTTGGGCGAGCTTCTCGGCTAGTACCCAGGAGATGTTCTTTTGTGCCGCCAGTTGCTGTGCGCTTAAAGACATAAATGCCGTTCCTTTCTTTTCTCTACTCTAACAGTATGCCACCAGGCGCCCCGTTTCGTCGGTTAAAACAGCAAAACGGCGGTTTTTTGCGACATTCCTCGCCGCATTGTTGAAAAAAGAGACGGTTGAAAAGTTTTTTTGCATTTCCCCTTGTCACCTCGGAATTACTCCCTATAATGCGCCTCCACTGACACGGAACAACGGCAAGCAAGCCGCCGGGTCAGCGGGGTTCCGGTGAGAACCTCGCAGAGAAAAGCAAAAATAAATGCTTGACTCTGCAGCGGGAAAGCGTAATATGCACACCCCGCGCCGCAGCGAAAAACGAAGCGGCACTGCTCTTTAACAATTTATCAGACAATCTGTGTGGGCACTCAAAGTGACATGGATTCTTAATGTCTTCGGACAATAAATGAATACCAAGTCTCAAGAGTGAACACGTAATTCATTACGAAGTTTAATTCTTTGAGCATCAAACTTAAATTGAAGAGTTTGATCATGGCTCAGATTGAACGCTGGCGGCAGGCCTAACACATG
>NZ_JAAABE010000008.1:0-101882 GCF_009900705.1 Klebsiella sp. Q2 | reverse complement strand
CATGTGTTAGGCCTGCCGCCAGCGTTCAATCTGAGCCATGATCAAACTCTTCAATTTAAGTTTGATGCTCAAAGAATTAAACTTCGTAATGAATTACGTGTTCACTCTTGAGACTTGGTATTCATTTTTCGTCCGGGGACGTTAAGAATCCATGTCACTTTGAGTGCCCACACAGATTGTCTGATAAATTGTTAAAGAGCAGTTGCAACGCGGCTTTCAGCTCACCGTTGCGAGGTCCCGTATAATACGTTTTCCTCATTCAGAGTCAAGCCCTTATTTTGCTTTTCTCTGTCGGTTTTCAGCGCTGAACTTCATCGCCGAAACCCTGCTGACCCGGCGGCTCGCTTGCCGTTGTTCCGTGTCAGTGGAGGCGCATTATAGGGAGTTCTGAGACGTTGACAAGCCCTGTTTTCAAAAAATTATTCAACCGTCTCTTTTTTGTGCAAAACGCCGTTAAAGCGGTAATTTTTCCAGCGTCGAGAAGCCATAGCGATGCAAAACGGGTAAAAGTTGTTCCGTTTCTGCCGTCAACGCCATGCAGAATGCTTTATTCTCGTCGCTGGACTTCGCATCCGGCGCTTCATGCTCTAACAGCCAGGCGGTGCGACGGGCAATCGCCGCGCCGGAATCAATCAGCCGCGTGCCTTCCGGCAGAACGCGCTGCAGCTCCTCCTGTAAAAGAGGAAAATGGGTGCAGCCCAGCACCACCGTATCCGGCGGCTCCTGCATCCGCAGCCACGGGCGCAGGATACGGCGCAGCTCTTCTAACGGCACAGGCTCGCCGTGCAGCTTCGCTTCCGCCAGCTCCACCAGCTCCGCCGACCCCAGCATCTCAATCCGACATTCATTGGCAAAGCGATCGATCAGCTCACGGGTATAAGGACGCTTTACGGTACCGCGCGTCGCCAGCAGACCAACAATGCCGTTCGCCGTTAAGCGGGCGGCGGGCTTGATCGCCGGCACCACGCCAACAACGGGGAAGGCGAACTTTTCACGCAGGGCAGGCAGGGAGACGGTACTGGCGGTATTGCAGGCGATCACCGCCAGCGCCAGGGGATAACGCTGCTGGACAGCGGTGACGATTTCCACAACGCGCTCAACGATAAACTCCTCGCTCTTCTCGCCATAGGGGAAGGCAACGTTATCGAAAGCATAGATGTAATGCAGATTCGGCAGCAGCTGCCGAATCTCATTATAAACCGACAACCCACCGACGCCGGAATCAAACACCAGCACGGTGGGACGTGGATCAGAAGGTGTAGCTGCCAGACAAGGTGTATTCCCGTCCTGCAGATTGGTAGCCATAAACTGTCTCGTAATCTTTATCGAACAGGTTGGCTATTTTACCACGAACTGTCAGGTGTGAGGTGACGGGATACGATAAACCGACATCCCAGAGGCTCAACCCACCCATATTGACGGTACGCGAATTGTCGTAATCATAATCGTAGCGCTTGCCGATGTAGTGATACGTCACATCCCACCCCAGATCGTAGACCTGGCCGTTCAGCTCGTATTTCACCTGCTGCTTCGCCCGGCGATAGAGGATCTTGTTAGTTTCATCATCGCGAGGGTCAACATACTGCAGCGTCAGATGGTGCTCCACCGGCCCTGTGGTGACATTTCCCGTCCACTCCAGCCCCTTGATCGTCGCCGACTTGACGTTGTAATAGGCGTTGTTGTCGTAATCGATGAGGTTTTGAATCTCATAGCGATACGCGGAGAGACGCCAGTCGACCGGCCCCGTTAACCCTTCAAGGCCCGCTTCCCACTGCTTCGACTCCTCTGGCTTCAGGTTCGGGTTAGAGGCGATGCCAAAGCGTTCTGCGCCGTACTGCTGCCCGAGGGAGGGGGCGAGGAATCCTGTGCCGTACGAGAGCGTTGTCCGATAACCGTCGATAAATTCCCAGCCTGCCGCCGTCTGCCAGGTACCGTGCCAGCCAAACTGCTCGTCATGATCCTCACGGCCGGAAGCTTCCAGCGTCACGCTGTCAATCTGCTGCTGGCCCGTCAGATAAAGACCGGTGGTATCGCGCTTATACACGTCGGTACTGGTCGTTCCGCTGGATTTCAGCTTCTCCTGTTTCCAGTCTACGCCGCCGCTCACCGCGCCATGGCCCACCACAACATTATTTCCCCACTGGATATAGCGCTGTTCCATATCATCCAGGGTGGTGCCCGCGGCATAGCGGCCAGCGTCGCTGCTGTAGTTGTAATCTTTAATACGCTGATAGTTCGCAATCAGCTGGGAGGAGTAAATTCCGGAGTGGTAGTGCAGACCGGTATCCCAGGATTGGGTATAGGACTGATTTTCATCGTTTCCACCTGCGTAGCCCCAGTTACCCTGGTCATAGTCAGCATTGGCGGAATAACCATAGCCGCGGAAGAATCCCGAGAAGTTATCATCGAACTGATGCTGTACCCCGCCCCACAGCATTTTATTGCGGTAGCCGTCGCGATCGCTGTCGCCGCTATAAGAGGAGTTCGGCTGGACGTTAAACCCTTTGGTGGTCTGATAGGCGCCGGCAGCGGTAACCAGCGTATCGCCAAACCGCTTGTTGAAGGCGCCATCATAGGACTGATAGCCGTTCGTTCCCGCGCCGGCGTTGATCTGCGAACGCTCAGCGTCGGTCATGGTGATAATGTTCACCACCCCGCCGATCGCTCCGGAGCCGTACACCGCGGAGCGCGGGCCGCGGATATATTCCACCCGCTGGACCAGCGAGATAGGGATCTGACTGATATCCACGCCATTGGAGATCCCCGGACGCGCCATCGGCACACCATCGATCAGCACCAGCACGTGGCGAGCCTCCGTCCCCCGAACATACAGCGAAGCGCTCTGCCCCATGCCGCCGTTGCGGGCAATATCGACCCCGGGAAGACGACGCATGACATCGTTTAAATCTTTGGACTGCCAGCGATCGATGTCATCACGCGTCACTATATCGGTCGGCGCCAGCACGGTATTGACCGGCTGTTGAAAACGGTTTGCTGTCACCACCAACGTATCTGAATTGCTATCCTGCGCCCAGCCGGAAAATGCCGTGACGGATAAGGCCGTCATCAGCGAAGCTTTTTTAATCATTGTAAAAGCATCCGAAACAGAAAAAGGATGCCGCAGGTTTTATCAGTTGCTCGCGACGATAAAACCCAGTGCGACGTATTCCGGCAGGTCTTCGGGCTTGGAGGCTGTTTCAAGAAATAATGACTTCCCACGGCTAACCGCAGTGTCTGCACCGAGTGCGCTCATTTCTCACCTTCCTTACCGCTGCGCGTCAGCCCCAGATTTCCACTGGGTTCCCTTTTAACTCACAGGACCGGTAGGCGAATGCTACAATCAGAATCATATAGATGTCCAGACTGCTAATTATATTTCCCGCGGCATTCGAGGCTGGACATCCCCGGCGCTTTCCCTACAATCCCCGCGTACTTATTTTATTCAGGATACATCATGACCCCCGAACACCTTCCTACCGAACAATACGAAGCGCAACTGGCAGAAAAAGTCGTCCGTTTGCAAACCATGATGGCGCCTTTTGCCGCGCCGGTTCCGGAAGTGTTTCGTTCGCCGGTCAGCCACTACCGTATGCGCGCCGAGTTCCGTCTGTGGCACGATGGCGACGACCTGTACCATATAATTTTCGATCAGCAGACCCGGTCGCGGATTCGCGTTGACAGCTTCCCGGCCGCCAGCGCGCTCATCAATCAGCTGATGACCGCCATGCTGGAGGGCGTACGCAACAATCCCGTGCTGCGCCATAAGCTGTTCCAGATTGACTATCTGACCACCCTCAGCAATCAGGCGGTCGTCTCGCTGCTGTATCATAAAAAACTCGATGATGCCTGGCGTGAGCAAGCGGAGGCGCTGCGTGACGCCCTGCGAGCCCAGGGGCTCAATGTGCATCTGATTGGTCGGGCGACCAAAACTAAAATCGAGCTCGATCAGGATTATATAGATGAACGTCTGCCGGTTGGCGGTCGGGAGATGATCTACCGTCAGGTGGAAAACAGCTTTACCCAACCGAACGCGGCAATGAACATTCAAATGCTGGAGTGGGCGCTGGATGTCACCAAAGGAGCGACCGGCGACCTGCTGGAATTGTACTGCGGCAACGGTAACTTCTCGCTGGCGCTGGCGCGTAATTTCGATCGCGTCCTGGCCACCGAAATCGCCAAACCGTCGGTGGCGGCGGCGCAGTACAACATCGCCGCCAACCATATCGACAACGTGCAGATTATCCGCATGGCGGCGGAAGAGTTTACTCAGGCGATGAACGGCGTGCGTGAGTTTAACCGGCTGCAGGGTATCGATCTGCAAAGCTATCAGTGCGAGACGATTTTCGTTGATCCGCCGCGTAGCGGGCTGGACAGTGAAACGGAAAAAATGGTGCAGGCCTATCCGCGTATTCTGTACATTTCGTGCAACCCGGAAACGCTGTGCCGCAATCTGGAAACGCTAAGCCAGACGCATAATGTTACCCGGCTGGCGCTGTTCGACCAGTTCCCGTATACCCATCACATGGAATGCGGCGTGCTGTTGACCCGGAAATAGGCCAAAAAAAACCGGCAACGTCATATTGCCGGTTTTTTATCACTGGCGGCTTATTCGGCTGCCGTATTTTTGCGGTTACGCATCTTGTAGCCGATCCAGAAGACCATCGCGACGGACAGAACGGCCGGGAAGAAGTTAGAGCCGATATCAGGGTACTCCGCACGCACGACGGTGCTGTACAACAGCACCCCGAGAATAAAAAAGGCGGCGGCGAGGCCCGGTAGCCCGACGGGCATACTGCGATTCTGATAGCGCTGATGCAGACAGTAGACCGTCAGCAGCAGGGATAAGATGGGGAAGACGGAAAACGGAACTATCGAACTGAACAGCGCCGCAAAGGCGCCATTAATAGATAACCCGGCAATCAGCGCCAGCAGCAGCGTACCTTTATCTTGAACTGAGTGTTTCATTGCTCGTCCTTCACGTTATTCGGAATGATGTGACATTTTTTCTTGTTCACGGCGATACCAGTAATACGCGCCTTTCGAGATCATTCTGAGCTGCAGTACCAACCGTTCTTCCAGCTGTCGGCGCTGTTCAGGGCCGACATCCAGCGCTTCCGCGCCAGCGCTAAAAACGATGGTGACCATAGCTTCAGCCTGCGCTTCGGTAAAGGCGCGCGGCATATGGTTTTCGAGTTCTAAATAGTCGGCGAGTTCCGCAATAAAGTGCTGGATCTCGCGTGCGACGGCGGCGCGAAACGCCGCAGAAGTTCCCGAGCGCTCGCGCAGCAGCAGGCGGAAGGCGTTCGGGTTGTTACCGATAAACTCCATAAAGGTCGAGACCGAGGTGCGGATCACGCTGCCGCCTTTGGCAATCCGCTGGCGCGCCTGGCGCATCAGCTGGCGCAGCATCAGTCCGCTCTCATCGACCATCGTCAGGCCTAACTCATCGACATCGCGAAAATGACGATAAAAGGACGTCGGCGCGATCCCTGCTTCCCGCGCCACTTCACGCAAGCTCAGGCTGGCGAAACTCCGCTCAGCGCTAAGTTGGCTGAATGCCGCTTCCACCAGCGAACGGCGGGTTTTTTCTTTTTGTTGTGCTCTTACGCCCATCACGATGTATGAATCCTTCCAATAGCCCTGCTGGCACTATACCAGAGATTAAAACTAATCGGTTTGCCCTGGATTGTGAATGATTGTTTACGAGCCGTTTCTGCTTTTATGCCGCAAAAAAGCACAACGATAATTGGGTTAAAGCGCAGCGAATGTTATCATCGTGTTTATTTTATGTATAAAACAGGTGAGTAATGCCATGTCACACTCTTGGGATTATGATGCAATAGTGATTGGTTCCGGTCCTGGCGGCGAAGGCGCCGCCATGGGACTGGTGAAACAGGGAGCACGCGTTGCCGTCATCGAGCGCTACCATAATGTCGGCGGCGGTTGCACCCACTGGGGCACCATCCCGTCGAAAGCCCTCCGCCATGCCGTCAGCCGTATTATCGAGTTTAACCAAAACCCCCTCTACAGCGACCACTCCCGCCTTCTTCGCTCTTCTTTCGCCGACATCCTTAACCATGCCGACAGCGTCATCAACCAGCAGACTCATATGCGCCAGGGATTCTATGAGCGCAACCACTGTGAAATTCTGCAGGGCAATGCCCACTTCGTTGATGAGCATACTCTGGCGCTGGAGTGTCATGACGGCACGGTTGAGACGGTGACCGCGGAGAAATTCGTTATCGCCTGCGGATCTCGCCCCTACCATCCGGCGGATGTCGATTTCCACCACCCGCGCATCTATGACAGCGATTCGATTCTCAGCCTGCAGCATGAGCCGCGCCATGTGATCATTTACGGCGCCGGGGTAATCGGTTGTGAATATGCGTCGATCTTCCGCGGCATGGAGGTGAAGGTCGATCTGATCAACACCCGCGATCGTCTGCTGGCCTTCCTCGATCAGGAGATGTCAGATTCGCTCTCTTATCACTTCTGGAACAGCGGCGTGGTCATTCGCCACAACGAGGAGTATGAGAAAATTGAGGGGGTGGATGACGGGGTGATCATGCACCTGAAGTCCGGTAAAAAACTGAAAGCCGATTGCCTGCTGTACGCCAACGGCCGCACCGGCAATACCGACACTCTGGCGCTGGAAAATATCGGTCTGCAGACCGATAGCCGCGGTCAGCTGAAGGTCAACAGCATGTATCAGACCGCCCTTCCGCACATCTATGCGGTTGGGGATGTCATCGGCTATCCGAGCCTCGCCTCCGCGGCGTACGATCAGGGACGCATTGCCGCCCAGGCGCTGGTGAAAGGCGAAGCCTCAGCGCATCTGATTGAAGATATCCCGACCGGGATCTACACCATTCCGGAAATCAGCTCCGTCGGGAAAACCGAGCAGCAGCTGACGGCGATGAAAGTGCCGTATGAGGTGGGTCGCGCTCAGTTTAAACACCTGGCGCGGGCGCAAATCGTTGGCATGAGCGTGGGAACCCTGAAGATCCTGTTCCATCGGGAGACCAAGGAGATCCTCGGCATTCACTGCTTTGGCGAACGCGCAGCCGAAATCATTCACATCGGCCAGGCAATCATGGAGCAGAAAGGTGGTGGTAACACCATTGAGTACTTCGTCAACACCACCTTTAACTACCCGACCATGGCGGAAGCGTACCGGGTTGCCGCGCTGAACGGCTTAAACCGCCTGTTTTAACGCCTTGTCGAAATGGCCATCCATCGTGCCGCGGATGGCCTCCGCCAGATGTTCGTAGCGGCTGCGCAGCGGTGAGCCCGGACGGTAAACCAGACCGATGGTGCGTCTTGGCTCTGGCTTAATGCACGGCAGGTAGACCACGCCATCGCGTTTTCTTTCCTGCGGCACCGCCAGCGCAGGCAGCAGGGTAATACCGCTGCCTGCCGCTACCATATTGCGCAGCGTTTCCAGGCTGGTCGCGCGGAAGTGGGTATCCTCATCCGCCCCCGCTTCAAAGCAGAAGCCCATCGCCTGATC
The DNA here is from genome assembly GCF_009900705.1 of Klebsiella sp. Q2. NCBI lineage: Bacteria > Pseudomonadati > Pseudomonadota > Gammaproteobacteria > Enterobacterales > Enterobacteriaceae > Klebsiella > Klebsiella sp. Q2. Next base: position 94,372 of record NZ_JAAABE010000008.1, on the reverse strand, counting down.
GCGCAGGCAGTGCCCATCCTCCAGCATCAGCAGCTTTTCACCGGCCAGATCCGACATCGGCACCCGATCGCGGTTTGCCCACGGATGATCCTCATAGATAGCCAGCATCATCGGCTCATCGAACAGCGGCACCTCGATAAAGGCCTCGCTCTCTTTGACCAGCGCCAGGATGGCGCAGTCGAGCTTACCGCTGTCGAGCTGAGCCAGCAGCTGATGGGTCTGCGCTTCGTGCAGATACATTTCCAGCTTCGGGAAGGTCTGATGCAGCATCGGAATGATGTGCGGCAGCAGGTACGGGCCAATTGTCGGGATCAGGCCGATATGCAGCGGCCCGGACATGGTTTCCCCTTGTTGGCTTGCCATCTCCTTGAGCACTTTTACTTCGCGTAACACGGTACGCGCCTGATCCACCAGCAACAGCCCCGCCTGGGTAAACAGAACCTTACGGCTGGTGCGCTCCAGCAGCATGACGCCAAGCTCATCCTCCAGCTTGCGGATCTGTCCGCTGAGCGTCGGTTGGCTCACATGGCATGAGTCAGCCGCCCGCCGGAAGTGGCGGTGTTCGGCGAGCGCTACCAGGTATTCAAGATCGCGAATATTCATTATTCATCCTCCATCGCCACGATAGTCCATGGCGATAGATAGCATAGCAACGAACGATTATCCCTATCAAGTTTTCTGTTCAATAATACACCCATAAAGACGGTGAACCTCTGAAAACCACTGGCCCGTCACACTGTTTCTCTACCCGAACAACTAAAGCCAACGTGAACTTTTGCGGACCTTGCGTCCGCTTTTTTTTTGCATAAAAAACCCGGCGTCGCTGGGCTCGGCCGGATCAGGGGGGGCAGATATCTAAGGATTAGCTCAGACGGGCCTTCGCCTCGCCGATAGCCTGCGCCACCTGCTGCGGCGAGACGCCGCCTTTTGCCGCGCGTTTATCCAGGCAGGACTGCAGCGACAGGATCGGATAAACATCGTCCACAATCACCGGGCTGAATTTCTGCAGATCGGCCAGGGCCAGCGCTTCCAGCGGTTTCCCTTGCGCAATGGCTTCCACCACCGCTTCACCGACAATATGGTGCGCCTCGCGGAACGGTACGCCTTTCGCCACCAGATAATCCGCCAGCTCCGTGGCGTTGGCATAGCCCTGCTGCGCCGCTTCCGCACAGCGCGGACGTTTTACCTGGATGCCATCCAGCACCAGGGTCGCCATATGCAGGCAGTCGAGCCAGGTATCCAGGGCGTCGAAAAGCCCCTCTTTATCCTCCTGCATATCTTTGTTGTAGGCCAGCGGCAGCCCTTTCAGGGTCATCATCATGCCGGTCAGCGCGCCCTGCACGCGACCGCATTTGCCACGGATAAGCTCCAGGGCGTCCGGGTTTTTCTTCTGCGGCATCAGCGAGGAGCCTGAGGTTACGCGGTCGGAAAGCTCGACGAAATTCGCCTCGCCGGAGTTAAAGAAAATCAGATCTTCCGCAAAGCGCGACAGATGCACCATGCCGATAGAGGCATCGGAAAGCAGCTCCAGAACATGGTCACGGTCGGACACGCTGTCGAGGCTGTTGCGGGTGGCGGAGGCAAAGCCCAGCCAGCCGGCCAGCTGCTCGCGGTCGATCTCATACGCCGTTCCCGCCAGCGCGCCGCAGCCCAGCGGGCTAACGTCGAGGCGCTTCAGCGCGTCCTGCAGGCGGCTTTCGTCGCGCGCCAGCATTTCGACATAAGCCAGACACCAGTGCGCGAACGTCACCGGTTGGGCGCGCTGCAGGTGGGTGTACCCCGGCATCACCGCGTCCTGGTTCTGCTGGGCCGTCTCCACCAGCGCGCTCTGCAGCTGGCGGTTCGCCGACAGCAGTTCGACAACGGTATCTTTGCACCACAGTTTAAGATCGGTAGCGACCTGGTCGTTACGGCTGCGGCCGGTATGCAGTTTCTTGCCCAACTGGCCCACTTTGTCGATCAGTTTGCCTTCCACCCAGCTGTGAATATCTTCGGCATCGCTGGCGAGGATTTGCTGCGGATTGGCGCGCACCTCTTCCAGTAGCACGTTCAGCGCTTCTTCCAGCTGCTGCTGTTCAGCGGCACTCAGAACGCCGACCGTTACCAGCGCTTTCGACCAGGCGACAGAGCCAACGATATCCTGCTCCGCCAGACGATAGTCGAAGCGCAACGAGTCGTTGAACTGTTTAAACCGTTGATCTGCTGCCTGTGTAAAACGCCCGCCCCAAAGTGCCATAACATGCTTCCTTTATTCATTAGTTCCGCCGGTGGCGTTGTGCCTCCCCGGCCTACGGTCTTGTAAGCCCGGCAGACAACGCGCCACCGGGCATGAAATCTTAAGCCAGAATACGTGTGCCGATTGGCGTGCCGTTAAACAACGCCGGCAGCTGCTCGGCGTGACGCCAGGAGGCGATGTCCACCGGACGGCCCAGAGCGCGCGCGGCGTCGAGAGCCGCATTCACTTTGACAATCATGCCGTCGGTGATAATCCCCTGCTCGATCAGCTGCTCCGCTTTCTCGGCGGTCATCTCGGCAATCCGCTGCCCTTTACCGTCGAGGATACCGCTGACGTCAGACAGCAGAATCAGATCCGCCCCCAGGGTAGCCGCCAGCGCCGTCGCCGCCTGGTCAGCATTGACGTTCATCAGCTGGCCCTCATCGGTCACGCCGATAGAGCTCACCACCGGCAGGTAACCGCCCGCCAGCAGGGTGTTGATCAGCGTCGGAGAGCCCGGCTGCGCCAGCCCGACATGGCCCAGCTCAGCATCCAGCTGCGTCACCTTCACGCTATCGCCATCGCCGAGGAACAGGCCGACAGAGGCCAGACCGTGCTTTTTCGCCCACGCCAGCAGCGTCTTGTTAGCGGTTCCCGCCAGCGCGCCGGTTATGATGTCGATTTGCTCAGCCGGCGTCACCCGCAGACCATTTTTCTTCTGCACCGGCAGATTGAGCTGCTTCATCAGCTCATCCACCACGCAGCCGCCGCCGTGGACGATAATCAGCGGACGCTGGTGCGCTTCACGGTAATTGACCAGCGCGGTAAACAGACGCTCCAGCGCTTCTTCGCTATCGAGTAATACGCCGCCGAGTTTGATAATTAATGGGTTCATCATCACACCTTAAATAAGAGACTGCGTCTCAGCGAAGCCGAAACGAATATTCGCGCACTGCACCGCCTGCGCTGCGGCGCCTTTCAGCAGATTATCTTCTGCCGCGACGACGATGAGATGATCGTCCTGCACGGCAAAACCGATATCACAGAATGGCAGGCCTTCGACGCTTTTCAAAGCGGGCACGCCTTTATCATATAAACGTACCAGTGGTTTATCGGCGTAAGCCTGCTGGTAAACCGCCGCGATCTGCGCATGGCCGACGCCCGGCTTCAGACGGCAGGTAATGGTTTCCAGGATGCCGCGCTTAAAATTACCCAGGTGCGGGGTAAAAATTACCTTTGCCCCGAGGTGGCTGGCAATCTCCGGCTGATGGCGATGGTTAAATATGCCGTACGGCTGCAGGCTAACTTCACAGAAGCTGTTGCCGATCGCGGCCTTACGACCCGCGCCGCTCACCCCGCTGGTGGCGTTGATCACTGGCCACTGGTTGAGATCCAGCAGACCGGCATCGATCAGCGGCTTCAGCGACAGCTGCGCCGCCGTTGGGTAGCAGCCAGGCACCGCGATTAACTGCGCTTCTTTAAGCGCATCCGCGCTCCACTCCGCCAGACCATACACCGCCTGTTTGAGCAGGTCGGGATGCTGATGAGTGAAACCATAATATTTTTCGTAGAACGCCCCATCGTTAACGCGGAAGGCACCGGAGAGATCGAACACCACGCAGCCGGCGGCAAGGAACTGTGGCGCCAGATCGTGACTCACTTCGTGCGCGGTGGCGAGAAACACCACGTCCACGCCAGCGCTGAATTCGCTGATATCGGACATCGGCTGCAGCGGCATATCGACAATGCCTTTGAGCTGCGGATGCAGGTCGGAAATTAATTTTCCCGCATCATTGCTTTGCGCGGAGACCGTCAAAGCGGTTATGTTCATATGCGGATGACGATTGATATAGGTCACCAGCTCTGCGCCGGCATAACCACTGGCACCCACAATCAGCGTATTTAACATTGGAAGCGCATCTCCTTACATTCGATGGGTTTTCTTACGCTCAACGATATTGTATTTTTATTCACAATAAATGCATGAATATTGATACTATCACGACCCAAGGTGTGTCAACAATGAAAAACAATTTACCGCTCTTTATCGAGATCTACCGCGCGTTGATCGCCACACCGTCCATCAGCGCGACCGAAGAGGCTCTCGATCAAAGCAATGAGTCTTTAATCAATTTGCTGGCCGGCTGGTTCCGCGATCTCGGCTTCAACGTCGAGGTACAGCCAGTGCCGGATACGCGCCATAAATTCAATCTGCTGGCCAGCACCGGACACGGCGCCGGCGGCCTGCTGCTCGCAGGGCATACCGATACCGTGCCGTTCGATGATGGCCGCTGGACGCGCGACCCGTTCACCCTCACCGAACACGATAACAAGCTCTACGGCCTCGGCACGGCCGATATGAAAGGCTTTTTCGCCTTTATTCTCGACGCCCTGCGCGATGTCGACGTCACCACGCTGAAAAAACCGCTGTATATTCTGGCCACCGCCGACGAAGAGACCAGCATGGCTGGCGCGCGCTATTTTGCCGAAACCACCCAGCTGCGCCCGGACTGCGCCATCATCGGCGAGCCCACCTCCCTGCAGCCAATCCGCGCCCATAAAGGACATATGTCCAACGCGATCCGTATTCAGGGCCAGTCCGGCCACTCCAGCGATCCGGCGCGCGGGGTCAACGCGATCGAGCTGATGCACGACGCCATCGGCCGGATTATGCAGCTGCGCGATCTGCTAAAAGAGCGCTACCACTTCGAGGCGTTCACGGTCCCTTACCCGACCCTCAACCTCGGCGCCATCCATGGCGGCGATGCCTCAAACCGTATCTGCGCCTGCTGTGAACTGCATATGGACATCCGCCCGCTGCCGGGGATGACCCTCAACGACCTTAATGGTCTGCTGGGCGAGGCGCTGGCCCCGGTCAGCGAACGCTGGCCAGGCCGCCTGACGGTCTCGGAGCTGCATCCGCCGATCCCCGGCTATGAGTGCCCACCGGACCATAAGCTGGTGCAGGTGGTTGAGAAACTGCTTGGCGCCCAGACCGACGTGGTGAACTACTGTACCGAAGCGCCGTTTATCCAGACGCTGTGCCCAACGCTGGTTCTCGGCCCGGGCTCGATCAACCAGGCCCATCAGCCTGACGAGTTTCTGGAGACGCGCTTTATCAAGCCGACGCGGGAGCTGATTAGCCAGGTGGTCCACCACTTCTGCTGGCACTAAAATCGCCCTCTTTTTCCGCCCCGTTCTCCCGGGGCGGAACGGTGACGATCGTCACATTTCCATAAGCGATGCTTATCCAGCGCCCCCTGAGTTAAATTTCGCAAATTACGGGTATTTACTCGTTTGCTGAAGCGATTTCGCAGTAATTGACGTGGGGGTATTTACGTGGCTTTATAAAAGACGGGTTGCTTATCCGTTGCTCACGTTCCAGCGCAGCGGATATAACAAAATAAAATGAGATGGGGTGTCTGGGGTAACATGAACGAACAATATTCCGCATTGCGTAGTAATGTCAGTATGCTCGGCAAGGTGCTGGGCGATACCATCAAGGATGCATTGGGAGAAAATATTCTTGATCGTGTCGAAACTATCCGTAAGTTGTCCAAATCTTCACGCGCCGGCAACGAAGCTAACCGCCAGGAGCTGCTGACCACGCTGCAGAATTTGTCTAACGACGAACTGCTGCCGGTAGCCCGTGCCTTCAGCCAGTTCCTGAATCTGGCTAACACCGCTGAGCAGTACCACAGCATTTCGCCGAATGGCGAAGCAGCCAGCAATCCGGAAGTCATTGCGCGTACCCTGAGAAAGCTCAAAGACCAACCCAATCTCAACGAAGAGACCATCAAAAAAGCGGTGGAATCTCTGTCCCTGGAGCTGGTGTTAACCGCCCACCCGACCGAGATCACCCGCCGGACGCTGATCCATAAAATGGTGGAGGTGAACAACTGCCTCAAGCAGCTGGATAACAAAGATATCGCGGACTACGAGCACCACCAGCTGATGCGCCGTCTGCGCCAGCTGATCGCCCAGTCCTGGCATACCGATGAAATTCGTAAGCACCGCCCTTCCCCGGTCGATGAAGCCAAATGGGGCTTCGCGGTGGTGGAAAACAGCCTGTGGGAAGGGGTGCCTAACTACCTGCGCGAGCTGAACGAACAGCTGGAAGCCAACCTCGGCTATCAGCTGCCGGTGGACTTTGTCCCGGTGCGTTTCACTTCGTGGATGGGCGGCGACCGCGACGGCAACCCGAACGTGACCGCCGATATCACCCGCCACGTGCTGCTGCTCAGCCGCTGGAAAGCGACCGATCTGTTCCTTAAAGATGTGCAGGTGCTGATCTCCGAGCTGTCGATGGTGGAGTGTACCGACGAATTGCGTGCCTTGGCCGGCGCCGAGGGCGCTCAGGAACCGTACCGTTACCTGATGAAAAAACTGCGCACTCAGCTGATGGAGACCCAGGCCTGGCTGGAAGCGCGCCTGAAAGGTCAGAAGCTGCCGAAACCGGCGGGACTGATCACGCAGAACGAGCAGCTGTGGGAGCCGCTGTACGCCTGCTATAAATCGCTGCAGGCCTGCGGCATGGGCATTATCGCCAACGGCGAGCTGCTCGACACCCTGCGCCGCGTGAAGTCTTTCGGCGTACCGCTGGTGCGTATTGATATCCGTCAGGAAAGCACTCGCCATACCGAAGCGCTGGGCGAAATGACCCGTTACCTCGGGATCGGCGATTACGAAAGCTGGTCAGAAGCCGACAAACAGGCTTTCCTGATCCGCGAACTGAATTCCAAACGTCCGCTGCTGCCGCGCCAGTGGGAGCCCAGCGAAGAGACCCGCGAAGTTCTCGACACCTGCAGAGTGATCGCCGAGGCGCCGCGCGGATCGATCGCCGCCTACGTGATCTCGATGGCCAAAACGCCGTCCGACGTGCTGGCGGTTCACCTGCTGCTGAAAGAGGCCGGGATTGGATTCGCCCTGCCGGTGGCTCCGCTGTTCGAAACGCTGGACGACCTGAACAATGCCAACGACGTCATGACCCAGTTGCTGAATATCGACTGGTACCGCGGCTTTATCCAGGGCAAACAGATGGTCATGATCGGCTACTCTGATTCCGCGAAAGACGCAGGGGTGATGGCCGCCTCCTGGGCGCAGTACCAGGCGCAGGATGCGTTGATCAAAACCTGTGAGAAAGCCGGGATCGAACTGACGCTGTTCCACGGTCGCGGTGGCTCCATTGGCCGCGGCGGCGCGCCGGCCCACGCCGCGCTCCTCTCACAGCCGCCGGGAAGCCTGAAAGGCGGCCTGCGCGTTACCGAGCAGGGTGAGATGATCCGCTTTAAGTACGGCCTGCCGGAAGTCACCATCAGCAGCCTGTCGCTCTATACCAGCGCGATCCTCGAAGCCAACCTGCTGCCGCCGCCGGAACCCAAACCGCAGTGGCGCGACATCATGGCCGAGCTGTCCGACGTGTCGTGCAAGATGTATCGCGGCTATGTGCGTGAAAACAAAGATTTCGTGCCTTACTTCCGCTCCGCCACTCCGGAGCAGGAGCTGGGCAAACTGCCGCTGGGTTCGCGTCCGGCAAAACGTCGCCCGACCGGCGGCGTCGAGTCGCTGCGCGCCATTCCGTGGATCTTCGCCTGGACCCAGAACCGCCTGATGCTTCCGGCCTGGCTGGGCGCTGGCGCTGCGCTGCAGAAGGTAGTCGAAGGCGGAAAACAGAGTGAACTGGAAGCGATGTGTCGCGACTGGCCGTTCTTCTCCACCCGCCTCGGCATGCTGGAGATGGTTTACTCGAAGGCCGACCTGTGGCTGGCAGAGTATTACGATCAGCGCCTGGTGAAACCGGAGCTGTGGGCGCTGGGTACCGAGCTGCGCAAGCTGCTGGCTGCCGATATCAACGTCGTGCTGGCCATCGCCAACGACTCCCATCTGATGGCTGACCTGCCGTGGATCGCCGAGTCTATCCAGCTGCGTAATATCTATACCGACCCGCTGAACGTCCTGCAGGCGGAACTGCTGCACCGTTCACGCCAGGCTGAAGAAGAGGGCAAAGACCCGGATCCGCGCGTTGAACAAGCGCTGATGGTCACCATCGCCGGCGTCGCCGCCGGTATGCGTAACACCGGCTAATCGATGTCTTCCCCCGGCCACCCGGCCGGGGGATTTCTCACCCGTTCTAGTGGTGCAACATCTCATCAACGATCTGTTCTTTATGCAGCGCATACGGATAATAGGTCGGCCAGTTATCCATCTCTTTCAACAACGCTTCCTGTGATTCATTGCCCATGAAAATATGGAAATGCTGCGATTTACGCGGACCAATGATATGGTCGCTGAACTGGACATATTTTGGCGCGTTGGCATCGCCCTGCTGGCACTCGAACAGATAACGTACGCCCTTCTTACCGGAGGCGTAATGCAGAATTTTGTAGCCTGAATAGCGGTATTTGCAGCTGTTGACGGTCTCGCCGACGTGGAACTCAATCACGTCATCTTCAATGCCAATCTGTTCCACATCGGTGGCGTAGCCCTTCTTATAATAGGCGCGATACTCCTCCACGCTCTTGCCGCCGGGCTTTTTCGCCTTCTGCTCCAGCACCGGATCGAGATCGCCGTTGAGCAGATACGGGTTCACCGACTGCCAGACGCCCTCCCAGTCGCTCAGCGCGCGGTCCTGCACATCTTTATCCGCAAAAATGCCTTCGCTGGCCTGACGCTCCACTTCGGTTAGCGCCGGCCCATGGCTATGGTTGCCGTGGGCGAACGCCTGGGCGCTGGCTAGCGCCATGCCGAGTCCCAAGGCCAGCAGGGGGATCTTTCTGGTCATTACTCTCTCCTGAGTTTGCTATCAATGGTGACAAATTGTTACGATATAACATATCGTAACTGAGAAGCAATAGCGACAGGCTGGCGCTTTTACCGCTGGAATAATGTCCGGTATGATGAAAAGGGTGATGCGCGGGGCGGAACAATGATGGACAACGATATCAATCAACTTATTGATGCATTGCTAAAAAAGCAGACCAGCCTCGGACGGGTTTATTTCGCCGGCGAGACGCGCTCGCCTGCTAAACCGGTGGTGCAGGTTGATTTTCCCCGTCTGAATATCCTCCTCAATGGGCAGCTGCGCGACCAGGCGCTCGGCAATAACGCCCCGCTCCTGGAGGCCCATGACGTGCTCTATATTCCTGGCGATAGCTGGAACTGCCCACAGTGGCAGGCGCCCTGCCTGCTGTTAAGCATCCTGTTCGCTAAGCAGCAGCTGGAGTGCTCGCTGCAGCGCTGGAATGGCAAGACGATCGCCGTTGTTGAAAAGCTACAGGCGCTGCGTCGAGGGCCGCGCGTCGGTTCCTTCCTGCTGCAGGCGCTCAACGAGATCCGGATGCAGCCGCAGGAGCAGCAAACCGCCCGCAGCATCGTCATCAGCCTGCTCAGCCACTGCCATGATCTTCTCGGCAGCCAGGCGCAAACCTCCTCGCGCAGCCAGGCGCTGTTCGAGGCAATCCGTCAGTACATCGAGGTCCATTACGCGGAGCCGCTGAGCCGGGAATCGGTCGCCCAGGCGTTCTATCTCTCTCCCAACTATCTTTCCCATCTGTTCCAGAAATGTGGGCCAATGGGCTTCAATGAATATCTAAACCACATTCGTCTCGAACAGGCCCGTATGCTGCTGAAGGGCCACGATATGAAAGTGAAAGACATCGCCCACGCCTGCGGCTTCGCCGACAGCAACTACTTCTGCCGCCTGTTCCGCAAAACCACGGAACGCTCGCCGTCTGAATACCGCCGTCAGTACCATAGCCAGCTGACGGAAAAATCGTCCGCGGCAAAAAACTAGATTTTTGTGTGTTAAACCTGACTTTTGTGCGCGCTATAGTTTCCTGCCATCCCAGCCAGCGTCGATAAATGTGATCTAAATCATCCTTAATCGCGATGCGTACATTTATCCAGTTTTTGGCAAATTTGTCATCTGGCGATCCTTCGAACGAAAGCCGTATGCTTACCTCAACGACAGCACCGAATTAAGCATTGAGGAAAACATTATGGAACTCTATCTGGATACCGCCAACGTCGCCGAAGTGGAACGCCTGGCCCGCATCTACCCGCTGGCCGGGGTGACCACCAACCCGAGCATTATCGCCGCCGGTAAAACCCCGGTCTGGGATGTACTGCCGCGCCTGCAAAAAGCCGTTGGCCCGGAAGGAATTCTGTTCGCACAGACCATGAGCCGCGATGCGCAGGGCATGGTGGCAGAAGCCAAACGCCTGAGCAACGCCGTGCCGGGCATCGTGGTCAAAATCCCGGTCACCGCCGAAGGCCTCGCCGCTATCAAGCTGCTGAAGAAAGAAGGCATCCCGACCCTTGGCACCGCCGTCTACAGCGCTTCACAGGGTCTGCTGGCCGCGCTGGCCGGCGCAAAGTACGTCGCGCCTTACGTTAACCGCGTCGACGCTCAGGGCGGAGACGGCATCCGCATGGTGCAGGAACTGCAATCCCTGCTGGAAATGCATGCGCCCGAAAGCAAAGTGCTGGCGGCAAGCTTCAAAACGCCCCGTCAGGCGCTGGATTGCCTGCTGGCTGGCTGCGAAGCAATCACCCTTCCACTAGATGTAGCGCAACAAATGCTCGGCACCCCTGCGGTAGAGTCAGCCATAGAGAAGTTTGAACAGGACTGGAATAACGCCTTTGGCACGCTGAACCTGTAACCGGACCCGCGCGCCGCCTGTGGGCGGCATCACGGTCATCGAGGAGGAATCGTAATGGATCGCATTATTCAATCACCAGGCAAATACATTCAGGGCGCAGGCGCCATCAAGCGCCTTGGCGACTATCTGAAACCGCTGGCCGAACGCTGGCTGGTCGTTGGCGATAAATTCGTGCTGGGATTCGCGGAAGAGATGCTACGCAAAAGCCTGGCCGATGCCGGCCTGGCGGCGGAAATCGCGCCGTTTGGCGGTGAATGTTCGCATAATGAAATCAATCGCCTGCGCGATATCGCCGGCAGTGCGAAATGCACCGCCGTGCTGGGGATCGGCGGTGGTAAAACCCTGGATACCGCGAAAGCGCTGGCCCATTTTATGAAGGTGCCGGTGGCGATCGCCCCTACCATCGCCTCCACCGATGCGCCGTGCAGCGCGCTGTCGGTGATTTACACCGACGAAGGGGAGTTCGACAGCTATCTGATGCTGCCGCATAACCCTAACATGGTCATTGTCGATACGCAGATCGTTGCCGGCGCGCCGGCTCGCCTGCTGGCAGCCGGAATTGGCGATGCGCTGGCCACCTGGTTCGAAGCCCGCGCCTGCTCACGCAGCGGCGCCACCACCATGGCGGGCGGGAAATGCACCCAGGCGGCGCTGGCGCTGGCCGAGCTGTGCTACAACACCTTACTCGAAGAGGGTGAAAAAGCGATGCTGGCCGCCGAACAGCACGTGGTCACTCCGGCGCTGGAGCGGGTGGTGGAAGCCAACACCTATCTGAGCGGCGTCGGTTTTGAAAGCGGTGGCCTGGCGGCAGCCCACGCAATTCATAACGGCATGACGGCCATCCCTGACGCTCACCACTATTATCACGGTGAAAAAGTGGCGTTCGGCACCCTGACGCAGCTGGTGCTGGAAAACGCGCCGGTGGAAGAGATCGAGACCGTCGCCGCGCTATGTCACAGCGTTGGGCTGCCGATCACCCTGGCGCAGCTGGATATCAAAGGCGACATCCCGACCAAGATGCGCCTGGTGGCGGAAGCCGCCTGCGCTGAAGGCGAAACCATTCACAATATGCCGGGCGGGGTTAACTCCGACCAGGTCTACGCCGCGCTGCTGGTCGCCGACCAATATGGCCAGCGCTTCCTGCAGGAATGGGAATAATCCAGAGCAAAATAAAACACCCGGCGTCAGCCGGGTGTTTTTTATGTTTATCTGCCGGACGTGTCGCCCACTGGCGGCGGAAACGGCAAGCACTCAGGCCGGACGCACGCCCAGCGTATGGCAGATGGCGTAGCTCATTTCGGCGCGGTTCAGGGTGTAGAAGTGGAAATCTTTTACCCCTTCCCGACTTAAAATCTTCACCATGTCCATAGCGATGTTAGCCCCCACCAGCTGACGGGTTTCGGCATCGTTATCCAGACCTTCGAACATTTTCGACATCCACACCGGGATACGAACGTTGGTCATATCCGCAAACTTTTTCGCCTGTTTAAAGTTGGATACCGGCAGGATACCCGGAATAATTTCCACGTCGATGCCCGCTGAGACGCAGCGATCGCGAAAACGCAGGTAGCTTTCCACATCGAAGAAGAACTGGGTGATCGCGCGGTTGGCGCCTGCCTCGACTTTGCGTTTCAGGTTGAGTAAATCCGCCTGCGCGCTTTTCGCTTCCGGATGCACTTCCGGATACGCGGCAACAGAGATATCGAAATCCCCCACCTCTTTCAGCAGGCTGACCAGATCGGCGGCATACATCTCCGGTTTACCGCTGCCCGGCGGCAGGTCGCCGCGCAGCGCGACGATATGGCGGATGCCGTTGTTCCAGTAATCCTGGGCGATAGTGCGCAGCTCATCGCGAGTCGCATCGATACAGGTCAGGTGCGGCGCCGCTTCCAGACCGGTTCGCTCTTTAATGCCCTTGATGATGCTGTGGGTGCGATCGCGCTCGCCGGAGTTCGCGCCATAGGTCACCGAGACAAACTTCGGTTTCAGACTGCTCAGGCGATCGATGGATTTCCACAGGGTTTGCTCCATTTCACTGGTGCGCGGCGGAAAGAATTCAAAGGACACATTAATCTGGCCCTGGACTTCCGCCAGGCTCTGATTCAGGGCTTCCCGCTGATTGGCGTGAAAAAAGCTCATACCTTACCTCATCAATCGCATGTAATGGCTGTTGTATTGCGAACTTCTATACGTTTAGACGTCCAGATGTAAAAATGACGGAAAAGCGCGCGGGCGTCAATAGAAAAATCTGCGTAAAGAGTGAGGAAAAGGCCGCCAATATGAAAAAAATTCATCTTCCGGCCAGAATGGATGCCGCGCAGGAAGAATTCGATCCGATGAAATTTGAAGCAGTTCAAAAAACCAGCATCTCCCCATGTTGGCCGTAGCGATTGTTATTGCAGCCGCTTATCGCTTGGTTCAGAGTAAGTAGAACGTTCTACTAGAACGTTCTACTTACGCAATAATGCTTATAAAATCTATTCGGGGATATCACCATGAGTCTGTGGTCAGGGTTCATAAAATCATTATCAAAACTGTCGATGATCGGCCGCGCCTTGATGCTGCCGATTTCGCTCCTCCCGGCCGCCGGCTTACTGTTGGCCTTCGGGGATAAATTCCATATGCCCTTGATGATGAACGCCGGCGGTATCATTTTTGATAACCTGCCAATGCTGTTTGCAATTGGTTCAGCCGTGGGGCTGGCATCAGAATCGGGTATCGCTGCGCTGTCGGCAGCCGTCTCCGTCTTCATCACTAATATCACCATTAGCACTGTGCTCGGCATTACGCCGGAGATGGCCTCTCAGGGCGGAAAATATGCCATGGTCGTCGGCATCCCGACGCTGCAGATGGGGGTTTTTGGCGGTCTCATCTGCGGTATTCTCGCGGCGTGGTGCTATAACCGCTTCCATGCGATGCAGTTGCCTGAGTTCCTTGGCTTCTTCTCGGGTAAGCGTTTCGTGGCGATCGCCACAGCATTTCTCTCATTTATCCTCGGCCTGCTGTTGCCTTATGTCTGGCAACATATCCAGGCTGGTATTGACTCACTGTCGATGGTGGTAAACGGCGACAACCAGGCCGCATCGACCTTTATTTTCGGCCTCGTTGAACGGGCGCTGATCCCACTGGGACTGCACCACATATGGTATCCCTCCTTCTGGTACTCTTTCGGCGATTACACCACTCAGGCAGGCCAGGTGATCCACGGCGACCAGACCATCTGGTTTAAAATGCTGGAAGAAGGGGTGAAATCTTTTAGCTCCGATAGCTACCAAAACGCTGGGAAGTTTATGCAGGGGGAATTCCCGCTTATGCTGTTCGCGCTTCCAGCTGCCTGTCTGGCGATGTATCACGAAGCGCATACTAAGAATAAAAAAATCGCGGCCGGTATTCTCTTCTCTGCCGCGCTGACCTGCTTCCTGACCGGCATTACCGAACCCGTAGAATTTACCTTTATCTTCGTGGCGCCGATCCTGTACGTCTTCAACGCCATCATGGCGGGGCTCTCGTACATGACAATGTATCTGCTGCATGCGCATATCGCTAAATCCTTCTCGGCGGGGCTTATTGACTATATCTCCTTCGGTATTCTGCCGTCGCTGAACGGCTATCAAACCCACTTCCTCAACGCGGTTATCGTTGGCGTGCCGATGGGGCTGATTTATTATTTCACCTTCCGGTTCGTTATCCGTCGCTTTGATGTGAAAACACCAGGCCGTACCGATATCACTGTCACCGCCGATGATAAAACCGACGCGGAGCTGGCAACGGAGATCGTCAATCTTCTCGGTGGTGCACAAAATATCGATTCCGTCGGGGCTTGTATCACCCGCTTGCGCCTGGAAGTGGCTGAGCGCGATGCGGTTGATAAAGATGGCCTCAACGGCATCGGCGCACGCGGGGTGGTCTTCGTCGGCGATAACGGCATCCAGATTATTTTTGGCGCCAGGGCGCAATTTATCGCGCAAACCATGTCGGGGATGATTGGCAAATAACAAGAAGGTGTTATGGTGTGGAAGTAGGCTTACCGTGGGTAAGCCTATGTCTGCGATCTGACGGTAATACACGCGTTGTCATGGAGCGATTTTGAAGAAAGTCAGCATTATAGATGTGGCGAAACTGGCCGGCGTCTCCGTTTCGACGGTGTCGCTGGTATTACGCCAGAAAGGAAAGATCTCCGACGCCACCATCGAAAAAGTCAACGCGGCCATCCAGGAACTTGGCTATGTACATAACGTCGCCGCCGCTAACCTTCGCGCCAATACCACCAATTTGATCGGCCTGATCCTGCGCGACTTCAACGACAGTTTTTCCATTAAAGTGATGGCGAATATCGTCCAGGAGCTGGAGAAGCAAGGCTATATGGTGATCCTCGGCCAGCCGCGCGACGATCATGACTATCTGGCCCGCTGCCTGCTGTCGTTTAAACAGCAGGGCGTCGCCGGCGTGATATATCTGGATGCCGATACCACCAGCAATGCGCTGCCTGCGGCGTTACAAGCATGTCCTCTGCCGCTGGTCGCCGTCTCGCAAACGCCGCTCGCCGGCCATCATGACCAGGTGGTCCGCGATAATCGCCAGGCCGCCAGTATCGCCGCCCGCTATTTGATTGAACGCGGCCATCGCTACATCGCCTATATTGGCGGACAGGATAATGACCTGATTCGTCAGCAGCGGCTGCTTGGCTTATACAGTACGCTGGAGAAAAACGGCATGACCGTACGGGAGGAATTTGCTCCTGCCTGCAGCGACAATACGCAGGCTGCCAGTATCGCTACCCGCCAGTTGCTGGAAAAAAATAATGCCATTACCGCCCTGCTGTGCCACTCACCGGATGCAATGATTGGCTGCCTCAGCGGCATTCATCAGGTTGGACGCACGGTGGGAAAAGATGTCTTTCTCACTCAACAGGTGGCGCTGGTGGGTTTTGAAGACATGATGCACGTGAATTTGACCTCGCCATCCTTCACTTATGTCTCTTCCGCCAGCGAAGAGACAGGACGTCAGGTAGCCTCGCTCATTATCCGCAAAATCAAAGAACCTGCCCTGCCGACCCAGCGCATTACCCTTTCCGGACAGCTGGTGGCTCGAGAGTCAGCCTGAGGCTAGCCAGTCGTCAGGTGCTCATCCAGCAGTGAGAGCCATTGCTGCACGGATTCTGCCTGGTGAGGCGCATAGATCACCCCAAGGCTTAACGGCATGCTGTCGCCTTCAGCGACAGGACAGAACACCACCCCCTGACGCTGGATTGCGGAAAAGGACGCCGGCAGGAGGATCATGCCTTCCCCACGCGCAATTCTCGCCAGCAGCACATCATGTTCGGCAGGCTCTTCCACATAAGCGGGGGTATAGCCAGCCCGGTCGAAAATGCGTCGCGTGTAGTCAAAGAAATCGGGGTTACGCTCACGTTTAAACCAGAACAGCGGCCGGTGATTGAGCGCGCTTAGCGTTAACGCTGGTGTGGCGGCTTCCGGCCAGGAGGCTGGCACTGCCGCGATGAGCGGCTCCTGATACGGCAATGGGTGCAGGTGCAGCCCTTCAGTATTGAGCGGCAGCGCAACCAGCGCCGCATCGAGTTTGCCTTTGCGCACCTGCTGAGCCAGCCCCGGTGAAGCGTGGCGGGTGATATGCAACGCGCGGGTATGTTCGCTCAGCGCAGATTCAACAGCGGCGAAAATGCCTTGTTCGAAGGCGGTAGTCATGCCCAGACGCAGAGACGGCGGTGAGTGAACGGAGAGCTCACTCAATGCCGCCAGCGTGCGTTCCTGGAGCGCCAGCATGGGCCGAATCATCGCCAGCACCTCTCTGCCCGCGTCGGTAAGGATCAGGCCTTTGCTATGGCGCTGAAACAGCGTCACCCCCAGCTGCGCTTCCAGATGGCGTATATGGCGACTCAGCGGCGGCTGCGAGATAAATAACCGCTGCGCCGCCCGGCTGATGTTATTTTCCTCCGCCACCACCGCAAAGGCGCGCAGCAGGCGGATATCGAGAGAATGCAATCGCGAAGTTGTCATACTGAAAAGGTATCACGAAAAGGGTATTACTCAAGTCCGGCAAACTTCCCTACCCTTCCTCTCAACGCTTCATCACAGAGAGGAAAAAACGATGTCCAGCGAACGTTATATCACCGGTCAGGAAATGCTTCAGCGCGTGGACGGTCACGGCGGGGAAGCCGTCGTCGACAGCCTGCGGGATATCGCCCCCGACTTCGCCCGCTATCTGATTGAGTTCCCCTTCGGCGATATTTACGCCCGGCCAGGGCTTGATTTGCGCAGCCGGGAAATCGCCACCATCGCCGCGCTCACCGCGCTGGGTAACGCCGAGCCGCAGCTGAAAGTGCATATTGCCGCGGGATTAAATGTTGGTCTGACGCAAGAGGAAATTACGGAAGTGATCATGCAGATGGCGGTCTACGCCGGATTCCCGGCGGCGCTAAACGGCCTGTTTGCCGCTAAAGCGGTTTTTGCGGCGCACTAACAAAAAAGACCAGGCCTGGCCTGGTCTTTTTCTCGGGATTACAGCAGCTGCGCCAGACGGTTAATATCCGACTGGATCGCCCCGGCGGTCACGTCACGCCCGGCGCCGGGCCCGCGGATCACCAACGGATTATCACGATACCAGCGGCTTTCGATAGCAAACACGTTATCGCACGGCAGCAGCGCCGCCAGCGGGTGCTCTTCGCGTACCGCTTCCACGCCGACGCGAGCTTTGCCGTTGGCATCAAAGCGCGCCACGTAGCGGAGCACCAGCCCCATCTCGCGGGCCGCCTCCAGGCGCTGCAGCATCTGCTCGTTCAGCTCTTCGCCATTCTCAAAGAAGTGATCAACCGAACCCTCTTCACAGTGCGCCGGGACCAGTGATTCCACGCGCACCTGATCCGGTTCGATGTCATAGCCCGCTTCCCGCGCGAGGATCACCAGCTTGCGCATCACATCTTTACCGGACAGATCGACGCGCGGATCCGGCTCGGTCAGCCCCTGCTGCCACGCCTGATCCACCAGGTCGGTGAACGGCACGGTGCCATCGAACTGCAGGAACAGCCAGGAGAGCGTTCCCGAGAAGATACCGCTCAGGCCGAGGATGGTATCGCCGCTGTCGATCAGGTCGCGCACCGTATGGTTCACCGGCAAGCCGGCGCCCACGGTGGCGTTATACAGCCAGTGGCGCCCCGTCTTCTCAAACGCGTCGTGGATCTGGCGATACTTATCGCTGCTGCTGGCCCCCGCCAGCTTGTTGGCGCTGATCACGTGGAAGCCATGGCTGGCGAAATCAAGATACTGGTCGGCCAGCTGTTCGCTGGCGGTGACGTCCAGCACCACTAAATCATCGTACGGGTGCGCGCGCATCCACAGGAACAGCGACTCTTCATCCTGCTCCACCGCTTCATCGTTGAAGAAAGCTAGCGCCCGGCTGGCGTCCAGCCCGTCATAGTTCAGCAGACTGCGTTTACTGTCGACCACGCCGGCGAGAACAAACTCAAAGCCGGTGCGCGCCGAGAGCGTGGTTTGTTCACGGGCGAACAGCTCCAGCCAGCGGGAACCGATGTTTCCTTTGCCGAACAGCATCAGGCCAATACGCTTTTCGGCACGAAACAAGGACTGGTGCAGCCCCTGGATCAGGCTTTCCGTCGGCCCGGCGCGCAGTACGGCCACCAGGCTGATTCCTTCTTCCGACTGCCAGGTGAACTCCACTGGCTGCCCTTTCAGCTGCTGCCAGAAACGGTGGCAGTGCAGGGGGTTACGGGTGACGCCAGCGCCCACCATCGCCACCAGCGCCAGCTTCTGACGCAGACGCAGCTCGCCCGGCAGACCCGCTTCATCGAGCAGCTTCAGCGCGCTGTCGGCCACCTCGGAGGTATAGCAAAATTGCAGCAGCTTGCGGTCGGCATGGACGCCAACGGCTAACGGGCGCAGCTGGGCGCGTTTGAGCAGGGCGTCCAGCTCTTTATGCGCCAGTTTGAAATCGTGACCGCCCGGCACCTGGAACTCCACCAGGCAGACGTCGTCATGGCTGGTGACAATCCGGGCGCCAGTACCGGAGGCCAGCACGCGCTCAATGCGCGTGGAACCCTGTTCCGGCGTATAGCTGCAGCGTAACTGCAGATCGATATCGCTGGCGGAAACCGGCTGTAGCGTGCGGGCATGGAGCACCGGCGCGGCCAGACGCGCCAGCTCGCTGGCTTCGTCCAGACGCAGCAGCGGCAGCAGACAGGCGTCTTTCACCTTGCGCGGATCCGCGCTGTACACCCCGGCGACGTCGCTCCAGATAGTGACGCGGGAAGCGCCCGCCAGCGCGCCGATCTGGGTGGCGGAGTAGTCAGACCCGTTACGGCCCAGCAGGACGGTTTCACCGGCCTGGTTGCGGGAGATAAAGCCGGTCACCACCAGACGTTTGTTAGGATGCTGCGCCATCAGCTGCTGCAGCAGTGGATAGGATAATCCTTCATCCACCTGCGGCTGCGCGGCACGTTCCGCGCGCAGGAACGCGCGCGCGTCAAGCCAGGCGGCTTCCATTCCCAGCTGGTTGAGAACCGCCGCCATCAGGCGCGCGGACCACACTTCCCCATGGCCGACCACTTCCGCATAGACCGCTTCGGAAACCCCGCCGTCCAGCAGACCAGCCAGACGCTCAAGGTCGTGGATAAAGGCGGCTATCAGCGTATCCGCCGCCGCAGGCTCCACCAGACCACCAATCAGTTCGGTGTGATAGCGGCGAAGCGACTGCTGAACCTGATGCGCAGCAAGGCGATCGCTCTGGCTAAGCTTAAGCCAGCTGATCAGCTGGTTGGTGGTGCTGCCAGCGGCGGAGACGACCATCATGTCCCCCGCCTGCGAATACTCCTTCATGATCCCCGCGACGCGCAGGTAACATTTCGCATCCGCTAAACTACTCCCACCAAATTTGTGCAGCTGACGACCCTTCGCCCCTGCCTGCGCAATCACACTCATCTTTATTCCTCGTTTGCTGCCCGGAAGCCATTTTCCAGGTCGGCAATTAAATCTTCACCATCTTCAATACCGGTCGAAATACGCAGGAGCGTTTCTGAAATTCCGGCGGCGGCACGCGCTTCAGGCGCCATGCCGGCATGCGTCATCGTTGCCGCATGGGAAATCAGGCTTTCAACGCCCCCCAGCGATTCCGCCAGTGTAAACAGCGACAGCCCGCTCAGGAAACGGCGCAGCGTCTGCTCGTCACCGTCCAGCTCGAAGCTTAACATTGCGCCAAAACCTTTTTGCTGACGCGCCGCAATTTCATGCCCCTGGTTTTCCGGCAGCGACGGATGATACAGCTTTTTCACCAGTGGCTGGGTTTTCAGATACTCGACAATCGCCAGGGCATTACGCTGCGCCACTTCCATGCGTGGAGAAAGCGTCCGCAGCCCGCGCAACAGCAGATAGCTGTCGAAGGCGCTGCCGGTGACGCCAATATTATTCGCCCACCATGCCAGTTCGGTGACAGTCGCCGGATCGTTGGCAATCACCACCCCGGCCACCACATCAGAGTGACCATTAAGGTATTTAGTACAGGAGTGCAACACCAGATCGGCGCCCAGCGCCAGCGGGTTTTGCAGCGCCGGACTCAGGAAGGTGTTATCGACCACGCTGATCGCCCCGGCTTCGCGCGCCAGACCACAGATTTTCGCAATATCCACTACCCGCAGCAATGGATTACTTGGGCTTTCGACCAGCACCAGCTTCGGTTTTTCCGCCAGCGCCGCCCGCAGCGCCTGCTCATCGTTTTGATCGACGAACTGAACGCGATAGCAGCCGCGCTTCGCCAGGCTATCGAACAGACGGTAGCTGCCGCCGTAGCAGTCATGCGGCGCCACCAGCAGATCGCCAGGCTTAAGGAACACCGTCGTCACCAGCAGGATCGCCGACATACCGGTATTGGTCAGCACCGCGCCAGCGCCGCCCTCCAGCTCCGCTAAGGCACGCTGCACCACATCACGCGTCGGGTTGCCGCGGCGGGAGTAGTCGTGAGCGCGAGGTTCATTAAAGTCGGTGAAGTTATAGGTACTGGAGAGGTGGATCGGCGGGACAACGCAACCGTACTGCTCGTCGTCATTTAAACCGCTACGCACTGCGATGGTGGCCTGTTTACGCGTCATGTTGGGAAGTTCCTGGGCTGAATCGGTGAAAAGTCAGGCTCCAGAGTAATCATTGTCACAATAGACGTCAATACATCTGGACATCTAAACTTCTTTGCGTATAGATTGAGCAAAGTGCAAATAGCCGTTAAAATTATATGCATTAGCGCACGTCGGCGGCGGCTTATCTCATGTCAGAAAGCCTGCGCTTACGGTAAACTACGCGCAATTATAGCCCGGGCGGAATATTCTGGCCCTTCACTAATAAACAGAGGATTAAGGTATCTCATGGCTGAATGGAGCGGCGAATATATCAGCCCATACGCTGAGCACGGTAAGAAGAGTGAGCAAGTAAAGAAAATTACGGTTTCCATTCCTCTGAAGGTGTTAAAAATCCTCACCGATGAACGTACGCGTCGTCAGGTGAATAACCTGCGTCACGCGACCAACAGCGAGCTGCTGTGCGAAGCGTTCCTGCACGCCTTTACCGGACAACCGTTGCCTAACGATGAAGACCTGCGTAAAGAGCGCAGCGATGAGATCCCGGAAGCGGCGAAAGCGATTATGCGTGAACTGGGTATCGACCCGGATACGTGGGAATACTGAGACAATAAAAAGGGCGGAAGCACTCTTCCGCCCTTTTTCTTTCTCGCCCAGGCAGGCGAGAGACACAAAAAAGCCGCCCTGAGGCGGCTTCTTCTGGCAACTTACTTGCTGCCCGGGATGCTGAAGCGCTTGTTGAAGCGGTCAACACGGCCACCGGTAGCAACATCACGCTGTTTGCCGGTGAAGAACGGGTGGCATTTGCCGCACACGTCGAGGTTCAGGTCATGACCTACAGTGGAGCGGATTTTCATGACATTACCGCAAGAACAGGTAGCAGTAATTTCGTCGTAATTTGGGTGAATACCTTTTTTCATGGGAGAACCTCAGTTAAGGCCGCGTCGCTCTTCCAGCCCTAACGCCAGACACCACGCGATATTAGTAATTTCCCGTCGCCCTCTACGCTGCTGACAGCGTGAAGCACACGGTAATGGTCAATCTTCAATGCGATATAAAGCGCATCAAAGGCGGCGAATCATACAGAATTTGACCAGCATATGCAAACTGATCCGCGCCGCCTTATCGTAATGTGTATACTATCCCGCCAGATTTCAAGTCAGGAAGATGACATGCCCGTCGCCCACGTTGCCCTACCCGTTCCGCTACCGCGCACCTTTGACTATCTGCTGCCTGACGGCATGGCGGTCAAAGCGGGCTGTCGGGTGCGGGTGCCGTTCGGCAAACAGGAGCGGATCGGCATTGTCGCGGCGGTCAGCGAGCGCAGCGAGCTGCCGCTGGACGAGCTAAAACCGGTCGCGGAAGCGCTGGACGACGAACCGGTCTTCTCCGGTACCGTCTGGCGGTTGCTGATGTGGGCGGCTGAGTACTACCATCACCCGATCGGCGATGTGCTGTTCCATGCGTTGCCCATTCTGCTGCGCCAGGGTAAACCCGCCAGCGCTACGCCGCTGTGGTACTGGTTCGCCACCGAGCAGGGGCAGGCCGTCGATCTTAACGGTCTGAAACGCTCGCCGAAGCAGCAGCAGGCGCTGGCGGCGCTGCGCCAGGGCAAAATCTGGCGTCATCAGGTCGGCGAACTGGAATTTAATGAAGCGGCGCTGCAGGCGCTGCGCGGCAAAGGGCTGGCGGAGCTGGCCTGCGAAGCGCCCACCCTCACCGACTGGCGCAGCGCGTATTCGGTGGCTGGCGAACGCCTGCGTCTTAATACCGAGCAGGCCACCGCCGTCGGCGCGATCCACAGCGCCGCCGATCGCTTCTCCGCCTGGCTGCTGGCGGGTATTACCGGCTCCGGGAAAACGGAAGTGTATTTGAGCGTGCTGGAGAATGTGCTGGCGCAGGGGCGCCAGGCGCTGGTGATGGTGCCAGAGATCGGCCTGACGCCGCAAACCATCGCCCGTTTTCGCCAGCGCTTTAACGCGCCGGTGGAAGTCCTGCACTCCGGGCTCAATGACAGCGAACGTCTCTCGGCCTGGCTGAAGGCGAAAAACGGCGAAGCGGCCATTGTGATCGGCACCCGCTCCTCGCTGTTTACCCCGTTTAAAGACCTCGGCGTCATCGTCATCGACGAAGAGCATGACAGCTCCTACAAGCAGCAGGAGGGCTGGCGCTACCATGCCCGCGACCTGGCGGTATGGCGCGCCCACAGCGAACAGATCCCGATAATTCTCGGCTCGGCGACGCCGGCGCTGGAGACCCTGCATAACGTCCGCCAGGGCAAATACCGCCAGTTAACCTTAAGCAAACGCGCGGGCAATGCGCGCCCTGCCCAGCAGCACGTGCTCGATCTCAAAGGGCAACCGCTGCAGGCGGGTCTGTCTCCCGCGCTGATTGGCCGTATGCGTCAGCATCTGCAGGCGGATAACCAGGTGATCCTGTTTCTTAACCGCCGCGGCTTTGCGCCAGCGCTGCTGTGCCACGACTGCGGCTGGATAGCGGAATGTCCGCGCTGCGACAGCTACTATACGTTGCACCAGGCGCAGCACCATCTGCGCTGCCACCATTGCGACAGTCAGCGCCCTATCCCGCGCCAGTGCCCCTCCTGCGGCTCCACGCACCTGGTGCCGGTGGGTATCGGCACCGAACAGCTGGAGCAGGCCCTGGCGCCGCTGTTTCCTGACGTGCCTATTTCGCGTATCGACCGCGATACCACCAGCCGCAAAGGGGCGCTGGAAGAGCATCTCGCCGCCGTCCATCGCGGTGGGGCGCGTATTTTAATTGGCACCCAGATGCTGGCCAAAGGCCACCACTTTCCGGACGTCACCCTCGTCTCCCTGCTGGACGTCGACGGGGCGCTGTTTTCCGCGGATTTCCGCTCCGCCGAGCGTTTCGCTCAGCTCTATACCCAGGTCTCCGGGCGAGCGGGGCGGGCAGGAAAACAGGGCGAAGTGATCCTGCAAACCCACCATCCGGAACACCCTCTGCTGCAGACCCTGCTGTATAAAGGCTACGACGCTTTCGCCGAACAGGCGCTGGCAGAGCGGCAGACAATGCAGCTACCGCCGTGGACCAGCCATGTGCTGATTCGTGCGGAAGACCATAACAACCAGCAGGCGCCGCTGTTTTTACAGCAGCTGCGCAATCTGCTGCAGGCCAGTCCGCTGGCCGACGACAAGCTATGGGTGCTCGGTCCGGTTCCGGCGCTGGCGCCGAAGCGCGGCGGCCGCTGGCGGTGGCAGATATTGCTGCAGCATCCTTCGCGGGTGCGCCTGCAGCATATCGTCAGCGGTACGCTGGCGCTGATCAATACGCTGCCGGAGGCGAAAAAAGTGAAGTGGGTGCTGGATGTCGATCCTATTGAAGGGTAAGCCTTCTCTTGCGAGCCGGATCGAAAAATTCAACAAGCATCACGTTTTTCATGAAAATTCTGTAACTCACTGCCGCGACTATCTGATAAAAAAGATGCAGCAGTTAGCGCGCAAGGGAAATGCCAGCGCCATTCAGCGAGGAGAAACCAGGTGAAGCCCAAAAAACAAGTGGTTGCCGCCACCATGAAAGACGTCGCCTTAAAGGCAAACGTTTCCACGGCAACCGTGTCCCGAGCGTTGATGAACCCTGATAAGGTGTCGCAAGCCACCCGTAACCGGGTCGAGCAGGCGGCGCTGGAAGTCGGCTATTTACCGCAGTCGCTCGGACGCAATATGAAGCGCAACGAATCGCGGACGATCCTCGTGATCGTTCCGGATATCTGCGATCCCTTTTTTAGCGAAGTGATCCGCGGTATTGAAGTCACTGCCGCCGAGCATGGATATCTGGTGTTAATCGGCGATTGCGCCCACCAGAATCAGAAAGAAAAAACCTTTATCGACCTTATCATCACCAAGCAGATTGACGGCATGGTGCTGCTCAGCTCGCGCCTGCCGTTTGACGCCAGCGTGGAAGAGCAGCGCAATTTGCCACCGATGGTCATGTCGAACGAGTTCGCGCCGGAGCTGGAGCTGCCCACCGTCCACATCGATAACCTGACGGCGGCCTTTAACGCGGTAAACTACCTTCACGAGCTGGGACACCAGCGTATCGGCTGCATCGCCGGCCCGGAAGATATGCCGCTGTGCCATTATCGCCTGCAGGGTTACGTGCAGGCGCTGCGCCGCAGCGGTATCACCGTTGATCCGCACTATATCGCTCGCGGCAACTTTACCTTCGAAGCTGGCGCCAATGCGCTGGAGCAGCTGCTGTCGCAGCCGGTACCGCCCACCGCGGTCTTTTGCCATAGCGATGTGATGGCGCTGGGCGCCTTATCGCTGGCGAAACGCCGCGGTCTGAAAGTGCCGGACGACCTGTCGATTGTCGGCTTCGATAACATCGCGTTGTCTGAATTTTGCGATCCGCCATTGACCACCGTGTCACAGCCGCGTTTTGATATCGGCCGTGAAGGAATGCTGCTATTACTTGAGCAAATGCAGGGTCATAACGTGAACAGCGGCTCGCGCCTGCTCGATTGCGAACTGATAGTTCGCGGCAGTACGCAAAAAATCAGACGATAACCATCAGGCTTTCGGGCCTGCTCTTCTGGTCAAAGGCCCGCCGCTTAAGTAACATGGCGGGCTGACGAACGAATATAAGACAGCGAAACGATAGTGGCACAACGAGATTATGTACGCCGCAGCCAACCGGCTTCTTCGCGGCGCAAAAAGAGCACTACCCGAAGCTCAAGGAATAAGCAAAGCAGCCTTCCGGCAATTTCACCGGCTATGGTGGCGATCGCGGCGGCTGTGCTGGTGGCCTTTATCGGTGGACTCTATTTCATTACGCACCATAAGAAAGAAGAAGCGGAAGCGATGCAAAATCGCCAGGCCGCCGGCAACGGCTTGCCGCCAAAACCGGAAGAGCGTTGGCGCTATATTAAAGAGCTGGAAAGCCGACAGCCGGGCGTTCGCGCGCCGACCGAACCGACCGCCGGCGGCGAAGTGATGAAACCGGAGCAGCTGACTGACGAACAGCGCCAGCTGCTGGCCCAGATGCAGGCCGATATGCGTCAACAGCCGACTCAGCTGACCGAAGTGCCGTGGAACGAACAAACGCCGGCCCAGCGCCAGCAGACGCTACAGCGCCAGCGTTTAGCGCAGCAACAGCAGCAGGCGCAACAGCAACAGTGGGCGCAAACTCAGCCGCAGACCGTGCAGCAGCCGCCGCGCGTTCAGCAGCCGAAGCCGGTCCAGCAGCAACAGCCGAAGCAGACCGCGTCAAACCAGCAGCCGTACCAGGATCTGCTGCAGACGCCAGCGCATACCAATACCACGCAGCCGCGTACCCAGGCCGCGGCGCCGGTAACTCGGGTGGAAGAAGCGCCGAAAACCACCGCCGAGAAGAAAGACGATCGTAGCTGGATGATCCAGTGCGGCTCCTTTAAAGGCGCCGAGCAGGCCGAAACCGTCCGCGCTCAGCTGGCTTTCGAAGGGTTTGCTTCGCACATCACCACCAACAACGGCTGGAACCGCGTGGTCATTGGCCCGCTGAAAGGCAAAGAAAGCGCCAACGAGATGATCACCCGCCTGAAGATGGCTGGACACGCGAACTGCATTCGTCTCGCCGCCAGGGGTTGAAACCCTCAAAAACCCCCCCATCTATAATTGCATTCGGCCCCGCGGACAGCGCGGGGCCCCTGTTCCGCTTTTGCAACCAAGGGGTCTGCTCGTGACTACAATTGTAAGTGTTCGCCGTAACGGCCATGTTGTTATTGCCGGTGATGGCCAGGCCACGCTGGGCAACACCGTAATGAAGGGCAACGTGAAAAAAGTGCGTCGTCTGTACAACGACAAAGTGATTGCCGGTTTCGCTGGTGGCACCGCCGACGCCTTCACGCTGTTCGAACTGTTTGAACGTAAACTGGAAATGCACCAGGGCCATCTGGTGAAGGCCGCCGTTGAGCTGGCTAAAGACTGGCGAACCGATCGGATGTTGCGCAAGCTGGAAGCGCTGCTGGCCGTCGCGGACGAAAACGCGTCGCTTATCATCACCGGTAACGGTGATGTGGTACAGCCGGAAAACGATTTGATTGCTATCGGCTCCGGCGGTCCTTACGCCCAGGCCGCGGCCCGCGCGCTGCTGGAAAACACCGATATGGGCGCGCGCGATATCGCCGAGAAAGCGTTGGATATTGCAGGTGATATCTGCATCTATACCAACCATTTCCACACCATCGAAGAATTACCTTCTAAAGCGTAAGGATCTCCCATGTCTGAAATGACCCCACGCGAAATTGTCAGCGAACTGGACAAACACATTATCGGCCAGGACGCCGCCAAGCGTTCTGTTGCTATCGCCCTGCGTAACCGCTGGCGCCGGATGCAGCTTAACGAAGAGCTGCGTCATGAAGTCACGCCGAAAAACATTCTGATGATCGGCCCAACCGGCGTCGGTAAAACCGAAATCGCTCGTCGTCTGGCGAAACTGGCCAACGCGCCGTTTATTAAAGTTGAAGCGACGAAGTTCACCGAAGTGGGCTATGTCGGTAAAGAAGTGGATTCTATCATCCGCGATCTGACCGATGCGGCGATCAAAATGGTTCGTATGCAGTCCATTGAAAAGAACCGTTACCGCGCGGAAGAGCTGGCTGAAGAGCGCGTACTTGACGTGCTGATCCCACCGGCGAAGAACAACTGGGGCCAGACTGAGCCGTCGCAGGAACCGTCTGCGGCGCGCCAGGCGTTCCGTAAGAAACTGCGTGAAGGCCAGCTGGACGATAAAGAGATTGAAATCGATCTCGCCGCGGCGCCGATGGGCGTTGAAATCATGTCCCCTCCGGGCATGGAAGAGATGACCAGCCAGCTGCAGTCCATGTTCCAGAACCTCGGCGGCCAGAAGCAGAAACCGCGTAAGCTGAAAATCAAAGACGCAATGAAGCTGCTGATTGAAGAAGAAGCGGCCAAACTGGTCAATCCGGAAGAGCTGAAGCAGGAGGCCATCGACGCTGTAGAGCAGCACGGTATCGTCTTTATCGACGAAATCGACAAAATCTGTAAGCGCGGCGGCAACACCTCCGGCCCGGACGTCTCCCGTGAAGGCGTACAGCGCGACCTGCTGCCGCTGGTGGAAGGCTGCACCGTCTCCACTAAGCACGGGATGGTCAAGACCGACCACATCCTGTTCATCGCCTCGGGCGCGTTCCAGGTGGCCAGCCCGTCCGATCTGATCCCGGAACTGCAGGGGCGTCTGCCGATCCGCGTTGAGTTGAAGGCGCTGACCACCCACGACTTTGAGCGCATCCTGACTGAACCGAACGCCTCCATCACCGTGCAGTACAAGGCGCTGATGGCGACCGAAGGGGTGAATATCGAATTTACCGAAGACGGTATCAAGCGTATCGCTCAGGCCGCATGGCAGGTAAACGAAACCACCGAGAACATCGGTGCGCGCCGTCTGCACACCGTGCTGGAGCGCCTGGTGGAAGATATCTCCTATGATGCCAGCGAGATGAACGGCCAGACCGTCACTATCGATGCCGAATATGTGAGTAAGCACCTGGATGTTCTGGTGGCAGATGAAGATCTGAGCCGTTTTATCCTATAATCCGGTGCAATGCATTTTCATCACTGTTGATGGGGGCTA
Organism: Klebsiella sp. Q2; assembly: GCF_009900705.1. Lineage (NCBI taxonomy): Bacteria > Pseudomonadati > Pseudomonadota > Gammaproteobacteria > Enterobacterales > Enterobacteriaceae > Klebsiella > Klebsiella sp. Q2. Next base: position 65,796 of record NZ_JAAABE010000008.1, on the reverse strand, counting down.
TCGCCCCCATTTTTATTGGCTAGAATAACTATGACTGATATCAGCCGTTCTCAGGCGTGGCTGGAAAGCCTGCGTCCTAAAACGTTACCGCTGGCATTTGCCGCGATTATTGTTGGCACCGTCCTTGCCTGGGAGCAGGGACATTTTGATCCCTGGGTCGCCCTGCTGGCTCTGATCACCGCCGGCTTGCTGCAAATTCTTTCCAACCTCGCCAATGACTACGGCGACGCGGTCAAGGGGAGCGATAAACCGGACCGCATCGGGCCGCTGCGCGGGATGCAGAAAGGGGTGATTACCCCCCAGCAGATGAAGCGCGCCCTGATTGTCACCGTCGCGCTGATCTGTCTGTTTGGTCTGGCGCTGCTGTGCGTCGCCTGGCAGAGCGTCGGCGATTTCATCGGCTTCCTCGCGCTGGGTGGCTTGTCGATCGTGGCCGCCATCACCTACACGGTGGGCACCCGCCCGTATGGTTATATCGGCCTTGGTGATATTTCGGTACTCGTTTTCTTCGGCTGGCTGAGCGTCCTCGGCAGCTGGTATCTGCAAGCGCATAATGTGGAAGCGGCCATCTTTCTGCCGGCAACGGCCTGCGGTCTGCTGGCGACCGCCGTGCTGAATATCAATAACCTGCGTGATATCGACAGCGACCGGCAGAACGGGAAGAACACCCTCGCCGTGCGCCTGGGGCCGGTGAATGCCCGCCGCTATCATGCCTGCCTGCTGCTCGGCGCCCTGCTGTGTCTGGCGCTGTTTAACCTGCTGGCGCTGCATTCAGCCTGGGGCTGGCTGTTTATTCTCGCCACGCCGCTGCTGGTCAAACAGGCGCGTTACGTCCTGCGCGAATCCGATCCGCTGGCGATGCGGCCGATGCTCGAAAAGACGGTCAAAGGGGCTTTACTGACCAACCTGCTGTTTGTTATCGGGATTATTGCCAGTAAGCTGGCTGCTTAACTGACAAATATCAATTAACAATTGATGATTTTGCCAACAATGCGATTCGCGGGATATACTAAAAACTCTCGCAGCAACTGAACGTTAAGCCTATGAAATACGATACTTCCGAGCTTTGTGACATCTACCAGGAAGATGTCAACGTCGTGGAACCGCTGTTCTCTAACTTTGGAGGACGGTCGTCGTTTGGTGGACAGATCATTACGGTAAAATGTTTCGAGGATAACGGGTTGCTCTACGATCTGCTCGAGCAGAATGGCCGTGGTCATATTCTCCTGATCGACGGCGGCGGCTCAGTACGACGCGCGTTAATTGACGCTGACCTGGCGCGTCTGGCCGTACAGAATGAATGGGAAGGGTTGGTGGTCTATGGCGCGGTGCGCCAGGTTGACGACCTTGAGGAACTGGATATCGGCATCCAGGCGCTGGCGGCCATTCCGGTCGGCGCGGCTGGCGAAGGCATCGGCGAAAGCGACGTGCGCGTCAATTTCGGCGGCGTGACCTTCTTCAGCGGCGACCATCTGTATGCCGATAACACCGGGATGATCCTGTCGGAAGACCCGCTGGATATCGAATAAACCTTGCGCCATAAAAAAGGCCTTCTCCATGAGAAGGCCTTTTGTTTATCCGGCGCGTAACTTAGTACAGTTTCTTCGCGCAATCCAGCCAGTCGTTCTTGAACGGACGCTTCATGTTCTCGATGGCATCGATGATGTCGTGGTGCACCAGCTTCTCGTTCTGGATGCCGACGCAACGGCCGCCATGGCCCTGCAGCAGCAGCTCAATCGCATAGGCGCCCATGCGGGAAGCCAGGATACGGTCGTAAGGAACCGGGGAACCACCGCGCTGAATGTGGCCGAGGACGGTGGCGCGGGTTTCACGGCCGGTCTCTTTCTCGATGTAGCTTGCCAGCTCGTCAACGTCGCACATGTGCTCGGTGATCGCCACGATAGCGTGTTTTTTCCCTTTCGCGATGCCGGCTTTGATTTCAGCCACCAGATCGTCGCGGGTATATTCCACTTCCGGCACCATGATGAACTCACAGCCGCCAGCAATCGCCGCCGCCAGAGTCAGGTCGCCGCAGTAACGGCCCATCACTTCCACCACGGAGATACGCTGGTGCGAAGAGGAGGTGTCGCGCAGACGGTCAATCGCTTCCACCACGGTGCTCAGAGCGGTGAAGAAGCCGATGGTGTAGTCAGTGCCTTTGATATCGTTGTCGATGGTGCCCGGCAGGCCGATGCACGGGAAGCCCATCTCGGTCAGGCGCATCGCCCCCATATAGGACCCGTCACCACCGATAACCACCAGCGCGTCCAGGCCGCGCTTCTTCATGTTTTCGATAGCCACAGCGCGGATGTGTTCTTCGCGGAATTCCGGGAAGCGAGCGGAGCCCAGGAAGGTGCCGCCGCGGTTGATCATGTCGGAAACGCTGTAACGGTCGAGCTGAACCATACGGTCTTCGTACAAGCCGAGGTAACCGTCATAGATTCCAAAAACTTCCAGACCTTCCGTTAATGCCGCGCGCACAACGCCACGAATTGCTGCGTTCATGCCCGGCGCATCACCGCCACTTGTCAACACACCGATTTTCTTAATCATGACTACCTCTGAACTTAGGAAGCAAAAAATAATTCTGTTGCCTGAAGCGCTCCCTCACCAGGAGTGCACGACGCTAATGACAATAGTATATCAAACGCCTCAAGCTGAATTGATTCAGGTCAGACCAAACGGCGGTAATTTATACAAAAATGCCGAGCTGACCCACATTTTTACATCGAATTTACAGACTATAACCTAACGCTCAAAAAAGCCCTGCTGCGCCGCTGGCACCACAGAACTGGGATCCTGATGGATAATGACATCGGATCCCGGGAAACGGCGCAGAATCGCCTGCTCCACTTGGTCTGCAATCACGTGGGCTTGCACCAGCGGGAGGTTATCTTCCATTTCCAAATGAATCTGAATAAAGCGGGTCGGCCCTGACTGCCGCGTTCGTAGATCGTGCGCCCCGCGGATGCCGGGCCATGCGGTCACGATGGTGATAATGTCCTGACGCTCCTCGTCAGGCAAAGCGCGGTCGAGTAACGACTGAACCGCCTCATAGCCCATCCGCAGCGCGCTATATAAAATATAGATGCCAATTCCTAAGGCAAACAACGCATCGGCGCGATGCCAGCCGTACCAGGATAGGCCCAGCGCCACCAGAATGGCGCCGTTCATCATAACATCAGACTGATAATGAAGCATATCCGCCCGCACCGCCTGGCTCTGGGTTTTTCGCACCACCCAGCGCTGGAAAGTCACCAGCGCCAGCGTGCTGACGAGAGCGATCAGCGTCACAACGACCCCGACGCCGGCGGCCTGCAGCGGCTCCGGACGCACCAGGTGCTGAATACCGGTGAGAAACAGGAACAGCGCCGAGCCGGAGATAAACATGCTTTGCGCCAGCGCCGCCAGCGACTCCGCTTTGCCGTGGCCAAAGGTGTGTTCTTCATCAGCCGGTTGCAGCGAATAGCGAACCACCAGCAGGTTGGTCAGCGAGGCGGCAATATCCACCAGCGAATCCACCAGCGCAGCCAGAATACTGACTGAACCGGTATACCACCACGCAAAAATTTTGATCAAAAGTAACGCAGAGGCCATCGCTGTCGCAGCGATAGCGGCGCGGCTGACCAACCGGCCATAAGATTGATTCATATAGGCTCCTTCTCCTGCACTGCGCTTAGTATAACCTGAACTTGTGACGCTCACGGGAAAGGCGAAGAAGTTGATTTGCCGAAAAAAGGGCAAAAAAAACCCCCTCATCATGAGGGGGGAAGACAGGGATGGTGTCTATGGCAAGGAAAACAGGGTTTGTTACTGGGGTTGCAGGGTGTTGCTACTACTCGAAAGCATCATCGCTGAGCCTTTCTGCATCCTTGCAACCTCACGCAACTGATCCATACGTTGCTGGTGCTTAGCATTTAAAACCGCTTGCTGCTCTGGCGTAAGCAGGTGGTACATCTGGTTGCGGACCTTAGCCATCTCGACCTGGCGAGCAACCTGTTCCTGCGCCATCTTTTCTGCCTGAGCGCGCACAGCGTTTTCATCAAAATTTTCTGCGGTGACAAGGCGATGCATTGTCTCCATTTCGCTAACATTAACGGGGAGCCTGTCGTGGCGTGCCCGTTGCATAAGATCCCGTAACTGCTGACGTTGCTGCTCGGTTAAACTTATGCCGTCAAACATATGGCTCTGGCTACCGCGCTGTCCCCCTTCGTCTCCGGGGAGCCAGTTAACGCTGGTAACGACTTCAGCGGCCTGGCTAATTGCACTTAGCGCCAGCGTTGAGGCCATGACGGCAGCGATAACATTGCGCATCACATACTCCCAAAACGTTTGTGTCGCGATTCAACGAGAGACAGTCTACGATTCAGGCTGCAAACATGCGTCAGGGGGTGTAAAACAACGTAAAGTCATGGATTAGCGGGCCTTGATGACGTAATTTCTGCCTCGGAGGTATTTAAACAATGAATAAAATCCTGTTAGTTGATGATGACCGGGAGCTCACCTCCCTGTTAAAAGAGCTGCTCGATATGGAAGGTTTTAACGTGCTGGTGGCCCATGATGGGGAACAGGCGCTGGCCCTTCTGGACGACAGCATTGATTTATTGCTGCTCGACGTAATGATGCCGAAGAAAAACGGTATCGATACGCTGAAAGAGCTGCGTCAGACACACCAGACACCGGTTATCATGCTAACAGCGCGCGGGAGCGAGCTGGATCGCGTTCTCGGCCTCGAGCTGGGCGCAGATGACTATTTGCCTAAGCCGTTCAACGATCGTGAACTGGTGGCGCGTATACGCGCGATTCTGCGCCGTTCCCACTGGAGCGAACAGCAGCAGACGACCGAAGCCGGTTCGCCGACCCTGGAAGTGGATGCCTTAAGCCTCAATCCGGGCCGTCAGGAAGCCAATTTCGATGGCCAGACGCTGGAGCTCACCGGCACCGAGTTCACCCTGCTCTATCTGTTAGCGCAGCATCTCGGCCAGGTGGTGTCACGCGAACATTTAAGCCAGGAAGTGTTAGGCAAGCGCCTGACGCCGTTCGACCGCGCTATCGATATGCATATTTCCAACCTGCGGCGTAAGCTGCCGGAGCGCAAAGATGGCCATCCGTGGTTTAAAACGCTGCGTGGCCGCGGGTATCTGATGGTTTCCGCTTCATGATTGGAAGTTTGACTGCACGCATCTTCGCCATCTTCTGGCTCACGCTGGCGCTGGTGTTGATGCTGGTGCTGATGTTGCCCAAACTGGACTCCCGGCAGATGACCGAGCTGCTGGAAAGCGAGCAGCGTCAAGGCATCATGATCGAGCAGCACGTTGAGGCCGAGCTGGCCAACGATCCGCCGAACGACCTGATGTGGTGGCGTCGTCTGTTTCGCGCCATCGATAAATGGGCGCCTCCTGGGCAACGCCTGCTGCTGGTGACCAGCGAAGGCCGCGTGATCGGCGCAGAACGCAACGAGATGCAGATCATTCGCAACTTTATCGGCCAGGCCGATAACGCCGATCATCCGCAGAAAAAACGCTATGGCCGCCTGGAAATGGTGGGCCCGTTCTCCGTCAGGGATGGGGAGGATAACTATCAGCTGTATCTGATCCGTCCCGCCAGCACCTCACAATCCGACTTTATCAACCTGCTGTTTGACCGGCCGCTGCTGCTGCTGATCGTCACAATGCTGGTTAGCGCCCCGCTGCTGCTGTGGCTGGCGTGGAGCCTGGCGAAACCAGCGCGTAAGCTGAAAAATGCCGCCGACGAGGTCGCCCAGGGCAACCTGCGGCAGCATCCGGAGCTGGAAGCTGGACCGCAGGAGTTTTTAGCCGCCGGCGCCAGCTTTAACCAAATGGTGACGGCCCTGGAGCGGATGATGACCAGCCAGCAACGGCTACTGTCCGATATCTCGCACGAGCTGCGCACGCCGCTTACGCGCCTGCAGCTGGGCACCGCCCTGCTGCGCCGCCGCAGCGGTGAGAGCAAAGAGCTGGAGCGAATCGAAACTGAAGCGCACCGGCTGGACAGCATGATCAACGACCTGCTGGTGATGTCGCGCAATCAGGCGAAAAATGCCCTGGTGAGCGAGACGGTCAAAGCCAATCAGCTGTGGAGTGAAGTGCTGGACAACGCGGCGTTTGAAGCCGAGCAGATGGGTAAATCCTTCACCGTTGAGTATCCTCCGGGCCCGTGGCCGCTGTACGGTAACCCCAATGCGCTGGAAAGCGCGCTGGAGAACATCGTCCGCAACGCCCTGCGCTACTCGCACACGAAGATTTCCGTCAGCTTCTCGGTGGATAAAGACGGGATTACGGTTAACGTCGATGACGACGGCCCGGGAGTCAGTCCGGAGGATCGCGAGCAGATTTTCCGGCCATTCTACCGGACCGACGAGGCGCGCGACCGCGAGTCCGGCGGCACCGGCCTGGGGCTGGCGATTGTCGAAACCGCTATTCAGCAGCACCGTGGCTGGGTGAAGGCCGACGACAGCCCGCTGGGCGGTCTGCGCTTAACCCTCTGGCTGCCGCTGTATAAGCGCACCTGATGCTATCCCGGCTTGCGCTACGCTAAGCCGGGAGCATCCCCGGAAATACTCAATATGGGGGAATTATTTCCCCCATAATCTCCGCGAACTATCCTCGATCTTACCGCTTAAACGGCGCTTCTGCATGGTTCTGCTCCAGCTCACCGACAGGCCCGCGGCCGACAATAAGCGGTGGTACTGATCGTCATCAAACGGCATATGCCAGGCAATCGCCCCGGCCTCATGGACGCTGACCTCACTCAGGCGAGAGACCAGCTCGAGCGGCGCATCGCTGGAGGCTTTCCCCCCGGCGATCACCCGATACAACCAGCCGGTCTTCCCGCTGTTTTGCATCAGCTGAGCCATGTCATTGATCGAAAAATGAAAGTTGAGCTTGAAGCACGGAGAGCGCGGCTGGGTGACCTGGATCAGCGCCTCGCCCCAGCGAAAGATATCGCCAATGTAGACGTTTTGTTCGGTGAGCCCGGTGGTGGAGAGGTTTTCGCCGAACGCCGGGGCGCAGAACCGATCGGCCTGCTGGGGGAATTCACGGATCCAGTCGGCATAGTGTTCGCGCGGATAGTGACACAGCGCGCGGTCCGGCCCGCCGTGGATTTTCTTCTCCGCCTGCTCATCCCCTTCGAGACCGAGATCGCCGAGCTGCAACTCGCCGTCAACCTGGATTTTGCCGATCGCGCTGGGACGACTGCCCGTGTAGTCCCTGATTTTGCCAACAAAGACATTCACCGGATAATGCATCTCTGCTCTCCTTGCTACCGATATAAAAAAAGCGAGCCATCAGACTCGCTTCTCTCTTAGCACATTGCAACCTTATTTTTTGGCGGCAAAACGCGCTGCAGCTTCGTCCCAGTTCACCACATCCCAGAAGGCTTTGATGTAGTCCGGGCGACGGTTCTGGAATTTCAGGTAGTAAGCGTGTTCCCACACGTCCAGACCCAGGATCGGGAAGCCGGAAGCGCCGGAAATGGCTTCGCCCATCAGCGGGGAATCCTGGTTAGCGGTGGAGACAACGGCCAGTTTGTCACCTTTCAGGACCAGCCACGCCCAGCCGGAACCGAAACGGGTAGCAGCGGCTTTTTCAAATTCCGCTTTGAAGTTGTCCACAGAGCCGAAATCGCGCTCGATAGCCGCTTTCAGGTCGCCCTGCAGGGTTGTACCGGTTTTCAGGCCTTTCCAGAACAGGCTGTGGTTCGCGTGGCCGCCGGCGTTGTTACGCAGTACGGTTTTTTTGTCAGCCGGCAGTTGATCCAGCTTGGTGATCAGCTCTTCAGCGGACAGGTTAGCGAACTCCGGCAGGCTTTCCAGCGCGGCGTTGGCATTGTTCACGTAGGTCTGATGGTGTTTGGTGTGATGGATCTCCATCGTCTGCTTGTCGAAGTGCGGTTCCAGAGCATCGTAAGCGTACGGCAGGGATGGCAGGGTATAGCTCATAATCATCTCCATTATTGTCGAGCGGCTCAAGTGTTAACGCCGCGTAAGCAGTTTGTCCATTATAGTTAATTAAATGGTATTGAAAATGCTTATCAATGCCGTATTTTTCATATGGATATAACCAGAAGAAATACCCGCCGTTTTGTGATGTAGAACAACTAATTAAGCCCATGGTTGCCAGAGTTCGCCATCCTGTGGCAACGTCCTGAAGGCGGCCAAAGCGGCTAATTTTTACACTCATCGCATCGGAAGCCGCCGTCTCCGATAAAAAAAGATGAGGATAAAATCAATGAACCACGCGATTACGATGGGTATTTTTTGGCATTTGATAGGGGCCGCCAGTGCCGCCTGTTTCTATGCCCCGTTCAAGAAAGTAAAACACTGGTCGTGGGAAACCATGTGGTCGGTCGGGGGGATCGTCTCCTGGCTGATCCTGCCCTGGGCAATCAGCGCCACGCTGTTACCCGATTTCTGGGCCTACTACCGCTCCTTTAACGCCTCCACGCTGCTGCCGGTCTTTCTGTTCGGCGCCATGTGGGGTATCGGTAATATCAACTATGGCCTGACCATGCGCTATCTCGGCATGTCGATGGGGATTGGCATCGCCATTGGCATCACGCTGATTGTCGGTACGCTGATGACGCCGATTATTAACGGTCAGTTTTCAGTGCTGATGCACACCCAGGGCGGTCAAATGACGCTGCTCGGCGTGCTGGTGGCGGTGGTTGGCGTTGGCATCGTCACCCGCGCGGGCCAGCTGAAAGAGCGCAAAATGGGCATCAAAGCCGAAGAGTTCAATCTGAAGAGAGGGCTTCTGCTGGCAGTGATGTGCGGTATCTTCTCGGCAGGGATGTCGTTCGCGATGAACGCCGCCAAACCGATGCATGATGCCGCCGCGGCGCTCGGCGTCGACCCGTTATATGCGGCGCTGCCAAGCTACGTGGTGATTATGGGCGGCGGGGCGCTGGTTAACCTTGGCTTCTGCTTTATTCGTTTGGCAAAAGTGAAGAGCCTGTCCGTCAAAGCCGATTTCTCGCTGGCCAAACCCCTCATCATCAGCAACCTGCTGCTTTCCGCCCTCGGCGGCCTGATGTGGTATCTCCAGTTCTTCTTCTATGCCTGGGGCCACGCCAGCATTCCGGCGCAGTATGACTATATGAGCTGGATGCTGCACATGAGCTTCTACGTACTGTGCGGCGGTCTGGTGGGTCTGGTGCTGAAGGAGTGGAACAACGCCGGTCGTCGTCCGGTGAGCGTCCTGAGCCTCGGCTGCGTGGTGATCATCATCGCCGCCAACATCGTCGGTCTGGGAATGGCCCGTTAAGCACCGGAGCATTTGCCTGACAAAGACGCGCTTCAGGCGGCGGCGCGACTGCGCTGCCGCCACTGCCCCGGCGACATGCCGATTTCCCGGCTGAACACCACCGAAAAGTAGTTACTGTCCTCAAAGCCGCACTGCATGGCGATATCGCCGATTAAGCGCTCGGTATGCTGCAACAGATACTGCGCATGGCAGATCCGCAGCTGGCGTAAATAGTGATTGATGGTCATCCCGGTTTGCTGGCGAAACTGCTGACGTAGCGCCCGCTCGCTGCCACCCTCCTGCTCGCAGAAACGCTCCAGGACAAAGGGGCGGCTCAGGCTGGCCGCCAGCGCGGCCAGCAGTTTGTCCAACAGCGCTTCGCGCTGCGTCGCCGCCAGATTATCTGTCGCGTAGCGATGCCGCTGGAGGGTCAGCGCCAGCTGAGCAAACAACAGCTCGGCCATCGCATTCCCCTGCGCATCGTGCCGGGAACACTCATGCTCAAGCTGACTAATCACCTGACGCGCCTGCGCCATACCGGTGCTGCCCATGCGCCAGTGGGGCTTCCACGGGGTGCCGAAGAGGCCAGGGATCGCCCCCGCCCAGTCGAAATTGAGCTGCAGCCGCTCCGGGCAATAGATGATGTTCTGCAGAACCAGATCGTTAACGGAAGCATAGGAGTGTTTATCTTCGGCGCGAATATAGAACAGATCGCCGCGGGTAATGCGCCAGGGACGGTCGTTGAGAACATGCAGCCCGTTGCCCCGCCACACCAGCACCAGCTCGCAGAACTCATGGGTGTGTTCAGCGAAGACGTTTTGCGGATAGCGGTCAGCCACCGCCACCGCCTGCGTGGCGGAAGGGAAAAATTCCTCTTTACGTAGAATCAAACCGGCCACGGCTCACACTCCCAACGCGGATAAGGGCGCATTATTCGCGTTTTTGCTCCGCAATACGTTGACTCCTCTCGCGTTACTGAAGAATAGCGTCGCGCCCCTGGCGGATATCGCGCGGCGACCAGGAAAACTCGCGGCGAAAAAGCGTCGAAAAGTGGTTACTGTCGCCGAATCCGCAGCGATAGGCGATATCCGTCACGCTTTCATCGCTGTGGCGCAGCAGGTGGCGGGCTTTCATCAGGCGCACCCGATTGAGATAGCGCTGCGGCGTCAGGCCGGTCTGCTGCTTCAGCTGACGGTGCAGGGTACGCAGCGATAGCGAAAACTGCGCCGCCACCTCCTCCCAGCAGATCTCCTGCGCAAAATGGTCTTCCAGCCAGGCCAGCAGCTGATTCAGCCGTGCATCGTTGTTGGTGGCCTCTTCCGCAAGGCTGCTTTTCCGCAGCAGCACCAATAGCTGCATAAACAGGATCTCACGGCTGGCGACGGCATGGGTATCCGTTTCGCTCCCCATGGCCTCCATCTGCGCCACGATATGCCGCACCTGCTGCAGAACCGTCTGGTTCACCCGCCAGTGCGACGGGTAGTTGCCCTCCTGCTCCTGGGGCAACAGCTGGCTGACCCCGGCGAGAAACCGAAACGCATCCGGCGCGCGATAAAGCACGTTGGTCAGACACAGATTGTCCGTGTGCTCGTAAAGATGCCGGTCGTGATCGCGAATAAAGCAGACCGAGCCGCCGCCGATGGTATAGGGCTGGCCATTGAAGACGTGAATGCCCGTACCCTGCTCCACGATGACAATTTCATGAAAATCATGGTGATGTTCAGGAAAGGCCGACTGAGGGAGGCGGGGTTCAATAGCCACCGTCGAGATCCCGGCCTTAAAGAAATCCGTACTGTGCAATATGGTCATGATGCCACCCTCGTAATGAGAAAAATTATCAGTCACCGGCTGATAGTAATGAAGGGTTGGCTATCCGGCCTTCAATTTTTGACCGCGAAATTCGTAAATCCTGCCGCTTTTTCAAGAATCAGCCGGAAAGATGCGGAACTGCGGACCCCATCACATCCTCCTCACCACCGCCCAAAACCGCAATTTGTGATTTTCCTCACGGTCACCTTTGCTTTCTTGCCAGCGGCCAGTTTCGGCTGTCCGTAGCGAGAAGGTGTGAGTCAGCGCCCTTTTTTAGACTGCGGACAATGATTTTAAGAAGGATCGTTCCATGAGTATTCGTCATTGTGTCGCCGTCGATTTAGGCGCCTCCAGCGGGCGGGTCATGCTCGCCAGCTATCAGTCCGGGCCGCGCGCCCTGACGCTGCGTGAAATTCATCGCTTCACCAACAGCCTGCAGAAGGTCGATGGCTTCGACTGCTGGGATCTCGATAGCCTCGAAGGCGAGATCCGCCGCGGGCTGGAGAAAGTGTGTGAGCAGGGCATCCTGATCGACAGCATCGGCATCGATACCTGGGGCGTGGATTATGTCCTGCTGGATAAGCAGGGTCAGCGCGTCGGGCTGCCGGTCTCCTATCGTGACGATCGCACCCAGGGCCTGCTACGTCACGCTGAAGAACAGCTGGGCCGGGCGGAGATCTATCGCCGCAGCGGCATTCAGTTTCTGCCGTTTAACACCCTTTATCAGCTGCGCGCCCTGGTGGAACAGCAACCGGAGCTGGTCAGTCAGGCCGCCCATGCCCTGCTGATCCCCGACTATTTCAGCTTCCGCCTGACCGGCAATCTGAACTGGGAATATACCAACGCCACCACCACCCAGTTGGTCAACATCCACAGCGATAACTGGGATGAGACGCTGCTGAACTGGACCGGCGCGCCGCGCGAGTGGTTTGGCACCCCGACGCATCCCGGCAATGTGACAGGCCACTGGATCTGCCCGCAAGGCAACCGTATTCCGGTGGTCGCCGTCGCCAGTCACGACACCGCCAGCGCGGTGATCGCCTCCCCGCTGGCCGACCGCCACGCCGCCTATCTCTCCTCCGGCACCTGGTCGCTGATGGGGTTTGAAAGCCTGACCCCTTACACCTGCGACGCGGCGCTGCAGGCCAATATCACCAACGAAGGCGGAGCCGAAGGCCGCTATCGGGTGCTGAAAAATATCATGGGCCTGTGGCTGCTGCAGCGGGTGCTGAAAGAACAAAACGTCAGCGACCTGCAGGGGCTGATCGCCCGCACTGCCGCGCTGCCGGCGTGTCGCTTCATCATTGACTGCAATGACGACCGCTTTATCAACCCGGCCAGTATGAGCGCCGAGATCCAGGCCGCCTGCCGCGGATCCGGCCAGCCGGTTCCTCACAGCGACGCCGAACTGGCGCGCTGCATTTTCGACAGCCTGGCGCTGCTCTACGCCCGGGTGCTTAACGAGCTGGCGGCGCTGCGCGGCCAGCCCTTCAGCCAGCTGCATATCGTCGGCGGCGGCTGCCAGAACGAACTGCTCAACCAGCTGTGCGCCGACGCCTGCGGGATCGCCGTCGTGGCCGGCCCGACAGAGGCCTCCACCCTCGGCAATATCGGCATCCAGTTAATGACCCTCGACGAGCTGGCCAGCGTCGATGAGTTTCGTCAGGTGGTGCACGGCAACGCATCCCTCACCACCTTTACCCCCAATCCTGATAGTGAAATTGCCCGTTTCGTGGCGCAGTTTCAGCCACAACAGACCAAGGAGCTTTGCGCATGACCACTCAACTTGAACAAGCCTGGGAAATTGCTAAGCAGCGCTACGCCGCCGTCGGCGTGGATGTCGAGGAGGCCCTGCGCCAGCTGGACCGTCTGCCCGTTTCCATGCACTGCTGGCAGGGTGACGACGTCGCCGGGTTCGAAAATCCGGCGGGAAGCCTGACCGGCGGCATCCAGGCCACCGGCAATTACCCGGGCAAAGCGCGCAATGCTCAGGAGCTACGCGCCGACCTTGAGCAGGCGCTGAGCCTGATTCCGGGGCCAAAACGTCTCAACCTGCACGCTATTTATCTGGAAGCCGACGCGCCGGTGGCGCGCAATGAGATAAAGCCGGAGCACTTTAAAAACTGGGTCGAGTGGGCGAAAGCCAACAAACTGGGGCTGGATTTCAACCCCTCCTGCTTCTCGCATCCGCTGAGCGCCGACGGCTTTACCCTGTCGCATGCCAACGATGAGATCCGCCAGTTCTGGATCGACCACTGCAAAGCCAGCCGCCGCGTATCCGCTTATTTTGGCGAACAGCTGGGCACCCCGTCGGTGATGAATATCTGGGTGCCGGACGGCATGAAGGACATTACCGTTGACCGCTTCGCGCCGCGCCAGCGGCTGCTGAACGCGCTGGATGAAGTCATCAGCGAAAAATTCGACCCGGCGCACCACATTGACGCCGTCGAGAGCAAGCTGTTCGGTATCGGCGCCGAAAGCTACACCGTCGGCTCCAACGAGTTCTATATGGGCTATGCCACCAGCCGCCAGACGGCGCTGTGCCTGGATGCCGGCCACTTCCACCCGACGGAGGTCATCTCCGACAAGATCTCCGCCGCCATGCTCTACATCCCGCGCCTGCTGCTGCACGTCAGCCGCCCGGTGCGCTGGGACAGCGACCACGTGGTGCTGCTGGATGATGAGACTCAGGCCATCGCCAGCGAAATCATTCGCCATAACCTGTTTGACCGCGTGCACATCGGCCTCGACTTCTTCGATGCCTCCATCAACCGCATCGCGGCCTGGGTGATTGGTACCCGCAATATGAAAAAAGCGCTGCTGCGCGCCCTGCTGGAACCGACCAACCAGCTGCGCCAGCTGGAGAACGACGGCGATTACACCGCCCGCCTGGCGCTGCTCGAAGAGCAAAAATCCCTGCCGTGGCAGGCCATCTGGGAGATGTACTGCCAGCGTCACGACACGCCGGCGGGCAGCCAGTGGCTGGACAACGTGCGGGCTTATGAGAATGCGGTTCTGAGCCAGCGCGGGTAATGCACGGGCTTCCCCGGGTCGCGGCTGACGCCTTACCCGGGCTACGAACCGGTAGCCCGGATAAGCCGTTTACGGCGCAATCCGGGGGCACGCACATATTTAGGGTGAGGGGGTCAACCCCTCACCGAATCAACAGGAAAGACAAGACTATGCAGACCATTATCGACGCCTGGTTCGTCCAGGGCATGATCAAAGCCACCTCCGACGCCTGGCTGAAAGGCTGGGACGAGCGCAACGGCGGCAACCTGACGCTGCGTCTGGATGAGGCGGATATCGAACCTTACGCGGCGGATTTCCACGCTAAACCCCGCTATATCGCCCTCAGCCAGCCGATGCCAACCCTGGCCAATCAGCCGTTTATCGTCACCGGTTCCGGCAAATTCTTCCGTAATGTCCAGCTCGACCCGGCCGCTAACCTTGGCGTGGTGAAAGTCGACAGCGACGGCGCGGGATACCATATCCTGTGGGGTCTGACGGAGGATGCGGTGCCGACCTCCGAGCTGCCGGCACACTTCCTGTCGCACAGCGAGCGCATCAAACTGACCGACGGCAAGGACCGGGTGATCATGCACTGTCATGCCACCAATCTGATCGCCCTGACCTACGTCCTGGAGAACCACAGCGATCTGTTCACCCGCAAGCTGTGGGAAGGTAGCACCGAATGTCTGGTGGTCTTCCCGGATGGCGTCGGCATTCTGCCGTGGATGGTGCCAGGCACCGATGAAATCGGCCAGGCGACTGCGGAAACCATGCAAAAACACTCGCTGGTGCTGTGGCCGTTCCACGGCGTCTTCGGCAGCGGCCCAACCCTGGATGAGACCTTCGGCCTGATCGACACTGCCGAGAAGTCCGCCGAAGTGCTGGTGAAAGTCCTGTCCATGGGCGGGATGAAGCAGACCATCACTCGCGAAGAGCTTATCGCTCTTGGCAAACGCTTCAACGTCCAGCCGCTGCAGTCCGCGTTAGATCTTTATCCATAACAACATCGCGCCCCGCTCACCGAGACGGGGCGAAGCCTCACCTGCAAACCCTACAAAACTGACTCATGTGGAGTAAAAGCAATGAAAACAAAGACAAGCTTGATCCTCACCGTTGCCGCCCTGGCGTTGTCCGGTTCCGCCTTAGCAGAAGTTAAAATCGCCCTCGTGGCGAAATCGCTGGGAAATGGCTTCTTCGAAGCCGCCAACGTTGGCGCCCAACAGGCCGCCAAAGAGTTAGGTGATGTCAAAGTGATCTACACCGGCCCGACCACCACCACCGCCGAAGCGCAGATCGATGTGCTGAACGGGTTGATCGCCCAGGGGGTGGATGCGATCGCCATTTCCGCCAACGATCCGGACGCGGTGGTGCCGGTGCTGAAAAAAGCGATGCAGCGCGGCATCAAAGTGGTTTCCTGGGACTCCGGCGTGGCGCCGACAGGCCGCCAGATCCATCTTAATCCTTCCAATAACGCCTTAATTGGCGAGACCAACGTCAAGCTCGCCGCCGATGCGCTGAAGGCGCTGAACGTGGAGAAGGGGGATGTGGCGGTGTTAAGCGCCACCCCGACCTCCACTAACCAGAAACTCTGGATTGAGGAGATGAAAAAGGTGCTGCCGCAGTATCCGTCCGTCAATCTGGTGACCGTCGCCTACGGTGACGATCTGTCGGATAAAAGCTACCGCGAAGCGGTGGGCCTGCTGAAATCATATCCGGACCTGAAAGTCATTGTTTCGCCGTCATCGGTGGGAATTGTTGCCGCCGCGCAGGCGGTGAAGGACCAGGGAAAAATTGGCAAAGTCTATGTCACCGGGCTGGGGCTGCCGTCGGAAATGGCCGGCGCGATCAAGTCTGGCGCCAGCAAAAGCTTCGCCATCTGGAACCCGATTGACCTCGGTTACGCCGCCACCTATCTGGCCGACGATTTAGTCAAAGGCACGGCGACCAAAACCGAAGCCAGTATGGGCAAGCTGGGCAAAGTGAAGCTGGACGCCGAAGGGAATGGCGCGATGGCCGAGCCGTTTGTCTACGATGCGAGCAACATCGATAAGTTCTCGAAAATTTTCTAACCCTTGTTTCCTCACCCCGGCCCTCTCCCAGAGGGAGAGGGGGAACAGCTGGCCCTCTGCGCGATGCGGCCTGCGGGCGCCGGACCGTTCCCTTTCCCCTTTGGGGAGAGGGTTAGGGTGAGGGGCGATTTTACGGAGAACTATCATGTCAGCATCAACACCACTGCTGTCGCTGAAGGGGATCACCAAGATTTTTCCCGGTGTGCGCGCCCTTGAGAACGTGCAGCTCGATCTCTGGCCCGGCAAAGTGACCGCCCTCATCGGCGAAAACGGCGCGGGGAAATCCACGCTGGTCAAAGTGATGACCGGTATTTATCAGCCCGAAGAGGGGGAGATCCTCTATAAAGCGATTCCCATTCATCTGCCGACGCCGGAATCGGCGCACAAGATGGGGATCACCGCCATCCACCAGGAAACCATACTGTTTGACGAACTTTCGGTCAGCGAAAACATTTTCGTCGGCCAGTATCTGTATAAGGGACTGCTCAAAACGCTCGACTGGCCGGCGATGCACCGCCGGGCTGGTGAGATCCTCGCCCGGCTGGAAGTCCAGATCGACCCGCGGGCAACGTTAAAAACGCTCAGCATCGCCCAGCGGCACATGGTGGCGATTGCCCGGGCGCTGGCTTTCGACGCCCAGGCGGTGATCCTCGATGAGCCGACCGCCGCGCTTTCCCAGCATGAAATCCTGGAGTTTTATCACATCGTTGAGCGTCTGAAGCAGGACGGCAAAGCGATCCTGTTTATCTCGCATAAGTTCGATGAAATTTTCGAGCTGGCCGACTATTACACCATCCTGCGCGATGGGGTGTACGTCAGCTCCGGGATGATGAGCGATATTACCGAAGAGCGGATGGTGTCGATGATGGTGGGCCGGGCGATCAGCCAAACCTACCCGAAAGTCGACTGTACCCCAGGGGAAACGGTGCTGGAGGTCAACGATCTTTGTCATCCTACCGAGTTTGCCGATATCAGCTTCAGCCTGCGCAAGGGAGAAATTCTCGGCTTTTACGGCCTGGTGGGCGCCGGACGCACCGAACTGATGCAGGCGCTCTCCGGCGTAACGCATCCCTCCTCCGGCGAGATCCGACTGAACGGCAGCCCCATGCGCTTTCGCCAACCCGCCGACGCTATCCGCGCGGGCATCGTCTGCGTACCGGAAGAGCGACAGAAACAGGGGGCGATCATCGCCCTGCCTATCGCCCAGAACATCAGTCTGCCGCAGCTGAGCAAGCTCAATCCTAACGGCGTCCTGAACGACGCCCGGGAATGGCGGCTGGCGGACGAGTACGCCTCGCGCCTGCAGGTTAAAGCCTCCAGCTGGCGGCAGCCGGTGGAGACCCTCTCTGGCGGCAACCAGCAGAAAGTGGTGATCGGCAAATGGCTGGCGACCCAGCCCGAGGTGATCATCCTCGATGAGCCGACCAAAGGCATCGATATCGGCTCAAAAGCCGCTGTGCATCAGTTTATGTCCGAGCTGGTCAGCCAGGGGCTGGCGGTGATTATGGTCTCGTCAGAGCTGCCGGAAGTCATGGGCATGGCCGACCGGATTATCGTGATGCATGAAGGGCTGATGGTCGCCGAGTACCGGGCCGGGGAAGCGACGGCGGAAACCATCGTTAGCGCCGCCAGCGGCATCGGCCAGGAGGCAGCATGATGGGACACGCATGGCTGAAGCATCGCGAAGCGCTGCTGGCGCTGGTCATCATTTTGATGATCGGCGCCATTGGCAGCCGGGCGCCGTCGTTCGTTTCACCGGGTAATCTGGTGGAGATGTTTAACGATACTGCCATCCTTATCATTCTCGCCCTCGGACAGATGATGGTGCTGCTCACCAAAGGCATCGATTTGTCGATGGCCGCCAACCTGGCGCTGACCGGGATGATCGTCGCCCTGCTCAATGCCCATAATCCGGGTATTCCGGTGGTAGCGCTGCTGGCGCTGGCAACCCTGCTGGGCCTGCTGATGGGGATGATTAACGGCCTGCTGGTCTGGCGCCTCGGCATTCCCGCCATCGTGGTGACCCTGGGCACCATGAGCATTTATCGCGGCATTATCTTCCTGCTGACCGACGGCGGCTGGGTTAACTCACATCAGATGAGCGCTGATTTTCTCAGTCTGCCGCGCAGCACCCTCCTGGGATTGCCGCTGCTGAGCTGGTGCGCCATCGCCGCGCTGCTGCTGGTGGGTTACTTCCTGCGCTACAGCCGCACCGGCCGGGCCTTGTATACCGCGGGCGGCAACGCGACGGCGGCGTATTACACCGGCATTAACGCCGGGAAAATGCAGTTCGTCAGCTTCTGCCTCTCCGGCGCGCTGGCTGGCTTCTGCGGCTATCTGTGGATCTCGCGCTTCGCTGTCGCCTATGTCGATGTGGCGAACGGCTTTGAGCTGCAGGTGGTCGCCGCCTGCGTGATCGGCGGTATCAGCACCATGGGCGGAAGCGGACGGGTACTGGGCTGCCTGTGCGGCGCGCTGTTCCTCGGGGTCATCAATAATGCCCTGCCGGTGATCGGCATTTCGCCGTTCTGGCAAATGGCGATTTCCGGGGCAGTGATCGTCATGGCGGTGCTGCTTAACGAGCGCGGCAATCGCGGTCACGGGCGGTTAATCCTGCGTAACGCGGCGTTAGCCCGGCAGAAACAAGGGATGAAATCATGAGCAAGATGATGGTATCTGAAGAGATGAAAAACGCCCCGGCCGTGCCGTCGCCGCTGCGCCGCCTGCTGTGCTGGGAAGGGTTTTTACTGGCGGTGACCCTCGCGGTATTTATCGGCAACGCCCTGGCTTCCCCGTACTTCCTCAATATCTGGAACCTGTCGGACGCCACCTTCACCTTTACTGAGAAGGCGATCGTCGTTCTGCCGATGGCGATGCTGATTATCGCCCGCGAAATTGACCTTTCGGTAGCCTCGACGATGGCGCTCAGCTCAACGGTGATGGGCTTTTGCGCGGCGGCGGGGATGGATACGCCGCTGCTGGTATTGGTCGGATTGGGCGTGGGTCTGCTATGCGGTCTGTTCAACGGTATCCTGGTGACGCGTTTTAACCTGTCGTCGATCGTGATCACCATCGGCACCATGAGCCTGTATCGCGGCATCACCTATATCCTGCTGGGCGATCAGGCGCTCAACCACTACCCGGAGAGCTTTGCCTGGTTCGGCCAGGGGTACGTGTGGGGGGCGCTCTCTTTTGAGTTTGCGCTGTTTATCCTCCTCGCGGCCGCCTTCACCTTCCTGCTGCATAAAACTAACTTTGGCCGCCGAACCTATGCCATCGGCAATAACCCGACCGGCGCCTGGTACTCCGGGATCAACGTGAAGCGACATAACCTCGCGCTGTTCGCGCTGGTCGGGCTGATGGCCGGGCTGGCGGCGATCCTGTTGACCTCACGGCTCGGCAGTACCCGCCCCACTTTGGCGATGGGCTGGGAGCTGGCGGTTGTCACCATGGCGGTGCTCGGCGGCGTCAATATTCTTGGCGGTTCCGGCAGCATGCCCGGGGTGATCATCGCCGCCTTTCTGATGGGGCTGGTGACCTTCGGCCTGAGCCTGCTGAACGTACCCGGCATCGTGATGTCGGTGATTATCGGCGCGATGCTGATCGTGGTGATCTCCCTGCCGATTATGGCCCGGCGGATGCTGCAGCGAAGACGATGTTAATTTCCCCCTCGCCCTGGCCCTCTCCCAAGGGAGAAGGGCGGGGTGAGGGGAAACGGATTTCCCAAAATCAACATTAAGGAGAATTATCATGAGTTTTATGTTGGCACTACCTAAAATCAGCCTCCACGGCGCAGGCGCTATCGGTGATATGGTCAAGCTGGTAGCGGGCAAACAGTGGGGCAAGGCGCTGATCGTCACCGACGGTCAACTGGTGAAGCTGGGCCTGCTGGACAGTCTGTTTTCCGCGCTGGATGAACAGCAGATGGCTTATCAGCTGTTTGACGGCGTGTACCCTAATCCCACCGAAGCGCTGGTGCAGCAAGGCTATGCGGCGTACCAGGCGGCCCGCTGCGATTACCTGATCGCCTTCGGCGGCGGCAGCCCGATTGATACCGCCAAGGCGATAAAAATCCTCACCGCCAACCCTGGCCCCTCCACAGCCTACTCCGGCGTCGGCAAAGTGAAAAACGCTGGCGTGCCGCTGGTGGCCATCAACACCACCGCCGGCACGGCGGCGGAGATGACCAGCAACGCCGTGATTATCGATAGCGAGCGTCAGGTAAAAGAGGTGATTATCGACCCGAACCTGATCCCGGATATCGCCGTCGACGACGCCAGCGTGATGCTCGACATCCCACCAGCCGTTACCGCCGCCACCGGCATGGACGCCCTGACCCACGCCATCGAGGCCTTTGTCTCCGTTGGCGCCCATCCCCTCACCGACGCCAACGCCCTCGAGGCCATCCGCCTGATCAACCTGTGGCTGCCAAAAGCGGTAGAGGAGGGACACGATCTGCAGGCCCGCGAACAGATGGCCTTTGGCCAGTATCTGGCGGGCATGGCGTTCAACAGCGCCGGCCTCGGGCTGGTACACGCCCTGGCCCATCAGCCTGGCGCCACCCACAACCTGCCACACGGAGTGTGCAACGCCATCCTGCTGCCGATCATCGAAAACTTTAACCGCCCGAACGCGGTGGCGCGCTTCGCCCGCGTGGCGCAGGCGATGGGTGTCGATACCCACGGCATGAGCGATGAAGCCGCCAGCATGGAGGCCATCAACGCCATTCGCGCGCTGAGCAAACGCGTAGGGATCCCCCAGGGCTTCAGCCAGCTTGGCGTCAGCAAAGCCGATATCGAAGGCTGGCTGGATAAAGCGCTGGCCGACCCGTGCGCGCCGTGTAACCCGCGCCCCGCCAGCCGCGATGAGGTTCGCGAGCTCTATCTGGAGGCATTATGATCCGCAAAGCCTTTGTGATGCAGGTTAACCCTGACGCGCACGAGGAGTATGCACGTCGCCACAACCCCATCTGGCCGGAGCTGGAGGCGGTGCTGAAAACGCACGGCGCGCACCACTACGCCATTTATCTCGATAAAGAGCGCAACCTGCTGTTCGCCACGGTGGAGATTGAGTCGGAAGCCCGCTGGGAGGCGGTCGCCAGCACGGAAGTGTGCCAGCGCTGGTGGAAATACATGCGCGAGGTGATGCCCAGCAACCCGGACAACAGCCCGCTGAGCGCGGAGCTCAAAGAAGTGTTTTATCTGGCGTGAAACCCCGCGACGCCGGAGAGTACTTTCCCCGGCCTCCCCCCATGCGGGCTGGAGGCCGGTTCAACGGCGATAATGCAAAACAGGGGACACGATCCTTTACGCTCCCCTGTTTCTCTCGTCCATCATCCGGGGAAAAGTGCGTATTTGTCTTTATCCGCATCGGTAATTTCTCTTAATACCCGGCAAGGTACGCCAGCGGCAACCACATTCGCCGGTATAGAGCGATTTACCACACTGCCCGCGCCTATGACTGAATTCTGGCCAATCGTTACCCCGGGATTAATAATCACCCCCGTGCCTAACCAGACCCCATCTTCAATCACTACCGGTAATGAAAATTGTTGATGCGTATGGCGCAGCGCGGGGTGGATGGGATGCCCGGCGGTGGAGATAGTGACATTTGGCGCAAACATGACGTTATTGCCGATGATAATGTCCGCATCGTCGACCAGCGTGAGGTTAAAATTGGCATAAAAATTATCACCAATCGTCGTATGGATCCCATAGGCAATATTGATCGGCGGCTCTATCCAGCATTGTTCGCCGACTTTCGCGAACATGCGCTGAATAATATCGTTGCGCAATTCCTGATTAAACGGATGCGAATGATTATATTCATAGGCCCGCGCTTTACCCATCAGCCGCTGCTCCGGCAAGCCATATCCTGCATCCAGGTAAAGCTCACCGCTGTTCATACGTTTTTTCATATCCATCATGACATCTTCCTTCTCTGTCAGGCACCACCCTGTGCCACGGAATGTTGATAATTAAACGGTCATCGCATTATCGCGCAGCGGCTCACTTTTCGCCTTGCCCGCTAACGTAAACGCGGATATTAAGGTGACCGTCAGGGCTATTCCGCCGAGGATCATATAGGTCTCCTGGAAGCCGATCCGATCATACATATTGCCGGCGAAGGCGGAGAGGAAGATCGCCGCCACCTGTTTGGCGAACTGGAAGCCCACCAGATAAATGGTCGCCGACAGCCGGACATCAAACACGCCGGTGATGTATTTAAAGGCGCCCACCAGCAGGAACGGCACTTCCAGCGCATGGAGCATCTTCAGCGCCACCACTTCCGCGGCGGTGGTGGCGAAGGAAGAGCCAATCATTCTGGCCGCCATCACCATCCCGGCGATCAGCAGGGTATTCTTCGCTCCGATGCGGTTAATAATCCACGGCGAGCTGAACATAATGATGGCGTTACATATTTCTCCCGCGGTGGTGGCGAAACCAAAGGCACGGGTGCCTGCTTCCGGGGTCGCAAAGAACGATTTGAAGAAGGTGGCGAACTGCTGATCGAAAACGTCATACACGCAGGCTACGCCGATAACATACAGAATAAACATCCACATCTTCCGCTGACGGAACATGCGCACCGCCGTTTTTAAATCGATCGCCGGGCGATTGGCGCCGAGCGAGTCCATTACCTGCGCGGACTGACTGGCCTGCGGTTTGGCGATAGCCACCAGCACCACCAGCAGCAGCGCGGCGGCCGACCCCATCCAGAACACCCATTCGGGATTAATGCTGAACAGCATGCCGGCGGTGGTGGCGCACAGCGCCCATCCCAGACAACCAAAGGTGCGCGCCTTGCCGTATTCAAACCCGCTGTTGCGGCTTACCCGTTCGATATAGGCCTCCATCGCGCCGGCGCCTGCGGAGAATACAAAGCCGATATAGGCGCCGCCGCTCAGCGCCCCGAGCCAGATGTTGGTTTTCAGCAGCGGCGCGAAAACATAGAGGAAGAAGGGAGCAATCAGCACCAGCAGAACGGTCACGATCCACATCAGATGTTTTTTCAGCCCCAGCTTGTCTGAGATCACCCCGAGAACCGGCTGGAAACAGATGGCGAACAGCGACAGGCTGGAGAAAACGAGGCCGGTTTCAGTTTTATTCAGGCCGATAACATCCGACAGCCAGATCGGCAGAAACGGAAAGCAGGTGGCCATGATGAAGAAGTAGAGAAAGAAGAACAGCCCGAAAATCCAGAAGTTGGGGTTGTTTTTGTGGGTACAGACGGTCGGGTTCATTATATTTTCCTCAAGAAGGGCCGCGACGCGGCCCGATACCATCACACGCGTTGCAGGCCAATCAGAATGGCGCTTTCCGGGTCGAGGATGGGCAGCGCCAGCCCCGCCTGCTGTAGCCACTCACCGCTCACCGTCTGCGGCGTCGTCATCCATGCCGGCAGCTTCCGCATGGTGTGGCCGCCCTCGCCGGTGATCTGAATGTTCGGATGATCGAGGAGCGTCACCTGATAGCGGGCGCTCGCCTCCAGCCCCGCCAGGCGCAGCGGCGCCATCAGGGTGTAGTCCGGCATCGCCAGCTGGCTGACGAGGAAAATCGCCTGCGCTTTATCCGGGCTGACGACGCCATGAGCAAGGGTGGTGGCGTCCGGCATATCCATCCGCCACTGCACGCCGTGATGGATCACGTCGCGCCACTGCTTATGCAGAGCCGCGTATTTCCTATACCCGGCGCGCTCTTCTTCATCGGCGCTCACTGGATCCAGCTCAAGCCCCATATGACCGAACAGCGCCGTCAGGCCGCGGAAGGCGATACTGTGCTGGCGGAAGGTGGCATGACAGTGGCGATTACCGATATGCGCGCCCATCACCTCCGGCGGGAAGAAGTAGCTCATGCCGCGCTGGATGGTGTTGCGCTCAAGGGCGTCATTGTTGTCAGAAGCCCAGAAGCGATGGCTGCGCTTGAGGACTTCATAATCGATACGACCGCCGCCGGAGGAGCAGGATTCAAATTCAATATGCGGGAAGCGGGCCACCAGCGTATCCAGCAGGCGGTAGAACTGGCGAGTCTGCGCATCGGCGGCGGCTTTGCCGTTATGGCCCGGCTGCACCAGCTCGCGGTTCATATCCCATTTCACGTAGTCCACCGCATGTTCGCCCAGCAGCCAGCTCATCCGCTCCAGCAGATAATCAAAGGCTTCCGGAATATTCAGGTTCAGGACAAACTGATGACGCCCGGGAAGCGGCGTATAGCCCGGAAGCGCCAGCACCCAATCAGGGTGTGCCCGATACAGATCGGAATCCGGGTTAATCATCTCAGGCTCCACCCAGATACCGAACTCCATCCCCAGCGATTTCACGTGGTTGATAACCGGCGTCAGGCCGTGGGGGTATTTTTTCTCATCGAGATACCAGTCGCCGAGCGCCGCCCAGTCGTCGTTGCGTCCTTTAAACCAGCCGTCGTCAATGATAAAACGCTCCACGCCCAGGGCCGCCGCTTCATCCGCCATGCGCATGATGTAGTCCGGATCGTGGTCGAAATAGATCCCCTCCCAGGTGTTGAGATGCACCGGGCGCGGCTTGTTGCCCGGGAAGCGAATAATCCGTTCGCGCAGATAACGATGGAACTGCTGGCTCATGCCGTTCAGCCCGTTCGCCGAGTAGCTGGCATACAGGTAAGGCGTCCACAAGGTTTCCCCTTCTGCCAGCGCCATTTCGCCCGGCAGATAGAGCGCCTCGGCCTGCAGATAGCGGCGGCCATCGGTTTTCACCTCCGCCCGCAGGCGATGATTACCGCTCCAGGCCAGATGCACGCCCCAGACTTCACCCTGCATCTCGCTAAAGGCGTGGCTGCCGGTGATCAGGGCCGGGAAATGTTCGTGAGAGGTGCGCCCGCGGCGGTTCTCCAGCACAAAGCTGTCGTGCTCCAGGGTCAGGCGGTGAGGCTGAAACTCGCGGATCCAGCGGCCATGGAAAGCCATTACCTCACGAGCGCGTTCGGCGACCGGCAGCGTGACCGCCAGGCGATCCACCTGCCATGGGCTGACGCGCAGATTGGTCACGCCATGGCGCACGCTCAACACACCGCTGGCATCCAATGCGATCTCGCTGTACAAACGCAGGCCGGCATGCGGGTCTTCGCTGACCAGGGTTAGCGTCTGGCCCTCGTGCCGCACTTTGCTGGTGGCGAAAATCGGCGAGGCATCCAGCCCCTGGCGATGGCCTTCAATGCCCGGCGCGCCAAACAGACCATGGCCCAGTTCCGCCATTAAAGTGACCGGGGAATCGACATCGAGGCGGCCATTGGCGACCGGTCGCGTCAGGCTGTCGGCATCCTGCGGCGAAAAGTGGCTTAAATGCGGCCCCCAGTAGATAATTTCGGCGAAAGGGCGGGCTTTGATCACCACGTCAACCGTTGCGCTTTGCAGGCGTATAATCGAATCTGACATTAGACATCTCCATATCAAGGAATGTCTTACTGTTGATCCGAAACGTTTCGGACGCCAACCAAAACGTTTCGGATCCGTGATCGAGTTCAGGAAATTAATCTGTGGAGAGAATTATCAGGCGGTTTCGCCGGGAATGAATTCGGGCTGCCAGAGCACCTGAAGCGAGGTCAGATCTTCGCCGGCAATTAAGCGGCGGACCATCGTGGCTATCTGGCGGCCCACCCCCTGTCGGGTGGATTGAACCACCGCGCCCACCGGGGTGTCGATGATGCTATCCTGCGGCAAACCGTCGTAGACCACCAGTGAGACGCGATCGGCGCCGGTAAGACGTCCGAGCTGAGCCAGGGCCATCGCCGCGCCGTCGCCATGGGTATTGCAGTCGGTGACAATCGCCGTTGGCGGTTCAGGCAAGCGCAGCAGCTCCATCGTTGTCTGAAACCCGCCGCGGCGGGTGGGCGGCACGCTGCGCAGCCAGGTTTCCGCCAGGCCCGCTTCGCGCAGCGCTTCCAGGTAACCGTTGCGGCGTTGGGTAATAAACGCCTGATTATTATTTTCGCTCAGCAGCGCGATGCGCCGGTGCCCCTGGCTAATCAGATGACGGGTGGCGCGATACGTGCCCGCCTGGTTATCGAAATCAAACCAGGCGTAGGGCTGCGGCAGGCGGCTACGGCCCAGCGCGAGAAAAGGAAAGCCGGAAGAGAGCAGCTGAATCAGGCGCGGGTCGTCGTCCAGGGTATGCGCGACGATCAGCGCATCGACGCGACGGCTCTGCACCATGCGCATATAGCCGTGTTTATCGGCCTGTTCATCATCGGCGATCAGCAGTAAATCAATCTCATAGCGCGCCAGCTCGTGGCTGATTTCTCCCACCATTTCGAGAAAGACGTTGTTATTCAGCGGCGCGGGGCGCACGGGGAAAACGAGGCCAACGGCGTCGATTTTGCCCATTTTCAGGCGACGCGCGAACGTGTTTGGCCGATATCCGCGACGCTGCGCTTCAGCCTCCACGCGAGCACGGGTCTCCTGCGACACATCATCATAGCCGTTTAACGCGCGGCTGACGGTCGTTACCGAGATCCCAAGTTCTTTAGCAATGGCTTTCAGCGACATAGGTATGCCTGTCTTCGCGGAAGAATGCGGCTAGTGTCCCGCAATACGGCTATGGCGTCCAGCGAGAGCGCGACACCCGCCGGTGCGATGTCAGTTTTGCTCAGCGATCAGCAGGGCCTGCGTATCCGGCTCCAGGGCCTGAAACACATGCTCCTGATCCGCCGGATAGCAGATATAGTCGCCCTCACCGAGCTCTTCCGGCGCCGACGTCAGCCCTACCCGCGCCCGCCCCTGGGTCACGATAATATGTTCCACCGAGCCTGGCGGATGCGGATGCGAAATGCGGTCGGCGCCGGGCTGGGTGAGCAGCAAATAGATGTCCCGACGCGCGCCGGGTGGACAGGCGGCCAGCAAAATAGCCTGATAGTTCGCCTGCTCCGCCACCACTTTTGTCCCCTCGCCGCGGCGGATCACCTGAGTTTTGTTCACCTGCGGCTCAAGCAGCCTGGCAAATGGAATATCCAGCGCTACGCAGAGCGACCACAGCGTTTCGAGACTCGGATTACCGTTGCCGGACTCCAGTTGCGATAGCGTGGATTTTGCGATACCCGCCCGACGCGCGACTTCCGCCAGCGAAAGCCCGGTCCGCGCCCGCTCCCGCACCAGACTTTTGGCGATAACGCTGATTGGCTGTGTCATACCCGCCCCTTGTTTTTTATATCGAACGATTTGTTCGTCTTGAAAAACGACCATTATGTGTTCATTATAATGGAAATTCGTTCGATATGGCTAAGTGATATGAAACAAACTCTCTCCAGTCTCAGCGGAGACACGATAAAAGCGATTGTTTTAGTTTGCCTCGCCGTCGGGGTGGTAGGCATGTCCTATGGGTCGCTGGCGGTGGCTTACGGCTTCCCCTTATGGGTGCCGCTCGTACTTTCGGTGTCCGTGCTGGCGGGCGCCTCTGAATTTATGTTTATCGGTATTGTCGCCAGCGGCGGTAGCCCGCTGGCCGCCGCCGCCGCCGGCCTGTTAGTCAACGCGCGCCATATCCCTTTCGGGGTGACCGTGCGCGAACTGGTTGGTCGGCGCGCCTTAAGCTTTATCGGGTGCCACATTATGAACGACGAGAGCGTGGTCTTTGGCTTGTCGCAGCCCACCCCCGCGCAGCGCAAAGCGGCCTACTGGCTGTGCGGCGCCGGCGTAGCGCTGATCTGGCCTTTGGGTACGCTCACCGGCGCCGCCGTCGGCAAACTGCTGCCGGCGCCGGAAACCATCGGGCTTGACGCGGTCTTCCCGGCAATCCTGCTGGCGCTGGTGATCCCGGCCTTTAAAAACCGTACCACGCTGATCCGCGCCGTCAGCGGCGCCGCGCTGGCGCTTGCTGCCGTGCCGTTTGCGCCTACCGGGCTGCCGGTGCTGCTCTCGTTGTTTGGTTTACTGTCGAGGAAAAAATAATGGGCAATATGACGCTGTTTATCGCCGGTATCGCCATCCTGTCGCTGGGAACCTATCTGATGCGTCTTGGCGGCGCGAAGCTTGGTAATCGGCTGGCATTTTCCGAGCGCTCGCAGGCGCTGCTTTCCGATGCGGCGACGGTGCTGCTTTTTTCCGTCGCCCTGGCCACCACTTTCTATGAAGGCGCGCATTTCGCCGGCATGGCGCGCGTTCTGGGCGTGGCTGTCGCTGTATTTCTCGCCTGGCGCAAGGTGCCGCTGATCGGCGTGATTATCGCCGCGGCGGTGGTGACGGCGCTGCTGCGGCTGGCGGGTATGTCCTAGGACGGGTAGGCGTAATTCGCCAAACCGGTGCGTTGTCCGCTAATTGTGCCTTCAAGCCAGTGAATAACCGCCGTTATCTCCAGCGGGCGCTGCTGGTCTATCGTCAGAAGGGGTCCTAAAGACATGGGCTGCGCACGCCCGGCCAGCTGGGCCAGCTCCGGCAGATACTCTTCGCCGGGGTGGCCCGGCGGCCGCGTCGCCAGCCGCGAGGCATAGCGCGCGACCGCCAGCTCGGGGGAGATATGGTTCCAGATCTCAATCACCTGCTCCACGCCCGCCTGCCGCAGCAATTTTTGCAAGGTCTCCCGGGGCTGAAAGCCGAACCAGGCGTCGATCAACCAAACCATGCTGGCAGGCGACGCGCCGACAATCGACCAGATCACCTCATACGCCGCACAGCCCAGCTGGCGATTCATTGGCCGGTCGACCGGGGCCAGACGCGCCATAAACGGCTCTTTGATGCCGTCGATCGTCAATACCGGCAGGCTGAAGGTCTCCGCCAGCAAACGGGTGATGGTACTCTTCCCCGAGGCCGGAATGCCGTTGATTAAAATAGCCGTTTTGCAGACTGGGGTCAGATGTCTGTTCATAGTAATGCGACAACCTCCTCCCGGCTGCGGGCCATCCGCAGTTTGGCCATCGTGTCATTGTTATCCAGCAGCGCGACGATGGAGCGGATCCCCTCCTCGATATGCGCATTGCTGTCCCGGGCGCCAAACATAATGACAATGTCGGCTTTTTCACTGTCCGCAAAAGGAATCGGCTTTTCCAGCAGCACCAGGCTAAAGCAGTTGCGTCTGACGCCGCACTCGGGTCGGGCATGGGGGATAGCAATACCTTCATCGAAGACGTAATAGGCGCCATGGTTCAGGGTATTGTCGATCACCGCCTGGCTATATTCCGTCGAAATAAAGCCTTTTGCCTCCAGCGGGCGGGCAGCCAGCTTTATTACCCGCTGCCAGTCGGACTCCACAACGCCAACCTGAATGGCATCGGCCTCAATAAGCAGTTCTTTTATGGTCATTCTGTATTCCTAAATATTGCGGCGAATAATATTGCGTAAATTATCAATCTGCAGAAACAGCGTATCGATATCCTGCCGGTGGGCGGTGCTTTTGGCATATATCGATAGCGCCCGGTTGTAAGTCAGCATCAATGTTTTTTGCACCTCGCTATTGCCAGGCTGGCGCTGTAGTTCGCCCTCCAGCCTGGCAATTTCCTCCGCCAACTGACGGGACTGTTGATCATAATCCTGCAGCGGGGTTTGTTCTTTTTTCCACAACGTTTTCAATGATTCAAACATAGCAAGTTCCCTCCCTGGCGGAAGACAGGGCAATGAAATAGAGAGTAAAGGAGAAAACGTTATTTAAATAACGCCATTTTTTCCATTAAGACATCAGTGACCGCCTGGTTGGCGGGAATTAAGAATTTCCGTACGCTGTCATTCACCTTCCCTTTCTCAAACGTCGTTTTACAGCGGTCAACCCACTGCACGTTCATTTCCGTCCCGACGTTCACTTTATTAATCCCTTCGGTGACGGCCAGCCGCATATCCTCATCGCTTACGCCGGTACCGCCATGCAGCACCAGCGGCACGCCGGTCGCCGCGCTAATCTGTTTCAGCCGTTGGTGCTGTATCTGCGCTTTACCGGTGTAGAGGCCATGCACGGTGCCTACCGAAACGGCCAGCATATCGACCTGGGTCTCTTCCACAAAG
The DNA here is from genome assembly GCF_009900705.1 of Klebsiella sp. Q2. Taxonomy (NCBI): domain Bacteria; kingdom Pseudomonadati; phylum Pseudomonadota; class Gammaproteobacteria; order Enterobacterales; family Enterobacteriaceae; genus Klebsiella; species Klebsiella sp. Q2. The sequence continues at coordinate 35,684 of NZ_JAAABE010000008.1, read as the reverse complement.
CGTTTCGCGTCTTCGACGGTGGTAAAACAGATATCTTCCGCCGCCACCGCTTTTCCATCCTCAGACCCGCCGATCGCCCCCAGTTCGCCTTCTACCGTAATATTGCGCGGGCGGGCCATCTCCACCACAATCCGCGTATTACCGATATTTTCCTCAAGGCTTAAATGTGAGCCGTCGTACATCACCGACGAAAAGCCCGCGTTCATTGCCGTCTCGATGGCCTTAATATCTGAGCAGTGGTCAAGATGCAGACAGGCTGGAATATTTTCACTGTCCGCTAATGAACGCACGGCGTCGACCAGCAAACGATAGCCGAGGTACTCCGCGGTCCCGGTTGAAATTTGGATCATTAACGGGCTGTGGCTGTTTTGCGCGGCTTTGAAAAACGCCGGCAGCATCTCAATACAGTGCAAGTTAAACGAGCCAATCGCTTTAAAATTTCTCGCTTGGGCAATTTTTAAAATCTCATTGAAATTATACAGACTCATGAACATTTTCCCCTTTCGGCTTAGCGGATTTCCCGTTGACAAACCATGCCAGTGCGGCGACAAACACAATAAATAAGGCGACAAAGAGCCAGTTATTCTGGAAGGCGTGGCCTAATACCAGACCCGAGCTGATGACGTCAGAGTCGCTGAAGGTGACGCCCGTAAAGCCATAGCTCTCCAGCATGGGCACCAGAATGGCCGGCAGAAACGTGATAAACAGACCGTGAATAACCCCGCCGATCATCGCCCCGCGGCGTCCGCCCAGCGCGTTGCCAAAAACCCCTGCCGTGCCGCCGGCGAAAAAGTTGGTTAACAGCCCGGGGAGGATCATCGCCAGACCGAACATCGGGAAAACCAGCATGCCGATAATCGAGCCGACGGTCGTCGCCAGAAATCCGACAATCACCGCATTCGGCGCATAAGGAAACAGTACCGGGCAATCAAGAGCCGGCTTCGCATCCGGGACAATACGCATCGCAATACCGCGAAAGGCCGGCACCAGCTCATTGAGCAATAAACGCACGCCGCTATAGAGGACAAAGACCCCGGCGACAAACTGAATGGACTGCATAAAGGCATACATCAGGTAGTTAATCCCGCCGGAGAACTGCGCGATGTACTGGGGGCCCGCCGCGATAGCCGGGATGAGATACATCGGCACCATCACCACCGCCATGGCCAGATAGGTATCCTGCAGAAACTTAAAGTTATCAGGCAGCTCGAGATCTTCCGTGGAGCGGGAGCCTTTGCCGACGACCTTTGCGACGGCGGCCTGCACCAGATAACCGATGGTACAGAAGTGCCCCAGGGCCACGTCGTCAGATCCGGTAATGCGCCTGACCACCGGCTGCGCCAGGGCCGGCATTAACACCGCCATCACGCCGCCGAAGATGCCCCCGGTTAAAATCAGCGGTACGCCAGTGAGCCCGGACTTATAGCCAATCACGGCGCCGATCGTCGCCATCCACAGCAGCGCCTGGCCGGTCAGGAAAATATATTTAAGCGGCGTCAGACGGGCGATAATAATATTGACGGCAAAGATCACCAGCAGCGTCAGCGCCACTTCCGAACCTAATTCCCGATTCGCTAACCCGGCGATGGCGGCCACATCGGTAATATAGCCTTTCATGCCAAATCCCTGGGTGAAGATATCGTTCAGAAAGGTTAGCGTGGCGACAATGATGTTGATCCCGGCCATCATAATTAAGAAGCCAAGCAGCGTTTTAAACGTCCCTTCCGCGGTTTTGCCCGGCGATTTCTTTTGCAGGATCAGGCCAAGCATGGCAATAAAAGCAATAAGAATGGATGCCTGGCCAAGTAAATCCTTAACGATAAACGCAACGAAGCTATTCATAATCAGCCACCTTCAGATGACGTTCTTTTAAGAATGCGACGATCTTGGTTTCAATTTCCTCTTTATCCGTAAGCTTATTGAGCACCACGACGCGTTTAATTTCCTCTTCAGTAGCATCGGCGGTTAAGATGTCGGCAAAGGTTTTTTGCGTCAAAATCATATCCGATTTAAAGGCTCCGGCTTCGGATACGGTGGTGTGTTCAATATGAGCGGGAATTTCCAGCTTTTTTAAAACTGCCTTCGCCGTCATTTCAATGGCAAAGCTTGAACCGAGGCCGCAGCCACATACGCATAAAATTTTCAGCATGGAGGGTCTCCTCAAATAATATTGAGTTGCTTGGCAAGTTTATAATGATGTCCTTCAGTATCGACCAGACGTTTTTTCATACTGACTAAATCAATCGGAATAGGTTTGTTACTGGAATTAATTATTATGGCTTTATTTTTCATACCTGACTGAATACAGCGAACCACTTCACTGGCCATAATGGTGCCCTGATAAATCTCTTCACAGGTCGGGTCACCGCTGCGTAGGCCATAACCGACAATCGTTTTACGGATTCGGACGCCGATTTGCGGTTCCAGCTGTTTGATCATGGTATCAATGGCTCCCTGAAAGCCGGGAGAGTATTCTTTGGTGTAGCCTTCTGAGCAGAGGATAACGACGCTGTTCTGCGTGCTCAGCTTCCGGGTAATCCGCTCCGCAAGCATGGCCAGCGGCATCTGCGCCTCCGGGATCAGGGCAATATCCGCATTGCATTTAATGGCGGACTGTAACGTTAATTCTCCACAATAACCTCCTAATATCTCAACCATAAAAACCCGCCCCGGCAGCGCTCTTCCGGTATTTCTTAAACGGGAGACTTCTTTAATAATCTGCTCGCAGGCCGTGGAAAAACCAATCGTATAATCACTGCCATACACGTCATTATCGATAGTCATTCCCACGCCAAAGCAATTAATATCAAATTCACTTAGGGTATTGAGAAACTGCAGGCTGCCGTCCCCCCCGGCCATAATAAGCACGTCAATACGCAGCGATTTCAGTTTTTTAGCAATCATTTCATATTCGCTGCGCTGTAGTTTGCGACTGGTTCGTCCGGAGGTAATGATCGGCACCGCGGTAATGGAGAAATCAACCAGATCGCGCCACGCGATATCCTGATGATTTTTCTCCAGCAGGCCAGGAATACCGCCATTAAACAGCGTGATATCGGCATCAGCCTGCCTGGCAATCTGGAATATAAAATTATTCATTCCCGAAACATCCCCGCCGCTAATAACGATGCCAATTTTCATGACGCCTCCTCGCTCATTTGCCTGACGACATTTTTCCCTGACTGCAAGACTTCTATTTGCAATGGAGATCACATAATGCGTATTAAATTACGTACATGAATAGTTGACAGTCGCAACGGCGGGTTTATTTTTGTGACAAAGATCACACATGCGAAGCGTGTTCTTCATCGCTTTTCCTTTTTAATATCTTTATATTTCATAGCGTTAAAATATCGAGATATTCAACAATGAAGATGTTTCATTGGCGGTAATAATGGGGAGTTAAGAAAAGAACGGAAACGTGAGTACTGCCACATTTTTTTCGCGGCGGTGGGGAATAGTGACTGTTTTTTGCCGAAATGGAAACAAAAAAAGCGCCCTGAGGCGCTCTTTCGACAGTAGCGTTACGCTTATTTGTTCAGTTCCGCAGTCATATGCACGCGGTTGCCGGTAAACGCTTCGGTAATTTTGTAAGACGAAGCGCCTGCTGCCTGGGCCTGTGCGGCGATTTTCGCTTCCGCGCCGTCCATCGTTGCAGCGGTAGCGGTGACGGTTTCAGCGGCGAAGGAAGCAAAAGAGGCGGCCATAGCGATTACTGCGACAAAAGTTTTGATGCTTTTCATGATATAAACCCTTTCATTTAGTTGTTTAGATAAGGCGTTGTGCCTTGATGTGTTAAATAGTAGCCCGCACATCACCAAACAAAAAGCGGAAGGATTTGCTGTCATTATTCAAATTTACTGATTAACTTTTAACCCGCGATCAAACGCTGCGGGTGGGTGTAGATCGTCGCCCTGCCCGGCTTGCAAAAGCCCACCAGCGTCAGGTTGCAGCGCTCGGCGACCTCCACCGCTAAGGTGGTGGCTGCTGATACCGCGAACAGGATCTCGACCCCGCACATCGCGGCTTTCTGCACCATTTCATAGCTGGCGCGGCTGGAGACCAGCGCGGCGCCCTGCTGCCAGCCCTCGCCGATTTCCGCCCGCCGGCCCAGCAGTTTATCCAGCGCCACATGCCGGCCGACGTCTTCAAAACCGCCCGCCAGTTCGCCCGTCGACCGGACCCAGGCGGCCGCGTGGGTACAGCCGGTGAGTCGGCCGACCGGTTGAAAGTCGTTAAGATGCGCCAGGGCCTGGTCGAGATTGGCGATATCGAACGTCTGAGTGAACGGCAGCGGTTGAACCGGCTTACCAATATCATTGAGCTGCTCGACGCCGCAGACCCCGCAGCCGGTGCGCCCGGCCAGCGCGCGACGCCGGGCTTTGAGCCCCATAAAACGCCGGCTGGAGAGTTCAATCTGCACCTCAAGGCCGTTGCATACCGACACCACGTCCATGCCGAAAATCTCCCGCCGATGCTCAATAATCCCTTCGGATAAGGAGAAGCCGACGGCGAACGGCTCCAGGTCTTTCGGCGTGGCCATCATCACCACGTGGGAGATACCGTTGTAGACCAGCGCGACCGGTACCTCTTCCGCTAACTCATCTGGCTGAGGATGTTGCAGATCCTCGCGCTTCCAGAGGGAGACCTGGCGATATCCTGTGACATTCGTCACATTTTCGATTTGTTCGAGAGGCTTCTTATTCACTTTGCTTTAACCGTATTGGAACAGGCATACACACAATGTGGTATTCTGTTTTTATCCCTTCAGGAATGAGGGAAATATGCCCTAATTCTGAACCTTTGCGGCTCTCACCGCAAAGCAAATAACTACATGTGACAATGTCGAAACAAGGAGCGAACCATGCAGGTCAGCAGAAGGCAGTTCTTTAAGATCTGCGCTGGCGGTATGGCGGGAACCACGGCAGCAGCGCTGGGCTTTGCCCCGGCGACTGCGCTCGCGGAGACACGGCAGTACAAATTGCTGCGCACGCGCGAAACCCGTAACACCTGCACATACTGTTCTGTCGGCTGTGGGCTGTTGATGTATAGCCTCGGCGACGGCGCGAAAAACGCCAAAGCATCCATTTTCCATATCGAAGGCGATCCGGATCATCCGGTCAACCGTGGTGCGCTCTGTCCGAAAGGGGCTGGTCTGGTGGACTTTATCCATTCTGAAAGCCGCCTGAAATTCCCGGAATATCGCGCGCCAGGCTCCGATAAATGGCAGCAAATCAGCTGGGACGAAGCGTTCGATCGCATCGCCAAGCTGATGAAAGAGGACCGCGACGCCAACTTTATCGCGCAAAACGACGCTGGCACCACCGTCAACCGCTGGTTGACCACCGGGATGCTGTGCGCCTCCGCCTCCAGTAACGAAACCGGCTATTTAACGCAAAAATTCACCCGCGCCCTCGGGATGCTGGCGGTGGATAACCAGGCGCGTGTCTGACACGGACCAACGGTAGCAAGTCTTGCTCCAACATTTGGTCGCGGTGCGATGACCAACCACTGGGTGGATATTAAGAACGCCAACCTGATCGTGGTGATGGGCGGTAACGCCGCTGAAGCGCATCCGGTGGGATTCCGCTGGGCGATGGAAGCCAAAATCCATAACGGTGCCAAACTCATCGTTATCGATCCGCGCTTCACGCGTACAGCGTCGGTGGCTGATTTCTATACCCCGATTCGTTCCGGTACCGACATTACCTTCCTGTCGGGCGTGATCCTGTATCTGCTGAATAACGAAAAATTCAACCGCGAATACACCGAAGCCTACACCAACGCCAGCCTGATCGTGCGTGAGGACTACAGCTTCGACGACGGGCTGTTCAGCGGCTATAACGCAGAAAAACGCCAGTACGACAAAACCAGCTGGAACTATGAGCTGGACGAAAACGGCTTCGCCAAACGCGATACTACGCTGCAGCATCCGCGCTGCGTCTGGAACCTGCTGAAGCAGCACGTTTCCCGTTATACCCCGGATGTGGTCGAAAACATCTGTGGTACGCCGAAGGCCGACTTCCTCAAAGTCTGTGAATACATTGCTGAAACCAGCGCGCCGGATAAGACCGCATCGTTCCTGTACGCTCTCGGCTGGACCCAGCACTCCATCGGCGCGCAGAACATCCGCACCATGGCGATGATCCAGCTGCTGCTGGGCAACATGGGGATGGCGGGCGGCGGCGTCAACGCCCTGCGCGGCCACTCCAATATCCAGGGTCTGACCGACCTCGGCCTGCTCTCCACCAGCCTGCCAGGCTACATGTCGCTGCCGAACGAAAAACAGGCCGACCTGCAGACCTACCTGACGGCTAACACGCCGAAGCCGCTGCTGAAAGACCAGGTCAACTACTGGGGCAACTATCCGAAGTTCTTCGTCTCCATGATGAAAGCCTTCTTCGGCGATAAAGCGACCGCAGAAAACAGCTGGGGCTTTGACTGGCTGCCGAAATGGGATAAGAGCTACGACGTTCTGCAGTACTTCGAGATGATGAATCAGGGAAAAGTGAATGGCTATATTTGCCAGGGCTTTAACCCGGTCGCCTCGTTCCCGAACAAAAACAAGGTCGTCGCTTCCCTGTCGAAGCTGAAGTTCCTCGTGACCATCGACCCGCTCAATACCGAAACGTCCACCTTCTGGCAAAACCACGGTGAGTCGAACGATGTTGACCCGTCGAAAATCCAGACCGAAGTGTTCCGTCTGCCGTCCACCTGCTTCGCCGAAGAGAATGGGTCTATCGTCAACTCCGGCCGCTGGCTGCAGTGGCACTGGAAAGGCGCGGACGCCCCGGGGATCGCTGTCACCGATGGTGAAATCCTCGCCGGTATCTTTACGCGCCTGCGTAAGATGTATGCCGAAGAGGGTGGCCCGGCGCCAGAGCCAGTTCTCAACATGACGTGGAACTACTCCACGCCACACGAGCCGGCGTCAGAAGAAGTGGCGATGGAGAGCAACGGTAAAGCGCTGGCGGATATTACCGACCCGGCAACCGGCGCGGTGATCGTCAAGAAAGGCCAGCAGCTGAGCTCCTTCGCACAGCTACGCGACGACGGCACGACTTCCAGCGGCTGCTGGATCTTCGCCGGAAGCTGGACGCCGGAAGGTAACCAGATGGCGCGCCGGGATAACGCCGATCCGTCAGGCCTCGGCAATACGCTGGGCTGGGCATGGGCATGGCCGCTCAACCGCCGCATCCTGTATAACCGCGCCTCCGCGGACCCGCAGGGTAAACCGTGGGATCCGAAGCGTCAGTTGCTGAAGTGGGATGGCGCGAAATGGGGCGGCGTGGATATTCCGGACTACAGCGCCGCTGCGCCTGGCAGCGACGTCGGTCCGTTTATCATGCAGCCGGAAGGGATGGGCCGTCTGTTCGCTATCGATAAGATGGCGGAAGGACCGTTCCCGGAACACTACGAGCCGTTTGAAACGCCGCTCGGGACTAACCCGCTGCACCCGAACGTGGTCTCTAACCCGGCCGCTCGCGTCTTCAAAGGCGATCTCGAGCAGATGGGCAAAGCGGAGAAATTCCCGTACGTCGGCACCACTTATCGCCTGACTGAGCACTTCCACTACTGGACCAAGCACGCGCTGCTTAACGCCATCGCGCAGCCGGAGCAGTTTGTGGAGATCGGTGAAAAACTGGCGAATAAACTCGGCATCAGCCATGGCGATACCGTCAAGGTCTCCTCCAACCGCGGCTACATTAAGGCCAAGGCGGTGGTGACCAAACGTATTCGCACGCTAAAAGTTGACGGTAAGGATATCGATACCATCGGCATTCCTATTCACTGGGGCTATGAGGGAGTGGCGAAAAAAGGCTTTATTGCCAATACCCTGACGCCGTTCGTCGGTGATGCGAATACGCAGACGCCGGAGTTCAAAGCTTTCCTCGTGAACGTGGAAAAGGTGTAACGGAGACGACTTATGGCTTATCAATCGCAAGATATTATTCGTCGTTCCGCGACTAACGGTTTCACCCCCGCGCCTCAGGCGCGGGACCACCAGCAGGAGGTGGCGAAGCTTATCGACGTCACCACCTGTATCGGCTGCAAAGCCTGTCAGGTGGCCTGCTCCGAATGGAACGATATTCGTGATGAAGTCGGTCACAACGTTGGGGTGTATGACAACCCGGCGGACCTGACCGCCAAGTCATGGACGGTGATGCGCTTCTCGGAAGTGGAGCAAAACGACAAGCTTGAATGGCTCATCCGCAAAGATGGCTGCATGCATTGCGCCGATCCGGGCTGCCTGAAGGCCTGCCCATCAGAAGGCGCGATCATTCAGTACGCCAACGGCATCGTCGATTTCCAGTCCGAGCAGTGCATCGGCTGCGGTTACTGTATCGCCGGCTGTCCGTTCGATGTGCCGCGTCTGAACCCGGAAGACAACCGCGTCTACAAATGTACCCTGTGCGTAGACCGCGTCACCGTCGGCCAGGAACCGGCCTGCGTGAAAACCTGCCCGACCGGCGCCATCCACTTTGGCTCCAAAGAGGATATGAAAACGCTGGCCGGCGAGCGCGTAGCTGAACTGAAAACCCGCGGTTACGACAATGCGGGCCTGTACGATCCGGCCGGCGTCGGCGGTACCCACGTCATGTACGTGCTGCACCATGCCGATAAGCCGAATCTGTACCACGGCCTGCCGGAAAACCCGGAGATCAGCCAGACCGTCAAGTTCTGGAAAGGCATCTGGAAACCGCTGGCGGCCGTCGGCTTCGCCGCGACCTTCGCAGCCAGTATCTTCCACTACGTCGGCGTCGGTCCGAACCGCGCGGAAGAGGAAGAGGACAACCTGCATGAAGAGAAAGACGAGGTGCGCAAATGAAAAGACGTGACACCATCGTGCGCTACACGGCGCCGGAACGCATCAACCACTGGGTCACCGCCTTCTGCTTCATCCTGGCGGCGGTAAGCGGGTTAGGCTTTTTCTTCCCGTCCTTTAACTGGCTGATGCATATCCTCGGCACGCCGCAGCTGGCGCGAATTCTCCACCCGTTCGTCGGGGTGGTGATGTTCGCGTCGTTCATCATCATGTTTTTCCGTTACTGGCACCACAACCTAATCAATCGGGATGATATCTTTTGGGCGAAGAATATTCGTAAGATCGTCGTCAACGAGGAGGTGGGCGATACCGGGCGCTATAACTTCGGCCAGAAATGCGTATTCTGGGCGGCGATTATCTTCCTGGTACTGCTGCTGGTGAGCGGTGTGATCATCTGGCGTCCGTATTTTGCGCCGGCTTTCTCAATCCCGGTGATCCGATTTGCGCTGATGCTGCATTCATTTGCCGCAGTGGCGTTAATTGTGGTTATCATGGTGCATATCTACGCCGCCCTCTGGGTGAAAGGCACCATTACCGCGATGGTGGAAGGCTGGGTCACCAGTACGTGGGCGAAGAAACATCACCCGCGCTGGTACCGAGAGGTCCGCCAGAAACAGGAAAAGTCATCTGAATGAGTATTCGCATAATCCCGCAAGACGAGCTGGGTTCGAGCGAGAAACGCACGGCGGAAGCAATTCCGCCGCTACTGTTCCCCAGGCTGAAAAATCTGTATAACCGCCGCGCTGAACGTTTGCGCGAGCTGGCCGCCAATAACCCGCTGGGCGATTACCTGCGCTTTGCCGCGCTGATCGCCCATGCCCAGGAAGTGGTGCTGTACGACCATCCGCTGCAGATGGATCTCACCGCCCGTATTAAAGCGGCCAGCGAACAGGGCAAGCCGCCGCTGGATATCCACGTCCTGCCGCGCGACAAACACTGGCACAAGCTGCTGCACTCGCTGATTGCCGAGCTGAAGCCGGAGATGAGCGGCCCAGCGCTGGCGGTCATTGAAAATCTGGAAAAAGCCTCTGAGCAGGAGCTGGAGCAGATGGCCAGCGCGCTGTTTGCTTCCGACTTCGCCTCGGTCAGCAGCGATAAAGCGCCGTTCATCTGGGCCGCGCTGTCGCTCTACTGGGCGCAGATGGCCAGCCTGATTCCGGGGAAAGCGCGCGCTGAATACGGCGAACAGCGCCAGTTCTGCCCGGTGTGCGGCTCGATGCCGGTCTCCAGCATCGTGCAGATCGGCACCACCCAGGGGCTACGCTATCTGCACTGCAATCTGTGCGAAACCGAGTGGCACGTGGTACGCGTCAAATGTAGCAACTGCGAACAGAGCCGCGATCTGCACTACTGGTCGCTGGACAACGAGCAGGCTGCGGTGAAAGCCGAAAGCTGTGGCGACTGCGGAACTTACCTGAAGATTATGTATCAGGAGAAGGATCCGAAAGTCGAAGCCGTCGCCGACGATTTGGCATCCCTGGTGCTTGACGCCCGCATGGAGCAGGAAGGCTTCGCCAGAAGCTCAATTAACCCGTTCATGTTCCCCGGCGAAGGGGAATAAGTTCTGCGCTCCTATAACGGGCGACTCAGGTCGCTCGTTATCATTCATACGGTGTGAACACGCCGGAAATGCTCTCCTTAGCCCGTTTCTGCTTCTCCAGATATTGTTCAACTTTTAGGGTGCTGTTCAGAAGGACAAGGTATTACGGCGCACCGGATAACGAGCAAATTACACCTGATAAAAACGAAGAAAAAGCAGATCTTTGCTGAGAAATACGCTTCTGCGAGCCGCTTTCCACAATGCGATCGCGGCTTTATTCGGTATATCTTTTTCGCAATAACCAGGCTATAACACTGGATATTAACCCAGTAAAAGGGACTTGCCATGACGTTGGAAAAAGGGATTGCTTCGCTGGTTGAGGAGTTTATTGCTGCGGGGCGGCCATCATCGCGAGAACAGAGTATTGATGACCGGAGAAACGGCTATCTCGCCAGCGCCGTTCTCGCAGGGGAAACAGAAATGCGGGTGCAGGTTGAAGACATCGCGCTCGATGGCATGACCTTGCGCGTCGTCTCGCCGCCAAAAAGCAACGGCTTACTACCCACCATTGTGTATTATCACGGCGGCTGTTTTGTCAGCGGCGGCTTTGCCACCCACGACAATCAGCTCCGCCAGCTAGCCTGGTTCAGCGGTTGCCGGGTGATCGCCGTGCAGTACCGCCTGGCGCCGGAGCATACCTTTCCGGCGGCGCACGATGACGCAGAACAAGGTGTCATGATCATCCACCGGCACGCGGAGCAGCTTGGCGTTGACGCCTCACGCATCACACTGGCTGGCGACAGCGCCGGCGGGCACCTCGCTCTGGTAACGGCCCTGCGCCTGAAAGCGAATGCGGCGTGGCAACCCGCGCAACTGATTCTGATTTATCCCATGCTCGACCCCACCGCCAGCATGGCGAGCTACGTCAGCAACGGCGCTGACTATGTGATTACCCGGGACACGTTGTTGAGCGGCTATGAAATGTACCTCGCCTCGACGCCAGCGAACCATCCGGATGCCAGTCCGCTCTGGCGCGACGATTTTCACGGTCTGCCGCCGGTGCATATTCTGACGGCGGAGTTCGATCCTTTACGCGACGAGGGCGAAGCGCTGCATCGAAGGCTGATGGCGCAAGGGGTGGAGAGTTCCTGTCAGCGCTATCTGGGGGTGATCCACGGCTTCTTTCAGCTGGGTGGGATCAGCCGCGCCGCGCGAGATGCCATGCGGGATATCGCCTGGCGCTTAGCATCGCCAGGACGATAACCGCCCGCGGCTTACTCTTCCTCGTTGCCGCCCTCTTCGTAAGAGCCAAAGGGCTTCGCCGGCAGCACGATGTAGATCCCCTCGAAAACGGCGCCCTGTTTATCGTCGCCAAAAAGCTCCACCTGCATTTGCACGCGGGCTTTACGCCCACGCGCTAGACGGTCGAGATCGCCGCTCAGCGAACCGAGATCGGCGATGGCGCTGGGGCGGCCGCTAATAGGCTGACTGTAGCGAATATGCGCATCCGCCAGAATGATGGTGCCCCCCAGGTGCCGCTCGCGCAGCATCAGCCAGATAAGCCCCCATCCGGTTAAGGTGGCGAGCGAGAACAAACTGCCGGCAAACAGCGTGTGGTGCGGATTCTGATTTCCCGCTTCCGGCATGGTGGTAATAAATTTCTGCCCGGTGTACTGCTGAATGCGCACGCCCATTTTTTCACTCAGCGGGATATGCTGATACCACGCCTGCTGTAGCTGCGCGCACCAGTCGCCACGGTGGAGAATGTCGTCCAGCGATGCGACCGGCTTAATCATCAGGAAATGACGGATCGGCGTGGTGGTCGGGGTGGTGATCTCCCCCTGATTGATAAAGCCGAGCTTGGCGAAAAACTCCACCGCATCTTCGCGAGCGCTACAGGTGACCCGCTTAACCCCTTCCTGACGCGCGACGGACTCCAGGGTCATCGCCATCAGCGTACCCAGCCCTTTATCCTGCACCGAGGGATGAACGGCCATAAAGCGAATGGAGGCTTCATTCTCTGCATTGATATATAGCCGGCCGACAGCCACCAGGTTGCCCTCTTCATCCACCACCATCTGATGATGCGCCATCGCATCCCAGGCGTCACGTTCCGAACCCTTAGGCTGATGCAGCGGCTTACGCAGCATCTCCCAGCGGAACTGATAGTAGCTCTCTAACTCTTCTGCTGTTTGCGGTACACGAAGGTGATACATAGTCGTACTCTCTTTTGTTACCCGCAGCCTGCCCGGAAGCTGGGTCATACTTGCAACCAAAAGGTCACGGGACCATCATTGACCAAAGAAACCTGCATATCCGCAGCGAATCTTCCGGTCTGGGTGTTCATTTCCTGCTGGCGACAGCGGGCGACGAAATACTCATACAGCGCCTCAGCGCGGTCAGGAGCGGCGCCTTTCGAGAAGCTTGGCCGCATTCCCCGCTCGGTATCCGCCGCCAGCGTAAATTGCGAAACCACCAGCACGCTGCCGCCCGCCTGCTGAACGTTCAGGTTCATTTTCCCCTCCGCATCGCTGAAGATGCGGTAGCCCAGCACGCGCTCGCAGAGGCGATTCGCTTTTTGTTCATCATCGTCTTTTTCGACCCCCAGCAGCACCAGAAGCCCCGGGCCAATTTCGCCCGTCACCTCGTCCGCCACGGTAACGCTTGCACGGGATACGCGTTGAATTAATGCAATCATGGTTGTTCTGTTTCTTCTGTTTTAAGTTTGCGGTATTCACCGAGAGTGACAGTAATTTCAGCGCCAAGCAAGACGATACACCAGGTCCAGTACACCCAGACGAACAAAATCGGCACCACCGAAATCACGCCATAAATGAGCTGATAGGACGGAAAGGTGGTGATATAGAGGGCAAACGCTTTTTTACCTGCCTCAAACAGCAGCGCCGCCACCAGCGCCCCGATCACCGCGTCGCGGTTACGTACCTGGGTGGTGGGTACAATACTGTAGAGCAGCCAGAATGCCGCCCAGGAGAGGATCAGCGGGAAAAGGCGGAGCAGATTATCAATTACGCCGTCCAGGTCGCTTGCCCAGCGCAGCGACAGCAGATAGGAACTGATCGCCAGGCTGGCGCCCGCCAGCAGCGGACCAAGGGTCAGGATCATCCAGTAAACGGCAAAGGAGTAAACTTTGGGGCGACTGCGCGTGCTGCGCCAGATGGTGTTTAGCGCGCTGTCGATCGAGTACATCAGCAGCAGCGAGGTGACGATCAGGCCAAAGGCGCCTACGGCGGTCATGCGGCTGGAATTGGCGACGAACTGCTCGATATACCCCTGGATCACATCCCCGGTCGCCGGAATAAAATTGGCGAAAATAAAATGGCGGATCTGCACGCTGACTTCGGAGAACATGGGAAAGGCCGCAAACAGCGCGAACACGACGGCAATCAGCGGCACCAGGGACAGTAATGACACATAGGCGAGGTTCCCCGCCAGGGTCGTCATATGGTCTTCATCAATACGCCGCCACAGCAGCTTTAGCCACGCCAGCAGCGGCCGGGTATGGTGGAGTAATTTTTGATGAACGGTTCTTAGCATAGCTGTTTCGCGAAATAGTCAGGGATGGTCTTCTTCCCGGTCACCAGAATGCTGGTGATCCCCAACCGGTTAGCCCCTGCTATATTATCGACGTTATCATCAAAAAAGACCGTATCTGCGGCGGAAAAGCCCTCTTCTTCCAGTACTCGCTGATAAATTTGCGCTTCAGGCTTACGCATTCCCATCTCCTGTGACAGATAGATGCGATCGGCGGCAGCGCGCACTTCCGGGTATTCATCCGGCCAGAACGTGGTGTGAAGACGATTGGTATTGGAGAGCACCACCACGCGATGGCCCTGGGCACGCAGTTTTTGCATGATCGCAATCACTTCCGGACGCAGCGCGACAAACACCGCCTGCCAGCCGTGAGCAAACTGCTCATAGCTGAGGGACATATTCATTTCATGACACATGGCGGCGGCAAAGTCTTCATCGCTGAGCTCGCCGCGCTCATGCTGATGGAAAGCCTCTCCCATGGTGAAATGCTGCTTCAGCGTCGCCAGCGGGATGCGGGTTAAATCGCTCCAGGCCCCCAATACCCGGTTGAAGTCAATGTCGACAATCACATTACCTAAATCAAAGATATAGAGCATTTTCGTCTCCTTCCGCGCCGTGGAAAATTAACTTTAGCGGGAAAGATGAGGTTTGACTATGCATAAACCTGAAACAACAAGCCACTCGCGAACAAAGCCGCATAATGCGGCTTTGAATAAGCAGAATCAGGCTGGCGGTTATTCTGTCGCAGCGCGCAGCGTTTTCCTGCCACCGCGAATGCGTTTAACCAGCATGACCGAAACGAACGCGCCACAGAGCGCAAAGCACGCCATGATGCCAAAGACTATCTTGTAGCCTGTCAGACCAGGGTTGAGATCGAGAATGTAGCCATACAGGCTGTAGCAGAACATGGCCGGTGCGTAGCCAATGAAACTCCCCAGCGCCATGGCGGCGCCGGTCCGGTTCTCCGCGATGTTGGCTTCACCGATCGGGGCAAAGAAGACCGCTCGCTGGGTAAACACAATTGCGCCAAATCCCAGGGTGCAGATCATGCCGAGGTAGACTGGCATGCTTTCGTGGGGCAGCAATATTAACGCCACCAGGGCTACGGTGCTGGCACAGAAGGTATAGAAGAGATATTTGCTTGGCGACTTGAGGATTTTATCGGCTATCAGGCCGCCAATCGGCCCACCCACCATTTTCAAACAATACTGGTTAATGATGCCGTAGGCGCCCACCAGCGCCACCGGCAACAGGTAGATATTTTTCAGGAAGGGAATAAAGAAAGTGAGCCCACAGTAAACCGCATAAACAAAGAAGACGTTGAACGCGATAAGCCAGATGGTTTTATCTTTTAAGACCGAAGAGATGCTACTTTTCTCTGTGGCGCTGTCGACGGTAGCTTTCTCAGGCGCATCCTCATCCTTTTCTTTCAGCATAAAAAACAGCATGATCCCGACAACAATCACGATCAGAGCGTAGAACCAGATCCCGGCTTTAAACCCCAGCAAACCGCTGCCAAACCAGGTGAAAATAGCCAGGGCAGAGAAAGCAATAATCGTGTCGACAATCCCCCGCCCGGTCTCAAAGAAACCAAACAAACGCCCCTGCTGTTCGCTGTTGCCCAACCGGCTTACCGACTTTAATAGCACCGGCCAGTTCATCATGTCGCAGGTAACGCCAAAGAGAGCCCAAACAAAGAGAATTCCCCAGTAGCCTGGCATAGTCGTCAGATAGATCCCCAACAAGCCTGTCGCAATCAGCGATAGCGACATGGTGTAGCGGCGAGGCAGTTTATCGGCAAAGTAAATTGACAGGAAAAAACCAATCGTGGTCACCACGGAGTTCACCGACATGGCATTGCCTATCTGGCCATTAGTCAGATGGAAATAGTCCTGCATCGGAATATAAAAAGCATCTTTCAGAGAAGGCAGTTTATAAATGGTGCCACCGCACAGGGTTAATAAACTGAATATAGCCCATTTCTTTTTTGTGAGCATAAGTTCCCCTAATGATTGAACATCATTTGGTTTAAGGATAATAACAGACCATCATCATTTATTAAAAATGATGTCCCGGCATAACGAATTAATAGTAAATTTAGTGTGCCAGCGCCGTAAGCGCTTCGTCTTTTATTCTCTGCAACGTCTCTTTGACATAATGGAGCTGCGCTATCGCATCCTCTTTTTCTTTTAGCAGTCGCGCTTCAAGCTGATCGGCGTCTGGCAGTGGGGTTTCGCTCATTTGTCGCCAGGGGATCCACGGGTTGTCCCCCTCCGAGGCAAAACGGAACGGGGGGGCATAGTAATCCACTTCTTCTTCCAGACCGTATGCCATGACCTGCGGATGATCATCACCAAGACAAATTAATTCCGTCAGCAGCGCCTTAAACGGCATATCGCCCTGGCCTGAATTACAGGCCCGATGCCCAAGCCCACCGTTCTCAGTAATAATACAAGCGTCTTTGATATGAACCTGCGTAATGTAAGGTGACATCAACGCTAACGCCTCAAGCGGTCGCTCATTAGCGTTGATCATATTGGCGAAGTCAAAAAGGAGCGATAGCGATGGCATCTCGCTTTGTTTAATTAAATTCACCAGTTCAGCGCTTTTGAGATCTTCATGTTGCTCAAGGGTGAAGGTCAGGCCGGTATGGCTATAAGCCTTTTTAATGTATTGAATATCTGCTGAAATTTTTTCCATTACGTCATGTAAATGGCCTTCATAACGCGGATAAAAACGAACGGAAGTCGCTCCTGTTTTTAAAGCGATAGTCGCGGCCTGATCGATGGTCTGTTTATCGGAGGCGCTGGTTTCGATGTGAATATCCAGCTGCAACGCTTTCGCTTTGTCAGCAAACCCGGCTAACTGGGCATCATTCATATTGCTCAGCGAATAACGCTCACCATCAAGAACGTGTATTTTCACCCCCTTTAAATGCAGACTATCTGCAATGGTCAGTAAATCATTAGGTAAAATACGTTCAAGCCGCATATTCAAATGATAGGCATAAGCATGAAGGTAGAGTGGTATATTATCAATACGGGAAAGGATCTTCCCGGCGTTATCTTTAGTGACCATAAAATACCTACAAGTTAATAAACAGATCCACAGCCTCAAATCGCCAGTATTCGAGATCTATTTGCACAATATTGCCGGCACTATCGGCACGGTGTTTTTCTATCAGAATAGCCGGCAGACCTGCAGAGCCACCGATGAATTTGCTCACATCGCCCGACATTCTGACGGGTCTAAAAGCCAGTTTTTTTATCACCACAGGCTTATGATATTCACGCTCCCAGACGGAGGAAAAAGACTGGTTCTTCAACCGGTCAATAAAATCTGGCGCGACGTTAGGGTTGATAAAAGTCTCGTGGTAGAAAACTTTATGCCCTTCCAACGCTCCCCAGCCGGTGACCAGATATAAATCATCAGACGGAGTGACATCCAGCAGGGGTTTAGCGGCGTCGGGATAGTCTCGGGTTCGCTGTTTTTCAATAAAGCCCCACGAGGGTTCTCTTCCCTGCTCAATGGCGGCCCGCTGAAAGCTCGCGGGGAGCTCAGGACTGTAGTTAAAACGCGGCTGCGCGACAAACCATCCTTTCCGGTCTTTACGAAAGATCCTCGATTCCGCTTCCAGGCTGAGCAGCGCCTGACGCAGCGTCATGCGTTTGATCCCCAGCAGTTCGCCAAGCTCTCTCTCTGAAGGCAGTTTTCCACCCGCAGCCGTCAGCCCTTGCTTAAGCCACAGATCCAGTTTCTCTTTTGCATTTTCGACAGTAGAAAGATTTTCAGTCATTGTTTAATCCATTTGGTTTAAACCAGATAACTCATCTTACTCTTCTGCAAAAAAAGAAAGCAATTCCTCGGACAAACTTTAGGTATAAATGTGACCAGGGTCTCCTGGAGGCCCCGGGTTAGCGCAGCGATTGTCAGATCTCACCCATAAAAAAACCCCGCCGGAGAGAGGCGGGGTTTAGCGAACAGCAAGAAGGATCAATTACTCTTCTTTTGCACCGCGCATTGCGCGTTTACGGTCGTTCTCGGTCAGGTGACGTTTACGAATACGGATAGAGGTCGGAGTGACTTCTACCAGTTCGTCGTCATCGATGAACTCCAGAGCCTGCTCCAGGGTCATCTTAACCGGCGGAACCAGAACCGTGGCTTCGTCAGTACCGGACGCACGCATGTTGGTCAGTTTTTTACCGGTCAGGCAGTTTACCGTCAGGTCGTTAGAACGGCTGTGAATACCGATGATCTGGCCTTCGTAAACTTCCGCACCGTGACCGAGGAACAACTTACCGCGATCCTGCAGACCGAACAGCGCGAACGCTACCGCTTTACCCTGACCGTTGGAGATCAGCACGCCGTTGTTACGCTGGCCCACTTCGCCCGGACGAACGTCGTCGTAGTGGCTGAAGGTGGAGTACAGCAGACCGGTACCGGAGGTCATGGTCATGAACTCTGAACGGAAGCCGATCAGACCGCGGCTTGGGATCACGTAGTCGAGACGTACGCGGCCTTTTCCGTCCGGATTCATGTTTTTCAGGTCGCCTTTACGCTCGCCCAGCGCCTGCATAACAGAACCCTGGTGCTGCTCTTCGACGTCCAGCGTCACGTTCTCGAACGGCTCTTGTTTACGGCCATCGATTTCACGGAAGATAACTTTCGGACGGGAAACCGCCATCTCGAAACCTTCGCGACGCATGTTTTCAATCAGAACGGACAGATGCAGTTCACCACGGCCGGAAACGCGGAACGCATCAGCGTCTTCGGTTTCTTCAACGCGCAGCGCCACGTTGTGCACCAGCTCTTTGTTCAGGCGGTCCAGAATCTGGCGAGAGGTAACGAACTTACCTTCTTTACCGCAGAACGGAGAGGTGTTGACGTTGAAGAACATGGAAACGGTCGGCTCATCAACGGACAGGGCCGGCAGCGCTTCGACATTCTGCGGGTCGCAGATGGTGTCGGAGATGTTCAGCTCGCCCAGACCGGTGATCGCGATGATGTCGCCAGCTTCAGCTACGTCGCTCTCGATACGCTCAAGCCCCAGGTGAGTCAGCACTTTACCGACTTTACCGTTACGGGTTTTGCCTTCGCTATCGATGATAGTGACCTGCTGGTTCGGCTTCACTTTACCGCGTTTGATGCGGCCGATGCCGATGACGCCAACGTAGTTGTTGTAGTCCAGCTGGGAGATCTGCATCTGCAGCGGACCGTCAAGGTCAACGTCCGGCGCCGGCACGCGATCGACAATCGCCTGGTACAGCGGGGTCATGTCGTCAGCCATGTCTTCGTGGTCCAGACCCGCGATACCGTTCAGCGCGGACGCGTAAACGATCGGGAAGTCCAGCTGTTCGTCGGTCGCGTCGAGGTTAACGAACAGGTCGAACACCTGATCGACAACCCAGTCCGGACGCGCGCCCGGGCGGTCAACTTTGTTGATGACCACGATCGGCTTCAGACCGTGGGCAAAAGCTTTTTTGGTCACGAAGCGCGTTTGCGGCATCGGGCCATCAAAGGCATCTACCACCAGCAGCACAGAGTCAACCATGGACATAACACGCTCAACTTCACCTCCGAAGTCGGCGTGCCCAGGGGTATCAACGATGTTGATACGGTAATCATTCCATTTGATTGCGGTGTTTTTCGCGAGGATGGTAATCCCACGCTCTTTCTCCAAATCGTTGGAGTCCATCACACGTTCTTGTGCTTCAGTACGTGCGTCGAACGTACCGGATTGCTGTAGCAGCTTGTCAACCAGGGTAGTTTTACCATGGTCAACGTGCGCGATGATGGCGATATTACGCAGATTTTCGATCACAACTTTGCCTCAGGCATTAGAAATAGCGCGTTATTGTACACGTATTAAGCGAAGGACTGAACAGGATCACAAACATCCTCCGCAAACAAGTATTGCAGAGTTTCTTTGTGACCGCTTTCACGGAGCGATAAAAGGGCACCGTAACAAAAATTGCACCAAAATGGTGCTCAATGTTCACACTGAGGCACTATTTTGGTGCATTATCTCCATCATGGTGCAGTCCTTTTGCACTATGGTGCGCATGATACAGCGTTTTATGGGGCATTTAAAAGTTGGCACAGATTTCGCTTTATATTTTTTAAGGCAACAACGCCACTTTTAAGCAGTATGAAGTTTTCGTTACCACGACGACAATGACCAATCCGGGAGAGTTTAAGTATGTCCGCTGAACACGTTTTGACGATGCTGAACGAGCACGAAGTGAAGTTTGTCGATCTGCGCTTCACCGATACCAAAGGTAAAGAACAGCACGTCACGATTCCGTCTCATCAGGTAAATGCCGAATTCTTCGAAGAAGGCAAAATGTTTGATGGCTCCTCGATTGGTGGCTGGAAAGGTATCAACGAATCTGACATGGTCCTGATGCCGGACGCTTCCACCGCGGTCATTGACCCGTTCTACGAAGAACCGACCCTGATCATCCGCTGCGATATCCTCGAGCCTGGCACCCTGCAGGGCTATGACCGTGACCCGCGCTCCATCGCGAAACGCGCTGAAGAGTACCTGCGCGCTACCGGCATCGCTGACACCGTCCTGTTCGGGCCAGAACCAGAATTCTTCCTGTTCGACGACATCCGTTTCGGCGCCTCTATCTCCGGCTCCCATGTCGCGATCGATGATATCGAAGGTGCGTGGAACTCCTCCACCAAATACGAAGGCGGTAACAAAGGTCACCGTCCGGGCGTGAAAGGGGGTTACTTCCCGGTTCCGCCAGTAGACTCTTCTCAGGATATCCGCTCCACCATGTGTATGATCATGGAAGAGATGGGCCTGGTTGTTGAAGCTCACCACCACGAAGTGGCTACCGCAGGTCAGAACGAAGTGGCAACCCGCTTCAACACCATGACCAAAAAAGCGGACGAAATTCAGATTTACAAATACGTTGTTCACAACGTCGCTCACCGCTTTGGTAAAACCGCGACCTTTATGCCGAAACCAATGTTCGGCGACAACGGCTCCGGCATGCACTGCCATATGTCTCTGGCGAAAAACGGGACTAACCTGTTCTCCGGCGACAAATACGCAGGTCTGTCTGAGCAGGCGCTGTTCTACATCGGCGGCGTAATCAAACACGCTAAAGCCATCAACGCCCTGGCGAACCCGACCACCAACTCCTACAAGCGTCTGGTTCCGGGTTACGAAGCGCCGGTTATGCTGGCTTACTCTGCCCGTAACCGCTCTGCCTCCATCCGTATTCCGGTGGTGACCTCTCCGAAAGCGCGTCGTATCGAAGTGCGCTTCCCGGACCCGGCTGCTAACCCGTACCTGTGCTTTGCGGCGCTGCTGATGGCTGGCCTCGATGGTATCAAGAACAAAATCCATCCGGGCGAAGCAATGGACAAAAACCTGTACGACCTGCCGCCGGAAGAAGCGAAAGAGATCCCGCAGGTTGCCGGTTCTCTGGAAGAAGCCCTGCAGGCCCTGGATGCTGACCGCGAGTTCCTGACGGCTGGCGGCGTATTCACCAATGACGCTATCGATGCTTACATCGCCCTGCGTCTGGAAGAGAACGACCGCGTACGCATGACTCCGCATCCGGTTGAGTTCGAACTGTACTACAGCGTCTAATTTTGCTGTAAATCCAGGGTATGTCGTGTTGTGGCGCGGGATGCCCGGGATATTTTGTTGCCGTGGAAACTTTCAGCCCATCTCAGGATGGGCTTTTTTCTCCACCAACACGCTGATCTCGCGAGCTTTTTACCGATAAAAAGCTATACTGCACTAAATTGGTGCACTCTTTTTCAGGAGACTGTCGAATGGCAACAGGCACACTGCCCGATGCTGGGCAGATCCTCAACTCTCTTATCAACAGTATCTTACTGGTCGATGATGACCTGGCGGTGCACTTTGCCAACCCTGCGGCGCAGCAGTTGCTGGCGCAGAGTTCGCGCAAGCTGTTTGGCACCCCGTTACCTGAGCTGTTGAGCTATTTCTCATTAAATATTGGGCTGATGCAGGAGAGTCTGCAGGCGGGCCAGGGTTTTACCGATAACGAAGTGACGCTGGTTATCGATGGCCGCTCGCATATCCTGTCGCTGACCGCCCAGCGGCTGCCGGAAGGCTTTATTCTGCTGGAAATGGCGCCGATGGATAACCAGCGCCGCCTGAGCCAGGAGCAACTGCAGCACGCGCAGCAGGTCGCCGCCCGCGATCTGGTCCGCGGCCTGGCGCACGAGATAAAAAACCCGTTAGGCGGCCTGCGCGGCGCGGCACAGCTGCTCAGCAAAGCCCTGCCCGACCCGGCGCTAACGGAATATACCAAAGTGATCATCGAGCAGGCCGACCGGCTGAGAAATCTGGTCGATCGCCTGCTCGGCCCACAGCATCCGGGCATGCACGTTACCGAAAGCATCCACAAGGTCGCCGAACGGGTAGTGAAACTGGTCTCGATGGAGTTGCCGGACAACGTGAAGTTGATCCGTGATTACGACCCCAGCCTGCCGGAGCTCCCCCACGACCCGGATCAAATTGAACAGGTGTTGCTGAACATCGTCCGTAATGCGCTGCAGGCGCTGGGGCCGGAAGGGGGCGAAATTGTTCTCCGCACCCGGACCGCTTTCCAGCTGACGCTGCACGGGGTGCGTTATCGCCTCGCCGCCCGTATTGACGTCGAAGATAATGGCCCGGGTATTCCGCCCCAGCTCCAGGATACGTTGTTTTATCCGATGGTCAGCGGCCGCGAAGGCGGTACTGGCCTGGGCTTATCTATCGCCCGCAGCCTTATCGATCAGCACTCCGGCAAAATTGAATTCACCAGCTGGCCGGGTCATACCGAATTTTCGGTATACCTGCCTATTCGGAAGTAGAGGTGTTTATGCAACGAGGGATAGCCTGGATCGTTGATGACGATAGCTCCATCCGCTGGGTGCTTGAACGCGCGCTCACCGGAGCCGGCTTGAGCTGCACAACGTTCGAAAGCGGCAATGAGGTGCTAGATGCCCTCACCACCAAAACCCCGGATGTACTGCTGTCAGATATCCGTATGCCGGGAATGGATGGTCTGGCGCTGCTCAAACAGATTAAGCAGCGTCATCCGATGCTTCCGGTCATCATAATGACCGCGCATTCCGATCTGGACGCCGCGGTCAGCGCTTATCAGCAGGGCGCGTTTGATTATCTGCCCAAACCTTTTGATATCGATGAAGCTGTCGCCCTCGTCGACCGGGCGATTAGCCACTATCAGGAGCAGCAGCAGCCGCGAAATGCGCCGATAAGCAGCCCCACCGCCGATATCATTGGCGAGGCGCCGGCCATGCAGGATGTCTTTCGCATTATTGGCCGTCTGTCGCGCTCATCCATCAGCGTGCTGATCAATGGCGAATCCGGTACCGGTAAAGAGCTTGTCGCTCATGCCCTGCATCGCCATAGCCCGCGCTCAAAAGCGCCGTTTATCGCGCTGAATATGGCGGCGATCCCCAAGGACCTGATTGAGTCCGAGCTGTTCGGCCATGAAAAAGGGGCCTTTACCGGCGCCAATACCGTCCGTCAGGGTCGCTTTGAACAGGCTGACGGCGGCACGCTGTTCCTGGATGAAATTGGCGATATGCCGCTGGATGTCCAGACTCGTCTGCTGCGCGTTCTGGCGGATGGCCAGTTTTATCGCGTGGGCGGCTACGCGCCGGTGAAGGTCGATGTGCGGATCATCGCCGCCACCCATCAGAATCTGGAGCAGCGGGTGCAGGAGGGGAAATTCCGTGAAGATTTATTCCACCGCCTGAACGTGATCCGGGTGCATTTGCCGCCGCTGCGCGAGCGTCGGGAAGATATTCCACGTCTGGCCCGCCATTTTCTGCAGATTGCCGCCCGCGAGCTAGGTGTTGAAGCCAAACAGCTGCATCCGGAAACGGAGACAGCGCTGACCCGCCTGGCGTGGCCGGGCAACGTTCGCCAGCTGGAAAACACCTGTCGCTGGCTCACCGTCATGGCCGCCGGCCAGGAGGTGCTGACGCAGGATCTGCCGAGCGAACTGTTTGAGACCACCATTCCTGATAGCCCGACGCAGATGCAGCCAGACAGCTGGGCGACGCTGTTGGGTCAGTGGGCCGATCGGGCGCTGCGTTCCGGTCATCAAAACTTGCTTTCAGAAGCGCAACCCGAAATGGAACGCACGCTGCTGACGACCGCCCTGCGTCATACTCAGGGACATAAACAGGAGGCTGCGCGCCTGCTGGGATGGGGTCGTAATACCCTGACGCGTAAGCTAAAAGAGTTGGGTATGGAGTAGGGTTAAACGGCGTGATGAAAAATAGCCGATCAGCGCAAAGTGCTGCTATTTTGTACTTTACTGTTCCGATGAGTTGAGTATGATCGTGCCCGGCATTAGGGGAGAGCATCATGTTTGAATCACTGGTGAGTATGATATCGAGCGGCGCCGCTGCGAGTCACACACCACAAACGGCAGTCGCTGCCGTTCTGTGCGCTGCGCTGGTCGGGCTGTTCAGCTAATTGTTCCCCCTCTCCTGCGAGAGAGGGGGAAAACATTAAATCACCCTTGAGAACTGCTGCATCCGAGCCTTTTGCCGCAGATAGGCATCAAAGCACATACAGATGTTGCGGATCAGCAGGCGGCCTTTCGCCGTTACCTGGATAGCCTTACTCTCCACCACCACCAGCCCGTCATGCGCCAGCGGCGCCAGCAGTTTCAGGTCCTCAGCAAAATAAGACTGAAAATCCACGGCCCACTGCGCTTCGACTGCATCAATATCCAGACGGAAGTTACAGATCAACGCCTTAATTACGTCGCGACGCAGACAGTCGTCCCGGGTTAACGCGATCCCGCGCCACAGGGCGTTCCCTTGCTCTGCCACCTGCTGGTAGTACTGCTTTAGCTCTTTTTGGTTCTGGGCGTAGCTGTCGCCAATCATGCTGATCGCGGACACGCCCATCCCCAGCAAATCGGTATCGCCCTGAGTGGTGTAGCCCTGGAAATTGCGATGCAGTACGCCGTGACGTTGCGCGACCGCTAATTCATCATCAGGACGCGCGAAGTGGTCCATGCCGATGAACTGATAGCCTGCCGCCGTCAGCGAGCCGATGGTCTCCTGGAGGATCTCCAGCTTCTGTTCAGCGGAGGGCAGATCGGCATCTTTAATTTTGCGCTGTGCGGCAAAGAGCGTGGGCAGATGCGCGTAGTTAAACACGCTCAGGCGGTCAGGATTGAGCTCGGCGACCTTTTGCAGGGTAAAGGCAAAGCTCTCCGGCGTTTGTTTCGGCAGGCCGTAGATGAGGTCGATATTGGTCGAGGTAAATCCAATCTCCCGCGCATGACGGAGCAAATCAAAGATGAACGCTTCGTCCTGTTCGCGGTTAACAAGACGCTGAACCTCTTTATTAAAGTCCTGCACGCCCATACTCAGGCGGTTGAATCCCTCAGCGCGTAAATGATCGAGGACATCCAGCTCGATTTCACGCGGATCGACCTCGATGGAGATCTCGGCTTCGGCGCTGAAATGAAAATGGGTACGCAACAGATCCATCAGGCGACTGATTTGCGCCTTGTTGAGATAGGTCGGCGTGCCGCCTCCCCAATGCAGTTGCTTAACCTGACGGTTGGCAAACAGCGGCGCACGGTGGATGATCTCCTGTTCAAGGAGATCGAGATACTGATCGGCCTTATGCTGCTGGCGGGTGACGATCTTATTGCAGCCGCAGAAATAACACAGCTTATGGCAAAACGGGATATGCACGTACAGCGACAGGGGACGCTGTGGGTAACGGGCCACAGCGGCATCGAATTCCGCCGCGCCGAATTGTGGTGAAAACTCGAGCGCGGTGGGATACGAGGTATAGCGCGGCCCGGAATAGTTATATTTCTGGATCAGGGCCAGATCCCAGTCGATTATCTGCTCAGACATGCTCACTCCTTCCGATGGTGCCGCCGACGGGTACGCCGTCCCGGCCCCACCGCACCGCGGGTCATGAGCCGGTTGCGCAACCATTTCTGACGCCGCGACAACCGTCGTAGTTTAACGAATAACCACAGCAGATAACATATAACCAGAAGGGTTATAAGCAGTACCGGGAATCCGATGGGATGCAAATGTTAGTTTCCACCCTTCAGCAGACGCATCATATCTTCCTGACGCTCTTCCTCTTCTTCATCTTCGTCATCGTAAGAGAGGCCGAGCTGCTGCATCAGCTCATCAATGCGATCCAGTTTGGCATCCACCCAGCTCTGCTCTTCAGCATTCAGGGTACCGCCCTCTTCCAGACGTTCCAGCAGCGCGTCCAGGCGCTCATCATTCTCCAGCAACTCCAGCTCAGCCTGCGGTGAAAGCATAGGTTTCTCGCTCTTTGGTTTATGCTGCTTGGGAGCTGGAGCGCTGCTTTCGCTCACGCCCAGCGGGATGGGTTTTTTGCTGCCCACGCGTGGATCTTGCGCCTGGCGCTGTTTTTTACCTGCTGAAGCCGCATCGCCGCCGTTCGCGCGACTACCTGCCGCGTGGCCACGATGTTTCTTCTGCCGTTTGCGATCGCGAGCTTCCTGATTTAACTCTTCACGCGACTTGCGGCCGGATTTGCCACGGGTGGCGGATGTCGGTTTTTTCATGGTGTGTAATCTTCAGACAGTATTATTCAGTATAGAATTGAGGCGGAATCTAGCAGAAAGCAAGCAAAGAAAAAAGGCGACAGATTACTCTGTCGCCTTTTTCCTCACTGACCACCCTTAACGGGCTCTTCTTTCCCTGTTCGCTAACGACTTACCCTGTCTTTCCCTTAGCGTCCAACGGTCCCTGTTTCTTCCTTTTCCCTTTGAAACGTTTCCAAAACGCGCGTCATCCTGACAATCCTGTGGTCTTCGCCTCCTGGCGCTTCCTGACCCCTCGTCCTGAGTCCTCATCCTTTTCAGCATCCCCGCCGTTGTGTATTACTTTACCCTGTTGACAAAAATCGACAACCAGTCTGGCCGTTAAAATTCCACTTTTCAGATTTCTCTATTCTTGTAATCTATTTATTTTCAGTAGGTTATAATTTATTAGTCTTATTTTTCTCAGGCATGTCCTATACGAAGAATAGCCAATGTCTCACAAAGTGCATGGTTTTTACTTACAGAACCGGCGTGCGGTAAAAACAGCCTTTTTCTGCTGTTCAGGTATAATCCCTGCCATAGCCTGTTTTAACGGAGACGACCGTCTTGACCAACTGGAATTATCAACTGACGCACTTTGTCACTAGCGCGCCAGATATCCGCCATCTTCCTGCCGATACCGGTATTGAAGTGGCATTCGCCGGCCGCTCCAATGCGGGAAAATCCAGCGCGCTGAATACGCTGACCAACCAGAAAAGCCTGGCGCGGACCTCCAAAACTCCCGGACGTACACAGCTGATTAACCTGTTCGAAGTCGCCGAAGGCAAACGCCTGGTCGACCTTCCCGGCTACGGTTATGCGCAAGTCCCGGAAGAGATGAAGATCAAGTGGCAGCGCGCGCTGGGAGAATACCTGGAAAAACGCCTGTGCCTGAAGGGCCTGGTGGTCCTGATGGACATTCGCCACCCGCTTAAAGATCTCGATCAGCAGATGATCCAATGGGCGGTAGAAAGCGATATTCAGGTGCTGGTGCTGCTGACCAAAGCCGATAAGCTCGCCAGCGGCGCGCGTAAAGCGCAAGTGAATATGGTGCGTGAAGCGGTGCTGGCCTTCAATGGCGATGTTCAGGTTGAACCCTTCTCCTCGCTGAAAAAATCTGGCGTGGATAAGCTGCGACAGAAGCTGGATAGCTGGTTTAACGAAATCCCGCCGCAGGAAGCAGAGAGCGCCGTAGACGAGTAATCGTCACCAACAGCCGGATAAGAGCGTGCCGCGCCTTGTCCGGGTTCCTCTCCAGCGTCAAGCACAAGCGCGTCCTTCTTTTTGCCACTTTTCTTTCGCGCAATAAAAAACGCCCCGGTCATAAATGACCGGGGCGGCTAAAATATTCAGCCAAATCCGATTACGTGAAGTAAAAGGTCTGAAAGATAGAACATCTTACCTCTGTACCCTACGCGAATAACTTTACTCTTCTTTCGCTCACGGATAAAGCATTTTTTGTAGTTTTTTTTCACTATTTACATAGCAAATTCAAATGATCCTCACAAAACTCTATAAGTTATGTTGCTTACTTACAGAAAATCGCGTTGTGCTTTGTATACTTAGTGCGCTTGATCCCAGTTTTCTCCGCTGCCCACTTCCACCAGCAACGGTACCGCCAGCGTAGTGCTGTTCTCCATCAGTTCGTGGATCTTTTTCGATACGGCATCGAGCTCATCCTTATGCACTTCAAAGACCAGTTCATCGTGAACCTGCATGATCATTCGCACGCGAGGTTTCTCGCTCCGCAGCCATTCATCAACGGCAATCATCGCCCGCTTGATGATATCCGCAGCCGTCCCCTGCATTGGGGCGTTAATCGCCGCACGTTCCGCACCGGCACGACGAGCGCCATTGCTGGACTTGATATCCGGCAAATAGAGTCGACGGCCATCCAGCGTTTCAACATACCCTTGCTCCTTCGCCTGTGCGCGGGTGCGCTCCATATACTCCAGGACGCCCGGATAACGCTCGAAATAAAGATCCATGTACTTCTGCGCTTCTTTACGCGGGATGTTCAGCTGGCGGGCCAGGCCAAAGGCGCTCATGCCATAGATCAGACCGAAGTTGATAGCTTTCGCACTGCGCCGCTGTTCGCTGCTGACGCTGTCCAGCGGTAAGCCAAACACTTCAGCCGCCGTCGCCCGGTGAATATCCTTCCCTTCCGCGAAGGCGGTCAGCAGGCCTTTATCCCGCGACAGGTGCGCCATAATGCGCAGCTCGATTTGCGAGTAGTCCGCCGAGACAATAACGTAATCTTCTGGCGCGATAAACGCCTGGCGAATACGGCGCCCTTCTTCGTTACGCACCGGAATGTTTTGCAGGTTTGGATCGGTAGACGACAAACGGCCGGTGGCGGTAACCGCCTGATGATAGGAGGTATGTACGCGGCCCGTTTTGGGATTAATCATCAGCGGCAGCTTATCGGTATAGGTCGACTTCAGCTTCGCCAACCCACGGTACTCCAGAATCACTTTCGGCAACGGATAATCGAGCGCCAGCTCTTCCAGTACCTCTTCAGAGGTGGACGGCGCACCGCCCGGCGTCTTCTTCAGCGGCTTGATACCCTGTTTTTCAAACAGGATCGTTTGCAGCTGTTTGGTGGAGGAGAGATTAAACGCTTCCCCGGCGATCTCATGCGCCCGCTGCTCCAGCTCAACCAGGCGCTGGGCTATTTCCTGCGAGTGCGCATGCAGCACGGCGGGGTCGATTTTAACGCCGTTGCGCTCAACGCGTGACAGCACCGGCACCAGCGGCATTTCAATGTGCTGGAAGATATGCAGCGGACCTTCATGCTGCTGCAGCTTCGGCCACATTTTCAAATGCAACTGAAGCGTGACGTCGGCGTCTTCCGCCGCGTAGCGACCCGCCTCTTCCAGCGCAATCTGGTTAAAGGTGAGCTGACTCTTACCCTTACCAGCGATCTCTTCGAAGGTAATCGTTTTATGCTTCAGCCAGCGGTCGGAAAGACTGTCCATATCATGGCGGCCCGCCACGCTGTCGAGAATGTAAGATTCCAGCATGGTATCGAACGCAATCCCGCGCAGCTCAATGTCGTAATTAGCCAAAATGCCGCGATCGTATTTGAGATTTTGCCCAACCTTGAGCAGCTTCTCATCCTCCAGCAGCGGTTTAAGCAGCGCCAGCACGCGCTCGCGCGGGATCTGATCCGGCGCATCAAGGTAATCATGCGCTACCGGGACATAGGCGGCCACGCCCGGCTCAACAGCGAATGAAAGGCCGACCATGTTGGCGGAGATGTTATCCAGGCTGTCGGTTTCCGTATCAAAGGCAAAGAGCGGCGCTTGCTTCAGCTTATCGATCCAGGTGAGCAGCGTAGCCTCATCAAGGATGGTGACATAGTGCTCTGCTGAAAGTGCAGTAGCGGCCTCAACCTCTGCTTCCGCTTCTGCCGCTGCTGCAGGCACTGCAGGTTTCGCAGCCGGTTTGCCCCCCTTAGCCTGCAGCCATTTTCCGGCTTCAACGTCGGTGGTCCAGCGCTTAAACTCATACTGTCTGAACAGCGCCAGCAGATCGTCTGCCGCCGGCGGCTGCACCTCCAGCTCTTCGCAAGTGAGCTCCAGCTCGACGTCGGTTTTGATGGTCGCCAGCTGATAAGAGAGATAAGCCACCTCCTTGTTCTGCTCCAGCTTCGCCGCCATCGTTTTCGCGCCGCGGAAGCTCAGTTCAGCGATCTTCTCCGGTTCCGCATACAGCGTATCGAGGCCGCCGAGGCCTTGCAGCAGCGCCTGGGCGGTCTTTTCGCCCACGCCCGGCACGCCAGGAATGTTATCTGAGGAGTCGCCCATCAGCGCCAGGAAATCAATAATCAGCTCTGGCGGGACGCCGTACTTGGTAACCACCTCATCCGGCCCGAGGATAGTGTTGGTCATGGTATTGATCAGGGTGATCCCCGGCGTCACCAGCTGGGCCATGTCTTTATCGCCGGTACTGATCAGCACCGGACGTCCAGCCCTTTCCGCTTCCCGCGCCAGGGTGCCAATCACATCGTCAGCTTCGACGCCCGGGACCGCCATCAGCGGCAGCCCCATCGCTTTCACCATCTTATGCAACGGCTCAATCTGCGCGCGCAGATCGTCCGGCATCGGCGGGCGGTGAGATTTGTAATGTTCGAACAATTCATCACGGAAGGTTTTCCCTTTCGCATCAAAGACCACGACGGCATGAGTCGGTTGATACTGCAGAATCAAACTGCGCAGCATATTCAGTACGCCGTACATAGCCCCGGTGGGCTCCCCTGCGCTGTTAGTCAGCGGCGGAAACGCATGATACGCCCGATAAAGATAGGAGGAGCCGTCAACGAGGATGAGAGGGTTTTCTGGGATCTGAACCATAATTTCCGTGCCTGTTTATCAGATTATGGATAAAGGATGCCACAGACGGGCATGAAATCCTGAATTTTTCCCGCATTTCGCGGAAAAGATTCAACGATCCTCGCGATCGCGCGACAACTTAGCTTGTGGATAACTTTGTGCATAGTTTTACAACGTCAGCTTATCCGCCCCTGAAAATAAATGAATAAATAGCATTAGTTATTATTTATCAATAACTTAAAATAAGATCAACGATCCTGGCATGAATTTGATGACCTAATCTTCCATGTGGATAGAAGATCCTTGTTTTTTTCTGTTCTGGTAAGACCCGTCATTTGCCGCGTTTTCTGGTAAAATCAGCCTCTTGCGCAGCTTAAAGGCGCTCTTTGTCAGCCTAACTTTCTGAATAAACTAACTATGTCGAGATTACTCGCTGCGATAACACTTCCGCTGAGTATCGCCTTAACCATCTTAGTCACCGTTATCTGCTCTGTACCGATCATCGTCGCCGGGCTGATTAAACTGCTGGTCCCCATTCCAGCGGTATGGCGCTCTATATCCGTTTTTTGCAATTTTATGATGTACTGCTGGTGCGAGGGGCTGGCGCTGCTGTTGCATCTCAATCCCTGGCTAAAATGGGACGTCCAGGGTCTGGAAGGCCTGAACAAAAAGAACTGGTATCTGCTGATCAGCAACCACCACAGCTGGGCAGATATCGTGGTGCTATGCGTGCTGTTCCGCAAGCATATTCCGATGAATAAGTACTTCCTTAAACAACAGCTGGCGTGGGTACCGTTCATAGGCCTCGCCTGCTGGGCGCTGGATATGCCTTTTATGCGCCGCTATTCGCGCAGCTATCTTATTCGTCACCCGGAACGCCGCGGTAAAGATGTCGAAACCACCCGCCGTTCATGTGAGAAATTCCGCTCGCACCCAACGACAATCGTCAATTTCGTGGAAGGCTCGCGTTTTACCGACGTAAAAAAGCGCGAGACGCGCTCCCCTTACGACAATCTTTTACCACCGAAAGCGGCGGGTATTGCCATGGCGCTCAATGTTCTCGGCTCGCAGTTCGATAAACTGCTGAACGTTACGCTGTGCTACCCGGAAAATCATGCAAGGCCGTTTTACGACATGCTAAGTGGCCGACTGACGCGCATTGTGGTTCGTATCAATCTGGTACCGATTGGCGAAGAGCTACACGGCGATTACGTCAACGATAAGAACTTTAAGCGTGGTTTCCAGCGCTGGCTGAATGGGCTATGGGAAGAGAAAGACCGTCAGTTAACTGACATCATGCGGGACAAAGCAAGGAAGTCACGGCAAAGTAGATAAAAAAACGCCGGTCAGTGACCGGCGTTTTTTTTATTTCTTCTCAACCAGCTGCTTCACGGTATCCGCATACTGAGCGACGAAGACATCCATATTGCTGGTGTCCATCCCCTGCGGGTTCAGCTGGTACTTACCATTGACGTACATAGCCGGTACCCCCTGCAGCTGCAGATCGGCTGCCGCTTTCTCCTGCTGAGCGACCAGAGATTTCACCACGAAGCTGTTCCATGCGGCATCGTAGTCTTCCCCTTTCACGCCAGCGTCGACGAACACTTTACGAATGTCAGCCAGGCTCTGTACGGTCTGGTTTTTCTGCACCGCTTCGAACATCGGCGCCGTAATTTTATCTTCAACGCCCAGCGCGATAGCCACAGCCCATGCCTGCGTCAGCTCCTTGCCCAGCGGCCCCAGGAACTCGACATGGTATTTGGTCATTTTGGTGCCTTCTGGCAGTTTCTGGCGCACGCTGTCAGAGACATGCAGCACTTCTTCAAACTGATAGCAGTGCGGGCAGTAGAATGAGAAGAATTCGAGCACCTGCGGCTCGCCAGCAACCGGCTTATCAAGGGTGATGTACTGCTTGCCGTCGGTGATCTGGGCAGCGGATGCACTAAAAGCCAGAATCATACCAGCCAGCGCCAGCCAAACTTTTTTCATGATTTACTCTCTCCTGGATATATCACATTAATACATTGGCGTTAACTGAAGCGGGGGTTCCTGTAGAACCTTCACCTGCTCGAGAAAAGTAGACGTCTGCCCTCGCCAGTAATCCTCCCCGGTTAACCAGGGAAAATTAACCGGAAATGCCGGATCGTCCCAGCGTCTGAGCAACCACGCCAGATAATAAACCAGTCGCATGGCGCGTAAAGGTTCAATAAGCGCGATTTCATCGCTGTTAAAGGGGCTGAATTCCTCATAGGCCTCGACGATGGTCTCCAACTGCATACGCTGTTCAGCCTTATCGCCGTTGAGCAGCATCCACAGATCCTGAATCGCCGGGCCGGTTCGCGCATCGTCTAAATCAACAAACAGCGGCCCATCGCGCCAGAGAATATTGCCTGCATGGCAGTCACCATGCAGGCGCAAAGTAGTCCCGCCACCGTGCCATTGCGTCATGACGGCAGCGATGAGTTTATCGGTCGCCTTCAGGAAATCGGCCTTCAGGCCTGAGGGGATAAGCGTCGACTGTTCAAATACCTGGCGTGGTTCCAGCAGATATTCCTGCACGCCAATCTCCGGACGCGCAGAAAAGCGCTGTTTGCGCCCGGTCTGGTGCAGGCGCCCCAGATAACGGCCAACCCACTCCATCTGATCAAGGTTATCCGCCTCGAACTGTCGGCCGCCAAGGCTTGGGAAAACGGCAAAATAAAACCCCTGGTGCTGATGAAGCGTACTGTCGTTAAATAACAGCGGCGCCGCAACGGGCACTTCATCTTCTACAAGCTGAAGCGCAAACTTGTGTTCTTCAAGGATTTGTGCTGCCGACCAGCGCTCAGGACGATAGAACTTCACCACATAACGATGACGCTCTTCGTCCTGGAACTGATAAACGCGGTTCTCATAGCTGTTCAGCGGGGTAAGACCGGAATCCACCCGCATACCCAGATCGAATAACCCATCGATAATGGTATCCGGGCGAAGCGTCTGAAAAGTAAAAGCCTTATCGTGCATCCTGACATCCGATAATCGTACGAATAGTTCAGGATATCATCTCATTGCGCTTTACGCGGCAGCGCTTACAACCTTTTACTCTTTTATTACGCCGCGGGCGCGCAGCAGCGCGGTTTTAAAGTCTTCTTCATAATCCTTCTGAATACCCGGGATGACAGCATCTTTTGAAGAATCACGCATCTTCAGGTGATAGATCAGAATATCGTCGGAAAGATCGCTCAGTTCGCCATCATAGCCAGCCTCTTTCGCCAGTTTCTGCAAAAATTGCATCAGGTTCAGTTCTGGCTCTTTCTGCCAGGCGGGCTGGAGGAGTTCAATTACTTCATTCAGACGTTTACATTTCATGGTCATGCTCCTTACTCTTGATAGGGACAAGTTAACAGGGTCAATCCCACAATGAAAGAGGCGATATTCATATGCAAAGCGAGGCGATAACCGGCGTCGT
Source organism: Klebsiella sp. Q2 (assembly GCF_009900705.1). Taxonomy (NCBI): domain Bacteria; kingdom Pseudomonadati; phylum Pseudomonadota; class Gammaproteobacteria; order Enterobacterales; family Enterobacteriaceae; genus Klebsiella; species Klebsiella sp. Q2. The sequence continues at coordinate 1,375 of NZ_JAAABE010000008.1, read as the reverse complement.
GCTGGCGGGCGGCAGGGCCACGCGAATGGGCGGCATTGATAAAGGATTACAGTTGCTCAATGGACGTCCTCTCTGGCGACACGTCGCGGAGGCATTAGCTCCACAGGTCGATGAGTTAGTGATTAGCGCCAACCGTCACCTTACGCAGTGGCAAGCCAGTGGATATCCGGTGATTCGCGATACGCAGACGGGGTACCCGGGTCCTTTAGCCGGTATGCTTGCCGTGATGCAGCAGGTCGCGAGTCCATGGTTTGTTTTTTGCCCCTGCGACACGCCCTTCATTCCGCCATTTTTAGTTGAGCGCTTTATCCAGCAAAAAGGCGCTGCACCGGTGGTTTGGGCCCATGACGGCGAACGGGATCATCCCGCCGTTGCATTAGTTCATCGTCAAATCATTCCGGAACTGGAGGCTTATCTGGCACATGGAGAGCGCAGGGTGATGGTTTTTATGCGACAAATGGGTGGGCGCCCGGTGAATTTCAGCGATGTGAAAACTGCTTTCATTAATGTAAATACGCTCGAAGATTTGCAGCAGATGCAGGAGCCATCATGATCCCATTACTGGCGATCGCCGCATGGAGCGGTACCGGAAAAACAACATTATTAAAGCGTCTTATCCCTGAGCTTTGCGCTCTAGGATTACGCCCGGGACTGATAAAGCACACCCATCATGATATGGACGTGGATAAGCCGGGCAAAGATAGCTATGAACTGCGTAAGGCGGGCGCTGCGCAAACTATTGTCGCCAGCGAACAGCGGTGGGCATTGATGACCGAGACGCCAGAGAAGCCGGAATTAGATCTCACGTGGCTGGTCAGTCGAATGGATGCCAGCAAACTGGACCTGGTTTTAGTGGAGGGGTTCAAACATGAACCCGTGCCGAAGATCCTGCTTTTTCGGCAAAACAGCGGCCATCGTGTAGAAGAGCTGGTAATTGATGAGCATACCATCGCCGTGGCCAGCGATGTATCGATCGCGACCTCACTTCCGTTGCTGGATTTAAATGATGTACCACAGATCGCGACATTTATTGTGAGTTGGTTAGAGAGGCAATAGTCATTTATCGACGGTGATATAGGAGGGATTTTCCCGGAGGCGGTGCTGCGCACCTTGTCCGGCCACAGGGACGTAGCCCCGTGTCGGATCCGTAGCCCCGGTAAGCGCAGCGCCACCGGGGAGACATACCGGCACGCTGGCCGGACGACAGAAACGCAAAAAGCCCATCCGGCAGGATGGGCTCTTCACTTGTTTGATGCCTGGCAGTTCCCTACTCTCACATGGGGAGACCCCACACTACCATCGGCGCTACGGCGTTTCACTTCTGAGTTCGGCATGGGGTCAGGTGGGACCACCGCGCTAGTGCCGCCAGGCAAAT
>NZ_JAAABE010000007.1:0-322084 GCF_009900705.1 Klebsiella sp. Q2 | reverse complement strand
ATTTGCCTGGCGGCACTAGCGCGGTGGTCCCACCTGACCCCATGCCGAACTCAGAAGTGAAACGCCGTAGCGCCGATGGTAGTGTGGGGTCTCCCCATGTGAGAGTAGGGAACTGCCAGGCATCAAATAAAACGAAAGGCTCAGTCGAAAGACTGGGCCTTTTGTTTTGTCTGTTGTCTGTCGGTGAGCGCGCTCCTGAGGAGGACAAATCCGCCGGGAGCGGATTTGAACGTTGCGCAGCAACGGCCCGGAGGGTGGCGGGCAGGACGCCCGCCATAAACTGCCAGGCATCAAATAAAGCAGAAAGCCCAGTCGGAAGACTGAGCTTTTTTGCGTTTATGTCATCCGGCGAGAATGCCGGCATGCCTCCCCGGTGGCGCTGCGCTTACCTGGGCTACACGATCCGTAGCCCGGACAAGGTGCGCAGCACCGTCTCCGGAGAGGCTCCTGTCTAAGGGTTAGCAGTTGCGACGTCAATCTTAGTCTGCTTCAGCCTGCTGCTCATGTATCAAATTCAATAACGGATACGGTTGCCCCAGATCGTCCGTTTCAGACCGCCCTGTCACCCTAAAACCCATTCTCTGATAAAACCCGACCGCTTGTTCATTCTGCTCATTTACGTTTGTCGTCAGCTTCGGCATTAACGACAGCGCATGCTCAATCAGCAATCTCCCCACGCCGCAGCCGCGGACATTTGGATCGACGAACAGCGCATCCATATGATCTCCGGTCAGTAGCATAAAGGCGATCGGCTGGTCCTCCGTGTTAACCGCCACCCACAGCGGAGCCTCCGGTAAAAATGCGCGTACCATCTCCTCCAGCTCCTTTCGATACGCTTTTGACAGAAAGTCGTGGGTGGCGTCGACCGACCGACACCAGATCGCAATCAGTTTATCCCCTTCATCAGGCCGGGAACGGCGGATGCTAATAACCATATTTTCTCCTTTTCTTCATTCTTATATTCTAACTCAATGCGCGCCGTGAAATTTTCTCACCGTGAACATGCAGACTCGACATTCACCCGATTCCTGGTTATCTTCAGCTATCTGGATGTCTAAACGTTTATACGTATGCTATGAGGTAATAGAGTTATGCCAATTCGGGTGCAGGACGAGCTACCAGCCGTCAATTTCTTGCGCAATGAAAACGTCTTTGTAATGACGACAACGCGTGCAACAACTCAGGAAATCCGCCCCCTGAAGGTGTTAATCCTCAACCTGATGCCGAAGAAAATCGAGACGGAGAATCAGTTCCTGCGTCTGCTGTCGAACTCTCCGCTGCAGGTGGACATCCAGTTATTACGTATCGATGCGCGGGAGTCACGTAATACGCCGGCGGAGCATCTGAATAATTTTTACTGCAATTTCGATGAGATCTGCGATCAGAACTTTGACGGCCTGATCGTCACCGGCGCTCCTTTAGGCCTGGTTGAATTTAATGATGTCGCTTACTGGCCGCAGATCAAACAGGTGCTGGAGTGGGCCAAGGATCACGTCACTTCGACGCTGTTTGTCTGTTGGGCGGTGCAGGCCGCGCTGAATATTCTGTACGGCATTCCCAAGCAAACCCGTGCCGAAAAGATTTCTGGCGTCTATGAACACCATATTCTACACCCACACGCCTTACTGACCCGCGGTTTCGACGACTCTTTCCTCGCCCCACACTCACGCTATGCTGACTTTCCGGCAGGGCTTATCCGTGACTATACCGATCTCGAGATCCTCGCGGAGACAGAAGAGGGCGATGCGTATCTGTTCGCCAGTAAAGATAAGCGTATCGCCTTTGTCACCGGCCACCCCGAATACGATGCCAATACCCTGGCAAGTGAATATTTCCGCGATGTGGAAGCCGGTTTGAACCCTGAGGTTCCCCACAACTATTTTCCGCAAAACGACCCGCAGAACAAACCGCGCGCTACCTGGCGCAGCCACGGTAATCTGCTGTTCGCTAACTGGCTGAACTATTACGTCTACCAGATTACACCATACGATCTGCGGCATATGAATCCAACGCTGGAGTAATACTCCGCACGAAACGATCCTAAAGCGTTTCAGCACTTTGCCTCTGGCACCTTCGGGTGCCTTTTTTATTTCCGAAATTCACCTCACAGCTGATGATAACTTTAATTTCATTGTTATCAATATGTTAATGTTATTTTAAAATTAAAATGGAAATTGTTTTTGATTTTGAAAATTAATTGAGTAGTCTTAATTGTGCTGAGCGAAAACTGCACAACGATCTTTCGCTCGCTTCCAGCGGATCAACCAAGAGGAGCAGCACAATGACGCAGCAGGCGACAATCACCGATGAACTGGCCTTTAGTCAGCCCTATGGCGAGCAGGAGAAGCAGATCTTAACGCCTGAGGCGGTAGAATTTCTGACGGAACTGGTGAGCCGCTTTACGCCGGCGCGCAATAAACTGCTGGCCGCGCGTCTGCAGCAGCAGCAGGCTATTGACGATGGGCAGCTGCCGGATTTTATTTCGGAAACTGCTTCCATTAGAAATAGCGACTGGACCATTCGTGGTATCCCGGCGGATTTACAGGATCGCCGCGTTGAAATTACCGGCCCCGTCGAGCGCAAGATGGTCATTAACGCGTTGAACGCTAACGTAAAAGTCTTTATGGCGGACTTTGAGGATTCGCTGGCGCCTGACTGGCGTAAAGTCATTGATGGTCAGATCAACCTACGCGATGCCGTGAACGGGACCATCAGCTACACCAATGAGGCTGGCAAAATCTATCAACTGCAGCCCAATCCCGCTGTGCTGGTATGCCGTGTGCGCGGTCTGCACCTGCCGGAAAAGCATGTGACCTGGCGTAATGAGGCCATCCCCGGCAGTCTTTTCGATTTTGCGCTCTATTTCTTTCATAACTACCAGGCGCTGCTGGCGAAAGGAAGTGGTCCCTACTTCTATCTGCCAAAAACCCAGGCCTGGCAAGAGGCGGCATGGTGGAACGATGTCTTCAGCTTTACTGAAGATCGCTTTGATTTGCCGCGCGGCACCATCAAGGCCACGCTGCTGATTGAAACACTGCCGGCGGTGTTCCAGATGGATGAGATCCTGCATGCGCTTCGCGACCATATTGTCGGCCTGAACTGCGGCCGCTGGGACTATATCTTCAGCTATATCAAGACGCTGAAAAACCATCCGGACCGCGTACTGCCGGACCGCCAGGTGGTGACGATGGATAAACCCTTCCTTAGCGCCTACTCACGGTTGTTGATTAAGACCTGCCACAAACGCGGGGCGTTTGCGATGGGCGGGATGGCGGCCTTTATCCCGAGCAAAGATGTCGAGCGTAACCGTCAGGTGCTGAATAAAGTCACCGCCGACAAAGAGCTGGAGGCGAACAACGGTCACGATGGCACCTGGATCGCCCATCCTGGGCTGGCGGATACCGCCATGGCGGTGTTTAACCGCGTGCTCGGCGACAAGCCGAATCAGCTCTCGGTGACCCGTAGCGAGGACGCGCCCATTACCGCCGAACAGCTGCTGGCCCCCTGCGAGGGCGAGCGCACGGAAGCCGGGATGCGCGCCAACATTCGCGTGGCGGTGCAGTACATCGAAGCCTGGATCTCCGGCAACGGCTGCGTACCGATTTATGGCCTGATGGAAGACGCCGCGACAGCCGAGATCTCGCGCACCTCTATCTGGCAGTGGATCCATCATCAGAAAACCCTGAATGACGGCACGCCGGTCACAAAAGCGCTGTTCCGCCAGTGGCTGGCGGAAGAGCTGATGGTGATTCAGGAAGAGCTGGGAGAGCACCGCTTCAGCCATGGCCGCTTTGACGATGCGGCGCGGCTGATGGAGCAGATTACCACCTCCGACGAACTGATTGATTTTCTGACATTACCGGGCTACCGCCTGCTGGCCTAATCGCCAGATGGTGTGGTTCGCCATTTAGTCCTTCACCAATGCGCCTGGAGAGCCAGGAAATTATATGGAGCATCTGCACATGAAAACCCGTACCCAACAAATCGAAGAATTAAACAAAGAGTGGACGAACCCGCGCTGGGAAGGGATTACCCGCCCGTACAGCGCGGAAGAGGTGGTGAAATTACGCGGCTCGGTGAACCCGGAATGCACGCTGGCGCAGCTTGGCGCGGCGAAAATGTGGCGTCTGCTGCACGGTGAAGCGAAGAAAGGATACATCAACAGCCTTGGCGCGCTGACCGGCGGCCAGGCCTTGCAGCAGGCGAAGGCCGGCATCGAAGCCATTTATCTCTCCGGCTGGCAGGTGGCGGCGGATGCTAACCTGGCGTCCAGCATGTACCCGGATCAATCGCTGTACCCGGCCAACTCGGTACCGGCGGTGGTGGATCGGATCAACAATACCTTCCGCCGCGCCGATCAGATCCAGTGGTCAGCCGGGATTGAGCCGAACGATCCGCGCTTTATCGACTATTTCCTGCCGATCGTGGCGGATGCGGAAGCCGGTTTTGGCGGCGTCCTTAATGCCTTCGAGCTGATGAAATCGATGATTGAAGCCGGTGCAGCGGCTGTTCACTTCGAAGATCAGCTGGCGTCGGTGAAGAAGTGCGGTCATATGGGCGGTAAAGTGCTGGTCCCGACCCAGGAAGCGATACAGAAATTGGTGGCGGCGCGTCTGGCGGCTGACGTGATGGGGGTCCCGACGCTGGTGATCGCCCGTACCGATGCTGACGCTGCCGATTTAATTACCTCAGACTGCGATCCGTACGATCGTGAGTTTATTACCGGGGATCGCACCAGCGAAGGGTTCTTCCGCACCCATGCCGGGATCGAGCAGGCGATCAGCCGCGGGCTGGCCTATGCGCCGTATGCGGACCTGGTGTGGTGTGAAACGTCGAAACCGGATCTTGAGCAGGCGCGTCGCTTTGCTGAAGCCATTCATGCGCGTTTCCCGGGCAAACTGCTGGCCTATAACTGCTCGCCGTCGTTTAACTGGAAGAAAAATCTCGATGATAAAACCATCGCCAGCTTCCAGCAGCAGCTGTCGGACATGGGATACAAGTACCAGTTTATTACCCTCGCCGGGATCCACAGCATGTGGTTCAACATGTTCGACCTCGCCCATGCTTACGCACAGGGTGAGGGGATGCGCCATTATGTTGAAAAAGTGCAGCAGCCGGAATTCGCCGCCGGGCCGGAAGGCTATACCTTCGTCTCGCATCAGCAGGAGGTGGGTACCGGCTACTTCGACAAGGTCACCACCATTATCCAGGGCGGCGCCTCGTCGGTGACGGCGCTGACCGGCTCGACCGAAGAAGATCAGTTTTGAGCCATGCCCGGTGGCACGACGCTAACCGGGCCAGTGAAGGGATCCAGGCCGGATAAGCGAGCGCGCCATTCGGCCTGACGTGGTGCCGGATGGGGGAGTTCGATGACGCGTGGTCTGGAATTACTGATTGCCCAAACGATATTGCAGGGATTTGACGCTCAGTATGGGCGTTTTCTCGAAGTGACTTCCGGCGCGCAGCAGCGCTTTGAACAGGCCGACTGGCATGCGGTGCAGCAGGCGATGAAACAGCGGATCCACCTCTATGACCACCATGTGGGTCTGGTGGTGGAGCAGCTGCGCTGCATCACGGAAGGAAAGAGCACGGATGCCGACTTTTTGCTGCGGGTGAAAGCCCACTACACCCGTTTGCTGCCGGATTACCCTCGTTTTGAAATTGCCGAGAGCTTTTTCAATTCGGTCTACTGCCGCCTGTTTGACCACCGCTCGCTGACCCCCGAGCGGCTCTTTATTTTCAGCTCGCAGCCCGAGCGTCCTTTTCGCACCCTTCCGCGACCGCTGGCGAAAGATTTTTTTGCCGATCGCGGCTGGCCGCACCTGCTGGGTAAAGTGCTGTCCGATCTGCCGCTGCGGCTGCCGTGGCAAAATAAAGCGCGGGATATCGGCTATATCATTGCCAGTCTGCAGGAGGCGCTGGGGGAGGCACTGCTCGCCACCTGTCATCTGCAGGTCGCCAATGAGCTGTTCTATCGTAATAAAGCCGCCTGGCTGGTGGGCAAACTGGTGATGCCGATGACCACGCTGCCCTTTTTGCTGCCGATCCATCGCAGCGACGAGGGCGAGCTGTTTGTCGATACCTGCCTGACCACCCATGCCGAAGCGAGCATCGTGTTTGGCTTCGCGCGTTCCTATTTTATGGTTTATGCGCCACTGCCCGGCGCCCTGGTGGAATGGCTGCGCGAGATCCTGCCGGGGAAAACCACGGCCGAGCTGTATATGGCGATTGGCTGCCAGAAGCACGCTAAAACCGAAAGCTATCGTGAATATCTGCACTACATCGCTCGCTGCGATGAGCAGTTTATTGAGGCGCCGGGCATTCGCGGGATGGTGATGCTGGTGTTTACCCTGCCGGGGTTTGACCGGGTGTTTAAGGTGATCAAAGACCGCTTCGCGCCGCAGAAAGAGATGACCGCCGCCCACGTGCGCGCCTGCTATCAGCTGGTAAAGGAGCATGACCGCGTCGGGCGGATGGCGGACACGCAGGAGTTTGAAAATTTCGTGCTGGAGAAACGACAAATCGCGCCGGCGCTGCTGGCGCTGCTGCAGGCGGAGGCGGGGAACAAACTGACCGACCTCGGCGACCGGATTGTCATCAGTCATCTGTATATTGAACGGCGAATGGTGCCGCTCAACCTGTGGCTGGAGCAGGTTAACGGCCAGGCGCTACGCGATGCGGTAGAAGAGTATGGGAATGCTATCCGCCAGCTGGCCGCCGCCAACATCTTTCCCGGTGATATGCTGTTTAAAAACTTCGGCGTCACCCGCCACGGCCGGGTGGTGTTCTACGACTATGACGAAATCTGCTATATGACGGAAGTGAATTTTCGCCAGATCCCACCGCCGCGCTATCCCGAGGATGAACTGGCCAGCGAGCCGTGGTACAGCGTCTCGCCGGGGGATGTGTTCCCGGAGGAGTTCCGCCACTGGCTGTGTGCCGACCCGCGCATTGGGCCGCTGTTTGAGGAGATGCATGCCGACCTGCTGCGCGCCGACTACTGGCGCGAACTGCAGACGCGGATTAAAAACGGCCATGTGGAAGATGTCTACGCCTACCGGCGCAAGCAGCGTTTTAGCGTGCGCTATGGCGCCGACAGTAGGCCGGATAAGGCGTTTACGCCGCCATCCGGCAAGGTGCGCCGATCTGCCTGATGGCGCTACGCTTATCAGGCCTACTTAAAATGCCCCGGTGGGGCATTTTTTTTTATTTAACCCCGCCGTATGCCAGCGTGACCTCTTTCGCGGCCTTAATGACCAGCGCGCCCAGCTCGGTCACCCGGTCATCGGTCATGCGTGAGATGGGGCCGGAGATGGAGATTGCCGCGAACGGTTCGCGGTGTTCATCATAAATGCAGGCGGCGACGCAGCGGAGGCCGAGCGCGTGCTCCTCGTCGTCGAACGAGTAGCCCCGCTTGCGGGTCTGCGCTAAATCTTCCTTCAGATGCAGCGGCGAGACCAGCGTGGCATGCGTATAGGCATGTAGCCCTTTACGGTGCAGGAGGCTGGTAACCTGCTCTTCGCTCAGCTGCGAGAGAAACGCCTTCCCGGCGCCGGAGGCGTGCATCGGCAGTTTTCCGCCGATCGGCGCCGACATCCGCATCAGCTGGGTGCACTGCACCTGGTCGATAATGATCGCCTGGTGGTCGCTCTGGTCAAGCACTGCCAGATTCACCGTTTCACCGGAATCTTCCATCAGCTGGCGCAGGATCGGGTGGACAATCGCCAGCAGATTGCGGCTTTGCAGAAAGCTGCTGCCGACCACGAAGGCATGCGCGCCGACGGCCCAGTGGCCCAGCTCGCCGACCTGGCGGACGAAACCCAGCTGCTGCATGGTGGTCAGCAGGCGGTGAGTGGTTGAGTTAGGCAGACCCGCCTGCTGCGCCAGCTCGGTCAGCGCGACGCTGCTGTGGGATTCGGCAATCCATTCGAGCAATTTCAGGCCGCGGGTCAGCGACTGAACCTGACCGCCAGCCTGCTGGGCGGTGGCAGCCGCGGGTTTTCTGCCGCGTTTCGCGGGAACGGGGGTAGTGGCCATCGCGGACTCCTTTTTCTGTATCGTGGAAATAATTTTCGTTTTATTTGGCGATAATGCAATCACTACCGGACTCATCGGAGGAGTGAAGCTGAACATGTCTCATATTGCCCGTTGTTGTCTTTTCCGCTCCGGTGGTTTATGCCAGTATGGTTTGTTGGCTATTTGGCCTGAGTTGAGCGTTGTCGGGAGCAAGTGTGAGCAGCAAAGTTGAGCAACTGCATCAGCAGTTAAAAGAACGTATTCTGGTTCTGGATGGGGGCATGGGCACCATGATCCAGGGCTATCGTCTGAGTGAGCAGGACTTTCGCGGTGAGCGCTTTGCTGGCTGGCCGTGCGACCTGAAAGGCAACAACGACCTGCTGGTGCTCAGCAAGCCCGAGGTGATCCGTGAGATCCACGACGCCTACTTCGAGGCCGGCGCGGATATCATTGAGACCAACACCTTTAACTCGACAACCATCGCGATGGCGGATTACCAGATGGAATCCCTGTCGGCAGAGATCAACTTTGCGGCGGCGAAGCTGGCCCGCGCCAGCGCCGACGCCTGGACGGCCCGCACGCCGGAAAAACCGCGCTACGTCGCGGGCGTGCTTGGCCCAACTAACCGCACCGCCTCCATTTCGCCTGATGTGAACGATCCGGCGTTCCGTAATATTACCTTTGACCAGCTGGTGGCCGCCTATCGCGAATCCACCCGGGCGCTGGTGGAAGGTGGCGTGGATCTGATCCTGATTGAAACGGTATTTGATACCCTGAATGCCAAAGCGGCCATCTATGCGGTAAAAGAGGAGATGGAGGCGCTGGGCGTTGACCTGCCGCTGATGATCTCCGGCACCATTACCGATGCCTCCGGCCGCACGCTTTCCGGGCAGACCACCGAAGCTTTCTATAACTCGCTGCGCCACGCCGAAGCCTTATCGTTTGGTCTGAACTGCGCCCTCGGGCCGGACGAACTGCGCCAGTACGTCCAGGAGCTCTCGCGCATCGCTGAATGCTACGTCACCGCGCACCCGAACGCCGGCCTGCCCAACGCCTTCGGCGAATACGATCTGGATGCCGATACCATGGCGGCGCAGATCCGCGAATGGGCGGAAGCCGGTTTCCTTAATATCGTCGGCGGCTGCTGCGGTACGACCCCGGAGCATATCGCCGCCATGAGCCGGGCGGTAGCGGGCCTGCCGCCGCGCCAGCTGCCGGAAATCGCGGTGGCCTGCCGCCTCGCCGGCCTGGAGCCGCTCAATATCGGCGATGACAGCCTGTTCGTTAACGTCGGCGAACGTACCAACGTTACCGGCTCGGCGAAATTTAAACGCTTAATCAAAGAAGAGAAGTACAGCGAAGCGCTGGACGTCGCGCGTCAGCAGGTGGAAAGCGGCGCGCAGATTATCGATATCAACATGGACGAGGGGATGCTCGACGCAGAAGCGGCGATGGTGCGCTTCCTCAACCTGATTGCCGGCGAGCCGGACATTGCCCGCGTGCCGATCATGATCGACTCCTCCAAGTGGGAAGTTATTGAGAAAGGCCTGAAATGCATTCAGGGCAAAGGCATCGTTAACTCGATTTCGATGAAAGAGGGCGTCGAACCCTTTATCCACCATGCGAAACTGGTTCGCCGCTACGGCGCTGCGGTAGTGGTGATGGCCTTTGACGAAGTGGGCCAGGCTGATACCCGCGAACGTAAAATTGAGATTTGCCGTCGCGCCTACAAAATCCTCACCGAAGAGGTCGGCTTCCCGCCAGAAGATATTATCTTTGACCCGAATATCTTTGCGGTGGCGACCGGTATCGAAGAACACAATAACTATGCCCAGGACTTTATCGGCGCCTGCGAAGACATCAAACGCGAGCTGCCGCATGCGCTGATCTCCGGCGGGGTCTCCAACGTCTCCTTCTCTTTCCGCGGCAATGACCCGGTTCGTGAGGCGATCCACGCCGTATTCCTCTACTATGCGATCCGCAACGGCATGGATATGGGGATCGTCAATGCCGGTCAGCTGGCCATCTATGATGACCTGCCGGGCGAGCTGCGCGACGCGGTGGAGGACGTGATCCTCAACCGCCGCGATGACAGCACCGAAAGATTGCTCGAACTGGCGGAAAAATATCGCGGCAGTAAAGTCGACGACGGCGCCAATGCCCAGCAGGCGGAGTGGCGCAGCTGGGAGGTGAAAAAACGCCTCGAATATTCGCTGGTGAAGGGCATTACCGAATTTATCGAACAGGACACCGAAGAAGCGCGTCAGCAGGCTGCCCGCCCGATTGAGGTGATCGAAGGGCCGCTGATGGACGGCATGAACGTGGTCGGCGATCTGTTCGGCGAAGGCAAAATGTTCCTGCCGCAGGTGGTGAAATCCGCTCGCGTCATGAAACAGGCGGTGGCCTACCTTGAGCCGTTTATCGAAGCCAGTAAAGAACAGGGCTCCAGTAACGGCAAAATGGTGATTGCCACGGTAAAAGGCGACGTTCATGACATCGGCAAAAACATCGTCGGCGTGGTGCTGCAGTGTAATAACTACGAAATCATCGATCTTGGCGTGATGGTCCCGGCGGATAAAATTCTCAAAACCGCCAAAGAGGTAAACGCGGATCTCATCGGCCTTTCCGGGCTGATTACCCCGTCGCTCGACGAGATGGTTAACGTGGCGAAAGAGATGGAGCGTCAGGGCTTTACCATCCCGCTGCTTATTGGCGGCGCGACCACCTCGAAAGCGCATACGGCGGTGAAAATCGAGCAGAACTACAGCGGCCCGACCGTTTACGTACAGAACGCCTCGCGCACCGTCGGGGTGGTGGCTGCGCTGCTCTCGGATACGCAGCGCGATGAGTTTGTCGCCCGCACGCGCAAAGAGTATGAAACCGTGCGTATCCAGCATGGACGTAAAAAACCGCGCACCCCGCCGGTGACCCTGGCGGCCGCACGGGAAAACGATCTGGCCTTTGACTGGGAGAGCTATACGCCGCCGGTGGCCCATCGCCTGGGGATTCAGGAGGTGGAAGCCAGTATCGAGACGCTACGCAATTACATCGACTGGACGCCGTTCTTTATGACCTGGTCGCTGGCGGGTAAATATCCGCGCATTCTGGAAGATGAAGTGGTAGGGGAAGAGGCGCAGCGCCTGTTCAAAGACGCTAACGAGCTGCTGGATAAACTGAGCGCAGAGAAAACCCTCAACCCGCGCGGCGTGGTGGGCCTGTTCCCGGCCAACCGCGTTGGCGACGATATTGAAATCTATCGCGATGAAACCCGCACCCATGTGCTGACGGTGAGCCATCACCTGCGCCAGCAGACGGAGAAGGTCGGCTTCGCCAACTACTGCCTCGCCGACTTTGTGGCGCCGAAGCTGAGCGGCAAAGCGGACTACATCGGCGCCTTCGCCGTCACCGGCGGCCTGGAAGAGGACGCGCTGGCGGAGGCCTATGAAGCGCAGCATGACGACTATAACAAGATCATGATCAAGGCCATCGCCGATCGTCTGGCGGAAGCCTTCGCCGAGTATCTGCACGAGAAAGTGCGCAAGGTCTACTGGGGATATGCGGCCAATGAGAACCTCAGCAATGAGGAACTTATTCGCGAGAATTACCAGGGGATCCGTCCGGCGCCGGGGTATCCGGCCTGTCCGGAGCACACTGAAAAAGGCACCATCTGGCAGTTGCTGGACGTCGAAGCCCATACCGGCATGAAGCTTACCGAATCGTTCGCCATGTGGCCGGGGGCATCGGTTTCCGGCTGGTATTTCAGCCATCCGGACAGCAAGTACTTCGCCGTGGCGCAGATCCAGCGCGACCAGGTCGAAGACTACGCGCGGCGTAAAGGGATGACCCCGGCGGAAGTCGAGCGCTGGTTAGCCCCTAATCTGGGCTATGATGCGGACTAGTCGTCATTTTTCCTTACAACTAACAAGGCGCTCTGTGAGCGCCTTGTCTCTTTATTGAGGTTAACCCCTTATACTGAGATAGGTTCCAGAACGTCGGAACACCTATAACGATAAGGAGAAGCTGATTCCGTGTTAACTCTGCTACACCTGTTGTCCGCGGTCGCTCTGCTGGTGTGGGGCACGCATATCGTGCGTACCGGGGTGATGCGCGTCTATGGCGCTCGCCTACGTACCGTTCTCAGTAGCAGCGTAGAAAAAAAGCCGCTCGCCTTCTGCGCGGGTCTTGGCGTGACTGCGCTGGTACAAAGCAGCAATGCCACCACCATGCTGGTGACCTCGTTTGTCGCCCAGGATTTAGTGGGCCTCACGCCGGCGCTGGTGATGGTGCTGGGCGCCGACGTTGGGACGGCGCTGATGGCGAGGGTACTGACCTTCGACCTGTCGTGGCTGTCGCCGTTGTTGATATTTATCGGGGTGATTTTCTTCCTCGGCCGCAAGCAGACCCGCGCCGGGCAGCTGGGGCGAGTGGGGATCGGCCTTGGGCTGATCCTGTTGGCCCTGGAGCTGATTGTGCAGGCCGTCCACCCCATTACCCAGGCCAACGGCGTGCAGGTGATTTTTGCCTCGCTGACCGGGGATATCATGCTGGATGCCTTGATTGGCGCTGTATTCGCGATCATTAGCTACTCCAGCCTGGCGGCGGTGCTGCTGACCGCGACGCTGACCGCGGCGGGAGCGATCTCTTTCCCGGTGGCGCTGTGCCTGGTGATTGGCGCCAACCTGGGATCGGGGCTGTTGGCGATGCTCAACAACAGCGCGGCGAACGCGGCGGCGCGCCGGGTGGCGCTGGGCAGCCTGCTGTTTAAGCTGGTGGGGAGCCTGATCATTCTGCCGTTCGTCCATCCGCTGGCCGCGGCGATGCACAAGCTGCCGTTGGCGGAGTCTGAGCTGGTTATCTACTTTCACGTCTTTTATAACCTGCTGCGCTGCATCGCGATGGTGCCCTTTGCCGGACCGATGGCGAAGCTGTGCCAGCGCATGATCCGCGATGAACCCGAGCTGGATAACCATCTCAAACCCAAGCATCTTGACCCGTCGGCGCTGGACACCCCGGCGCTGGCGCTAGCCAACGCCGCACGCGAGACGCTGCGCATTGGCGACGCGATGGAGCAAATGATGGAGAGCCTGCATAAGGTGATGCATGGCGAACCGCGTCAGGAGAAAGAACTGCGCCGCATGGCGGACGATATCAACGTCCTCTACACCGCCATTAAGCTCTATCTGGCGCGAATGCCAAAGGATGAGCTGGCGGAAGAAGAGTCCCGGCGCTGGGCGGAAATTATTGAGATGTCGTTAAACCTCGAGCAGGCCTCCGATATCGTCGAGCGGATGGGCAGCGAGATCGCCGATAAATCGCTGGCGGCGCGTCGCGCCTTCTCGGTGGAAGGGTTAAAGGAGCTGGACGCCCTGTACGATCTGCTGCTCAGCAATCTGCAGCTGGCGATGTCGGTCTTCTTCTCCAGCGATGTGCCGAGCGCTCGTCGCCTGCGGCGCAGCAAACACCGGTTCCGCATTCTTAACCGCCGCTACTCGCATGCGCACGTTGACCGTCTGCATCAGCAGAACGTGCAGAGTATCGAAACCAGTACGTTGCATCTGGCGCTGCTGGGGGATATGAAGCGCCTGAACAGCCTGTTCTGCTCGGTGGCTTACAGCGTGATGGAGCAACCGGATGAAGACGACGAACGGGATGACTACTGAGCCATTCCCCGGCGACGCTGTGCTAACCGGGGTTTTGCGTTTGGACGTCCCGTTGAGGCAGCCCGGATAAGGCGCAATGCGCCGCTATCCGGGAAACGTTAGCCACCCAGCCTCAGAAGCGGTGGCCCGCAGGCAGGGTTATCGCTTCTTCCCCCGCTTTGAACAACAGCGTCGGGTTCGGGCCACCGAGCGTCGCGTGACCATCGGTGACCTGGATCCAGTTTCCTTCCGGCAAACCAATCACCGTTAATTCCGGCGCCACGACCAGCAGTTCGCGGATACGCTGTTCGCGGGTTTCGCCCTGATGCCCGGTCGGCAACGCGTTGGTGAAGTGCGGGTTAATCTGTAGCGGGAACAGCCCCAGCGCATCAAATCCCTGCGGATCGACAATCGGCATATCGTTGGTGGTGCGAATGGTCGGGCAGGCGAGGTTTGAACCTGCGCTCCAGCCGATATACAGCGCCCCGCGTTTGACGACATCGACAATCGGCGCCAACAGACCGCGACTGCGGCACGCTTTCAACAGCTGGAAGGTGTTCCCGCCGCCAACGATCACCATCTCGGTGCTTTCAATGGCGGCGATAGGGTCGTCGACGCTGTGGATACCGGTTACGCTGACCGCCATGGGCGCCATAACCGCAGCCACTTTGGCCGTGTAATCATCCCAGGATTGCGTCACGCCAGCGAAGGGGATGAATACCGCCTTACGGCGCCCTTTGACCTGACCGGCAATCAGCGGCAGGGCGTGTTCCAGCCAGGCTTTCCCCGGCAGCGTGGAGTTACTGAGTAACAGCAGTTCCATCTTTTCTTCCTGTTTTAAAAATATTATTGAAGCAGAAATTCTAGCATCGCCCCCATACCGGCGCGCTGATATGGCGCATGATGTAGGTAAGCGGAATGCTGTTCACAAGCCCGACGAAGCTTCTGGATAATGAATCATACAATCCAGGTTTTTTCTCGCCCACAAGGTAGGGTATATTTCGCTTTTACAGGAGAATCTATGCTGCCCGACTCATCAACCCGATTAAACAAATACATCAGTGAAAGCGGCATCTGCTCGCGTCGCGAAGCGGACCGCTTTATTGAACAAGGCAACGTCTTTATCAATGGCAAGCGCGCCACGATTGGCGATCAGGTGAAGCCTGGCGACCTGGTCAAAGTTAACGGACGGTTGATTGAGCCGCGCGAAGCGGATGATCTGGTGCTGATTGCGCTGAATAAGCCGGTCGGCATTGTGAGCACCACAGAAGACGGCGAGCGCGACAACATTGTCGATTTCGTCAACCACAGCAAGCGTATCTTCCCTATCGGCCGTCTGGATAAAGACTCCCAGGGGCTGATTTTCCTCACCAATCATGGCGACCTGGTGAATAAGATCCTGCGTGCCGGCAACGACCATGAAAAAGAGTATCTGGTTACGGTCGATAAGCCGGTGACCGATGAGTTCATTCGCGGCATGGGCGCGGGGGTACCGATTCTCGGGACCGTGACCAAAAAATGTAAGGTAAAGAAAGAAGCGCCGTTCGTTTTCCGCATCACCCTTGTGCAGGGGTTAAACCGCCAGATCCGTCGCATGTGCGAGCACTTTGGCTATGAAGTGACGAAGCTTGAGCGTACGCGGATCATGAACGTCAGCCTGACGGGGATCCCGTTGGGTGAGTGGCGCGATCTGACCGATGACGAGCTGATCGACCTGTTCAAGCTGATTGAAAACTCCTCTTCCGAAGCGAAGCCGAAAGCGAAGCCGAAGGCCAAAGCGGCGACCCCCGGGATCAAGCGCCCGGTGGTGAAGGTGGAAAATAGCAACGATAAAGGCCGCCCGGCTGGCAACGGCAAACGTTTCACCCAGCCGGGACGTAAAAAGAAAGGGCGCTAACGCCTGCCGCGGGTCGGCGTATTCGCCGACCAGGAAAAGGTTGCTTCCTTATCCGTCTTATAAGCCTGCTGTTTTTTCACCTGGCGGGCTTTCTTCGCTTCCGCTTCGCGCTGCGCCATCAGCTTATCGATATATTCCTTTTTCACGCTGTTCGTTTCCGCATTGCTCAGCGGGCGGCCGTGCGCAATGCGCGCGCGGTCAAGCAGCGTTTTCAATTCGCGCTGTTCGCGCTCGGTCATCTCTTTTTGTGTAATTCGGGGGAGTGCCATGGTGGTGCCCTCAGTCAGACCAGAGCACCCAGTGTACGGTAATCAGCGCAAAATAGAACGCATCCGGAAAGCGCCTCGCAGAATATTTCCCTCGTTCGTGACCCGTGAGGTGAACTGGCTTAGGGTAACGGCACGGTCAACCTGTTATCGACGATAAATATCGGGCGAGTGGTGTATAAAATTTTATACAAGGATGTGGTATGCTCAATCAGCAACCGAGATTAAGGCGTATCGTCTGGATGGGCTCTTCCTTTGACGATCTGCGCCAGTTTCCTGAGGACGTCCGCAGAGATGCCGGATTCCAGCTTTATCGTTTACAGTCGGGTTTAGAGGCTGCGGACTGGAAAGCAATGCCTCAACTGGGGCGGGGGGTTGAAGAAATCCGCCTGCGCCACTTTTCCGGTGCATATCGGGTAATTTATCTGGCCCGTTTTGCAGAGGCGATATATGTCCTGCACTGTTTTAACAAAAAGACGCGACGGACCGCCGAACACGAAAAACAGATTGTCAGAAGCCGTTTGCGGGTTATACAGCAGGAACACAGGAGTCATAAATGAATCGTAAGAGTGTGGATGGTATCCGTCATGTGACCTCTGAAGAGAGCAATATATTCAGTGAACTGGGCTTTGATGATGCTGACGCAGAGCAGCTTCGCGGACAAGCGGAAAAAGAAGTTGAGCAGTTGATGGCGCTTAAACGACAGTTAATGCAGGAAATCGCTGAGTGGATAGATGAACATCAATTGAAGCAGGCCGATGCTGCCGCGAAGTTGAGCATTTCGCGCCCACGCATTTCAGATGTGGTCAATCAGAAAACCAGTAAGTTTACCCTGGATGCGTTAGTCATGATGTTAATGAAGTTAGGTAAACCAGTACGTTTGCAGATTGGATAACGCACACGCCCGGGCCTGCGCCCGGACGTGTCACGCTCAGCGCTTGCTGGCTTTTTTGGCGATGGGCTTCCCTGACCAGTATCCGGCCAGCAGCGAACCGGACAGGTTATGCCAGACGGAGAACAGGGCTCCCGGCAGCGCCGCCAGCGGGCCGAAGTAAATTTTACCCAGCGCGGCCGCCAGGCCGGAGTTCTGCATCCCTACCTCGATCGCCAGCGTACGGCAGGTGGATTCATCAAAACCAAACAGACGTCCGCCCCAGTAGCCGCCGAGCAGGCCAATGGTGTTATGCAGGATCACCGCGATAATCACCACCAGGCCAACGGACGCGATATGGGCCGCGGAACCTGCCACCACCGCGCTGATGATCGCCAGAATGCACACCATCGAGAAAGCGGGGAGGAACGGTTCCACCGCTTTCACCACCTTCGGCAGCAGATGATGGACAATCAGCCCCAGGGCGATGGGAATGACCACAATCTGCAGAATGCTCAGCAACATCCCCATGACGTCGACCTGAATGTGCGCGTCGACGTACAGACGGGTCAGCAGCGGCGTCGCGATGACGCCGACCAGGGTGGAGACCGAGGAGATAGTCACCGACAGCGCCACGTCCCCTTTGGCCAGAAAGATCATCACGTTGGAGGCCGTCCCGCTGGCGACGCTGCCCACCAGCACCATCCCGGCGGAGAGCTCCGGCGGCATATGAAACAGCAGCGCCAGCAGCCAGGCGGCGAGCGGCATCACCAGATAGTGCAGAAATATCCCTGCAGCGACCGGCGCCGGACGCGACAGGACGCGTTTGAAATCCGCCAGCTTTAGATGTACCCCCATACCGAACATAATCAGCATCAGCAGGGTGGTAACCCACGGGCCGATCGGGGTGAAAGTGGTGGGGGTGTAATAGGCCAGAACGGAGAGCAGCAGTGCCCATAACGGGAACAGCCGCGTCAGAGTTGCGAGCATGTTGTGTTCCTTGCGATACGCAAACCGGCCGCGCCGAACCGGTAGGGCGGCGAGCTGGTCAGCTGGTTGTGTTGATGTTGTTATAAAAAAGCCGGGTTCGAGCCCGGCTATAGGTATTGTTTATCGTGCTAAGGAATTTTATTCAAACAAATTATGATGCAACGTCTGCACCACCTTCTCCGCATCGGCGCCAGGGACCAGGAAGCAGAGGTTGTGGCTGGATGCGCCATAGCAGATCATGCGGATGTTAAACGGATCAAGGACGCCAAACACCTCTTTGCCGACGCCGCAGGCTTTCGACAGCTCGTTGCCGATCAGGGCAACCAGCGCCAGGTCTTCTTCCACTTCCACGCGACACAGCGAGGAGAGCTCGGTCAGCAGCGCCTGGGTCAGCAGGGTATCGCCCGCAGAGGTTGAGCCAGTGGTGTCCATGGTCAGGGCCACGCTCACTTCGGAGGTGGTGATCAAATCGACGGAGATGTTATGGCGCGCCAGAATACCGAACACTTCGGCGAGGAAGCCGCGGGAGTGCAGCATATTCAGGCTGTGCAGCGTCAGCAGCGTCTGGCGGCGGCGCAGCGCCAGCGCGCGGAACAGCGGCGGGTTCTCGGTGGTTTTACACACCAGCGTACCGCCCGCTTTCGGTTCTTTACTGGAGCCGACAAATACCGGGATATCGCTGCGCACGGCAGGCAGCAGGGTCGCCGGGTGCAGCACTTTGGCGCCAAAGGTGGCCATTTCCGCCGCCTCTTCAAAGGCGATGACGTCGATGCGTTTCGCCGCTGGCGCGACGCGCGGGTCGGTCGTATAGATCCCGGGCACATCGGTCCAGATATCGACGCGGGTGGCATTCAGCGCTTCGCCGAGCAGAGCGGCGGTATAATCGCTGCCGCCGCGGCCGAGGGTGGTGGTGCGGCCCTTCGCTTCGCTGCCGATAAAGCCCTGCGTCACCACCAGGCCTTCCGCGAGACGCGGCGTCAGCTGCTGCTGGGTCAGTTCGGCGACAGCGGCGATATCCGGTTCGGCGCGGCCAAAGCGATCGTTAGTGCGCAGCACTTTACGGGCGTCAAACCACTGCGCCTGAATTCCGCGTTCACGCAGAATCTCCACAAACAGCAGGGTGGACATCAGTTCGCCATGGCTGACCAGTTCGTCAGTCAGCGCGCTAGAGGAGGCGAGCGCGGCGGCTTCCGCCAGCGTGGTGATATTTTCCAGCAGGCGCTCAATCTCTTCGCGGATCACGTTGGGATAGCGCAAACGCTCCAGAATATTGAACTGGATCTGGCGCAGAGCGTCCAACTGGGAAAAACGTTCGGTGGGTTCCAGCCCTTCCGCTAAGGCCACCAGAATGTTGGTCACGCCGGCAGAGGCGGAGAGCACAACAATACGGGTATTGGCATCAAGCAGCGCCACATCAATGCTGCGGTTCATCGCGTCAAAATCAGCAACGCTGGTGCCGCCAAATTTGGCGACGACTAAATCTGTCATAACAACCTCGTGTCAGGGGGCCTGACTTATTAAAACGATTCCTGAACACCGATCCTGGCAGGGGCTGGATGCCGCCGGATCGCAACAAAATGTCTTAATAAGCCAGGCCAAATTATTCAGCCATGGCACAAGGGAAGAGCGATAAACAGGGTGGCGCAGAATGATAAACAACTACGATGTCACCCAGAAGTGCTCCACCTTGTAGACCCGACTCACCGCTCTGGGCGCTGAAGTGTTCGGGTATGAAACGCCCGACTGCGAACGTTTCTGGTGACAACCCAGGGGATTCAGCCCCTGTGGCCGGTGAGGAGCGTAACCAGACGCTCTTTCACCTCGGCGTTGCTCCCCCTCACGTATTTTCGCCGGACTGGTTCCTCCAATACGGTTACCTGGGCAACGCACCTCTTCTGGCAATTACCGACGTCTTTCACCTGGCCGGGGGAATAAGGACATTATATCCCCCGCGAATACCCTTTCGCTGTAGCGTGAAATGCGCGAGCAATAGATACTTACAATACGTAAGCACTGCGGATATATAAAGGCTTAACGCCAGCTATGTCAACGCTGCGGTTATGCGGATTTTTCATGCCCCTGCGGCTAACAGAAAAAAGCCTTATGATAGCTATACTAATGGGGCTTTTTACTCCGTTTTGACCCGATTCCTGACCGGCGTCAGGGACAAGTCACAAAAATCATCACAATTTTCCGTCACCGGCGCTACAATCGACCGAAGTCACAATCTCAAATCAGAAGAGTATTGCTAATGAAAAACATCAACCCAACGCAGACCTCTGCCTGGCAGGCATTACAGAAACACTTCGACGAAATGAAAGATGTCACTATCAGCGAGCTGTTCGCCAAAGATAGCGACCGTTTTTCTAAGTTTTCCGCGACGTTTGACGATCTGATGCTGGTGGACTTCTCCAAAAACCGCATCACCGAAGAGACGCTGGCTAAACTGCAGGATCTGGCGAAAGAGACCGACCTGGCGGGCGCCATCAAGTCGATGTTCTCCGGTGAAAAGATCAACCGCACCGAAGATCGCGCGGTACTCCACGTCGCGCTGCGCAACCGCAGCAACACGCCGATTGTGGTTGATGGCAAAGATGTGATGCCGGAAGTGAACGCTGTGCTGGAGAAGATGAAAACCTTCTCTGAAGCGATTATCTCCGGTAGCTGGAAAGGCTACACCGGCAAACCGATCACCGACGTGGTCAACATTGGTATCGGCGGCTCCGACCTCGGTCCGTTCATGGTCACCGAAGCGCTGCGTCCGTATAAAAACCACCTCAACATGCACTTTGTCTCCAACGTCGATGGCACCCACATTGCCGAAGTGCTGAAGAGCGTCAATCCGGAAACCACCCTGTTCCTGGTCGCGTCCAAAACCTTCACCACCCAGGAGACCATGACCAACGCCCACAGCGCGCGCGACTGGTTCCTGGCGACCGCGGGCGACGACAAGCACGTGGCTAAACACTTCGCGGCGCTCTCCACCAACGCGAAAGCGGTTGGCGAGTTCGGCATCGACACCGCCAACATGTTCGAATTCTGGGACTGGGTTGGCGGCCGTTACTCCCTGTGGTCGGCGATTGGCCTGTCCATCATTCTCTCCGTGGGCTTCGACAACTTCGTTGAGCTGCTGTCCGGCGCGCATGCGATGGATAAACACTTCTCCACCACCCCGGCGGAGAAAAACCTGCCGGTACTGCTGGCGCTGATCGGTATCTGGTACAACAACTTCTTCGGGGCAGAAACCGAAGCGATTCTGCCGTACGACCAGTACATGCACCGTTTTGCCGCCTACTTCCAGCAGGGCAACATGGAGTCCAATGGTAAGTATGTTGACCGTAACGGCCACGCCGTGGACTACCAGACGGGTCCGATCATCTGGGGCGAGCCGGGCACCAACGGTCAGCACGCGTTCTACCAGCTGATCCATCAGGGCACCAAAATGGTACCGTGCGATTTCATCGCCCCGGCTATCACCCACAACCCGCTCTCCGATCATCATCCGAAGCTGCTGTCCAACTTCTTCGCCCAGACCGAAGCCCTGGCCTTCGGTAAATCCCGTGAGGTGGTGGAGCAGGAATATCGCGATCAGGGTAAAGATCCGGCGACCCTGGAGCACGTGGTGCCGTTCAAAGTGTTCGAAGGCAACCGCCCGACTAACTCCATCCTGCTGCGTGAGATCACCCCGTTCAGCCTCGGGGCGCTGATTGCTCTGTACGAGCACAAAATCTTCACCCAGGGCGCGATCCTCAACATCTTCACTTTCGACCAGTGGGGCGTTGAGCTGGGCAAACAGCTGGCTAACCGCATCCTGCCGGAGCTGAAAGACGGCAGCGAAGTCAGCAGCCACGACAGCTCCACTAACGGTCTGATTAACCGTTATAAAGCCTGGCGCGCATAACGCTTGCGCAGCTAAGACGGAATGCCGACCTTATGGTCGGCATTTTTTTTACAGCCGTCGCAGCAGGCGGGCTGGATTCCCCGCCCACACGCCTTTCTCGGTGATGGACTTCGTCACCACGCTGCCCGCGCCAATCACCACGCCGTCGCAGATACTGACGGCCAGAATCGTGGCGCCGCTACCGATCGACACGTCGTCGCCAATCTCAATCCGCCCCCAACTGGCGCGGTCGGCGTTTGGTTTGCCGTCGCGAAACAGATCGTTGGCGAACATCACCCCGTGACCGATAAAACAGCGCCGGCCAATGGTGACGTATTCGCAGATAAAGGTATGGGACTGGATTTTACTCTCCGCGCCGATGCAGGTATTCCCCTGGATCTCAACGAATGGCCCTACGAAGACGTTATCGCCCAGCGTGCAGTTATACAGGTTGGCGGGCTGGTAAATAACGACATTTTCACCACAAACGACGTTACGTACGCCGGTGTCACGAAGCTCAGGCATAGTTCCTCTCATAGCGGTTTGGCCAGAATATGTAAGGTGCTTTGCTGGCTGGCGGAATGAAAAGTTGCGTCTCTGATGTGCTGCATCCCCTGGCGTTCGTAAAAACGGCGCGCGGCGGGATTCGCGGCGAGTACTTCCAGCCACAGCCAGCTTTCACCGGCCGTTTTTGCTCGCGTCTCGACGGCGTGAAAAATCTGCTCGCCGTAGCGGTGGCCAGTCTCCCCCGGCATCATGTAGAGCTTATGCAGCAGCGTACCCGTCGTGCCGTCGTCAGCCATTCGCTGTTGATAGCTATATTTAGCGAAACCAACGGGGGAAGCGGCTTCGGCGATGAGCCAATGATGGTTGGCATCGGTAAGACTCCGATGTAGCGCATCTTCGGCATATTCTTGCTTAAGAAATAACGCCAGTTCATCGGCATTGCGCCAGAGATGGGCGAAGTGGTGCTGGTAACTGGCATAACCCATCGCGCTCAGTTGTGGCGCGTCGTCGGGTAATGCCTTTCGGATAGTCAACATGCTGCGTTCCTCGGGTCATTCAGTGGCTATAGTGCCTGTAATATGAACAACGTGGAACGACAAAAATCGGTGGGGAAGGGGCTGGAGGTTCTTCCTCCAGCCGGGGGGTTAACGGGCGAAAGCGATCGCTTCGATTTCGACGCCAGCGTCTTTCGGTAACCTGGCCACTTCCACGCAGGAGCGCGCCGGAAAGGCCGCCTGATGTTCGGTAAAGAAGGCCTCGTAGGCGGCATTAATGGCGGCAAAATCCGCCAGGTCTTTCACAAACACCGTGGTTTTGACGATCTGACCAACGCTGAGGCCGGCGGCTTCGACGATGGCTTTCACGTTCTCCAGCGACTGGCGCGTCTGTTCGGCAATGTCGTCGGGCATGGTGCCGTCCTGCGGATTAATGGGCAGCTGGCCGGAGGTGAGGGTCATCGCGCCGAGATTGACGCCCTGAACGTACGGACCGATCGCGGCGGGTGCGTCAGCGGTAGTAATAATCATGTGGTTACCCCTTCAAACAGTTACAGAAAATAATTCAATAGCACCAGCGAGCCGACGCCGCTGACCACCACCCACACCAGACCTAAACGGAAGCTGGCGAGCGTACAGATAATGGCGGCGATCACCTTCGGGTTTTTTAAGTCGAACTCCATGCTGGAATTCACGCTCAGGATCTGAATGGTGATGATGGCCGGCAGGACGGTGACCGGCACGAAGCGCAATGTTTTGGTCACCCGCTCAGACATCTGGATCTTGCCGGCCAGGCCGATAAACGAGAAACGAATAAGAAAAGTGACCGCGGCCATGCCCAGCGTCAGGGCGATAAAATAGCTATTACTCATTTTCCAGCGCCTCCACTAACGGCATATCGGATTCGGTTGTTGCCCTCTGCTTGCGCTCTTCCGCCAGGTCGACGCACAGGCCGACGAGGACGCCGAGCACGGAGGCGACGACGATACCCAGCGAGTAGGGCAGGACCACTAACAGCACGCCGGAAACGGCGGCCACTACCGCGGCGACGGTGCAGGCCTGGCTTTTAATTTGCGGCACCACGATGGCGATAAAGGCGGCGACCATGGCGAAATCGAGACCGTATTTTTCAATGTGGGGAAACGAGGCGCCGACCAGCGCGCCAAGAAAATCGGCCAGCACCCAAATCGCCCAGAAGGTGATCATCGCCGAGCCATAAAACAGATATTTTTCCTTTTTATTTCCTTCCATCTCTTTAACGGTGGTGGCATACACCTCGTCGGTGAGCGCATAGGACATAAAGCATTTTTTAAAGAATGAGGCTTCGCGCACGGTACCGGAAATAGAGGCGCTATACAGCACGTGGCGAAGATTAATAATTAATGTGGTGAAAATAATCACGCCGAGCGTGGCGCCGGTTTTTAACATATTCAGTGCCAGCATCTGCGCCGAGCCGGCAATCACAATCGCCGACCACGCGGTACTTTGCCAGACGCTCATTCCGGCGCTGACGCTTAACGCGCCAACAATGAACGAGAAAGGAAAGTCCCCGATGCACAGGGGCATAATGGCGCTGGCGCCGCGTAATATGACTTTTTTATTCATCGTAAAATACCTGTTGGTGCAGGCAATAAATCATTATTGCGTGGGGTACAAAAGGGCTGGTCTTATTTGCTGACCATAATGCGAATGATCTCTTTATCAGTTTGCGCCATAGGCTTAATCACGAGGCGGCACAGGTTATTAATCGACTGTTCGACGTCGGCGCAGACAATGCCGTCGTTGGCGCTGGCGCAGCGGTTTTGCATCGCCATCAATACAGATTTAAAGGCGCTGGAAACCACCGAGGACACTTTCATCGCGCAGCTGTTGGAGGCGCCATCACAAATCATGCCGGTAACATCGCTAATCATATTGATGATGGCGGTGTTGATGGTTTCGATATTGCGGGTAAACAGCCATGCCATACCGGCGGCGGCGCCCATGGCGGCGGTGGAGGCCGCGCACAGTGCGGACAGGCGGGTATAGCGCGAATGGATGGAAATGGCCGTCAGATGTGAGAGCGCCAGCGCGCGAGCGAGCGTCTCTTCATCGGCATTCAGATGCTCGGCGACGGTTACCACCGGCATGGTTGCCGCGATCCCCTGGTTGCCAGAGCCGAAGTTCGACATAGCCACCACCGGGGCGCCTCCCATACGCGCATCGGAAGCCGCGACGGTGTTGATAATGACCTCACTCATTAAGTCATTGCTTAACAAACCATTTTTAACGGCTTCAGAGAATGTTCCGTTAATATTCAACCCATACTTTTTCGATTTTCCTTCTGCAGCCAGTGCGCTATTGAGGCGGGCGGCTTCCAGAATAAACGTAATATTCTCAACCGGGGTGGAGATAATAAAGTCATACGCTTCCTGGAGAGAGAAAGTTGGCAGTTCGGCCTGCGCTGTGGCGCTATTTTCCCCGGCGTGTAATGGCTGCTGTTCGCCATTAATATATAACTCGACCACATTGGTATGCGTGCCTTTTACCACGACGCGACAGGTCTGGTCACCGGCGCTGAGGGTGAGATCGAGATGAATAAAGTCAGGCGTGTCCTGGACGTCAATATTAACGTGGCCGGCGTCCACCAGCGCTTGTGCCTGTTCCACATGCTGTGAAGTAATGCCTGCCAGGGTCTGTAATCCCTTATCGGCATCGCCGCCAAAGGCGCCGATGGCGGCGGCCAGCGCGACGCCATTCACTGTCGTGCCGGGAATCGTGACACCCGTGGCGTTTTTATACAGGTTGGCAGAAATAAAACCGCGAATTTTTTCGCAGGGTATCGCTAAATGTTTCGCGGCGTAAGCGGTGGTAAATGAAATAGCAACGGGTTCAGTACAACCTAATGCTGGTACGACTTCTCGCTGTAGCCAGCGAATAAAAAGAGAGGATGTTTGGTCAGACATTATTATGATTCTTGGACGTAAGATGATGAGGAAATATGCTAAGGGAATCGGCAGAAAAAAACTTTCTCAAATAACCCTTTATTTATTAAGGTCTGGAGAAAAATTTTATTTTTAGCCATATCTAAACATGCAGGCTTGTATGTAAATTAAGCTATTGATTAACAATGGTTGTATAAGCAAATTTTTATGCAAATCATGGGAATCAGTTATGTCGATCACACGCCGTTAAGGAGAGCATTTTTCTCTTTTGCCGAAATCCTGCCCTGAGGGCGCAAAAATTTAAAGCCCACGCGGTGAGGGGTAACTGTAGATCTGGATCACACTTTTGCGCTATACCGGACGCAACACGGACTGATTATGAGGTGTGAATATGTCGTCGGTTTATCGCCCACTGGTGAATTTTATCGCCACTGCGATGCAAACGGTTTTGAATCTTGGGCTGCTGTGCCTGGGGATTATCCTGATCGTCTTCCTCGGTAAAGAGACGCTGCATCTGGCCGATGTCCTCTTTACCCCGGAGCCGACCAGTAAGTACCGGCTGGTGGAAGGTCTGGTGGTCTACTTTCTCTACTTCGAGTTTATCGCGCTGATCGTCAAGTATTTTCAGTCGGGGTTCCATTTCCCGCTGCGCTATTTTGTCTATATCGGCATCACCGCGATTGTGCGTCTGATCATCATCGACCATGAGTCGCCGATGGCGGTACTTATTTATTCCGCCGCAATCCTGATCCTGGTGATTACGCTCTGGCTGTGTAACTCTAATCGCCTGAAACGCGAATAAAAAAAAGCGGCCTCAAGGGCCGCTGACCAACAGTCACAAATAGAATTTATGTAGGGTCCAGTTGAGGATAGCAGTGGCATTGGCCTTACTTTTTCAGCTGAGGGCGACGGCGACAATACCCGGTTGGGGTCGTGTATTGCGGCTAGACCGTCGGCCCTCCTCTGAAATTTGGGGCCGGTGTTACAAAAAACTTAACCTTTCACCCCGCCCGCCGTCAGGCCGTTCACCAGCCAGCGCTGCGCCAGCAGGAACACGACCGTAATCGGGATGGCGGAGAGTACCGCCGCGGCGGCAAAGTCGCCCCACAGATAGTTCTGCGGGTTGAGATACTGTTGCATACCTACCGCCAGGGTATAGCTGTTCACATCGCGCAGCAGCAGCGAGGCGACCGGCACTTCGGTGATAGCCGCGATGAACGACAGAATAAAGACCACCGCCAGAATCGGCACCGACAGCGGCAGCAGTACGAGGCGGAACGCCTGCCATGGGGTCGCGCCATCCAGCGCCGCCGCTTCTTCCAGCGAGCCATCGATGGTTTCGAAGTAGCCTTTGATGGTCCAGACGTGCAGGGCGATACCGCCCATGTAGGCAAAGATCACGCCGCCGTGGGTGTTGAGGCCGACGAACGGGATGTACTGGCCCAGGCGGTCAAACAACGCGTACAGCGCCACCAGCGACAGCACCGCCGGGAACATCTGGAAAATCAACATCCCTTTCAGCAGGGTCGCTTTCCCCGGGAAGCGCATACGGGCAAAAGCGTAGGCGCAGGTGGTGGAGAGGGCGACGATACCGATCGCGGTGATCCCGGCGACCTTAATCGAGTTCCACAGCCACAGCAGGACCGGGAACGGCGGCGGCGTGACGCGGCCATCCGCGTGTTCGACGCTGAAGCCTAACGCCAGACGCCAGTGCTCCCAGGAGATGGTATCCGGGATCAGGCTGCCGGTGGCGAAGTTACCCTCGCGCAGCGAGATGGCGATAACCATCAGCAGCGGAAACATAATCGCCGCGATAAAAATCAGTAGCAGGAGATGCGTGGTAAATAAACGTAGCTTCTGCGATTTGGGTTGGACCATAGCCATTGTAATTTTACTCCCCTTGACTTCGCACCAGGCTATTTTGCTTGCCATTTTGAACTCGGGCAGTGCTCAGAATCCTCACGTACTACGTGTACGCTCCGGTTCTTCCGCGCTGGCCGAGTCCAAACTGCCCGCGCCAATAACGCCTGGTTATTCCAATTAATCAAACTTCATGCGTGTGGCTTTCAGGTTCACAATCGCTAACGCGCCAACCAGCAGGAAGATAAGCGTGGCGATAGCCGCCGCCAGGCCGAAGTCCTGACCGCCGCCGCCTTCAAAGGCGATACGGTAGGTGTAGCTCACCAGCAGGTCGGTATAACCGGCCGGGGTGGTGGTGCCGAGACGGTCCGGACCGCCGTTGGTCAACAGTTGAATCAGGACGAAGTTGTTAAAGTTAAAGGCGAAGCTGGCGATCATCAGCGGCGTCAGCGGCTTAATCAGCAGCGGGAAGGTAATTTTAAAGAAGTTCTGGAACGGGCCGGCGCCATCCATTGCCGACGCTTCGTACAGATCGTCCGGAATCGCCTTCAGCAGCCCCATGCACAGGATCATCATGTACGGGTAGCCCAGCCAGGTGTTGACGATGATGATCATGGTGCGCGCGGTGGTCGGGTCGCTAAACCACGCCGGCTTAATGCCGAACAGCGTGCTGAGCATCATGTTGATTTCACCAAAGCTCTGGTTGAACAGACCTTTGAAAATCAGAATCGAAATAAATGACGGTACGGCATACGGCAGAATCAGCAGGACGCGGTAAATCGCTTTGCCTTTCAGTGCTTCCCACTGCACCAGGCAGGCGAGGATCATCCCCACCGCGACGGTCAGCACCACGGTCAGCACCGAGAACACCACCGTCCAGACGAAGATCGCGAAGAACGGTTTCTGGATGCCTTCATCGTGGAAGACGCGGGTAAAGTTGTCCCAGCCGATAGTCACGGTGTAGCCCGGGCTCAGCTTTTCTGTGCCCCAGCTACCGTCGGCGTTGATGGCCTGGTAGAAACCAACGTCGTTGTTCGGGCGGTATTTGACGTGGGTTTGATTGTTGGTCAGCACGCCGTTTTCGCCAAGCGTATACAGCGGTTGGGTGCCGGAGAACTGGCGCAGCGAGCTCATGATCACTTTGCTGTCGTCAGGCAGCACGGCGGTCAGCTGGTTCAGCGCGGTGCGGTTCTGGGTAATGACGCGCAGGTTGGCGCGCTCGCCTTCCGGCAGGGCGTCGGTTTCTTTTAACGCCAGCTTCTGCTCGCCGCCGAATTTAAAGGCGTCGGAAAGGTAGTTTTTACCGCTCTCACCGTCGGTCAGGGCCAGCTTCCACTCGTCGCCTGCCGGGATCAGCGTGAAGTTATAGGCTTTGCCGGCCTGGAAGGAGCGATCCATCAGCACCTGCTGCGCGCGCTCAAAGGTCAGCTGGTTGGTGCTGCTGTAGTTGGTGAACGCGATAGCGATAGTACAGATCAGCGGAAACAGGACAAACAGGCCCATGCCGGCGAGGCCGGGATAGACATAGCGCCAGGCATAAGCCTTGCGGTTAGCGAAAATATACAGGCCAACTGAGCTTAAAATCAGCGTCATGATGGCGAACAGGTACTCCCCCTGGGCGTACATCAAAACAACAAGGTAACCCACCAGCAGGCACAGTAAGCCAATCACAGACCATGTGAGTTGCGGACTTTGCCACCAGTGTTTCTTTTTAACGGCATCCATGGGGATCATCCTCTACAGCGGTGAAAGCTTATTTGTCAGGTGGCGCTTCGCTTACCTGACCTACGGTCCGAGCCGTAGTGGTAGGGCGGGTAAGCGCAAGCGCCACCCGCCGTTTTCTTACTTGGTGATACGGCTCTGGGCATCCTTCAGCGCAGCATCGACAGTCTGACGACCGCTGGCGGCGTTGATAACCGCGGTACGAACGGCATACCAGAAGGCAGACATCTGTGGGATGTTAGGCATGATTTCGCCTTTCTGGGCGTTCGCCATGGTGGCGGCGATGCGCGGATCTTTTTCCAGTTTTTCCTGGAAGGATTTCAGCGCCACGGCACCCAGCGGTTTGTCGTTGTTAACCGATTCCAGACCCTGATCGGTCATCAGGTAGTTTTCGAGGAACTCTTTCGCCAGCTCTTTATTCGGGCTGGCGGCGTTGATCCCCGCGCTCAGCACGCCAACGAACGGTTTCGATGGTTTGCCTTTAAAGGTCGGCAGCAGGGTCACGCCGTAGTTAACCTTGCTCTTATCGATGTTAGACCACGCCCACGGACCGTTGATGGTCATCGCGGTTTCACCTTTGTTGAAGGCCGCTTCCGCGATGGAGTAATCGGTATCGGCATTCATGTGCTTGTTCTTGATCAGGTCAACCAGGAAGGTCAGGCCCGCTTTCGCGCCTGCGCTGTCCACGCCGACGTCTTTCACATCGTACTTGCCGTTTTCAAACTTGAACGCGTATCCGCCGTCGGCAGCGATCAGCGGCCAGGTGAAGTACGGTTCCTGCAGGTTGAACATCAGCGCGCTCTTACCTTTCGCTTTCAGTTCTTTATCCAGCGCCGGGATCTCTTCCCAGGTCTTCGGCGGGTTCGGCACCAGGTCTTTGTTGTAAATCAGGGACAGCGCTTCCACCGCGATCGGGTAGGCGATCAGTTTGCCGTTATAGCGAACGGCATCCCAGGTGAACGGATAGAGTTTGTCCTGGAACGCTTTGTCCGGGGTGATTTCCGCCAGCAGGCCGGACTGCGCGTAGCCGCCGAAACGGTCATGCGCCCAGAAGATGATGTCCGGGCCGTCGCCGGTCGCCGCAACCTGCGGGAATTTCTCTTCCAGCTTGTCCGGGTGTTCTACGGAAACTTTAATGCCGGTGTCTTTTTCAAACTTTTTACCCACTTCAGCGAGGCCGTTGTAGCCTTTGTCGCCGTTAATCCAGATAACCAGCTTACCTTCTTCAATTTTCGCGAGGGCAGAGGCGGAAAACATCATCGTGGTCAGTGCCGACAGCGCGAGGATGCGAGCGCCAGTTTTGATTTTCATATACCCGTCCTTTTTGGTGTTGTACTCGTGGATACACTTCGGTGGCTTAACGATGATGAGTTTCCTTTTTTAACAACCCCTTTCCATCCTCCCCAGGTCTACGCCCCACCCGCTGGTTGTGTGATCTCCATTGCAAAAACGGCCGTATTGCGTCCTGGAGCACAGAAAAAAGCGCCCAATTTTGTCGCCTCCATCACGAAATCACGCGCCGCCCGCCATCCCCCGCGGCGAGAGCCAATCTCTCATCCTCCCATCTCCTCCCCCATAAAAAAGCCGGGGGGTGGAGGATTTGCCCGGCTAATGAATGCCGCATAGTCGACCCATCTTGAATGTGACTGTTAGTGACAGGTTGTAACGAAGGGAGAAGGGCATGGCGAGCGTACAGCTGCGAAATGTAACGAAAGCCTGGGGTGACGTGGTGGTATCGAAAGATATCAATCTCGATATCCACGAAGGGGAATTCGTCGTGTTTGTCGGGCCATCGGGCTGCGGCAAATCTACCCTGCTGCGTATGATTGCCGGGTTAGAAACTATTACCAGCGGGGACCTGTTTATCGGGGACACCCGCATGAACGAGATCCCACCGGCAGAACGCGGCGTTGGGATGGTATTCCAGTCTTATGCGCTCTATCCCCACCTTTCCGTTGCGGAAAATATGTCGTTTGGCCTGAAGCTGGCCGGCGCGAAAAAAGATCTGATTAACCAGCGGGTGACCCAGGTTGCGGAAGTGCTGCAGCTGGCCCATCTGCTGGAGCGTAAACCGAAAGCCCTCTCCGGCGGTCAGCGTCAGCGCGTGGCGATTGGTCGTACCCTGGTGGCTGAGCCGAGCGTCTTCCTGCTGGATGAGCCGCTTTCCAACCTCGATGCCGCCCTGCGCGTCCAGATGCGTATCGAAATCTCCCGTCTGCATAAGCGACTGGGCCGCACCATGATCTATGTCACCCACGATCAGGTGGAAGCGATGACCCTCGCGGACAAGATCGTGGTCCTCGACGCTGGCCGGGTGGCGCAGGTCGGGAAACCGCTGGAACTCTATCACTATCCGGCTGACCGCTTCGTCGCCGGCTTTATCGGTTCACCGAAGATGAACTTCCTGCCGGTTAAAGTCACCGCGACGGCTATCGATCAGGTGCAGGTTGAACTGCCGAACCGTCAGCAAATCTGGCTGCCGGTGGACAGCGCCAACGTTCAGGCGGGCGCCAACATGTCCTTAGGTATCCGCCCGGAGCATTTACTGCCCAGCGATATCGCCGATGTGACCCTCGAAGGTGAGGTTCAGGTCGTCGAGCAGTTAGGTCACGAAACGCAAATTCATATCCAGATCCCCGCCATCCGTCAGAACCTGGTTTACCGCCAGAACGACGTGGTGTTGGTAGAAGAGGGAGCCACATTCGCCATCGGTTTGCCGCCAGAACGTTGCCATTTATTCCGTGAGGATGGCACCGCTTGTCGTCGGCTGCATAAAGAGCCGGGCGTGTAAGGCTTCCCATTAAAAAAGGCGCGAACCCGGCTGGCGGTACACCGGCGAAGCGTGCAAAGAAAAGCAATGATCTCAGGAGATAGAATGATGATTACTCTGCGCAAACTTCCACTGGCGGTCGCCGTCGCGGCAGGCGTTATGTCTGCTCAGGCGCTGGCTGTCGATTTCCATGGCTACGCGCGTTCCGGCATTGGCTGGACCGGCAGCGGCGGCGAGCAACAGTGCTTCAAAGCGACCGGCGCTCAAAGTAAATACCGTCTTGGTAACGAATGTGAAACCTATGCGGAACTGAAGCTGGGCCAGGAGCTGTGGAAGGAAGGGGATAAGAGTTTTTATTTCGATACTAACGTTGCCTATTCCGTGAATCAGGAAGATGACTGGGAAAGCACCTCTCCGGCGTTCCGTGAAGCCAACATCCAGGGTAAAAACCTGATCGACTGGCTGCCGGGCTCCACGCTGTGGGCGGGTAAACGCTTCTATCAGCGTCATGACGTTCACATGATCGACTTCTACTACTGGGATATCTCCGGCCCGGGTGCAGGTCTGGAAAACGTTGACCTTGGCTTCGGTAAGCTCTCTCTGGCCGCTACTCGTAACTCAGAAAGCGGCGGCTCTTATACTTTCTCCAGCGATGACACCAAAAAATATGCTGCGAAAACTGCCAACGACGTCTTTGACATCCGTCTGGCGGGCCTGGAAACCAACCCAGGCGGCGTGCTGGAGTTAGGCGTCGATTACGGCCGTGCTAACCCGCAGGATGACTACCGTCTGGAAGACGGCGCGTCGAAAGACGGCTGGATGTGGACCGGTGAACATACTCAGTCCATCTGGGGCGGCTTCAACAAGTTTGTCGTTCAGTACGCCACTGACGCAATGACCTCCTGGAACAGCGGCCACTCTCAAGGGACCAGCATCGATAACAACGGCAGCATGATCCGCGTTCTGGATCACGGCGCGATGGACTTCAACGATGACTGGGGCCTGATGTACGTTGCGATGTACCAGGACGTGGATCTGGACAGCAAAAACGGCTCCACCTGGTACACCGTGGGTGTTCGTCCGATGTACAAATGGACGCCGATCATGAGCACCCAGCTGGAAATCGGTTACGACAACGTGAAATCCCAGCGTACCAGCGAAAACAACAACCAGTACAAAATTACTCTGGCTCAGCAATGGCAGGCAGGGAACAGCGTCTGGTCTCGTCCGGCTATCCGTATCTTCGCAACCTACGCGAAGTGGGATGAAAACTGGGGCTACAGCAACACCTCCGGTCTGCAGACAAAAGACAGCAGCGGAAGCGGCGCTTTCACCTCCAGCCGCGGTGACGACAGCGAAGTTACCTTCGGTGCCCAGATGGAAGTGTGGTGGTAATACCGTCCGCAGGACGGGTGTAACCTGGGAGGGGCATCGGCCCCTCCTGACTATTCAGGGTTAGCGCGCTATTGCCTGGCTACCGCTAAACCGATGCTATCCAAGGTGAGAAGAATGAAAATGAAGAAAACTCTCGTCGCTCTGTGTTTATCCGCAGGGATGTTGGCATGCGTGCCGGGGATGAGCCTTGCCGATGTTAACTTTGTACCGCAGAACACCAGCGCCGCGCCGTCTATTCCAGCCAGTGCGCTGCAGCAGCTGATCTGGACGCCTGCCGATCAATCGAAGACGCAGAGCGTAGATTTAACCACCGGCGGTCAACGCCTGGATGTACCGGGGATCGTCGGACCGGTCGCCGCCTGGAGCGTGCCGGCCAATATCGGTGAGCTGACCCTGACCCTCGACAGCGAGCTGAACAAACATAAGCAGATTTTTGCGCCGAACGTGCTGATTCTCGACCAGAACATGACGCCAGCGGCGTTCTTCCCCAGCAACTACTTCACCTATCAGCAGCCGGGCGTGATGACTGCCGATCGCCTGGGCGGCGTGATGCGCCTGACCCCGGCGCTGGGCCAGCAGAAGCTCTATGTGCTGGTATTTACCACTGAAAAAGAT
The DNA here is from genome assembly GCF_009900705.1 of Klebsiella sp. Q2. Taxonomy (NCBI): domain Bacteria; kingdom Pseudomonadati; phylum Pseudomonadota; class Gammaproteobacteria; order Enterobacterales; family Enterobacteriaceae; genus Klebsiella; species Klebsiella sp. Q2. Next base: position 288,238 of record NZ_JAAABE010000007.1, on the reverse strand, counting down.
CTCCAGCAGACCACCACCCTGTTGGATCCGGCGAAAGCCTATGCCAAAGGCGCAGGTAATGCGGCGCCGGACATCCCGGATCCCATCGCCAAACATACCACCGATGGCGTGCTGAAGCTGAAAGTGAAAACCAACAGCACCTCCAGCGTGCTGGTGGGGCCGCTGTTCGGCTCCTCCGGCCCGGGCCCGGTCACCGTCGGTAACACCGCGGCGCCGGTAGCCGCGCCAGCCGCCGCAGCCGCTGCGGCGCCGGCCGCTAAAAGCGAACCGATGCTCAGCGATACCGAAACCTACTTCAACAACGGTATTAAGCAGGCGGTGAAACAAGGTGACATCGACAAAGCCCTGAAATTGATGAACGAAGCTGAGCGCCTCGGCTCGAAATCCGCTCGTTCCACCTTTATCAGCAGTGTAAAAGGCAAGGGGTAATCGTCTCCCCACAATGCTGATGTTTAGGCACAGCCTTTAGGTGCATCCTCCGGGATGCACCTTTTTTTGCACGCGCGGCGGTCTGTTGCATGGCTGTTGCGTGAATGATCGTATATTGACGTTTGCCCGCCACCAACCGCCTATTCTGCGATACAATGCTCTCACGTTATGTACCGGAGAATCAGGCATGTCCCATCCTGCGCTTACGCGACTGCGTGCGCTGCGCTATTTTGCCGTTATGCCGCCCCTGGCGCCGCCTCTGAGTGACTGGCTGCTGCTGGAGGACTCAATGACCCAGCGTTTTGAGCAACAAGGAAAGCAGGTCACCGTCACCCTGGTTAACGAAGGGTATATCGGGCGTGAGGCGCTGGCTGACGAAGCGGCGCTGTTGCCCGACGAGCCGCGCTATTGGCTGCGGGAGATTATACTCAATGCCGACGGTGAGCCCTGGCTGGCCGGGCGCACGGTGGTGCCGGAGTCGACGTTGTGTGGGCCGGAGCTGGCGCTACAGCAGCTCGGGCAGACCCCGCTGGGGCGATACCTGTTCACGTCGTCGACATTAACCCGCGATTTTATTGAAATTGGTCGCGATGCAGCGCTGTGGGGACGTCGTTCCCGCCTGCGGCTGAGCGGCAAACCCCTGCTGCTGACCGAGCTGTTTTTGCCTGCGTCGCCGTTGTACTAAGAGGAAGAAAAAATGGAGTGGAGTCTGTCGCAGAATAAGCTGTTGGCGTTTCATCGCCTGATGCGCACTGACAAACCGATCGGCGCCTTGCTGCTGCTGTGGCCGACGCTGTGGGCGCTATGGGTGGCCTCGCCGGGCGTCCCGCCGCTGTGGATCCTGGCGGTCTTTGTCGCCGGCGTCTGGCTGATGCGTGCCGCCGGCTGCGTGGTGAATGACTATGCCGATCGAAAATTTGATGGTCACGTAAAGCGTACCGCCCGCCGTCCGCTGCCGAGCGGCGACGTCACCGAGAAAGAGGCGCGAACGCTGTTTATCGTTCTGGTGCTGCTCTCCTTCCTGCTGGTGCTTACCCTCAACACCATGACGATTTTGCTGTCGGTGGCGGCGCTGGCGCTGGCGTGGGTCTATCCGTTTATGAAGCGCTACACCCATCTGCCGCAGGTGGTGCTGGGGGCGGCCTTTGGCTGGTCGATCCCGATGGCCTTCTCGGCCGTCAGTGAATCGCTGCCGCTGAGCTGCTGGCTGATGTTCCTCGCCAACATTCTGTGGGCGGTGGCCTACGATACCCAGTATGCGATGGTGGATCGCGATGACGACGTCAAGATCGGCATTAAATCGACGGCGATCCTGTTCGGCGAAAACGATCGTCTGATTATCGGTATCCTGCAGGTGGCCGTGCTGGCGCTGATGGGCGCGGTGGGCTGGCTGAATGGGCTGGGCTGGGAATACTACTGGTCGCTGTTCGTGGCGGCGGGTCTGTTTGGCTGGCAGCAGAAGCTTATCTTCAATCGCGACCGCGATAACTGCTTTAAAGCGTTTATGAACAATAACTACGTCGGGCTGGTGCTGTTCCTCGGCCTGGCGATGAGCTACCTGTAAAACCCTGTCCCCATCCCCCCGGTTTACCGGGGGGCGGTGAGGACGGCAAACGCCGCGTTACGCGTCGTCCTGCGTGACGCTTTCGATCGTCAGACGTACATCCGATGTAATCAAATCCGCCAGCATCCGGTAGACCTTCAGGGTCTCTTCCGGCTCGGCATCGCCCGTATCGCTGATATAGCCTTCATCGCGCAGGGTCAACACCAGGGTACTGAACACTGCTTTGTCGAAGAACTCCGGCGCGTTGATGCCATGCAGCACCGACAGGCGCTGCGCCACGGTACGGCTCTCTTTCTCCAGCGAGCTGCGGTTGATCGACGGGTTAGCGCTCAGCAGCCAGAAGGTGATGGCGTAGCGCTGCAGCGTCTCGCGGGCGCCTGCGGCCAACAGCTGCAGGGAGCGAGAGTGCGACGGGTTAAGGCTCATCACATCGCCATCGATGACGATCAGCTCCTGACGCAGCATCTCGGCAATCAGCGCATTCATTACTCCGGCCAGCTCCGCTTTCTCCCAGCGCAGGAACAGCTCGGCTTTGAGGAACGGGTAGAGCGTTTCCACATGGCGCAGCACTTCGGCGCGGCTGAGATGACGATGCTGAGTCACCAGGGCGGCTAACAGCGACGGCATCACCAGCATATGGGCGATGTTGTTGCGATAGTAGGTCATCAGCACCGCCTGCTCGCGCGGCAGAATGATGATGTCGCCAATGGTGTCCTTTTCAACTTCGAACTTATTCATCTGCAGTGCATGATCGATGAGCTCGCTGGCCGAAGCGGACGGCGCGGTGGCATCCGGCGAATAGGGCACATTGCGCAGCAGCGCGAGGTAACACTCCAGCTGCTGGGTGAGCTGCTCACGGGTCAGCGAACGCTGGCGGGAGGCCAGCAGCGCCGTACAGCACAGGTTCATGGCGTTGGCCGCGCCGGCGTTGTTGATGCGTACCATCAGGTCAGCGGCGATGTTATTCACCGTCGGCGTCAGCCAGGAGGGGCGGACCGCTTCGATTGGGTCAATTGCTTCCCGCCACTCTGGCACATGGTGGTTCAGGTAGGTCATCAGCGGCAGCGGTTCGCCGAAGTTAACGTAGCCCTGGCCAAGGTTGCGCAGCTTGCTTAAGCCGCGCAGCATCTGCGGCAGACTCTCTTTCTCTTTGGTGGCGCCGCGCAGCTCTTTGGCATAGGTCCCCACCTCCATCACGTGCTCGTAGCCGATATAGATCGGCACCAGAGTGATCGGCCGGGTGCCGCCGCGCAGCATCGCCTGGATGGTCATCGACAGCGTACCGGTCTTCGGATCGAGCAGACGGCCGGTACGGGAGCGGCCGCCTTCGACGAAATACTCCACGGAATAGCCGCGGCTGAACAGTTCACCAAGGTACTCGCGGAACACCGTGGAGTAGAGCTTGTTGCCCTTAAAGGTGCGGCGAATAAAGAACGCGCCGAGGCGGCGGAAGATTGGCCCGGCCGGCCAGAAGTTAAGGTTGATACCCGCCGCGATGTGCGGTGGCACCAGCCCCTGGTGATACAGGACGTAAGAGAGCAGCAGATAGTCCATGTGGCTGCGGTGGCAGGGGACATAGACAATCTCATGGCCGTCGTGCGCCAGCTGGCGTACGCGCTCGGCGTTATGCACGTTGATGCCCTGATACAGGCGGTTCCAGGTGAAGCCGAGAATGCGGTCGGTCAGGCGGATCATCTCGTAAGAGAAGTTCGCGGCAATCTCTTCCATCAGTGCAATCGCGTTCTGCTGGGCCTTCTCGTGGGAAATTTTCTTGCTGCGTGCTTCGTCTTCCACCGCACGGGCAATGGCCTTCGACGCCAGCAGCTTGTTAAACAGATCCTGGCGGGCCGGCAGACGCGGGCCGACGGCGGCCAGGCGCTGGCGGGCAAAATGCATCCGCGCGACGCGAGCCAGTTTCTGGGCGATGATCTTATCAGTACCGTGCTCATCGGCCATGCGACGCAGCGATACGGAAGGCGAGAAGCGCACGAAGCTGTCGCGGCCGAGCCAGGAGACGGCGAAAAATTTCTGAATGCCGTTAAGCATCCGCAGCGGCGGATTGACTTCCCCTTTCTCACGACCCGGCGAGCGGCCGAACATCACCGACACCGGCACCATTTGCACATCGAGATCCGGATGGTTGCGGTGCAGATCGAGGTAGTCGTGGAACAGCTTGATGGACTCTTCTTTTGGCGTGTAATAGGTGAATACGCGCGGCCCGCCGTGGATGAATACGTAGCGCGGCAGCAGGGCGCCGTCGATTTCCAGCGGTTCTAGCGGGTCAGGTAAATCATGCGCCAGGCATTGGGCGCGCAGCGTCAGCAGGTCCGCCTTGGAGTTATAGGGCAGGACGTACATGACCGGACGCGAGGTATCGAGTCCTAATTCCTGAGCAGGCTCTGCAGGAATAGACTTGCTTTTTACCAGCACCCGTAATGGTAAATTCAGTAATTTATAGTAAATTCGTTGCCAGCCGGACATAAACGATGTGAAGCCTCTGGTTAATCATGCAAATGCGCGGCAAGAATAACAGAAAGCGGGCAAAATTTCCGTTACCGCGCGGCAAACGCGTACACTCATCGACGTCATTTACATAAAAAAGGTTTTGTGATGGCCAATAATACCACCGGGTTAACCCGAATCATTAAGGCGGCAGGTTACTCCTGGAAAGGATTTCGCGCGGCGTGGATCAACGAGGCCGCGTTTCGTCAGGAAGGCGTCGCCGCCATTGTGGCCGTCGCAATAGCCTGCTGGCTGGACGTCGACGCCATCACCCGCGTATTGCTGATTGGCTCGGTCCTGCTAGTGATGATAGTCGAAATTCTCAACAGCGCGATTGAGGCGGTCGTGGACCGTATTGGCTCGGATTATCATGAGCTTTCAGGGCGCGCCAAAGACATGGGGTCGGCGGCGGTCCTGCTGGCGATTATCATCGCGCTGATCACCTGGGGAACGCTGCTGTGGAGCCATTATCACTAACGTTCTTCGCTAACCCTCGCAAAATATAAACAATCTGCCGATTTTTGTGTGCCATGTGGTTCCAAAATCACCGTTAGCTGTATATACTCACAGCATAACTGTATATACACCCAGGGGGCGGAATGAAAGCGTTAACGACCAGGCAGCAAGAGGTGTTTGATCTCATTCGGGATCATATCAGCCAGACGGGCATGCCGCCGACGCGTGCGGAGATTGCTCAGCGCTTGGGGTTCCGTTCCCCAAACGCGGCGGAAGAACACCTGAAAGCGCTGGCGCGTAAAGGCGCGATCGAGATCGTCTCCGGCGCCTCGCGCGGTATCCGCCTGCTGACGGAAGAAGAGCACGGCCTGCCGCTGATCGGCCGCGTCGCCGCCGGTGAGCCGCTGCTGGCGCAGCAGCATATTGAAGGCCACTATCAGGTCGACCCGTCGATGTTCAAGCCCAACGCCGATTTTCTGCTGCGCGTCAGCGGGATGTCGATGAAAGACATCGGTATTCTGGATGGCGATCTGCTGGCGGTCCACAAAACCCAGGATGTGCGCAATGGCCAGGTGGTGGTAGCGCGCATTGACGATGAAGTGACGGTCAAGCGCCTGAAAAAGCAGGGCAACGTCGTCGAACTGCTGCCGGAAAACAGCGAGTTTACCCCTATCGTTGTCGATCTGCGTCAGCAGAGTTTTACCATTGAGGGTCTGGCCGTTGGCGTGATCCGTAATGGAGAATGGCTGTAACGCCTGCCCCTGCGCAGCGTCATCTGATGCATGACGCTGCGACGTTTGTCCTCTATCAGGTCTCCGAACATGCTGCTCAACGCTGCCGATAAAGCGCTGTGGCGCCTTGCACTCCCCATGATTTTCTCCAATATCACCGTCCCGCTGCTGGGGCTGGTGGATACCGCAGTGATCGGCCACCTTGACAGCCCGGTATACCTCGGCGGCGTCGCGGTCGGAGCAACGGCCACCAGTTTCCTGTTTATGCTGCTGCTGTTTCTGCGCATGAGCACCACCGGGCTGACCGCTCAGGCCTGGGGGGCCAAAGATCCGCTGCGACTGGCGCGGGCGCTGGTGCAGCCGCTGGTCCTGGCGCTGGGCGCCGGGGTGTTAATTATCCTGTTTCGCCTGCCGCTGATTAACCTCGCCCTGCATATCGTCGGCGGCAGCGAGGCGGTTCTCGAGCAGGCGAGACGGTTTCTCGAAATCCGCTGGCTCAGCGCGCCCGCCTCGCTGGCCAACCTGGTGCTGCTCGGCTGGCTGCTGGGGGTCCAGTACGCCCGGGCGCCGGTGATTTTGCTGGTGGTCGGTAATCTGTTGAATATTGTGCTCGACCTGTGGCTGGTGATGGGCCTGCGGATGAACGTCCAGGGGGCGGCGCTGGCCACGGTCACCGCGGAGTACGCGACCCTGATTATCGGCCTGATGATGGCGAAGCGGGTGCTAACGCTGCGCGGCGTGTCGCTGGCGATGCTGAAAAACGCCTGGCGCGGAGACATGCGCCGTCTGCTGGCGTTGAATCGCGACATCATGCTGCGCTCCCTGCTGCTGCAGCTGTGCTTTGGCGCGCTGACCGTCTTCGGCGCCCGGCTGGGCAGCGATATCGTGGCGGTCAACGCCGTACTGATGACCATGCTGACTTTTACCGCCTACGCGCTGGATGGCTTTGCCTATGCCGTGGAGGCCCACTCCGGCCAGGCCTACGGCGCGCGCGACGGCAGCCAGCTGCTGGAGGTGTGGCGGGCGGCCTGCCGGCAGTCCGGTATGGTGGCGCTGGCGTTTGCCCTGGTTTACAGCCTGGCGGGGGGGCACATCATCGCGCTGTTAACCTCGCTGCCTTCCCTGCAGCAACTGGCCGATCGCTATCTGATCTGGCAGACGATCCTGCCGGTGGTCGGGGTCTGGTGCTATCTGCTGGACGGCATGTTTATCGGCGCGACGCGCGGCGCGGAGATGCGGAACAGCATGGCGGTCGCCGCGGCCGGCTTCGCCGTGACGCTGCTTACGGTCCCGGTGCTCGGCAATCACGGCCTGTGGCTGGCGCTAGCGGTGTTTCTCGCCCTGCGCGGCCTGTCGCTGGCGCTGATCTGGCGCCGCCACTGGCGACGCGGCACCTGGTTTAGCTAGTTATTGCCGTTCATAACGGCTATCCATGAATTCCCGAGGTTGCGCACCGCTTACCGGGGCAACTCAGTAGCCCGGCTCAGCGTAGCGCAAGCCGGGGAAATCTCCTCAGCCTTATCCATCGGTATGGTGGTTAAAAATTCCGAATAACGAATCGGCGCCAGCATTCTCATCTATAGTTAATACCATGTCCGGCACAAAACGGGCTGTAAACCCACCGAATGATGAGGACGTTATCATGAATAAAGACGAAATCGGCGGTAACTGGAAACAGTTGAAAGGTAAAGCCAAGGAACAGTGGGGCAAACTTACCGATGATGATATGACCGTAATCGAAGGGAAGCGCGACCAGCTGGTCGGCAAAATTCAGGAGCGTTACGGCTATGCGAAAGATCAGGCTGAGAAAGAAGTCTCAGACTGGGAGCATAAGAACGACTATCGCTGGTAGCGTTCCTTGATCCGAAGAAAGAAGCATTTGTGTTAGTGCCTGTCTGAATGGCGCAGGGACGCGCCGTTAACCCTTTTTCCCGCTGCGGCTGCCGCTCAGCGGGCTTTCTTTTTGAGCTGAATAGTATGATCGTGGTGGCAGTGTCCCGGCGTGCTGCAGGCTTCTACTTCCACGCAGCTCGCGCAGAGGCCGTGGGCTTCAATCACGTTGTGGCGCAGGGCGAAGCCCATTCTGGCCGCCAGCGTATGCATGATATCTTCCACCCCTTCAGCCGCCTCTTCCTTCACCACGCCGCAGCGGTCACAGATAAACATGGCCGAGCTGTGGGTCGGCTGGTCAAAGAGATGACACAGCACATAGCTGTTGGTCGATTCCACCTTGTGGACAAAACCCTGCTCGAGTAAGAACTCCAGCGCGCGGTAGACCGTCGGCGGCTTCGCCTGCGGCTCTTTCTCGCGCAGCAGATCCAGCAGGTCGTAGGCGCTGATTGCCCCTTGCTGCAGGCTCATCAGGCGCAACACTTCCAGACGCTGTGGGGTCAGGCGTACGCCGCGTTGCGCACACAGCTTTTCAGCATGCGCTAACATCTCTTGCGAAGGGGTCTTATCCATGAGCATCCTCAGGTTGCGTGAAATTGAATCTGTTACTTTATCACGTTCCACGGAAAACGCCGAGACCCGACGGGTGATGCGGGTCATACTTCAGATTGTCGGTGCCTGCGCCAGTTCCGGGGGCTGGCCGCTGACGCTCGTGGAGGCTGCGCCTTAGCCGGCTGCTAAAACCGTCATGCCCGATTTAATCGCAACACGCCTGACCCAGGTATGCTATATCTGAAGTGTCTCATTTTCGGGAGAAAACGATGAAACGACCTGATTGCATTCGCCACTGGCGCGAACTGGAAGGGCCCGACGATGCCACTTATCCCGACAGCCCGGAGCGTTTTTCCATTGGCGCGCCGCTGGGGCGCGGTTTACGCCTCAACCGGCTGGGGATCCACCACGAGAGACTGCCGCCCGGGCGGCGCACCTCTTACCCGCACGCGGAGAGCGATGAGGAAGAGTTCATCTATGTGCTGGAGGGCTATCCGGAAGTGTGGATAAACGGCTATCTCTGGAAACTGGAGCCGGGGGACAGCGTGGGTTTTCCCGCTGGTACCGGCATCTGCCACACTTTTCTCAATAACACCGAGCAGGAGGTTCGTCTGTTGGTGGTGGGTGAGGCCAACAAAAAGTACAACCGAATTTACTACCCGCTCAATCCTGGCTATGCCGCGACGCGCCAGGATCGCTGGGTTGACCATCCGCCGCAGTTCTTTGGCCCACATGACGGCAAACCGCGGATAAAGTAATCGACACCGGGAAGGGGCGAAGCGCGGCGCACTACGCGCCTGTGATTTATCTTTATGCTATAGTAGCGCCCCTTTTTACCCGGATGCTTATTTATTCGCCATGATGCCTGAATCAACGTCACCTGTTTTCCCTGCTCATCGCTTCTCCATCGCGCCGATGCTCGACTGGACTGACCGACATTGCCGCTACTTCCTGCGGCTGCTGTCGCGGCATACGCTGCTGTATACCGAAATGGTGACCACCGGGGCGATTATTCATGGCAAAGGCGACTACCTGGCGTATAGCGAAGAAGAGCACCCGGTCGCTCTGCAGCTCGGCGGCAGCGACCCGCAGGCCCTGGCGCAGTGCGCGAAGCTGGCCGAGGCGCGCGGCTATGACGAGATCAATCTCAACGTCGGCTGCCCCTCCGATCGCGTGCAGAACGGGATGTTTGGCGCCTGCCTGATGGGTAACGCGCCGCTGGTGGCCGACTGTATCAAAGCGATGCGCGATGTGGTGTCGATCCCGGTCACGGTGAAGACCCGTATCGGCATCGACGACCAGGATAGCTATGAATTCCTCTGTGATTTCATTGAGACGGTCTCCGGCAAGGGCGAATGTGAGATGTTTATTATTCACGCCCGCAAAGCCTGGCTCTCCGGTCTGAGCCCGAAAGAGAACCGCGAGATCCCGCCGCTGGATTACCCCCGCGTCTGGCAGCTGAAGCGTGACTTCCCCCACCTGACGATGGCGATTAACGGCGGTATCAAATCGCTGGATGAAGCCAGAATGCAGCTTGAGCATATGGATGGGGTGATGGTCGGGCGTGAGGCCTATCAGAATCCGGGTATTCTGGCTTCGGTCGACCGGGAGATTTTCGGCGTCGCCGGCGCGGATGCCGATCCGGTGGCCGTCGTGCGGGCCATGTACCCGTATATTGAGCGCGAGCTCAGCAAGGGCACCTATCTGGGCCATATCACCCGTCATATGCTGGGACTGTTTCAGGGTATCCCAGGCGCCCGCCAGTGGCGTCGCTACCTGAGCGAAAATGCGCATAAAGCCGGCGCCGACATTGCGGTGCTGGAGCAGGCCCTAAAGCTGGTGGCCGATAAGCGTTAGTTTCTCACCAAAACCTGGTGAAATTGACCACGCCTCGCACACTATTGCGGGGCGTTTTCTTTTAAATTCAGTTTGTTATTGTTGGCATGTTTTTTGTAATACCTGCAGAGCGACATATTAATGACTGTGGGGAGAGAGCCATGCTGGAACTGTTATTTGTCATCGGATTTTTTGTCATGCTGCTGGTCACCGGCGTATCGCTGTTGGGGATTATCGCCGCCATCGTGGTGGCTACGGCGCTGATGTTCGTCGGCGGTTTGTTTGCTTTAATGCTCAAATTGCTGCCGTGGCTGCTGTTGGCGGTGGTGGTAGTGTGGGTTATTCGGGCGCTGAAAACCCCGGACGGAAACGCTTTTCGCGACAATAACCGTTGGCGTTACTAAGGTATTGAGGGGTGTGTCACAACCTGAACAATTTTGCACAGAACCGCGTAGGCATCGCTACGCAAATCTGTCACTATTAGCGCGTTAACGAATTCATCGCGCTGTACCCTACATACAGCCGAACTAAAAAAAAGTAAGGGCTTCCCAGGTGGAAGCCCTAAACTTTTGTCCTTTTGTCCGCTTACGGCAGCAGCAGACTCGACCCCTGTGTCACCCGGCTCTCCAGAACTTCATGCGCCCTTCGCGCTTCGGTCAGCGGATAGGTCTGACTCTCCGGCACGTCCACTTTGATTACTCCACTGGCGATCAGCGAAAACAGCTCACTGCAGGCTTCAGCCAGCTCTTCCCGGTTGGTGATATAGCCCTGCAGCGATGGGCGGGTGACGTACAGAGAACCTTTCTGATTCAGGATCCCCAGATTAACGCCGGTCACCGGGCCGGAGGAGTTGCCAAAGCTGACCATCAGGCCGCGGCGCTGCAGACAGTCCAGAGAGGCTTCCCAGGTATCTTTCCCTACCGAGTCATAGACTACGGCGACTTTCTTACCGTCGGTGAGCGCTTTGAGCCGCTCCGCGATAGGTTCTTCGCGATAGTTAATCACCTGCCAGGCGCCCGCCGCTTTGGCGCGCTGCGCCTTCTGCGCGCTGCCGACGGTGCCGATAAGTTTCGCCCCCAGCGCTTTCGCCCACTGACAGGCAATCAGCCCCACGCCGCCGGCGGCGGCATGAAACAGGAACATCTCATCAGGCTTAATTTCGTAAGTTTTACGCAACAGATACCAGACCGTTAATCCTTTGAGGAACGACGCGGCGGCCTGTTCGAAAGAGATGGCGTCCGGCAAGACCGCCGCTTTATCGGCCAGCACATTGTGCACCGTGCTGTAGGCGCCGAGCGCCGACTGGGCGTACACCACCCGATCGCCTGCCTTAATGTGCGTCACCCCATGGCCGACTTTACTGACGATGCCGGCCGCCTCGGTGCCCAGACCGCTCGGCAGCGACGGCGGCGGATAGAGGCCGCTGCGAACATAGGTGTCGATATAATTGATGCCGATAGCTTTGTTTTCGACCTGAATTTCATGCTCCGCAGGATCGCGAGGGGTAAACTCAACCGCCTGAAGCACCTCCGGCCCCCCGTGTTTTGAAAATTCGATGCGTGTTGCCATGTTCGCTCCTGTGTTGTTCTGAGATTATCCAGTAAGCTTAACAGCCTGCGGCGGCAGCGACGGATTTTCTTACCCGCCTCAGGCCAGCCACGCTTAATGGGTTCTTTAGCGGCAATGGCTTTCTCGCTATACTGTCACGCTCTTTTCCGTATCGGTGAAATGTTAGGCTATGGCAGGAAATAAACCCTTCAACAAACCACAGACAGAAACCCGCGAACGCGATCCGCAGCTCGCCGGGCTGAAAGTCCCGCCGCACTCGATTGAAGCGGAGCAGTCGGTGTTGGGCGGTTTAATGCTGGATAACGAGCGCTGGGACGACGTTGCCGAACGCGTCGTTGCCGACGACTTTTATACCCGTCCGCATCGTCATATTTTTACCGAGATGGCGCGCCTGCAGGAGTCGGGCAGCCCGATTGACCTGATCACCCTTGCGGAGTCGCTGGAGCGTCAGGGACAGCTGGACAGCGTGGGCGGCTTTGCCTATCTGGCGGAACTGTCCAAAAATACCCCCAGCGCGGCGAACATCAGCGCCTATGCCGACATCGTGCGCGAACGCGCGGTCGTGCGCGAGATGATCTCGGTGGCCAATGAGATCGCCGAGGCCGGCTTCGACCCGCAGGGGCGAACCAGCGAAGATCTGCTCGATCTCGCCGAGTCCCGCGTCTTTAAAATCGCTGAAAGCCGGGCCAATAAAGACGAAGGGCCGAAAAACATCGCCGATGTCCTCGACGCCACTGTCGCCCGTATCGAACAGCTGTTCCAGCAGCCGCATGACGGCGTTACCGGGGTCAACACCGGCTACGACGACCTCAACAAAAAGACCGCCGGCCTGCAGCCGTCGGATCTGATTATCGTCGCCGCCCGTCCGTCGATGGGTAAAACGACCTTCGCGATGAACCTCGTGGAAAACGCAGCGATGCTGCAGGACAAACCGGTACTCATCTTCAGTCTCGAGATGCCCTCCGAGCAGATCATGATGCGTTCTCTGGCCTCGCTGTCGCGCGTCGATCAGACCCGCATTCGTACCGGTCAGCTGGACGATGAAGACTGGGCGCGGATCTCCGGCACCATGGGCATCCTGCTGGAAAAACGTAACATCTATATCGATGATTCCTCCGGCCTGACGCCGACGGAAGTGCGTTCCCGCGCGCGGCGTATCGCTCGCGAGCATGGCGGCATCGGGCTGATTATGATCGACTACCTGCAGCTGATGCGCGTGCCGTCGCTCTCTGACAACCGTACCCTGGAGATCGCCGAAATCTCCCGCTCGCTGAAGGCGCTGGCCAAAGAGCTACAGGTGCCGGTGGTGGCGCTGTCGCAGCTGAACCGCTCACTGGAACAACGTGCCGATAAACGTCCGGTCAACTCCGACCTGCGTGAGTCCGGCTCTATCGAACAGGATGCCGACTTAATCATGTTCATTTACCGTGATGAGGTCTATCACGAGAACAGCGATCTTAAGGGCATCGCGGAAATTATCATTGGTAAACAACGTAACGGCCCGATCGGCACCGTGCGACTGACCTTCAACGGTCAGTGGTCGCGTTTCGATAATTATGCCGGTCCTCAGTATGATGATGAGTAACCCTTCCTCCTTCTTTTATTAAGGAATTCAAATGCAAGCGGCAACTGTAGTTATCAACCGCCGCGCTCTGCGACACAACCTGCAACGTCTGCGTGAACTGGCGCCTGCCAGCAAACTGGTTGCGGTGGTGAAAGCGAACGCCTACGGACACGGTCTTCTTGAGACCGCGCGAACGCTGACCGACGCCGACGCTTTTGGCGTCGCCCGCCTGGAAGAGGCGCTGCGCCTGCGAGCGGGGGGGATCGCGCAGCCGATCCTCCTGCTGGAAGGCTTTTTTGCGGCGGAAGACCTGGCGGTGATCGCCGCTCAGCGTCTGCATACCGCGGTGCATAGCCCCGAACAGCTGGCGGCCCTGGAGCAAGCCGATCTCCCCGAGCCGGTGACCGTGTGGATGAAGCTGGATACCGGCATGCATCGCTTAGGGGTGCGTCCGGAGGAAGCCGAGGCGTTTTATCAGCGTCTGAGCCAGTGCAAAAACGTCCGCCAGCCGGTTAACGTGGTGAGCCACTTCGCCCGCGCCGATGAGCCGACCTGCGGCGCAACCGAACGCCAGCTGGATATCTTCACCACCTTTACCGAAGGCAAGCCGGGATTGCGCTCGATCGCCGCCTCGGGCGGTATCCTGCTGTGGCCGCAGTCGCATTATGACTGGGTGCGTCCGGGCATTATCCTGTATGGCGTGTCGCCGCTGGACGATCGCTCCACCGGGAAAGATTTTGGCTGTCAGCCGGTGATGACCCTGACGTCCAGCCTGATTGCCGTGCGCGAGCATAAAGCAGGGGAGTCCGTCGGCTACGGCGGCACCTGGATCAGCGAACGCGACACGCGTCTCGGCGTGGTCGCGATGGGCTATGGCGACGGTTATCCGCGCGCCGCGCCGTCGGGCACCCCGGTGCTGGTCAATGGCCGCGAAGTGCCGATTGTCGGCCGGGTGGCGATGGATATGATCTGCGTTGACCTCGGCCCGCAGGCCCAGGATAAAGCCGGCGACGCGGTGGTGCTGTGGGGAGAGGGACTCCCGGTAGAGCGCATCGCCGAGATCACGAAAGTGAGTGCTTACGAACTTATTACGCGACTGACCTCCCGCGTCGCCATGAAATACCTCGACTAAGCCTTGTTCGTACCGGATAGCTCAGACGCTTATCCGGTACGCTATCGGTATAGCCGCGGACAAAAAAGCGGTTTATACCGCTGCGCGGTCACTTTCCCCTCAACATCCTCTCGACCTGCCGTCATATCCGGTTTATTGTGTAAGAACCTGCCCCATGTAAACCTGGAGATACATCGCGTGTTTCAAAAAGTTGACGCCTACGCCGGCGACCCTATTCTTTCTCTGATGGAACGCTTCAAAGAAGACCCGCGAAGCGACAAAGTCAACCTGAGTATCGGGCTGTATTACAACGATGACGGCATTATCCCGCAGCTGCAGGCGGTGGCGGAAGCGGAAGCGCGCCTGAACGCCGAGCCGCACGGCGCCTCGCTGTATCTGCCGATGGAAGGGCTGAGCGGCTACCGCCAGGCAATTGCGCCGCTGCTGTTTGGCGCGGAGCATAGCGCGCTTAAGCAAAACCGCATCGCCTCCATTCAGACGGTCGGCGGTTCGGGCGCGCTGAAGGTCGGGGCCGACTTCCTCAAACGCTACTTTCCTGAGTCTCATGTCTGGGTCAGCGACCCGACCTGGGAAAACCACATTGCCATATTTGAAGGGGCTGGCTTCGAAGTAAGTACTTACCCATGGTTTGATAAAGCCACCAACGGCGTGCGCTTTGAAGCGCTGCTGGCGACGCTGCAAACGCTGCCGGCGCGCGACATTGTGCTGCTGCACCCCTGCTGCCACAACCCGACCGGCGCCGACCTGACGCCGGAACAGTGGGATCGTGTGGTGGAGATCCTGAAAGCGCGTCAGCTGATCCCGTTCCTCGACATCGCCTACCAGGGCTTTGGCGCAGGGCTGGAAGAGGATGCCTACGCCATTCGCGCCATCGCCAGCGCCGGGATGCCGATGCTGGTCAGCAACTCGTTCTCCAAAATTTTCTCCCTGTACGGGGAGCGCGTCGGCGGCCTGTCGGTGGTCTGTGAAGACAGTGAAACCGCAGGCCGCGTGCTTGGCCAACTGAAGGCCACCGTGCGCCGCAACTACTCCAGCCCGCCGAGCTTTGGCGCGCAGGTGGTGGCGACGGTGCTGAACGATGCCGGGCTGAAATCCACCTGGCAGGCGGAAGTGGACGCCATGCGCGCGCATATCCTGACTATGCGTCAGGCGCTGGTCGACGCGCTGCAGCAGGTTGCCCCGGGCAGCGATGTGGATTACCTGCTCAAGCAGCGCGGGATGTTCAGCTACACCGGCTTCAGTGCGGCGCAGGTGGATCGCCTGCGCGACGAGTTTGGCGTCTACCTGATTGCCAGCGGACGCATGTGCGTGGCGGGGTTAAACTCACGTAATGTTCAGCAGGTCGCGAAAGCCTTTGCCGCGGTAATGTAAGCCGCTCTCCAGCAGGTTGTCTCTGCCGGTCAACGGGCAGGGGCAACCCCCTCTGATTGTGATCATCCTCTTTTTCTATGACATCTACGCGAAAAAGGCTTTTCATCCCTGTCGCCTGCGGGTAAGGTCGGGGCGTTACTAAGCATGCACATTATTGAAAACAATAATGATTGATAGATTTAGGGATAAATATGCGCAAACTTACTCTCGCCCTTGCGGCGGCTTCTCTCCTGTTCACGCTGAACAGCGCCGTAGTAGCGCGCGCCTCCACGCCACAGCCGCTGTGGGTCGGCACCAACGTGGCCCAGTTGGCCGAGCAGGCGCCGATCCACTGGGTTTCGGTGGCGCAAATTGAGAACAGCCTGCTGGGGCGTCCGCCGATGGCCGTCGGCTTTGATATCGATGACACCGTTCTCTTCTCCAGTCCTGGTTTCTGGCGCGGGCAAAAAACCTTCTCTCCCGGCAGTGAGGATTACCTGAAAAACCCGCAGTTCTGGGAAAAAATGAACAACGGCTGGGACGAATTCAGCATGCCAAAAGAGGTGGCGCGCCAGCTGATTGCCATGCATGTGAAGCGTGGCGACAGCATCTGGTTCGTCACCGGCCGCAGCCAGACCAAAACAGAAACCGTTTCTAAAACCCTGCAGGATGATTTTCTTATCCCCGCCGCCAATATGAACCCAGTGATTTTCGCTGGCGATAAGCCGGGTCAGAATACCAAGACCCAGTGGCTGCAGACGAAGCAGATAAAGGTTTTCTATGGCGACTCGGATAACGATATTACCGCCGCCCGCGAGGCGGGCGCCCGCGGGATCCGCGTGCTGCGTGCCGCCAACTCCTCCTATAAGCCGCTGCCGATGGCCGGCGCGCTGGGCGAAGAAGTGATCGTCAATTCCGAATACTGACAGGCGTCAGAACGTGATAAACGGCAGCGGTGACGCTGCCGTTTTTTTATGCAAAATCCGGGGTGGAAGGTTTTACCTTTTCACGTATTGCTGCACACTTAGAGGGATTCATTCGCAAAAAGGAGTCGATGATGTGGTATCAGCAAACCCTGACGCTTGGGCCTAAATCCCGTGGTTTTCATCTGGTCACCGACGAAATCCTCGGCCAGATCCGCGGGCTGTCCGGGGTGAAGGTCGGCCTGCTACACCTCCTGCTCCAGCATACTTCCGCTTCCCTGACGCTCAACGAAAACTGCGATCCCACCGTCCGGTATGACATGGAGCAGTATTTTCTTAACGCCGTGCCGGACAATGCGCCGTACGAACATGATTATGAAGGCCCTGACGATATGCCGTCGCACATCAAATCATCGATGCTTGGCGTGTCGCTGATGCTGCCGGTTGAGGACGGACGCGTCAGGCTGGGGACCTGGCAGGGCATCTGGCTGGGGGAGCATCGGATACACGGCGGTTCGCGGCACATCGTTGCGACGCTCATGGGGGAATAAAAGATGACAATTTCGGAGTTATTGCAGTACTGCATGGCGAAGCCGGGAGCAGAGCAGAGCGTCCACAGCGACTGGAAAGCCACGCAGATTAAGGTCTCGGACGTGCTGTTTGCCATGGTGAAGGAGGTCGAAGACCAGCGGCCGGCGGTTGCGCTGAAGGCGAGCCCGGAGCTGGCGGAGCTGCTACGGCAGCAGCATCGCGACGTCCGGCCCAGCCAGCATCTCAATAAAGCGCACTGGAGCACCGTCTTTCTGGATGGCTCGCTGCCGGATTCGCAAATCTACTACCTGGTCGATGCGTCTTATCAGCAGGCGGTAAAAATGCTGCCGGAGCCGGTCCGGCAGCAGCTTTCTCGCTAATTATTTTAGCATCGGCTTCAGGAAGCGCGCGGTGTGCGAGGCTTCGCACTCGGCGACGGTTTCCGGGGTACCGGAAACCAGAATTTCGCCGCCGCCGCTGCCGCCTTCCGGGCCGAGATCGACAATCCAGTCGGCCGTTTTTATCACGTCGAGATTGTGCTCAATCACCACGATGGTATTGCCCTGATCGCGCAGCTGGTGCAGCACTTCCAGCAGCTGCTGGATATCGGCGAAGTGCAGACCGGTGGTCGGCTCATCGAGGATATACAGCGTCTGGCCGGTACCGCGCTTGGACAGCTCGCGCGCCAGCTTGACGCGCTGCGCCTCGCCGCCGGATAGGGTCGTCGCCGACTGGCCGAGACGGATATAGGTCAGACCCACGTCCATCAGGGTTTGCAGTTTACGCGCCAGCGCCGGTACGGCATCAAAGAACTCGCGCGCTTCTTCGATAGTCATATCCAGCACTTCGTGGATGGTTTTGCCTTTGTACTTAATCTCCAGCGTTTCGCGGTTATAGCGCTTACCTTTGCACTGGTCGCACGGTACGTAGATATCCGGCAGGAAGTGCATTTCGACCTTGATCACCCCGTCGCCCTGGCAGGCTTCGCAGCGACCGCCGCGGACGTTAAAACTGAAACGGCCCGGCGTATAGCCGCGGGAACGTGATTCCGGCACCCCGGCGAACAGCTCGCGCACCGGCGTAAACACCCCGGTATAGGTCGCGGGGTTGGAGCGCGGCGTGCGGCCGATCGGGCTCTGGTCGATATCGATGACTTTATCGAAGTGCTCCAGCCCCTGAATATCGCGATACGGCGCCGGTTCGGCGATGGTCGCGCCGTTAAGCTGACGCTGGGCAATGGGGAACAGGGTGTCGTTGATCAGCGTGGATTTACCCGAGCCGGAGACGCCGGTGATGCAGGTAAACAGGCCCACCGGCAGGGTCAGCGTCACGTCTTTCAGGTTGTTGCCGCGCGCGCCGGTTAGCTTGAGGACTTTCTCCGGATCGGCGGGCACGCGCTGCTTCGGCACTTCAATTTTGCGCTTGCCGCTCATAAACTGGCCGGTCAGGGATTCTGGTACCGCCATAATGGCCTCCAGCGGTCCTTCCGCCACCACCTGGCCGCCGTGGACCCCGGCCCCGGGGCCGATATCGATCACATGGTCGGCGGCGCGAATGGCGTCTTCGTCATGCTCAACGACGATCACCGTGTTGCCTAAATTACGCAGGTGGATCAGGGTCCCGAGCAGGCGCTCGTTATCGCGCTGGTGCAGGCCGATGGAGGGCTCATCCAGGACGTACATCACGCCAACCAGTCCGGCGCCAATCTGGCTCGCCAGACGGATACGCTGGGCCTCGCCGCCGGAGAGCGTTTCCGCCGAGCGGGAGAGCGTCAGGTAGTTGAGGCCGACGTTGACGAGGAACTTCAGGCGATCGCCAATCTCTTTCAGCACTTTTTCGGCGATTTTTGCCCGCTGGCCGGAGAGCTTCAGATTGTTAAAGAAGTCCATCGCGTGGCCGATGCTCATATCGGAAATGGTCGGCAGCGGGGTGTTTTCCACAAACACGTGGCGCGCCTCACGGCGCAGACGCGTACCGTCGCAGCTGGCGCACGGGCGATTGCTGATGAACTTCGCCAGCTCTTCGCGCACCGCGCTGGATTCCGTCTCTTTGTAGCGGCGCTCCATGTTATGCAGCACGCCTTCGAACGGATGGCGGCGCACCGAGGTGTCGCCGCGGTCGTTCATGTATTTGAATTCAATATTCTCTTTACCGGAACCGTACAGGACCACTTTCTGCACGCTGGCGCTGAGGGTGCCCCACGGCGCTTCAACGTCAAACTTATAGTGCTCCGCCAGCGACTTCAGCATCTGGAAGTAGTAGAAGTTACGCCGATCCCAGCCGCGGATGGCGCCGCCCGCCAGCGACAGCTCCGGATTTTGCACCACGCGATCGGGGTCGAAATATTGCTGCACGCCGAGACCGTCGCAGGTCGGGCAGGCGCCCGCCGGGTTGTTGAAGGAGAACAGGCGCGGCTCCAGCTCGCGCATGCTGTAGCCGCAGATCGGGCAGGCGAAGTTGGCGGAAAACAGCAGCTCTTCCGCTTTCTCATCATCCATATTGGCCACGATGGCGGTCCCGCCGGAGAGCTCCAGCGCGGTTTCAAACGACTCGGCCAGACGTTGCGCCAGATCGTCGCGCACCTTGAAGCGGTCGATGACCACCTCGATGGTGTGCTTCTTCTGCAGCTCCAGCTTCGGCGGATCCGAGAGATCGCAGACTTCGCCGTCGATCCGTGCGCGGATATAGCCCTGGCTGGCGAGGTTTTCCAGCGTTTTGGTGTGCTCGCCTTTACGCTCTTTAATGATGGGCGCGAGCAGCATCAGGCGCTGACCTTCCGGCTGAGAGAGCACATTATCGACCATCTGGCTGACGGTCTGCGCCGCCAGCGGCACGTCGTGGTCCGGACAGCGCGGTTCGCCGACGCGGGCGTACAGCAGACGCAGGTAGTCGTGAATTTCGGTAATCGTACCCACCGTCGAGCGGGGGTTGTGAGAGGTTGATTTCTGTTCGATGGAAATCGCCGGCGACAGCCCTTCGATATGGTCGACGTCCGGCTTCTCCATCAGCGACAGGAACTGTCGAGCATAGGCGGAGAGCGATTCGACGTAGCGACGCTGGCCTTCGGCATACAGGGTGTCGAAAGCGAGTGAAGATTTGCCAGACCCGGAAAGCCCGGTGACGACAATGAGTTTGTCGCGCGGGATAACGAGGTTGATGTTTTTGAGATTATGGGTGCGGGCGCCCCGAACTTCGATCTTATCCATTCACCTTTCCCGGTAGGTAGATACACGGATTGCCTGGTTTGCTTGAAGGACAAACGGCAGAAACGGCTAATTATGACACAATTTAACCTGAATGAATATACAGTATCGGAATGCAAATTCAGGTCGAGTGTGCAACAATGTCGTAGCCGGGTACTATCTCTGGAATCAGCCTCGCAGCTATTAAAATGCTACGTGGAAATGGTACACTCGCGCGTTTACACTATTAAGAAACGTATTCAGGAGACACGAACATGGCCAGCAGAGGCGTAAACAAGGTGATTCTCGTCGGTAATCTGGGGCAGGACCCGGAAGTACGCTACATGCCAAGTGGCGGCGCAGTCGCCAACTTCACGCTGGCAACTTCCGAATCCTGGCGTGACAAGCAGACCGGCGAAATGAAAGAGCAGACTGAATGGCACCGCGTTGTGCTGTTCGGCAAACTGGCTGAAGTCGCTGGTGAGTATCTGCGTAAAGGCTCTCAGGTGTACATTGAAGGCCAACTGCGTACCCGCAAGTGGACCGATCAATCCGGTCAGGACAAATACACCACTGAAGTGGTGGTAAACGTTGGCGGCACCATGCAGATGCTGGGCGGCCGTCAGGGCGGCGGCGCACCGGCAGGCGGCGGACAGCAGCAGGGCGGTTGGGGTCAGCCTCAGCAGCCGCAGGGCGGCAACCAGTTCAGCGGCGGCGCGCAGTCCCGTCCGCAGCAGCAGGCTCCGGCAGCGCCTTCCAACGAACCGCCGATGGACTTCGACGACGATATCCCGTTCTAAGGCCTGCCTTAAACGCGATATCCGCGTAGTTAACACAGAAAGCCCCGGTTTCGCCGGGGCTTTTTTTATGATTATTTCACCACCGCCTCAGAAGTGGTTTTGACCGCTGGCCGCAAGCGCTTCAGGCCGCGGGCACCTGAGCGGTCGCGGGCATCGCCACGCTGGGCTGCGGTTTGGCTGGCGGCGCCACCGGCTCCTGCCGCGGTGCCGCCGTCGCTTTCTGTTTGCGGGCCATGTCATCGACGATCAGCCGATAGGCGATGTAATACTTATAGATATTGCTGACGTAGGTCACCGTTTCCGCGCCGATTTTTTCTGCCGCCAGATTTTCGACGTTACCGAACCAGACGTTTGGATCAAACCCGCGCTGTTTGGTCATGGTGCGCAGGCGGGCGATACGCGCCGGACCGGCGTTGTAGGAGGCAAAGGCAAATAGCGCTTTATCCAGCCGGGTCATGGGCTCATCAGCATAGTAACGATCTATCATCCAGCGCATATATTTCACGCCAGCATGAATATTGGGATCGAGCTGTTTAATATCGCCCACCTTCAGCTCTTTTCCGGTGCGGGGCATCACCTGCATCACTCCGACGGCGCCAACGTGGCTTCGAACCGACTGGTTCAGCCGCGACTCCTGGTATCCCTGGGCCGCCATCAGCAGCCAGTCGACATCATAGCGATCGCCATATTTACGGAAGACGTCCACCATGGCGAGGAACTTGCGCCGTTCCTTACTCGCTGCGGCATTTTTAACATATTGGGCATTTTTCAGGTAACGCAGCAGCAGGGTATTACCCAGCGTGGTGCCCTGACGATTCTTTTTCACGAAGTTGTTCAGCAGCGCCAGCAGCTGCGGGCTGTCCTGGCGTACCGCCCACGCAATGTTGCCGCCGTCGCGCAGCACCACGTTGTCATGGACCTGGATTTTCGGAAATACCTGTTTCCAGAAAACCGCTTTATGCTGATCGACGACGATCAACGGCACCAGCCCGGCGTTGAGCATTTCCAGCAGATCTTCATCCTCCAGCGCTTCCGGCGCCGCTTCCAGGGTAACCGGCGGTCGTGACTCGCTGGCAAATCGGGCGTTCAGCGCTTGCAGACTTTCGTAATAGCTGGAGGAGCGGCGAACAAAGACCGTTTGACCGGAGAGCTGCTCCAGACTGTCGACCTTCGGCGATGCCGGGCCGGAGATCAGTAATTCTTTCACGTTGCTGTAGAGCGGTTGAGCGAAATCGACCTGGGCTTCCCGCGAGGGCGTGATAGTCAGGTTGGCGGCGGCGATATCCCCTTTACCTTCATTAAGCGCGGTAAAGAGTTTATCCCGACTGACCGGCACAAAAACGATGTGCAGCTTCAGGTGGCGCTGTTTTAGCTTTTTATCTTTCGCCAGCTGTTTATTCAGATCGTTTTCCAGCGCGATAAAAATGTCGTGCGTTGCCCCGCGCTGGGTGCCTTTATCAATAAAAAAGAAGGTCTTGCTGTAGGTGGTTAATACCCGGATGGTGCGCCGATCGAGCATGCCAGGCAGATCGCCTTTCCACGGCTGCAGCATGTCGTCGATATGGATCGACAGCGTATTGTCTTCGGTTGCCACCGGCGGCGCGATTTCCGCCTCCGCCGCCGGCAGAAAAGGGGCGAATAACAGCGTCGCGAGGCAGGTAAGCCAGGCGATAAACAGGCGTGATAGCGAATTGGCGTTCATGGAGGAGCACTCCGCAGGGGGATGTGTTTATTTTAGCAGAACGGCCGCCGTTAGCTGGGTAGGACATGGGGGAAAAGGTGTAACGATACCGACAAAGAGTCTTTCGCAAATAGTATTACTTACTATTAATGTGCTTTTGTCTTTAATTTAACTATGGAGATAATATGATAAAAATATGTTTTTTTAATGATGAATAGAAATTGATGATTTTATTTTTACTTTATTCTCTTTCGTTTGTTTTTTGGTAACCAGCTGATTGGTAAATGTTATTTTATTTTTCTCTGATATTGATTATTATCATCTTGATAATGAATCTCATTTTTATTACCGTAACACGGCACATTACTCTAATGACACGCTGTCTGGATTACGCTATCAAAGAATAGCGCGCAGCGCTTTTTCTCTAATGATGAAACAGGGCACTTAATTTTATTATGCCTCACGCTGTCTTCTTATTCCCATTAATGCTGGGAAGGCGCTGACCTGCGCCAAAATCTGGCGAGGCGCTGAGACAAATATTTTATCCCATTGTTTTTTCAATTGGGGAAGGCGTTATGCCCGACAGCAACAGAAAACAGGGCATATTCTATGAAATACACGTCTCTCTTCCCGCTGGGGATCGCCATTCCTCTGTTTGCCTGTAGCGTGCCGCTGCAGGCGACAGAGAGCGTTATCGAACCATCGACGTCTGACGAGAGCACCCCCACTGCTGAAAATCACGAGGAAACGATGGTGGTGACTGCCGCCAGGCAGAACCTGCAGGCGCCGGGCGTGTCGACCATTACTGCGGACGAGATTCGCAAACATCCCCCCGCCCGCGATGTGTCGGAGTTAATTCGTACGCAACCCGGGGTCAATCTGACCGGTAACTCCACCAGCGGTCAGCGAGGCAACAACCGACAAATTGATATCCGTGGGATGGGGCCAGAGAACACTCTGGTGCTGGTCGATGGAAAACCGGTCACCAGCCGTAACTAGGTGCGGTATGGCTGGCGCGGCGATCGTGATTCCCGTGGCGATACCAACTGGGTGCCGGCAGAGATGATCGATCATATCGATGTGATCCGCGGCCCGGCGGCGGCGCGCTATGGTAATGGCGCGATGGGCGGGGTCGTCAACATCGTGACCAAACCGACCACGCCTGAATGGCATGGGTCGTGGAATACCTATATGAATGCTCCGCAGCATCGTAAAGAAGGGTCGACGAAACGTACCAACTTTAGCCTCAATGGTCCGCTGTCAGACAGTGTCAGCTTCAATCTCTGGGGTAATCTGAGTAAAACCCAGGCCGATGCTCAGGACATTAACGCCGGGCATGAAGCCGAGCGTACAGGCTCCTACGCGGGCTCTTATCCCGCCGGACGTGAAGGGGTGGTGAACAAAGATATTCACAGTAAGCTGCGCTGGGAGTTCGCCCCGATGCAGGCCCTGGAGTTTGAGGCCGGCTACAGCCGACAGGGCAACCTCTATGCCGGCGACACACAAAACACCAATACCAGTACGCTGGTGAAGAGCATGTACGGGAAAGAGACTAACCGTCTCTACCGGCAAACTTATGGCGTGACATGGACCGGCGGCTGGGATAATGGCGTGACCAGCAACAGCTATGCCCAGTACGAACACACCCGCAACTCGCGAATGAATGAAGGGCTGGCGGGGGGGACGGAAGGGATCTTCTCCAGTAGCGAGTTTTCAGATATCGATCTGGCCGATGTTCTGCTACATAGCGAAGTGAATATTCCGTTTACGCTGGGGGTCGATCAGAATCTGACGCTGGGGACAGAATGGAATCAGCAGCGGATGAAAGATGGCGTATCGACAACCCAGGCGCTCTCTTACGGAACTATCGATGGCGTATCGGCTACTGGTCGTAGCCCGTACTCCAGCGCCGAGATCTTCTCGCTGTTTACCGAAGATAATATGGCGCTAACGGACAGCACCATGCTGACACCCGCTCTGCGCTTCGACCACCACAGCATCGTCGGCAATAACTGGAGCCCCTCGCTGATCCTGTCCCAGGAGCTGACGGACGACTGGACGCTGAAGCTGGGCATTGCCCGCTCTTACAAGGCGCCTAACCTCTACCAGTTGAACCCGAACTATATTCTCTACAGCAACGGTCAAGGCTGTTACGCCAGTAGTTCCGCCTGCTATCTGATGGGGAATAGCGACCTGAAAGCGGAGACCAGCGTTAATAAAGAGATTGGTCTTGAGTATAAGCATGAGGGCTATCAGGCGGGAATCACCTGGTTCCGTAACGACTATCACAACAAGATTGAGTCAGGGTACGCGGCGGTGGGCACTGCCAGCAACGGCACCACCAATATCTATCAGTGGGAAAACGTACCAAAGGCGTTAGTGGAAGGCCTGGAAGGAACGTTGAATCTTCCGATGGGGGAGACGGTTAACTGGAGCAATAACCTGACATGGATGCTGCAGAGCAAGAATAAGACGACAGGCGACCGACTGTCAGTGATCCCGCAGTTTACCCTGAACTCGACTTTGAGCTGGCAGGTCCGTGAAGATCTCTCTCTGCAGAGCACCTTTACCTGGTATGGCCGACAGAAACCAAAACGCTTTAATTATAAGGGCGAGGCGGTCAGCGGCAGCGAATTAAACGAAGTCAGCCCATACAGTATTGTTGGTCTCAGTGCGACCTGGGATGTGAACAAAAACCTGAGCTTCACCAGCGGGATAGATAACCTGTTTGATATCCGCCACTATCGGGCAGGGAATGCGCAAACGACCGGCAACGCGACGACGGGAGCTTATCTGTATGGCGCGGGTGCCGAGACCTATAACGAATCGGGGCGGACCTTCTTTGTGAGCGTAAATACTCACTTCTGATGGTGCTGGTGAGAATGAAACCGGGTGCAGCGCGGCCCGGTTTTTTTATTTCAGATGAGAGCGGTGGAGACAATTATAAATGGTGACAAAATCTTCACGCCCTCTACATTATTAGCTCAAAATATCTTTTTATACTGATTTCCGTCGCGCAAGGTCGTTGATCCCGATCGGGCTCGATAATAGCACCCTGCTATTTCCCTTCTGCAATACCCCCTGTCCCCCTTCCATTCCCAACCGCAGCGATGCGGAGGAGGGGGACCTTCCTTATTTTTGCCGGGTGACCTGATGACGATATTGAGTGGGTGTGAGCGCATGATATTTTTTGAAGGTACGATTAAACGCACTGAGATCGTCATAACCAACCATAATACAAATATCGACAATACGGTAACCAGGCGTCGTCAGCAATAAACGGCGACAGAGCGACATGCGCTGCTGGCGGATATATTCCATCGGCGATCGATCAAAATAATGACGGAAGAGCCGAAACAAATGCCAGGGGGAATAACCAGAGATATCGCTCAGATCGTCGACGGTCAGTTTCTTATCCAGATTATTATCGATCCACAAGAGCAGGTCGCTTAATACCGATTGCTGGAGCGTTTTGCTATGCATGATTGAGGCCAATCCCAAAAACGAAGGGCTCCTCAATTAGGAGCCCTGGATTTATTGAACGGTGAGCTCGCCGTGGCGAACCTGATAATTTTTTTGGTTATCAGGGCCAATAAAGTCGCTGGCGGGTTTTGCCACCTGCAGATGACCAAACGCGGTTGATTGCTCTGCATGATAATTTTCGCCGTCATTCACGTTGCCGTGCCCGTTATAACGGGCAATGGCCGGGAAGGGATACACCGGACGCGTTGCGATAACGGCTGGAGCGGCGTCAGCGTAAGGCTGACTGACTTTCTGCACGCCGTGAAACTGCGTTTGGGCATCTGGTTTTTCTGTCATCGGCGGCAGCCTGGCGGCGGCTGGCGCCCGTTTGCCGGCCATAATCTCCTGCGGCGCGATGCCTTCCTCGGTCCAGCGCATCAGCGGGGTAAGGAGATCAATTTGATCGTAACCTTCGCCATTACCGCAATGTGCTACCCCAGGCAGCAGGAATAACCGCAGGAAGGAATCCGTTGCGGCATGGCCCATCTCTGCTTCTACGCCGCGGTAATAGGCGATAGAAAAGGCTGGGCTGACGGAGTCATCGGCCAGACCGTGCCAGAGGATAAGCTTGCCGCCGCGCTGCTGATAGGCATGAAGATTGGTATTTGCCGCATTATAGAGCGGTGCCAGTTGAGCGACGGCGTCAAAATTCTGCTGATTAAGTGGGAAATCCCGCATCGATTGGATCTTCTGTTTTCCTCCCGGCAGGAGCACGGATTGCAGAGCCGGTAGTACCATCATTTCCGACATTGAGTGGCCGGTCGGCGTCTCCGGCACCGGCCAGCGTAGCTCGGAGCCCAGCGGAAGACCGCCAGCGACGAACTGGGCGCCGTGGCTGTCGTAAGCGCCGCGGTAGAGCTTTTTCACTACCTCAATCTCTTCCTGTGTCAGGCAGGCGGAACGGTCCTGAGCGTTGGCAGGACAGCGGGGAAGCCAAGTCTCAGAGAACTGACAGGCATAGGGGTTTTGCAGGATGCCGTCCTGCACGCCGGAAAGCGTCGGGCAGTGAGCCAGTATGGCCTGGTGAATCAAAGGTAAGCGATCTTTCAACAAGATAGCGGTACCGTCCGGACGCTGATTGGCGGCCACATTCCAGCCGTGGAAGAAGGAGTTCTGAAACTGGAAAAAGGCCGCTGGCGCGCCAGCGCTGATACCGTCAAAATCCTGCGGAAAGCGCTGCGCTTCCATCAATGCTTCGCGACCGCCGTCTGAGCAGCCCATAAAGTACGCGTACTTTGGCAGCTGGCGGTAAAGCGTCTGCATCACCGCTTTAGCCAGCACTGCGGTCAGGTGGTTGGCGCGCCAGGCAAAATCGATGCGCTTTTGCGGATCTTCGGCCCATGACGCATCCATCATACTGCCATGGTGCCCCATATCGGTTGCTGCCACCACAAACTCGCCGTTCATTGCCGGCAGGCAGTCGCTGGCATTCGACAGACTCAGGTTAATACTCCCGCACAGTCCGCCGCAGCCGACCTGCAAGAAACGTTGACTCCAGCGCTGGGTCGGCAGGGCAATCTGCACGCCAATCTGGGGGGCGATAGTGGCGCTCACCTTGCACCAGCTTCCCTGCGCGGAGGTCTGCATTTCAGTGTGGTTGATAGTGACCTTTGCGCCAACGGCGGCGCTGAAGTCGGTAGCGCTTAGCGCATCGCATGTTAGCGCGGGGAGAACAATCGGCAGACTGGAGGCCGCCTGCGTGGGTGAAGCGAACGATAACCCAACGAGGGTGCAGAGAATGATAGGTAACATCGTTTTAAGTAAGCGTGTCATACGCGATTCCCTGTGATTGATGATGGGAGGCGGCAGGATGGTGAAGCCTATGCCTCACCTTCCCTGGCGAGGCGCCACTGCTTGGCTATTGTAGACAACGATAGATTTTCCTTGATGCCTTGATAAGGCGTCCCTACTGTATTCTGCTATTTTGAGGAAAATATGGAGATGTTCGCCATCGGCGTCTGGCGGTGAATACAAGATAGAATGTTGTGATGTCGATTGCATAATTTATTCAATTTCTCTTCATTATATCTGCTGGCTTTAAGAATATGATTGTGCCTGTTCCTGGTGATTCCAGAGAACAACATTCCTAACGAGATCCTTCCCCCTTTCCATTAGCAAGAAAGGGGGCTTTTTCAATAAAGACCGTTCAGGAAAATCTAAATATAGCTCTGGTGTTGGCCATTAGAACCACGGCGTTCAGGAAAAGTTCCATCATTAAATATATTTTTAAACATGATTTAACATCCTTTTTTTCTCCATTTTGTCGCCATAATTGCATGTAATTCTGCGCCTCGCTCAGGTTATTTCTGTCGCATATCTTAGATACGCATCCTGAACAAATAAGCTCAACGCCAGCAGATAACTGCTATTGCTCATTATCTCGTAGACGACACATTCATGTTAAAAAAGACTCATATCATCAGCGGATTATTGATTACCCCTTTAACGTTGTACGCCGCAACCTCATATCAAGTTGATGATATCCGTTTTGAAGGGCTGCAGCGCGTGACCGTCGGGGCGGCGCTATTAAGTATGCCGTTGCACGCGGGAGAAGCGGTGACGGCAGAGGAAGTCAGCGAGGCAGTGCGCGCGCTGTATGCGAGCGGCAATTTCGAGAATGTGCAGATCCTGCGCGATGGGAAAACGCTGGTGGTGCAGGTTAAGGAGAGGCCCACTATTGCCAGCATCAGTTTTTCCGGGAATAAGTCGGTGAAGGATGATGCGTTAAAGGAAAATCTCACCGCGACAGGTATTTCAGCAGGTAGCGCACTGGATCGAAATTCGCTTAGCGAAATAGAAAAGGGGTTGCAGGATTTCTATTACAGCGCGGGGAAATACAGCGCGCAGGTTCACGCTGTGGTGACACCGTTACCGCGTAATCGCGTTGACTTAACGTTCGTCTTTCAGGAAGGCGTATCGGCGAAAATCGCACAAATAAACATTATCGGTAATCAGGCGTTTCGGGAAGAGACGCTCCTGGACCAGCTTCAGCTACGCGATAATGTGCCGTGGTGGAATGTGGTAGCGGATAAAAAATATCAGAAACAGAAGCTGGAAGCCGATCTGGAAACGCTGCGCAGTTTTTATCTCGATCGCGGCTATGCGCGCTTTGCGATCCAGTCCACGCAGGTCAGTATGACACCAGATAAAAAATCCCTGTATATCACCATCACCCTCAATGAAGGCGAACGTTATCGGGTCGACCGAACTCAGGTGACAGGCGACCTGGCGCAGCATGGACCGGAGATCGAGGCCCTTGCCCAGCCGCTGGCGGGGGCATGGTATAGCGGGGCGCAAGTCACCACGGTTGAAAATGAGATCAAAAAGCGTTTTGGTAAGTATGGTTATGCCTGGCCGCAGGTGACGACCACGCCGGAAATCGATGACGCGCATCATCGTGTGACGCTGCATATTCAGGTCAACGCCGGCCGCCGTTACTCGGTACGCCAGATCCGCTTTTCCGGTAACGACACCTCCCGGGACGCGGTGTTACGTCGTGAAATGCGCCAAAT
Organism: Klebsiella sp. Q2; assembly: GCF_009900705.1. Taxonomy (NCBI): domain Bacteria; kingdom Pseudomonadati; phylum Pseudomonadota; class Gammaproteobacteria; order Enterobacterales; family Enterobacteriaceae; genus Klebsiella; species Klebsiella sp. Q2. The sequence continues at coordinate 258,512 of NZ_JAAABE010000007.1, read as the reverse complement.
GGAAGGGGCGTGGCTCAACAACGAAAAAGTCGAGCAAGGGAAAGTACGTCTTGATCGAACGGGTTTTTTTGAGAACGTTGAACAGCAGATCGTTCCGGTCAATGGAACGGCGGATCAGGTCGATGTGGTCTACAAGGTGAAGGAGCGCAACACCGGCTCATTCAACGTGGGCCTGGGATTTGGTACGGATAGCGGCGTGAGCTATCAGCTTGGCGTGACGCAGGATAACTGGCTGGGTACGGGCAATAGCGTGAGCTTCAATGGGACGCGCAACAGCTATCAGTCTTATCTTGAACTGGGGGCGACGAACCCGTGGTTTACCGTTGATGGCATCAGCCTGGGCGGAAAGATTTTTTATAACAGCTATGATGCTTCCGATGCGGATGCCGGGAGCTATAACCAGCAGAGCTATGGCTTAGGCAGTACGCTAGGGTTTCCCATTAGCGAAAATAACTCCCTGAACCTGGGGCTGGATTATGTCCATAATCGCCTGACCAATATGGATCCGGAGCTGACGACCTGGCGCTACCTCAGCTCTCGGGGAATCGAGCCCAGCGTGGTGACGAAAGATGGCGACAGTGGCGCAAAATATAGCGCCAACGATTATTTTTTGAGTCTTGGATGGGGCTACAACGATCTCGATCGCGGCTTCTTCCCGCGTGCGGGAAACAAGAGCAGCCTGAGCGGTAAAGTGACGCTCCCTGGTTCGGATAATAGCTACTACAAACTCTCTTTTGACACCGCCCAGTATCTGCCGCTGAGCGAAAACAAGCGCTGGGTCTGGATGGAACGCCTGCGCGCAGGCTATGCTGGCGGGTTAGACGGCAAAAGTGTGCCGTTCTACGATAACTTTTACGCTGGCGGTTCGTCGTCGGTGCGCGGCTTCTCTTCTAACACCATTGGGCCTAAAGCGGCCTATTACCGCTGCAATGGTAGCGAAAGCAGCTATAGCGCCTGCCCGCTGGACGCCTCGTCTGATGCGGTCGGCGGGAATGCCATGGCGGTGCTGAACAGCGAATTTATCATTCCAACCCCCTTTGTGAATGACAAATACGCCGATAGTCTGCGAACCTCGCTGTTTGTTGACGCGGGGACGGTCTGGAGCACCTCCTGGCACAACACCACGCAGACGCTGGCGGCAGGTATCCCTGACTACGGCGATCCGAGTCATATTCGTCTCTCCGCGGGGATTGCCGTGCAGTGGATGTCTCCCCTTGGTCCACTGGTCTTCTCCTGGGCAGAGCCGTTTAAAAAGTACGATGGTGATAAAGCAGAACAGTTTCAGTTTAATATCGGCAAAACCTGGTAGGGCCTCAGCGGGGCTTGTTAAACCGGCGTGGCAATATTCTGTGGACTGTCTTCCGACATAGCGCTAAGGAATGCGATCTGGCGGGACTCCCGCGACATTTACCCGAGCGCGGTCTGAGGGCCTCGCGGACCTGGTGACGTACGACGAGGTAACCGCGCAATAAATAGCTGCCTGCTACGGTCCTCTTTTCTTGCCAACCGCGGGTAATGCTCAGTGCTGCATCATCTAATACCAATGACTGAGGCCTCATCCAGAGGGACTAAGACGTATTGTCAATTAAGTTTATATTATCTTATTTTTTATTATATTTTCTTTTTTAAGGTTAATTTGGCTGTTTTTTATCAAGCCTAATCATAAATTTCGAGAGGGAAATGAAACGTTACTAATAATGGGTTGTGTTGTTAGGAATTGTCTTAAGTCACATAATTGTCAGGGACGCTTGCGGTTTATAATAATGAATGCTATCACTATATACGGTAACAATTTGTAGCATCTGTATAAGGAAGGAATATGAAATGGACTATTCTTAATACTCTGATCTGCCCGCAATCCGGCATCGCCTTTTCGGCAATATCCAGTCTGCGTTTCTTAAAATTTATCATGTGGTACGAGGCCGATGTGATCCTGCTGCCCGGCGAGTCGATGAAGCTCTATTCCTCGAGAGTTTTAATTAATGACCAGTATCATTCATTAAAAATCTACAATATTACGGTGTACGATGAGGCGCAATGGGAAAAATTACGTGAGCGGCCATCTTGCCCATACCATGCCGGCGGCGAGCGGTCTGACTCCTGTTTTTACCAGTCCTTTTGCGCAATTAAGCGCTGTCCGAATAATATTCCCCGCAGCGAACCCTGGCGGTAGTTAGTCCACGCCGCCGGCCAGCCGCCGGCGGCGTGGCGTTATTTCGCCAGCAGGGCCGCCAGCCGCGGCTGGACGCTTGCGCAGCCCGCCAGCACGAGGTTGCCTCTCCGCAGACCCTCATTGGCGAGAAACGCATTGCACTTTCCACCCGCCTCCTCAATCAACAGCATGCCTGCCAGCGCGTCCCAGCTGTTCATATGCGCTTCATAATAGGCATGGAGCTGGCCGGCGGCGACATGCGCCAGCATCAGGGCCCCCGCGCCGAAGCGGCGATATTCCAGGCCGGCGTCGAGCAGGGTCGCGATGGCCTGGGCGTAGTCGCTGGCCGGGGCGCGGCTGGAACGGCCCATACCCACCACCACCGCATCCGGATCCGGTTCGCGTAGCGTCAGACGCTGGTCGTTGAGATACGCGCCTTCGCCGCGGCCAGCGAAGAAAAACTCATCGCGATCGGGAGCGTAGATAATGCCAAGCGTCAGCTCGCCCTGGCATACTCGCGCCAGCGAGATACACCAGTAATCCATACCGAGGATAAAGTTGGTGGTGCCATCGACAGGGTCGAGCACCCAGACGGTCTGTTCATCGCCAGCAAAACCGCTCTCCTCGCCGAGGAAACCCTCCTGGGGAAAATGGGCCTGCAGCCAGCCTTTAATCTGTTGTTCTACCGCGAGATCCGCCTGCGACACAAAGTCCTGGCGCGATTTTTTATCGACCTGTAATCCCGCATCGCGCAGCGCCTGGGCGTGGGCGCCAGCCTGGCGAATCAAGTCGCATAATGATTCTCGTTGTGCTTCCGTCATAGTCCTGCTCTCAGATAACAAAGGGCGACGTGCGCCGGTGAATTAACGTCACCTCCACCCAGGTGGTGCGTGAAGGTTGTAAAGGGTCGGCGGCGCGCTCCTGCAGCCGGGTAAGCGCCTGGCGGGAAATCGCCGCCACATCCTGATGTAGGGTGGTGAGCTGGTAGCTATATTGCGCGGTCGGCGGCGTGTTATCAAAACCAATCAGCTGGTAATCCTCAGGCGCCTGTTTGCCGCGCTGGCGCATTCCATCGAGAAAGCCACAGGCAAGCTGGGCATTGGCGCAAAAGATCCCCTCAGGCACCTCGCCAGCGAGCGCCGCGGCCTGCTCACCGCCGACGTAGCCCTCTTCCGGACAGGCGAGGTGCGCCAGGTCGCGTTCGATGTTCACTCCGCGCGTCTGTAGCGCCCGGCTGAACGCTTCCCCGCGCATGCGTCCGGCCCAGGTGGAAGGGTGAGTATTGAGCCAGCCGAAGCGCCGACAGCCGCTGCGCAACAGCTGGTCGGCGGCCAGCTCGGCGCCAGCGGCGTTATCAGAGCAGACATAATCCACCCCGGGGATCGTCGGTTGACGGTTAATGCCCACCACCGGAATATGCTGGTGAACGCACTCGTTCACCAGCGCTTCCGGCGGCTGGCCGGAGGTAACGATAACTCCGGAGACGCGAAACTGAGCGAAACGGCGCAGGGTGTGCGCCAGATCCTGCTCGCTATGGATCTCGCTCACCAGCGCCTGAAAGCCCTGGCGTTGGATCTCGTTGAGCAGGGCATCAAGCAGGGCGCTGCGAAAAGGATCGCTGATGCGCGAGACGATCACGCCGATTAAGTGGCTGCGCTGGCGGTTCAGCCCCTGGGCGAGGAAATTAACCTGATACCCCAGCTCTTCGGCGGCGCGCAACACCCGCGCCCGGGCATCGGGAGAGATGCTGCCGTTGCTGCTCAACGCCCGGGACACCACCGCCCGGGAGACGCCCGCTCGCCGGGCAACGTCCTGGGCAGTGACGCTGGGTTTACGGGGTGCAGGGCTCATAGGATATGCGCCTCGTCGTTAAACGTGGGACGCGGCAACGTTAAGGCGAGCCCATCCCGGGAAACGAATAAACCCGGCCACGGCTGGCAGGCCTGCTTCAGCGCCGGCAGGGAAGCATCCTCGCAGTGATAGAGCCCCAGCGCCGGGAGCTGCAGCGTTCTGAACAGCATCAGGCAAGAGGGGAAATCGCCATGAGAGGCGTCATCGTCCAGAGCCGCCACCGAGGCACACTCCTGAAACGCCAGCCCGGCGCCGGCCATCAGGGCCATCGAGTCGGCGGTCGGCCGGCCATCGCCGCTGTAAAACAGCGTCTGCCCGGCAATGGTGATACGGATGGCGCGATTACTCAGCTCATGCTGGGTGGGGGCAGTGCAGATCTGCCAGTCCTGCCACGTCCAGGCGTCGCGACACGCTTGCCAGTCGAGGGTGAAGCCAAGCTCCGCCTGCGGCCAGTTCGCCAGCGCGGCCAGCTGCTTGAGCACCGGCTGCTGCGCCGGCTGGCAGTAGATAATCAACGGCTTCTGGCGGGAGCCGCTTTTCCAGTAATTCAGCAGCGCCGTCAGACCGGTGCAGTGGTCCGGATGAACGTGGGTGAAGTAGATCGCGTCGATATCGTTGACCCCGCCGCCGCGCTGCCAGAGCGCGCGGGGAACGGTGGGGCCGCAGTCGATTAACCACTGTTTGTTGTCCGCGTCGATTACCCGCAACGCGGAAGTATTTTGCGTGCAGGAAAAGGCGCTCCCGCAGCCAAGCACATCTATTTTCATTTACCCTCGCCAAAAATTTTTGCCGCTTAATTAAATTGTCATAAATACCCGACAAAGTAGGCTCACATCATGTCGAGTCAACGTTGCATTTTTTTTACAGCTAAATGAACACGTGTTCATACCAATAAAAAATGCCCGCAACAGCGCTTTCAGGTAGCGAATATGAGTTATTTAAAGATCTCTGGCCTTAAAATTAGTTATGGCGATAAAGTGGTTTTACATAATATCGATCTGGCGGTCGAGCAGGGGGAGATGATCGCCCTGCTCGGCCCTTCGGGATGTGGAAAAACCACCCTGCTGAATGCCCTCTGCGGTTTTATTCCGGTGGAAAGCGGGGAGATCGCCATCGCCAGCCGATCGATCACCCATCAGGCGCCGGAGCAGCGCAATATCACCATGGTGTTTCAAAGCTACGCCCTGTGGCCGCACCTGACGGTGGCGCGCAATATTGGCTATGGCCTGAAGCTGCGCAAATGGCGCGGGGCGGATATCACACGGCGAGTGGCGGAGCTGCTACGGATCGTCAATCTCGACGGGCTGGCTGACGTGAAGGTGACCGAACTCTCGGGCGGCCAGCGGCAGCGGGTGGCGCTGGCGAGGGCGCTGGCGATAGAGCCTCAGGTGCTGGTGCTGGATGAGCCGTTATCTAATCTGGATGCCAAAGTGCGGCTCAATGTGCGCCATGAAATTAAATCTCTGCAAAAGAAACTCGGCTTTACGTCATTAATTGTCACCCACGATCAGCAGGAGGCATTAGTGATGGCGGACCGAATTGCGGTATTAAACCAGGGGCGAATTGAGCAAACCGGCACGCCGGAACAAATATATCAGCGACCCGCGACACCCTTCGTCGCTGATTTTATGGGCGCCGATAATAAAATAACCTCTGATGAAATATCCGCTGCCGCAATATCCGGTTTATCCGCTGCTCAGCAGGGTGAAAAAGTCATTTATTTTCGCAGCGCCGATGCCACGCTCGCTGAATTAACGCAGCCCGCGCCGCAGGAAGGGCTCGCCCTGGAGGGGATGGTGGAGCAGAGCGCGTTTCTGGGCAATCTGTATCGCCACAGCGTGCGCTGTCATGACCGCCTGCTGCAGGCCGACTCCGCTCAGTGCTGGCCGACGAAAAGCCGCGTCAGGCTCCATGTGCCCATGCCGGCCCTCCATATTTTTCCTTTACCACTATCACAGTGATATCAGCGTGTTCATTCTGGGGACAATCCATGTTTACTAAGACGAAAGCAGCGATCTTAACGACCCTCTGCCTGAGCGTTAGCGCCCAGGCCGACACCTTTCTTAACGTCGCCACCGCGGGCGATCAGAATATGGTGGATTACGTGAAAACCTGGCTGGGGCCAAAATTTGAAGCCGCTCATCCCGGCGTCAAGGTGCGGGTGATCGGTACCGGCCCAGGCGACGCCGGGTCGAATAAAATTAGCGAGAAGCTGAGCGCCCAGCAGGAGAGCGGCGCGCAGCAATGGGATATCGACGTCGCCGTGGTGCATCAGAAGGCGGGCGGGGAGCAGGTGGAAAAGGGATTGCTGCAAAAATATCGCCAGGATATTCAGACCGGCGGCATGGTGAGCTCGCCGAGCGCCACCCAGGCGCTGGGCGTTAACGTCGACGGATACGTCATGCCGATGTTCTTAAGCCAGACCGCTATCGCCTGGAACAGCGATCTCGTCAATACGCCACCGGCGTCGTATGACGAGCTGGTGGCCTGGACGCAGAAACATCCTCAGGCTTTTGGCTATAACGGCATCAAGAACGGCATGTCCGGCGTTAGCTTTGTGGTGGGCTGGATCTACGCCTACGGGACCGACGCCGAGCGCCTCTCCTCCGCGCCTTATGATAAAAGCGTCGAAAAGGGCTGGCAGCAAGCCTATGAGAAACTGAAGGCGTTCAATAAAAATGTCACTTTCACTCCGGGCAACGCTGGAACGCTCGACATGCTAAGTCGGGGAGAGATTGCCATGGGCCCGGTATGGGTCGACATGTTCTATAGCTGGAAAGATCAGGGCAAGCTGCCGCCATCGATTAAGCTCGCTTTACTGGCCCCGGGCATGCCGGGTCAGCCGATGTATTACGTCATTCCGGCGAAAGCGGCGAATCCGCAGCTGGCGCGCGACTTTATCGCGCTGGCCACCAGCCCGGAAGTGCAGGCGCAGGGGATCGTTAAGCAGTTCAACTGGTATCCGGGCATCGACGCCGGGCAGGTGAAGCCGAAGCTGGATGCAGCGACCTGGCAAAAGCTGTTTGCCGAAATCTCGCCAGAAGCGTTGGCGAAGTATGGCAAAAGCTTCCCGATCGCTCCCTACTTTGACGATATCAAAGAGGGTTACGAAAGCCAGGTGGCCAATTAACCCTTTTTCCAGCCCGGGTCGCCGACCCGGGCGCTTGCTTGTGCCAACGCCAGGTTCTTTATGTCCAGTTCATTAAAATATTTGCTGCTGGTTGCCCCGGCCGCGCTGATGGTCGCGATCCTGTTTTTGTATCCGCTGGGGTTTTCGCTGGTCTCGGCGTTTACCGCGCCGGGACAGCCGTTCACCCTCGATCATTTTCGCAAGGTCTACGCGCTTTACGCCAACGATGTGCTCTTTTCGCTGCTTATCGTGCTGATCTCGGTGGCGTTGTTAGCGCTGATCGCCATTACCCTGTCGGCAGTGATTGCGCTGTCGCCTTGCCGGCCCGTTGTACGCCTGCTGGGTTTTTTGTATCGCCTGCCGCTGTTTATTCCTTTTATCGTCGTCGCTCAGATGATGCGCACTTTTCTCGCCAAAAATGGCCTGATGAACAATGCGCTGGTGGCGGCCGATCTGGTCAGGCCGCTGGAGACCCTCTCCTGGTTGGGATGGAAGGGAATTGTCATTACCTTTGTCTGGAAGCAGCTGGCCTTTGCTACGCTGTTGATCTGCGGAGCGATGGCGGCGCTGGAGTCGTCGCAGATCCTCGCCGCACGTAACCTTGGCGCCTCCCGGCCGCGGCTGCTGTTCGATATTATGCTGCCGCAGGTCCTGCCGACCATCGGCGTGGCGCTGGTGCTGTCGACGGTAACCATGATGTCGGTGCTGTCGGTACCGCTGATGATCGGCGTGGGGACGCCGACGATGCTGACCGTGGATATGGCGTTTCGCGTCAATTCCTATGGTGATTACGCGGTGGCGAATGCGCTTGGCGTGGTGTCGCTGGCGATCTGCGGCGCGCTGTCGTGGTTTTACCTGCGCCATAGCCTGCAGCAAAAAGGCGGTGAATGATGAAAGCGCTGAACCTTGCTTCCTCTCCGTCATGGTGGGTAAGAGGACGCCGTAAAGTGAACGCCAGCCCGGTGCTGCAGACCCTGCTGCTGCTGTTTATGCTGCTGGCGATGTTTGGCCCGCTTCTGAACCTGTTGATCTGGACCGTAGCGGAAAGCTGGTATTTTCCCCATTCGCTGCCCAGCCAGTGGGGCCTGAAGTACTGGTATCAGGTTTTCAATCCGTACAGCGATGTCTCCAGCTCGCTGTTAACCAGCATACTGATCGCCCTGCTGTCGGTGGGGGTCTGTTTGCTGATTTCCGTTCCCGCCGGCTATGCGCTTTCCCGGCGGAAAATGCCGCTGCGGGTGCTGTTTATGCTGCTGTTTCTCCTCCCGCAGGCCTTTCCCAACCTGACGGTATACATGAATATTGCTCGTCTGTTTTACCAGTGGGGCTTGAACGGAACTATCGCGGGGGTGGTGCTGGTGCATAGCGTCCATGGTCTGATGTACTCGGTGTGGATCTGTGTGGCCGCGTTTTCAGCCATCGACCCGCTGCTGGCGCGGGCATCGCGTAACCTGGGCGCCGGACCGGTGTATACCTTCTGGCACATCGTGCTGCCGCAGGCGGCGCCAGGGATCGTTGCCGCCTGCATCTTTGTTTTTCTGGAGTCGTTGGATGAGTTTACCGGCACCTTCTTCGTCGGGGCGCCGGATATCACTACGCTGCCGCTGCTGCTCTATAACGCCAGCATGTCGGGTAACTATCAGGTCTCGTCGATTACCGCGCTGATTTTGCTGGTGCCATCGCTGCTCTTTATGGTGGTGATCCATAAATTTATGCGTCCGGAGATGATGGCGAAATTGGGGAAATAAGAGCTGCAGAAAACGAAAAAGCTTCCCGTCGGGAAGCTTTTTAACCTCAGGTCATCATCATTGGCCATTCTGGCGGCGTCTGACTCATGACTTCAATCATCACATCTTTGATATTGCCCCAGATTTTGGCAATATCGAGCAGGGTGATGCCGAGCAAACCGGTGGCGAACCAGCAGGCGGCGGCAAGGCCGAGGCAGCTGCAGATCACCGCCAGACCGGCGTAATCGCTTTTGCGAAGCTGAATATTCAGTGAGCTGGCGAGAAACATGAGTACTGCGCTCACCAGGGGCCAGCGCAACAACACGACACTGGTAGTAATGGAAGCCATTAACCTATCCTCAAAGAAAGTCGGGGAGCCATGGACGACCTGGCGCGACTGACGATGGCATAGCGCTCTGGTCTCAACTGGCGTACTAGAGAGTGATGAAACGCCATTTCTGTTTCATCAACTTGTGTGAACTATATCACACTTGGCGCTTTCTTCACCAGTCAAAAAATGAGCTTTCGCTGCGTTTAATAGCAATGTTATTTGTGTGGATATTAGTGAGCAACCCCCGCTGATCTTATTTTCATTGCCTTGCTAATGATTATTATTCTGCGGGTTTTATTACCTGTTCTTGTTTATTACACGGAGAAACCGAGTCAGATACGCGTCTATTCTTAATCTTGGCGGAATATCTTCCGAATATCTGATAAATAAGTATTATTCTTCACCATCAGGGGTAAAGCTGACGCCCGTGAGGGCTGGCAGAAAATCTGCTGATGTCTATCGCAGTCGCGATTGCTAACGTGTTTGGTCTACCTTAATTAAGGCATATCGCATGGATGTAAGCGTAAATGGGTGACAGTGCGCCGCATAAGGCGCTAAGGCTCATCGGAACGGGTTTGGTTATTTTATTGCCAGTGGTACTGGCATTGTGGTTTGCCCAGCTGCGGGCGAAAGCCGAAACCATTGATCAATTACACTCATTTTCGCAGCTGGCGCTGCAAAAAACGGAAATGGTCATCCGCGAAGCGGATCAGGCCCGGGCGAAAGCCAGCCAGTATCGCGGGGAGCTGTGCTCAGCGGACCATCAGCGTTATTTATTGCATATCGTTCGTGGCCTGCTGTATGTGGAAGATCTGATCTACGCTAACGGCCAGCGCTTTATCTGTTCAACGTCCGTTCATCAGCAAACCGGCTGGCGGATGCCGGCGGCCAATTACACCAAAAAGCCGGATGTCGCGATTTACTATTACCGGGACACGCCGTTTTATCCGGGCTTTGCCATGAATTATATGCAGAAGGGGCCCTATGTGGTGGTGGTCAATCCCTTCTCGTACAGCTCGGTAATCGCCAGCGATCGCGATTTAGCCTATGGCGTATTTGATACCAAAACCAACCTCTTTTTCTCGGTCAGTAACAATGTCGAGCCCGCGGAACTTCATGCGTTGATTCGCGAAGGCGATACCTTTTTTAATCAGAATGGCCGGGTGTATACGATAGCCCGCTCCGCTATCCGGCCGATCGCCGTCATTATGTCCACCTCGCGGGCCAGCTATTATCACAACTTTTGTGACCAGGCCAGCCTGACGCTGCCGCTGGGGATCATTTGCAGTATTTTACTGGTGCTGGTGTGGTCGCGCACCCGCCGGCAGTATCACTCGCCGCGCAATATGCTGCAGCGGGCTCTGAGCTGCCGCCAGCTGCGCCTGCACTACCAGCCGATTATCGATATTAAAAATAACCGCTGCGTCGGAGCGGAAGCGCTGCTGCGCTGGCCAGGGTTTGACGGCCCGGTGATGAACCCGGCGGAGTTTATTCCGCTGGCGGAAAATGAAGGCATGATTGCCCAGGTGACGGACTACGTGGTGGATGAGCTGTTTTACGAAATGGGCGAGTTTCTTGCCAGCCATCCGCAGCTGTACGTGGCGATCAATCTCTCTGCGTCGGATTTCCACTCGGCGCGGCTGATTTCACAGATCAGTGAGAAAGCGCGCAGCTATGCGGTCTGTATCGGACAGATCAAAATCGAAGTTACCGAGCGGGGGTTTATCGACGTGCCGAAGACCACGCCGGTGATCCAGGCGTTTCGCGAAGCGGGCTATGAAATTGCCATCGATGATTTCGGCACTGGCTACTCGAATCTGCATAATCTGCACGCCCTGAACGTCGATATCCTTAAAATCGATAAAACCTTCGTTGATACGCTGACCACCAACAACACCAGCCACCTCATTGCCGAGCACATCATCGAGATGGCGCGCGGGTTGCGTTTAAAGACTATCGCGGAAGGCGTGGAGACGCCGGAGCAGGTAAGCTGGCTCTACAAGCGCGGCGTGCAGTATTGCCAGGGCTGGCTGTTTGCGAAAGCGATGCCGGCGCGGGAATTTATGCAGTGGTTAGCCAATGCGCCCGCGCCCGTGAACGTGCCTCAGCCGCCGCGTCACGCGGAGATCTGATGGCGGTAGTCGCTGGGGGTGCGGTCAAACTCCCGGCGGAATACCCGCGAGAAGGTTTGCTGCGAGACATAGCCCAGATCCATAGCGATATCAAAGATCGGCCGCTGGGTGGTTCGCAACGCCTCCGCCGCCAGCAGCAGGCGGCGCTGACGAATATAATCCCCCAGCGTCTGATGCATCACGGTGCGGAACATCCGCTGCAGGTACCACTTCGAGTATCCTGACTTTCTGGCGACTACATCAATGTTAAGTGGTTGATCGATATGTTCATCAATCCATTCAATCAGTGTTTGAATAATATCCTGATGGGACATAAAGCGGCCTCTCTCAATTCTCGATTCGTCGTTTTGTCTGCGGGTGAGTATAATTCCTCAAGTTAACTTGAGGTAAAGCGCTTTATGGAAAAGAAATCACCCCGCATCAAAATGCTGCTGACGCCCGGGGAAGTGGCAAAACGAACCGGCGTGGCGGTCTCGGCCCTCCATTTTTATGAGAGTAAAGGGCTGATCCACAGCCAGCGGAATGCCGGCAATCAGCGGCGCTACCGGCGCGATGTCCTGCGCGCGGTGGCGATTATCAAAATTGCGCAACGTATCGGCATCCCGCTGGCCACCATCGGCGACGCGTTTGGCGTGCTGCCGGAAGGGCACAATCTCAGCGCAAAAGAGTGGAAAATGCTGTCATCCCAGTGGCGCGAGGAGCTGGACCGGCGTATCCACACCCTGACGGCGCTGCGCGACCAGCTCGACGGCTGCATCGGCTGCGGCTGTTTATCGCGGCGCGACTGCCCGCTACGCAACCCGGGCGATAAACTGGGGGAAGAGGGGACCGGCGCCCGGCTGCTGGAGGAGGAGTGATAAAACTAAAGCGCCACAACTGGGCGCTTTAGTTGTTTTCCGGTCTTGGTCTTTCGCATTATCTCGTTGGTTCACGAGAGGGTTTCCCCCGACGTCGACGCCCCTCAGTATTGCGCAATCTGTTGATGGAGGTTCCGGTTTGCGTCGACACTTTAACTATGGCATCCGCCGCCGTTTTTTCCTCACTATTTTGCCGAAATTTTCCCGGCAATCAGCGCCTGTTCCTATAGTTAATTTGAACAAACCACGGGAGAGGCCCATGCTGACGGTACATCATCTTAATCAGTCACGATCGCAACGCGTACTGTGGGCGCTGGAGGAGCTACAGCTGCCTTATCAGATAGTCCGCTATCAGCGGGAAAAGTCGATGCTGGCGCCAGCGGCATTGAAGAAAATCCACCCGCTGGGGAAATCGCCAGTACTGGAAGACAACGGCTATGTGCTGGCGGAGTCCGGCGCGATCCTTGAGTATTTGCAGGAGCGCTGGGACAGCGATGGGCTGCTGAAGCCGCAGGGCACAGATGACAAACTGCAGTACCGCTTCTGGCTGCACTATGCCGAAGGTTCGCTGATGCCGCTGCTGTTAATGAAGCTGGTGTTCGCCAGCCTCGGCAGACCTCCGGTGCCCTTTGGCGTCCGCTCGCTGGGCTCGCTGCTGGGCAAAGGTATCCAGAAAGCGTGGCTCGATCCCCAACTGGCCACCCATGCGCGGTTCATTGACGACCATCTGGCCACGCGGCCATGGTTTGCCGGCGAGCAGCTGAGCATGGCCGATATCCAGATGAGCTTCCCGGTGATGGCGCTGCTGGCCCGCGGCGGCATGCATGATCTTCGCCATATCGAGGCCTGGCGACAGCGGGTGGAACAGCGCCCGGCCTGGCAGCGGGCCATCGAGCGCGGCGGCCCCTTCACCTTACCCGGCGCCTGAGGTATCAGCGGATCCGATGATGCGGCTAAATGAAAGCAACTGACTAAAAAATTGTTAGCGGATTGCGCATGGACGATAACGTTTGCGCATAAGCTGGTTATTTTCTGTTCGTCATAAGCGAAATTTAGCGAAATACGATAAACATCGGTTGAAAAGGGTTATCTAAAGGCCGGATAATCGTTTGCCTTTCTGTTTTGCTCCCTCTTTTATCTGCTTATCCAGGGGGAGGAGACAAGGTTGACACACCGTAGTGTATGCGTGGAGTTAAACGTTTGCTTTTTTGCAGCCCCCTGGCGCTGCGATTCGGTACAAGGAGATCGCGTTTAACTGGCAGTGGAAGGTCCACCACGCATATCAACGAACAATAAAAATTTTCAGGGGAAGTTTTCTATGTCTACGCCTTCAGCGCGTACCGGCGGTTCATTAGACGCCTGGTTTAAAATTTCGGCGCGCGGCAGCACCGTGCGTCAGGAGATTGTTGCAGGTCTTACTACCTTTCTGGCAATGGTGTACTCCGTCATCGTGGTGCCGGGCATGCTCGGAAAAGCGGGCTTCCCGCCGGCCGCGGTGTTTGTTTCTACCTGTCTGGTGGCGGGCGTTGGCTCGCTGGCGATGGGATTATGGGCAAACCTGCCGATGGCCATCGGCTGCGCTATCTCGTTGACCGCTTTCACCGCCTTCAGCCTGGTGCTGGGGCAGCACATCAGTATTCCGGTGGCGCTCGGCGCAGTATTCCTGATGGGTGTCCTGTTTACGGTGATTTCGGCAACCGGCATCCGCAGCTGGATCTTGCGCAACCTGCCGCAGGGTGTGGCACACGGTACCGGGATCGGGATTGGCCTGTTTCTGCTGCTGATCGCTGCCAACGGCGTTGGTCTGGTGATCAAAAACCCGCTGGATGGTCTGCCGGTGGCGCTGGGCAAATTTGCCAGCTTCCCGGTGGTGATGTCGCTGATTGGCCTCGCGGTGATCATCGGTCTGGAAAAAATGAAGGTACCGGGCGGTATTCTGCTGACCATTATCGGCGTGTCGATTGTCGGCCTGATTTTCGATCCGAACGTCCATTTCTCCGGGATTTTCGCCATGCCATCCCTGAGCGATGATAAAGGCAACTCGCTGATCGGCAGCCTCGACATCATCGGCGCGCTGAACCCGGTCGTGCTGCCCAGCGTGCTGGCGCTGGTGATGACGGCGGTCTTTGACGCCACCGGTACTATCCGCGCGGTGGCCGGCCAGGCAAACCTGCTGGACAAAGATGGGCAGATCATTAACGGCGGTAAAGCGCTGACCACCGACTCCCTGAGCAGCGTCTTCTCCGGTTTAGTCGGGGCGGCGCCAGCGGCGGTGTATATCGAATCGGCGGCGGGTACCGCGGCCGGCGGTAAAACCGGGCTGACCGCGGTGACGGTCGGTGTCCTGTTCCTGCTGATCCTGTTCCTCTCTCCGCTCTCGTATCTGGTACCACCTTACGCGACGGCACCGGCGCTGATGTACGTCGGCCTGCTGATGCTGAGCAACGTGGCGAAAATCGATTTCAACGACTTCGTCGACGCGATGGCTGGCCTGATCACCGCGGTGTTTATCGTGCTGACCTGTAACATCGTGACCGGCATTATGATCGGTTTCGCGACCCTGGTGATCGGCCGCCTGGTCTCCGGCGAGTGGCGTAAGCTGAACCTCGGCACGGTGATTATCGCGGTGGCGCTGGTGGTCTTCTACGCCGGCGGGTGGGCGATTTAAACCCTTTGTGCTCCTCACGGGCGGCTCAGGCCGCCCGTTTTATTTTTAAGCCACATCCTGTTTCCATTTGCGTTAATCTGGGTAGCGTATGATTCACAGGCAAGACGCCTCACAGGTATAAAAGAAAACGCAGCAAACAGGGAACACATGGAAATATTCTTTACCATCCTCATCATGACCCTTGTGGTCTCACTCTCCGGGGTAGTGACGCGCGTACTGCCCTTTCAGGTTCCACTCCCACTGATGCAAATCGCCATTGGCGCGCTTCTGGCGTGGCCGACCTTTGGTTTGCACGTTGAATTTGATCCAGAGCTGTTTCTGGTCCTGTTTATCCCGCCGCTGCTGTTCGCCGACGGCTGGAAAACGCCGACCCGCGAATTCATTGAGCACGGGCGCGAGATCCTTGGCCTGGCGCTGGCGCTGGTGGTCGTGACGGTGGTCGGCATCGGCTTTCTGATCTACTGGATTGTGCCGGGCATTCCGCTTATCCCGGCGTTCGCGCTGGCGGCCGTACTGTCGCCGACTGATGCCGTGGCGCTCTCGGGTATCGTCGGGGAAGGGCGGATACCGAAGAAAATCATGGGCATTCTGCAGGGGGAGGCGCTAATGAACGACGCCTCCGGCCTGGTCTCGCTCAAGTTTGCCGTCGCGGTGGCGATGGGCACCATGGTCTTTACCGTCGGCGGCGCCACCGTCGAGTTTCTGAAAGTGGCGATTGGCGGCGTGCTGGCAGGGTTTGTGGTGAGCTGGTCGTATGGCCGCTCGATGCGCTTCCTCAGCCGCTGGGGCGGGGATGAACCCGCCACGCAGATTGTCCTGCTGTTCCTGCTGCCGTTTGCCTCCTATCTGATTGCCGAACATATCGGTGTCTCCGGCATCCTGGCGGCGGTAGCGGCGGGGATGACCATCACCCGTTCCGGCGTGATGCGCACCGCGCCCTTGGCCATGCGCCTGCGCGCCAACAGCACCTGGGCAATGTTGGAGTTTGTCTTCAACGGCATGGTCTTCCTGTTGTTGGGCCTGCAGCTGCCGGATATCCTCTCCAGTTCGCTGGTAGCGGCGGAGGCCGACCCCAACGTTGAGACCTGGATGCTGTTTACCGACATTATCCTGATCTATGCCGCGCTGATGCTGGTGCGTTTTGGCTGGCTGTGGTCGATGCGTAAGCTCAGTCAGCGCTTCCTGAAGAAGAAGCCGATGGAGTTTGGCTCCTGGACCACGCGCGAGCTGCTGATCTCCTCCGTTGCCGGGGTGCGCGGGGCGATTACCCTCGCCGGTGTGCTCTCCATTCCTCTGCTGCTGCCGGACGGGAATGTCTTTCCGGCGCGCTATGAGCTGATTTTCCTCGCCGCCGGGGTGATCCTGTTCTCGCTGTTTGTCGGGGTGATTGCGCTGCCGATCCTGCTACGTCACATTGAATCGAGCGATAATGTGCAGCAGCGGAAAGAGGAGCGTCTGGCGCGGGCGGCGACGGCGGACGTGGCGATTGTGGCGATCCAGAAGATGGAAGAGCGGCTGGCGGCGGATACCAAAGAGAATATCGATAACCAGCTGCTGACCGAAGTCAGTTCGCGGGTGATCGGTAACCTGCGCCGGCGCGCCGATGGGCGTAACGACGTGGAAACCTCTATGCTCGAAGAGAGTCTGGAACGCCGCTTCCGCCTGGCGGCGCTGCGCTCTGAGCGCGGCGAGCTGTACCATCTGCGCGCCACCCGGCAGATCAGTAACGATACGCTGCAGAAGCTGCTCCACGATCTCGACCTGCTGGAAGCGCTGTTAATCGAAGATCAATAACCTGTAATCCGGATAGCGCGACGCTTAACTGGCGAGACTGCAGTAAATGTGTAGCCCCGGTAAGCGTTAGCGCGACCGGGGGAAACCCGGGCAGCGGCGCAAGCGCCTGACCCGGGCTACCCCTTCCCTTGCGGAACGCGTTGTCACCAGGGAATTATTCCAGCCAGAACGCTTTGCTGCACGCCAGCCAGGCCTCAGCGCTGCGCGACATATATACGCCTTCCCGCCAAATCATCCCCAGCTCCCAGCGCAGCTCGCTTTGCAACGGGATCCAGCAAAAATTCTGCCGGTCGAGACGCTGGCAAATCGGTTCCGGCAGGATCGCTACGCCAATGCCCGCCTGCACCATGGCGGCGAGAAAATCCCACTGGCCGCTGCGCACCGCGATACGTGGCTTCACGTCATGCTCGGCAAACAGCCGCATCAGCTGCTGGCTAAGGGCAAATTCCTCGTTGTAGATAACCAGCGGATGCGACGCCAGCTCGGCCGGCGAGAGCGAGGTTTTACCTTCCCACTCCGCGGTTCTTGGCGTCAGGACGCACAGCGGGTGATTGAACAACGGCAGAATGGTGAGGCTGCTATCCTCCTCGACAGGCAGGGCGGTCATCGCCATATCAAGTTCGCCATTGCTGACCGCCTGCTGGACCGTCAGGCCGCCAAACTCGGCGATCTTCAGCTCGACGCCCGGATAGCGCTGGCGGAAGCGACTGATCGGCTCGGCCATCAGCATCCCGACCATCGGCGGAATGCCAAGCCGCAGCACCCCTTTATGCAGGTGGTTGATATCGCTCAGCTCTGACTCCAGCTGGCTGAACTCGCCCAAGATCGCCTGGCCGCGTTCAAAAACGACGCGCCCGGTATCGGTGAGCAGTAGTTTGCGGCCGTCGCGGATCAACAGCGTGCAGTTCAGCTCATCTTCGAGATTCTTGAGCATCTTGCTGATGGTGGGCTGTGTGACAAACAGCTTTTCCGCCGCGCGAGTAAAACTCTGCTGACGAACCACTTCAACGAAATAGCGCAGCGTTCGGATATCCATAATTATTCCCTGAGACTATACCTGCGATGATTTTAATTCATTTCTGTCCGCGTCGGCGGCTCTCTATACTGCACCCCTGACTTCTTTTTTCCAGGAATATCGCTCATGGCCTTCGCGCCAGCTCGCGTTGTCCCCGTCGTGGCGCAACGTCTTCAGATCCCGGTGCAGGTACTTCTCTACGTCGGGTTATTTATCTTCGCGCAATATCTGGTGAACACCTGGCAGGTGCCGCTGCCGGCCAACCTGGTCGGCATGGTGATGCTCCTGCTGCTGATCGTCTGCCGGGTGATCCCCCTGAACTGGGTTCGCGCCGGCGCCCGCTGGTTGCTGGCGGAAATGCTGCTGTTTTTTGTCCCGGCGGTGGTGGCGGTGGTCAATTATGCTCAACTGCTGATGGTCGACGGCTGGCGGATTTTTCTGGTGATTGCGTTAAGCACGCTGATGGTGCTGGGCGCCACCGCCTGGGTCGTTGACAAGGTCTATCGTTACGAAGTGAGCAGGATAAATAAATGAGCGATGCCACGCTAAGCATCCTGTGTCTGGCGGCGACGCTGGGCCTCTATTACGCTAATAAAAAACTGTATCGCCGTTTTCATAAACTGCCGTTGATGCCGCTGGTATTTACGCCGATCCTGCTGGTGCTGATCCTGGTGGCAGGCCATATCTCTTATCAGAGCTATATGGGAGAGACCCACTGGCTGCTCTGGCTGCTGGGCCCGGCGACCATCGCCTTTGCCGTCCCGGTCTATGAAAATATCGCGGTGATCAAACGCCACTGGATGTCTCTCAGCGCAGGGGTGGTGACGGCGGTGGTGGTAGCGGTGACCAGTTCCGTGTGGCTGGCGCGCGGATTGATGTTGTCTGACGAAATACAGCGTAGCCTGGCGGTGCGTTCGGTGACCACGCCTTTTGCCCTGGCGGCGGCGAAACCGCTCGGCGGTCAACCCGATCTGGTGGCGTTGTTTGTGGTGATCACCGGCGTCTTTGGTATGGCGGTGGGGGACATGCTGTTTTTACGGCTTGCTATCCGGGAAGGGATGGCGAAAGGGGCCGGGTTCGGGGCGGCTTCCCACGGTGCCGGAACCGCGCGCTCCTATGAGCTGGGCCAGCAGGAGGGCGTAGTGGCCAGCCTGGTGATGATGCTCTCAGGGGTGGTCGTCGTGCTGGCTGCGCCGGTCGTGCGCTGGCTGCTGTTTTAACATGGTCCCGTAACCGGATATTATGAAATATTGAGGGGGAGAATAGTTGTGGACTATTTTCCCCTGTTTTTGTTTATACCCGTTATTACTCATCATAAAAGATTAAGTCGATTCTTATGTTTCTCCTGAATTTGTAAGAAAATATTTCAATGGCGTCGGCTATTTAATTGCAATCTAAATATAATTCAGTGTTTTTATTATTTTCACGAATTATATAACTGCTTATCCAAGTGATTTTTAAGGTTTTTTATGTCGCGCCGATAATCTTTTAATACGCGTTGTATAAAAAATAGCATATCTGTTGATAATTGAATTTTTACCATGTGTTAGTTATTCTTTTTACGCGAGCTTGTATTATTGAATGGATTCATAGTGGGTCGTTTATTTCTGCATAATAGTGCCTGTCATCAAGCCGATAGCATGTAAATGCCGGCATGACGCCGCGCTGATTGAATTTCATTCTCTAATATCGCTGCATAAAGCAATTGACGGACTGATTGTCGTTTATAATGGATATGGGAATAAATATGAAGATGAGTAAAAAATTTCTGGCAGGTGCCCTGATTTTCTCTGCCTGCAGCGCGCTGTCTACCGTTGCCCAGGCTGATAACACCATTACCTTTAATGGCATTGTTTCAGATACTACCTGTACGGCGACCATCGATGGCGGTGTGACTGCCATTGATATGGGTACCACCTCGGTGGCGGACCTGAAAGCGTATACCTTCGGCGCAGCCAAAAATTTCTCCTTTAGCTTAGCGGATTGCCCGACGGTGGAAGAGGGGGGAAATAACTCCGCCCGCGTGACTTTCGGCGGGGTTTCCGATACCGCGAATAGCGATTACTTTAAAAACCAGGCTACGGAAGACGCAGCAACGGGCGTCGCTGTGGCGCTGTATGACGAAGCCGGTAGCCTGATGAAAAATAACGAAGAAGGTTCCGATGTCGATATCTCTTCCGGTGCCGCAACGATTCCGTTCACCGTTAAGATGGTGAAATCGGGCTCTGGTGAACCGACAAAGGGTGCCGTTCAGACAACGGTAACTTATAACGTGACCTATCATTAATTCTGCATTTTATTGAAGGGAGAAAGGGGGATCGTCTGTTATTCCCCTTATTTAAGCGTATGAGATATCCTTTTTTTGTGGTTGGTTTAGTGCTGTCGTCTTCTATCGCGCAAGCCAGCGTGGTGGTTGGCGGTACGCGCCTTGTCTTTGATGGTACGAAGAATAACGCCGTTATTAGCGTTGAGAATAAAGATCAGAACAGCAATATCGTGCAGTCCTGGCTCTCTGTGGTTGATGCTGCTTCACCAGCAAAAGATGCATTTATTATTACACCACCGCTATTTCGTCTTAAAGCCAGAGAAAAAGGATTTGTGCGTATTGTCCGTTCAGGAAAGATGTTACCAGACGACCGCGAATCCATGTTTTGGCTAAATATTAAAGGGATCCCGGCGACGGAATATATTCCTGATAAAAATGTCGTGCAGTTTGCTATCAACTCGAAAATAAAATTAATTTACCGGCCTGCCGCGTTAAAAGGTAATACACCAGAAAGCTATGCCGACAAATTACAATGGGGTAAAGAAGGAGCGACCCTAACGGTAAAAAATAGTTCACCAGTGTATATGAATTTCTCGCAGGTTAGTCTTAACGGTAAAAATATTTCTGGTGCATGGTTTGCAGCCCCGTTTTCGACTTTAAAAATACCCGTCAGGAGTAACCTGTCCTCGGCAGGAAAAAAAGAAATCACATGGAGCGTGATTAATGATTATGGTATGTCAGGGAAGAAATATACCGCTCTTATTCAGTAGCATTGAGCCGCTATTTCCAACTAAAAGTCTCTGCGTCGCTATTTTTCTGTGCCTGAGTACCCTACCTACTTGCGCTGAGGCCGGCGAATATTTCAACCCAAACCTACTCGAAGTCACCGCTAATAGTGCGACTTCAGTTGATCTGTCTTATTTTTCGCAAGATGGCGTACCGCCGGGTACTTATTACCTGGATGTTTTCATCAATGATAAGTATGTCGGTTCTGAATCGCTCCTGTTTCAGGTAAATAACCCTGACGCTGGTGCAAACGCAACGGTGACTCCCTGTCTTTCTACGGAGTTTCTTCATTCATGGCTCATCAATACCGCCGCCTATCCGAAGCTGTTCGAGGCAGGAAAAACCTGTGCTCAGCTGTCGGCGATCCCGGGCGTGACGTTTACGGTTTCACTTGCCCAACAGCGGATAGATTTTACCGTCCCACAAGCCGCCATGCTGAACCGCCCCAGGGACTATGTGCCGGAGAGCCAGTGGCAGCAGGGGATTAACGCCGGTATTCTCAACTACAGCATTTCCGGGCAGCGCAATACCCCGCGACATAACGGCGCGACTATCGACAGCCAGTTTATCAGCCTGCAGCCTGGCGTGAACCTGGGGCCGTGGCGCCTGCGCAACTACAGCACCTATAGCCACAGCGACAATAGCAGTCGCTGGGAGTCGGTATACTCCTATATCACCCGCGATATCCAAACCCTGCGCAGTCAACTGGTGGTGGGCAACACCTATACGTCGTCGGGCATCTTCGACAGCATGAGCTTTACCGGCCTACAGCTCAGCTCAGATAAAGAGATGCTGCCGGATAGCCTTCACGGGTTTGCGCCGACGATCAAGGGTATTGCGCGTACCACCGCTGAGGTCTCGGTCTATCAGAATGGCTATAGCATTTATAAAACCACCGTTGCACCCGGCGCCTTTGAAATAAAAGATCTTTACGCCACCGGCAGCGCCGGCGATCTGTACGTCAGCATTAAAGAGTCTGACGGCAGCGAGCAAAACTTTGTGGTGCCATTCGCCTCGCTGGCGATCCTGCAGCGCGAGGGCCAGCTGGACTATGCGCTGAGCAGTGGCAGAACGCGCTCAGGTAGCTCCGACGATAAAGAATATAACTTTATTCAGTCCTCTCTGGTTTATGGCGTGACCAGCAACGTTACTCTTTATAGCGGCTTTCAGCAGGCGGAAGATAAATACACCAACTTGCTGTTAGGCGCCGGTTTTAATCTTGGGACTATCGGCGCCCTCTCATTTGATGGTTCTCAGTCATGGGCTGATGTCAACGCCAACGCCGCGGCCACATCGACCAGTAAAGAACAGGGGCAATCTTATCGCGTCCGCTTTAGCAAAAGTTTTCTCCAGACCGGGACCAACTTTTCCGTGGCCGGTTATCGCTATTCCACCGCGGGATACTATTCGTTTCAGGATTTTGTCGATAACGCTTCCACTCAGTATGACTGCTGTACCAGCAACGGCAGAACGAAAGGCCGTTTTGACGCCTCGGTGTCACAGACGCTGTTTGGCTATGGCTCACTTTCGCTGTCGCTGATCAATGAAACCTACTGGGACAACTCGCGCATGGCGTCGGTCGGGGTGGGCTATAGCGGAGCAATCGGCAAAGCCTCCTACTTTATTAACTATTCCTATAACCGCAACGTGCAGAACACCGATGACAGCGGTCATAACCGGCCGGCCAGCGATACGGTCGTCTCCCTGACGTTAAGCATTCCGCTGGGAGACTCACTCTCCGCGAATTACACCATGAACCATGGCCGCCATAACGACACCACGCACAGCGTGGGACTTAACGGTTCAGCGTTCGAGGATCGCTCCCTGAACTGGAGCGTGCTGGAAGGGTACAACACCCAGGATAAGAGCACTTCCGGCAACCTCAGCGTCAACTACCAGGGGGCAAAAGGCGACGTGGCGGGCGGCTATGGCTACGACCGCTACAGCAATCACTACAACTATTCGCTGCGCGGCGGCATGGTCGCCCATTCAGGTGGGCTCACGCTGTCACGCTTTCTGGGGGAGAGTTCGGCGCTGGTCGAGACCCCCGGCGTCAGCGATGTGACGGTGCGCGGCCAGACAAACGTGACGACGGATGCCACCGGATATGCCGTGGTGCCCTACGTCCGTCCATACCATCGTAATAGCCTGGCGCTGGATGAACAGGAAATCCCCGGCGCTGAAGTGGATAACGTTGCCAGAACGGTGGTACCGACGCGCAACGCGATCGTCAAAGTGCAGTATGACACGCGAATTGGCTATAAGGCGATGCTCACACTGCGCACCCGCAGCGGGGTGGTGCCCTTCGGCGCGCTGGTGACCCTCGATAACGCCCGGCCTAACACCAGCGTCTCGCGCAGCAATATCGTTGGCGATGAGGGGCAGGTTTACCTGACGGGGTTGCAGAAAAAAGGCCAGCTGCTAGCACGCTGGGGGGACAAAAGCAGTGAGCAGTGCACCGCTCATTATGATTTCTCCAGCACCACGCTGAGCGACAATATTCAGTTTTATCAGGCCATCTGCCGATAATGGCCGTACGTTCGCAACAGGAAAAAAGGGCTGATATGAGCATTAAAGACTGCGGAGCAGGGGGCTGTGTACTGGCTAGCCTTTTACTGCTCTCCGCTCCCGGGTTGGCTTACGAGAGCAACAGCACGGTCAATTTTAAGGTTACGGGCACGATCGAAGCGCCCTCCTGTGAGGTGGCCGTGGAGCCGTCGAATCGTATTGATTTAGGCACCGTTCCCTATCAGACGTTCTCCGGAAAAGCGGGATCGAGCAGCGCCAGCGTGCCGGTTAAGCTGCTCTTTTCCAACTGTTCCGCCTATGCGTCGGCAGTGACGATCACATTCAGTGGGGCTGGTTTCGATGAAACCCATACTTCGATCTATAAAAACTATATGACAGGCAATAGCGGGGCCACCGGCGTTGGTTTGCAACTGCTCAGCATGGCCGACCAGCAGCCGCTGGGCCCCGATAACCAGTATCTCTTCACCTTTGATAGCGAAGCGGACATCCACACGTTCACCATGGCGGCACGGATGTACTCACCTTATGGCCAGGTGAGTCCCGGCATTGTCGGTTTTACCGCCACGTTTGATGTGGCTTATAAATAATGATTTCGACAGGGAAGTTTATGAAAAAGCTTATTTTATTTTTCATTGTGGTGCTGATCCCCTCCTACAGCTGGGCGTTATGTGAGGGGAAAAATTATGGCGATATCTCGATGACTAACCTGCCGGAAAAAATACTGATCAACGCCGGAAATTATACCGCGGGTACGGTGCTGTACGATTCCGGGAAAATGAATCACGCGCAAACGTTTATGCTCAATTGCCAGGGGCAAATTTACGCGGTGTTTGCCTGGTCTTCGAGCAATGCCGGGGCGTTGGTCGGCGATAACATCTATACCACCTCGGTGCAGGGGATCGGGATACGCGTTAAAGTGTGGCTTAATATCAGTGGTGAATATGAGAACGATACAAATGATTTCACTCCCGACTCGCAGGTGCATTATATCGGCGATGCCAACTTTAAACTCGGTGAGCCTAATGGCTTTTTAGATTACTTCGCTTCCACACATTACACCCCGGCGTATCAGCTGCAGCTGGTAGCGACTGGCGGCGCGATTGCCAGCAATAGTACATTATCCTTTAACGACCCGGTGGCGACGGTATCGGCAAAGGATAAGTCAGGCTCGGTAGCGATTTCCCAACTGCATATCAGCGGAACCACCAGCATCCAGATGATCCCGATGGGGTGCGATGTCAGTAGCAATAATCTTAGTTTTGCCATGGGCAGCATCAATACCGGCGAGTTTAATAGCGCGACGAAGGTAGGATCAGCGCGGCAGTCCATGAATCTCTTTTGCGAGCCGGGAACCAATGTTTCGATGCGGGTGGTGGCGGCGGAAGCGAGTGGGAATAATCCTGATAACACCGTAATGGCCTTAACGGCAGAAGAGAATGTTGCCACCGGGGTGGGGGTCCAGTTGAATCTGGATGGCGAAGCGCTGCCGCTGAATACCGACATCAGCCTCTATACCTCGAGCCGTACGACGGTAACGAACGACGGCGCAGATGCCAGCTATAGCTATTTCACCCATCCCGACAGTCCTGGCGGGGCAGCCGCTCAGCAGTCGCTCGCTTTTTCCACAAACTATTATAAGACGGGAAATATAGTGACAGCAGGTTCAGCAAACGCAGCAGGGGTGATCACCTTCACCTACAACTGACGGGGGCAGAATAAGCCCCTTCCCCGGACGATGCCGGGGAAGGGGGAGAAGCTTAATGCGCCTGGCCGCGTTCGATACCGATGCCGGTTTGTGAACGGATAAACTGGGCGCGGAACTGCTCGCGCTCGCGCATCCCTTCCGGTGAGTTATCGGTCGCGGAGAAGAGCCAGATGCCGATAAAGGCGATCGCGATGGAGAACAGCGCTGGGTATTCATACGGGAACAGCGCTTTCTCATGACCGAGGATCTGCACCCAAATGGTCGGGCCGAGGATCATCAGAATCACCGCCGTCAGCAGACCCAGCCAGCCGCCGATCATCGCCCCGCGGGTGGTCAGCTTCGACCAGTACATCGACAGCAGGATAATCGGGAAGTTACAGCTGGCGGCGATGGAGAAGGCCAGGCCGACCATGAAAGCAATATTCTGATTTTCAAACAGAATACCCAGCAGAATGGCCACCACCCCAAGGATCAGCACGGTGATCTTGGAGACCTTCAGCTCCTGACGCTCGGTCGCCCCTTTACGGAAGACGTTGGCGTACAGGTCGTGCGACACCGCCGAGGCGCCCGCCAGCGTCAAGCCAGCGACCACCGCCAGAATAGTGGCGAAGGCGACCGCGGAGATAAAGCCGAGGAACAGGTTGCCGCCCACCGCATCCGCCAGATGCACCGCCGCCATATTATTGCCGCCGATAAGCTGCCCGGCCGCGTCTTTGAACACTGGGTTCGCGCCGACCAGCATGATGGCGCCGAAGCCGATGATAAAGGTCAGAATATAGAAGTAGCCCATAAAACCGGTGGCGTAGAACACGCTTTTACGCGCTTCTTTGGCGTCGCTCACGGTAAAGAAACGCATCAGGATATGCGGCAGGCCGGCGGTACCAAACATCAGACCGAGGCCAAGGGAGAGCGCGGATATCGGATCTTTCACCAGCCCACCTGGGCTCATAATCGCCGCGCCTTTCGGGTGGACGGC
This sequence comes from Klebsiella sp. Q2, assembly GCF_009900705.1. Classification (NCBI taxonomy): domain Bacteria; kingdom Pseudomonadati; phylum Pseudomonadota; class Gammaproteobacteria; order Enterobacterales; family Enterobacteriaceae; genus Klebsiella; species Klebsiella sp. Q2. The sequence goes on along the minus strand of NZ_JAAABE010000007.1, from coordinate 232,593 downwards.
CATCGCTTCGGTAAACAGATTATTGAAGCTGAAGCCGACGTGCTTCATCACCATAAAGGCCATAAAGCTGGCGCCGAACAGCAGCAGAACCGCTTTGATAATCTGCACCCAGGTGGTCGCCAGCATGCCGCCGAACAGGACATAGAGCACCATCAGGACGCCCACCAGCACCACCGCAACGTGATAGTTAAGGCCGAACAGCAGCTGGATCAGCTTGCCGGCGCCAACCATTTGGGCGATCAGATAGAGGGCCACCACCACCAGCGAGCCGCAGGCGGAGAGGGTGCGGATCGGTCCCTGTTTGAGACGATAGGACGCCACGTCGGCAAAGGTGTAGCGGCCAAGGTTGCGCAGACGTTCGGCAATCAGAAACAGGATAATCGGCCAGCCGACAAGGAAGCCCAGCGAGTAGATCAGACCGTCGTAACCGGAGGTATACACCAGCGCGGAGATACCAAGGAACGACGCTGCCGACATAAAGTCGCCGGCAATCGCCAGCCCGTTCTGGAAACCGGTGATATTGCCGCCGGCGGTGTAGTAATCGCTGCGCGAACGCACCCGTTTTGACGCCCAGTAAGTGATGTACAGGGTCAGGGCGACGAAAATCAGGAACATGACAATCGCTTGCCAGTTGGTCGGCTGGCGCTGTACCGCGCCGGTAATGGCGTCTGCGGCCTGAACGCCGAGGGGCAGCAGCGTGGCGGCGAGCGCCGTCAGGACTCTCTTGATCATGCTTTTACCTCGTTGAGAACGCTCTTGGTCAAACGGTCAAATTCACCGTTGGCCCGCCAGACATAAATACCGGTGAGAACAAACGAAATGACGATCACCCCGATGCCCAGCGGGATCCCGCGGGTGACGCTGGTCCCGGCGTGCAGCGGCGTGCCGAGCCAGCCTGGCGCGAAGGCGATAAGCAGAATAAAGCCCACATAGATCACTAACATAATCACTGACAGAATGGCGGCAAACCGTTGCCGTGATGCTACCAGCTCCCTGAAATGCGCACTATTTTCTATCCGCTGACAAAGTTGTTCATTCATCTTAGCGTCTCCAGAGGTCTCCCTTTCGTCATCCACGCAGCGGACGCTGGCGACAGCAGCCCCTCCGGCGTTAAAGGCCGGGATACGGTTCGCTGACGGCGTTCCTGCGAGTGAAATCCTGGGGGAGGGACTTATTTTTATCCTCTCCCCGGTGGGGGAGAGGGTGTAGGGAATCGGTCCTTACTTAAGAAGGCATGGTAATGGCCTGCTTCTCTTCGAGCAGTTTTTCCACTACGCCAGGATCGGCGAGAGTCGAGGTATCGCCGAGGTTGCTGGTGTCGCCCGCGGCGATCTTGCGCAGAATGCGGCGCATGATTTTGCCCGAGCGGGTTTTTGGCAACGAATCGGTCCAGTGCAGAACATCCGGCGTCGCCAGCGGGCCAATCTCTTTACGCACCCAGTTACGTACTTCCGCATACAGCTCCGGCGTCGGTTCTTCACCGTGATTGAGCGTCACGTAGGCGTAGATAGCCTGGCCCTTGATGTTGTGCGGAATACCGACCACTGCCGCTTCGGCGATTTTCGGGTGCGACACCAGCGCCGATTCGATCTCGGCAGTACCCAGACGGTGGCCGGAGACGTTCAGTACGTCATCCACGCGGCCGGTGATCCAGTAATAGCCATCTTCATCTCGGCGCGCGCCGTCGCCGCTAAAGTACATATTTTTGAAGGTGGAGAAGTAGGTTTGCTCAAAGCGCTCATGATCCCCGAACAGGGTACGCGCCTGGCCGGGCCAGGAGTCGGCGATGGCAAGATTGCCCTCGGTGGCGCCATCCAGCGGCAGCCCTTCGTTATCCACCAGCACCGGCTGAACGCCGAAGAACGGGCGGGTAGCGGAGCCAGCCTTCAGCTCAATCGCCCCCGGCAGCGGGGTGATCATAAAGCCGCCGGTTTCGGTCTGCCACCAGGTGTCCATCACCGGGCACTTCTCGTTACCGATCTTCTTCCAGTACCACTCCCAGGCTTCCGGGTTAATGGGTTCGCCGACCGAGCCGAGAATGCGCAGCGAGGAGCGGTCTGTGCCTTCGATAGCCTTGTCGCCTTCCGCCATCAGGGCACGGATCGCCGTCGGAGCGGTATACAGAATGCTGACCTTATGCTTATCGACGACCTGGCACATACGCGCCGGGGTTGGCCAGTTCGGCACCCCTTCGAACATCAGAGTGGTGGCGCCGCAGGCCAGCGGGCCGTACAGCAGATAGCTGTGGCCGGTGACCCAGCCGACATCGGCGGTGCACCAGTAAATATCGCCCGGGTGGTAATCGAAAACGTATTTAAAGGTGGTGGCCGCGTAGACCAGATAGCCGCCGGTGGTGTGCAACACCCCTTTCGGTTTACCGGTGGAGCCAGAGGTATAGAGGATGAACAGCGGATCTTCGGCGTTCATCTCGACGGGGCGGTGTTCGGCGCTGGCGTTCGCCATCAGATCGCTCCACCACAGATCGCGGCCTTCCTGCCAGTCGATTTTACCGCCGGTACGTTTCAGGACCACGACGTGTTCAATGCTGTTTACGTTCGGGTTTTTCAGCGCGTCATCGACGTTTTTCTTCAGCGGGATGGCGCGACCGGCGCGCAGCCCTTCATCCGCGGTGATCACCAGGCGCGAGCTGGAGTCGATAATGCGTCCGGCCACTGCCTCCGGCGAGAAGCCACCGAAAATCACCGAGTGGATGGCGCCGATGCGGGCGCAGGCCAGCATCGCCACCGCGGCTTCCGGCACCATCGGCATATAGATGGCGACCACGTCGCCTTTTTTAATCCCGAGGCCGAGCAGCACATTGGCGAAGCGGCACACGTCCGCATGCAGTTCACGGTAGGTGATGTGCTTGCTCTGGCTGGCGTCGTCGCCTTCCCAGATGATGGCGGTTTGATCGCCGCACTCGGCGAGGTGGCGGTCGAGGCAGTTGGCGGCGAGGTTCAGGGTGCCGTCTTCATACCATTTGATGGAAATGTTACCTGGTGCGAAGGAGGTATTCTTCACGCGGGTGTAGGGGCGCATCCAGTCAAGGATTTTCCCCTGCTCGCCCCAGAATGTATCAGGGTCGGTTATGGATTGTTGATACTGCGCCTTGTACTGATCCGGGTTAATCAGGCAACGTTCCGCAATGTTAGCGGGAATAGGGTGTTTGTGTATTTGGCTCATGGCTTTTTTTCTCCTTTGAACTTGTTAAATATATGTCAAACAAACGTTAAGAGTAGGGGTTTTGACAGCTTTGTTTGTTAATTGGGGGGCAGATCACGCAATGATTCAACTGAGTGAAATTTCGTCAAATGAAACTTTGAAGTGAAATAATTACGCAAATGAATTTATAGAAATGGATGGTGTGAAATATTTTTTATTACAAATACTTATGCAAGGTAACTGGGGGAAATTCGCTGCTTTATGCAGAAAAGCAGAGGAAAGCCCTGTTCTTAAAGGCTTGCGCAGCATGCCGTGCAAATGATACTGATATTGCGCGTTAAATAACCCCACAAAGCAACGCAACACAATTCATACCCCCTGCAGTGGGTACCATGACGAAAAGGAATGGTGCCTTTCATTGAGGAAGTCAGTAGTGAAGAAAACAAAAAAAGTCAGTCTGGCCTGGCAAATTTTGCTAGCCCTGGTGCTGGGTATCCTTCTGGGCAGTTATCTGCATTACCACGCCGAAAGTCGCGATTGGTTGATTAGCAATTTGCTGACACCGGCGGGCGATATCTTTATCCATCTGATTAAAATGATCGTGGTCCCGATTGTTATTTCGACCTTGGTGGTCGGGATTGCCGGCGTGGGCGATGCCAAACAGTTAGGCCGGATCGGCGCCAAAACGATTATCTATTTCGAAGTGATCACCACGGTGGCGATCGTGCTGGGTATCACCCTGGCCAACGTCTTTCAGCCGGGAACGGGCATTGATATGTCGCAGCTGGCGGCGGTTGATATTTCGAAATACCAGAATACCACCGCTGAGGTGCAGAGCCATGCGCATGGCCTGATGGGCACCATCCTGTCGCTGGTGCCAACCAACATCGTGGCGTCGATGGCGAAAGGCGATATGCTGCCGATTATTTTCTTCTCGGTGCTGTTTGGTCTGGGGCTCTCCTCGCTGCCGGCGACGCACCGTGAACCGCTGGTGACGGTCTTCCGCTCCATCTCCGAAACCATGTTCAAAGTCACCCATATGGTGATGCGCTATGCGCCGATCGGGGTGTTCGCCCTGATTTCAGTGACCGTCGCCACCTTCGGGTTCGCCTCGCTGTGGCCGTTGGCCAAGCTGGTGCTGCTGGTTTACTTCGCGATCCTGTTTTTCGCGCTGGTGGTGCTGGGGATTGTCGCCCGCCTGTGCGGCCTGAGCATCTGGATCCTGATCCGCATCCTAAAAGATGAGCTGATTCTGGCTTACTCCACCGCCAGCTCCGAGAGTGTGCTGCCGCGAATTATCGAGAAAATGGAAGCCTATGGCGCGCCGGCGTCGATCACCAGCTTCGTGGTGCCGACCGGCTACTCCTTTAACCTCGATGGCTCAACGCTGTATCAGAGCATTGCGGCGATCTTTATCGCCCAGCTCTACGGCATCGACCTCTCCATCTGGCAGGAGATCACCCTGGTGCTGACCCTGATGGTGACCTCGAAGGGGATCGCTGGCGTGCCGGGCGTCTCCTTTGTCGTGCTGCTGGCCACCCTGGGCAGCGTCGGGATCCCGCTGGAAGGTCTCGCCTTTATCGCCGGCGTTGACCGTATCCTCGACATGGCGCGTACCGCGCTGAACGTGGTGGGCAATGCGCTGGCGGTGCTGGTTATCGCCAAGTGGGAGCATAAGTTCGACCGTAAAAAAGCGCTGGCGTATGAACGCGAAGTGCTGGGCAAGTTTGATAAAACCGCCCAATAAAACACAAAGCCCGGCGCGAGTGCCGGGCTTTTTCTTATCCTTTACTGATCCTGTCAAACTCTTCGCAGCCGGTATCAAATCCCTCAAGACAGCTAACGTTCAGCCAGTGCAGCGCCTTCTGCTTATTCGGTTCGATAAAGCCTTTCTCCCCCTGCTGGAACATCATCCCGGCCCAGTATTCGGCATAGCCGGTCCGCGAGAGCGCTGAGCTGCCTTTGAAGTATTCGCTCGCTTTCACATCATCTTCCGGGCCGTGCACACCGCTGGCGTAGATCAGCCCGAGCAGCATCTGGGCGTCTACCGCCGCATCGCTTTCGCTGTCCTGGGCGGCATCCTGCAGGAGCGTGATGGCGTGCGCCACGTCGGTGGGACCGGCCTGACGGTTCACCAGCACCCGCGCGAGGACGATTTCCCCGGATTTACTGCCGGCCTTAACGGCTTTTTCCGCCAGCTGGCGGGCCTGCGGATAGTCCGCCTGCTGCGGATTGCGAATTTTGAGCTGCGCCAGCAGGGCCAGCGCGTCGCCATCGCCTTGCGCCGCTGCTTTCTGGGCCCAGAATTCGGCTTTCTGATAATCGCCGGAGCTGACCCAGGTATCCGCAAGGTAATATTGCGCGCGACGATCGCCGGCTTCCGCCTGCTGTTGATACTGACTGCCGGGTTCGGTGGCCACCGCTGCGCCGCTGGTGAAAACCAGTAAAAATAAAAAGAGGTATTTCATTTGTATTTATTATCAGCAAGGAACATAGCGCGCAGTATAAAGGGAGGCGAAAAAGAAGAAAATGGCGGGAATTAGCGGGGTGAATACCCGGATAGCGGCGCGTAGCGCCTTATCCGGGCTACGGTTCGGTATTCGGTTGGTAGCCCCGGTAAGCGTAAGCGCCACCGGGGAGGGTTCCCGGATATCGGGTATGGCCGTCGAACCTTAACCCATCGCGCTTTCGCGCAGGCGGGATTTCAGCTTGTTGTACTCGTCGATCACGTACTGTTCCGCCGCGCGCTGATCGGCAATCCGCTCAACGTTGACCGCGCAGTACTTGTACTCCGGCGTTTTGGTTATTGGGCTCAGGTTCTCCGACACCAGCTCGTTACAGGCGCCAATCCACCACTGGTAGGTCATATACACCGCGCCTTTATTCGGCCGGTCGCTGACCTGCGCGCGGGTGATGATCCGACCCTTGCGCGAATTCACCCACACCAGCGCTTCATCCTCAATGCCTAACCGTTGGGCGTCGGCGGTGTTGATTTGCGCATAGCCAGGCTCATCCGCCAGCGCCGCCAGCGCCGCGCAGTTACCGGTCATTGAACGGCACGAGTAGTGGCCGACTTCGCGCACCGTCGACAGCACCATCGGGTACTCGTCGGTGAGCTTATCGATCGGCGCGACCCAGTCGCAGGTGAAGAACTGCGCCAGCCCGTTCGGGGTATCGAACTTCTCTTTAAACAGATACGACGTCCCCTGATCGGCGTCGGACTCATCGCGGCACGGCCACATCACATAGCCGAGCTCACCCATTTTCTCGTAGGTGGCGCCGTAGAAGTCCGGGCACAAATGCCGCAACTCGTCCCAGATCTCCTGGGTGTTGTTGTAGTGCATCGGATAACCCATCCGGGTAGCGATTTCGCTGATGATCTGCCAGTCGGTTTTCAGATCCCACTTCGGCTCCACGGCTTTAAAGAAGCGCTGGAAGCCGCGGTCCGCTGCGGTGTACACGCCTTCGTGCTCGCCCCACGACGTGGACGGCAGGATGACGTCGGCCGCGGAGGCGGTTTTGGTCATGAAAATGTCCTGGACGATCACCAGTTCCAGATCGTCGAACGCTTTGCGCACCGCTGACAGTTCAGCATCGGTCTGCAGCGGATCTTCACCCATAATGTACGCCGCCCGCACTTCACCGTGCGCCGCGCGGTGCGGCAGCTCGCTGATGCGATAGCCGGTATGCGCCGGCAGGCTGTCGACGCCCCAGGCTTTGGCGAACTTCTCGCGGTTTTCCGGGAACTTAACGTACTGGTAGCCTGGATAGGTATCCGGCAGCGCACCCATATCGCAGGCGCCCTGGACGTTGTTCTGGCCACGCACCGGGTTGACGCCGACGCTCGGTTTGCCGAGGTTGCCGGTGAGGATCGCCAGGCTGGTCAGGGAACGCACGGTCTCCACGCCCTGGTAGAACTGGGTAACGCCCATGCCCCACAGAATGGCGGCGGATTTGGCGCTGGCGTACATCCGGGCGCAGGCGCGGATCTCCTGGGCGCTGACCCCGGTGATCTCCTCCACCGACTCCGGCGTGTAGCCTTCAACGATTTTGCGATACTCCTCGAAGCCTTCGGAACGGCTGGCGACGAAGGATTTATCGTACAGATCCTCTTCAATAATCACGTGGCCAATCGCGTTGAGCAGCGCGATATTCGAGCCGTTCTTCAGCGCAATGTGCATATCGGCGATGCGCGCGGTTTCAATTTTGCGCGGGTCGCAGACGATAATTTTCGCCCCGTTGCGTTTAGCGTTAATGACGTGATTCGCCACGATAGGGTGGGAATCCGCCGGGTTGTAGCCGAAGATAAACACCAGATCGGTGTTATCAATCTCTGTGATGGCATTACTCATGGCGCCGTTACCGACCGACTGGTGCAGACCTGCAACCGAAGGGCCGTGTCAGACGCGAGCGCAGCAGTCGACGTTATTGGTACCAATAACGGCGCGCGCGAATTTTTGCATCACATAGTTGGTTTCATTACCGGTGCCGCGGGAGGAGCCGGTGGTTTGGATCGCATCCGGGCCATATTTGGCTTTAATGGCGCTGAGGCGAGTGGCGACGTAATCCAGCGCCTCATCCCAGGAGACAGCTTCCAGCTTGCCGCCGCGTTGACGACGGATCATGGGGGTTTTCAGGCGCGGCGTCAGGATCTGGGTATCGTTAATAAAGTCCCAGCCATAATAGCCTTTCAGGCACAGGGTTCCCTGGTTGGTTTTCCCCTGCGCCGCTTCAGCCCGAACGATTTTGCCGTTATCGACCACCAGATTGATTTTGCAACCTGATGCGCAATACGGGCAAACCGTGACGACTTTTTTCATCGGTCTTGCTCCAGTTATTCAATGGGCGCGTTTGCGCTATCGCGCCGTCACTATGCATCTTCTATGCCATATTTTCATTGTGGGTATTCCTTGATGATACGCGGCTTTTTTGGGCGAAATGCTGACGAAAAACAGCCTGTCGACAGATTTGACGTGTCGATACCCTGGAGATGTGACGGCGCTTGAAAAAATGTCACCGGGAGAGGAATTTGTCGGCGCAGCCTTGCAGAATCGATCAGACTGACACTAACTCCCCGCGGGCAGAGGCAAAGATGAAACCGGTCATTTTAGTGGTCGATGACGACATAGCGATGGGCGAGCTGCTCAGAGATGTGCTCGGCGCGCACGCGTTTGAGGTGCTGGTCTGCCAGACCGGCGGCGACGCGCTGGCGACGGTGGCGCAGCGGGCGGACATCGCGCTGGTTTTGCTGGATATGATCCTGCCGGATACCAATGGCCTGCAGGTGCTTCAGCAGCTGCAGCGCACCCGGCCGGAGCTGCCGGTGGTGATGCTCTCCGGCCTGGGCAGTGAGTCCGATGTGGTGGTGGGCCTGGAGATGGGCGCCGATGATTACATCGCCAAACCGTTCAGTTCGCGGGTGGTGGTCGCCCGGGTGAAGGCGGTGCTGCGGCGCAGCGGGGCGCTGGCCAGCGAGGCGCCGGGCGTCGCCGCCGGCCTGACGTTCAACGGCTGGCGGCTGGATACCACCCGCTGTGAGCTGTATAACCCGCAGCAGCAGGCGATCCCGCTGACCCAGGGAGAATACGGTTTGCTGCTGGCGCTGGCGCAGAACGCCCGCCGGGTACTGAACCGCGAACAGTTGCTGGCGCTGACCCATACCGAAAGCACCGAGGTGTTCGACCGCACCATCGATGTGCTGATCATGCGCCTGCGGCGCAAAATCGAGCTGAACCCGCATCAGCCGACGCTGATTAAAACGCTGCGCGGCCTGGGCTATGTCTTTTCCGCCGACGTGACCCACAGCGAGAAGGCGGCATAGGGCGGGAAGCTGTCTAACCGGCCTGGCCATTGCTGGGGGAGTCAACCCTTCTAATTATTTTGCAACTGAATAAACGTCTGTAGCTCAGTGAGCGTTTTGGCGCCGTCGATCGCATTGGCAGCCTGCAGGCTGGCGCGGGCGCAGGCGTGGGCCAGCTGCAGACTGTCGGTTAACGGCCAGCGTTCGTGGCTGCCGTACAGCAGGCCGGCGCAGAAGGCATCCCCGGCGCCGACGCTGCCGACAATCTCCTCCGGCGGCAGCCGCCATGACGGCACCCAGCGCCCGGCTTCGGTACGTGAGACGCCCCATGCCCCCTCCGGGCAGTGGATCACCACCCGTTGGCGCACGCCGGCGTCAAGCAATGCGCTGGCGGCGCTGGCGATATTGGCGACGTGCGGCTCGCCGTTGGGTAGCCGAATCTCCAGCCCGCTAAACTCGCTGGCTTCCAGTTCATTGATGGTCAGGTAGTCAAGATGCGCCAGCGCCGGCAGGACCAGCGGGCGGTAGCGCGGGTCGCCCTTGCGCGACACCAGATCGAGGGAAACCTCATAGCCTCGCTCGCGCATCTGCGCCAGCAGTCGTGCGCTGCGGGTGCCGTACACTTCGTCGGGGCGATCGAGACTCTCAAGCAGCAGCAGATAGCCGAGATGGAAAATTTTCAGCGGCGCATCCAGCGGCTCAAAGGCCGGAAGGTCAAGCAGGCGGTTGGCGCCGGGGGAGTGAAAAAAGGTACGCTGACCGTCAGCGTCGGTCATCACCTGAGTCATCGAGGTGGGGGCAGAGCTGGTGCGCTGCACGAGCTGGCGATTGATATGGTACTGATCGAGCATGGCGGTAATGTAGTCGCCATCGTTATCCTCGCCAATCAGGCCGACCGCCTGCAGCGGCAGGCCGGCGTGCATTTTGGCCAGGGTCAGCAGGACGTTCAGCGGCGCGCCGCCGGTGGCGCGTTCGCTATGCATAATCTCCACCAGCCAGCCGCGCTCCGGCCACTGTCTGATCTGGTGGACATGATCGACCAGCATGTTGCCTGCGGCAATAATGCCTTTACGTTCCATGATCGCTACTCCGCGCCGTCATACTTGTTAAGCGTAGCGCACAATCGGCGGAACGATCGTGCGCCCGGTTGCGCTTATTTCACGGTCCAGCCTTTGTAAGAGCTGACGTTGTTTTTGTCGATCATGGTCACCGGGATCAGCACCGGCGCGGTTGGGGCCGGTTTGCCCTGCAGGATGTTGTAGCCAATTTCCACCGCCTTCGCCGCCATCACCTGGGGATCCTGCGCCGGCGTTGCGACAAACAAGGAGTTCTTACGCTTCAGTGCCTCTTCGCCGTCCGGGCTGCCGTCGACGCCGACGATGAAGAACTCGCTGCGCTGCGCCTGTTTCGCTGCCAGATCGGCGCCAATCGCTGTCGGATCGTTGATCGCGAACACGCCGTCAATCTTCGGATTGGCCGCCAGCAGGGAGGTCATCACCTCCAGTCCGCCTTCCCGGCTGCCTTTGGCGTTCTGGTTGGAGGACAGAATTTTTATATCCGGGTGTTTTTTGAACTCCGTTTCGCAGCCTTCGACGCGGTTTTGTACGGCGGAGACCGGCGGCCCGTTGATGATCACCACGTTGCCTTTGTTGTTCAGACGATCGCTAATGTATTTACAGGCCAGCTCGCCCGCCTGGGTGTTATCGGAGGTGATGGTGGCGTCGGCCCCTTCGGCGGCAACGTCAACCGCCACCACCACGATCCCGGCCTCTTTGGCCCGTTTCACCGCCGGGCCAATGCCTTTCGAATCGGCGGCGTTGAGGATAATCATATCGACTTTGGCGGCGATAAAGTTATCGATCTGCGCCACCTGCTGGCCCAGATCGTAGCCGCTGGAGACCAGCGTCACTTTGACGTTATCCCCCGCCAGCTTGCGGGCCTCCAGCTCCGCGCCCTTGGTGATCTGCACAAAGAACGGGTTGGCAAGGTCGCCCACCGTCACGCCAATCGCTTTCAGCTCTTTGGCCGACGCAAAAGGGGAGGCGGCCAGCAGCGCGCCAGCACACAGCGCGGTGACTATCGGTTTTAAACGCATTCGCTTTTCCTCGCAGGTAAGATGGTGTTGTTATGCACTTTGATGTTGTCGGGTACGGTATTTGTCGATCAGCACCGCAATGATGATCACCGCCCCTTTGATCACCAGTTGCCAGAAGTAGGAGACCCCCATCAGGGTCATACCGTTATTGAGGGTGGCGATAATCAGCGCCCCCACCAGCGTACCGGTGATGGTGCCGATCCCGCCGACGAAGCTGGTGCCGCCAAGAATGACCGCGGCGATGGCGTCCAGCTCGTAGCCTACCCCGAGGTTACCGTTGGCGCTGTACAGCCGGGAGGCGCTCATCACTCCGCCAAGGCCGGAGAGCAGGCCGCTCATGCCATAGACAAACAACAGCACCAGCCAGACTTTAATGCCGGTCAGCCGCGCCGCCTGCATGTTGCCGCCCACCGCGTAGATATGCACCCCAAGGGTGGTTCGGCGCAGGATAAACCAGCACACCGCGATAACCGCCAGGGCGATGACCACCAGCCACGGCACCGGGCCGAGGTAGTCATTGCCGATCCACTCGAAGCTGATATCGGAGTTGATCACCGTGGTGCCGTCGGCCAGCAGATAGGCGGCGCCGCGCAGCGCCGTATAGGTGCCGAGAGTGACAATAAACGGCGGTAGCCCGGCGAAGGCCACCAGCGCGCCGTTGAACAGGCCGAGCAGCAGGCCGAGCATCAGCGCCGCCGGAATCGACAGCAACGCCAGCTCCGGGATCAGCGAGACCACCATTGCCGCCACCGCGGTGGTGCCGAGAATGGAGCCGACGGAGAGGTCAATGCCGCCGGTGAGGATGATGAAGGTCATTCCCGCCGCCAGCACAATGTTGATCGAGGCCTGGCGGGTGATATTCAGCAGATTGCTTTCCGTGAAGAAGTTGGGGGCGATAAAGCCGAAGACGGCGACGATCAGGATGAGGATCGGCAGAATGCCGACGGTCTGCATCAGGTCGCCCATCAGCATTTTTTTCGCCGAAGCGGATGTCGCGACCGGCGCGGAGGTCTCTTTCGGTATGCTCATAGTTGCCCTGCCTTAAGGTGAGAATCGTTCACGCCGGTGGCCAGCGTCATGATCTGTTCCTGGCTGATATCGCCGGACTGCAGCTCGCCGGCGATAGTCCCTTCGCGCATCACATAGACCCGGTCGCTCATGCCCACCACTTCAGGCAGTTCGCTGGAGATCATCAGAATGGCGACGCCCTGGCGCGCCATGTCGTTCATGATGCGGTAAATCTCGCTTTTTGCGCCGACGTCGACGCCGCGGGTGGGTTCATCGAGGATCAGAATGCGTGGGCCAATCGCCACCCAGCGCGAAATTAACAGCTTCTGCTGGTTGCCGCCGGACAGTCCGCCGGCGCGCACCTGGGCGTGCGGTACGCGGATGTTCAGCAGCTGGATGGCATCATCGGAGATGGTTTGCGCCTTCCGGCGGTTGAGCATTCCCCAGGTCGCGTCGCGCTCCAGCGTCGCCATGGTGATGTTTTCCTGGGCCGCCAGTTCGAGAAACAGGCCCTGCTCTTTGCGGTTTTCGGTCAGAAAGCCGATGCCATGGTCGATGGCTTCGCGCGGCGAGTGGATCACCACCGGCTCGCCGTCGATCTCGATCACCCCGCCGGTGGCTTTGCGCACGCCAAAGATCAGCTGCGCCAGTTCGGAGCGTCCGGCGCCGACCAGCCCGGCGAGGCCGACGATTTCGCCGGCATGCACCACCAGGCTGCTGGGCTTAACCTTACCGCCATCGGTCAGATCCTCGACCCGCAGGCGCGGCTGGCCGCGGGGAATATCGCGCTCTTTATTGAACAGATCGCTGAGCGGACGGCCGACCATCATGCGCACCAGCTCCGGTGCGTTGAGCTTGTCGCGCACCAGGCTGCCGACATACTGCCCGTCGCGCAGGACGCTGACCCGGTCGGAGAGCTCATACACTTCCGCCATGCGGTGGCTGATATAGATAATCGCCATCCCCTCATCGCGCAGGCGCAGGATGAGGTCGAACAGGCGCTGGGTTTCCCGCGAGGAGAGGGCGGCGGTGGGTTCATCCATCACCAGAATGCGGCTTTGACGGTGCAGGGCGCGGGCGATCTCCACTTGCTGCTGCTCGGCGATGGTCAGGGTCATCACCCGGTCGCTGGCCCTGAACTGGGCGCCGAGACGGTCGATCACCGCCTGCGCCTGGCTGAGCATGGCTTTGCGCTGCACCAGGCCACCACGTGCCAGCTCGCTGCCGAGGAAAATGTTTTCCGCGACGGTCAGGTTCGGCGCCAGCTGCATCTCCTGGTAGATCAACGTGATCCCGGCGGCCAGCGCGTCCTTGGGGCCGCGGATCGTTTGCGGTTTTCCGTCGATCAGGATCTCGCCGCTGGTGGCGGTATAGGCGCCGGCGAGGATCTTCATCAGCGTGCTTTTTCCGGCGCCGTTCTCCCCCATCAGGGCGTGGATCTCGCCGGGCCAGACCGTCAGGTCGACGCCCTTTAGCGCGTAGAATTTGCCAAAAGCTTTGGCGATATGGCGCATTTCCAGTACCGGGGTGGCGGTCATCACGGCGCTCCTGTCTGCGAGAACAATAGCAGCAGTCCACCACCGGAAAATAAATGCAGGATGTCAGAATCCATTCATATTTGTCATAGTGATAAATAGTTAACCGCGATCACAGTTACGCGGCGTCATTTTCTGCACCGTCACGCCTATATGCCGACCGTTCCTTCACCGGAGTTGCTATGACCGCTCGCCGACACCCGTTTTTCACCAGCGCCCGTGGCCGCCTGCTCTCCTTTAATCTGCTGATGGTGGTCGTCACCCTGCTGGTGAGCGGCGTGGCGGTGTTCGGCTTTCACCACGCCAGCCAGCTGCAGGAGCAGGTGCAGCGCCAGACCCTCAACGATATGCGCGGCAGTATGGATCTGGCGCGGGACACGGCGAATGTCGCCACGGCCGCGGTGCGCCTGTCGCAGGTGGTGGGCGCGCTGGAGTACAAAAGCGAAGCGGAACGGCTGCTGGCGACGCAGCAGGCGCTGAAGCACTCGCTGGCTCAGCTGGCAGCGGCTCCGCTGGCGCAGCAGGAGGAGGCGCTGGTGGCCAGTATTATTCGCCGCAGCAACGCGCTGCAGCGGAGCGTGGCGGAGATGCTGGAGCGCGGCCAGCGTCGTCATCTGCAGCGCAATGCGCTGCTGAGTTCGCTTTACCAGAATCAGAGCAACCTGCGCCATCTCGCCGATCTTAACGATCGCGGCGGGGACCGGGCGATCGATCCTCGTCGGCTGGCCGAGATGGACCGGCTGATCGCCGCCGCGATCCATACCGTCACGCCGCGGTCGATCGTTCTGCAGCTCGACCAGCTGCGCGGCGACCTGCCGGCTCAAAGCGCCGATCCCGCGCTGGCGTTTGTTCTCCCCGACGTCACCCGGGAGCTGGCGAAGCTGGCCCCGCTGTCGGCCCAGCTGGAGGAGAGCGACCTGACGATCAGCTGGTACATGTACCACATCAAAGCGCTGGTCGCGCTGCTTAACGACGACATCAATCAGTACGTGACCCGGGTGGCGGAAGCCTCCGAACAGCGGGCGGCGCAGAGCCATCGGGAGCTGCGCTCCATCAGCATGTTTATTCTGCTTTCCGCGCTGCTGGCGCTGGCGATCACCGGCTGCGCCGGGTGGTACATCTACCGTAACCTGGGCTCTAACCTGACCGCTATCTCGCGGGCGATGTCGCGGCTGGCTCAGGGAGAGCCGAACGTCTCGGTGCCGGCCCTGCAGCGGCGCGACGAGCTGGGCGAACTGGCGCGCGCCTTTAACGTTTTCGCGCGCAATACGGCGTCGCTGGAGCACACCACCCGGCTGCTGAAAGAGAAGACCACCCAGATGGAGATCGATAGGATTAAGCGTCAGGAGCTGGAGGAGGCGCTGTTGCACAGCCAGAAGATGAAGGCCGTCGGCCAACTGACCGGAGGCCTGGCGCATGATTTTAACAACCTGCTCGCGGTGATCATCGGCAGCCTTGAGCTGGTGGAGCCGAATGCGCAGGATGCGCCACGCCTCACCAGGGCGCTGAAGGCGGCGGAACGCGGGGCGCTTCTGACCCAGCGGCTGCTGGCCTTTTCTCGCAAGCAGGCTCTGCATCCCCAGGCGGTGGCGATGGCGCCGTTGCTGGAGAACCTCAGCGAGCTAATGCGTCACTCCCTGCCGGCGACCTTGAGCCTGGAGATTGAGGCGCAGTCGCCGGCGTGGCCGGCATGGATAGACGTCGGCCAGCTGGAAAACGCCCTGATTAACCTGGTGATGAACGCCCGCGACGCCATGGCCGGGCGCGCGGGCGTCATTAAAATTCGTACCTGGAATCAGCGGGTCACCCGCAGCAGCGGCCAGCGGCAGGATATGGTGGCTCTGGAGGTGATCGATCACGGCTGCGGCATGTCGCAGGCGGTGAAAGCCCGGGTGTTTGAACCCTTCTTTACCACTAAAGCCACCGGCAGCGGCAGCGGCCTGGGGCTGTCGATGGTGTATGGCTTTGTGCGCCAGTCGGGCGGCCGGGTGGCGCTGGAGAGCGCGCCGGGGCAGGGGACGACGGTGCGGCTGCAGCTGCCGCGGGCGATGACCGAGGTAGAGAAGGCGGCGGTGCCGGTGGAAGACGAACCAATCCCGGCGGGAGAACGGCTGGCGCTGGTGCTGGAAGATGAAGAGGATGTTCGCCAGACGCTGTGCGAACAGCTGCATCAGCTGGGCTGGCTGACGCTGGAAACCGCCAGCGGGGAAGAGGCGCTGCAGCTGCTGGAGGCCTCGCCGGATATTGCCCTGTTGATTAGCGATCTGATGCTGCCCGGCGGGCTGAGCGGCGCCGATGTGATCCATACCGCGCGCCGCCGCTTTCCGGCGCTGCCGGTGCTGCTGATCAGCGGTCAGGATTTGCGCCCGGCGCAGAACCCGGCCCTGCCGGAGGTGGAGTGGCTGCGTAAGCCCTTTACCCGCGCTCAACTGGCGCAGGCGCTGAGTGCAGCGTACGCGAGGATTTGAGATTCCTCCGCTACCCGGGCGGCATGCCGATGATTAAGGTAGCGGCAGGACTCTGATGAGATTGGCCCCGATGAAACGTTACGCAATCGCACTGCTCTTTTGCACTCTGTCGCTGACCAGCCTGGCCGCCCGCGCCGATATTATCGATGACGCGATCGGCAATATTCAGCAAGCCATTAACGACGCCTATAACCCGGGTAGCAGTCGCTCTGATGACGACGACAGATACGATGACGATGGCCGGTATGATGACGGGCGCTATCAGGGAAGTCGCCAGCAGAGCCGTGACAGCCAGCGTCAGCATGACGATCGGCAACGCCAGCTGGACGATCGCCGCCGTCTGCTGGATGAACGCCAGCGCCAGCTCGATCGCGATCGCCGCCAGTTAGAAAGCGATCAGCGTCGTCTGGACGATGACTATTGATCGCCCCGCAGCAGACCGACGCCTAATCCAGCACGATTTCCATCCCGTCATAACCCGCTTCGAAACCTTCCGGTAGCGGGTTATCCATCATCCAGACGTCAAACTGATGGCTGATATGGGTGAGGATCACCCGCGGACAGCCTATCGCCTGGTTAAGGGCGCGAACGGTATTGAAATCGTTATGGTTACGCGGGGTCTGCGCCCGCGGCTCATGGCTGCAGTCGATGATCATCGCCTGCGGGCGGTTGCTGAGTAAAAACTTCAGCGTCTTGTCCGGCAGCCCGGCGGTATCCGAGAGCCAGGCTACCCGACTGTGGGCCGACTCCAGCAGATAACCGAAGGTGAGCTTCGAATGGTTGAGCGGCAGGGGCGTTACCCGCAGGCCCTGCAGCTCAAACACCACAAACGGCGTGACGGTATGGCTGAAGTCGAGCAGGCCGGGGTGCTTGAGCAGATCGTCGCAGCCGGCGTCGTCCGGCGGGCCGTAGACCGGGATCGGCGCGCCCACGCCCCAGCGCAGCGGAAACAGCCCCTGCACATGATCCAGGTGATAGTGGGTTAGCAGCACCTGCTGAAAGCTGCCGGCGGGATGATGTTCCATCAGATCCGGTCTGCCGGCGTCCAGCAGCGTCACTGCGCTGTTGAACGTCACCACCCCGCTACAGGGGCGTCGGCGATGGCTTTCCTCGCGGCGGGCGCGGCGGCAGGCCGCGCAATCGCAGCCAAAGGCCGGCACCAGCTGAGCGCCGCCGGTGCCGGTTAAGCGGAGGGTCAGGCTCATCGTGTCACCTTTGGTTTATACCAGCGGATCCGCTTCGCGCACCGCGTGGCTGCGCAGCAGGCGGAAAAATTCATCGACCGATTGTCGGAGACTGCCGTCGTTATTCAGCGTCAGGCAATCGTCCGGCTTATAGCGCGCGGCGCGGTCCAGACGCTGGGCGATATCCACCGCATTTTCCCGGCCGCGCTGCTCCAGCCGCTGGCGCAGCACCGGCGGCGAGACGGCGAGACAGATCGGCACCAGCACCTCGCCGTAGCGTTCCCGCGCCAGCGCCAGATGGGCGCGGGAGCCATTGGCCACCACGTCGAAGCCGGCGTGCAGCCACAGGTCGATCTCCACGCCAATGCCATAGTAAGTATGGTTGGCGTGCCAGCTGAGGGCAAAGAGATGCTGCTCGGCGCGGGTAAAAAATTCATGTTCGCTGAGGGCGATATGGTTTTCGTTACCGGCGTTAAAGGGCCGGGTAATGTAACGATGCGCCACCAGCAGCTGCGGGTGCTCGCGCTGGCGCAGCGCCGCCAGCAGGCTGTCTTTCCCGGAGCCGGAGGGGCCCACCAGCCAGATCAGTTTTCCCGGCATTAAAAGACCCTCCTTCCCTGGCGCCAGACATGGTCGATGTGGACATGCTCGCCGCGACGGTGCGCCAGCACCAGGTCGGCGCGTTTCCCCTCGGCGATGACGCCGCGATCGTCAAGGCCCAGCGCCTGCGCCGGATGTTTGCTGACCAGACGGATCGCCTGCGCCAGGGTGAAGGCGTTATCCTCGGCGTCGGCGATGCGGAATGCGGCATCCAGCAGGCTGGCGGGATAGTAGTCGGAAGAGAGAATGTCGAGCAAACCGTGGTTCGCCAGCAGGTGGGCGGCGACGTTGCCGGAGTGGGAACCGCCGCGCACGATATTCGGCGCCCCCATCAGGACGTGCATCCCGTGCTGACGTGAAGCCTGCGCCGCGGCCAGGGTGGTGGGAAACTCGGCGATGACGCTACCCAGCTGGTGGGATTCAGCCACATGCGCCTCGGTGGCGTCGTCGTGGCTGGCGAGGGCGATACGGCGGGCGCGGCACATGGCGGCGATGGTCTGGCGATTGGGCTGCGACCAGGTGGCGGCCAGAGCCATCTGCTCGGCTTCAAAACGGTCCATTTCGTCATGCGTCAGATGATATTTTCCCTGATAGTAATCACGGTACTTGCTGCGATCGGCGTACTGACGCTGGCCGGGCGAGTGGTCCATCAGAGAGACCATGCTCACCGACTCGCGGTCGATCAGCTTTTCAAACAGCGGCAGCGTGGTGTGATGCGGCAGCTCGCAGCGCAGGTGCAGACGGTGCTCTGCGCGGTTAAGACCGCGCTTTTGCGTCTCTTCCACCGCATTGACCATCTTCTCCAGATTCTCAAGACGATCGCCGCCATCGCGCACGTCGCCAATCGCCACGGCGTCCAGCACGGTGGTGATGCCGCTGGCGACCATCATTGCGTCGTGGCTGCTCATCGCCGAGTGGGCCGGCCAGTCTACCTTCGGCCGCGGGGTAAAGAACTTGTCGAGGTTATCGGTATGCAGCTCGATAAGGCCCGGCAGCAGCCAGCCGCCTTCCCCATCCAGCGCCTGCGGCAGCCGGCTCTGGCTTTCAGCGAAGGCGAGAATGCGACCGTCCTGGACTTCCAGCGAACCGTGGACCACGTCATCGTCGAGAACCAGTTTTACGTTATTGATAATCATGCTGTTATTCCCATGGGGTGCAGCCGGTCGGCGACCTGACGGCGTACCCCTTCGTCATGGAAAATCCCGACGATGGCCGCGCCGCGCGCTTTGGCATCGTGGATCAGGTCGACCACGGCAGCACTGTTTTTGCCATCCAGTGAGGCGGTGGGTTCATCGAGGAGCAGGATCGGATAGTCGACCGCAAAACCGCGGGCGATATTGACCCGTTGCTGTTCGCCGCCGGAAAAGGTCGACGGCGCAAGGTGCCACAGACGTTGCGGAACGTTGAGGCGGGTCAGCAGCTGGGCGGCTTTGGCGGCGCTCGCTTCACGCGGCGTCCCGAGATCGAGCAGCGGCTGCATCACCACCTCCAGCGCCGAAATACGCGGGATCACCCGTAGAAACTGGCTGACCCAGCCGATGGTGGTTTTGCGCACTTCCAGCACCTTGCGCGGCGTGGCGGTGACCAGGTCCACCCATTCGTCGCCGTGGCGGATATGAATATGGCCGCTGTCCGGCAGATAGTTGGCGTACAGCGAACGCAGCAGGGTCGATTTGCCGCTGCCGGAGTGACCGTGGAGCACCACGCACTCCCCGGCGTTAACGGTCAGCGAGGCGTCGGCCAGCACCGGCAGACGCACGCCGTGCTGCTGGTGCAGAACAAAGGTTTTATGGACGTTTTCAACGCGGATCATGTTAGCTCTCACGAGGTTGGGTTGCCGGGTGGCGCTTCGCTTACCCGGCCTACGAATAACGCACCTGTGGGCCGGGTAAGGCGCAGCCGCCACCCGGCAAAACAGCATTAATTCTGCAACACCGACGACACCAGCAGCTGGGTATAAGGATGGTGCGGATCGTCGAGCACCCGGTCGGTTAAGCCACTTTCCACCACCTGGCCCTGCTTCATTACCAGCAGTCGGTTCGCCAGCAGGCGGGCGACGCCGAGATCGTGGGTAACAATCACTACCGCCAGATTCAGCTCCACCGCCAGGCCACGCAGCAGATCAAGCAGCCGCGCCTGCACGGACACATCCAGCCCGCCGGTGGGTTCATCCATAAACACCAGCTTCGGCTGGGTGACCAGATTGCGGGCAATCTGCAGACGCTGCTGCATGCCGCCGGAGAAGGTGGTGGGCAGGTCGTCGATGCGCGAGGGCGGGATCTCCACCTCCTGCAGCCACTTTTCAGCGGTGGCGCGAATGTTGCCGTAGTGGCGGGCGCCGGTGGCCATCAGCCGTTCGCCGATGTTGCCCCCGGCGGAGACCTGGCGACGCAGACCGTCCATTGGGTGCTGATGCACCACCCCCCATTCGGTGCGCAGCAGGCGGCGGCGTTCGGCTTCGCTCATGGCGTACAGCGAGCGCTGCTGGTACAGCACCTCGCCCCGCTGCGGCGTCAGGCGGGCGGAGATTGCCTTCAGCAGGGTGGTTTTACCGGAGCCGGACTCGCCGACGATGCCGAGCACTTCTCCCGGCCACAGCTCGAAGGAGACATCGCGAAAACCTTTATCCGGGGCGTAGAGATGGGTCAGGTTATTCACAGCAAGTAATGGCTGGTTCATTTTTTCTGCCCCTCGCTCTGCTGGCGGCAATAGTCGGTATCGGAGCAGACAAACATCCGCTGGCCGCTGTCATCCAGCACCACTTCGTCGAGGTAGCTGTGGCGCGAGCCGCAGATGGCGCAGGGTTCATCCCACTCCTGGACGGTAAATGGGTGGTCGTCGAAATCGAGACTCTCCACCGGGGTATAGGGCGGCACGGCGTAGATCCGCTTTTCGCGCCCGGCGCCGAACAGCTGCAGCGCCGGCATCATATGCATTTTCGGGTTATCGAATTTCGGGATCGGCGAGGGATCCATCACGTAGCGGCCATTGACCTTCACCGGGTAGGCGTAGGTGGTGGCGATATGGCCGAAGCGGGCAATATCTTCATACAGTTTCACCTGCATCACGCCGTACTCTTCCAGGGCGTGCATGGTGCGGGTTTCGGTTTCACGCGGCTCGATAAAGCGCAGCGGCTCCGGGATCGGCACCTGGTAGATCAGGATCTGATCCTCCACCAGCGGCGTCTCCGGGATGCGATGGCGGGTCTGGATCAGGGTGGCGTCTTCGGTACGCTCGGTGGTGGCGACGCCGGTAACACGCTTAAAGAACTGACGAATCGACACCGCGTTGGTGGTGGCATCGGCGCCCTGGTCAATCACCTTCAGCACGTCGTTCTCGCCGATGACGCTGGCGGTCAACTGGATGCCGCCAGTGCCCCAGCCGTAGGGCATCGGCATTTCGCGACCGCCGAACGGCACCTGGTAGCCGGGAATGGCTACCGCTTTGAGAATAGCCCGGCGGATCATGCGCTTGGTTTGCTCGTCGAGATAAGCAAAGTTATAGCCAGTCAGTGGGTTAGCCACGTTCGTTCTCCCGTTGCAGGCGTTTCAGCAGCGCCAGTTCGGCCTGGAAATCGACATAGTGCGGCAGCTTCAGATGCGAGACGAAGCCGGCGGCTTCAACGTTATCGGCGTGGGCCAGCACAAACTCTTCATCCTGGGCGGGACCGGCAATCTCTTCGTCATAGTCCGCCGCCTGCAGGGCGCGGTCGACGAGGGCCATGGCCATCGCTTTGCGCTCGCTCATGCCGAAGGTCAGACCGTAGCCGCGGGTGAAGTGCGGCGGCTCATCCTGCGGGGCGACGAAGCCGTTGACCATTTCGCATTCGGTGAGCAGCAGCTCGCCAATATTGACGCTAAAGCCCAGCTCTTCCGGGACAATCTCCACCTGCACGTAGCCGCTGCGGATCTCGCCGGCAAACGGATGGTTGCGGCCATAGCCGCGCTGAGTCGAATAGGCCAGCGCCAGCAGGTAGCCTTCATCGCCGCGCATTAGCTGCTGCAGGCGCGAAGAACGTGAGCAGGGGTAGACCGGCGGGGTGCGGGTGATATCGTCGGGCGGTGTGCCGCGATCTTCCTCGGCCTTCGCCAGACCCTGCTGCGTGAGCAGGCTAAAGACGTGCGGCGTCGGCTGCGTGTCGCACTCGGCTTGCTGCACAGAAGGCGCTTCGCCGTTTGCCAGCAGGGTAAAATCGAGCAGGCGGTGGGTGTAGTCGTAAGTGGGGCCCAGCAGCTGGCCGCCGGGGATATCTTTGTACACTGCCGAGATGCGGCGTTCGAGACGCATTTTGGCGGTGTCGATCGGTTCGCTAACCGCCAGCCGCGGCAGGGTGGTGCGGTAGGCGCGCAGCAGGAAGATCGCTTCGACGTTATCGCCGCTGGCCTGTTTGAGCGCCAGCGCCGCCAGTTCGCGGTCGGCGATGCCGCCCTCGGTCATCACCCGGTCCACCGCCAGATTGAGCTGTTCGCCTATCTGGTCAACGCTCAGTTCGGGAAGCCGTCCATCGCCCCGTCGTTTCTGTTCCTGTAAGGCGTGAGCGGCGCGGATCGCCTTCTCGCCGCCCTTGACGGCAACGTACATTTAGCAAACCTCCACGTGAGTGGTGCGCGGGATCGCCAGCAGGCGCTCGCCGCAGGTGAGGATCAGATCAATGCCCAGCGGGAACGGGTGTGGGCGCTCCGTCAGTTCGTCAATGATGCAGTCCGGCAGCTGAGGGGCGATCATTCGCTCTTCGGCAATGCCCGCCCCGGTCAGGCGCAGCATGCGTCCGCCGCTAAGGCTGGCGAGCTGAACGATCAGCGTGACGCCGGTCTCCGGGGCGGTGACGGTGCCAGCGGAGAGGACGTTGAGCTGCTCGGCGCTGATGCCGTCATTGGCGACGGCAAAGACCGCCTGCTGCGGCTGGTCCACCAGCGGCGCGCCGGTATGAAAGCGCAGATTCTGTCCCACCAGATCGTTATGCAGAGCGCTGGCGAGCCAGACCGGCGTTTCGTGATCGGCAAGGGTCAATAGCAGGCTGGTGGAAGCGACGTTCAGCGGCTGCCAGCCGTGCTGTAACTGCTGCAGGGAGACAATCACCCCCGGCTCGCTCATCGCTTTCAGCAGGCGACGAAAACTGTGTTGGGCATCCTGCACAGCCAGGGAAAAAGCGGGTTGTAAGGTCATGCGTTATCTCCGCGAACCAGGGTAAAGAAGTCGACCCGGCTGGCGTTGACTTCGGCGCGTCGGGCTTCAATGCGCGCGCTGCGTAGCGCTTCCAGCGGGGTTATCAGGGTTTCCATTAAATTGTGAAAATGGCGGGGTGACTGCAGCAGGGCGTCGATGGCCGCGCAGCGTTCGGCGTGCGGGCGGTCGCGGCCTAAGATCCAGCTGTAGCCGAGCGTTCCGTCGGCCAGACGTACCGCGGCGCGGGTGAGCGTGGCGTCGCCGGCGAAGAAACGGTCGCCGATACCGCCCATCCGGGCCTGAAGCTGCACCAGGCCAGTCTCGGGAGTGCGGATCAGTTCATACTCCGGCGCCAGCTGCAGGGAGTGCATGCGCGCCAGAAGATCTTGCGGTTCACTGTGGGCCAGCACGGACATCCAGCGCTGGCGGGTGGCGGTATCGAAGTGCATTCAGTGCTCCATGGTGAATTCAATCATGTCGGCGCGGGTGAGGCTGACGGAGTATTCGGTGGCGGCCTGCTCGCCCTGGCGGCTGTTGAGGGTGCGGACGCAGAGCAGCGGCGCCATATTGGGGATCTCCAGCAGTTTGCTCTCTTTCGCCTGTGCGCGACGGGCGCTGATTTTGGTGCGCACCCGGGTCAGTTCGACGTCAAGCCGATCGCGCAGCAGGTCGTGCAGCGAGCCGTGGCTGAAGGTCTGTAACACCGGCCAGAAGCGCAGGTCGGCGAAGTAGTGGTCAATCAGGCACAGGGCGACGCCATTGACCCGGCGCAGGGTGCGCAGATGAATGACGTTCTCGCCCTCGCTAATACCAAAGGCTTCGGCAACGTGCGCGCTGGCGGGGCGCAGTACCGACAGCAGTTTTTCGCTGGTGGGATCGCTGCCTTGTTCCAGCAGGTTTTGGCTGAAACGCGCCTGGGCGTTGAGCGGGTAATCGATCGGCCGCATCAGCACCAGCACGCCCACGCCCTGACGGCGTTGTACCCAGCCGCGCTCAACCAGCTGGTCGATCGCCCGGCGCAGGGTGTGGCGGTTAACGTCGAAGCGCGTCGCTAGCTGCTGCTCGGCGGGCAGATAGTCACCGCAGCGATAGTGGTGGCGCAACTCCTGCTCAAGCCGGGCGGCGATTTCCTGATAGCGCGTGGGATAACTGGTCGGATGTCTGGACAGGTGCATGGTCATCAAGCCTCACACAGCATAGGCGAGGAGCTTCCTCGCGTTGTGAGCCGATCCTGACCGGTTTATGTTGCAGTTCGGTTAAGTGATGATGACTAAAGGATGAAGAGTTAATGCCAGACGGATGACAGGGCGGCCAGGCCGCCCTGGCGGGGTCAGCCTTGTTTGACCACGTTGATCATCCAGGGAACGCCAAAGCGATCCACGACTTTGCCGAAGCCGTGGGCCCAGAAGGTTTCCTGCCAGGCCATCTCAATGCGTCCGCCGACCGCCAGCGCTTCGAACCAGCGCTGACCTTCAGCGACATCCCTGGGATCGAGGACGAGGGTGAAGCCGGCGTAGTGTTCATCGGGCCCGAAGGCGCTGTCGCTTAGCATCAGCTCGCCGTTGCCGATGCGCAGGCTGGCGTGGGCGATGGCGTCATTCGCCATCTTCTGGCCAGACGGGCAGCCGTCAGAGGCTTCCTGCGCCGAAGGCGGCATTTCGCCAAAGGTCATTTTAAACATCAGCTCCGCGCCCAGCGTCTGCTGATAGAAGGCGATCGCCTCGGCGCAGTTGCCCGCAAAGGCAAGGTAGGGACTTAAGGACATGGTGAATACCTCAGTGACCGTAACCCGTAAAGCGTAGTCGCCCGCAGCGGGATTGAGCCAGACGGCAGCGCGAAAATGGGGGTGGGAATACCGCTGCAGGGGGCAGCATAAATAGCGGCGGCTGGCCGGATAAATAACCGGATACGCAGGGAGGCGAGGGACCGTCAGGATATCGGGAGCGGCGACGGCGATAGGGGAAAATAATCGCGTCGCCTGCCCGGAAATAAATCAGTTCTTTTTGACGAATTCAGATTTCAGCTTCATCGGGCCAAAACCGTCAATTTTGCAGTCAATATTGTGATCGCCTTCGACCAGGCGGATATTCTTCACTTTGGTGCCGATTTTCAGCATCGAAGAGCTGCCTTTAACCTTCAGATCCTTCACTACCGTGACGCTGTCGCCATCGGCCAGTAAATTGCCGTTGGCATCTTTAACGATCAGAACGTCGGTTTCTTCCGTGGCTTCGGCAGGGTTCCACTCATGGGCGCATTCCGGGCAGATGTACATGCCGTTGTCTTCATAAGTGTAAGTCGAATCGCATTTTGGGCAGTGTGGCAGTTGCATGACGTTCCTCGTGATGTCGTCGAAAAACAGGACGTTGGTCCTTTAAACAGTGGCTGAGAGCCGAAAGTGGGTGTGATTATAGCGCAATCACCCACTTTTGTCGGGTGTTTTTTTGATAAAAAATAGCCGTGGTGTTATTCCGAGAAGAAGCGAATAAACGCTGAAATTAACTGCCCGAGGTGGAGCAAAATCGACGAAATAATTTCCGGGCGATCGGCAGGAAATGAACTTATTTATTTTTCGACACTCTGTAATTAGGCGGTAAATTTATGTGAAGTTGATCGCAGATATAAACACTGTTAGGGTAAAAAAGGGGAGCAGGTCAATTTCATCAATTATCACGATGAGCCGCTCTATTTATTCACCAGTAGCCAGAGCAGGCGTCAACAGGTTCGGTTGTACATTCTGTCAGCAGACAGTGCAGGCAAACCTGCTACGCTTGAAATGAGGAGCACAGCAATTCACCGCTCCTGACGCACGATGCGAATGGCTTTGCCATTCGGCGAAGAGGCGTGCACTCAAGGCGGAGTAGCAGAGGAAAAATATGCTTAAAAGGAAAAAAATAAAGCCCATCACCCTTAAGGATGTGACCATCATCGACGATGGTAAACTGAAAAAGGCGATCACCGCGGCCTCCCTGGGCAACGCGATGGAGTGGTTCGATTTCGGCGTCTACGGCTTTGTGGCCTACGCCTTAGGTAAAGTCTTCTTCCCCGATGCCAACCCAAGCGTGCAGATGATTGCCGCACTCGGCACCTTTTCCGTTCCATTTTTAATTCGTCCGTTAGGCGGCCTGTTCTTCGGGATGCTGGGCGATAAATATGGTCGGCAGAAAATTCTCGCGATAACTATCGTGATCATGTCGATAAGTACTTTCTGTATCGGCCTTATTCCTTCGTATGCCACGATAGGTATCTGGGCGCCGATCCTGCTGCTGCTGTGTAAAATGGCGCAGGGCTTCTCGGTCGGTGGTGAATATACCGGGGCATCGATCTTCGTCGCGGAATACTCCCCTGACCGTAAACGCGGGTTTATGGGCAGCTGGCTGGACTTTGGCTCCATCGCCGGGTTTGTGATGGGGGCTGGCGTGGTGGTCCTGATCTCCAGCGTAGTGGGGGAACAGAACTTCCTTGAGTGGGGTTGGCGTATCCCGTTCTTCCTGGCGCTGCCGTTAGGCATCATCGGGCTCTATCTGCGCCATGCGCTGGAAGAAACCCCGGCGTTCCAGCAGCATGTGGACACCATGGAGCAGGGCGACCGTGAAGGTCTGCAGGACGGGCCGAAGGTCTCCTTTAAAGAGATTGCCACTAAGCACTGGCGCAGCCTGCTGACCTGTATCGGTCTGGTGATTTCCACTAACGTGACCTATTACATGCTGCTGACCTACATGCCGAGCTACCTGTCGCATAACCTGCACTACTCGGAAGACCATGGGGTGCTGATCATCATCGCCATCATGGTCGGGATGCTGTTTGTGCAGCCGGTTATCGGCATGCTCAGCGACCGCTTCGGCCGCCGTCCGTTTATCCTGATTGGTAGCGTGGCGCTGTTTGCCCTGTCGATCCCGGCCTTCATTATGATCAACAGCAACGTGACGAGCCTGATCTTCGCCGGTCTGCTGCTGCTGGCGGTGGTGCTGAACTGCTTTATCGGCGTGATGGCCTCATCGCTGCCGGCGATGTTCCCGACCCACATCCGCTTCAGCGCTCTGGCCAGCGCCTTTAACATCTCGGTGCTGATTGCCGGTCTGACGCCAACCCTGGCGGCGTGGCTGGTGGAGACCACCCAGAACCTGATGATGCCGGCATACTACCTGATGGTGATCGCGGTGGTGGGTATGGCGACGGGCCTGTCGATGAAAGAGACGGCTAACCGTCCGCTGAAAGGGGCGACCCCGGCGGCGTCGGATATTCAGGAAGCGAAAGAAATCCTTGGCGAGCACTACGATAACATCGAACAAAAAATCGAAGATATCGATCAGGAGATCGCCGATCTGCAGGCAAAACGGTCGCGTCTGGTGCAGCAGCATCCGCGTATCAACGACTAACTGTTTTCACTGCTAATCATGCCGCCTGGGGAAACCCCGGCGGCATTTTTTATGCCTCCGGCAAGGCCAGACCGTGACGACGCTGTTGGCTAAGTTTACGGTACTGCTGCGGCGGCATCCCCACGTAACGGGTAAAGGTGCTGTAGAAACGGCTGCTGGAGCGGAAACCGGCGGTGAGGGCGATATCCAGGATGGTCTTGTCGGTATCGCTCAGCAGCGCCCGCACGTGATTGATACGCATGGCGGTAATGTACTGCTTCATGGTTTGCTGCATCACTCTCTGGAATACCCCCATCGCATAGTTCGGGTTGAGCTTAACGTGCTCGGCGACGGCATTGACGGTCAGCGCCTGGTCGTAGTGGGCGGCGATAAATTCCAGCATCTGGCTGACATAAAACTGCGCATGGCGCGAGACGCTGTTCTTATGGGTGCGCGAGGTTTTGTTGACCAGAATCGGCTGCCAGCCGGCGAGGCTCAGCCGCTTCAGCATCAGGGCGATTTCATCGATCGCCAGCTGGCGAATCTGTTCATTGTCGTGGTTCAGCTCCTGCTGCCAGCGGCGCACCTCGAAGGCGCTCAGCTGCTGGGCGGCGAGGGATTTAATCACCATCCCGTGAGTGACGTGGTTGATCAGCTCCCGGTCCAGCGGCCATGAGAGAAACAGATGCATCGGCAGGTTAAAGATCGCCATCTGCTGGCAATCCCCCGGGCGGGTCAACTGATGCGGCGTACAGGCCCAGAACAGAGTGATATAGCCTTTCTCTATGCGCACCACTTCGTTATTAATCAAATATTCCACGTCGCCATCGAACGGCACGTTGACCTCCACCTGGCCATGCCAGTGGCTGGTAGGCATGGCGTGCGGCGGGCGCAGCTCGATATCCATACGCTGATACTCAGAGTAGAGCGCCAGCGGGCTGCGGCTCTGCTTTTCATCGCTGCTGCACATAAAGGGATCGGGGGGCAGGGAGGTGAAGCGGTATTCCATCGTTAGCGTATTCCTGAATTGTCAGAGTGGCTGCATTTTTCGCCAGAACTGACGACAGCTTAGCGGAAGAATCGGCCCATTTTCTCTCCTTTTTGCGCAATCTGTTCCCGAAAACTCAGATTTTGTGGCGCTTAATGGCCGATCTGAGCTTTCGGGAATGCTCCGGTTGGAACAGGGCAGCGCAACGCTGAATGGCGTGCCACTCTGCAAGGGTTCAATGACCTGATGGAGAGAGCGTAATGACCGCCCCAAAAATTACCTTTATCGGCGCCGGTTCGACGGTGTTCGTTAAAAATATTCTCGGTGATGTTTTCCAGCGCCCGGCGCTGAAATCGGCGCATGTCGCGCTGATGGATATCGATGACACCCGGCTGGAAGAGTCGCATACCGTGGTGCGCAAGCTGATGGATTCCGTCGGCGCGAAGGGCGAAATCAGCTGCCATCGCGATCGCAAAACCGCCCTGCAGGGCGCTGATTTCGTTGTGGTCGCCTTCCAGATTGGCGGCTATGAGCCCTGTACCGTCACTGATTTTGAGGTCTGTAAACGCCATGGCCTGGAGCAGACCATCGCCGATACGCTGGGTCCGGGGGGCATTATGCGCGCCCTGCGCACCATACCTCATCTATGGGCTATCTGCGACGACATGACCGAGGTCTGCCCGGACGCCACCCTGCTTAACTACGTCAACCCAATGGCGATGAACACCTGGGCCATCTACGCCCGCTACCCGCATATTAAACAGGTTGGCCTGTGCCACTCGGTGCAGGGAACGGCGGAAGAACTGGCGCGCGATCTTGACCTCAACCCGGCGGATTTACGCTACCGCTGCGCCGGGATCAACCATATGGCGTTCTATCTCTCGCTGGAGAAAAAGCTCGCCGACGGCAGCTATGTCAACCTTTATCCCGACCTGCTGCAGGCCTACGCTGACGGGCGCGCGCCGAAGCCTAACCTGCACGGCAACCCGCGCTGCGAAAACATCGTCCGCTATGAGATGTTCAAAAAGCTCGGCTACTTTGTGACCGAGTCGTCGGAGCATTTTGCCGAATACACGCCATGGTTTATCAAGCCGGGCCGCGAGGACCTTATCGCCCGCTATAAAGTGCCGCTGGATGAATACCCGAAACGCTGCGTCGAGCAACTGGCCAACTGGCATCAGGAGCTGGAGAGCTATCAGCGCGGCGAGCGCATCGAGGTGAAGCCATCCCGCGAGTATGCCAGCACCATCATGAACGCCATCTGGACCGGCGAGCCAAGCGTGGTGTATGGCAACGTACGCAATGACGGCCTTATCGACAACCTGCCGCAGGGCTGCTGCGTGGAAGTGGCTTGCCTGGTGGACGCCAACGGCATTCAGCCGACCAAAATGGGTGCGCTACCGGCGCATCTGGCGGCGCTGATGCAGACCAACATCAACGTGCAGACGCTGCTCACGGAGGCGATCCTCACCGAAAATCGTGATTACGTCTATTACGCCACGATGATGGATCCGCACACCGCTGCGGTGCTGGGGATCGAAGAGATCTACGCGCTGGTGGACGATCTGATCGCCAGCCACGGCGACTGGCTGCCGTCCTGGCTGCATCGTTAATCTTCTCATGCCGCCGGGGGCAACGACCCGGCGGCGTCCTGCATGCTCTATCAAACACTGAAGGAGGCGCTGGCGACAGCGACCTGTACCCTATGAGTATTTCAATGACAACAAAGCTCAGCTACGGGTTTGGTGCCTTTGGTAAAGATTTCGCTATCGGTATCGTCTACATGTATCTGATGTATTACTACACCGATATTGTTGGACTGGCGGTTGGGGTGGTCGGCATCTTGTTTCTGGTGGCGCGGATCCTCGATGCGATAGCCGATCCGATCATGGGTTGGATCGTGAATTGTACGCGATCGCGATGGGGGAAATTCAAACCGTGGATCCTGATTGGCACGATAACCAACTCGGTAGTGCTGTATATGCTGTTCAGCGCCCATCACTTCTCCGGCGGGGCGCTGCTGGCATGGGTGTGGCTGACCTATCTGCTGTGGGGGTTCACCTACACCATCATGGATGTGCCGTTCTGGTCGCTGGTGCCGACCATTACCCTTGATAAACGCGAACGTGAACAGCTGGTGCCGTATCCACGCTTTTTCGCCAGCCTGGCGGGATTCGTCACTGCCGGCGTCACGCTGCCGTTTGTCAGCGCCGTGGGCGGCGCCGACCGCGGTTTCGGTTTCCAGATGTTCACCCTGGTGTTGATCGCCTTCTTCGTGGTTTCCACCCTCGTCACGCTGCGCAACGTCCACGAGGTTTACTCCTCGGATAGCGGCGTGAGCGAGGATGCCAGCCATCTCTCACTGCGCCAGATGGTGGCGCTGATCTATAAAAACGATCAGCTGGCCTGCCTGTTGGGCATGGCGCTGGCCTATAACACGGCGGCGAATATTATCGCTGGCTTTGCGATTTACTACTTTACCTACGTGATTGGCAGCGCGGAGATGTTCCCGTATTACATGTCCTACGCCGGCGCGGCGAACCTGCTGACGTTAGTGCTGTTTCCGCGGCTGGTGAAAGGGCTGTCGCGGCGCATTCTGTGGGCGGGCGCTTCGATCATGCCGGTGCTGGGCTGCGGCGTGCTGTTGCTGATGGCGCTGAGCGGGGTCTACAACGTCGCGCTGATTTCGCTGGCCGGCGTGCTGTTGAATATCGGCACCGCGCTGTTCTGGGTGCTGCAGGTTATTATGGTGGCCGATACCGTCGACTACGGCGAATATACGATGAACATCCGCTGCGAAAGTATCGCCTATTCGGTGCAGACGCTGGTGGTGAAAGCGGGCTCGGCGTTCGCGGCCTGGTTTATCGCCATCATGCTCGGTATCATCGGTTATGTGCCGAATGTGGCCCAGTCGTCCCAGACGCTGCTGGGGATGCAGGCGATTATGATAGCGCTGCCGACGCTCTTTTTTGCCCTGACGCTGTTTCTCTATTTCCGCTATTACAAGCTCAACGGCGATATGCTGCGTCGCATTCAGATTCACCTGCTGGATAAATATCGCCGGGTACCGGAAAATGTGGCTGAGCCGGAACGGCCCATTGTGGTACCCAACCAGGTGTAAAAAGCGTTCAAAAACCGCTGACGAAAGAGGGGAGGGATGCTCTCTTTTTGGACAAAAATGAGCGTCGAAAACGGGCAAAAAGAGAAAAACGTATTTCTCTAATTTATCTCAAAATGGTCTCTTTTTATGCGCATGGAGTTGCTATTGGCTCCATTTGTTCTCAAATAAAACTCAGAATCGTCTCTTTTTCGTGCTCTTGCGCTGCTTTTTAACTCTTGCTACGCTTGTTGGGTGTTACATTTTTCTCTTATTTGTCTCAGTGATGGAGCAATGCGATGCGCATTTTTATCGATGATGGTTCAACCAATATCAAAATGCTGTGGGAGCAAGATGGCGAAACTTTCACCCATATCAGCCCCAACAGTTTTAAACGCGGCTGGTCTGCCACCTTCGGTTCCGGGAAGCCTTTTAACTACACCGTGGATGATGAAAAGTACTCATTCGACCTGATCACCCCCGATGCGCTCCCGACCAATAATATTGACTGGCAGTACAGCCCGTTGAACTCCATCGCTGTCCATCACGCGCTGCTGACCAGCGGTCTTGAGCCGCAGGACGTCGAAATCGTCGTGACGCTGCCGCTGACTGAATTTTATGACGAGGATGCGCAATATCGCCTCGACAACATTGAGCGCAAGAAAAAGAGCTTGCTGCGCGACGTTAAGCTGAATAAAGGCGTGGTCTTCAACATCACCAAAGTCACCGTGCGCCCGGAATCGATTCCAGCGGGCATTAGCCTGTGTGATGAACTCAAGCCCTCCCATTCGGTGTTGATTATCGACCTCGGTGGCACCACGCTCGATATCTCGATGGTCGCCGGGCAGATGACCTCGGTTTCGCGCATTTACGGCGACCCGAAGCTGGGCGTATCGCTGGTGACCGACGCCGTTAAGCTGGCGCTGGCGCGGGCTAACACCGATACCTCAAGCTATAACGTCGATCAGATCATTATCAATCGCCATGACGAAGAGTAT
Organism: Klebsiella sp. Q2; assembly: GCF_009900705.1. Lineage (NCBI taxonomy): Bacteria > Pseudomonadati > Pseudomonadota > Gammaproteobacteria > Enterobacterales > Enterobacteriaceae > Klebsiella > Klebsiella sp. Q2. The sequence goes on along the minus strand of NZ_JAAABE010000007.1, from coordinate 200,137 downwards.
CTAACCGATAACATTAACGATCCGGATGCGGTTTCTGAGGTGAAGAAGGTAATCAATAACAGCATCGAACGTCTGACCACCCGCGTCCTGACGGCTATCGATAGCTTTAAAGGCTACTCGCATGCCATCGTGATTGGCGGCGGTGCGCCGCTGGTGGCCGATGCCATTCGTGAACGTATGGGCCTGCGTGAGGACCGTTTCGTGGTGGCTGAAGAGCCGCAGTTCGCCCTGGTGCGTGGTCTGAAAATTATTGGCTAAGGAGCGTCTATGACTCTGGAACGCAGAAAAGTGCTGATTTACCTGCGCCCGGATATCAGCGCCAGCGAGCGCTTCGCGGACGCAAAAATTGAGGCCCACCACCGCGGCGACCGCGGCGATATGTCGCGCACGGCGCTGCTGGCGGGGCTGGCGTTAGGGGAAGTCGATAGCCGCTTGCCGTCGATGCTGGCGGCGCTGCTGGCGGAAGACACTAAACCGGAAACGCTGCGCAAGATGCTGGCCTCGTTCCTTGAGATCCAGCCGGCCTCTTCCGTCCCGGCAGCCGCGCCAGCGGCCGCCCCGGCTAAGGCGCCGGAGCCGCCCGCGCCGGTGAGCGAGAGCGTTTCGGCGCGCAACCTCGCCGGTTCGCTGCCGGATTAAGCGCTTTCCCCGACGGCGCTGCGCTTGCGCGGGCCTACAAATCCAGTGCAAAGGGTGGGCCCGATGTCATTTGTAGGCCGGGTCAGGCGTAGCCGCCACCCGGCGCGAAGACGGTGCCATCTCGGTGACCATGCCCGGCGGCGCTGCGCTTGCGCGGGCCTACAAATCCAGTGCAATGGGTGGGGCCGGTATCATTTGTAAGCCGGGTCAGGCGCAGCCGTCACCCGTCGCGAAGACGGTGCCATCTCGGTGACCATGCCCGGCGGCGCTGCGCTTGCGCGGGCCTACAAATCCAGTGCAAAGGGTGGGGCCGGTATCATTTGTAAGCCGGGTCAGGCGCAGCCGCCACCCGTCGCGAAGACGGTGCCATCTCGGTGACCATGCCCGGCGGCGCTGCGCTTGCGCGGGCCTACAAATCCAGTGCAAAGGGTGGGGCCGGTATCATTTGTAGGCCGGGTAAGGCGTAGCCGCCACCCGGCAGTAAGACGGTACGCCGCCACCCGGGATGTCGCCCCTATCCGTGGGCGAGAAAGCGGGCCAGGCGCTGCTGCAGCAGGCGATTTTCGCGGGTCAGCCGCGCGTTCTCATCCAGCAGGGTCAGCGCTACCGCGATCCCCGGCCAGTCCAGCTCCAGCTCGTTACGCAGGCGCACCGCGCGATGGACAATCGTCACCGCGCTGTCGTCGAACAGCCAGGTGTCCGCCTGCGGCTGGTGCGGTTCAATCATGCCTAAGCCGACAATCTCCGTCAGCTCCTCTTCCGACACCCCGGTACGCAGGCACAATTCGGTAATGGTAAACGTCACTGTTACTGTAGCCATCAGGCTTTCCCCCATGTCTTACGCGGATCGAAGCTGGCTTCGGCGGTCGCCAGCTGTTGCCAGATCTCACGCGCTTTTTCATCTGGTTTTGGTGGCATCACAATTTTAATAACGGCGAACAAATCGCCGGTGTGGGTTTTGCTCACCAGCCCTTTGCCCTTGATGCGCAGGCGCTGCCCTGCCTGGCTACCCGGCGGCACCGTCAGCAGAATGCTCTCTTTCAGGGTGGGCACCGTGACTTTGGCGCCCAGCGCGGCCTCCCACGGCGCCAGCGGCAGGACGATCTCCAGGTTATGTCCCACGATGTCGAACAGCGGGTGCGGGGCGATGTGGATCACCAGCCACAGATCGCCGTTCGGGCCGCCGTTTTCGCCCGGCGTCCCCTGGCCTTTCAGGCGGATACGCTGACCATCGACTACCCCGGCGGGGATCTTCACATTTAGCGTCTTCGGCGTTTCGCTTTCGATCATGCCGAACACGTTATACACCGGCAGGTTATAGCTGATGGTGCGGGTTTGCTCGGCCAGCGTCTCTTCAAGGAACACTGCGACCTCGATCTCCAGGTCGTGGCCGCGCGCCGCGTGCTGGCGGCGACGCTGATGCGCCTGCTGGCCAAACATGGAGGAGAAGATGTCGTCGAAATCCTGCTGGCTGTAGCTCTGCTCGTGGGTCTGCTGCTGGCGACCGAACCCGGGATCGTTGCGATGCTGCCAGAGCTGATCGTATTCCGCGCGCCGTTGCTCATCTTTCAGGACTTCCCAGGCTTCGGCGAGATCCTTAAATTTGGCTTCGGCATCATTTTCTTTACTGACGTCGGGGTGGTACTTGCGCGCCAGGCGGCGGTAGGCGGTCTTGATGGTTTTCAGATCGTCGGTTGGTTGCACCCCGAGAATGGCATAATAATCCTTCAATTCCATGCTGTTATCTCATCTATGCTCAGTGCGGTGGTTACATATTCCCTGGATCAGGCGTCTGTATAAAGCGTAGGGCAAATGCGCCCTGAAGGGGAAGAAAAGTGGCGGAAACTTGACGCCGTCGGGATCAACGGCGTCTTGGGCAAGGCTAGTCTTTCGCCTGCGGCCGCTGACGACGGCGCCAGCCTGCGAACAGCACCAACAGCGCGCCGATGGCGCCGGCCAGGCGCGCCATGCCCTCGCCGGCAGTGGGAAACAGCTGGCGGAGGGTAGGGTCGCTGACCAGCATTGAGCCGGCAATCCAGCCGATGAGCATCCCGCCCAGCAGCACCACCGCGGGAAAGCGGGTGAGCAGGGCTAGCACCAGTTTGCTGCCGGCGACGATAACCGGGATGCTGATCGCCACGCCGAGGGCGACCAGCGCAATGTGTCCTTTGCCTGCGGCAGCCACCGCCAGCACGTTATCCAGCGACATGATCACATCCGCTACGGTGATGGTGATTGCGGTGCGCCACAGGCTGCCGGAGCTGGCAACCTCGCTCTCGTCCTCCTCATCACTGACCAGCTTGATGCCAATCCACAGCAGGAGCAACGCGCCGACTATTTTCAGCCACGGCAGCGACAGGAGATACAGGGCGATCGCCAGCAGCAGGATGCGCGCCAGGATGGCTCCTACGGTGCCGATGACGATCGCTTTGGTGCGTTTTTGCGGCGGCAGTTTGCGACAGGCCATGGCGATCACCACGGCGTTATCGCCGCCCAGCAGTAAGTCGATGGCGACAATCTGCAGCATAATCACCGCCATGTCCCATTGTTGAAGAAACGCATACATATTGAGAGAAACCACCTGAAATAAATACCACGAAAAGCCGCTGCGCAGGGGACTCCGCCCGGTGAGCGTTGACCGCTGGCGCCGGCCCGCGCCGACGCGCGTGGAACCTGAGCCTGAAAAATAAAGTTACGAATCAACGCGCCGTCGGGCAAGGCTTCGGCGAAAAAGGGTGATATTTTGTCATACAGACACACCTGCCGTTCACTTATCGCAAGGATCCCCACTATGTCTGGCCACAAGAAATACCTCTCTGTCGCCCTGCTGAGCGCTGTTTTACTGCCGGCGATGGCCTCTGCCGCTGACGCGCCGGCGACCTTCACCCCGGAACAGGAGGCGCAAATCGGCAAAATCGCCGCCGATTACCTGGTCGCCCACCCGGAAGTTCTCCTGCAGGCAAGCCAGAAACTGCAGCAAATTCAGGCTGAGCAACAGGCCAGCGCGGCCACCCAGGCGGTGCTGAAGAATGCCGCCTTGCTGACCCAGGATAAAAATACCCCGACTTACGGCCCGGCCAACGGCAAAGTCACGGTGATTGAGTTCTTTGACTACCAGTGCGTCTACTGCAGCCGGCTGGCGCCGGTGATGGAACAGGTGATTAAAGCGCATCCGCAGACCCGCTTCGCTTTTAAAGAGTGGCCTATCTTTGGCGGCCGCTGGGAAAGCTCGCTGGAAGCAGCGAAAACCGGCCTGCAGATCTATCAGCAGAAAGGGGCGGATGCCTATCTGACCTACCATAACGGGATCTACGCCACCGGACATAACGAAGGCAAGCTGACGACGGCGGATATCCAGCAGCAGGCGAAGAAAGCCGGCTTTGATGCGAAGAAGGCCAGCGACGTCGAACCGGTACTGCAGAGCATTAACGACCTGGCGCAGGAGATTGGTCTTAGCGGCACGCCGGGCGTGATCGTGATGCCGACCACCGGCGCCACGGAAGCCAGCATCACCGTCTTCCCGGGACTGGCGGATAAAGCCTCGCTCGAAGCCGCGATTAAAAAAGCCGGCGGCTGATCGGCGGCGTCGTTACCCGGTCAGGGCCGCCGAGGGCGGCTCTGCTATCATTCATGATCCCTTTCCTCGTTCGGCGGCGGCAGCGCGTGGCTTTTTAAATCAATAATCTGGCCAATGTGATCGTGGTAAACGGTCAGCAAATTATAGCGACTCATCTCGGAGATGATCTGCGGGGCGACGTTAAAGCTGCTGGCCAGCTCCTCATCCCGCAGTGTAAGCACCGCGGTGTGACGCCGGGTGTGGGCGCGGCGTCGGTTATAGTGATACCAGAGGATCAACAGCCAGCCGTTCAGCGCGGCAAGCAATAAATACACCAGCGCCGTATTCAGGGAGTCCATCAGCGACGACCAGCGCGGGGAGGGCGGCGCGATGAACTGCATCAGCAAATTGGCGTAAAGAAAGAACAGAAAACCGAGCCAGGCCAGCAGCGTTAAGCCGGCGTCCACCAGCCGGGGCAGCACGCGGTGTTCGGTTAAGATGAGCGTATTTTCATTCATCGCAGGCTTCCTTTTCCCCGGTCCGGGCTCACCCAGCGCGCGCGGGAACGTTGACGTTTCAACATCACCTTCGGAAAAGCGACCAGCGTGGTCAGCAGGCCGATCATCCAGTAAACCATCGGGAACCAGATCACCCAGAACAGGGATTTGGCCACCTTTTTCTCATAGCGCCGTTCGATATACAGGCTGGCGACGAACTGCAGCAGGCACATCAGGCCGAGCAGCATGCCGGTGAACTCAGGCGGAAACAGACTGTGCACGGTCAGGTTGTCCGGCAATGGCATCAGGCGGCTGAGGATAAACAGCAGGATGGTGACCGCGTAGGCAAAGGCCCACAGCGTGGAGCAGGCATACTCCAGAAACAGCGGCCACATCCGATGATGCTGCCAGTGAAACAGGCGGCGCAGGTTGACCAGAAAGACTTCGGCCCCGCCCTGGGCCCAGCGCAGACGCTGCTTCCATAACCCTTTGAGGGTCTCAGGCATCAGGATCCAGCACAGCGCCCGCGGCTCGAAAAAAATGTCCCAGTGGCGGAGCTGAAGCTTCCAGCTGATATCAATATCTTCAGTGATCATATCCGGGCTCCAGTAGCCGACGTCCGCCAGGGCCTGGCGCCGGAAGGCGGCGATCACGCCGGAGACGGTAAAGACCCGGCCATAGATCCGCTGCGTCCGCTTGATAAGGCCAATGATTGACGAGAACTCCCCGACCTGAATGCGGCCGATCAGCGTGGATCGGGTGCGGATCCGCGGGTTGCCGGTGACCGCCCCGACGTGCGGGTAGTGGATCAGCGGGGCGACCAGCCATGCCGCGGTATCCCGGTCCAGCAGGGCGTCGCCATCGATGCAGACCAGCAAATCGCCGCGGGCGGCGGCGGCGCCCGCTTTGAGCGCCACCGCTTTTCCCTGATTGGCGGCCAGGTGGATCACCCGCAGCCTCGGCTCCTCCTGCGCCAGCTGCTGCAGCACCTGGGCGGTGTTGTCGGAAGAGCCGTCGTTAATCGCGATCACTTCGAGATTGGCGTAACGCTGGGCCAGCGCCGCGCTGATGGTCTCCCGGGCGTTTTTCTCCTCGTTAAAGCAGGGGATCAATATCGAGATCAGCGGATTGCCCGGCAGCGTCGGCGGCGGGGTATTCTCGCCCCACGGCCAGTGGCGCTCCAGCTGAAACCAGAAGTACAGACCCCCGGTGATCCATAGCACCGACATAAACAGCGGCCAGAAAAAGACAAAGTCGAGGATAAGCTCGCCGGTAAATACCGCTGCGACGCCTAACGGCAGCCCGAAAACGAGGCATAAAATGCACAATGCGATAATACGATCAGTCATGGTCAGGGTACCACCAGGAAGAGAATTGCGGTCTGATACGGGAGATATCAGGCTGATTGTTAATGAAATCGTCTGGGTAGTAGCCGTAGTTTTTGACGCCGTTTAGCCGCAGCAAACGCATCCAGTCCGCCAGCTGTTGGTCAGGAATGGCGTTGTGCTGGCGTCGGTTCCAGTCTCTGGCCTGTAGCTCAAAGATGGTTTTCTTCAGCGCGCCCGGGCGGCGGGCGACGGCCTGCACCAGCCGCGTCAGCCAGGCCTGGCTGGCGTCAATCGGCACGGACTCCATCAGCGGCATCGCCATGGGCACCGTCCAGTCATAGGCGGCAAGGAAGTCATCCAGATTTTGCGCAAACCAGGCTTCGCTCTGCGGCTCCAGGATCGGCAGGGCGAAGAGATTACGCGCCGTTTTTACCTGCGGGCCGCGGATGGCCTGCACCGCCTGGCGCAGCTGCAGAGTGAAGCGGGTCAGGGTTTGGCTTTTGAAACGCATCCATGCTTCACGCTCCTGCGGACGCTGGGGCACCGGGCCGGCATCGCGCGCCAGGCCACTCTGCCGCCAGGCGGCGACCGCCTCCGGGCTCACGTCTTCAAAATCGGTCAGCACGGCGTCGTCGTGGAACAGAATCCCGCTGAAGCTGGCGTGTCGGGCCAGATCCTCATAGATGTCGGTGATCTGCTGGCGAACCCGCGGATCCCAGGGCGACAGGCGAACATAGGGCTGATGGGCAAGCAACGCCTTCCCGGTTTGCGGATCCCAGCGCTGAACGCGCGGCAGATCGGACGAGAGATCGAAGGCCAGCACCGGCATCCAGGCATAAACCTTCACCCCGCCGCGGGTCTGCAGCTGCCAGGAGACGAAGTTAAACAGGTCGGCGCGCATCGGCAGCCAGCGGTTGGGGAAATAGAGCGACTTGACCGTGCCGTCGCCCTGCGGGTCGGAGAAGGCCTGCAGAAAGACGTGGCTGATTTTCATGTCATAGACGCGCTGTATCAGCTTATCGATATTCTTTGCCTGCTGGACGGGATTGGGGTCATAGACATAGTCCAGATCGACATGCATCACCCGAACAGGATCGGCTTCCTGGATCTGGGTTACGGCGTTGGCAAAGGCCTTGATCGACGGGTTACCGGCGATCAGCATGCGCGGAATATTGTCCAGATCCTTCACGTTGCCCAGGCCGTCGTTCAGCGTAAACGCCAGCTGATACCCCTGCTGTTTGGCGATGGCCAGAGTGCTGCCGCTGGCGGCGCCGTAGGGCCACACCCAGGCGCGCGGCGCTTTCCCGGCGACGTCGTGGATTTTCGCCGTTACTTTCTGCACGTCATCGGTCATTCGCCGGGTAAACTGCGCGTCGCTTTCATAGCGGCCGGTGGTTTTATCCCAGCCTCGATTGGCGGCGGCGGGCTCGCGGCTGCCTTGCGGATTGGCCGGCAGGCCGTAATGCGAGGCCCAGGTGTGCGCGCCGATCTCCACCAGCGGCGAGCGGCTGAGCTCGCGCACCATCTCCCAGGTGGCGAAGCGATCGCGCGGCGTCATCAGGCCACCAAAATTAACGGGCTGGTTGGCGGGGGTGTCCACCCAGCTGCCCACCGGCGCCCACAGCGCCGGAACGTTCCAGGCTTTAAGCAGCGGCCAGACGCGGGTATAAAAACTGCTATAGCCATCGTCGAAGCTGAGAAGAAAAGCCTTAGGCGGAAGCGACTTAAGGCCATGATGCGCGTCCAGAATGTCCTGAACGCTCACGGCATGGTAGCCATGATGCAGCAGCCAGGCGATCTGCTCATTAAGCGCGCTGGTCCGCACCGAAAGATAACGCTGGTCGGCGGCGTCGTCTTCGACGTCATGATAGGCCAGCACCAGAAAGCGATCCGCCGGCCAGGGTTTATTGGCCTCCAGCTGGGGTCGTTGCTGCGGGGCGAGGAAGGGGACCTCCTCAGCACGCACGCTGAAGATAAGGCACAGCCAGCCGAGAAGCATCAGGCCGTTGCGCAGGGTCGTGTTCAGCATGGTCATCCTTAAAACCGTATGTTTGCATCAACAGTGATGGCGAGGTTGTTTTCACGTTTACCGTCGTAGGGGCGTTTGTCCCAGTTCAGCATCACCCCGGCATCGACGAGGTTGTTCCAGCGCAGACGCTGGCCGTAGCCCAGCGTCGTTATCGCGCCGGCGGCGTGATTTTTTTGCCAGTAGCTGCCGCCGCCGGCGAGCAGCTGCTGACTCCAGACGGTGTCATACCGCTGGTAAAGCGTGTGATCGACGGTCAGCGCTGCGGTGGCCGCGAGGTCGCGGGCCGGACTGTAATACGCGGTGTCGGTGCGGCTATTGGCGCTGGCCGCCAGACCGGGCTGCAGATCCAGCGTTAACCACGGCGTCTGCCAGAGGCGCTCTTTACCAGAGAGGGTGTACTCCTGACGACGGTTGTGGTCGGTAAAGCGGCTGGCGGCCACGCTGACGCGGTACTCCCGGCGCTCGTTTTGATACCATCGCAGCCAGCCTTCGCCGCGGTTGGCGCTGATGCCGTTGCGTAACGCGCGCAGCGGCGTCTGCTGCGAAATCCGCTCCAGTTCGCCGCCCAGCTGCCAGCGATCGTTGACGTCGTGCGCGGCGGAAAGGCGGACGCCGGGCTTATTCTCGCCGTGAAAATTGACGCTGGAGAGTTCAAGTTCTCCCCAGGCGTCGCGCGGGCGCCATTCAATACCGGCGAACAGCTGGCGACGGCTGCCTGTCCCCTCTTCAAAATTGCCTTTGGCAAAGCGGTGGCCGCCAAACAACCGCCAGCTGTCGGCTATCGGCGGGCTGTAGATCGCCGTCTCAAAACTGAGGTCGTGGGTACCGCTCACCGGGTTGTCGGAATGCAGCCCTTTGCCAACGCTCAGGCGCAGCTCGGAGAAATGATGGACTTCGCGGGCTTTGGCCAGGCGTTGGGTATTCAGATCCCGTGGCGAGCGGGCGATAACGTCGTCGGTCAGCAGATCCATCTGCCGCCACTCCTGCAGATCGAGAGCGACCCAGGCCTGCTGGCGCTCCAGCTGCAGGCTGGCGGGCTCCAGGGCTTCCGCCGCTTTCAACTGGCGTTCGGCAGCCCGCGGCAGCCCTCTGTCCTGCAGCACGGCGGCATAGTCGATCTGCAGCCCCTGGTTGCCGGGGGCCGTCGCCGCCAGGCGCTGCATGCGGGCTTCGGCCTGCGGCAGGGCGTTGGTGGCGGAAAGATAGTGCACGTTAAGCGTCTGCGCGGTGAGCCAGTCGTCGTTCGGCTGGGGCGTCGGCGAGCCGTAGAGATGACGAATATAGGGTGCATTCCGGGTGAGTCTGGCGACATACCGTTGCGCCGCTGGGTACTGAGCGGTGTCCAGCAGGGCGTAGAAAAGCTCATGTTCTTCATTCTGTTGGCTTGTCAACCACGAGGGATGCTGATGAATGAGCGTCAACGCAGGTTCAATCTGCTTGAGGGCGATATAAGAGGAGATGAGCCAGCCGATGGCCCAGTCGGGAACCACCTGCTGCTGCGCGAGCAGGCTTTGGTATTCGCGGATGATCTGCGCGTAGTCTGCGTTGGCGTACAGCGCGCCCAGACGGTCAATGCGCGCCCGGGTGATGTCCGGGGCGGCCTGCGGATCGGGACGCCAGGCGGCGATCATCGCGTCGTATTGCGCCAGTGCCGTGCGGGCCAGCGCGTAACGCGCATTTTCTTCACGGGAAGGCGTATCGGCAAGGCGCACCAGCTCGGCGGCGGCGTTCAGCTGCAGGTTGCGCTTTTCCGCGGGCGTCAGTTCGACGCTATTCGCGAGGCCGAAGGCGGGTGAGTCGATCCGGTTGCGGGTCAGGGTCGCCATCAGGCTGGCCAGCGCGGCTTTGTTCTGCGGTTCGCGATCGAGGATCTGCGTGTCCACCAGCAGCTGGTCCCAGCTTTTGCCAAGCCGCAGGTAGACATAAGAGAGGGTCTGCAGGTGAGCCACGCTCGCCTGCTCCGCCACCAGGCGACGCGCTTCGCTGAGCGCCTCGCCGTCCTTGCGGGCATCGGCCAGCGTCTTGATATAGCCGATACGATAGTCGTCACTGTCAGGGGACTGGCTGAGAGCCTGCTGCCAGAGGAGGAGCGAGGCTTGCCACTGTTTCTGGTTGCGCAAAGCCTGCGCGGCGGCGGCGGTGCCCCGTGCGGGAAGCGGCATATAGACCTGATAGCGTCGCCAGATTTTCACGACCTCATCGTCCTGGCCGGCCCAGAGGGCTACCTGCAGCCAGTCGGCTACCTGAGAAGGGGTTAACGCATGCCGTAGCTGGTACTGCTGAAGATATGAGAGAAAGGGGGCGTACTGGCCCTGACGCGCTTGCAGGATCTGCTGGTCATAGAGCGAGTCCGCTCCCTGAACCAGCGTCGGGAAGAGCAAAAGCACGCCGATTGATAGCGAGAGTTTCGTGTTGCGATTAAACAATAACGTATTTGAATAAGGTGATCTTTCCATTTCTATTTGCCATATGTTCATCAAGAATCCATTGCACAACACGACCGTCCTTTGACGGTGAGTTAAAGGATGAGGATGGTCCCATTTAGCTGACTGGCACTGCGGGTGAATGACTTATTGCAAACTAATAAACCTATCTCCTGTGGATAATTGAATGGATAATTTATACCCGATACCGCGGCGGATAAATATGGTTAAATGACGAGCTGAGTTTTAAGATAAATCTGTAAAAATGGTTTAATTCGAATCGCCATGTTGAAGTCAATGTCTTTAACTTACTGAAATAAATAAAAAATGAAGCTGGCTGGAATTTTGTTTCAAATTTTCCTGGTGGCTTATATTGCTGTGAGGGGAAAGATTTTATATAGATATTTAAGATGATTTCTGACAAAAATTCTTAATAGCAAAAAAAGCATCTTTTCTGTGGGATTTTTTTATTTATAATTAATCCGTTTATTTTCTGTCCGAACCCTGGGAGGTTTTTCACAGCCAGATTCAGATGCCGCGCTAATGATAAATCACAGATCTCGTTATTTTTACCGCCATGCGGAGCGATCCTCAGGGGCAAGGATAATGTCTGGTTGACGAGAATTTGTTGATTAAATGTTAAAGGGACGACTTGTGGCAAATTCAATGATATTAGTTACCCAGGATCACTATCTTTTTCAAGGTGTTAAGAATTTCTTCCCTGATATCATTCAGTTAGATTCTAGCGGAAAAGCGATTTTAGATAATGAGGTTGATGAACTCTCTCTGCTGGTTGATAGCCGTTCGCCGCTTTGTCATTATGATTATCTGGTGATGGAGGCGGCACAATCCAGAAAGCGAATATGCTGTATTGTCCTCGATATGCGCCATCGGGAAGAGCATTTACTCAGCCTGAAATCGTTTTTAAACATGTCATTATCACCCGCCGATATGGCGACCTTATTTGGGCTTTTCCTGGAGATGAAGAGTAATCGGCTGACCAAAGAGTGGTTCGACAATCTGCGCTTAAGTATGACAGAGCAGCTGATGCTGCGTTTTCTTGGGGCGGGGATGACAATGGAGGAGGTGGCGTTGAATCTTAATACTTCGCTAAAAAGCCTTTACCGCAAGCGGACCGCACTTTATGAACGACTGGGGTTAGATAATTTTAATGAAGCCTGCTTATTTATCTTCAAAAATAAACTGCTGGACCAGTCCGGTCGATCGCCATGAGGGCTGGTTGTACAGGAAATGGGTGATATCGCAAGGTATGTAATGATGGAAATGTAATAAATTAAATAGATATTGATAGGTACAACCGTCGATACCGGTCGGTATCCAGGGTGGCGCCCGGCATATAATTCCGGAGCTCTTTGGAAGTAATTACCGCCATGGCGGTTTGCTATGCACAGCGATTATTATAATGAATATATTCCTTGCGCCGCAGAGGAATAGTTTTGTCATAAATTAACTTTACCATGGTATTCCGGCTCACGTGTCGGAATACCATGAGATATCGTGAAAGCATCAGAGGAGCGAGGTGGATGAGAATAAGGGACAGTATTGCGGAGCGGTTAGAAGCCTGCGGGCTCTACCGTCGGGCGGCATCCAGATGGATTGAGGTGATGCAGCGTTGTCTGGACGATGAGGACCGAGAGTGGATCCGTCACCATCGCAATCAGTGTCTGAAAAAGGCGCAACGTCCGCCGGCGCCGAAAGAGGAGTTTGCCGATCTCCACCAGGCGGCTAAAGAGACGCAATATCGCATGGGCATTGCTAAGCCTTATGGCGAAGCGTTCAGACTACCCGGCAAAGGGAAAACCGCCGCCGAATAATACCTTTCTTTATTGCGTTTGCCTGACGGCCTGCGTTTGCGCAGGCGTTTCATTGTCCGTAGGCCCACGCAAGCGCAGCGCCGCCTGGCGATATGCATCAGACGCCGTACCCGCGGTTGTGCCGGATGGCGGCATAAATGCCTTATCCGGCCTACGGATCCTCCCGCAGGCTCAAACAGCGTAGGCCCACGCAAGCGCAGCGCCGCCGGGCGATATGCATCAGACGCCGTACCCGCGGTTGTGCCGGATGGCGGCATAAATGCCTTATCTGGCCTACGGGTCCTCCCGCAGGCTCAAACAGCGTAGGCCCGCGCAAGCGCAGCGCCGCCGGGCAGGGATCATAGAGTGGAGTTCGATGAAAAAGTCCGGATGTAGAAAAGCAAAAACCCGCCTTGTGGGCGGGTTCTTTAAATAGTGGTGCCCGTACTCGGACTAACGCCGCAGGCGTTGAACAGCGCGCGTGTCGCGCTGGCCCCGAAGGGGTGAGCCGCTGTGCGGCGAATAATCGAACGCAGTTCGATGAAGAGTCCGGCTGCAGAAAAGCAAAAACCCAGCCATAGGCTGGGTTCTCTGAATAAGTGGTGCCCGGACTCGGAATCGAACCAAGGACACGGGGATTTTCAATCCCCTGCTCTACCGACTGAGCTATCCGGGCAACGGGGCGCATTAAACCGTAATCCGCCCACCCCGTCAACCAAATTTCTTAAATTACTTGTCGATTGCTTATCTTTGCGGCAATTCCGCGCTCAAAGGCGCATTTTGACTCAATATCACTGCATGCCGTTATCGCCTTGACGGCTTTTCCAGCCGCTGGTGACGGAGATAACGTGACGCAACCCGGAAATCAGGTAATCACCAATCACCTCTTCATCTTCCCGCGGCGAGCTCAGCGTGATTTCCGCATCCACGCCGTGACGATAGGCGCCATGATGGCTGAAAATGGTGCCGATATAACATTTTCCGTTCAGCCACACCGGAATATAGGCCACCGTCTCATAGATATAGTTGACGGCAACGCCGCTGTAGTAGTTGTCCGCCTCGTCGGCGGAGGTGCCGGGCGGAATGGGGCAGATCGGTGCATCGTTGTCGCTGGCGGGCTTATCTTTCAGCAGGTTGCCCTGCATAACCTCCAGCGAGCGCAGCAGATCCGCTTTATCGCCGTCGCTCAGGCTGGGGGTCAGCGGTTGGTCTTTCTCCGGGGAGCGGATGCTGTTCAGCGTATAGCGATAGCGAACCGTCACCGCGGGCGTCTGGCTGGCGGTGCTGAACGGGCGCAGCAGGTAGAGATTATCTTCGCCAAACTGGCCGTTGTACCACAGGGCATACACCTGGCCGTTGATTTTGACCCAGTGGTTCCACTGGTTAGCCCCGCGGCCATTAATGGAAAAGAGGGCGCCGGGCACCCCGGCATCGAAATCGTCGCCATTATCACTGTCGCTACCGTCGACGGCGGCAAAATCATCCTCGCCGCGCCGGAGCACCCCGGTGTAGCTGAAGAGCCCGGTGCCGCCCACGTAGCTGTCGATGATCAGATCGCGTTTGCCGTCGCCGTCGAGGTCGATAAGCGTAAAGCTGACTTTGCCGTTTTCTGAATCTGCGCTAATTGCTGAGCGCAGAAACGCCTGCCACTCGTCATCGCTGATATCCGGGGACGGTTTGCTGGTCGTCACCAGGCTGTCATCGGCGTAAGTGAGGGTGAAGTCGGTAATATGGCCGGTTAACGGAAACTGCTCGGCGACCCGGTTCAGCGCCAGTTCGGGATCGCTTTTTTGCGCCTTCAGCACCGCGTTATACAGCGTTCGCAGGGCCAGGTTATCCGCCTCTTTCTGCTGCTTCGGGATCACCTGGCTGACAAAGGTCGGCAGCATCCAGGTACCGCCCGGGGTGATTTCCCGGCACATACCGGTGCTGTACTTCAGGCTGGGAACGAAGGTCTTACCCTCCCAGACCCGCGTCTCGCCGGTTACGCAGTCGGCCATGCCCCGCTCTTTATGCAGGAAGACCAGCGTGCCGTTGGCGTAGCTGGAGGCCTCGGTAGTGAGCAGCCGCGGTTTGCTCAACTGGGCGTTATCGACCAGCCACAGGGCATAGCCATCGTTATAGGGCGCTCGCCAGCAGAGCGCCTGCGCCAGCGAATGGGTTTTATCCAGCGCGGTGAGGGTAATCTGGCGCTCTGCCGCCGGAATGGCCGGGTTCTGCCAGTCTTCACAGCGCTGATTCAGCAGCGGCGTCAGGGAGGGCAACAGCTTCTGGCGCTGGAGCATGCTTAGCGGTACAGGCTGCGCGTTGTGGATCACCGGTGCGGCGATGATTTCCGGGGCGGGGGCGGCGGGCAAAATGGCGTCGTCGCCCGCATCGCCTTTATCCAGCAGCGCATCGGCGGTGCCGGTTCGTCGCTGAAACGCATCCATTTTACGCAGCACTTCGCGGCTGCCAGCGCTGGAAAGCGGCAGGTGCTGGCCGTTAAGGGCGAATTCGATTTTACGCTGGTTCGCCAGGGCCTGCAGCACGGCGGATGTCTGATCGCTGTCCAGACGGAAGTGGCTGTCATCCACGGCATCCAGCGAGCCGAGGTCCCGGTCGTCGATCAGCAGGCTGGCGGTGGAGTCGGCGGGGATATCGTGTTCGATCTGCGCGAAGGTGACCATGGCGGTGGGATGCTGTTCGCTGCCCGCGTTGCGGGTCAACAGCACGCTAACCTCGCCCATGCGAACGCCGTAACCCGCCGCCCGGCAGGTGCCGGTGTTATCGCAGGCGAGCTCCCAGTCTTTTTGCGCAAAGGAAAAACCTTGCAGGGGAGCCGCCAGCAGGGGCGTGGAGCACAGCCCCAGCCAGACAGCCCAGAAGAACGCGCGCATATCAATCCCTGTCAGCAATCAGTGAGGGGGAAATTATAGGCGCGACGTGGCGGTTAGGATATCAGAATCAGGTTAATGCCCCGCCCATACGGCACTGGGCGAAGCGCAGAATATCTTCTGCCAGCCGCCGCGCCGTATCGACATCCGTCTGGCTACGCTTGATCAGCAGACGGCTCAGGCAGCCCTCGACGATCAGCTCCATCTGTTTAGCGACCATTTCCGGGTCATCCACCTCCAGCTGAGTCAGCAGCTCATGAGTATAGGCCAGCGAAGCCTGCTTCTGCTGTTCCGCCAGCTGGTGAATGGGGTGCTGGGGATCGGGATAGAAGGTGCAGGCGGCGATAAACAGACAGCCGGGGTAGCGGTGGTTACTAACGCAGGTGGTGAGCGCGGCATAGCGTGCCAGCAGCTTTTGCTCTGCGCTTAAGGTGTCGTCCAGCAGCAGCTGACGGCGCCAGGCATCCACCTGTTGGCTCAGATAGCGAAGCGCGTCATACAGCAGCGCTTCACGATCGGGCCAGAAGCGTTTCAGATCGCTCGTCGGACAGGACACGCGCTCAGCGACCATCTCCAGCGACGTGTTGGCGATACCTTCAATTTCAAGAATTTTAATGGCTTCTGCCAGGACGTCTTCACGCAGCACGGTGTTCTCCTCCATCTTTCCTCCTAAAGTGTCGCTCACGCTTGCCAATCGCGCAAATGGGCGCTGAATGCCGCAGCATCCATAAAGCCGGTGACTCGCCGGTCGGGCTGTTCCTGACCCTGCGCGTTGAAGAACAGGATCGTCGGCAGACCGAGCACCTGCAGGCGCTTCAGCAGCGCGGCGTCTTGCGGACTGTTCTTCGTCACATCAACCTGTAATAACACGACGCCTTTCAGCGCCTGCTGCACGTCAGGTGAGCTAAAGGTGTATTTTTCAAACTCTTTGCAGGCCACGCACCAGTCGGCGTAGAGATCGAGCATCACCGGCTGACCTTTTGCCTGCGCCAGCGCCCGGTCAAGCTCGGCCACCGAGCTGACGCGGGTGAAGGCCAGGTGCGCCTGCTGCTCGAGCGCCGGGGCGCCAAACGCCCAGTCCTGCAGGGGACGGGCGCTGACCAGCGCGGCGGCAAGAAGAATGATTTGCACCAGCCGCATCCACGGCCGGGTGGCGCCCAGCGAGGTGATAAACGCCCAGCTGAAGAAGGCGATACCGAGCATTGACCACAGACGTAATCCCCACTGGTCGCCGAGTATGCGCTCCAGCAGGAAAACGGGCAGAGCCAGGATCACGAACCCGAAGGCGGTCTTCACATGGCCCATCCATGGCCCGCTCTTCGGCAGCAGACGGTTGCCAAACACGGTGACGAGGATCAACGGCAGGCCCATGCCCAGCGCGTAGAGGTACAACGTGCCGCCGCCCAGCCACAGATTACCGCTCTGGGCGATATATAACAGGATGGCGCTCAGCGGCGCGGTGGTGCAGGGGGAGCAGATCAGCCCGGCAATAGTGCCCATCGCAAAGACTCCGCCGGGCGATCCGCCCTGGCGTTTATTGCTGAGCAGCGCCAGCCGCGTCTGCAGCGAGGAGGGCAGCTGCAGCGTAAACAGGCCGAACATGGAGAGGGCCAACAGTATAAACACCGCCGACAGACCCACCAGCACATACGGGTGCTGCAGGGCCGCCTGGAACTGCAGCCCGGCGGCGGCCACCACCAGCCCCAGCGCGGTGTAGGTTAAGGCCATCCCCTGGACATAAATAAAGGCCAGCAGCAGGGCGCGCGCGGTGGAAAGCCGCTGTTTGCCGCCCAGCACGATGCCGGAAATCAGCGGGTACATCGGCAGCACGCAGGGGGTGAAGGCGATACCAATGCCTATCAGCAGCGCCCACAGGGCGGTGAAAGGCAGGCGGGCGGGGGCGTCAGCTGGCGGCGCAGAGGCAGGCGCAGGTGAAGTGGCGATCTCCGGGGACGGACGCGGCTCAACCGGCAGCGGCGGGTTGAACACCGGACGACTGCTCGTCGGCGGCGCAGGGTCAATGGTGGACGCCTGGCCATCTGCCGAAGCCGCCAGCACGGCGCTCAGCGGGATCACTTTGGTCTCCGGCGGATAACAGAATCCGGCATCGGCGCAGCCCTGCCAGGTGACGGTGAGAGTGGCGTCTTTGTCCGCCTGCTTCACCGTGACCGGAACGGTCAGGCGCTGGCGAAAGATCTCGCTTTTGCCGTAAAACTCATCCTCGTGCCACTCGCCCGCCGGCAGTGCCGGTTCGTCGAGAGTCGCCCCGGCGGCGCGGAAGGTAAACTGTTGACGATAAAGATAATAACCATCCTTGATTTGCCAGCTCAGGTTGAGGTCATGCTGTTGCTGCTGAAAGTCAAAGGCGAAGGCCTGGTCAGCAGGCACGAAGTTCGAGCGCCCCGGTGCGTCGAATAACCCGGCGGTGGCTGACGCGCTGCACAGCAGCAGGATCAGCGTAATGATGCGGTAAGCCATGAGAGGTAATCGTTGTCTCCATACGTGACGGGCAGAACCAGCAGTTCAGGGGTTTGATACGGGTGGTGAGACTTCAGGCAGTCCAGCAGCGCCTGCTGATGGGCAAGATCGGTTTTGAGCAGCATCTGAACTTCATACTCCTGCTCCAGCTTCCCTTCCCAGTAATAGAGCGAGGTGGCCCCCGGCAGGAGCGTGGCGCAGGCGGCCAGCTTTTCCGCCAGCGCTTTCGCCGCCAGATCCTGGGCGGTTGCTTCATCCGGCGCGGTACAGAGCACAACAACAGCATCAGGCGTAGTCATCATGAACCTCGTATCAGCGAAAAGAGGCACTATAGCATGCAAGATGCGGGGATATTAGCGTCACGAGCGGGGAATGGGAGGGAAACGGGCAGCGGGCCCGTGCGGGGCCCGCTGCCGACGGCATTTACAGCATAATCCCGCCGAAGATGAAACCCAGGATCACGCACAGGGTGATAGCGATAACGCCGGGGATCAGGAAGGCGTGGTTAAAGACATATTTACCAATGCGGGTTGAGCCGGTGTCGTCCATCTCCACCGCCGCCAGCAGGGTCGGGTAGGTGGGCAGGACGAACAGCGCCGAGACCGCGGCAAAGGAGGCAATCGCCGTCAGCGGGCTGACGCCCAGCAGCAGCGCGGCGGGCATCAGCGCTTTGGTGGTGGCCGCCTGCGAGTAGAGCAGCGTGGCGGCGAAGAACAGCACCACCGCCAGCAGCCACGGGTAGTTTTGCAGCAAGTCGCCGGCCACGGCCTGGATGTCGCTGATATGCGCTTTAACGAAGGTATCCCCCAGCCAGGCGACGCCGAGCACGCAGACGCAAGCGCTCATCCCGGACTTAAAGGTACTGGCATTGAGCACTTCGCCGGTGTCGATTTTGCAGGTGATGCTGATCAGGGTGGCGATGGTCAGCATAAACACCACGATCGCCTCGTTACGCGGTAGTACAGGGTTTTTGATCAGGCCGACGGTATCGCTGATGGCCGTAGCGTAGAACATCACCGCCACGATGCCGATCAGAAACAGCAGAACGGAACGTTTGGCGTGCGGCTTCAGTTCAAATACCTGGCTGCCGCGTAGACTGACTTCACCCTTGGCCAGCCGCTCCTGGTAAACAGGATCGTCTTTCAGCTCGCAGCCGAGGAAGTTGCAGACGATAGCGGTGAGCATTACCGCCAGCAGGGTGACCGGAATACAGATGGCCAACAGCATCAGGTAGCTAACGCCCAGCGGCTCCAGGATCCCGGCAAAGAACACCACCGCGGCGGAGATAGGCGAAGCGGTGATCGCTATCTGGGAGGCCACCACCGCAATCGACAGCGGACGGGACGGACGGATGCCTTGCTCTTTGGCCACTTCGGTGATCACCGGCAGCGTGGAGAAGGCGGTATGGCCAGTGCCGGCGAGCACGGTCATAAACCAGGTCACCAGCGGGGCAAGGAAGGTAATATATTTCGGGTGGCGACGCAGCATCCGTTCGGCGAGGCTGACGAGGTAATCCATCCCGCCTGCGACCTGCATGGCGGCGATAGCGGCAATCACCGCCATAATGATTTCAATAACGTCGAAGGGGATCGCACCCGGTTTAATTTGAAAAATAAGCGTCAGGACAAGGACGCCAAGGCCACCGGCAAAGCCGATACCGATGCCGCCGAGCCGGGCGCCGAGATAAATCGCCAGCAGGACAATAACCAGTTCTGCACCAAACATATATGCCTTCCTTGTTTTTTAACAAGTTGATATTGGATTGTTGTATTTTAGTAAAACTAAAAAGCAAAAAGGCATGTCATCGCTGACATGCCTTTGAATGACTATCCGGAAAGATTACTGTTCGCTTTCATCGGTATAACGCTTCGCTTTATAAGCAGGATGCATCAGGTTTTGCGCGGAGAAAATGTCATCCAGCTCCGCCGCCGTCAGCAGCCCACGCTCCAGCACCACTTCCCGCACGCTCTTCCCGGTTTCGGCGCAGATCTTGCCGACGATATCGCCATTGTGGTGGCCGATAAACGGGTTGAGGTAAGTAACGATACCGATGGAGTTATAGACGTAACCTTCGCACACCGCTTTGTTGGCGGTAATGCCGTTGACGCATTTCTCCAGCAGGTTGTAGCAGGCGTTGGTCAGAATATGGATAGATTCGAACATCGCCTGGCCGATCACTGGCTCCATTACGTTCAGCTGCAGCTGCCCGGCTTCGGAGGCCATGGTTACTGTGGTGTCGTTGCCGATCACTTTAAAGCAGACCTGGTTGACCACCTCCGGCACCACAGGGTTAACCTTCGCCGGCATAATAGAAGAACCAGCCTGCAGCTCAGGCAGGTTGATTTCGTTGAGGCCCGCGCGCGGTCCGGAAGAGAGCAGGCGCAGGTCGTTACAGATCTTGGACAGTTTCACCGCCAGGCGTTTCAGCGAGCTGTGGACCATGACGTACGCCCCGCAGTCCGAGGTGGCTTCAATCAAGTCTTCCGCCGGAACGACCGGGAGGTTGCTCACTTCCGCCAGCTTCTGTACCGCCAGCTGTTGATAACCGTCCGGGGTGTTGAGACGTGTGCCGATGGCGGTTGCGCCAAGGTTCACCTCCAGCAGCAGCTCCGCGGTGCGCAGAATGCTTTTGGTCTCTTCATTGAGCAGCACATTGAAGGCATGGAACTCCTGGCCGAGGGTCATCGGCACCGCGTCCTGCAGCTGAGTGCGGCCCATCTTGAGGATGTCCTGGAATTCTACGGCTTTCGCCTGGAAACCTTCGCCCAGTTGCTTAATCGCATCGATTAGTTTGAGGATGGAGGCATACACCGCGATGCGGAACCCGGTCGGGTAGGCATCGTTGGTGGACTGACATTTGTTAACGTGATCGTTTGGGTTCAGATACTGGTATTCACCTTTCTGGTGACCCATCAGCTCGAGGCCGATGTTCGCCAGGACTTCGTTGGTGTTCATGTTTACGGAAGTGCCGGCCCCGCCCTGGAAGACATCGACCGGGAACTGGTCCATGCATTTGCCGTTATTCAGGACTTCGTCACAGGCGGCGATAATCGCATTTGCCGCGCTTTTGGGAATGGTCTGCAGCTCCTTGTTTGCCAGCGCCGCGGCTTTCTTCACCATTACCATGCCGCGCACGAATTCTGGTATGTCGCTGATTTTGCTGTTGCTAATGTAGAAGTTTTCAATCGCTCGCAGAGTATGAACGCCGTAGTAAGCGTCCGCGGGAACTTCCCTGGTGCCCAACAGATCTTCTTCGATACGAATGTTGTTTAACATGTGAACCTTCTTTTCAAGCTGCCAATGAATTCACCAAATACACAGAATATCCAGTATTCAGTATATTTTCTGGCCGACGATTATTTCCTTAACCGGCCCGGTGCCCAAGATCATATGCTGATGATAGCGAATATCAGTAAGCTTGATCACTTATTACATCGCGGGTGTGAGAAGATTTATTAATCTGTGAAATGGGTCACCGCTTTCCTATTCCTGGAAAAAATAAGCATTTCCGCTGATTGAAAAGCCGCTCAGCATCCCCAACTTAGTGGGATGCAATCAGCAAATTGATAACTACGGGGGCCGAACTCGGTGCCTGTCGATGAAGGAGACGCCGGTGCGCTGGATTCCGTTTATTGCCTTTTTTCTTTACGTGTACATTGAGATATCGATCTTTATCCAGGTCGCGCACGTGCTGGGCGTCTTTATGACGCTGATCCTGGTGATCTTTAGCTCGGTGGTGGGGATGTCGCTGGTGCGTAACCAGGGCTTCAAAAACTTCCTGCTGATGCAGCAGAAGATGGCCGCGGGCGAGAGCCCGGCGGCGGAGATGATCAAAAGCGTCTCGCTCATTATCGCTGGCCTGCTGCTGTTGATCCCGGGGTTCTTTACCGATTTCCTCGGCCTGCTGCTGCTTTTGCCCCCGGTGCAGAAGCACCTGACGATGAAGCTGATGCCGCATTTGCGCTTCAGCCGGATGCCGGGCGGCGGCTTCAGCGCCGGGACTGGCGGTGGAGAGACCTTCGAAGGGGAATTCCAGCGCAAGGACGAACAGCGCGACCGTCTGGACCATAAGGACGATCGCCGCGATTAACTTTTATCGGCCCGGTCAGCAGACGCGACCGGGCCGCTTTCTTATTGCGCCTATACGCTGCCTGTCGCCAGCTTGCGTCTCGGTAAAAACAACCACAGCGCCGCCAGCATCACCAGCGCGTACAAACTCTTCCAGCCGACCATCGCCAGCAGCAGCAGACAGAGAATGCTGCCCACCGCCGCCAGCAGCCGATAGCGCCCGCGCAGCAAACGACAGCCCGCCAGCATGCACAGCAGATAGATCATGATGAAAATGCCGTTGGCATAGACGATCAGCGCGTCCAGATTGATATCGAGAAAATAGATACACAAGGTGCTGACCACGCAGGAGCCCAGCACGGCGTTGAGGGCGTTGCGCGGGATCTGCCGCGGCGACAGCCTCGCGAGGTAGCTCTGCGGCTTATGCTGCGTCTGCGACCAGACCAGGCGGGCGAAGCTCTGAATATAGATGTTAAGGCTGGCGAAACAGGCGAGATAGCCGATGACGCAGGCCACCCACAGCGCTTCGACGCCGAACAGGCGGACCACGATATTCGGTAAAGACGCGGCCGCCGCCATCTCCTCGCCAAACGCGTGGAAGTGCAACACCAGCACGGTACAGGCCCAGTAGACCGAGCCGGCAAGCAGCAGGCCTATCATCAGCGCGCGGGGAAAATCGCGCTCGGGATGTTTAAATTCCGAGGCGAGATGGGCAAAGGCTTCCAGCCCGACAAAGCACCAGAACATCACCGACAGCGCGGAGAAGAGCTGGCCGCGGTCGATCGCCGCCGGGGCGGGGAAGGGGATTTGCGCCGGGCTTATTCCGCCGCGCCACCAGACGGCGACGATCAGCGCGACAATCAGCACGGCAACCAGGGTCTGCAGGTTGGCGCTGGAGCTGGCGCCGCGTGAACCGACCCACCAGACGATGGCCAGGGTACCTAGCTCCGCCAGCAACAGCTGCGCATCATGCCAGCCGAACAGCGCCTGGCCGAAGCCAGTGGCGATGTGCAGCGCGGCGGGGAGCCCGACCGGGATAACCGATAAAAATAACCAGCCGGTGACGCTAGCCAGACGTGGGCCAAAGGCCATATCGACAAAGTGGGCCACGCCGCCCGCGCTGGGGAAATGGCGGCCCAGCAGGGCGAAGACGATGGCAATCGGAAAAACAAGGAGGATGAGCAACGGCCATGCCCACAGGCTGTTATCGCCAGCGACCAGCGCCGCAAGCGCCGGGACGGCGAAAACGCCAGTGCCCAGCAGTGAGGTGGAAAGCAACCCGACTCCCTGTCCCAGCCCTAACTCCTGTTTTAAACCACTCATGATTCCATCCTGCGCCAGTAAAAAGAAAGAGAGTATCACAATCGCTTTTCCTTATGACCGGTTGCCCGGTGACGCCGCTTTTTGCGTGCCAGCGCAAAGGTAAAAATTTTTTTTTAATTTTGCCCTTGAAGCCGGAAATGGCCATCCCCATCTCTCTCTGCACTAGCCGGTAAACCGCGTTCGGCCCGGCGTCACCCATAACTGATAATGACTTTCTCGAAGGAGAGCTATCAATGAGTATTCGTCCGTTACATGATCGTGTGATCGTCAAACGTAAAGAAGTTGAAACCAAATCTGCGGGCGGCATCGTTCTGACCGGTTCTGCAGCAGCTAAGTCAACGCGTGGCGAAATCATCGCTGTCGGTAAAGGCCGCATCCTGGAAAACGGGACCGTGCAGCCGCTGGACGTTAAAGTTGGTGACATCGTGATTTTCAACGATGGCTACGGCGTGAAGACTGAAAAGATCGACAACGAAGAAGTACTGATCATGTCCGAAAGCGACATCCTGGCAATTGTTGAAGCTTAATTCGCACGACCCTGAACGAATTTGAGGAATATAAGAAATGGCAGCAAAAGACGTAAAATTCGGTAACGACGCTCGTGTAAAAATGCTGCGCGGCGTAAACGTACTGGCAGATGCAGTTAAAGTGACCCTGGGCCCGAAAGGCCGTAACGTGGTTCTGGACAAATCCTTCGGCGCGCCGACCATCACCAAAGATGGCGTTTCCGTTGCTCGTGAAATCGAACTGGAAGACAAGTTTGAAAACATGGGCGCGCAGATGGTGAAAGAAGTTGCCTCTAAAGCGAACGACGCGGCAGGCGACGGTACCACCACCGCAACCGTGCTGGCGCAGGCCATTGTGAACGAAGGCCTGAAAGCGGTTGCTGCAGGCATGAACCCGATGGATCTGAAACGCGGTATCGATAAAGCGGTTCTGGCTGCAGTAGAAGAGCTGAAAGCGCTGTCTGTTCCGTGCTCTGACTCCAAAGCTATCGCTCAGGTAGGTACCATCTCCGCTAACTCTGACGAAACCGTCGGTAAACTGATCGCGGAAGCGATGGACAAAGTCGGTAAAGAAGGCGTGATCACCGTTGAAGACGGTACCGGTCTGGAAGACGAATTGGACGTGGTTGAAGGTATGCAGTTCGACCGTGGCTACCTGTCCCCGTACTTCATCAACAAGCCGGACACCGGCGCCGTTGAGCTGGAAAGCCCGTTCATCCTGTTGGCTGACAAAAAAATCTCCAACATCCGCGAAATGCTGCCGGTTCTGGAAGCTGTAGCGAAAGCGGGCAAACCGCTGGTTATCATCGCTGAAGACGTTGAAGGCGAAGCGCTGGCGACCCTGGTGGTTAACACCATGCGCGGCATCGTTAAAGTGGCTGCGGTGAAAGCGCCGGGCTTCGGCGACCGTCGTAAAGCCATGCTGCAGGATATCGCTACTCTGACCGGAGGTACCGTTATCTCTGAAGAGATCGGTATGGAGCTGGAAAAAGCAACTCTGGAAGACCTGGGCCAGGCGAAACGCGTGGTTATCAATAAAGACACCACCACCATCATCGATGGCGTTGGCGAAGAGTCCGCAATCCAGGGCCGTGTTGCTCAGATCCGTAAGCAGATCGAAGAAGCAACCTCCGACTATGACCGTGAAAAACTGCAGGAACGTGTCGCTAAACTGGCTGGCGGCGTGGCAGTAATCAAAGTCGGTGCAGCTACCGAAGTTGAAATGAAAGAGAAAAAAGCACGCGTCGACGACGCCCTGCACGCAACCCGTGCTGCGGTTGAAGAAGGCGTGGTGGCTGGCGGCGGCGTAGCGCTGGTTCGCGTTGCTGCGAAACTCGCTGGCCTGACCGGTCAGAACGAAGATCAGAACGTCGGTATCAAAGTTGCGCTGCGCGCAATGGAAGCGCCGCTGCGTCAGATCGTGTCCAACGCCGGTGAAGAGCCGTCTGTTGTCGCGAACAACGTGAAAGCAGGCGACGGTAACTACGGTTACAACGCGGCAACTGAAGAATACGGCAACATGATCGACTTCGGTATCCTGGACCCAACCAAAGTCACCCGTTCTGCACTGCAGTACGCGGCTTCCGTGGCTGGCCTGATGATCACCACCGAGTGCATGGTGACCGACCTGCCGAAAGGCGACGCGCCTGATTTAGGTGCTGCTGGCGGCATGGGCGGCATGGGCGGTATGGGCGGCATGATGTAATCGTGCGCTATACAGCATAAAAAAGCAGAAACCCCTGGCCAGCAATGGCTGGGGGTTTTTCTTTTGGTGCGCTTTTTAGTATAAGGCTTATACATAAAATCATTTAAGCTGTATCAGAGCGGCAAGCACCTTCGTATCGGAAGCGACTGACAAGCGCGACCGGGTAAGGAATGAAAGCGGCTCATGCCGACGCAGTTTGAAGGATGACAGGTTTACATCCGGGCCAGTGCGTCCAGCTCATCGATCATGGGGAATAACATGCAGGTAAAATATTTAGCAGGGATTGCCGGCGCAGCCTTACTGTTAGCAGGTTGCAGTTCCAGCAATGAATTAACCTCTGCCGGCCAGAATGTGCGTTTTG
This sequence comes from Klebsiella sp. Q2, assembly GCF_009900705.1. Lineage (NCBI taxonomy): Bacteria > Pseudomonadati > Pseudomonadota > Gammaproteobacteria > Enterobacterales > Enterobacteriaceae > Klebsiella > Klebsiella sp. Q2. The sequence goes on along the minus strand of NZ_JAAABE010000007.1, from coordinate 174,534 downwards.
TACAGGAGAAGCCGGGCGCAGAGTGTCAGCTGTTAGGGACCGCGACGGGTAAACAGAGTAACTGGCTCTCCGGCCAGAATGGCGATGAGGGTGGCTCCATGCGCGGTGCGGCTAACGCCCTGCGTAACCAGGCGGCAGCCATGGGCGGCAACGTGATTTATGGCGTCAGCAGCCCGACGCAAAATCTGTTGTCGAGCTTTGTGCCCACCGACAGCGAGATGAACGGCCAGGTATATAAGTGCCCGAACTGATGCGCGATGCCTCTCTCTGCGAGCGTAGAGAGAGGCGTGACCGGTAGAAGAGGGTCAGGCGTTAAGCTCCGCTTTCTTCTCCAGATAGAAGGCATGCAGGGGACGCAGACACTCTTCCAGGCTGAGCATTCTTCCTGGCTGGGAAGGAATAATGGTACTGAAGATTTGGCATGGCGCCAGCGCCGTGTGCATCGCCTTAAGCTTGGGGCTTTTCTCAATAAGGCGTACTACCACGCTGTTTTCCATTTCAGATAAATGTGGCGCACTGGTTTTTACCACCGCTCCGGAGACAATTTTCTTGCCTTCGTCCGTCTCGCAGCAATAGAGCACGCCCAGATAATGGGAAAACAGGTTTAGCTTCCATTCTTCCTGGGGATACTGCTGGTAATCAATATTCGGCTGAGTAGTTAAGTCGACGCTGTAGCACATTAAAAAATCCATATTTGAACTTAAATACTGGATAAGTTCCTGATCGCCGACTGTTTTTAATGCCTGTTGAATACCGATTATCAGGGCTTCAACCTGTCGGTCATCAATAGTTAACGTCTTAATTTGCTCATCCTGAAATACCAGGATCAGCGTTGACTGCGTTTCGCCAGGTTTAAGCGTAATAGACATTATACGCCGCTCAGGAGAAGGCTGTTGTATTTCAGCCATTTCTACCGTGGGGATATGGGTTACGAGTGTTTCGTTATAAGCGATAATCTCATCTTTGTAAGCCTCGCCTTTATTTTCAAGTCGCTGAAAAATTAAGGCCATTCTACTTTGCAATATCAGAAGCAGGTCGGATAATACGGGTGCCTGAAGATAGAAAATCTCACAGGTATCATTCGCTTTCTTGACCTTAAGTAACAGCGCCAGGAAACGCTCTTCAAAAGTAATTCCTGCAGTATTAAAACCAATAAATGTTCCTTGCATAATCTTCTCCTTTATTAAGCGGTAGCCATCGACTTCGATTGTGAGAGGTCAATAACGCGATCGGCTGATGCAATGGTTGATGGCCGGTGCGCGACAATAATTCGGGTGATACTTAACGCTGAAATCGACTGATTGATGACCGACTCATTTCTGAGATCCAGGTGACTAGTTGCCTCATCCATAAACAGAATACTCGGTTTACGGTACAAAGCACGAGCGATCAGGATACGCTGCTTTTGACCGCCGGAAATGCCCAGCCCCAGTTCGCCGACAATGGTTTCGTATCCCATCGCCATCTTCATGATTTCATCATGGATGTTGCAATGTTTGGCACATTCCATTACGAATTCCAAATCGGGGTTATCATCAAAACCACTGATATTATCGATAAGTGAACCTGAAAAGAGACGATCCTCCTGAAGTACGCAGGCGATACCGAGACGATAGTTATTTAAACCAATTTTTTGAATCTCCAGATTATCCGCCAGTATTTCGCCGGAGTCAGGTGAAAGCAAACCGCACATGACTTTCAACAGCGTGGTTTTGCCAACGCCAGATGGGCCAATTAGCGCGACAGACTCGCCTGGGGCAACCGTTATATTCAGATTGGTAAAAATGGGTTGTGAAAAAGGATCGTATTGATAACTCAGGTTCCTGACTTCAAGTTTCACGCCGGTGTTTGCTGTAAACACACGTCGGGATGGAAGTTCTTTTTCCGGTTCGCTAAAGGCGATTTCAGATAGACGTTCATTATGAAGCGAGAGCATACGAAGCTGCATCACCAAATCAATGAGATTCGATGCACGTTGAGAAAACTGGCCTCGATAAGCATTAAATGCCATAAACATACCGAGCGTCATCTCATTATCAATTACCATAATGGCACCCAACCACAGTACCACCACCTGATCGATAGAGGTGATAAAGGTATTAATCCCACCAAACATCATATCAAAGCGAGTTTGCTTAATACCTGCGTTACTGGCATCAACGTTAAGATTCAGCCAATGCTGCGAGCGACGTTCTTTTAAATTTAATGCTTTGATCGTGGAAATGCCATAAAGTGATTCCATAAAGTGAGAGTTAGCACGCGCCCCTTTAACGACCTGCTCTTCCGTTACGCGCCGATAAAAACTATAGGTAGCGAAGCGCATAATCGCATAGCAGGCGGTAAAGCCAATGACGACCCAGACTAACCAGCCGCCATATAATGTCAGCATGACTAACAAACCGATCGTCATTATCGAATCGATGATGCCAGTGACGATACTGTTGGTAAAAATTGAACGAATGGTATCCAGAGACGAGAAACGAGACTGGATATCACCTAAGTGTCTTTTCTCGAAAAAAGATAATGGCAAACTTGCCAAGTGATCGAATAGCGTTGTTTTCCATTGAATGTTTGTCAATGTATTCAACGTTAACGACGTCCATGCTCGGAGCATGCTAATAAACGTGCGGAATAGCGTAAAAAATATTAAACCAATACAAATAACAGAGAGTAAACTTTCATCGTGCGCCATAATGACATGGTCAGTTACTAACTGTGTACCAATAGGCAACAGGAGGCCAATCGCTTCTACCACAACAGAGAAAGCAAAGATCTTAATCAGCGCCGATTTTAAACCAACAATTTTATGCATTAAATCCAGGAGTCGTAAACGGGATTTCGCCTCCTCTTGTTGGAAGTTATGATCAGGCCAGAGTTCAAGCGCAACGCCGGTAAAATTATTTGACATCTCACTGATGCCAATGATTCGTTTACCCAGCGCGGGATCGTGAATCACAAATCCGTTTTTCTTTACTTTTGTAAGGACTACATAGTGGTTCATTCCCCAGTGGATGATGCAGGGAAGCTTAAGCTGTTTTATTTCATCGAGGTCGAGCGCTAGCGCACGGTTTTTTAAACCAGCCTGCTCGGCTGTTTTGCTTAGAGACAGCAGTGAGGAGCCCTGTGAGGGGCTACCGAATCGTTGACGAAAATTAAATAAATCGATATTTAACCCATAATAACCACAGACCATCGCCAGACAGGCAACTCCACATTCCGATGATTCTGACTGTAGAATAACAGGCGTTTTGTTAACCAGAGAAAAATTTAGTTTTGCAACAATGGTTTTGAACAATTCGTTAGTCATGGATTGGCCCAGTAATGCTTTGAGTTATCTTATACACAGGGGTAAACATCCACATATAAAGTGGGCGCTCTTCGAGAAATACAACGGCTTGAGCCTTCAGTCCATTCGAAAGCGAAAGCGTTTTACCATTGTAATTAAAGGTTTTGTTTTCAATTTTGACAATGGTTTTATAGAGTGCCAGTTCCTGCTGGTTCGTTCCATTATTAACATTAGTGTATTCAGACAGTTCCTGTCGGGATGTCGGGACCGAAGATATTGAAAGTATTTTCCCCGGGAATTGCCCAAATTTATCTGATGGGAAAGCATCATAGCGGATGTTAATGACATCACCCGGTTTGACGTAAGGTATGCTATTATTAGGTAACCATAAAATAAGATAATATTCTATATCACCAGTGGGTTTGATTTGCGCTAAACTGCTGCCTTTGTCGACCATTTGTCCTTTTGTTACAGCCAGCGATTCAATGCGTCCTTCTGTGGTTGCTTTAATAATGACATTACCATTGGCATTTGATTCAACCAACTGGTTTTTGTAATCATTAATCTGGTTTTCCTGAGATGATATTTGGTTGTCAAAATCTGCCGTTTTTGTGATTTTATCGCTATTTAACTGGGTTACCTGGGATTCCAGTTGCATTTTCTGACTGACCAAAGACTGATAGGTACTCTGTTGTTGAAAGTATAATGAATGCTGATAGTTATACTGATCTTTGGTGATAAGGCCATCACGAAGATATTTATCGTAACTGGAAAGATTATCATGCATTTTCTTTAAACCAGTCTGCGCATTAACCAGCATGCGGTTAGTTTCTTTTAACGAATCATTGATGGTTTTTAGCTGTTTATCTAAAGATAAGCGAGTTTCTTCTTTATTATGAGAAAGTTTGGTGATGATATCTTCAGCGTTCGCAATCTTTTCATTAATGACTTCTATTTGCGCCGTACTGACGTTGCCTGTTGTTGTATTTCGGGAGATGTCAATTTCATATAAAGACTGTCCTTTGGCGACAAGGTCACCGACTTTTGCATATTGGGAAATAACAAACCCTTGCTGTGGCGCATAAACATTGACAGAATGAGGTAAAGTAATAACTTCCCCACGAACATCAATGCGTTGGGTAAAGGTACAAAATATTGTGGTGGTTATTAGAATGGCTAAAAAGGCAAAAGAAAGTAATGCAATAAGCCATGCTGGAAGCCCTGCTAGCAGCAAAGCCTTTCCTTTCCAGTGATGCTTTTTGTATTCGATCGCTTCCTTGCGATAGATTTTTCTTAACATAATTATCACTTACATAATGAAATGAAAAGGCCCGATATTTCAGGCCCTATTTACTTAGTAAAGAATGTCAACAAAACGTTGAGCAAACAGCTGAGGCGTAAATTAATTGCTCCAGAAGTTTAATGTGCCATCATAAACGGCATCCATTACACCTGTTGCATAATGCAGCGTCATATCCCAGCCAACGATACCCGCAGCAATACCAAAGCAGACGCCACCGAGAATAACCCCGGCAATCATTCCTACACCCTGGCCAATCGAGCCGATACCAAAGATACCGCCGCTTACGCCGCCCCAACGTCCAGCGTAACCTGTACCAAAAATCGCCCCCAGAGAGGCGCCCAGAGCGATGGCGCCTACTTCTTTAGCAGCCCAGGTCATAATATCGGTAAGAGTATCAGTCAGCGCGCCGCCAGAAATCTCTTCCATTTCAAATACAGTTAATTGATGCATGATTAGTCCTTTAACTAAAATTAAAATTATATGTTCATTCCAGACCGGAAGTTGGTCCGCAGAGAAGATAGTCGTTGCTGTAGTATGAATCAACTCAACTTAATGTGAATTGTTGATGAAATTTCAGATTCATTCTGAATCTAATCTAATCTAATTATTTTATAGATTCATAAAGCAATATTAATTTTAGCAAGTTAAATTAAGCTATTATTATGGACGTGACTCAAATTGTAGTGCATTACTTTCATCCGTATATATCATAATGCTTTTGATTATGTATGGAAAAATAAAAAAGGTGGATATCATTATCCACCTTTTATGAGATTATGGTTCTCTTTATTCTTCCTGAACTACTACCTCAAGTATCGCTTTTACATGCCCGGCCGAGACTTCAGCGCTGTTGTCGCTCATTCGGTAATAATCGGCGGTAAAGTTAATTTTTTGCGATGCTTGAGCGCTGGCAATACTGTAGGTCTCTGCGTCATAAAATATAACGGGACTATTGTCTTTTTTGAAGATAATGCCAACGTTGCTTGCTGCTCCGCCTCCTGTTAGCAGATTATCGATGATGCCATTCCCCGCAGGACTGGTGCCACTAACTGGGTTAAACCAATAGTAAAGTTTATTACCAATTGAACCCGCTGGGCATGAAACGTCCATTGTGATAGTTTTCTGTGATGGGGTTGTGCCACCCCGAGGGATTGACATTAATGTATTTTTTTCAATTGTATTTAAGGTGATTTGGCTCGGTCCAGACACAGAAATATCACAGGAGGTCGCCTTATAAGAAATACTCTTGAACTTCAGAGACGCAGTCATTAACAGACGATCTGACGCCCTGGGGTTGGTGCTTAAGTTACCCGCTGAGAATTTAAATACCGGATTGGTACTGACGCCGGATGTATCAATGACAGGTTTTGTTTTTATTAACCATACTGTCATAAATCTGTAGTCATCATTCGACTTTAAAATTGGCACAATCGTAGATTGTGCCACTGCGGGTTTAATTGAACCATGCTTGCTGTCCAGAATATCTGAAAACTGAAAACCAATACCATCAATCCCCGTTTCATAGACCGGTTTTCCCATTATACCCGTGACACCAGAGACCTCGGGTGCGGATGAGGTAATGATATACTGATCACCCATTATCTTGCTGCATTCAAAGGTTTTATAGTGTCCGGTACCAACTTTTTTGGTATACAAAACTGTACCAACGGGTATTGTTGGATCCGTTGCGATTTTAGGACTTAAGTTAAATACTGCTTGCCCATCGGAACCATCATAATCGCATTTGGCAGCTGCTTCACAACAACATAATAATATAGATAGAAAAATCAGTGTTTTTCTCATTCTTTATTGTCCTTGGTCAATATTAGCGACAAATTGTTTCGATTTGACTGATGCCAGCCGCTTTGCCTTCCCTGGCCGGTAAAGTAAAGGAAGCATTGCACTGCTGCGCCGCGCTTTTGCCCCATTGCACGTTAAGTATTCCGGTTTGCTGCAGGCCGGACATATAGACCATCCCGGCGTCGCTGACGATGCCTGGCTGTGCCTGGCTGCTCCCGGCGAGTAACACCATCGCACCATAAGGTACGTCCTGGCCGCTGGCCGTTTTCAGATGGACAAATGCGCGCTGGCCGATATTACCGGCATAATTGGCCCGCACGATGGCGCCGCGTGTCGGAACGACGCTCTGCGTGGTTTCCGGAAGCTCCATATCTTCGCCAAGCGAAGTACTATCGAGGGTGATATCGGTGCGACGATAAGGCGTGACATAAGGTACGATGGCGTAACCACGATAGTCGGTGGTGATGGTGTTATCGTTGGCCAGCTTGACGTTATCCAAACCTGGGGCCTTAACCAGTACGGCGGCATCGGTGATGTCCTGACCAAGCGTGACCCCATCGGCATGAGCGACAATGCTGCCGTTGGCGCCATAGTCTATACGCTCGCTACCGCGATCGTAGCTGTAACCGGCATTGACGCTGCCGCGAGCACCGTTATAGGTTGCGCGCATATCGCCGCTGTAGTATTCCCGGTTGCTGTATCCTTGCTGCAGGCTCCACTCCAGGCTGTCGTTATCCAGCGCGTTACCACCGATGGAGACCGACTGATCGGTAGACCCCGGATTACTGTTGGTTAACTGATAACTGGTATAGGTGCCCGGTAGCCAGTTGCTCAGCGGCAGCGTGACGGTCAGCGAGATACGCTGATCGTCCTGGGCGTCTTTCCCGGAGTTATTCCCGCTCCAGGTATAGCGGTTATAGCTGTACCCGAGGTAATAGTTTACATTGCGGAAGCCACCGTTGTACCCCACGCTGATCGACTTGTTGGTGCGCTTATCGTCCCAGTAATCTTCAATCAATCCACTGATAGACAGACTGCCGAGGCCTTTACCCAGGCTTTGATTCAGCGTCAGATTGGTGCGGTTGCGCAGCGAGCGAGGAGTATACTTGCCATCATTAGAATAGCTATCTAACACTTCAGAGAGGGTATTAAATCCGCGGGTGGAATAGCGGTAGCCAGCGATAGTCACGTTTGTACCGGTTTCGATAATATTTTTCCCGTAACGGACACGCCATGACTGCCCAGAGGTCTTTTCGTCGTCTTTCATTTTTGACCAGGCCTGGGTGACGTCTGCCGAGGCGGCGCCAAGCTCGCCGAGGTTATAGCCGAGGCCTGTTGACAGGGCCTGATAGCGCGATGCGGCCTGCACCCCGCCATAAAGCGTCAGGCTGCTTGAGACACCGTAGGTCGCGGTAGCTTGCGTAAAGGGCGTTTCATCGACCCCGCCGTCGTAAGGACGATATTTACCAGACGTAATTTCATATTCCAGCTGATCTTCACGGACCATCACCGGCAGCGTAGCGAACGGTACGACGAACTCCTGCTTAGAACCGTCGGACTCTTCCACGGTGACGTAAAGGTCGCCGCTACCGCCGCTCGGGTACATATCGGTGATTTCAAACGCGCCAGGCGCCACGTAGGTCTGGTATACCTGGTAGCCGTTTTGTTTAATGAAGACACGGGCGTTGGTTTTGGCGATACCACGGATAATCGGCGCATAGCCGCGCATACTTTCCGGCAACATTGATGTATCGGTGGCCAGTTGAATACCGGTAAACGGTACACTGTCAAAGATGCCTGAGAGTGACGAGCTCTCACCCATCACCAGGTTACTGTTGATGGGACGAATGCTGCGCTGCATGTAGAGATAGGCTGAGTCCCAATCACCCGCATCGCCGTTGTTTTTATTCCAGGTGCTGAGGTTACGGATACGCCATGGGCCAACGTTGAGGCCAGACTGCAGGTTCAGGCTGTAGTATTCGTCATTGGCCTGCATGTCGTTTGAGCCGCTGAACTGATAGTTCACCAGCAGGGCGTTGATGCCGTCATCAAACTGATCCGGTGGAATATATCCCTGCGCGGTGGTAGATAGTGCCGCCTGCGGAATGGATATATTCAAGCGCTGGACGGTAAAGTCGAAATCCGCTTTGGTATCCGGGATGACTGAAAGATTGGCGCAGCCGTTTTTATCCTCGACCAGTTCGGGAAAGGCTTTAACCCGTACGCCATACTCTGCCAATGTTTTCAGGCTCAAACAGGGCACCAGGGCGGGCTCTCGATTATTCCCAGTGGCACGGCTATTCGCAACAAACTTCATTGTCCTGGTATCCAGATAGCGACCATTAAACATGATATCTACCCGATAATCCCCTGGCGCCTGTGCGTTCTGCGTCTGGAAAATAGATAAGTCGGGAGTGGTTGATGGATCGCTACCATTCAATGAGCTAATGAATGAGGGATCGAAAAAGTCACGTGCTTGCGCTTTATTATTCAAACCAGAAAGCAATGCCGGAAGCATTGCGAGGAAGACCGCGGATAGTTTGAATAATCCATTATTCTTATTTGGCATAGACACATCCCTATAATGATAAAATAAAATTCTTATTACAGCGATGAGGAATAGAGCGATCCTGCTCCGCCATAATCATTAACTACTTTCCAGTTGACGCTGGAGGCATTGATATTTTCTTTTAATGTCACTTCTTTGGTCGTCATTGGAGCGACCGAGTTGACTTCCGGCTTCACTTCTTTGCTACCAATCTGAACACTATGGAAATAGAAGAAAAACGGTGTCGGATTTTTAATCGTCAGTTTTGTGCCTGATTTCCGCCATTCGAGTTTTTTGGCTTCAATGTTTGGAGAAAGGTCGAAAAGTGCTTTTGGACGATAGACCAGACGCATGCGGTGGCGGACCGCCAGTTGAATAGTATTGGCGTTGGCTTTCTCATCGTCCGCCGGCGGGATGGCCATCACGTTAAAATAGTATATGGATTCCCGGTCGTTCGGGGCATTGACGTTTCCGGTAGAAAATAGACGCACGGTATTCTGCTGCTTACCCTCAAGGCGGAATAACGGAGGTGTAGCCATAAAAGAGGGCGTTTTCCCTGCCGGCGCTTCAACCCAGGATTTAATCAGATAAGGGATGTCATCTTTATTTTCGATTTGCGCGGTGATTTCACGCGCACCTTCTTTATAGAGGTAGCGGGTGGACTCAATCACAATACCAGCATGGGCAATACTACTGAGGAGTAATGCACAGGATGCGGTGATATTTAATAAGTTCCTGAACATGGTTTTTCTCTGAATGCGAAAAAGGGCCCGCCGTGAAGCGGAGCCCTTCGGGGAAAAATTAGAGGGTATAATCGATAGTAAAGGTCGCAACACCTTTAACCGGACCTTCGGTAACCGGAGTCGCGGAGTTCACTTTCACATAACCAGTGGTGTACTTCAGCTGAGTGCCGCCAGCTGCAGTGTAGCTTTCGGTCATGAGGTCAGAACCGTCGAAACCTACGCGGTGTGCATCACGTACGCGCTGGATACCGATACCAATGCCGGTAGCGCCGCCAGGTGCGGTGTTGTCCAGGATGTTAGCGTTGCTGGAGGCACCGGTCACATTGACGGTTACAGCAGTAACCGGAGTGGCGCTACCCTGTGCGCAGTCTTTCACGTCAAAACCGAAGTCCTGAGTTTTAAACAGAGCACCAGCCGCTTCAGCATTCGCTTCGGTAGTGGTCACGGTCATCAGCTGAACGATACCGTTGTTCAGGGTACCCGTCGGAGTCACGACGCAAGAGTTAGCTGCATCAGAGACTTCACCCAGTACAGTTACCTGAGCGGTGTTGGTTGCCATTACCTGAGCACTCAGAACTGCAGAAGCAGCGACCATTACAGCTACGATTGTCTTTTTCATTTAATTAATCCATATATAGATACTTAGTCCTGTGTAGAATCGATAACAGTTATCATGGGAATGGAATATGCATTCCTATTGATATTGAAAATAAGCGCCAGCATTCCTTATATAGTGCTGAAACCTACCCTCCTGTGAACGACGCTACAATATCACTTGCCATAGCGAACCATGGAGAAGCGGGGGTAATTTAAAAGTCTGGTGCAAAAAATGCTTGTGAATTCTTGATGAAGCACACGTGAATTTAATAATGACCTTTTCTAATGAGATATTGAGTTAGGTTGAGATAAATTTAATCTGAAAATGTGGCTTTTAAACAAGATAACTATCGCTTGTCATTTTTTATGCGGTATCCTCAAAGCTGAAGTTCAATGTGAACTGACCCCGCTTCTGTCTGAAGCGATAATGTTCACGCCATGGTTTGGCTGGGATTATTTATTTTTGTTATGGATAATAGGGTTGCGTGGGGCAAGGATATGGATGATATTGCATTATTTAATGGCTGTATAATTAATCAGGAAATTATATTTAATGCCAATATGAATGAGCTGCGACCGCTTGCCGGGAATGGGGAGAGCATCAGCCTCAATGCGCCTACCGCCAGATGCTTGCTGCTGCTATTGCAGAATTGCGGCAAAGTGATTTCTCGGGATGAATTTCTGGCGGCTGTATGGGAAACACGGGGTGTGGTAGTTTCGCAAAATACATTTTATCAAAATATCTCTTTGTTGAGAAAATCGCTGCTCAAAGCCGGACTATCTGAGGATATCATTATCACCGTCAGACAAAAAGGCTTTAGCGTCGCCCCGGATACTTTAGTTATCCCGCTCTCGGATGAAGAGTGCGAGAATATGAATCGGGAAAGATTAACGCATTTTCACAGTAGTAAAACTGCTGATGTCATTTTCAATGATACGGGGAAAATTGACCATAAATTAAGTCTTCCACTAACAGTGAATTTAGCAATCCAGGAGAATGATAGGCGGGAAAATAGCGTGAAGGTGGCAGAGAAACTATCGGAACGATTACATATAACCTTTAAAGTTCCCACCTGGTTAATCGCGCTGATTGTCGTGATGATAGTTATCAATGTTATCGTACTGATCGTGTTACATCGATAATACGCCGCCGCTGGGGTTTATATCGAGAAGGTAACGGTAAAGTGGATTGCCGAGTATGTTAGTCCCAACCTGGCTGTGTATTCATATTAAGATGTCTGCCAGCACGACCTGGCAGACAAGGGAGGGGAGCTAACGCTGCTTCAGTCCTAAATCCAGCGGCGTCTTGCTGGGTTCGCCGCCGATCTCTCGCGCCAGCTTCGGCACCATATAGCCGGAGATGAGGGTCAACAGTTCACGCATGATTTCACGGGCTTCATCATCGCTGACCATAAAGTGTGCCGCCCCTTGTACCCGGTCCAGCACGTGCAGGTAGTAGGGCATTACCCCGGCATTGAACAGCGCATTGCTGAGATCGGCCAGGGTTTGCGCGTTATCGTTCACCCCGCGCAGCAGCACGCTCTGGTTAAGCAGCGTGACGCCCGCCTGACGCAGCATGGCCATCGCCGCGCGAAACTCGCCGTCAATTTCATTAGCGTGGTTGACGTGGTTAACCAGGATCACCTGCAGCGACGAACGGTGGAAGCGGCTGGCCAGCATCTCGGTGATGCGCGCCGGGATCACGATCGGCAAGCGGCTGTGAATACGCAGACGCTTAACGTGCGGAATGGCTTCCAGCTGGGTCATTAGCCAGTCAAGCTCATGGTCCTTCGCCATCAACGGGTCGCCGCCGGAGAAGATGATTTCATCAAGCTGCGGATGCTCAGCGATATAGTTCATTGCCGTCTGCCAGTTGCGCCTGGTGCCCTGATTTTCGGCATAAGGGAAGTGGCGGCGGAAGCAGTAACGGCAATTGACCGCGCAACCGCCTTTCACCAACAGCAGGGCCCGGTTGCGATATTTGTGCAACAGGCCGGGCACGACGCTGTGCTGTTCTTCCAGCGGATCGGTGGAGTAGCCGGGGGCGACGATAAACTCCTCTTCGGCGGTAAGTACCTGACGAAGCAGCGGATCGTCAGGGTTGCCTTTCTCCATTCGGGCAATAAACGCGCGCGGGACTCGCAGCGGGAACAGGCGTCTGGCCTCATGTCCGGCCAGCAGTTTTTCATCAGCGTCTACATTTAAAAGACGCAGCAGTTCATCAGGACTGGTCACAACATTGGCAAGTTGCGTTATCCAATCTTCTCTGGATGGGGTATTTAGGGTTACAATATGCGCCATTTTGTGGCTTAGCTACCAGTTAAACAATTTCAGAGGGCCTTATGGCGACTTACTATAGCAACGATTTTCGTGCTGGTCTTAAAATCATGTTAGATGGCGAACCTTATGCGGTAGAAGCCAGCGAATTCGTTAAACCAGGTAAAGGTCAGGCGTTTGCGCGCGTTAAGCTGCGCCGTCTGCTGACCGGCACCCGCGTTGAGAAAACCTTCAAATCTACTGATTCTGCAGAAGGCGCGGACGTTGTCGATATGAACCTGACTTACCTGTATAACGACGGTGAGTTCTGGCACTTCATGAACAACGAAACCTTCGAACAGCTGTCTGCTGACGCGAAAGCGATCGGTGACAATGCCAAATGGCTGCTGGATCAGGCTGAGTGCATCGTGACCCTGTGGAACGGCCAGCCGATCGCGGTCACCCCGCCGAACTTCGTTGAGCTGGAAATCGTTGAAACCGACCCAGGTCTGAAAGGCGACACCGCGGGTACCGGTGGTAAACCAGCGACCCTGTCTACTGGCGCTGTGGTTAAAGTGCCGCTGTTCGTCCAGATTGGCGAAGTGATCAAAGTGGATACTCGCTCTGGCGAATACGTATCCCGCGTGAAGTAATTTCACGTCATGATGACTGGCGCAGCCTCTGTGCTGCGCCGCTCTTTCTGTACTGGCACGACGAGCACGACACATGAAGCGCAGCGTAAAACTCCTGGCGTTACTGTTTCTGAGCAGCGCACTGCTGTCTGGCTGCAATACCGCCCGCGGTTTCGGTGAAGATATTCAGGGCCTGGGCCACGCCATCTCTCGCGCTGTAAGCTGACTTCCTTCCGTTTCGCCTGCCGCGCTCGCCTTCCGGTGCGCCTGCTTCCTTCACGAATACTCCTTTTCTCTTAAAAAACGCAAAGATCCCTTCATCTGTGGACGGTTTGTCTATGCTTATAGGGCATGAAAACAAAACTGACACTAAGGATGACATTATGGTGAAAAAAACGATTGCAGCGTTCTTTACGGTTTTGGTCCTCTCTTCAGCACTGACCGCTTGTAACACCACGCGCGGTGTGGGTCAGGATATTTCAGAGGGCGGCAGCGCAATCTCTGGCGCAGCAACCAAAGCTCAGCAATAACAGCCTTCGACGGTACGGTTTTGCGCCGTACCGTTCTTCACTTCCCCCATTCTGTTGGATATACTCACTACGACTTTTCATCCACCTTACGGGACGACCCGTAAGCGTTTCTCATCCGGGGACGGCCCCAGCAAAGGAGCCTTATGTCCTGGATAGTCTTATTTATCGCTGGCCTGCTGGAAGTGGTGTGGGCCGTCGGCCTGAAATATACCCATGGCTTTAGCCGCCTGGTTCCCAGCGTCATCACCATCGTCGCGATGGTCGTCAGCATGGCGCTGCTTTCATGGGCGATGAAAACCCTGCCGGTGGGTACCGCTTACGCCGTCTGGACGGGGATCGGCGCCGTGGGCGCCGCTGTGACCGGTATCGTACTGTTAGGTGAATCCGCCAGCGCTATGCGTATCGCCAGTCTTGTCTGCATCGTGGTCGGCATCATTGGCCTGAAGATCAGCGCGCACTAGTTGTAGCGCTGATTGACCCAGACCAGTTTGCTGATATCAAAACCCTGCCGGGTGGCAATATCCAGCATCTGCTGCCTGACTTCCGGGGCGATGGTGGGGGCTCGCGCCAGTAGCCAGAGATAGTCGCGGTCGGGGCCGCAGACCAGCGCGTACCGATACTCCTTATCCAGCGCAATGACGTTATAGCTGCCATAGAAGGGGCCGAAGAAGGAGATCTTCAGCGCGGCGCGGCTGGGTTCGCCGGTAAAATACGCCACCCCGTCCGTTTTCTGCCACATGCCGCGGTCGGGGTTATAGCCTTTATTGACCACGTCCAGACCGCCGTCATCGCGCGGCTGCCAGGCGATCGTGACCTTTTCAAGCCCGCTTTCAAAAGGATGGTCGAAGCGGGCGATTTCGTACCAGGTACCCAGATAGCGCTGAACGTCGAAGGGGGTGACCACGGTGACGCCTGGCGGCGGGGCAGGGGTGCTGCAGGCGACAGACAGGAACGAGACGGCGACCGCGGTGATTATCGGCAGGATACGCATGGTATGCTCCTTGCTGGCTTTTAAGCTAAGTGTAGAGTCCGGCAGGGCAAAGGCGGCAAGATTTTTCTATGAAGCGAGCCCGGTAGCAGAATTGCTGCCGGGCTCTTGCAGGATCAGATAAACAGTACGCCAACCAGAGTAATGACGCTGAGGATCGCCGCCAGACCGTAGAAGACCCATTTGCCGTTTGGCACATGGATTTTCAGGTCGTGCATGGCGTGGTGAATACGATGCAGCCCACACCACAGCGGCAGGACAATCATCAGAAAGATGAACGCGCGGCCGATAAAGCTTTGGGCAAAGGCCAGCACGCGCTCATAGCTGAAGGCGTCGGCGGGGGCGAGCCCCAGCGGCAGCAAAATGCCCACCAGCAGCACCATCACCGGCGCGACAATCGCGCCCCACATGCCGCCAGCGCCAAACAGCCCCCAGAAAACGGGTTCATCGGAACGTTTCGGATTGGGATTAATCATCTCAGCCTCCTTACCAGAACAGGGCGACAAACAGGATCACCACGGTGACCACCGCCGTCACCACCCAGAGACCTTTAATCACCGGCTCTGGCCCCATTTTTTCGCCTTTGATGATGACGTTGGCGGCTTTCGGCGCCAGCTCGAACCAGGTTTTGGTGTGCAGCAGCGCCGCCGCCAGGGTGATCAGATTGAGGAACACCACCACTGGATTTTGCAGGAATCCGATATATCCCGCCCAGCTTTCGGCGCCGTGCTTGAGGGCAAACAGCCCGTAAATCAGCACAATGCTAAACCAGACCGTCGGTACCGCCGTGCCTTCCCGCACCATGTAGAAGCGATAAAACGGCAGCTTTTTCCACCAGGTGGAGGTCATCGGCCGCACGTAGGGTTTGCGTTTCGTCGTCATAATGCACTCCTTAGCGTGGTTTCAGGGTGGCGATAAGAAAGTCTTTCGAACTTTCCACCTTGCCCTGCTGGATCGCGGCCGCCGGGTCGACGTGCTTCGGACACACTTCCGAGCAGTAGCCCACGAAAGTACAGGTCCAGACGCCGTTCTGGCCGTTAAGCTGCGCCATGCGTTCCTTTTTGCCGTGGTCGCGGCTGTCTTCGTTATAGCGGTGGGCGAGGGTGATCGCCGCCGGGCCGATAAACTCCGGATTCAGGCCGAACTGCGGACAGGCGGCATAGCACAGTCCGCAGTTGATACAGCCGGAGAACTGATGGTATTTGGCCATCTGGGCCGGCGTCTGCTTGTTTGGTCCCTGGTCCGGGGTGCGGTTATTGCCGATGATGTACGGCTTAATGGCCTCCAGACTTTCGATAAAGTGGGTCATATCCACCACCAGATCGCGCTCGATCGGGAAGTTGGCCAGCGCTTCAACCTTGATGCCTTTGGTGTAATCCCGCAGGAAGGTTTTACAGGCCAGCTTCGGTACCTTATTGACCATCATGCCGCAGGAGCCGCAGATCGCCATCCGGCAGGACCAGCGGTAGCTCAGGTCGGGCGCCAGGTTGTCTTTAATGTAGCCCAGCGCGTCCAGCAGCGAGGTCTGCTCATCGTAAGGCACGTCATAGAACGCGCTGTGCGGTGCCGTGTCGACCTCCGGGTTGTAACGCACCACTTCGACTTTCAGGTTTTTCATCTCAGCCATGGGTGGTCTCCTTCTTCTCAGCCGCTTCCGCCTCAGCGCCATAAACACGTTTCGCCGGCGGCAGCGTGGTGATCTTCACATCGCCATATTCCAGGCGGGTGGTGCCATCAGCCTCGCGGAAGGCGAGCGTATGTTTGAGGAAGTTGACGTCGTCGCGTTCGGTACAGCCTTCATCCAGACGCTGGTGCGCACCGCGCGATTCTTTACGGGCGATGGCCGAGTGCGCCATACATTCGGCAACGTTTAAACCGTGTCCCAGCTCAATGGTGTAAAGCAGATCGGTGTTGAATACGCTGGAGTTGTCGGTAATGCGCACGCGCTTAAAGCGCTCCTGCAGCTCAGCCAGCTTGTCGATAGTTTTCTGCATCAGCTCTGGCGTCCGGTAGATGCCGCAGCCTTCCTCCATCGAGAGCCCCATTTCGTCGCGGATTTTCGCCCAGTTTTCGTTACCCTCCTGGTTGACGAGATCTTTCAGACGACGCTCCACATCGGCAGCTTGCGCATCGAGGGCGGAGCCGTTCATTTCGCCCGCTTGTGCGGCGCGCCGCATGGCCTGTTCCCCGGCCAGGCGGCCGAAGACCACCAGCTCGGCCAGCGAGTTGGAGCCCAGGCGGTTGGCGCCGTGCAGACCAACGGACGAGCATTCGCCCACGGCAAACAGCCCTTTGATGCGGGTTTCGCACTGTTGATCGGTTTCGATGCCGCCCATGGTGTAGTGCGCGGTCGGGCGTACCGGAATCGGTTCTTTCACCGGGTCGACGCCGACGTAGGCTTTCGCCAGCTCACAGATAAACGGCAGGCGCTCCAGCAGCTTTTTCTCGCCGAGGTGGCGCAGATCGAGGTAGACCACGTCGCCGCGCGGCGTGGGAATGGTGTTCCCTTTCCGCCATTCGTGCCAGAAGGCCTGGGACACTTTGTCGCGCGGGCCCAGCTCCATATATTTGTTCTTCGGTTCGCCGAGCGGGGTTTCCGGGCCCATGCCGTAATCCTGCAGATAGCGATAGCCGTTTTTGTTGACCAGAATCCCGCCTTCACCGCGGCAGCCTTCGGTCATCAGGATCCCGGAACCCGGCAGACCGGTCGGGTGATACTGAACGAACTCCATATCGCGCAGCGGCACGCCGTGGCCCAGCGCCATACCCATCCCGTCACCGGTAACGATGCCGCCGTTGGTGTTGTAGCGATAGACGCGTCCGGCGCCGCCGGTGGCCAGCACCACCGCGTTGGCGCGGATCTGCACCAGCGTGCCTTCCATCATATTCATCGCCACCAGGCCGCGGGCCTGGCCGTCATCGACCAGCAGATCAAGGACGAAATGTTCATCAAAGCGTTGAATTTGGGGAAACTGAAGGGAGGTCTGGAAGAGGGTATGCAGCATGTGGAAGCCGGTTTTATCGGCGGCAAACCAGGTACGTTCGATCTTCATGCCACCGAAGCGCCGGACGTTAACGCTGCCGTCAGGGCGGCGGCTCCACGGGCATCCCCACTGTTCCAGTTGGGTCATTTCCGTCGGGCAGTGGTGAACGAAATAGTCGACGACATCCTGCTCGCACAGCCAGTCGCCTCCGGCGACGGTGTCGTGAAAATGGTACTCAAAGCTATCGTGATCCTGGGCAACGGCTGCGGACCCCCCTTCTGCAGCGACCGTATGGCTGCGCATCGGATAGACTTTAGAAATCAGGGCGATTTTGGCATTGGGGTTGGCCTGGGCGGCGGCGATAGCGGCGCGAAGGCCTGCCCCGCCGGCGCCAATTACGGCGAGATCGGCTTGAAAAGTGTGCACGACATTCCTCCAGTTTTAGTGTATTTCGCCGCCGGGCTGGCGAAAAAGTATCACTGCTCCTTTATAGGTACAGGAGTATAGCCGTAGGGTCAGTATGGAAAATTGACGTGTTCGATTTTTTTATCGATATGTGCGGTTATTTATCAGTGATATTTATGCATTTAGGTTAACGATAGATTAATGGCATGTAATCTGCCGGGGATTGCACAAAATTTGTTTCACTCGCCGGTTGCGAGTAGACTTCGTGCCCTTGTTTGCAATCGGAGAAAGTACCATGAGCGAGACGGCAACCTGGCAGCCGAGCGCACCCATTCCCAATCTGTTGAAACGCGCGGCGGTGATGGCGGAAATCCGCCGGTTCTTTACCGATCGCGGCGTGCTGGAGGTGGAGACGCCTTGCATGAGTCAGGCGACGGTAACGGATATCCATTTGTTCCCGTTTGAAACCCGTTTCGTCGGCCCGGGCCACTCACAGGGACTCAATCTGTACCTGATGACCAGTCCGGAATACCATATGAAGCGCCTGCTGGCGGCGGGCTGCGGCCCGGTTTTCCAGCTGTGCCGCAGCTTCCGTAATGAAGAGATGGGGCGGCATCACAATCCGGAATTCACCATGCTGGAGTGGTATCGTCCGTGCTATGACATGTATCGCCTGATCAACGAGGTGGACGATCTGCTGCAGCAGGTGCTGGAGTGCCAGCCGGCGGAAAGCCTCTCCTATCAGCAGGCGTTCCAGCGTCATCTGGATATTGACCCGCTCTCTGCCGATAAAGCGCAGCTGCGCGAAGTCGCGGCGAAGCTGGATCTGAGCAATATCGCCGATACTGAAGAAGATCGCGACACGCTGCTGCAACTGTTGTTCACCATGGGCGTGGAGCCGCACATCGGCAAAGATCGGCCGACGTTCATTTATCATTTCCCGGCGACTCAGGCCTCTTTAGCGCAGATCAGCCCGGAAGATCATCGGGTCGCGGAGCGCTTCGAGGTCTATTACAAAGGGATTGAGCTGGCAAATGGTTTCCACGAGCTGACCGACGCCCATGAGCAGCGCCTGCGCTTTGAGCAGGACAACCGCAAGCGTGCCGCGCGCGGTCTCCCGCAGCAGCCCATCGATAACAACCTGCTGGCGGCGCTGGAGGCGGGGCTGCCGGACTGCTCCGGCGTGGCACTGGGCGTTGATCGCGTGGTGATGCTGGCGCTGGGCGCTGAAAGCATCGGCGAGGTGATCGCCTTTACGGTCGACCGCGCCTGATGGCGCTGTCACCTCCCGCCGCCTGCGGGCGAGGGAGGTGACAGGTCTGCCCTGATCCCCCCTCCCTCATGCTATCCCGGCTTTCGCCCGAATATCCACAATTTCCTTCGGTGCTTTTGCTACTATCCGCGCTCGTTTTATGAGGCCAGGCGACGCTGTTGGCGACCGGCGTGGTGTTGCTGATGGTGACCTTCGCCAATATCTTCACCATTATTCAGCCGGTCATCGACAGCGGGGACTGGAACAGCACGCTGTGGATGGTCGGCGGGCCGATCTTCTTCTCGCTGCTGGCGTTGGCCATTTACGAAAGCTACCGTCGGCGCCTGGCGTCCGGTGTGCTGGTAATGGAGAGCTAGAAAGCCTGCCCGGCGCCGCCGCCGGGCAGGGTATGGCCTACAGGCTGCCAGCCGTACGTCGGCTGGTTTTCCCGGCCGAGGTCATGGTTTTACTGCTTTGCCTGCCGTCGATACTTTCCAGCCGCATCTGGAACGGAGGGAACGGCATATCAATGCCATGCTCGCGGAAGCCCGCCAGGATCAGCTGATGCATCTCATGGCGTAGCGGCATGCGGTGCCCCATCTCGGCGGCAAAAATACGCAGCTCGAAAATCTGGATCCCCTGCTGCAGGTCGACGAGAAACGCCTCCGGCGCCGGGGTATCGATGACCAGCGAACAGCGATGCGCCGCGGCGATGAGGATCTTGGTCACCTCTTCGGTATCGGCGTCCACCGGAGCCGGCACCGTCAACACCACGCGGGTGACCGAGTCCGACAGCGACCAGTTGATAAACTGTTCGGTGATGAACGCCTTGTTCGGCACGATAATCTCTTTCCGGTCCCAGTCGCTGATGGTGGTGGCGCGGGTATTGATGCGGGTGACGCTGCCCGTCAGGTCGCGGATGGTGACCGTATCGCCGATGCGGATCGGTTTCTCAAACAGAATAATCAGGCCGGAGATAAAGTTAGCGAAGATCTCCTGCAGGCCAAACCCGAGACCCACACCCAGTGCGGCGACCAGCCACTGCAGCTTCGACCACTCAATGCCGATCATCGAGAAGCCCACCAGTCCACCGACCAGCATCAGCAGATACTTGGTGATGGTGGTGATGGCGTAGCCGGTGCCGGGCGTTAAATCGAGGTGCTGGAGGATCGCCAGCTCCAGCAGCGCCGGCAGGTTGCGCACCAGCTGAGTGGTGATGATCAGCACCAGAATGGCAATCAGCACCGCGCCAAGGGTGATGGGCTCGAGGCTTTCCACTCCTTGTACCGTTGAGGTAACGTCCCACAGCGAGATATTCTCAAGGAAGCCAAACGCCGAGTGAATTTCCGACCACAGCACGATGACCGACAGCAGCGCGATCAGCATCAGCAGGGAACGCACAAGGCGCAGCGACTGGGTACTGATGGCATCGAGATCGACCTCGCTGACCTCCGTCTCCACCGACCCTTCCGGGCTGCTGACGTGAACAGGCTCATCTTCGCCGCGGGCGCGCTGGGCGAGAATTTCCGCGCGACGATGGCGGGCCCGGTCGAAGGCCAGCCGGCGGCGCTGGATCAGCATCCAGCGGCGGATGATGTGATAGACCACCAGCAGCAGGAACCAGATGGCGACGGAAGTTTCCAGACGCGCCAGCAGCGCCTGGGCGGTGGCGAGATAACCGACGGCCGCCGCCAGCATGGCCACCAGCGGCGCGCCAAGCATCAGGTTCCACAGCAGGCGGTTCACCATATTGTCGCCATTCCCCTCTTTATCCAGATAGAGCGGGATACCGGCGTGCTTAAGACTCAGAGTGACCACCGCCAGCGCGCCGCAGATCAGCAGGAAGCACAGGCGGCCCAGCGAGGCGGAGAACTCGCGGTCGTTAAGATTATCGAACATGATCAGCGCCATTATCAGCGGCACAATCAGCCCGATGCTCATCAGGTAGTAGCGCATCGCTTTCGCCACTCGGTTACGCGGCCAGCCGAAGTGGGCGATAAACAGCCCGTTTGGCCGGGCGAAGGTGGCGCAGATCATCACCACCCACAACAGAGGCACCGTCGCGGTGACCCCATCGCCAATCGCCACCGCCAGCGGGAAGGGCCAGGCGGACTGCAGACCATAGCCGAGCGTCATCCACAGCACCGGCAGCGGCGAAGCCACTAGTATCGACCAGAAGACCGTGCGCAGCGTCAGCCAGAAGTGATCCTGGGTGACTTTCCCCACCCGAGCGCTGGAGCGCTCAAGGAAGCGGGTGAAATGGCGCCGGGAGCTGATGCTGAAGCCAACCAGCAGCAGGGCGGCAAACAGCGGTAGCAGGGTCTCTTTGCTGGTGAGCATCATCGCGCTGGCTTTACCCAGCTCGCTGATGGTATCCAGGGAGATCAGGCGCCGCAGATCCTGGACGATCTCCAGCGGCCAGGAGAAGCCGATGGGGCTGACGTCCGAAGTCCAGAACAGATAGCGGTGGGTGGCTTCGTTGATCTCCTTCAGCGCGTCTTCCAGCTGGCCGTTGGCGACCTTCAGCTTGGTGAGCTCCAGCATCAGGGTATCGCCGCCGCGCAGCAGCGAGTTCAGCAGCTCGTTCTGCGTGCGTAGCTGCGCCTGCAGGATCTTGTTCTGCTCGCTGGTCAGCGGTTCGCCGTCGGCCTGACGGATCTGCCGCAGCTGCGGCTGCTTACTGAGTAAATCCTCAAAGCGCAGACGCTGCACGCGCAGCTGCGCCATCTCCGTATCCAGCTGCTGCGGGCGAGGGCGCTCCGGCAGCCGCGCCACCTGGGCGCGCAGGGCTTCGCCCAGCAGATTAGAGGAGCCCAGCCACTGCGACTGCTCGCGCAGGGTGTTTAACGCCTGGCGCACCTGCAGCGTTTGATTCGTCGCCTGCCGCTGCTGGGACGCCACCAGATCCATACGCTGCGCCTGCTGGTTCAGCGCCTGGGAGAGTTCGCGGTTGACTTTAAACTGGGCGGTGATGTCCGGCGGCAGGTTTTCACTGTTCTCCGCCAGCAGTTCGGTACTCTCCAGTGCTTTTTCCGCCTCACGCTGGCGCTGGCTGTTCTGCAGATTACGCAGCGCCTGCAGATAGGCATCCAGCTGCTCGCTCTGCTTTTGCGCCAGTTCAGAACGGGCGCGCGACAGCTCCTGGCGGTTATTGGCGGAGAGCTGGGCGAGGTCGAGTTCATCCACCAGCGCCTTCAGGCGCGCCGATTCCGC
This sequence comes from Klebsiella sp. Q2, assembly GCF_009900705.1. Taxonomy (NCBI): domain Bacteria; kingdom Pseudomonadati; phylum Pseudomonadota; class Gammaproteobacteria; order Enterobacterales; family Enterobacteriaceae; genus Klebsiella; species Klebsiella sp. Q2. Next base: position 151,997 of record NZ_JAAABE010000007.1, on the reverse strand, counting down.
CTGCAGGGCAAGATTTTGCGCCTGGGCGAGAGCATTGTTGCCGGTTTGCGTGCCGATGCGGCGCTCAACCTCATTGAGCTGACGCCGGGCGTCGGTTTGCTGCTGCGGCAGCTGGTTCAGGGAGTCGGCGATTTCACGCGCGCGATCCTGCTCCTGTTGCGCCTGACGGCTTGACTCCAGCAGCTGGCTGCTGACCTGGAGGATCTCCTGGTTCAGCGCATCGGCGGTCAGGCCGACTGGCACCTGGCGCGGCTCTTCGCTCAGATTGTTGAGCTGGGCGCGCAGGCTTTGAAACAGTTTGGGGAAATTGTCGATAACGTCCTGATACTGACGGGCGCGCTCGAGAGACGATTTTCGCTCCTCAAGCGCGTTCAGGGCGGACTGCAGAACTTCAACGGTTTCAGGCTGGGCGGGCTTTGCCGCCTTCGCCTGTTCCAGTTCCTGGGTTATCTGTTTAGCATCCGGGGCTGTCGCAGCGTACGCCCCGAAACTGAGGCTCAAGGCCAACAGGAAAGTGTATATCAGGCGCACGGCATAACCCTTTTGCTGAAGAATTAACCTTGGTCTTGTTTATCGTCAACCAGCGGGCTGGCGCGATGTTCGGCGCGGATCTCTTCTTCCGGTAACGGCGCCGGTTCAGCGGCGGTGGTTGCTTCCACCGTTGTCGCCAGCGGTTGGCCGATTTTAGTCACGGACAGGCTTTGCAGCGTGTCGACCAGCTTCACCTGGCCCGGGGCAAACAGGTTGATCACGGTGGAGCCCAGTTTGAAGCGGCCCATCTCCTGGCCTTTCAGCAGGGCGACGGAGCCTTCGCTGTCGCCAGCGGGCCAGGTCCAGCGTTTAATAATGCCTTCGCGCGGCGGGGTTACGGTGCCGGACCACACGGTCTCGATGCTGCCGACGATAGTCGCGCCCACCAGAATTTGCGCCATCGGGCCAAACTCAGTATCAAACAGGCAGATGACGCGCTCGTTACGGGCGAACAGGTTTGGCACGTTCTGCGCCGTCAGATGGTTAACGGAGAACAGGTCGCCAGGAACGTAGATCATTTCGCGCAGGATACCGTTGCACGGCATGTGCACGCGGTGATAGTCGCGCGGCGACAGATAGGTGGTGGCGAAGCTGCCGTTACGGAACAGGTCGGCCATCTGGTAGTTGCCGGCCAGTAAGGCTTCCAGGCTGTAGTCGTGGCCCTTGGCCTGCAGAATTTTATCGTTCTCAATGGCACCAAGCTGGCTGATCACGCCGTCGGCCGGCATCACCAGTACGTTAGGATCGGTATTCAGCGGGCGAACGTCGTCGCGCAGCGGGCGCACAAAGAAATCGTTGAAGGTGCGATAGGCCGCGGTATCCGGCTTCTGCGCCTCTTTCATATCGACCTTGTAGTATTTCACGAACAGATCGATGACCAGCTTCGTCAGCCAACCTGCGCGTTTGCTCGCACCCCAGCCTCCGAGGCGGGTGAGCCACAGTTTAGGCAGAATGTATTGCAGTGAAAGTTTAAGATCGTTTAACAAAGTAGCCTCCAGGCCATGATATGTCGTTCCTGACCCCGCCTGTGGGCGGGGACCTGAAAAAAGGGGACGATTCTATACGTAAAACTCGCCAAATGGCATCCGCGTAAGCCGCGCCATCACCGCTGCCCGGCAGCGCCTGACGTGACGCTCAGCTTAATGGTCAGTCATCGGTCGAGGAAAAGTTTTTACGCGTTTTTACCTGTACCTGCGCCATGCTTTCCAGGATGCGGTGGTAGTTCTCGAAACGGCTCTCGGCGATCTTGCCGTTCTCTACCGCTTCACGAAGCGCACAGCCAGGATCGGTATCGTGTTTACAGTCGCGATATTTGCAACGGCCTAAATAATCATGGAATTCGACAAAGCCGTTGGTGATTTGTTCCGCTTCCAGATGCCACAGGCCGAACTCACGTACTCCCGGTGAATCAATCACATCACCGCCGTGCGGGAAGTGGTAGAGGCGCGCCGCGGTGGTGGTGTGCTGGCCTAAGCCGGAAACGTCCGAGACATCATTAGTGAGGATCTGATCCTCATTCAGCCCCAGCAGGGCGTTCAGCAGGCTCGATTTACCCACCCCGGACTGCCCGGCAAAGATGCTGATGCGGTCGGTCAGGGCCGCTTCCAGCGGCTTGAGGCCGTCCTGAGTACGGCTGGAGACCAGCAGCACGCGGTAACCGATGTGGCGGTAGATGTCCATTTGTTCATTGACGAAGCGCAGGCCATCGTCATCCAGCAGATCGATTTTGTTCAGGACGATTAACGGCTCGATATCCTGCGCCTCGCAGGCCACCAGATAGCGATCGATAATATTCAGCGATAGCTCAGGCAGGATCGCGGAAACCACCACGATCTGGTCGATATTGGCGGCGATAGGCTTCACGCCGTCGTAAAAATCCGGACGCGTCAGGACGGAGGCGCGATCGTGAACCGCTTCGACGATCCCTTTGACGCTTACGCCGTCGGCAGCGTCTTTACCCGGCCGCCAGACCACGCGGTCGCCGGTGACCAGCGAACGGATCGTCCGGCGGATATTGCAGCGATGCACGCTGCCGTCAGCGGATTCGACGTCGGCATGCATGCCAAAGCGACTAATGACAATGCCTTCCGACGGGTCGCCAAACAGGTTGTCATCGTAGTCGGCCTTCTCCGCAGTGGTTTTCAGACGGCGCTGGTGGTTGGCTTTGACGCGGCGCTGCTGGCCTTTGGAGAGTTTATTTTTACTCAATCGAACTGGCTCCTGGTCGCCCTGATGGGGCAAAACCTCTATGATACACGCTATTTTAGATGAATATAGTCACGCAAGAAGGGTGGAAAATAGCATGAGTGCAAATGAAAACAACCTCATTTGGATCGATCTTGAGATGACAGGGCTGGATCCGGAGCGCGATCGCATTATCGAAATCGCCACCCTGGTGACCGATGCCAACCTGAACATTCTGGCCGAGGGGCCGACCATCGCGGTGCATCAATCAGATGCCCAGCTGGCGCTGATGGACGAGTGGAATGTGCGGACGCATACCGGCAGCGGGCTGGTGGATCGCGTGAAGGCCAGCGCCGTCAGCGAGCACGACGCCGAACTGGCGACCATTGAGTTTCTTAAGCAGTGGGTGCCGGCGGGCAAGTCGCCGATCTGTGGCAACAGCATCGGCCAGGATCGTCGCTTCCTGTTTAAGTACATGCCGCAACTGGAAGCCTATTTCCACTATCGCTATCTGGACGTTAGCACGCTGAAAGAGCTGGCGCGTCGCTGGAAGCCGGAAATTCTCGACGGCTTTAAAAAGCAGGGTACCCATCAGGCAATGGACGATATCCGCGAGTCAGTCGCCGAGCTGGCTTACTACCGCGAGCATTTCATTAAGCTGTAAACCGCGACCGGGCCCTGTGCGCGGCCCGGTACACCTTTCTGCGTTATTTAAACCACTTCTGCTGCATCTGCTGGAAGTCAGGTGTCGCCATGACCGCGGTCAGGGCATCGTTGATCGCATTCAGCAGCTCCGGATCGTCTTTGCGCACCGCAATCGCATACTGCTTACCGTAATAAGCCGGGTCGGTGGCACGTTCATCCATGATGGCGTAGTCAGGGTTCTCCTGCTGCCAGGCGTCGAGGGTGGCGAAGTCGCCCATGACGCCGGTTATTTGCCCGGCCTTCAGCGCGGCCAGGGCGCTGGCGACGTCGTCGTAAGGAACAGCCTGTACGGCTTTCTGTTTATCACGCAGATAGTGTTGATGCAGTGTGCCTTTCACCACGCCGACTTTTTTGGCTTTCAGGTCGGCAAAGGTATGGGCGACATCTTTGTTGACGATCACCACCCCGGAGAGCGCCTGGCGATAGGGACGGCTGAAGGCGACCTGCTTCTCACGCATCGGGATCACTTCCATGCCGGCAATCACCGCGTCAAATTTCTTGAAGCGTAAAGCCGGGATCAGCGTATCGAAACGCTGCGCCGTGAACTGGCACTGCGCCTGCATCTGCTGGCACAGGGCCTGGGCAAGATCGATATCGAAGCCGACAGGCTGATTTTTGCCGTTGGCGGTGACAAACGGCGGATTGGCCGTGCTGGTGCCAAAATGGAGCGTCTCGGCTGACGCGGTTCCGATGGCCAGCGTGCTCAGCAGCAGGACGGTGAGGACTTTTCTCATGCTAATTCCCTGTTTGGCGGCGTGGTGGCCTCGTTTTACGTCGCGCCACCGCTGTATGATGCGAGCGATTTTGCGTCATTCAGGCGGGCGGAAAAAGCGATTTTGCCCGAAATGACGCTTATTTATACAATTCAGCGGCGTAGGTGGCGAGAAAATATCCATTTAAACAAAAAACGCAAAAAAGTGATGAACAGGGGGTTGCAGGGGCATCGAATTCTCGTATAATGCGCCTCCCGTAACGACGCAGAAATGCAAATTACGACGCCATCGAAATATGGCAAAAAATGCAGTAACGCGGGAATAGCTCAGTTGGTAGAGCACGACCTTGCCAAGGTCGGGGTCGCGAGTTCGAGTCTCGTTTCCCGCTCCAAAATTTGAAAGCACCATCCTGATCAAAGGATTTCATCTCGCAGATGCGGGGCGAAAGCCGAAGATTAAGCGGGAATAGCTCAGTTGGTAGAGCACGACCTTGCCAAGGTCGGGGTCGCGAGTTCGAGTCTCGTTTCCCGCTCCAAAATTTGAATGACACACCACACCAGTCGCAGTTTTCAGGTTGCTACACGGTAGCTTGAATGACGATGATTAAGCGGGAATAGCTCAGTTGGTAGAGCACGACCTTGCCAAGGTCGGGGTCGCGAGTTCGAGTCTCGTTTCCCGCTCCAAATTTTCTTCCATCTCTTATTTATCCACAGTGCAATCCAGCGCCGGGGATGATTTTCGTTTGGTCTGCAGAAATACTGTAAACAGAGTTATCCACAGGTTGTCGTTTCGCTTCTGACGGCGTAAATGCTTCGCTTTGTAAATAATATCTTTATATCTAATTGAAATTTAACAATTAAATTTCATTTCGAAATGTTAATCCGATCACTTGACCTCGGTCTGCGCCTTGAAACTCAATGTGTTTTAGATTTTATTCACAGCCTGTGAATGAATCAGGCGTCGCGCGGCAGGCCTTTCTCTACCACCCTGACCAGACGTAATTTTTTCGGCAGCTGTACTTCGACGGCGTCGACGCTGCGCTTTTTCAGTTGCTGGGCAATCGCCCACTCAATGTGCTCGTCGAGAAGCGGGTGCTCGCCCAGGCGACTCTCCAGTGCGCGAAGATGGGCTTCATCCCAGGGCGCATTGCCCAGCGCGACGGCGATATTACGCAGCCAGCGCAGGTGACCAATGCGACGAATCGCCGACCCTTCGGTCACCTTCAGAAACCACGCTTCGCTCCAGGCGAACAGCTCCACCAGCGGCGGGGCATGCAGCGCCTGGCGCGGGCTGAAATCCTCTTCATCGGTGAGCTGTGAGAAACGGTTCCACGGGCAGATAAGCTGGCAGTCGTCGCAGCCATAGATCCGGTTGCCGATGAGCGGACGGAACTCCTCCGGAATAGCGCCTTCCAGTTCGATGGTGAGATAGGAGATGCAGCGGCGGGCGTCGACGGTATAGGGCTCAACGATGGCCCCGGTGGGGCAGATAGTCATGCAGGCGACACAGCGTCCACACTCCTCCGCGACCGGGCTGTCGACCGGCAGGGGCAGGTCAATCAGCAGTTCGCCGAGAAAAAAGAATGATCCGGCGTCGCGGCTTAAGATAAGTGAGTGCTTACCTGTCCAGCCAAGGCCCGCTTTTTCTGCAATGGGCCGTTCCAGGATAGGCGCGGAATCGACAAAAGGTCTAAAATTGAGCGAAGCACACTGTTCCTGAATCTTCTCACCCAGTTTTTTCAGGCGATTACGTAGCAGCTTATGATAATCACGCCCGAGGGCATAACGGCTGACGTAACCCAGCGCGGGATCTTTCAGGGTGCGGGCAAAGGCGGCGTTGGCGGGCAGATAATTCATCCGCACGCTGATGACGCGTAACGTACCGGGCAGCAGTTCGTGGGGGCGGGCGCGCATCATACCGTGACGGGCCATCCACTCCATTTCGCCGTGGTATTGTTTATCCAGCCATGCCTGCAGTTTGGGTTCACTGGCGCTGAGGTCGGTATCAGCGATACCGACCTGCTGGAACCCGAGCTCTGTGCCCCATTGTTTGATTTGTTGCGCTAACTGAACGAGATCGAGGGGCTGTGACATGATGGACCATACAATGACGAAAAACCCTGACAGTATACCATACAACATTTGGCCTGCGGAGGCGCTGCGCCTGGCCGAACGAGAGGCGGCGGACAGCCTGGGACTGACGCTGTTTGAACTGATGCAGCGCGCGGGCGAGGCGGCGTTCCAACTGGCCAGCCGCGCTTTTCCTGACAGCGCGCACTGGCTGATCCTCTGCGGGCATGGCAACAACGGCGGTGACGGATATGTCGTCGCGCGTCTGGCCCAGGCCGCCGGGCGGAGGGTGACGCTGCTGGCGGTAGAGAGTGACAGCCCGCTGCCGGAAGAGGCGCAGGCGGCGCGGGAGGCATGGCTTAACGCCGGCGGCGTGATCCATGCGGCCACTGTCCCCTGGCCAGACGATATCTCACTGATTATTGATGGCCTGCTCGGCACCGGGTTGCGCAGTGCGCCGCGTGAATACGTCGCGGTGCTCATTCACCAGGCGAACCACCATCCTGCGCCGGTGCTGGCTCTGGATATCCCTTCCGGCCTGAACGCGCAGACCGGCGCGACGCCGGGGGCGGTCATTCAGGCCGACCATACGCTGACGTTTATCGCGCTCAAACCGGGGCTGCTGACCGGCAAGGCGCGGGATGTCGTCGGGCAGCTCCACCATCATGCGCTGGGGCTTGAGCGCTGGCTCGCCGGGCAAAGTACCCCCCTGACGCGGTTTTGCGCCGCCCACCTTGCCGACTGGCTGCCGCCGCGCCGGGCCACCTCCCATAAGGGCGATCACGGCAAGCTGGCGATCGTCGGCGGCGATCGCGGCACGGCAGGCGCGATTCGCATGTGCGGTGAAGCGGCTTTACGCGCCGGCGCAGGGCTGGTGCGAGTACTCACTCACCCTGAGAACGTGGCGCCCATTGTCACCGCCCGGCCGGAATTAATGGTGGATGAACTGACGCCGCAGACCCTGAAAGCCGCGCTGGAATGGGCGGAGGTGGTGGCGATTGGCCCGGGCCTGGGGCAGAACGAGTGGGGACGCAGCGCCCTGTGCATGGTGGAAAGGGTTAACAAACCGATGGTCTGGGACGCCGATGCGCTGAACCTGCTGGCATTCAATCCCGATAAACGTCACAATCGCGTGCTGACGCCGCACCCCGGCGAAGCGGCCCGTCTGCTGAATATCAGCGTGGCAGAAATTGAAAGCGATCGCTTACTTTCTGCGCAGCGTCTGGTAAAACGGTATGGCGGCGTGGTCGTGCTGAAAGGCGCGGGCACGGTGGTGGCCAGTGAAAGCGGAGCGATGGGCATTATCGACGCCGGCAATGCCGGGATGGCCAGCGGCGGAATGGGCGATGTGCTCACTGGCATTATCGCCGCATTGTTAGGACAGCACCTGACGCCGTATGATGCTGCCTGTGCCGGGTGCGTCGCGCATGGCGATGCCGCCGACCGACTGGCCGCCCGCGAGGGCACCCGCGGCATGCTGGCGACCGATCTCTTTTCCACGCTCAAGCGTGTTGTTAACCCGGATGTGATTGACGTAGACCATGATTAACCGAGTGATTCCTTTACCCGATGAGCAGGCCACGCTGGCCCTGGGCGACCGTATTGCGCAGGCCTGTACCGGCGCCACCGTGATTTACCTTTATGGTGACTTAGGCGCGGGAAAAACCACCTTTAGCCGCGGCTTTTTACAGGCGCTCGGTCACCGCGGCAATGTCAAAAGCCCAACTTATACCCTGGTGGAACCGTATACCCTCGACAAGCTGATGGTGTATCACTTCGATCTCTACCGCCTGGCGGATCCTGAGGAGCTGGAATTTATGGGGATCCGCGATTATTTTGCCGACGATGCCATCTGCCTGGTGGAATGGCCGCAGCAAGGCGCAGGTGTCCTGCCTGACCCGGACGTTGAAATTCACCTTGATTACCAGGCACAAGGGCGTGAGGCGCGCATTACCGCGATCTCCTCACGGGGTGAGTCTTTACTGGCACGTTTAGCCATTTAGCCTGAAGGATGACGGGATGAAGTATCGCATAACCACCTGGCTTGCCGCTGCGCTGATGCTGTCGAGTCTTCACGCCACTGCGGCGAGTTTATCCGATATCCAGGTCTCCAACGGAGACCAGCAGGCCCGTATTACTCTTAGCTTTGTCGGTGAACCGGAGTACTCTTTTACCCCCCAGGGCAAACGACTGGTGGCGCTGGATATCAAACAGACCGGTGTATTGCAGGGACTGCCGCTGAAATTTAGCGGCAGCAACCTGGTGAAGAGCATTCGTGCCGGTACGCCGCAGGATTCGCAGACGCTGCGTCTGCTGGTGGATCTGACGGAAGATGGCAAAACCCGGGCGGTGAAGCAACAGAACGGGGCGAATTACACGGTGGTCTTTACCATCAACGCCGACGCGCCTCCGCCGCCGCCACCTCCTGTGGTGGTGAAACGGGCCGACCCGCCGCCGGTGATGCCTTCCCGGACGGTGACGGCGGGACGCAATCCGTTCAGCTCGTCGGGCCACGATCGGCAGACGGTGATGACCCCCTCTCAGCCGGCGATGACCAACAATCAAACCGTGACCCGTCCGGCGGCCCGCACCGTGTCGGCGCAGGATAAAGTGATTATCGCCATCGATGCCGGGCACGGCGGTCAGGATCCTGGCGCGATTGGCCCGAATGGCACCAAAGAGAAGAACGTGACTATCGCCATCGCGCGCAAGCTGCGGGCGCTGCTGAACGCCGATCCGCAGTTTAAACCGGTGCTGACCCGTGACGGGGATTACTTTATTTCGGTAATGGGACGCTCGGATGTGGCGCGTAAGCAAAATGCCAACTTCCTCGTCTCAATCCATGCCGACGCCGCGCCAAACCGCGACGCCACCGGCGCCTCGGTATGGGTACTTTCTAACCGTCGCGCCAACAGTGAAATGGCCGGCTGGCTGGAACAGCATGAGAAACAGTCTGAACTGCTCGGCGGCGCGGGCGATGTGCTGGCGAACAGCCAGGCCGATCCCTACCTGAGCCAGGCGGTGTTGGATCTGCAGTTCGGTCACTCCCAACGCGTCGGCTACGATGTCGCGACCAACGTGCTCAGCCAGCTGCAGCGGATTGGCAATCTGCATAAACGCCGTCCGGAGCATGCCAGCCTCGGCGTACTGCGCTCGCCGGACATTCCGTCGATCCTCGTGGAAACGGGCTTCATCAGTAACAACGGGGAAGAACGGCTGCTGGGGAGCGATGATTACCAGGAGCAGATTGCGGAGGCGATTTATAACGGTCTGCGCAACTACTTTATGCAGCATCCGCTGCAGTCGGCGCCTCGCGGCGAGGCGGCGCAGACCGCCAGCGCCGCCTCGCCGGGCGGGATGTTGATTAACTAAGGAGCAGGGGATGCCGATTCAGGTTCTGCCGCCGCAGCTCGCCAACCAGATTGCCGCCGGCGAGGTGGTGGAACGGCCCGCGTCGGTGGTGAAAGAGCTGGTTGAAAACAGCCTTGATGCAGGCGCCACGCGGATTGATATTGATATCGAACGCGGCGGCGCGAAGCTTATTCGAATTCGCGATAACGGCTGCGGCATCAAAAAAGACGAGCTGGCGCTGGCCCTGGCTCGCCACGCGACCAGCAAGATCGCCTCGCTCGACGATCTCGAAGCCATTATCAGCCTCGGTTTTCGCGGCGAAGCGCTGGCCAGTATCAGTTCGGTGGCGCGCCTGACGCTCACTTCGCGGACGGCGGAACAGCAGGAAGCCTGGCAGGCGTATGCCGAAGGCCGCGATCAGGCGGTGACGGTGAAGCCGGCGGCGCACCCGGTCGGCACTACCCTTGAAGTCCTCGATCTGTTCTACAACACCCCGGCGCGGCGCAAATTTATGCGCACCGAAAAGACCGAGTTCGGCCACATTGACGAGGTGGTCCGCCGCATTGCGCTGGCGCGATTCGACGTCACCATCAACCTCAGCCATAACGGCAAGGTGATGCGCCAGTATCGGGCAGTCGCTCAGGATGGCCAGCGGGAGCGGCGGTTGGGAACCATCTGTGGCGCCGCCTTTCTTGAACATGCCCTGGCGATCGAGTGGCAGCATGGCGATCTGACCCTGCGCGGCTGGGTCGCCGATCCGCTGCATACCACCCCTGCGCTGGCGGAAATTCAGTATTGCTACGTTAACGGGCGGATGATGCGCGACCGGCTGATCAACCACGCTATCCGCCAGGCCTGTGAAGACAAACTGGGGGCCGATCAGCAGCCGGCGTTTGTGCTGTATCTGGAGATCGATCCCCATCAGGTGGATGTGAACGTCCACCCGGCCAAGCATGAGGTGCGTTTCCATCAGTCGCGCCTGGTGCATGACTTTATCTACCAGGGCGTACTGAGCGTGCTGCAGCAGCAGCTTGACGCGCCGCTGGCGGAAAAAGACGACCCGCCGGCGCCCCGTGCGATGCCGGAGAACCGGATCGCGGCGGGCGGCAACCAGTTTGCGCGGCCGTCGGAAGCGCGTGAACCGGCAACCCGTTTCAGCATCACGCCATCGCGTGAGTCTGCGGCCTCCAGCGGCAGGCCGGGCGGCGCGAGCTGGCCGCACGCGCAGCCGGGTTACCAGAAGCAGCAAGGGGCGCTTTATCGTCAGTTGCTCGACACGCCAACGGCGCCAAAGCCCGCGTTACAGACTCCGGGCGCGGCGGAACTGGCCGGTCACAGCCAGAGCTTTGGCAGAGTGCTGACGATTGTGAGCCGCGACTGCGCGCTGCTGGAGCGCGAGGGCGGCCTGGCGCTGCTGTCGTTGACCGTTGCCGAGCGCTGGCTGCGCCAGGCGCAGTTGACCCCGGGAGCAGAGGCCGTCTGTGCCCAGCCGCTGCTGATCCCCCTGCGGTTAAAAGTGACGGAAGGGGAAAAACAGGCGCTGGCCGCCGCGCATCCGGCGCTGACGCAGCTGGGGATCGATATGCATACCGATGCCCTGCACGTGACGGTGCGCGCGGTCCCTTTACCCTTAAGACAACAAAATTTACAAATCTTGATTCCTGAACTGATAGGCTACCTGGCGCAGCAAAACGCATTCGACGTCGGCAATATCGCCCAATGGATGGCGCGTAATCTGACGAGCGAACAGACGTCATGGAATATGGCGCAGGCGATTGCGCTGCTGGCGGACGTTGAGCGTCTTTGCCCGCAGCTGGTGAGAACGCCGCCGGGTGGCCTGTTACAACCTGTAGATCTCCATTCGGCGATGAATGCCCTGAAAGATGAATGATGTAACCGAGGCGAGCCTGCCCAAGGCAATTTTTTTAATGGGCCCGACGGCCTCCGGCAAAACCGCGCTGGCGATAGCCTTACGTAAAGTTTTGCCAGTAGAGTTGATTAGCGTTGATTCCGCCCTCATTTATCGGGGAATGGATATTGGCACCGCCAAACCGGATGCCGCAGAGCTTAGCGCTGCGCCACACCGACTGCTGGATATTTTGGATCCGGCAGAGGCCTATTCCGCGGCGGATTTTCGCCGCGATGCGCTGGCGGCGATGGCGGAAATTGTCGCCGCCGGGCGAATTCCGCTGTTAGTCGGCGGGACGATGTTGTATTTCAAAGCGTTGTTGGAAGGATTGTCGCCCTTACCGTCCGCTGACCCTGAGGTCAGAGCGCGGATTGAGCAGCAGGCCGCAGAGCAAGGGTGGAGCGCGTTACATCAGCAGTTGCAGGAGATCGATCCCGTGGCGGCTGCGCGTATTCATCCAAATGATCCGCAAAGGCTTTCCCGGGCACTGGAAGTTTTTTTCATTTCGGGTAAAACTTTAACGGAACTGACGCAAACGTCAGGAGACGCTCTGCCATATCAGGTGCATCAGTTCGCCATCGCCCCGGCGAGCCGTGAACTGCTCCATCAACGCATAGAACAGCGTTTTCATCAGATGTTAGCTTCAGGTTTTGAAGCAGAAGTACGGGCGCTTTTTGCCCGCGGAGATTTGCATACGGATATGCCTTCCATCCGTTGTGTCGGATACCGCCAGATGTGGTCATATCTCAATGGCGAGATCCCATATGATGAGATGGTTTATCGAGGTGTTTGCGCCACGAGACAGTTAGCCAAACGTCAGGTCACCTGGCTGCGCGGTTGGGAAGGTGTGCATTGGTTAGACAGTGAACAACCTGAACAAGCGCTCAACAAAGTATTACAGGTTGTTGGTGCGAGCCAGAACTGAACGTGTACAATTAAACGGTATCGTGCGTAATTTTTTTTGAGAATCGTAAGGTTCTGAGTACAAAACAAGCATACATATAAGGAAAAGAGAGAATGGCTAAGGGGCAATCTTTACAAGATCCGTTCCTGAACGCTTTGCGTCGGGAACGCGTTCCGGTTTCTATTTATTTGGTGAATGGTATCAAGCTGCAAGGGCAAATTGAGTCTTTCGATCAGTTCGTGATCCTGTTGAAGAACACGGTCAGCCAGATGGTCTATAAGCACGCAATTTCTACTGTTGTCCCGTCTCGCCCGGTGTCTCACCACAGCAACAATGCTGGCGGCGGTTCCAGTAACTATCACCACGGTGGTAGCGCGCAGAGCTCTTCTGCGCCGCAACAAGACAGCGACGACGCCGAATAAGGCTAGTGCTGTTTTTCCACGCCGGGGAGCCAGGTTTTCTGCGTTCCCCGCTGGTATTTTATAAGGGGTTTACGCTTGTTTGACCGTTATGACGCCGGTGAGCAGGCGGTACTGGTACACATCTATTTTTCGCAAGACAAAGATATGGAAGATCTCCAGGAGTTTGAAACTCTGGCCTCTTCCGCCGGTGTCGAAGCAATGCAGGTGATTACCGGTAGCCGTAAAGCACCGCACCCGAAGTATTTTGTTGGTGAAGGTAAGGCAGTCGAAATTGCGGAAGCCGTTAAAGCGACCGGCGCTTCGGTCGTGCTCTTCGATCATGCCCTGAGTCCGGCGCAAGAACGCAACCTGGAACGCCTGTGCGAATGCCGGGTTATCGATCGTACCGGTCTTATTTTAGATATTTTCGCTCAGCGCGCGCGCACCCATGAAGGGAAACTGCAGGTCGAGCTGGCGCAGCTGCGCCATATGGCGACCCGCCTTGTCCGCGGCTGGACCCACCTTGAAAGACAAAAGGGCGGGATCGGTTTGCGTGGCCCGGGTGAAACCCAGCTCGAAACTGACCGTCGTTTATTGCGTAACCGCATCATGCAGATCCTGTCGCGGCTGGAAAAAGTCGAAAAACAGCGTGAGCAGGGGCGGCGGTCGCGCGCGAAAGCCGATATTCCAACCGTGTCGCTGGTGGGCTACACCAACGCCGGAAAATCAACGCTCTTTAACCAGATCACCGCCGCCGAGGTCTATGCCGCGAACCAGCTGTTCGCCACTCTGGACCCGACGCTGCGCCGCATTGACGTCCCTGACGTCGGCGAAACGGTGCTGGCCGATACCGTCGGCTTTATTCGCCACCTGCCGCACGATCTGGTGGCCGCGTTTAAAGCGACGTTGCAGGAGACGCGTCAGGCGACGCTGCTGCTGCATGTGATTGACGCTGCGGATGTCCGCGTGCAGGAAAACATTGATGCGGTAAATACGGTTCTCGCTGAAATTGAGGCCGATGAGATCCCGGCGCTGCTGGTGATGAACAAAATCGACATGCTGGACGATTTTGAACCGCGCATCGATCGCGACGATGAAAATAAACCGATTCGGGTCTGGCTTTCCGCTCAGACCGGGGTTGGCGTACCACTGCTTTTTCAGGCGTTAACGGAGCGCCTTTCCGGTGAAGTGGCCCAGCATACGCTGCGCTTACCGCCGAAAGAAGGGCGACTGAGAAGCCGTTTCTATCAGCTTCAGGCGATAGAAAAAGAGTGGATGGAGGATGACGGCAGCGTGAGTCTGCAGGTGCGCATGCCGATCGTTGACTGGCGGCGCCTCTGTAAGCAAGAGCCAACGCTTGTTGACTATGTGGTTTGACCTTGCAGCTTGCCTGAAGATATTGACCCCTGTGGGGATATCAAAAACAAATATGGAGCATATACATGGCGTGGAATCAGCCCGGTAATAACGGACAGGACCGCGACCCGTGGGGGAGCAGCAAACCTGGCGGCAACTCTGAGGGAAATGGCAACAAAGGCGGTCGCGAGCAGGGGCCGCCGGATCTGGATGATATCTTCCGCAAGTTAAGTAAAAAACTTGGCGGGCTCGGCGGCGGCAAGGGCGGACTGGGCGGCGGCAATAGCGCGCAGGGACCTCGCGGACCGATGGGCGGGCGTATTGTCGGCATCGTTGCCGCGGCGGCAGTGATTATCTGGGCGGCCAGCGGTTTCTATACTATTAAAGAAGCCGAACGCGGCGTGGTCACCCGCTTTGGTAAGTTCAGCCATCTGGTTGAGCCGGGCCTGAACTGGAAGCCGACCTTTATCGATAACGTGCAGGCAGTAAACGTGGAGTCGGTACGTGAACTGGCGGCGTCCGGCGTCATGTTGACCTCTGACGAAAACGTGGTGCGCGTTGAGATGAACGTGCAGTACCGCGTCACCGATCCGGAGCGCTATCTGTTTAGCGTCACCAGCGCGGACGACAGCCTGCGTCAGGCCACCGACAGCGCGCTGCGCGGGGTGATCGGTAAATACACTATGGATCGCATTCTGACCGAAGGTCGTACCGTGATCCGTAGCGATACTCAGCGTGAGCTGGAAGAGACGATTCGCCCGTACAACATGGGCATCACTCTGCTGGACGTCAACTTCCAGACGGCACGTCCGCCGGAAGAGGTGAAAGCCGCGTTTGACGATGCCATTGCCGCGCGTGAGAACGAACAGCAGTACATTCGTGAAGCGGAGGCTTACACCAACGAAGTCCAGCCGCGCGCGAATGGTCAGGCGCAGCGTATCCTCGAAGAGGCACGCGCCTATAAGACCCAGACCGTCCTGGAAGCCCAGGGTGAAGTGGCTCGCTTTGCTAAGATCCTGCCGGAATACAAAGCCGCGCCGGAGATTACCCGCGAGCGTCTGTACATCGAAACCATGGAAAAAGTGCTGAGCCACACCCGTAAAGTGCTGGTTAATGACAGCAAAAACGGCAATCTGATGGTTCTGCCGCTGGACCAGATGCTGAAAGGCGCCGCTGCGCCGGCAGCAAAGAGCGATAGCAGTGACGCCAGCGATCTGCTGCGTCTGCCGCCTGCATCCAGCACTGGCAGCGCCAGCACCTCATCAACCTCGAGCTCAACCGGGGGTAGCATTATGGACCAACGCCGCGCTAACGCGCAGCGTAACGACTACCAGCGTCAGGGGGAATAACGATGCGTAAATCTGTTATCGCGATCATTGTCATCGTGCTGGTAGTGCTCTACATGTCAGTCTTTGTCGTGAAGGAGGGCGAGCGCGGTATCACGCTGCGTTTCGGTAAAGTTCTGCGCGACGACGAAAACAAGCCGCTGGTATACGCGCCAGGCCTGCACTTCAAGATCCCGTTTATCGAATCGGTGAAGATGCTGGATGCGCGTATTCAGACCATGGACAACCAGGCTGACCGTTTCGTCACCAAAGAGAAGAAAGACCTGATCGTCGACTCCTACATCAAATGGCGTATCAGCGACTTCAGCCGTTACTACCTGGCCACCGGCGGCGGCGACGTCTCCCAGGCAGAGGTGCTGCTGAAGCGTAAATTCTCGGACCGTCTGCGTTCTGAAATCGGCCGTCTGGATGTGAAAGACATCGTCACCGACTCCCGTGGCCGCCTGACGCTGGAAGTGCGTGATGCGCTGAACTCAGGGTCGGCCGGTACGGAAGACGAGGTTAGCACGCCGGCGGCTGACGATGCGATTGCCAAAGCGGCAGAGCGCGTGGAAGCGGAAACCAACGGCAAAGTGCAGGTGATCAACCCGAACAGTATGGCGGCGCTGGGTATTGAAGTCGTCGACGTGCGTATCAAGCAGATCAACCTGCCGGCGGAAGTGTCGGAAGCGATCTATAACCGTATGCGCGCGGAGCGTGAAGCGGTTGCCCGTCGTCACCGTTCACAGGGCCAGGAAGAGGCAGAAAAACTGCGCGCGACCGCGGACTATGAAGTCACCAAGACGCTGGCGGAAGCCGAGCGCCAGGGCCGTATCCTGCGTGGTGAAGGCGATGCGGAATCGGCAAAACTGTTTGCCGACGCGTTCAGCCAGGATCCGGGCTTCTATTCCTTTATTCGTAGCCTGCGCGCCTATGAGAAGAGCTTCCAGAGCAATCAGGATGTCATGGTCCTGAGCCCGGATAGCGATTTCTTCCGCTATATGCGTTCACCGGATTCGGTGCGTAAATAAGTCGAAGATGACAGTAACCTACAGTGGTTAATGCAAAAAGGCGCCTGAGACAGGCGCCTTTTTTTATGCTACGACGGCGTGAATTAGTTGCCGAGCAGCTTGTTTAGCAGGCCACCGATCACCGGCAGGCTCGCCAGCGTACTCTCGATGGTGCCGCCGATAGATGAGCCAACGCTTTTGCCCAGGGTTTTGCCCAGGTCCGGCGCCAGATCGGCCAGATTAATGGTGCCAAGCAGCGGCAGGTTGATGCTCAGGGCATCGGTGCCCATCGTCCATACGGCGGCGCCGACCTTACTACCTAAGGAGGCCAGGCCATCCTGTAACCAGCCTGCGCCGCTCACATTTTCGATTTCAAATGCGGTTAATTCTCTCATGATAATCTTCCTGATTATGTAGACGTACCGGGTTGTAGTACGCGACGGCATAGTTGCAATTTAAAAAATAGACAGCAATACAACTGGTTATGAATTTTGTTTCACCTTTCCGGTTCATAATGAAGAGGAAATACGGGACAATGTGAATTGAGTGAATGCATTCACTATGCTGGCCGATGACGCCTGCGAAGGCGGCGATGATACTTTTCAATTAGGGTTGACGATGAACTCCACCATTTGGCTGGCGCTGGCGCTGGTTTTAGTACTCGAAGGGCTTGGCCCGCTACTTTATCCGCGCGCCTGGCGCAAGATGGTCGCCAGCCTGAGCCAGCTCCCGGATAATTTATTGCGGCGCTTTGGCGGCGGACTTGTGGTTGCCGGGATTGTGATCTACTACATGTTGAGGAAATCGATTGGCTGATCAAAAAGTGGTCGGATTTGCCTTATTTTGGATGCAAAAAGTGCTGTAACTCTGAAAAAGCGATGGTAGAATCCATTTTTAAGCAAACGGTGATTTTGAAAAATGGGTAACAACGTCGTCGTACTGGGCACCCAATGGGGTGACGAAGGTAAAGGGAAGATCGTCGATCTCCTGACAGAACGGGCTAAATATGTTGTGCGCTACCAGGGTGGTCACAACGCCGGCCATACTCTCGTAATCAACGGTGAAAAAACCGTTCTCCATCTTATTCCATCAGGCATTCTGCGTGAAAACGTCACCAGCATCATCGGTAACGGCGTCGTGCTGTCTCCGGCTGCGCTGATGAAAGAGATGAAGGGCCTGGAAGACCGTGGTATCCCGGTTCGCGAGCGTCTGCTGCTCTCTGAAGCCTGCCCGCTTATCCTTGACTATCACGTGGCGCTGGACGTGGCGCGTGAAAAAGCGCGCGGCGCGAAGGCGATCGGCACCACCGGTCGCGGCATCGGCCCGGCTTACGAAGATAAAGTCGCTCGTCGCGGTCTGCGCGTTGGCGATCTGTTCGATAAAGCAACCTTCGCCGATAAACTGAAAGAAGTGATGGAATATCACAACTTCCAGCTGGTGAATTTCTACAAAGCAGAAGCGGTTGACTACCAGAAAGTGCTGGACGATGTGATGGCGATTGCCGACATCCTGACCGGCATGGTGGTAGACGTTTCCGACCTGCTGGATCAGGCGCGTAAACGTGGCGACTTCGTAATGTTCGAAGGCGCACAGGGCACGCTGCTGGATATCGACCACGGTACCTATCCGTACGTAACCTCTTCCAATACCACCGCGGGTGGCGTGGCGACCGGCTCCGGCCTGGGCCCGCGTTATGTGGATTACGTTCTGGGTATCATCAAAGCTTACTCGACTCGCGTCGGCGCGGGTCCGTTCCCGACCGAGCTGTTTGATGAGACCGGCGAGTTCCTCTGCAAGCAGGGTAACGAATTCGGCGCCACCACCGGTCGTCGTCGTCGTACCGGCTGGCTGGACGCTGTCGCGGTTCGTCGCGCGGTGCAGATTAACTCCCTGTCCGGCTTCTGCCTGACTAAACTGGACGTCCTCGACGGCCTGAAAGAAGTGAAAATCTGCGTCGGCTACCGTATGCCGGATGGCCGCGAAGTGACCACCACTCCGCTGGCAGCCGACAACTGGGAAGGTATCGAGCCTATCTACGAAACCATGCCGGGCTGGTCTGAAACCACCTTCGGCGTGAAAGAGCGCAGCGGCCTGCCGCAGGCAGCGCTGAACTACATCCAGCGTATTGAAGAGCTGACCGGCGTACCGGTTGATATCATCTCTACTGGTCCAGACCGTTCCGAGACCATGATTCTGCGCGACCCGTTCGACGCATAATCACTCGCAAGGGGCGCCGTTCAGGCGCCCTTGTTTTTGCTGTTCGCCCGCCCCATTTTAAATAAATTAGCGGCCTGAGCGCTGGCTGGTTTATCATCAATAATAATGATGTCGCTCGACATACCCTGTTTTCTTTTCCCTGAGGTTTATGTGCAGTTAACGAGTTTCACCGATTACGGACTACGGGCGCTGATTTATATGGCGTCGCTGCCGGAAGGACGGATGACCAGTATCTCGGAAGTAACCGAGGTCTATGGCGTCTCCCGTAATCATATGGTTAAAATAATCAATCAGTTAAGTCGCATGGGCTATGTGACTGCCGTGCGGGGGAAGAACGGGGGCATTCGCCTCGGCAAACCAGCTGGACAGATCCGCGTCGGTGACGTGGTACGCGACCTGGAACCCTTATCGCTGGTCAACTGCAGCAGCGAGTTTTGCCACATTACACCAGCCTGTCGTCTGAAACAGGCACTAGCTGAAGCCGCGCAGAGTTTTCTCAAGGAACTGGATAACTATACGCTGGCTGATTTGGTTGAGAAGAATCAACCGCTTTATAAATTATTGCTGGTGGAGTGACGCCACTCTGCCGGAGATGACAACGGAGGAACCGATATGTCACAAGATCCATTCCAGGAACGCGAAGCTGAGAAGTACGCGAACCCAATCCCGAGCCGGGAATTTATCCTCGAACATTTAACCAAACGGGAAAAGCCCGCCAGCCGCGATGAGCTGGCCATCGAGTTAAATATCGAGGGCGAAGAGCAAACCGAAGCGCTGCGCCGCCGCCTGCGCGCGATGGAACGCGACGGTCAGCTGGTCTTCACCCGCCGTCAGTGCTATGCGCTGCCGGAGCGCCTTGATCTCCTCAAAGGAACCGTTATTGGTCACCGTGATGGCTATGGTTTCCTGCGTGTTGAAGGGCGCAAAGACGATCTGTACCTGTCGTCAGAGCAGATGAAAACCTGTATTCATGGCGACCAGGTGCTGGCCCAACCGCTGGGCGCGGACCGCAAGGGCCGCCGCGAAGCGCGCATCGTCCGCGTCCTGGTGCCGAAAACCAGCCAGATTGTTGGCCGCTACTTTACCGACGCTGGCGTCGGTTTCGTTGTCCCGGACGACAGTCGCCTCAGCTTCGATATCCTGATCCCGCCGGAAGAGATTATGGGCGCGCGGATGGGCTACGTGGTGGTGGTCGAGCTGACCCAGCGCCCGACCCGCCGCACCAAAGCCGTGGGGAAAATCGTCGAAGTGCTGGGCGACAACATGGGTACCGGCATGGCTGTCGATATGGCGCTGCGCACCCATGAAATTCCGTACGTTTGGCCGCCGGCGGTGGAAAATCAGGTTTCCGGCCTGAAAGAGCAGGTGCCGGAAGAGGCGAAAGCCGGGCGCGTCGATCTGCGCTCCCTGCCGCTGGTCACTATTGACGGTGAAGATGCCCGCGACTTCGATGACGCGGTGTACTGCGAGAAGAAACGCGGCGGCGGCTGGCGCCTGTGGGTAGCCATTGCCGACGTCAGCTACTACGTGCGTCCGGGGACGCCGCTGGACGCGGAAGCGCGCAGCCGTGGAACCTCGGTCTACTTCCCGTCGCAGGTGGTACCGATGCTGCCGGAAGTGTTGTCTAACGGTCTGTGCTCGCTGAACCCGCAGGTCGATCGCCTGTGCATGGTATGCGAGATGACGATTTCGTCAAAAGGCCGTCTGACCGGTTATAAATTCTATGAAGCGGTGATGAGTTCACATGCTCGCCTGACCTATACCAAGGTGTGGCATATACTGCAGGGCGACCAGGAGCTGCGCGAGCACTACGCGCCGCTGGTGAAGCATATTGAAGAACTGCATAACCTCTACAAGGTGCTGGATGGCGCCCGCGAAGAGCGCGGCGGTATCTCATTTGAAAGTGAAGAAGCTAAATTCATCTTCAACGCCGAGCGCCGTATCGAGCGTATCGAACAGACCCAGCGGAACGATGCGCACAAGCTGATTGAAGAGTGCATGATCCTGGCGAACATCTCCGCCGCGCGCTTCGTTGAGAAGGCGCAGGAGCCGGCGCTGTTCCGTATTCACGATAAGCCGAGCACCGAGGCGATTACCGCGTTCCGCAGCGTGCTGGCGGAGCTGGGGCTGGAACTGCCTGGCGGCAACAAGCCGGAGCCGCGCGATTACGCCGAACTGCTGACCTCCATCGCCGATCGCCCGGATGCGGAGATGCTTCAGACGATGCTCCTGCGGTCGATGAAGCAGGCGGTCTACGATCCGGAAAACCGCGGCCACTTTGGCCTCGCGCTGCAGTCCTATGCCCACTTCACCTCGCCGATCCGTCGTTACCCGGATCTGTCGCTGCACCGCGCCATCAAATATCTGCTGGCCAAAGAGCAGGGGCATAAAGGCAACAGCACGGAGACCGGCGGCTGGCACTACAGCATGGAAGAGATGCTGCAGCTGGGCGAGCACTGCTCGATGACCGAACGCCGCGCTGATGAAGCGACGCGCGAAGTCTCCGACTGGCTGAAGTGCGACTTCATGCAGGATCAGGTAGGCAACATCTTCTCCGGGGTTATCGCCAGCGTGACCGGCTTTGGCTTCTTCGTCCGTCTCAACGATCTGTTTATCGACGGCCTGGTGCATGTTTCCTCTCTGGATAACGACTACTATCGTTTCGACCAGGTGGGGCAGCGTCTGATCGGCGAGTCCGGCGGGCAGACTTATCGCCTGGGCGACCGCGTGGAAGTCCGTGTGGAAGCGGTCAACATGGACGAGCGTAAAATCGACTTTACCCTAATCTCCAGCGAGCGCGCGCCGCGTAATGTCGGCAAAACCGCCCGTGAGAAAGCGAAAAAGAGCACCTCCGGCAAACCGGGCGGCCGTCGTCGTCAGGTCGGTAAGCAGGTGAACTTCGAGCCAGACAGCGCGTTCCGCAAAGAAAAAGACCAGGCGAAAGCGAAGCCGAAAGGCGAGAAGAAAGCGAAAAAACCGTCGGCGAAAACGCAGAAAATCGCCGCCGCCACCAAAGCCAAGCGCGCGGCAAAGAAGAAGAGCGCCGAGTGATTGACCACCCTTCATCCTGAAGTCTGCTGACGCAGGACGGGGTGAAGGGCGGATAACAGAACCTAAAACGAGTACATCAATGAGTGAAATGATTTACGGCATCCATGCGGTGCAGGCACTGCTGGAGCGCGCACCTGAGCGTTTTCAGGAAGTTTATATTCTGAAAGGCCGTGAGGATAAGCGCCTGCTGCCGCTGATCCACGCTCTGGAAGCGCAGGGCGTGGTGATTCAGCTGGCCAACCGCCAGTTTCTCGATGAGAAGAGCGAAGGCGCGGTACACCAGGGGATCATTGCCCGCGTGAAGCCGGGGCGTCAGTATCAGGAGAACGATCTGCCGGATCTGCTGGCGCAGCTCGATCAGCCGTTCCTGTTGATCCTTGACGGTGTGACCGATCCGCATAACCTCGGCGCCTGCCTGCGCAGCGCCGATGCTGCCGGCGTGCACGCGGTGATTGTGCCAAAAGATCGTTCCGCGCAGCTGAATGCGACGGCGAAGAAAGTGGCCTGCGGCGCGGCGGAGAACGTCCCGCTGATCCGAGTCACCAACCTGGCGCGCACCATGCGTCTGTTGCAGGAGGAGAACGTCTGGATCGTTGGAACCGCAGGTGAAGCCGACCATACGCTGTTCCAGAGCAAAATGACCGGGCCGATGGCGCTGGTGATGGGCGCGGAAGGCGAAGGCATGCGCCGCCTGACCCGCGAGCACTGCGATGAGCTGATCAGCATTCCGATGGCGGGCAGCGTCTCCTCGCTGAACGTCTCGGTGGCCACCGGCATCTGCCTGTTTGAGGCGGTACGCCAGCGCAGCTAAGCTGACCCGCTGACGAAACTGAAAAGCCATCCTTCGGGATGGCTTTTTTGTGACCGCTCTCGCGGGCGAGTATCCCCCCGGATAACCATACTTAGGCTTATCGCCATTGATGGAGGGAGACACGATGCACTGGCAAACCCACACCGTTTTTAATCAACCGACCCCGCTGAATAACAGCAATCTGTTCCTGTCCGATACCGCCCTACGTGAAGCGGTGGTCCGCGAAGGCGCCGGCTGGGATGGCGATCTGCTCGCCAGCATTGGCCAGCAGCTGGGGACCGCAGAATCGCTGGAGCTGGGACGCCTGGCCAACAGCAACCCGCCGGAGCTGCTGCGCTATGACGCCACCGGCGCCCGACTGGACGACGTTCGCTTCCACCCCGCCTGGCACCTGCTGATGCAGGGGCTGTGCGCGAACCGGGTGCATAATCTCGCCTGGCAGGAGGATGCCCGTGAAGGCGCGTTTGTCGCGCGCGCCGCTCGCTTTCTGCTTCACGCCCAGGTAGAGGCCGGAACGCTGTGCCCGATTACCATGACTTTCGCCGCGACGCCCCTGCTGCAGCGCGCCCTGCCCGCGCCTTTTGGCGACTGGCTGTCGCCGCTGCTGAGCGACCGTTACGATCCCCACCTCGCGCCGGGCGACCAGAAGCGCGGTCTGCTGATTGGCATGGGGATGACCGAGAAGCAAGGGGGTTCCGATGTGCTGAGCAATACCACCCGCGCGGAGAAAACAGCGGAAGGGTTTTACCGGCTGGTGGGACACAAATGGTTTTTCTCGGTGCCGCAGAGCGATGCGCACCTGGTGCTGGCCCAGGCGCCTGCGGGTCTGTCGTGCTTCTTTGTGCCGCGCCTGCTGCCCGACGGGCAGCGCAACGGGGTGCGTCTGGAGCGCTTAAAAGAAAAGCTCGGCAACCGCTCCAACGCCAGTAGCGAAGTGGAGTTTTATGACGCCTGCGGCTGGCTGGTGGGTGACGAAGGCGATGGCGTGCGGCAGATCCTCAGGATGGGCGGTCTCACCCGCTTTGACTGCGCGCTGAGCAGCCATGCCCTGATGCGCCGGGCCTTCTCCGTAGCGCTGTATCATGCGCTACAGCGTCAGGCGTTCGGTAAAAATCTGGTCGATCAGCCGATGATGCGCCAGCTGCTGGGGCAAATGGCGCTCCGTCTTGAAGGACAGACCGCGTTTCTGTTTCGTCTGGCGCGAGCCTGGGACCGTCGGGATGATGCCCGGGAAAGTGCCTGGGCGCGTCTGTTTACGCCTGCGGCCAAGTTTGCCATCTGCAAGGCCGGTATCCCGTTTGTCGCTGAGGCGATGGAAGTCCTGGGAGGGATCGGCTATTGCGAGGAGAGTGAGTTGCCGCGGTTGTATCGCGAGATGCCGGTCAATAGCATCTGGGAAGGCTCCGGCAATATTATGTGCCTCGATGTGATGCGGGTACTGAGCAAGCAGCCGGCGGCGATGGAGCTGCTGGCCGCGGAGTGTGCGGAGGTGAAAGGACAGAACCGCCATCTCGACCGCGCATGGCGTCAGCTGCAGCAATTGCTGAAACGACCCGCCGAAGAGCAGGGCAGAGAGATTGCCCGGCTGGTCTATCGTCTGGGGGCGGGGGCGCAGATGCTGCGTTTCGCTTCGCCGCCGCTGGCCGAAGCCTGGTGCCGGATGATGCTCGACACGCGCGGCGGCATACGTCTTGACGCGCCGACCCTCGACGACCTGCTGCTGCGGGCCATGGGGCGGGGGCGCCAGGCGCCTCAGGCGTAGAGAATGGCCTGCACGCGCCAGCTGTCCGGCTGTTGCTCCTCGTACATCTGAATAATGCGATACCAGGAGGCGCCTTGCTCGTCCGCTTTGCGGGCAATGGCGTGCTCCACATCCTGTTGGCTGCCGGAAAGATTAGCGACGGAGATCAGACCGATTTCATTCAGGCCGGTAACGCAATCCGCGCTGGCGAATTCGGCTGACTGCGCGGACGTGTTGGCCGTCGCAGTGGTTAACAGCAGGCTGGATAGGGTAAAAGATCGTTTCATCGTCAGCTCCATTTCACGTAGTCCCAAGGGCAGTCCGTTGCTAACGTCCTGCCAGGTGGCTGGCCGAACGTTATTATGCACAGGAGAACGTGAATGGACGCAAAGCTATGTAAAGCAGATTTAAAGACACCGCCTCGTCATCGACGATAGAGGATCGCCTGCGAATACCACTGGCCGGGTACCATGGTGTCATCGATCATGATGATGACGTAGTAATCGGCTTTGGCCGCTTCTGCTTTGGCCTTCAGCGCCGCTTCGACATCCATCGGCGAACCGTACATCAGTACGCTCACCGTGGCCATTTTCTGCAGGCCAGCCGTCTGGTTGCGCTGGATCTCCTGCGGATGGTCGGTGGCGGGCGGCGGGGCTTCCGGCGTTCCCTGCAGAGCACTACACCCGCTGAGGACGATAGCCAGTAACCACGGAGACAACCTGCGCATAACCATATCTCGTTTCCTGATAGTGATAGTGTAGTGGTAGCCTTAACAGGATTTCCGGGGAATGTTCCCGAACTGTTATCTCTGACGCGATTTTCGAATGAAAATGTTGTGAAAGCGTAACCGGGTTCTCAACATTATGAATCGTAGCAAACTGGGTTGCCTGGTGAATGCATTTTCCCATGCCGCCTAACCACAATAGAGAAGGGAGACGATAAATGATTGCACTAGAAATGCGCAACCTCGGCGGTGGCGAAATTTTGCATGCCTGCCCGCAGGAGAGTCTGGACAAACCACTGCCCTGTATCGTCTTTTATCATGGCTTTACCTCGTCGAAACTGGTTTACAGCTACTTTGCGGTGGCGCTGGCCCAGGCGGGTTTCCGGGTGATTATGCCGGACGCGCCGGAGCATGGCGCGCGCTATCACGGTGATGAGACCGGGCGGATGCAGCGCTTCTGGCCGATCCTGCAGCAGAATTTCAGCGAGTTTCCCGCGCTGCGTGAGGCGATTATCGCCGAAGGCTGGCTGGAAGGAGAGCGACTGGCGGTGGCGGGGGCGTCGATGGGGGGAATGACGGCCCTGGGTATCATGACGCACCATCCCGAGCTGAACAGCGTCGCCTGCCTGATGGGATCAGGCTATTTTCGTTCGCTGTCGCAAACCCTGTTTCCCTCGCCTGGCTTTGATGGCGACAGCCTCAGCGAATGGGATGTCAGCCATCAGCTGGCGTCGCTCGCCCGGCGGCCGCTGTTGCTCTGGCATGGCGATGCCGACGACGTGGTGCCGCCGGAAGAGACCTTCCGTCTTGAGCAAGCGCTCAGGCAGAGCGACCTTGCAGCCAGGCTGACCTGCGTCTGGCAGAAAGGCGTCCGCCATCGCATCACCCCGGAGGCGCTGGCCACGACGGTCGCCTTTTTTCAGCAGCATCTTTAAACGCGGATCACGCTGACGCCCTGGTCCTCAAGCTGCTTGAGGATCGCGGCATCGGCCTGTTTGCCGGTGATCACCACGTCAATTTGCCCGGCCTGGCTGAATAGCATTCCGGCGCGCTCGCCGATCTTGCTGCTGTCGACCAGCACCGCCAGCTTGCCGACCACGCTGAGCATTTTCTGCTCGGCCATGGCGGTCAACATATCTGTTTTGTATAACCCCTCGGCGGTTAACCCTTTGCCGCTGGTGAACATCCAGTGCCCGGCATAGAGGCTGTTTTCACTGCCGTGGGGGCTGAGGGTGATGGCGTGGCTGCGGTTGTACTGCCCGCCCATGATAATCACGCTGTCGTGTTCCTGGTCGATCAGGTAGTTGGCCAGCGGCAGATAGTTAGTGATGATCTGCACCGGTTTGCCGCACAGTTCACGCCCCAGCAGAAAGGCGGTGGAGCCGCAGTTGATGACGATGCTCTCACCCGGCGCGATCAGCTGCGAAGCGGCGCGCGCAATACGCACTTTTTCATCCAGATTCTGCGCCTGGTGGATATTCATCGGCGTCCAGCGGGGGCGCTGCTCGCTAATGGCTTCCGCGCCATTGCGTACCTTTTTCAGTTTGCCGCTTTCATCCAGCTTGTTGATATCACGTCGGGCCGTTGCGGGTGAGATCCCGAGCCGCGACATCACCTGCTCTACGGTAACAAACCCCGTTTGGGCGAGCAGATCCAGCAGAATTTGGTGCCTTTGCGCTTCCGTCATGAGCGAATCCGATTAAAAGTGAACGGCAAAGATGATATTTGAAATCATGTGAAAATACTAACCCTGCGGCGGGGTATTTCCGGCAGGCAGTGCCTGCCGGAGGCGGCTTACAGGAAGGATTTGAACGGCAGGTCCGGCTCAATGGTAAAGCAGTCATCGAAGCCGCGCGGGTAGTGATATTCGAAATTGTCTTTATCCAGCGGCCAGGTAAATTTGCCGCCGACCTGCCAGATAAACGGCTTGAAGCCGTACTTCAGACGATCTTTTTTCATCTCCCACAGGACGCGGATCTCCTGCGGATCGGCCTGAAAGTTCGACCAGATATCATGGTGGAACGGGATCACCACCTTCGCGTTGAGCGACTCTGCCATGCGCAGGATATCGGCGCTGGTCATTTTGTCGGTGATCCCGCGCGGGTTCTCGCCATACGAGCCGAGGGCGACGTCAATCTGATGCTCGTTGCCATGCTTCGCGTAATAGTTGGAGTAGTGGGAATCGCCGCTGTGGTACAGGTTGCCGCCCGGTGTTTTAAACAGATAGTTGACCGCGCGCTGGTCCATCCCGTCCGGCAGCACGCCGGCGGCTTTTTGATCCGCCGGGAGGGTGATCAGCGCGGTACGGTCGAACGCGTCGAGCGCGTGGATCTCAATGTCCTTAATCTTCACGACATCGCCGGGCTTCATGACGATACAGCGCGCTTTCGGCACGCCCCAGCCGATCCACATATCGACGCAGGTTTTCGGGCCGATAAACGGCACATCGGCCGGGCAGTTCTGCATGACGGCGGCGGCGACGTTGACGTCAATATGATCGTTGTGATCGTGGGTCGCGAGGACCGCGTCAATCTGGCGAATGGCGAATGGATCGAGCACGAACGGGGTGGTGCGCAGATTGGGCTGGAGCTTCTTCACCCCTGCCATCCGCTGCATCTGATGGCCGGTTTTCATCAGTGGATTGCCGTGGCTCTGCTTGCCGGTGCCGCACCAGAAATCGACGCAGACGTTGGCGCCGCCTTCGGATTTCAACCAGATGCCGGTACAGCCCAGCCACCACATGGCGAAGGTGCCGGGCGCAACCTGCTCCTGCTCAATCTCTTCATTCAGCCAGCTACCCCATTCCGGAAAGGTGTTCAGGATCCATGATTCACGGGTGATGGTCTGTACTTTACTCATCGCGGTCTTCCTCGTGCATTTTCAAAAGTAATCATTATTTGATTGGTTTTGATTTATGTTGTCACTGTGCTTCCAGGATTGCAATCATGTTTTCCATCCCTTTTGCGATCTGATACGCATGATCTCCCGTCTTTTTCACAGCTTACGTGCCTTGGTTTTTGTTTTATCTATATGATTTAAAATGTTTATTTATGTTTCATTATAAATGAATGGAAATAACCTGAGTGAAGGAAAGGATTATTGCGGTGTGCGTCACATTTAATCAAATTTAATCTTGTTGTGATTATTTTTGATTATTAGAGTGAGCAACGAGAAATGCTGAGCGTAAGGCGCGTTCAGCGCCTTCACCATCGGGAGTGTGTTATGGCAATCCTCTACAACATCTTTACCGTTTTCTTTAATCAGGTGATGACTAATGCCCCGCTGCTGTTGGGTATCGTGACCTGCCTGGGCTATATCCTGCTGCGTAAAAGCGTCAGCGTGATTATCAAAGGCACCATCAAAACCATTATCGGTTTCATGCTGTTACAAGCCGGCTCCGGCATCCTCACCAGCACCTTTAAGCCGGTGGTGGCGAAAATGTCAGAGGTGTACGGCATTAACGGCGCCATCTCTGACACCTATGCCTCGATGATGGCGACCATCGACCGGATGGGCGAGGCCTATAGCTGGGTGGGCTACGCGGTGCTGCTGGCGCTGGCGCTGAATATCTGTTACGTCCTGCTGCGCCGGATTACCGGCATCCGCACCATCATGCTGACGGGCCATATCATGTTTCAGCAGGCGGGGCTGATTGCGGTCTCGTTCTTTATTTTCGGCTACTCCATGTGGACCACCATCATCTGCACCGCGGTGTTGGTGTCTCTCTACTGGGGCATTACCTCCAATATGATGTACAAGCCTACTCAGCTGGTCACCGACGGCTGCGGGTTTTCTATCGGGCACCAGCAGCAGTTCGCCTCGTGGATTGCCTACAAAGTGGCGCCCTGGCTGGGGAAAAAAGAGGAAAGCGTCGAAGACCTCAAGCTGCCCGGCTGGCTGAACATCTTCCACGACAACATCGTTTCCACCGCGATTGTGATGACTATCTTCTTCGGTGCGATCCTGCTCTCTTTCGGCATTGACGTGGTGCAGGCGATGGCGGGTAAAACCCACTGGACGGTCTATATCCTGCAGACCGGTTTCTCCTTCGCGGTGGCGATTTTCATCATCACTCAGGGCGTGCGGATGTTCGTCGCCGAGCTGTCCGAAGCCTTCAACGGTATCTCGCAGCGTCTGATCCCCGGGGCGGTGCTGGCGATCGACTGCGCCGCTATCTATAGCTTCGCGCCGAATGCGGTGGTCTGGGGCTTTATGTGGGGCACCATCGGTCAGCTGATTGCCGTCGGCATTCTGGTCGGCGTCGGCTCCCCGATTCTGATTATTCCTGGTTTTATCCCTATGTTCTTCTCCAACGCGACGATTGGCGTTTTTGCCAACCACTTTGGCGGCTGGCGCGCGGCGCTCAAAATCTGCCTGGTGATGGGCATGATTGAAATATTCGGTTGCGTATGGGCGGTGAAACTCACCGGCATGAGCGCCTGGATGGGGATGGCGGACTGGTCGATTCTGGCGCCGCCGATGATGCAGGGCTTCGCCTCCGTCGGGCTGGCGTTTATGGCCGTCATCATCCTGATTGCACTGGCTTATATGTTCTTCGCCGGCCGCGCGCTGCGCGCCGAGGAGGACGCGGAAAAACAACTGGCAGAGGCCTCTGCCCAATAAGGAGTTCTGATTATGACCGTACGTATTCTGGCTGTGTGTGGTAACGGGCAAGGCAGTTCCATGATCATGAAAATGAAGGTGGACCAGTTCCTGACGCAATCCAACATCGACCACACGGTAAACAGCTGCGCGGTAGGTGAATACAAAAGCGAGCTGAACGGCGCGGATATCATCATCGCTTCAACCCATATCGCGGGGGAGATTACCGTCTCCGGTAATAAACATGTGGTGGGCGTGCGTAACATGCTTTCGCCAGCGGATTTCGGTCCCAAGCTGCTGGAGGTGATTAAAGCTCACTTCCCGCAGGACGTGAAATAAGGAGCGGCCATGAAACTTCATGAATCGCTGGCGCAGAACCACTCCATCCGCCTGCAGGCGGAAGCGGAAACCTGGCAGGAGGCGGTAAAAATCGGCGTCGATCTGCTGGTGGCCGCCGACGTCGTGGAACCGCGCTATTACCAGGCCATTCTCGACGGCGTGGCCGAGCACGGCCCCTATTTTGTGATCGCCCCCGGGCTGGCGATGCCGCACGGGCGGCCGGAAGAGGGCGTCAGGAAAACCGGGTTTGCGCTGGTGACCCTGAAAAAACCGCTGATTTTCAACCACGAAGATAATGACCCGGTCGACATTCTGATCACCATGGCGGCGGTTGACGCCACCACTCACCAGGAGGTGGGGATTATGCAGATCGTTAATCTGTTTGATGATGAAGCCAATTTCGACCGTTTACGCGCCTGCCGCAGCGAGCAGGAAGTGCTGGATTTAATTAAAAACGCCACCGCGGCGGCTGTTTAAAAGGAACACTATCATGTCATTACCTATGTTACAGGTCGCACTGGACAACCAAACGCTGGCCAGCGCCTACGAGACCACCCGCCTGATCGCCGAAGAGGTGGATATCATTGAAGTCGGCACCATCCTTTGCGTCGGGGAAGGGGTGCGTGCGGTGCGCGATCTGAAAGCGCTGTACCCGCATAAAATTGTGCTGGCGGACGCCAAAATCGCCGACGCCGGCAAGATTCTGTCGCGGATGTGCTTTGAAGCCAACGCCGACTGGGTCACGGTGATCTGCTGCGCCGATATCAATACCGCCAAAGGGGCGCTGGATGTCGCCAAAGAGTTCAACGGCGACGTTCAGATCGAGCTAACCGGCTTCTGGACCTGGGAGCAGGCGCAGGCATGGCGCGAGGCGGGCATCCAGCAGGTGGTCTATCACCGCAGCCGCGACGCGCAGGCGGCGGGCGTGGCGTGGAGCGAGGCGGATATCAGCGCAATTAAGCGTCTGTCCGATATGGGCTTCAAAGTGACCGTCACCGGCGGCCTGGCGCTGGAGGACCTGCCGCTGTTCGCTGGCATCCCCATCCACGTCTTTATTGCCGGGCGCAGCATCCGCGATGCCGCTTCGCCGGTGGAAGCGGCGCGCCAGTTTAAACGCTCTATCGCCCAGCTGTGGGGTTAAGGAGCGGCTATGTTGGCGAAACAAATTCCGCTCGGCATCTATGAAAAAGCGCTCCCCGCCGGGGAGTGCTGGCTGGAGCGGCTAAAGCTGGCGAAAGCGCTGGGCTTTGATTTCGTTGAGATGTCTCTCGATGAAACGGACGCCCGCCTTGCGCGGCTGGACTGGAGCCCGGAGCAGCGTCTGGCGCTGGTCAAGGCGGTGGCTGAAACCGGCGTCCGGGTGCCGTCGATGTGCCTTAGCGCCCATCGCCGTTTTCCGCTGGGTAGTGAAGACGACGCGGTGCGGCATCAGGGGCTGGAAATTATGCGTAAAGCTATTCAGCTGGCGCAGGATGTGGGGATTCGGGTGATCCAGCTGGCAGGCTACGACGTCTATTACCAGCAGGCGAACGATGAGACGCGCCGCCGCTTTCGCGACGGCCTGAAACAGAGCGTCGAGATGGCCAGCCGGGCCCAGGTAACCCTGGCGATGGAGATCATGGACTACCCGCTGATGAACTCGATCAGTAAAGCGCTGGGCTATGCCCATTACCTGAATAATCCGTGGTTCCAGCTTTACCCGGATATCGGCAATCTGTCGGCGTGGGATAACGACGTCCAGATGGAGCTGAAGGCGGGGAGCGGGCATATCGTGGCGGTACACGTCAAAGACACGAAGCCCGGCGTCTTTAAAAACGTGCCGTTCGGCGAAGGGGTGGTCGATTTTGAACGCTGCTTCGAAACGCTCAAGCAGACCGGCTACTGCGGACCGTACCTGATTGAGATGTGGAGCGAAACCAGCGCTGACCCGCTGGCGGAGGTGGCGAAGGCGCGTGACTGGGTGAAGGCGCGGATGGCCCGCGCGGGCCTGATGGAGGCGGCATAATGCAACAGCTGAAACAGCAGGTGTTCGAGGCCAATATGGATCTGCCGCGCTACGGCCTGGTGACCTTTACCTGGGGTAACGTTAGCGCCATTGATCGGCAGCGTGGGCTGGTGGTGATTAAGCCCAGCGGCATCGCCTACGAGTCAATGACCGTCGATGACATGTCGGTGGTTGATCTGCAGGGGCACGTGGTGGAAGGGCGCTGGCGTCCCTCCTCTGATACCGCCACCCATCTGGCGCTCTATCGCCGTTATCCCGACCTTGGCGGGGTGGTGCATACCCATTCGACGCACGCTACCGCCTGGGCGCAGGCGGGGCTGGCGATCCCGGCGCTCGGCACCACTCATGCGGACTATTTCTTCGGCGATATCCCTTGCACCCGGGCGCTTAGCGCGCAGGAGGTGGATGAGGCCTACGAGCTGAACACCGGGAAGGTGATTATCGAAACGCTGGGCGAGGCAAACCCGTTGTATACGCCGGGGATCGTCGTCTATCAGCACGGGCCGTTCTCCTGGGGGAAAGACGCCCACGAGGCGGTGCACAACGCGGTAGTGATGGAAGAGGTGGCGCGCATGGCGTGGATTGCCCGCGGCATTAATCCGCAGCTGCAGCCGATTGATAGCTGGCTGATGGAAAAACATTTTCTGCGTAAACACGGGCCGAACGCCTACTACGGGCAGAAGTAAACGACGCGCTCCGGGGCTTTCACCGTCACGGTGAAACAACTGGTCTGGCCCCGGAGCTGTTTTTTAGCCCTGACGATAAGCTGAGGGCATAGCGCGCATGCCGATGAGCGTGACCACGCAAATTATCGCGCCAGCGTAAAACGTCGAAGCGGCGCCGAAGGTTTCCCACAGCACTCCGGCGCAGGTACTGGCCAGCAACAGCGCCAGGCCGCTCATCAGGTTGAACATACCGAACGCCGTGCCGCGTAGCTCCGGCGGCGCCGTATGGGCGACCATCGCCGCCAACAGCCCTTGGGTCATCCCCATGTGAATTCCCCATAGCGCGACCCCGACCAGCAGCGTGCTCCAGTGGCCGCTGAGGGCCAGCACGATATCGGCGAGGATCAGCACCAGCAGTCCCCACTGCAGCAGTTTGCTGTGGCTCATGTTGTCAGAGAGCTTGCCGAACGGGTAGGCCGTAACGCTGTAGACGAGGTTCATCGCCACCATCACCAGCGGAATAGTAAACAGCGGGATCTCCATCTGCTGGGCGCGCAGCACCAGAAAGGCTTCGCTGAAGCGGGCAAGGGTGAAGATGCTACCGATGGCGACCACCCACCAGTAGGCGGCGGAGAGCTTTTGCAGATTTTCGCGCTTCAGCGGATTACTGCGTTTATGACCGATGGCGGATTTTGGCTCCTGCAGACCAAAACCCAGCAGGAGAATGGAGAGCACGGCGGGAATAACCGCCACCCAGAATATGGCGTGAAAATCGTTGGCCCAGAGAAACATCAGCAGCACAGCCAGCAGCGGGCCGAGAAAGGCGCCAATGGTATCCAGCGCCTGACGCAGCCCGTAGGCAGCGCCGCGGATCTCCGGTGGGGTGACGTCGGCGACCAGCGCGTCTCGCGGCGCGCCGCGAATGCCTTTGCCTACGCGGTCTATCATGCGGGCGCTAAACACCACGCCGGCGGTCGGGGCGATGGCAAACAGCGGCTTGCTGAGCGCGCCCAGGCCGTAGCCCAGCAGCGCCAGCCCTTTGCGCTTGCCGACGTAGTCGCTGATCGCGCCGGAGAAGACTTTCAGGATCAGGGCGGTGGCTTCCGCCAGCCCCTCGATAAGACCGATAATGATCACGCTGGCGCCGAGGGTGGTGGCCATAAACAGCGGTAAGAGACTGTGGATCATCTCGGACGACACATCCATCAGCAGGCTGACGCCGCCGAGCACCCAAACGCCTTTGGGGATGCGGCCTAAGGTGGCGAAACGCGGAACCATCCATTACTCCTGATTATCAAAAAACAGACTGATGATTAAATCAGGTTGCAATGACGCTGATAAGTCGATTTATAAAATAATTCTCAATTGCGTTTAGGTGAGGGTTTCGCTTCGCCCCTCGCGAGGAGAGGCGAAGAATGGGCCCGGCGTTAGCGGTATATCACCGCGCTGGCGCGAAGCGGGCCGTTGGTTTCTGGTTCATGCATCAGGATGGGCTGGAAGTATTTCGCCCCCTGCGCATCGCTCAGCTGGCTAAGGGCCTGTTCAGCCTCGTGCTCAGTGGCCATATTATGATTGATATAGATAACGCCGAGGCTCTGCACGTCGTCCATGTTGCGGGCCTGTCGTTCGGTGATTTGGATAGCTGCCAGCGCGTTGGCGCTGAAGAAAAGCGCAGCCATCATGGCGATGATTTTCAGTTTCATATACTACGCTCCTGACTGACAGTCCTGACGCTGACTCGGGGGCTCTCCTGTGGTCGTTGGGCTTTGATATAAGTGTAATCGCTGCGCGTTCGTCGCATGGCGACCTTTTCTGATGCAGTTGTTCAAAAAAATGCCGCTTCCTTTGCTGGTTAATTTTAAATCACCCACTTAGCGCAACTTGACGCATAGTGCGAATTATTTGTGCAAATGCGCTTGTGTTCCTGGGGGGCCGCCATTAGAATGACGCGTCAATTTTTCAGCCGCCCTTTAACACGTTCCTTGCCTCCATGGGCCGCGGCTGACCCAGACAGGAGGCTGAATAATCCGTAAGGAGCAATTCGATGCGTCATTACGAAATCGTTTTTATGGTCCATCCTGACCAGAGCGAACAGGTTCCGGGCATGATCGAACGTTACACTGGTGCAATCACTGCAGCAGCAGGTACGATCCACCGTCTGGAAGACTGGGGCCGCCGTCAGCTGGCTTATCCGATCAACAAACTGCACAAAGCTCACTACGTTCTGATGAACGTTGAAGCGCCGCAGGAAGCGATCGATGAGCTGGAAACTAACTTCCGCTTCAACGACGCCGTTATCCGCAGCATGGTAATGCGTACTAAGCACGCTGTTACCGAAGCATCTCCGATGGTTAAAGCGAAAGACGAGCGCCGTGAGCGTCGCGAAGATTTCGCCAACGAAACCGCAGATGATTCTGAAGCTGGGGATTCTGAAGAGTAATCCTGATGACCAACCGTCTGGAGCTGTCCGGCATTATTTGCAGGACTCCACTTCGTAAGGTCAGCCCGTCAGGAATTCCTCACTGCCAGTTCGTGCTTGAGCATCGTTCAGTGCAGGAGGAAGCCGGTTTTCACCGGCAGGCATGGTGTCAGATGCCCGTTATTATTAGCGGTCACGAGAACCAGGCCATTACTCACAGTATAACGGTCGGTAGCGCAGTAACCGTTCGAGGGTTCATCTCTTGCCATAAGGCAAAGAACGGCTTGAGCAAAATGGTTCTGCATGCCGAGCAGATTGAATTGATAGATTCTGGAGACTAGCCATATGGCACGTTATTTCCGTCGTCGCAAGTTCTGCCGTTTCACCGCGGAAGGCGTTCAAGAGATCGACTATAAAGATATCGCTACGCTGAAAAACTACATCACCGAAAGCGGTAAGATTGTCCCGAGCCGTATCACCGGTACCCGTGCAAAATATCAGCGTCAGCTGGCACGCGCTATCAAACGCGCTCGCTACCTGTCCCTGCTGCCGTACACTGATCGTCATCAGTAATCGGTCACGGTCCATTAATACGACTTTGAGAGGATAAGGTAATGCAAGTTATTCTGCTTGATAAAGTAGCAAACCTGGGTAGCCTGGGTGATCAGGTTAACGTTAAAGCGGGCTATGCTCGTAACTTCCTGGTCCCGCAGGGTAAAGCTGTTCCTGCTACCAAGAAAAACGTTGAATTCTTCGAAGCGCGTCGCGCTGAACTGGAAGCCAAACTGGCTGACGTTCTGGCAGCTGCTGAAGCTCGTGCTGCGCAGATCAACGCCCTGGAATCCGTAACCATCGCGTCTAAAGCTGGCGACGAAGGTAAACTGTTCGGTTCCATCGGTACTCGCGACATCGCCGACGCTGTCACTGCAGCAGGCGTTAAAGTTGCTAAGAGCGAAGTTCGCCTGCCGAACGGCGTTCTGCGTAACGTTGGCGAGCACGAAGTGGACTTCCAGGTTCACAGCGAAGTATTCGCTAAAGTTATCATCAACGTGGTTGCTGAGTAATCGGCATCTGACGTTCTGGTAACAACAAACCGCCGGCCTTGTGCCGGCGTTTTGCTTTCCAGAGCCCTTCATTTTGCGGCGGCGTAACGCTCGCTGTCGTCTTCTCTGCTAGCGCGCACGCACAAAACTGCCATTCGACTGGCGGGTAAACAGCACCTGCTGACCATTGCCGGTATCAATAGTGAGCCCGGTGACCACGCCGTTGGCGTTCTGCCGAATCTGCACCGTCTGTCCGCTCTGCAACGTGCTTAATGGTTTACCAGCGCCTTCAACCTGCGCCATGGCGTAGACGTCGGTGGCCGGCAGCCCATGATCGCGGAACAGCTGGGCCAGGGTTTTGCCTGACTCGATGCGATAGGTTCGCCACTGTTGCTCAATGCCCGGCGCGGACTGCTGCGATGAGGATTGATAGGGCTGGGAGGCGGCGGGCTGCTGCGTTTGCGCCTGGTCCGGTTGCTCATCCTGAATCGGCTCCGGGGCGACCGGTGCCATCTGGTCGGCATCGCTCACGGTAGGCGTATTGGTGATCGGCGGCAGGGGAACAGCCTGATTGCCGCCAGCTTGCGGCTGGGACTGCGACTGCAGATTCAGGTTTGCTTCACGGCTGGCGGACGCCGGGTTTTGGCTATCGTCTGAGGGAAGCAGAATGCCGATGATAACCAACAGGAAGCCAGCGATAATTCCCCGGCGGTGCATCGGGGGCAGTGGGTCCAGGAGGCGAAAATGATCCGGGGCGTGCCAGATTTTCGCCAGGGTAGATGTCAGTTCAAAGCGCCCGGGCATGGCTTTCCTCCTGCTCCGCATATTTTTATCCTGCATATGAGTATAGATGGCTAACGTCCTGATGACCGGAACAAAGTGAAGTTAACCTGATGCCGCCTATTGTTTCTTTTTCGCTGAGATTTGTCATCATCCGCCGACAAAGTTTTACCCATTTCGCTATGGCTGTTATGCTTCCGGACGCTTTTCTCTTGATGTTTATCACCCAAAAAAGGAACAAAGATGGCAACCCCAACTTTTGACACTATCGAAGCGCAGGCAAGTTACGGTATCGGCTTGCAGGTTGGACAACAGCTGAGCGAATCCGGCCTGCAGGGGCTGCTGCCGGAAGCGTTGGTGGCGGGTATCGCCGATGCGCTGGAAGGTAACCAGCCGCAGGTGCCGGTAGAAGCCGTCCACCGTGCGCTGCGTGAAATCCACGAGCGCGCCGACGCCGTGCGTCGCGAGCGTTTCCAGGCGATGGCCGCTGACGGCCAGAAGTACCTTGATGAAAACCGCGAGAAAGAGGGTGTGAACAGCACCGAGTCCGGCCTGCAGTTCCGCGTGCTGACCCAGGGCGAAGGCCCGATCCCGGCCCGTACCGACCGCGTACGCGTGCATTACACCGGTAAACTGATCGACGGCACCGTCTTCGACAGCTCCGTCGCCCGCGGCGAACCGGCAGAGTTCCCGGTGACCGGCGTAATCGGCGGCTGGATTGAAGCGCTGACCCTGATGCCGGTAGGTTCCAAATGGGAACTGACCATCCCGCACAACCTGGCCTACGGCGAGCGCGGCGCTGGCGCGTCGATCCCTCCGTTCAGCACCCTGATCTTCGAAGTTGAACTGCTGGATATTATCTAAACAGCAGAGGCTTCCTCTTCCCCAGCGGCGGGGGAAGCCACAAAAATAGCGTAAAATCCTTAAGTTAAAAATTAATTGGAATTATGTTTTGCATTCATCGCGTATGGGTGTATTTTTGTGAGCTATTTCGCGTTAGATGAGTGATATAACACTCACTTTAAACATAAAATTAACATTATATCTAAATCATAGTATTCATCCCTCCGATTCTTACCTAATATCGACTAGCCCTTGCTGGGGTTAATGACAGACGACAGGCCATCAGAGCCTGAACAACACAGACAGGTACAACAGGAAGAAATCACATGGTAGATCAGGTTAAAGTCGCTGCTATCGAGCAGGAGCCGACTGAACAATCGCTACGGCGAAATCTCACAAACCGACATATTCAGCTGATTGCAATTGGCGGGGCGATCGGCACTGGATTATTTATGGGTTCTGGCAAAACCATCAGCCTTGCCGGGCCATCCATTATTTTTGTTTATATGATTATCGGTTTTATGCTGTTTTTCGTTATGCGAGCCATGGGCGAATTACTGCTGTCGAACCTCGAATATAAATCCTTCAGCGACTTCGCGGCCGATCTGCTGGGCCCCTGGGCGGGCTACTTTACCGGCTGGACCTATTGGTTCTGCTGGGTGGTGACGGGGATGGCGGACGTGGTGGC
Organism: Klebsiella sp. Q2; assembly: GCF_009900705.1. Taxonomy (NCBI): domain Bacteria; kingdom Pseudomonadati; phylum Pseudomonadota; class Gammaproteobacteria; order Enterobacterales; family Enterobacteriaceae; genus Klebsiella; species Klebsiella sp. Q2. The sequence goes on along the minus strand of NZ_JAAABE010000007.1, from coordinate 113,611 downwards.
GATCACCGCCTACGCGCAGTTCTGGTTTCCCGGACTCTCCGACTGGGTCGCGTCTCTGGCGGTGATCCTGCTGCTGCTGGGCCTGAACCTTGCCACCGTCAAAATGTTTGGCGAAATGGAGTTCTGGTTCGCGATGATCAAAATCGTCGCCATCGTGGCGCTGATCGTGGTCGGCCTGGTGATGGTCATGATGCATTTTAAATCGCCGACCGGCGTCGAAGCCTCTTTCGCGCATCTGTGGAATGACGGCGGCTGGTTCCCTAAAGGGCTGAGCGGCTTCTTCGCCGGCTTCCAGATTGCGGTATTCGCCTTCGTGGGGATTGAGCTGGTCGGTACCACTGCGGCTGAAACCAAAGACCCGGAAAAATCCCTGCCGCGGGCGATTAACTCCATCCCGCTGCGTATCATTATGTTCTACGTCTTCGCATTGATTGTGATTATGTCGGTGACGCCGTGGAGCTCCGTGGTGCCGAGCAAGAGCCCGTTCGTTGAGCTGTTCGTGCTGGTCGGTCTGCCGGCGGCGGCGAGCCTGATTAACTTCGTGGTGCTGACTTCCGCAGCCTCCTCAGCCAACAGCGGCGTCTTCTCCACCAGCCGTATGCTGTTCGGTCTGGCGCAGGATGGTCAGGCGCCGAAGATGTTCGCCAAACTGTCGAAGCGTGCGGTGCCGGCGAAGGGCTTAACCTTCTCCTGCATGTGCCTGCTGGGCGGTGTGGTGATGCTGATGGTCAACCCGAGCGTGATCGCCGCGTTCACCATGATCACCACGGTGTCGGCGATCCTGTTCATGTTCGTCTGGACGATTATCCTTTGCTCTTACCTGGTCTATCGTAAAAAGCGTCCGCAGCTGCACGAGAAGTCCAAGTATAAGATGCCGCTGGGCAAATTAATGTGCTGGGTGTGCATGGCCTTCTTCGTCTTCGTACTGGTGCTGTTGACCCTCGAAGATGATACCCGTGAAGCGCTGATGGTCACCCCGCTGTGGTTTGTTCTGCTGGGTGCGGGCTGGCTGTTTGCCGGCAAAAAACGTCTGGCGAAATAAACGAAAATTTTAACGTTGCTTGCAACGGATCGTCATAAAAAAGGCCACTCAACGTGGCCAAATAAGACGGACAATGTCGAGGGCGCTTGCGGGCGCCTTTTTCTTTACTGACCGGCGAGGGCACGCGGGAACAGCACGTTATTTTCCAGACTGATGTGCTCCATCAGATCGTCGATCATCTCGTTGATACCGTTATACATTGCCTTCCAGGTGGTGCAGGCTTCCGGCGGCGGCGTCACGTTATGGGTGATATGTTTGATTACCTCCAGCAGTTCGCCCGCTTCATCATGCTCGCTTTCCATTACGCCGATCGGGCCCCCGGCCTGGGCGCCCATCCCCTGTTTGATCATCGGAAACAGGATCTGCTCCTCTTTCATCATGTGGCTGGAGAGCTCCTGCTGCAGCATGGTCAGGTACTTCGTCAGACCTTTCGGCACATTCGGTTTATCGGCGTGGACCCGTTCAACCTTGGTGGCCTGCAGGATCAGCTCCGGCAGCTGTTCGCGGTGCCGGTCATGATAGCGAACGATGATATGGTCGATGATCTCCGCCAGAGGCGCCGCGCGCCAGTCGCGGGTGATAGGCTCCCCGGCCAGTTTCTCCAGCTCGGCCTCAATCACCGCGACATCCAGCGCTTTGCGCGATGCGGCGCGCGCCAGCGTCTGTTTGCCGCCGCAGCAGTAATCCATATCGTATTGACGGAACAGGGCGGAGGCGCGCGGGATGGTCAGCGCCAGCTCGCCTAAAGGTTGGTCACGGAAAGCCATAGCAGTTACCTCGTCATCAGGAATATAAGATGTATTTTAAATGCATCTTTATGGCGAGGGAATACCCCTTAATAGGGCCCGGCTACTTTTTTTCGTTCGTCAGCGGTTGCAACGTCGGTTTTTCCGGCCTGGCGCGGACGGCGGAGACCACGCCGAGCACCAGCAGCAGGATACCGCTCAGGGTCAGCAGCGGCGGTAAACTTTGCCGCAACAGAAAGGTATACAGAAGCCCGGCCAGGGTTTCGAAAACGATAAGCGGCCCGAGGATCACCGTCGGTAATCGTTGACTGGCAATATTCCAGCACAGCGCGCCGACCCATGAGCAGAGCACCGCGATGGCCAGCATCAGCGTAATAAACACCGCCGGGCGCGGGCCGAAGGGCAGTGGGAACCCGGCCTGCTGACCGTGCAGCCAGGCGCAGGCGGCGAGATAGCCGGCCAGCGAAACCGGAAGCGTCACCAGCGCCTGAGCGGTAGCCCACATCATCGGCGGTTGATGCGGGTTCTCCCGAAGCCAGCGGGCGTTGCGCAGGGCATACCAGGCCCAGCAGACCACCGACCCCAGCGCCAGCGCAATGCCGGAGCCGTAGCGCCACGGGCTAAAATCAGGCAGCCCCTGGCGCAGTTCCGCGACGTTAACGCAGATCAGGCCGACGGCGATGCAGACCAGCGCCGGAAACAGGCGCCGCCATGGCAGCTTTCCGTCGCGCTGGCTGTAGAGCAGATTGGCGAAGACCGGCAATACCACCGGCAGCGTGCCGATAATCATGGTGGAGACCGGCGCCCCGGTACGCTGAATGGCGCTGGCCAGGCAGACGTAATAGATAAGATTTCCCATCATCGTCAGACCCAGCGCGGTCCACCAGTCGTTCCGGCTCAGCTGGCGCAAACGCGCGCGCCCGAGCCATGCCAGCGGCAGGGCGATCAGACCCAGCGCCAGATAGCGTCCCATCGACTGCAGCATCGCCGGATACTCTGGCACCAGCAAAGGCCCGACGAAAATTAAACCCCACATCAGCCCCGCCAGCAGGGCGTACAACACACCACTAATCATCATTGCATCCATTGTCATCACTGTTGTCTGCAGTGTAGAAGGAGGCCGGGCGGGAATATTGTATGAGATTGCGCATCAGCGCCTGGCGACCTGCTTCTGATAGCGTACCGGCGTAATGCCGTAACGCTGGGTGAAGGTGCGGGTCAGGTGAGACTGGTCGGTGAGGCCGACGGCTATCGCCACTTCGGCGGCGGGCATGCCGTGGGTGAGAAACGCTTTGGCGCGCCACAGGCGGATGGCCATCAGCATCTGATGGGGCGTTACGTGATAGTGGGCTTTAAACTGGCGCTGAAAGTGGTACGGGCTCAGCGCCGCCACCTGCGCCAGCTCGTCGAGGGTGATGGGGCGCATATAGTTATCATGCAGGTAGTCGCGCACGCGGTCGAAGCGATGCCCGGCCTCACCCTGCGCCGAGGCATGGTGGGCCAGAGGGCGAAAGGCGTCGATGAGGTCGAGCAGCATTCCCTGCTGGGCCAGCGCATCTTCGCTGTGCCACAGACCGTAAATCAGCTGGCCAATCCGCCGGGACCGCAGGGGATCCTCGCGAACCACCTCGCTGAACCACCAGTCGCGCACCCCGGTGATGGCTTCCAGACGGTCGGGCTCCAGATAAATCATCCGGTAGCGCCAGCCGTCGGCGGTTTCCGCTTCGCCGGTGTGCAGCTCGTCGGGATTCATGGTGACAATGGCATTGGCGGCGGCGATGTGCTGACTGCCGCGGTAGCGAAAGCGCTCGGCGCCCTGCTCAATCACGCCAATGCCGAAAGCTTCGTGGGTATGGGGTTCAAAGGCGTAGCGGGAGATATGGGCGTGGTAAAGCTCTACCCCGGGCAGCTGTTCGAGATGGCGAAAGCGCGCGCGATCTTTTTCATCACTAAATTGGGGTGGTACGCCCTGCATGCCTGCCTCCCGACGATTAATCTCTTCAATATGAGAGAGGAACCGCCGGGACGCAACCGCAAAAGCTGAGAGGGGCGGTTACAGAATGCCTTTCACGCTTTCGGCAAGGGAGGTGGTCGGACGGCCGATCAACGTACTCAGGGTGCGGCTGTCGTCAAACAGCCCGCCTTTCGAGGCGCCGACGTCGGAGTCTGCCAGCATATCGGCCAGACCCGCCGGCAGGCCGACGCTTTTCAGCGCGGCGACGAAGTCGGCTTCGCTGAGATTTTGGTAGACCACGTTTTTACCGCTTTGCTTGCTCAGCTCAGCAGCCAGGTCGCTCAGCGTCCAGGCGTTATCACCCGCCAGTTCATAAACTTTCCCTGCATGGCCTTCACCGGCGATAACGCGGGCGGCCGCGGCGGCATAATCTGCGCGGGTAGCGGAGGCAATTTTACCTTCGCCGGCGGCGCCGATAAACACGCCGTGCTCCAGCGCCGGCGGCGCGCTGGCCAGATAGTTTTCAGTATACCAGCCGTTACGCAGCAGGGCGTAAGCGATACCCGAGTCGGCCAGCATCTGCTCAGTTGCAATATGCTCTGCGGCCAGGCCCAGCGGCGAAGTGTCGGCGTGCAGCAGGCTGGTGTAGGCGATGAACTTCACCCCAGCGGCTTTGGCGGCGTTGATGACGTTGCGGTGCTGTACGGCGCGCTGGCCGACTTCGCTGGAGGAGATTAACAGCAGTTTATCCACGCCCTGCAGCGCGGCGGTCAGCGCCGCTTCGTCGCTATAGTCGGCCTGGCGGACGACAACGCCCTGCTGGCTGAGAGTCTGGGCTTTGGCCGGGTTGCGGACAATCGCCACAATCTGGCCGGCAGGGACGGTTTTAAGCAGGTCTTGCAGAACGTAGTGGCCAAGCTGGCCGGTGGCACCGGTAAGAGCGATCATTAGTCTTCTCCTTCGTGTTTAGTGGCAGTTGTGGTAAGCTAACACCTTAACTAACTTTTAGTAAGTACGTACAAAAAGGTAAGTGTGAAAATGGCCGAACCGACGCTGAGCGAGAAACTGCGCAATGGCAATTTGTTTGCGGAACAGTGCCCGTCGCGCGATGTGCTTAAACATGTCACCAGCCGCTGGGGCGTGTTGATTCTGGTGGCGCTGCGCGAAGGAACTCATCGCTTCAGCGATCTGCGGCGCAAAATGGGCGGAGTCAGCGAAAAGATGCTGGCGCAGTCGCTGCAGGCCCTGGAGCAGGATGGTTTTATCGACCGCGTCTCTTATCCGGTGGTGCCGCCGCACGTTGAATATAGCCTGACGCCGCTCGGCCTGCAGGTGAGCGAGAAGGTGGCGGCCCTGGCGGACTGGATCGAGGTTAATCTGCCGGCGGTGCTGGCTAGCCACGAGGAGTGAAAATGTATCACTCCCTGTAGCCCCGGTAAGCGCAGCGCCACCGGGGAGATGTTCCCGGATAGCGGCTGGCGCCTTATCCGGGCTACCCATCAGCTCCGGTTTGTAGCCCCGGTAAGCGCAGCGCCACCGGGGAGATATTTCCGGATAGCGGCTGGCGCCTTATCCGGGCTACTCGTCAGCTCCGGTTTGTAACCCCGGTAAGCGCAGCGCCACCGGGGAACAGGGATTACTGACTCAAATCCAGCTGATAAATGGCGAAGCCGATATCATCGGTGGCCACCTGACGCATCGGATACTGGGCTTTCTCTTTGATAAACGCCGCGGCTTTGTCGCCAGGCGAGGTCTCAAAACGGATATCCAGCGGCGTCTTACTGTGGATCGGCGCCAGACGCCAGTTGTTATCCGCCGCCGGATGGATCGCGCCATCCTTCTTCGATTGCGCGCCAATCCACGCCGCCAGCACTGAACGGTTTTCATCCGGTGAGGCGAAGGCGATATGGCTTTCGCCGGTGCCAGCGAATTTACCGCCGTACGCGCGATAGTTATTGGTGGCGACCAGGAAAGTGGCCTGCGGATCGACCGGTTTGCCGTTGAAGGTCAGGTGCTTAATACGCTCTGCCTGCGGATGGATCATCTGACATTCGCCGTCGTAGCGGGCCGGCTGAGTGACGTCGATCTGGTAGTTCACCCCGTCAATCACGTCGAAATTATAGGTGCGGAAGCCGTCCCAGTTGATCAGCGACTGCGGCTTGCTGCTGGTCGGGTCAATCTGGTTAAACTGCCCGGCGGAGCACTCCAGCCACTCCTTGACCTCCTTCCCGCTGACCTTCATCACCACCAGGGTGTTCGGGTAGAGATAGAGGTCGGCGGCGTTGCGGAAGGTAAGCTGGCCTTTTTCCACTTCCACGAAGCTCGCCGGATCGTTTTTACGCCCGCCGACTTTAAACGGCGCGGCAGCGGAGAGTACCGGTAGTTTCGCCAGATCCGGGTCGCCCTGAATGTAGTGTTCAACGTAGGCTTTCTGCGCCATGTTGACTACCTGCACCGTCGGGTCGTCCTGCACCAGCGCCAGATAGCTGTACATGTTGTCGGCGGACTTGCCGATCGGCTTACTGACGAACTCGCGAGTAGCGTCGTGATCGGCTTTCAGCACCGCCACCAGCTTACCGTCTTCGTCCGCCAGCGATTTCTTCGCCACCGCGTCGTAGATTGGCCGTGCTTCCGCTTTACTCTGAGTCACCTGCCATTTGCCGCTGTCGTTGTTCAGCACCAGATCGACCACCCCGAGATGATCGCCCCACATTCCCGGCATCACCGCCGGTACGCCGTTCAGCGTCCCTCTGGCGATATCCGCGCCTTTAATGGTGGCGAAGTCTTTGCCTGGGAATACCGCGTGGGCGTGGCCGAACATGATGGCGTCAACGCCGGGCACCTGGCTTAAGTAGTAGACTGAGTTCTCGGCCATCGCCTGATACGGGTCGGCGGAGAGGCCGGAGTGAGCGACCACTACCACCACATCAGCCCCTTTCGCCCGCATCTCCGGGATATATTTGCGCGCGGTTTCGGTAATGTCGTTGACCGTCACTTTGCCGCTAAGATTGGCTTTATCCCAGGTCATGATCTGCGGCGGCACAAAGCCGATATAGCCGATGCGCAGGGTGTGGGATTGACCTGCGCTGTCCTGAACCGGGGTATCCTTGATCAGGTACGGGGTGAACAGCGGTTTGCCGGTTTTGGCATCGATGATATTGGCGTTCACGTAGGGGAATTTCGCCCCGGCTAGCGCCTTGTGCAGGAAGTCGAGGCCATAGTTGAATTCATGGTTGCCCAGGTTGCCGACGGCATAATTCAGGGTATTCATCGCCTTATACACCGGATGAACATCGCCCTCTTTCAGTCCCTTGGCGGCCATGTAGTCGCCCAGCGGGCTCCCCTGGATGACATCCCCGTTATCCACCAGTACGCTGTTTTTCGCTTCTGCCCGCGCCTGTTCAATCAGGGTGGCGGTACGCACCAGGCCGAATTTCTCCGTGGCGGCATCTTTGTAATAGTCAAAGTCCATCATATTGCTGTGCAGATCGGTGGTTTCCATGATCCGCAGGTCGACCGTTGCGGCGTTGACGCTGGCGGCGATCAGCGTGGCCAGGAGCGTTGCGCTAAACTTAATCATCAGAGGCGTCCTTTTTTATGAGCGATAGCACAGAAGAAAATGTATTTATATTCTGTTGCTTACAGAAATGTGAATCTTGCCAGAAAAGCGGGCAGAGAAACCGCCATCGTTATCACAGATAGCGGAACTTGCGGTGATGCGATATAAATAAAACAACAAGTTAACGCCACTGTAACCAGACGAGGTGGAGAATGTTAGAACAAGTATGTCAGCTTGCACGGAACGCGGGCGATGCCATCATGGAAGTTTACGATGGAAACCAGCCGATCAACGTCGCCAGCAAGAAAGATGATTCTCCGGTCACGGCGGCGGATATCGCGGCGCATAAAGTCATTGTCAGCGGCCTGCAGGCGCTGGATGCCACCATTCCCATTCTGTCGGAAGAGGACCCGCCGGCCTGGGAAGTGCGCCAGCACTGGCAGCGCTACTGGCTGGTCGACCCGCTGGACGGCACCAAAGAATTTATTAAGCGTAACGGCGAGTTCACCGTTAATATCGCGCTGATTGAAAACGGCAAGCCGACGCTGGGCGTGGTCTATGCGCCGGTGATGAAGGTGATGTACAGCGCGGAAAAAGGCAAAGCCTGGAAAGAAGAGTGCGGCGTGCGCAAGCAGATCCAGGTCCGCGATGCCCGTCCACCGCTGGTGGTGATCAGCCGCTCCCATGGCAACGATCCGGAGCTGCAGGAGTACCTTGAGCAGCTGGGCGAGCACCAGACCACTTCCATCGGCTCCTCGCTGAAGTTCTGCCTGGTGGCGGAAGGCCAGGCCCAGCTCTATCCGCGCTTCGGGCCGACCAGCACCTGGGACACTGCCGCCGGCCATGCTGTCGCGGTCGCCGCCGGGGCGCATGTTCACGACTGGCAGGGCAAAACCCTCGACTACACGCCGCGTGAATCCTTCCTCAATCCCGGCTTCCGGGTCTCTATTTATTAAGCAATTTATGCAGCAGGTCGATCACCTGCTGCACCTCTTGCTGAGTGAGCGCGCCGTCTTTGGCCCACTGGATGCGCCCGCTCTTATCCAGCACCACAATCGCCGAGCTCTTCTCGTCCAGCTGCCAGGCTTTTCGCACCAATCCATTGCTGTCGACGATAAATTGCGACCATGGGAAGAGCTTTTTATTGCTTTCGATACTGTTGCGCACAAACATACCGGTGCCCGGGATGGCATCGTCGGTATTGACGATGGTGGTGGTCTGATAGCGATCGTGCGGGAAGCCCGCCGCTTTAATCGCCTCGATCAGATTGGCATTTTTCTCTTTTGCTGACGAGCGTCCGGCGATGTGCTGGACGACGCGCACTTTTCCCGCCAGCTGCGAGCTATTCCAGTTTTTATAGCTAAACTTATCATTATCCAGAATTAATTCGCCCCGATCCGCGACGCCGACCGGCGCCACGCGCTGGCCATCGACAAAGTTATGCGCTGAGGCCAGCAGCGGCACGAGGAGTAACGAGGCGGCCAGTATGCTACGTAGGGTCATACGGTTTCCTTAATCATTTTTTGTGCAGGTGATCCGACCACTTGGTCTCGTTTAATCATAAGTGCGATTGGTGGTGATTACCCGCAATGAGGATGCCAGTTTGCGTGTTGACGCACAAATTAGTCGAAAAACGGCGACTTATACTTACTTCATCGTATGTCTGAAACGAAAATTCTGAATTATTGTCATCAAAGGGTAAATAAACTTATACATACTGGGTCCCTCTGAGATTCTGGACTATAGTTTTAGGGCATTAAAATTTGCGCTCCCGATACGTGGGCTAACTGTGGCACCACAGGAGCGTAACCCTGGCAGGAGAGAAGAATGAAAATTTTCCAACGCTACAATCCGCTGCAAGTGGCGAAGTACGTGAAGATCCTGTTTCGTGGACGGTTGTACATCAAGGACGTTGGCGCATTTGAATTTGATAAGGGCAAAATCCTTATCCCGAAGGTCAAGGACAAGCTGCATCTGTCAGTGATGTCCGAAGTCAATCGTCAGGTGTTGCGTCTGCAAACTGAGATGGCATAACCTGAAACGTAGCAGTACGTAGTAGGTAAAAGACGGCTCCCGATGGGAGCCGTTGATGTTTTTAGCCCTTCATTTCCGCATAGCGTTTGCGATATTCGCCCGGTGGAATACCGTTATGTTTACGAAACAAGCGGGTGAAATAGACCGGATCGCTGTAGCCTACCGATAAAGCAATTTTGTTAAGCGGGAGCGAGGTGCTCTGAATAAGCCACCTGGCGCGGTTGATGCGTTGCGTTTCCCGCCATGCATAAACCGTTTGCCCCAGTTCATTTTTGAAAAGGTGCGCCAGACGTGAAGGGGAGATAAATACCATCGCCGCCAGGGTCTCGATTTTTACCTCCTGCGCAATATGGGCGTTGAGGTAGTCGCAGACGGCGTTAATCCGTGGGTCGTGGGCGTGACGGTTGCTGATGGGCTGTCGCTGAAAACAGTGAAGGATCAATCTTTCCAGGGCGTTCATCGCCAGCGCTTCCGACAGCGGCGCGGATGCCGAGTGATGGCGTATCACTTCGTAGAACAGATCGCGCAGCTGCTGGAGCTGTTCGGGATCGTTAATGGTTGTTTTGCCGATACCGTGAGTGGTTTGGTCCCACTTTAGCCAGTCTATCCAGTAGGGGCGGGGGATAAAGTAGATCCACAGATGGTCCCAATACTCGCTGTGCTCGTCCCTGCCGTAGTGATGGGGCACCCCGGGAGGAAACAGCAGCAGATCGTTTTCCCGGCACAGAAGGAAGCCATCGCCCGCCTTCGCCCGCGCCTGGCCGCGCAGGGTCAGATTAATGATGTAACCTTTCATCCCCTGCGGGCGGTTAATGTAGTAGTCCAGCGTGGAGCCGCGGGTAATCGGCGTGAAGCCTGCGACGACCCAGGCATTGAAGGTAAAGGTCTTCATCAATGGCGAGAAATTGAGTAGCTCATTTATATCCAGTTCCATTCTCTCTCCCACCTGAGCGCCGCCGCGTCGTTAGCTTTCGATGATAGTAAATTCCCAGGCCCTGAGGCGCAACGGCTGGCCGACGTATACTGTCTCCCCGCTCAGCAGCGCGCTACCCGCGGTCTCGCTGACAAATTCCAGCGTCTCGCCGGAGTAATTGAACAGGAAGTGGGTGGTTTTCCCGGCGCGATTACGCATTTTTTTGACCACTAATGGGAAGCGATAGGCGGAAGTGCGCGAGCGCAATGCGAGATCGGCGGTTAGTACATCAAACAGCTGGCTAATCAATCCCTTCTGCGGCAGGAAGCCAACATACATCGCTCGTCCCCGGCCATAATCCGCTTCGGTGGCGGCGGCGTATTCGCCCCATGCCGGATGCTGATAGCGCAGCAAGGTGCGGGTCCCATCATCGGGCGTCAGCAATTCCATCCACAGCTCAGCCTGATTGTCATTGCGGCAATCAATCTCTGCACAGCAAGAGCTTACCGTCGTCCCTTCCGGCAGGGTGAACTGGCTGTAGCTGACGCCGCAGCTCTGCCGCAGGATCCCAGGCTGCGCGCTGCGGCGTACCTTGACGTTTTCATCGCTAAAGCCCGATTTAAAGCCGATAAGCGCTCTGCCGCCCTCGGCGATATAGTGATTGATACGCGCCAGCAGGCCATCATCGGCAGCGTACAGGCCGGGAACGATCAGCACTCGGTAGCGCGAGGTTTCCTCGTTTACATCGTGGATGATGTCGAAGCTGATATTGTGGTCATACAGCGCATCGTGGAAGCGGCGAAAGATATCGTTATAAATGTTGCCCTCGGCATCGCCAGGACGGAAGTGATTGAGGGCGTCCATTGCCTCATTGCTTATCAGCAGCGCAACGTCGTTTTCGGCCTTCAGCTCCGCCAGCTGCGGCGACAGGCGGGCAAAGTCAGCCCCGATAGTGGTGGCCTCCTGCCAGGTCGGGTTACGCGAGAAGTCGTGGCTGAGCAGCCCCTTCCAGTAGGTTTCGAAGGCGTTATGAATCGAATGCCAGTGCCAGTAGGAGACCATGGCGGCGCCGGAGGCGATATGGCTGAACGCCTGCAGGCGCAGCTGGCCCGGGTAGGGAGTCCACTGGGCGAAGCCCTGCGCCTGGGTTTCCAGCACGAAGTAGTTCTGGCCCGGCTTAAGCGAGCGGGTGATGGCGCCGCCAAAGGCGATTTCCCGCCCGGTCAGGTGTGCCTGGCTCGGGTGATAGATATCGACGCCGGCGACATCCAGCGCCTGCGCCGCCGCAAAATGGTCGACCCGCGGCTGCACGCCGTAAGAGTAACCGCGCCATTCAAAATCGAAGTTGTGGGTGACGAACTGGTGCGGTTGGGCGTACTCGCGCACAATCTCCGCCTGCCAGGCCAGATACTCGGTGACCTGCTGGCGCTGATAGCGGGAGAAGGCGCAGGCGAGGCTGGCGTTGATGGTGTTTTCCACCGGCGGAAAATCCTGCCAGCGGTCAATGCGGTTGCTCCAGTAATCCAGACCGAAATCGTGATTCAGTTGTCGGAGGTCTGGATATTTCTCCTGCAGGCTGCGCACGAAGCCCTCCTGCATATAGCGGCCAATATTGTCGTAATGCTTGGTTTCGTTATCCAGTTGCCAGCCGATAATCGCCGGATGGTGTTGCACATGGGCCATCAGCGTGCGGATAATTTTTTCGGCATAGCGGCGAAAGGTCGGGTTGACGATATCCATGATCTGCCGCGGACCATATTTTTGCTGCCCCGCGACGGTGGTGACCAGAATATCGGGATGTTTCGCCGCCAGCCAGGCCGGTACCGCGTAGGTGGGCGTCCCGACGATGACCGCAATGCCGGCCTCATGCATCGCCTCGAGCACCCGGTCGATATGGTAGAAATTGTACTGGCCCTCTTCAGGCTCCAGCGTACTCCAGGTGGACTCGGCGATACGCACCACGTTAATGCCGGTTTCGCGCATTAAGGCGATATCGCTGGCCAGCCGATCTTCCGGCATATATTCATCGTAATACGCCACGCCATAAAATAACTGAGACATGCAGACTACCTCCTGACATTAATTCGCGGGCACGGGTTGTGGAGAGAAGACACGCGCTTTATCCAGCGTGATAAACGAAATGAGCGTGAAGCACAGGGCGATACTGCCGAGCACAATATAGCTGCTGGTAAAGCCCATGCTCTGGTACATATGGCCGATGCCGGTGGAGAGAAAAATAGAGCTAAAGCTTTTTGAAAACTGGAAGCCAATTAAGTAAACCGTCGCGGAAAGCAGGGGGTTAAAGTTAGCGGTAATATATTTAAGCGCCGCGACGAGTAACACCGAGCTTTCAAATCCATGGAGTAGTTTAATCAGGCTGATGGATACCGGGCCAATAGCCCACGCGGAACCGATAATGCGCAAGCTCATAATCAGCCCGCAGTATAACAGCGCATTTTTCGGGCCGATTTTATTCACAAACCATGGCGCAAAGAACATCACGATGGCATCAAGGAAAATCTGACCCGTGGTTAAATAACCGAAGACTTCTGCACCCCGGGCTTTACTCTCAAAGAAATGGCTGTAGTAGATAGCGAACTGCTGGTCATAGGTTTCATAGACCGCCCCGACGCCAATGACATAGAGGGCGAAGAACCAGAATTTTTTAATTTTTAACAACGAGACGGCATCGCGGAGGGTAACCGGCGACGTTTTGCCGGACAGCAGCCCCTGCTTTTGATGGGTGCTGATCTGCATTTTCCAGACAATCACCAGCAGGCAGACGCCTGCTGCGCTGGCCAGCCAGAAAATCATGTTCTGATCGATGCCGTAGAGCTTTCCTGCCGCAAAGGTGCCGATCGCGGCGCCGATGCCGCCGAACATCCGCGCCCGACCAAATTCGAAGCCGGAGGCGCGGCTGACCTTATCGATGTAGGCTTCGCAAATCCCGCAGCCTGCGCCGTAGGCCATGCCAATATAGAGGCCGCCAGCCAGCGCGCCGAGGAACACATTTATTTTTAACAGAGGCGCGAAGACATAGATCCAGTATGGAGCGAATAAGGTGATAATGATCGCCAGCATCCACATCAGATTCTTACGATACACCAGCTTATCCGATATAAAACCGAATAATGGCTGAACGCAGACGGCCACAATGGCAGTGAAAGAATAAACCAGACCGACGTCCGTGTAGTTAATACCGATGGTTTCCGTTAACCACAGTGATAAATAGGGGTAGCAGCATCCCCAGCCTATAAAGAAAAACAGGAAAAACAGACAGCTGATAAAGTAATTTTTATTCGACGTTATCATGGTAACCCTCGCTTCCTTTATTCAGGAATATGATCGTGTAGACGCGAGCAACGTTACCTTTTTGCGCACGGGGGAGTCATAAACGTTTCGCTATCGAGCAGTAATAATCTGCTATCGGCAGAGGGGCGTGAGCCGCTTCACATTCGGGCAATAAAAAGGGCGGATGATCATCCGCCCTTAAGAGAGAGAAAGGATTACGCTCAGGCGTTCTGGCTTTCCGCCGCTTCCGCCTGCTTGGGCACCAGCACCGTGGGCTTGTTATCGATGCGGGTCACCAGCAACTGGTCGATACGGTAGTTATCGATATCCACGACCTCGAACTTATAGCCGGAGAACTTCACCGCGTCGGTGCGTTTGGGGATTTTACGCAGCATAAACATCATAAAGCCGCCGATGGTCTCGTAGTTCCCGGACTGCGGAAACTCGTCGATATCCAGCACGCGCATCACGTCATCAATCGGCGTACCGCCATCGATTAGCCACGAGTTTTCATCGCGGGCGACGATCTGCTCTTCCAGCCCCTGGCCGACGAGGTCGCCCATCAGAGTTGTCATCACGTCGTTAAGGGTGATGATCCCGACCACCAGCGCATATTCATTCATGATCACCGCAAAGTCTTCCCCGGCGGTTTTGAAGCTTTCCAGCGCTTCGGACAGGGTCAGGGTATCCGGGACGATCAACGTGTTGCGGATCTGCACGCCGCCGGTCAGCACCAGGCTCTGGTTCGCCAGCACGCGGTTCAGCAGATCTTTTGAATCGACGTAGCCGATAATGTGGTCGATATCTTCATTACAGACGAGGAACTTCGAGTGCGGGTGTTCGGCCACTTTATTCTTCAGGCTCTGCTCGTCTTCATGCAAATCAAACCAAATGACGCTTTCACGCGGGGTCATGGAGGAAGGAACGGTGCGGGACTCCAGCTCAAAGACGTTCTCAATCAGCTCATGCTCCTGCTTGCGCAGCACCCCGGCCAGCGCGCCGGCTTCGACCACGGCATAGATATCGTCGGAGGTGATATCGTCTTTGCGCACCATCGGCAGTTTGAAGATGCGGAAGATCATGTTGGCCATGCCGTTAAACAACCACACCAGCGGGCGGAAGACTAACAGGCAGAAGCGCATCGGGTTGATGATGCGCAGGGCCACAGTTTCGGGCGCAATCATACCGATGCGTTTCGGAGTCAGGTCAGCAAACAGGATGAACAAGCTGGTGACCAGGGTAAAAGAGATGATGAAGCTCAGTTGCTCGGAGAGCTCCGGTGACAAATACCCGCTGAGCAGGCTATGAAACGCCGGGGAGAAGGCCGCGTCGCCCACGATACCGCCAAGAATGGCGACGGCGTTGAGGCCAATCTGCACGACGGTAAAGAAGGTGCCCGGGTTCTCCTGCATCTTCAGCACCCGCTGTGCGTTGACGTTGCCTTCATCGGCCAGCAGTTTCAGTTTGATTTTACGTGAGGCGGCCAGTGAGATTTCCGATATCGAAAAAAACGCACTGACGGCTATCAGACAGAGTATTACTAAAATACTGTTTAACATATCTTTTCTGACCGTTGAGGTCAGATCCTCGGAAGGGAAGTTGATAACTTAAATGTGGAATACATAAAAAACCGGTCCGAAGGCGCTGGACCGGCTGTCACACTGGGTAGTATAGCGTAAGGGAATGTAAAGCCGCCAGAGCGTTCATTAACCGCCTCGCTGTTGAGGCGGAAATCAGAATTACGCCTGAGGCGGCAGGCAGACGCCAATGCCGCCAATGCCACAATAGCCGTGCGGGTTCTTATACAGATACTGCTGGTGATCGTCCTCGGCATAGTAGAACGGTTTGGCGGTGGCGATCTCGGTGGTGATGTGACGGGTATCGTGCGCGTCGTTCATCGCCGCCTGGAAGCGCGCGAGGCTGGCCTTTGCCGCTTCCGTCTGTTCCGGCGTCAACGGATAGATCGCCGAACGGTACTGGGTGCCGAGGTCGTTACCCTGTCGCATGCCCTGCGCGGGGTCGTGATTTTCCCAGAACACCTGCAATAACTGCTCATAGCTGATGACCTGTGGATCGTAGACCACGCGCACCGCTTCCGCGTGACCGGTCTGGCCGCTGCACACTTCGCGATAGGTCGGATTGGGCGTATAGCCGCCAGTGTAGCCGGCGGCGGTGCTGTAAACCCCCGGCAATTGCCAGAACAGACGTTCAACTCCCCAGAAGCAGCCCATGGCGAACAGTGCCACTTCCATCCCCGCCGGGACGTTGGTCATCGAGTGGCCGTTAACTGCGTGGAGCGTCGCCACTGGCATCGGGGTATTGCGTCCAGGCAGCGCATCCGCCTGGGCGACAAGATGCGTTTTATCAAATAGACTCACGGTGGGCCTCTCAATACAGAAATCGTCGTTAAGGTTGTAACGAAGCGTGTCTTTTAACACAATAAATACGCGTAATACGTCTAGATTAATACATAAGAATTATTTGGGTTATTGCCACTTTTTCAACCCTAAGTTGTTAGGGTTTTGTTAAGCCGTGGAGCGGCGCCAGTGTTTCCTGTAGGGGGAAACAGGGATATTCAGGAGAAAATGTGCTAAAAATCCGCCAGTTATGTGTCACCAGCCTTTTGCTGGTCAGCGGGGTCGCCAGCGCAGCGAATGTGCGTTTGCAGGTTGAGGGATTATCCGGAGAGCTGGAGAAAAACGTTCGCGCCCAGCTTTCCACCATCCAGAGTGATGAGGTCACGCCGGATCGTCGCTTTCGCGCGCGCGTCGATGACGCCATTCGGGAAGGTCTGAAAGCGCTGGGATATTACGAGCCGACGATTGAATTTGATCTGCGTCCGCCGCCGAAAAGGGGCCGTCAGGTGCTGATCGCCAAAGTGACCCCGGGTGAGCCGGTGCGCATTGGCGGAACCGAGGTGATTCTGCGCGGCGGCGCCCGCACCGACAGCGACTATCTGGCGCTGTTGAAAACCCGCCCGGCCATCGGGACGGTGCTCAACCACGGCGATTACGACGGTTTCAAGAGCTCATTGACCCGCGTCGCCCTGCGCAAAGGCTACTTTGACAGCGAGTTCAATAAAAGCCAGCTTGGGGTCTCCCTCGACCGTCATCAGGCGTTCTGGGATATCGATTACGACAGCGGCGAACGCTATCGCTTTGGCCACGTCACCTTCTCCGGATCGCAAATTCGCGATGAATACCTGCAAAACCTCGTGCCGTTTAAAGAGGGCGACTACTACACCTCGCAGGACCTGGCTGAGCTAAACCGCCGCCTGGCGGCGACCGGGTGGTTCAGTTCGGTGGTGGTGGCGCCTGATTTTGCTAAGTCACGGAAAACCAAGGTGCTGCCTCTGCAGGGCGTTGTCTCGCCACGCAAAGAGAACACCGTGGAAACCGGGGTAGGGTTCTCCACAGACGTCGGTCCGCGGGTGAAAGCCACGTGGAAAAAACCGTGGATGAACTCCTATGGCCACAGCCTGACCTCCAGCGTCAGCCTCTCCGCCCCGGAGCAGCAGTTTGACTTCACCTATAAAGTCCCGCTGCTCAAGAGCCCGCTCGAGCAGTACTATCTGATGCAGGGCGGCTTTAAGCGTACCGATCTCAATGACACCCAGGCCGACTCCACCACCTTGGGGTTGTCGCGTTTCTGGGAGATGTCGAGCGGCTGGCAGCGGGCGATTAACCTGCGCTGGAGCCTGGACCACTTTACCCAGGCGAACGTCACCAACACCACCATGCTGATTTACCCGGGGGTCTCGGTGAACCGCACTCGCTCCCGCGGCGGCCTGATGCCTACCTGGGGCGATTCGCAGCGCTACTCGGTGGACTACTCCAACACCATGTGGGGCTCGGACATCAACTTTATCGTGATGCAGGCTCAGGACGTCTGGATCCGTACCCTCTATGACCGCCACCGCTTTGTGGTGCGCGGCAACCTGGGTTGGATCGAAGCGGACAACTTTGACAAGGTGCCGCCGGACCTGCGTTTTTTCGCCGGGGGCGATCGCAGTATTCGCGGCTATAAATACAAATCCATCTCGCCGAAGGACGATGACGGCAAGCTGATCGGGGCCTCGAAGCTGGCCACCGGCTCGCTGGAATATCAGTACAACGTCAGTGGCAAGTGGTGGGGCGCCGTGTTTGTCGATAGCGGCGAAGCGGTCAGCGATATTCGCGAGAGTGATTTCAAAACCGGCGCCGGGGTAGGCGTGCGATGGCAGTCGCCGGTGGGGCCGATCAAGCTGGATATCGCCCGGCCAATCGGCGACAAAGAAGAGCATGGTTTACAGTTTTACATCGGTCTGGGGCCTGAATTATGAGTTTATGGAAGAAGATAAGCCTCGGCGTATTAATCGTGTTGGTTCTCCTGCTGGGCACCGTCGGGTTCCTGGTGGGCACCACCACCGGCTTGCATCTGGTGTTCAAAGCGGCGGATCGCTGGGTGCCGGGGCTGGAAATCGGCAAAGTGACCGGCGGCTGGCGTGATTTAACCCTCGATAATGTCCGCTATGAGCAGCCCGGCGTGGCGGTGACCGCCGGCCAGTTTCATCTCAGCGTCAGGCTGCGCTGTCTGTGGGACAGCAGTCTGTGCGTAAACGACATCTCGCTGCGCGATATTTACGTCGCCGTCGATACGAAGAAGATGCCGCCCTCTGCGCCGGTCGAGGAAGAGGAGAGCGGGCCGCTGAATCTCTCCACCCCTTATCCGATCGCCCTCAGCCGCGTCGCGCTGCATAACGTCAACGTCAAAATCGACGATACCGCGGTCTCCGTGCGCGATTTTTCCACCGGCCTGAACTGGCAGGAGAAAAACCTGACCCTGACGCCGACCTCGCTGCAGGGGCTGCTGATCGCTCTGCCGAAGGTGGCGAAAGTGGCGCAGGAGCAGGTGGTCGAGCCGAAAATCGACAACCCGCGGCCGCAGGAGAAACCGCTCGGCGAGACGATGACCGACCTCTTCTCGCAGCCGGTGCTGCCGGCGATGACCGATGTCCATCTGCCGCTTAACCTCAATATTCAGGCGTTCCGCGGCGAGCAGCTGCGCCTGACCGGCGATACCGATATCACCGTGTACAACCTGCTGCTGAAAGTCAGCAGTATCGACGGGCAGATGAAGCTCGACGCCCTCGACATCGACTCCGATCAGGGCAAGGTCAGCGCTTCGGGCAGCGCCCAGCTACAGGATAACTGGCCGGTAGACATCACCCTCGCCGGAACGCTGAACGTCGACCCGATGAAAGGGGAGAAGGTGCAGCTGAAGGTGGGCGGCGAGATACGTAAAACGCTTAAGGTCGGAGTGGACTTAAGCGGGCCGGTCGCGGCCACGCTGCGGGCGGACGCGCAGCTGGCGGAGGCCGGGCTGCCGCTCAATATGGAGCTGAAAAGTAAGCAGCTCGCCTGGCCGTTCAGCGGCGAGAAGCAGTTCCAGGCCGACGACGTCCAGCTGAAGTTCAGCGGCAAAATGACCGACTATGCGCTGGCCTTCTCCACCGCGGTGAAAGGCCAGTCGCTGCCGCCGGCGAAAATCGCCCTCAACGCCAAAGGCAATGAGCGGCAGATCAATCTCGACAAGCTGACGGTCAATGCCCTGGAAGGGAAAACCGAGCTGAAAGCGCTCCTCGACTGGCAGCAGGCGATCAGCTGGCGCGGCGAGCTGACCCTCGACGGCATCAACACCGCCAAAGAGGTGCCGGACTGGCCATCGAAGCTCAATGGCAGGATCAAGACCCAGGGCAGCCTGTACGGCGGCAGCTGGCAGATGTCGGTGCCGGAGCTGAAAATTACCGGCAACGTGAAACAGAACAAGGTGGATGTTTCGGGCTCGCTGCAGGGCAACAGCTATCTGCAGTGGAAAATCCCGGGGCTGCATCTGGCGTTAGGCCCGAACAGCGCCGATATCAAAGGCGAGCTGGGGGTGAAGGATCTGAATCTCGACGCCACCATCGATGCGCCGCACCTGGATAATGCGCTGCCGGGGCTCGGCGGGACGGCGAAGGGGCTGGTGAAAGTGCGCGGCACTGTCGATGCGCCGCAGCTGCTGGCGGACATCACCGCCCGGGCGCTGCGCTGGCAGGAGCTGACCATCGCCCAGGTCAACGTCAAAGGGGATGTGAAATCCACCGATCAGATCGGCGGCAACCTGGACGTACGGGTGGATCGCATCAGCCAGCCGGGGGTGAATATCAGCCTGGTGCAGCTCAATGCCAAAGGCACTGAGAAGCAGCATGAGCTGCGGCTGCGGGTGCAAGGCGATCCGGTTTCCGGCCAGCTGGCGCTGGCGGGCAGCTTCGATCGTCAGGCCGAGCGCTGGAGAGGCGCGCTAAGCGATACCCGCTTCCAGACGCCGGTGGGGCCGGTGGCGCTGACGCGCAGTATCGCGCTGGACTATCGCAACCAGGAGCAGAAAATCAGCATCGGGCCACACTGCTGGACCAACCCGAACGCCGAGCTCTGCGTGCCTGAGACCATTGACGCAGGCGCCAGCGGGCGGGCGCGGGTGAATCTCAACCGCTTCGACCTGGCGATGCTCAAGCCGTTTATGCCGGAGGCGACCCAGGCCAGCGGCGTCTTTACCGGTAATGCCGATGTCAGCTGGGACACCACCAAAGAGGGGCTGCCGCAGGGTAAAGTGACCCTCAGCGGGCGCAACGTCAAAGTGACCCAGGTGGTCAATGACGCCCCGCTGCCGGTGGCATTCGATACGCTGAACCTCAGCGCCGACCTGCATAACAATCGCGCGGAGCTGGGCTGGCTTATCCGCCTGACCAACAATGGCCAGCTGGATGGGCAGGTGCAGGTCACCGACCCGCAGGGGCGGCGTAACCTCGGCGGCAACGTCAATATCAGCAACTTCTCGCTGGCGATGATCAACCCGATTTTCGCCCGCGGTGAAAAGGCGGAGGGAAGGCTCAACGCCCGTCTGCGCCTGGGCGGCAACGTGAAGAGTCCGCAGCTGTTCGGCCAGATGCAGTTAAGCGGGGTGGATATCGACGGCAACTTTATGCCGTTTGATATGCAGCCGAGCCAGCTGGCGATGAACTTCAACGGCACGCGCTCGACCCTGCAGGGGACGGTGAACACCCGTCAGGGGCAAATCGCCCTCAGCGGCAACGCCGACTGGACGCAGATCGATAACTGGCGGGCGCAAATTGCGGCGAAAGGCAGCCGGGTGCGGATCACGGTGCCGCCGATGGTCCGTCTCGATGTATCGCCGGACGTGGTGTTTACCGCCACGCCAAGCCTGTTCAACCTCGATGGCAAGGTGGATGTGCCCTGGGCGCGGATCGTGGTCAACGAAGTGCCGGAGAGCGCGGTTGGCGTGTCTTCTGATGAAGTGATGCTCGACAAAAACCTCAAGCCGATTAATCAGCAGAGCGCCGGGATCCCGATCAACAGCAACCTGACGATCCACGTCGGCAACAACGTTCGTCTGGAAGCCTTCGGTCTGAAAGCGCGTCTGACCGGCGATCTGAAAGTGGCGCAGGACAAGCAGGGGCTGGGACTCAACGGGCAGATCAATATTCCGGACGGCCGCTTCCACGCCTATGGCCAGGATTTGATTGTGCGCAAAGGGGAACTGCTGTTCTCCGGTCCGCCGGATCAGCCATTACTGAATATCGAAGCAATTCGTAACCCGGATGCCACCGAAGACGACGTGATCGCCGGCGTTCGCGTCACCGGCTCCGCCGATCAGCCGAAAGCGGAGATCTTCTCTGACCCGGTTATGTCCCAGCAGGAAGCGCTGTCTTATCTGCTGCGCGGCCAGGGTTTGAGCAGCGGACAGAGCGATAGCGCCGCGATGACCTCAATGCTTATTGGTATGGGGGTTGCACAAAGTGGTCAGGTTGTGGGTAAAATCGGCGAGACGTTTGGCGTAAGCAATTTGGCGTTGGACACCGAAGGGGTAGGCGACTCTTCCCAGGTGGTGGTCAGCGGCTATGTACTGCCGGGTCTGCAGGTAAAATACGGGGTCGGTATCTTCGATTCCCTGGCGACGCTGACTTTACGTTATCGCCTGATGCCTAAGCTATATGTGGAAGCGGTGTCTGGCATCGACCAGGCGCTCGATTTGCTCTATCAGTTTGAGTTTTAGCAATGCGAATATTTGTTTACGGCAGTTTACGACGCAAACAAGGCAACAGCCACTGGATGACCAACGCCCAGTGGCTGGGCGCTCATAGTGTCGACGATTATCAGCTGTACAGCCTGGGCCACTATCCAGGCGCGGTGCCCGGCGAAGGCACAGTACATGGTGAAGTTTATCGTATTGATGCATCGACGCTGGCCGAACTGGATGCGCTCCGCACCAAGGGGGGCGAGTATGCGCGCCACCTGATTCAGACGCCTTACGGCAGCGCATGGATGTATGTCTATCAACGTTCCGTTGAGGGTTGTACGTTGATAGCGAACGGCAACTGGTTGGATCGCGACCAGTATTAACCATGACAGCGCCACCTTCGGGTGGCGTTGTTTTTTCTGCGCCTACCTCTTACCAGAGCGGAAGATAATCCTTCGCCAGCCACGCTGTGGAAGCCAGCGTCGTCAGCGCGAGGAATACTAATCGTCGTGTTGGGGTGCTGAACATTACATGACCTCCTCTAGCGTGGTAGGAGGGGCAGCCCCCCGCAGGTAACGCCGCATCGCCGATCGCAGCTTCAGCCAGTCAGCCACCCGGTGTGACAATAACCAGGCCGTTGGGCCTATCAGCTCCAGCACCGCCAGTACCCCGCCAAAACAGAGTAACAATAAGGACAGCATGTCCAGTGAATCCTGAACCTGCCACCAGACGCGCCGGCCTGACTGAAGGGCGCTGACGAGTTCTACCCCGAGAAATAACAGATACATCACCAGCGCGAGGCCGTAAAACAGGTAATAGAGCAGCGACAGCTGTCGGCGTCCAGGATAGAGCGGATGGTTTTTTATATAAGCCGCGCCGTCGCTGGCATTGTATAGCGCATGGATCGCCCGGCTGTCGCGCTCGTATACGGCGAGGATGCGATCGCCGGTGGCAAGAAACGGCGGCTGACAACGGTAAAACACCGGATGCAGCGCGAAATTAGCGCAGCCTGCCTGCCACCAGAAGGCCAGCGGCAGGGAACCGAATTGTATCCCGAGACCGTGATATTCCCGGGTCGGATTGCCTGCGTACCACTTCTTAAAGTGGGTGTCGGTGATGATGTCTGCCTGAGCGGCATAGCGTTCCGGCAGGGCTTGCGTAAAAGGCATTGCCGACTGGCGGAGGGCTTGCGTCGTGGCGGGTAGCGGCTGGCAAAAGGAG
Source organism: Klebsiella sp. Q2 (assembly GCF_009900705.1). NCBI lineage: Bacteria > Pseudomonadati > Pseudomonadota > Gammaproteobacteria > Enterobacterales > Enterobacteriaceae > Klebsiella > Klebsiella sp. Q2. The sequence continues at coordinate 90,793 of NZ_JAAABE010000007.1, read as the reverse complement.
ACGTCGCGGCGGCGAGCCATTGCCATCTTCGCCAGCAGATCGCGCATGGCGGGGTGCCGTTTTAGCGCCGGGTGGAACAGTCGCTCCCAGAGCCCGGTTAACAGCGCGATGAAGGCCAGTATCGCGATAATGCCGCAGCCGAACCTACCCCATTCCGAGGCGCTCACCAGGAGCGGGATAAGGGTGACGATGAGCGTCAGCAGGCTGATAAACAGCAGTGGCCGGGCCCAGCGCTTTACGTGTTGACTGGGCTCAAGGAGCGTTTCGCCATCGCTGAGCCAGTGGATCCAGTAACTGCCGTTGTCCAGGCGGCGGGTGCCAAGATGCAGGGGCTGATTGATCTTCAGACGGTCAAAAAGCGAGGGGTCGTTAAAATAGCGTTTATCGGTATAAAAGACATGCTCGCCGGCGATAAGGCGCAGATACCCCTGTTTTTCAGAGGCGGCGGTCGTGAAGCCAGAAAAGTTAAGAGTGAAATAGCGAACGCTTTTCACGGGACACCCTCCATGGTGTTATCGCGGCAATCCGTGCCGCAATCAGGCAGGGGATGACCCTGCCTGAGACAGAATTACTTCTGCTTAGCGCGCTCGAAAGAGGCAACGATTTCGGCTTTCGCCGCTTCCGCGTTGTCCCAACCGTCGACTTTAACCCATTTGCCTTTTTCCAGATCTTTGTAGTGCTCAAAGAAGTGAGTGATCTGGGCTTTCAGCAGTTCCGGCAGGTCGTTCACATCGTTGATGTGATCGTATTCTTTGCTCAGCTTGGTGTGCGGTACGGCAACCAGTTTCGCATCTTCACCGGATTCGTCGGTCATCTTCAGAACGCCAACCGGACGGCAGCGGATCACGGAGCCCGGCTGCAGCGGGTACGGAGTCGGGACCAGCACGTCAACCGGGTCGCCGTCCAGGGACAGGGTGTGGTTGATGTAGCCGTAGTTGCACGGATAGAACATCGCTGTGGACATGAAACGGTCAACAAACAGTGCACCGCTCTCTTTGTCGACTTCGTATTTGATGGGATCTGCGTTCGCCGGGATCTCGATCACGACGTAGATGTCTTCCGGCAGATCTTTGCCCGCAGGTACGTTGAGTAAGCTCATGTCTGTTTCCTTTAAAATGTATGGCAAACAAGTGCTCGGTATTATAGCCAACTCACATCGAATGTCTTCGCTTCTTTTTCCCGATCTCGCCGCGGAGTGCTCTGAATTTTGCACGCCATAATGACATGAAAATCCATAAACATAGCCACATCATGAATAAATTTATGTAACCGTTTTCATTGCATGTGATTGATTTATCAAACTGCTTAAAAAAACGTCACAAACCGCCGCTGCCGCGCTCCCCGCTAAGCCTTATCCGCTCTCCGCTGGGCAATGGGGCCGTCATTAACATCTCATTTACTTTTTTGAAGTGTGATGTAACGCATTCAGTTACATCACCGATTGTCTATAGTTTGTCCGCAGGTGAGACTTTAACCAACAATAACCCTACGAGGATACCCTTATGTGGAAGCGCTTACTTCTTGTCACAGCAGTTTCCGCAGCTATGTCGTCTATGGCGATAGCTGCCCCGCTAACCGTAGGTTTTTCGCAGGTCGGTTCTGAATCCGGCTGGCGTGCGGCGGAAACCAGCGTCGCGAAAGAGGAAGCCGCCAAGCGCGGTATTACGCTGAAGATCGCTGATGGTCAGCAAAAACAGGAAAACCAGATCAAAGCGGTGCGCTCCTTTATCGCCCAGGGGGTTGACGCGATCTTCATTGCGCCGGTGGTGGCCACCGGCTGGGAGCCGGTGCTGAAAGAGGCGAAAGAGGCCAAGATCCCGGTCTTCCTCCTCGACCGTTCCATTGATGTGAAAGATAAAGATCTCTACATGACCACCGTGACCGCCAACAACGTGCTGGAAGGCCAGCTGATTGGCGACTGGCTGGTGAAAACCGTCGACGGTAAGCCGTGTAACGTCGTTGAACTGCAGGGCACCGTCGGGGCCAGCGTGGCCATCGACCGTAAGAAAGGCTTCGCCGACGCTATCGCCAAAGCGTCGAATATCAAAATTATCCGCTCTCAGTCCGGCGACTTCACCCGCAGCAAAGGGAAAGAGGTCATGGAGAGCTTTATCAAGGCGGAGAATAACGGCAAAAACATCTGCATGGTATTCGCTCATAACGACGATATGGCCATCGGCGCCATCCAGGCCATTAAAGAAGCCGGTCTGAAGCCGGGCAAAGATATTCTGACCGGCTCCATCGACGGCGTGCCGGATATCTATAAAGCGATGATCGCCGGCGAAGCCAACGCCAGCGTCGAGCTGACGCCGAATATGGCCGGCCCGGCGTTTGATGCGCTGGAGAAATACAAAAAAGACGGCACCCTGCCGGAGAAGCTGACCATTACCAAATCGACGCTGTATCTGCCGGATACGGCGAAAGAAGAGTTAGAGAAGAAGAAAAATATGGGCTACTGAGTGGCTAGCCCCTCATCCCGGCCCTCTCCGCAAGCGGAGAGGGTAACAGGCAGCGTTCCAGTAACCCCGGCAAGCAGAGCGCGAACCGGGGCAACCTGACATCATTTGAAGGTGATATCGATTATGAGCGCCGAGGCACACCAGGAGATCCTTCGCACCGAAGGACTCAGTAAATTCTTCCCCGGCGTTAAGGCGCTGGATAACGTCAACTTTAGCCTGCGGCGCGGCGAAATCATGGCCCTGTTGGGCGAAAACGGCGCCGGAAAATCGACGCTGATCAAAGCGCTTACCGGCGTTTACCATGCCGATCGCGGCACCATCTGGCTGGAAGGCCAGGCCATTTCCCCGAAAAATACCGCCCATGCCCAGCAGCTGGGGATCGGCACCGTTTATCAGGAAGTGAACCTGCTGCCGAATATGTCGGTGGCGGACAACCTGTTTATCGGCCGTGAGCCGCGGCGGTTTGGCCTGCTGCGGCGTAAAGAGATGGAGGCCAGGGCGACGGCGCTGATGGCCTCCTATGGCTTTTCCCTCGATGTGCGCGAGCCGCTGAACCGCTTTTCAGTAGCGATGCAGCAGATCGTTGCTATCTGTCGGGCTATCGACCTGTCGGCCAAGGTGCTGATCCTCGACGAGCCCACCGCCAGCCTCGATACTCAGGAGGTGGAGATGCTGTTTACCCTGATGCGCCAGCTCAGGGATAACGGCGTCAGCCTGATCTTCGTCACCCATTTTCTCGACCAGGTCTATGCGGTCAGCGACCGCATTACCGTGCTGCGCAACGGCAGCTTCGTCGGCTGCCGCGAAACCCGCGAGCTGCCGCAGATTGAGCTGGTGAAAATGATGCTGGGCCGCGAACTGGACCACAACGCCCTGCAGCGGGCGGGCCGAACCCTGCTGAGCGATAAGCCGGTGGCGGCGTTCGAAGGCTACGGCAAGAAAGGCACCATCGCCCCGTTCGACCTGCAGGTCCGTCCGGGCGAAATTGTCGGCCTCGCCGGCCTGTTGGGTTCCGGACGCACTGAAACCGCCGAGGTGATCTTCGGCATTAAAACGGCGGACAGCGGGAAGGCATGGATCAAAGGCAAACCGCAAACCCTGCGCTCTCCGCATCAGGCCTCCTGCCTCGGGATCGGCTTCTGTCCGGAGGATCGCAAAACCGACGGCATTATCGCCGCCGCTTCGGTGCGGGAAAATATCGTCCTTGCCCTGCAGGCGCAGCGCGGCTGGCTGCGGCCGATACCCCGGCGTGAACAGAACGAGATCGCCGAGCGCTTTATTCGCCAGCTGGGGATCCGTACCCCCAGCGCGGAGCAGCCGATCGAGTTTCTCTCCGGCGGCAACCAGCAGAAGGTATTACTTTCCCGCTGGCTGCTGACCAAACCGCAGTTCCTGATCCTCGATGAACCGACCCGCGGCATTGACGTCGGCGCCCACGCGGAAATTATTCGCCTGATTGAAACCCTCTGCGCCGATGGTCTGGCGCTGCTGGTCATCTCCTCTGAACTGGAGGAGCTAGTGGGTTACGCCGATCGGGTCATTATCATGCGCGATCGCCGGCAGGTGGCCGAGATCCCGCTCGCCGAGCTCTCTGTACCGGCGATCATGAACGCTATTGCGGCATAAGGAGTAACTCATGATGCCTCGATCTCTTTCGCAAACCGGCCCGGAGAAGCGACGCTTCACCTGGCCGAAGGGCACCCCGCAGATCATTGCTCTGCTGCTGGTTCTGCTGGTCGACAGCCTGGTGGCGCCCCATTTTTATCAGGTAGTGCTCCAGGATGGCCGCCTGTTTGGCAGCCCAATCGATATTCTCAACCGCGCCGCTCCGGTGGCGCTGCTGGCCATCGGCATGACGCTGGTGATCGCCACCGGCGGCATCGACCTGTCGGTGGGGGCGGTGATGGCGATTGCCGGCGCGACGGCCGCCTCGATGACCGTCGCCGGACACAGCCTGGCGGTGGTGCTGCTGGCCTCGCTGGCGGCGGGCGCGCTGGCCGGGCTGTGGAACGGCATCCTCGTGGCGGTCCTTAAGATCCAGCCCTTTGTAGCGACGTTGATCCTGATGGTGGCCGGACGCGGGGTAGCGCAGTTGATCACCGCCGGGCAGATCGTCACCTTTGATTCCCCTGCGCTGGCGTGGCTTGGCAGCGGATCGTTTCTGCTGTTTCCGACGCCAGTGATCGTCGCCGCTGCTACGCTGCTGCTGTTCTGGCTGTTTACCCGTAAAACGGCGCTGGGCATGTTTATCGAAGCGGTGGGGATCAATATCCGCGCGGCGAAAAACGCCGGCGTTAATACCCGCATCGTGGTGATGCTGGCCTATGTCCTGAGCGGCGTCTGCGCGGCGATCGCCGGGATCATCGTGGCGGCGGACATTCGCGGCGCGGATGCCAATAACGCCGGGCTATGGCTGGAGCTGGACGCCATTCTGGCGGTGGTCATCGGCGGCGCTTCGCTGATGGGCGGGCGATTCAACCTGCTGCTGTCGGTGGTGGGGGCGCTGATTATCCAGGGCATGAACACCGGGATTTTGCTCTCCGGCTTCCCGCCGGAGCTCAACCAGGTGGTGAAAGCGGTGGTGGTGCTGTGCGTACTGATTGTCCAGTCGCCGCGCTTTATCGGTTTACTGAAAGGGGTACGCGGCCATGATAAAACGTAATTTACCGTTGATGATCACCCTCGCGGTGTTTGTGCTGGGCTATCTCTACTGCCTGACGCAATTCCCCGGCTTTGCCTCGACGCGGGTGATCTGCAATATCCTGACGGATAACGCCTTCCTCGGGATCATCGCCGTGGGCATGACCTTCGTGATCCTCTCCGGCGGGATCGATCTGTCTGTCGGGTCGGTGATCGCCTTTACCGGCGTCTTTCTCGCCAAAGCGATTGGCTTTTGGGGAATATCACCGCTGGTGGCGTTTCCGCTGGTGCTGGTGATGGGCTGCGCCTTCGGCGCGTTTATGGGGCTGCTGATTGACGCCCTGAAGATCCCGGCCTTTATCATCACCCTCGCCGGCATGTTCTTCCTGCGCGGCGTGAGCTATCTGGTATCAGAGGAGTCGATTCCGATTAACCACCCGGTGTATGACACCCTGTCCGGGCTGGCATGGACCATTCCCGGCGGCGGACGCCTCAGCGCCATGGGGCTGCTGATGCTGCTGGTGGTGGTGGCCGGTATTTTTGTCGCCCACCGCACCCGCTTCGGCAATCAGGTGTATGCCATCGGCGGCAACGCGACGTCGGCGAATCTGATGGGGATTTCCACCCGCAGCGCCACAATCCGTATCTATATGCTCTCCACCGGGCTGGCGACGCTGGCCGGGATCGTCTTTTCCATTTATACCCAGGCGGGCTATGCGCTGGCGGGCGTCGGCGTGGAGCTGGACGCCATTGCCTCGGTGGTGATCGGCGGCACGCTGCTCAGCGGCGGCGTTGGCACCGTGCTGGGAACCCTGTTCGGGGTGGCGATCCAGGGGCTGATTCAGACCTACATCAACTTCGACGGCACCCTCAGCTCATGGTGGACGAAAATCGCCATCGGCATTTTGCTGTTTATCTTTATCGCGCTGCAGCGTGGGCTGACCGTGCTGTGGGAAAACCGGCAGAATGCGGCGGTGACGCGGGTGAGCGGGGCGGGGAGTCGCTAAGCGAGAGGCTCCTCCCGCAGGCGCGGGAGGAGCGGGCAGGGCGTTTAGGCGTCCGGGAACGACTTAATAAAGTTCTCGACGTCTTCCACCATGTGGTTGTTGCCGACGAAGAAGGAGCGGCGCTGGTGCAGGCTTTCCGGAACAATATCCAGAATACGCTCTTTACCATCGCTGGCCTTACCGCCCGCCTGTTCGGCAAGGAAGGCCATCGGGTTGCATTCATACAGCAGGCGCAGCTTACCATCCGGGTGGCTGGCGGTGCTTGGATAGAGGTAGATGCCGCCTTTCAGCAGGTTGCGGTGGAAGTCCGCCACCAGAGAGCCGATATAGCGTGAGGTATAAGGACGCTGCGTCGCTTTGTCTTCTTCCTGGCAGTACTTAATGTACTTCTTCACGCCCTGCGGGAATTTGATGTAGTTGCCTTCGTTAATGGAGTAGGTATTGCCCTTCTCCGGGAAGCGCATGCGCTCCTGGCACAGACAGAAGACGCCGAGGGACGGGTCATAGGTGAAGGCGTGGACGCCGCAGCCGGTGGTATACACCAGCATTGTCGAAGAGCCATAGACCACATAGCCCGCTGCCACCTGCTTGTTTCCCGGCTGCAGGAAATCTTCTTCTGTCACCGGCGTGCCAACAGGCGTCACACGGCGATAGATAGAGAAGATCGTACCGACAGAGACGTTAACGTCGATGTTAGAGGAGCCATCCAGAGGGTCCATCAGCACCACGTATTTGGCGTGTTCACACCCTTCGAAGACGACAATCTCATCTTCTTCTTCAGAGGCGATCCCGGCAACAATATCGCGTGCTCGCAGTGCGGCTTTTAATTTTTCATTAGCGAACAGATCGAGTTTTTGCTGAACCTCGCCCTGAACGTTTTCAGCACCGCTGGCACCCAGGATATCGACCAGACCGGCCTTGTTGATATCGCGGTGGATGATCTTGGCGCCCAGCTTTATTGCTGACAACAAAGCAGTCAGCTCACCGGTGGCGTGGGAGAACTCGTGCTGCTTTTCAACAATAAACTCACCTAACGTTTTCATAACTCGTTCCCTGCATTTTTATGTTGAGTAAAACGAACGCAACAATCTTAACAAAGAATCAAAAAAGTGCGCACTGGTGAATCGCGCCAGCAAAATACAGATTCGCCTGAAATGCATTTCGCCAGGGCCCGGGATATGGGTAAAATGTGCCCCGGATAAGAGAAGGAAATGACGAATGCGCATTCATATTTTAGGAATCTGTGGCACGTTTATGGGGGGCCTGGCCATGCTGGCGCGCTCCCTCGGTCATGAGGTAACGGGGTCGGATGCTAACGTCTATCCGCCGATGAGCACCCTGCTGGAAAACCAGGGGATTGATTTAATTCAGGGCTATGACCCCAGCCAGTTGGAGCCCCGGCCGGACCTGGTGATCATCGGTAACGCCATGACTCGCGGCAACCCGTGCGTTGAAGCGGTGCTGGAAAACAATATTCCCTATATGTCCGGCCCGCAGTGGCTGCACGACTTCGTGCTGCGCGATCGCTGGGTGCTGGCCGTCGCCGGGACCCACGGCAAAACCACCACCGCCGGCATGGCGACCTGGATCCTTGAAGCCTGCGGTTACCAGCCGGGCTTCGTTATTGGCGGCGTTCCGGGCAATTTCGACGTCTCTGCGCGCCTGGGCGACAGCCCGTTCTTCGTCATTGAAGCGGATGAATACGACTGCGCCTTCTTCGACAAGCGCTCCAAATTTGTTCACTACTGCCCGCGGACGCTGATCCTTAACAACCTTGAGTTCGACCACGCGGATATCTTTGACGACCTGAAGGCGATTCAGAAGCAGTTCCACCATCTGGTGCGCATCGTGCCGGGCAAAGGCAAAATTATCCTGCCGGAGAACGACATCAACCTGAAGCAGGTGATGGCGATGGGCTGCTGGAGCGAGCAGGAGCTGGTGGGCGAGCAGGGCCACTGGCAGGCGAAGAAGCTGAACGCCGACGCCTCGCAGTGGGAAGTGCTGTTTGACGGCGAAAAGGTCGGCGAGGTGAAGTGGGCGCTGGTCGGCGAACATAATATGCATAACGGCCTGATGGCCATTGCCGCGGCGCGTCACGTCGGGGTACTGCCGGCGGATGCCGCGAACGCGCTGGGCAGCTTTATCAACGCCCGCCGTCGTCTGGAGCTGCGCGGCGAAGCCAACGGCGTCACCGTGTATGACGATTTCGCTCATCATCCGACGGCGATCCTCGCCACGCTGCAGGCGCTGCGCGGCAAAGTGGGCGGCACCGCGCGCATTCTCGCCGTGCTGGAGCCGCGCTCTAATACCATGAAAATGGGCGTCTGCAAGGACGATCTGGCGCCGTCCCTTGGCCGCGCCGATGAAGTGTTCCTCCTGCAGCCGCAGCATATTCCATGGCAGGTAGCGGAAGTGGCGGAAGCCTGCGTCCAGCCGGCCCACTGGAGCGCCGACGTCGATACCCTGGCGGAGATGGTGGTCAAAACCGCCCATCCTGGCGACCATATCCTGGTGATGAGCAACGGCGGCTTCGGCGGCATTCATCAAAAGCTGCTGGATAAGCTGGCGCAAAAAGCGGCCGCGGCAGAGTAAGCCCGAGCGCCTCCGGTCACTGCCCTCCGCGTGAGGGCAGTTTTGTTTTTACCAACAGGGAGGGTGTGATGCTGACCTGCGAAAGCGTACTAACTACCGACTCGCCCCATTTCGCCATGCTGGACGCGCTCTACGCACGCGCCTTTCCGTGGCACGAGCAGCGCGAAAGCGAGGCCAAACTTCAGGCGCTGAGCCACCCGCACTACGCGCTGGAGGCGTGGTTCGATGAGAACGTATTTATCGGCCTCAGCGGCTGCTGGCTTTTTGCCGGCTACGGTTATGTCGAACATCTGGCGATCGACGATACGCTGCGCTCCCGTGGCTATGGTAAACAGCTGCTGGCGCAGATCCTGACGCGCGCCCCGCTGACTATTCTGGAAATCGATCCGCTCACCAGCGAGATCGCCCATAAACGACTGCGCTTTTATCAGTCGATGGGATTTCACGCTAACCCCTGGGCGCATCGTCATCCCACCTATCATCAGGGCATCGCGGATCATGAGCTGCTGGTGCTGAGCTACCCGCAGCCAATCGATGAGCGACAGTACCAGCAGTTTGCCCGGGATCTCGGGCACGAGGTGATGGGGCGGGAGTAGCCCGGCGCGGCGTACCGCTCCGGGCGTTCGGCTGGGGGTATTTTTACTCTTTGGCGATCGGCGTTTCGTTCTCCACCACTTTATTGTCGCCCTGAATCTGCGCGATCTTCTGCTCGACGGCGGCCACCTGGGCGCTGTCGTGCAGCAAGGTGTAGGTCAGATCAAACTGCGCGCTGGCGCCCGGCTGCAGCTGCTTCACGCGTTTTTGCTCGCGTTCAATGGTCACCGGATAGGCGTAGCTGGTCCCTGGCTCGATACCGGTGACGTAACCCTGTTTGACGGTGTCGGTGTTTTTCCACAGCGTCAGGACCGGCAGCTGGCGGGTGTCGAACTGAATAGAGGCGCCTTTATCGCCAGCCTTGTTGACCACGGCGGCCAGCGTCTGGTGATTTTCATCGGCCAGCGGCTGAATATTAAATACCATCTCGTCAAAGTCTTTGGTCGGTCCCTGATAGGTTTGCCAGGTTTTTAACCCGCTCTTGGCGTAATCATTGAACGGGCTGATGCTGGACATCGGGGCGAGGAAACGTGCGCCTTCTTCGAGGATCGGGGTACCGAAGTTGCTGTGGTAGATGATCTGATAATCATGCGGATAGTCGGCGTGATTGGTTAAGACATCGTGCAGGCTGAAGCTGTTACTGCCCGGGATATAGCGCAGCTCGGTCATGGTCTGCAGATCGGCTTTTTTGAAGGTGCTCTCTTTCACCAGCCCGCGGACGCGAATTTCATACGGCGCGCTGTCGGCCACCTCAACCTCCACCAGGGAGGCCGGCGTGTTGCCGGCCTTGCCGTGCAGGGTATAAATTTGCCCGTCCGCGGTGACTGGATGGCCGGTCCACTCATAGCCGCAGCGGACCATCATCTCGTTGAACCCTTCCAGCCAGCCGAGTCCGTTGCGGCTCTCCAGGTTGATAAACGCCGGGTTAACAACCTCTTTGACCGGCGAATCCCAGCCCATCCGGCTGCCGAAGCCTTCCACTCGCAGCAAGTTCATGCCCCGCGTCGGGCTGAGGGTGATTGTCAGGCCGTCTTTACTGCGAATGGTGAGGATTTTGCTGCCTTCCTGCTTGCCGCCGTGCAGGACTTTTTGCTCAATGCTGAACGTATGGTCTTTCACCTTCAGCTGATCGCTGCTGATCTGCCAGTTTCCTTTATCCATGCCCTCTTCAGCACTCGTCAGCACCCATGTTTTTGCCGCGGCGGAGCCAGAAACCAGCAGAGCGATAGCCGTCAGAACCAATGTCTTTTTCATTTTTATTCCCTTTTGCTGAATCGATTGTGTCATTGACGTGTGAAATCTACCGGCATGGGGGTGATTAAAATGTGAAGCGCCTCACCTGGTGAGAAAGTGGCCGTTTTGAAGATGTTAAATGCGATAAGTGTCGTATTATTGTGCTAAGGCATGATTAATTATCACCACAAGATGTGATCTGCATTGCTTTTAGCTTTAACGATTCAGCGGTGGTGAGGCAATAAACAAAAGTATCGTTGTGCGGATTAGGGGGACTCAGGAGATGCAGCGGGAACCCCCTGCTGGCGCGATGTTGGCGTTGTAGCTGGGGAAGGTAGGCCGGATAAGGCGTAGCCGCCATCCGGTACAACGCCGGAAACGGCGCCGGATACAGTTTGCCCGGCGGCGCTGCGCTTGCGCGGGCCTACGGTGTTGAGCAAGCGTTTGATAAATCAGGTTAAGCAGCCTTTCGTAGGCCGGATAAGGCGTAGCCGCCATCCGGCACAACGCCGGAAACAGCGGAGTAGCCCGGATAAGGCGCAGCGCGCCGCCATCCGGGTGACTTGTGCGGCAAAAGCGGCGGGAATTAGCCTTCGTTTTCCGCCAGTTCGCGCAGATACTGGAAGATCAGGCGCGCGGATTTCGGCGGTTTGTTGCCTTCTTTCTCTTTCTTCGCATTGCGGATTAGGGAACGCAGCTGCTGACGGTCAGCATCTGGCCACAGGTTCAGCACTTCAGCTACGGCGTCATCCCCGTCGTCAATCAGTCGGTCACGAATCTGCTCCAGCTTGTGGAACAGCGCAACCTGCTGGTTGTGGCGGTTTTTTAGCTTATCCAGCGCCTGACGAATCGGATCGACATCGCGATTGCGCAGCATCTTACCGATAAGCTGCAGCTGGCGGCGGCGACCCTCTTTTTTGATTCGCTGGGCGAGTTCGATGGCGTCGCGCAGGTCAGTATCCAGCGGAATTTTATCCAGCGCGTTTTTCCCCAGGTCAACGAGTTCAGCGCCAAGACGCTTCAGTTCTTCCGCGTCGCGCTTAATTTCACTCTTACTGACCCAGATAATTTCATCGTCTTCATCCTCGATATCATCACCGGGAACGTCGTCGAGCCAGTCTTCGGGCTGCTTTGTCATCTCAGGCTCCTTAAAAAAAGAGGCTAATGTTACCAGTTAAGGCGCGCACTGAAAAACGGTTCTCTGTTAGACTTCAGTTAACTCCTTCTTACATTATGGCATTAGCAATGAAAGTGATCTCTCAAGTTGCCCAGCAACGTAAGACGCTGGAAGAGGCCGTGACCACGGCGCTGGAACTGGCGGCAGGTAAATCCGATGGCGCAGAAGTCTCCGTCAGCAAAACGACAGGCATCGGCGTCAGCACCCGCTATGGCGAAGTGGAGAATGTAGAATTCAATAGCGATGGGGCGTTAGGCATCACGGTTTACCACCAGAACCGCAAGGGCAGCGCCTCTTCCACCGATCTCAGCCCGGACGCCATCGCCCGTACCGTGCAGGCGGCGCTGGATATCGCGCGCTATACCTCCCCGGACCCGTTTGCCGGCGTGGCCGATAAAGAGCTGCTGGCCTTTGACGCCCTGGATCTGGACCTGTTCCACCCGGCGGAGGTCTCCCCGGACGACGCCATTGAACTGGCCGCCCGCGCGGAGCAAGCGGCGCTGAAGGCCGATAAACGCATCACCAACACCGAAGGCGGCAGCTTTAACAGCCACTATGGCATCAAAGTGTTCGGCAACAGCCATGGCATGCTGCAAAGCTACTGCTCGACTCGCCATTCGCTCTCCAGCTGCGTCATTGCGGAAGATGACGGCGATATGGAACGCGACTACGCCTACACCATTGGCCGGGCAATCGAGGATCTGCAATCCCCGGAATGGGTCGGGGAAGAGTGCGCCCGCCGCACCCTGTCGCGCCTGGCGCCGCGTAAGCTGTCGACCATGAAGGCGCCGGTGATTTTCGCCAACGAAGTGGCGACCGGGCTGTTTGGCCACCTGGTCGGAGCGATTGCCGGTGGTTCGGTATACCGCAAATCCACCTTCCTGCTCGATTCGCTGGGCAAACAAATTTTGCCGGAGTGGCTGACCATTGAAGAGCATCCGCACCTGCTGAAAGGGCTGGCCTCCACGCCTTTCGACAGCGAAGGCGTGCGCACCGAGCGTCGCGATATCGTCAAAGATGGCGTACTGACCCAGTGGCTGCTGACCAACTACTCCGCCCGCAAGCTGGGGATGAAAAGCACCGGCCACGCCGGGGGCATCCATAACTGGCGCATTAACGGCCGCGGCCTGAGTTTTGCAAAGATGCTTAAAGAGATGGGCACCGGTCTTGTGGTTACCGAACTGATGGGGCAGGGTGTCAGTGGCGTCACCGGAGACTACTCACGCGGCGCATCCGGCTTCTGGGTAGAAAATGGCGAAATTCAATATCCTGTCAGTGAGATCACCATTGCAGGAAATCTGAAAGAAATGTGGCGTAATATCGTGACCATTGGCGATGATATTGAAACGCGCAGCAACATTCAGTGTGGTTCTGTGCTGCTGCCGGAGATGAAAATCGCCGGACAATAACACCTGTTTGCTTAAATAATAAAAAGGAAGTGAGCAATGCGTAAAAAACTGTTAGCGATGCTGGCTGTCTCTGCTTTTGCGCTCGGTTCAGCGTCGGCCTTCGCCGACCTGGGCGAAGACATGGACACTCTGGCAGAAAACCTGCAAGTGGTACAGAAGACCTCCGACGCCGGCGAGCTGAAAGCGGCGCTGAATAAGATGCGTACCGCCGCGGTTGATGCCCAGAAAGAGACCCCGCCGAAGCTGGAAGGCAAAGCGGCCGACAGCGCTGAGATGAAAGATTACCGTCACGGTCTGGATATTCTGATCGGCCAGATCGACGGCGCGCTGAAGCTGGCGAATGAAGGCAAGGTGAAAGAGGCGCAGGCCGCCGCGGAGGAGTTTAAAACCACCCGCAACACCTACCATAAGAAGTACCGCTAACTGTTCTTTTCGGGAGGCATCAGCCGATGTCTCCCGCCTGAAAACCTACCTGTATCACATTTTTCCCTTTTCTTTTTCCGGCCTTTCCGCAGCCGCGGGCGGCTCATTCGCGCGCATTGTTGTGATACGTCTCACGCCATAATTGCTGTTTTTTCATTTTTCCAGTGAATATGTGGTGTCGATCACGCCTGCCGTCTCCCTTTCCACTTCGAAGTGGAAAACAACTCGCTACAAACTCCCACCCCCCGGCGCTACTTTGATTCCCAGAGACATCAGCGGGGTATCAGAAGTGAATAACGGAGCGGTAATACACGACGTAGGGGAGCAGGCAGCGCAGACCGAACGCCTGGCTGACAAGATGCTGCAGCAGGTTTTTGCCCTGTTAAGCCGTCACGGCATCGTCCCTAACGACGTTCAGGAGCAAATGCTGACTTCCCACGTGCGGGCGATGGCCCACCGGTCAATCAGCGGCGAACCGCTGCCGGAAGTGGATGCCAGCCTGTTCGAAGAGATTTCACCAGATTCAATGACGTTGGCCCGCGAAGTGGTCGCGCAGTTCGGCAACCTGCCTGATGAAGAGGCCTGGCTGCTCTCCGTCCACTTCGAAGTCGCAAAAGAAAACCTGTAAGGAGCAAAACATGGAACAAATCACCGTAGTTATTGGCGACCGCCTGGGTAAAGGCCAAAAGGTCGCCGCAGGCGCAGAGAAAGCCGGCGCACGCGCAGTGGTCGTCCCTGGCGTTGCTGCCGACATGAAGCTTGGCGACATGATGAAAGCGGAAAACGCCACCTTCGGCATCTCCTTCTGCGGCAGCGGCGGCGCCGGCGCCATCACCGCCCAGACCAAATACGGCTACAAAGCGAAATACGGCATGCGTTCTGTTGAAGAGGGCGTCACCGCCATCAACGAAGGCTGCAACGTGCTGGGCTTCGGCTTTATGGATAAAGAAGAGCTGGGCGAGCGCCTGGTAGAAGCCTGGAAAAAGAAATACGGCGCATAAGTATGAAAGAGCAATTCACCACCACGGTGAGGGTTGCCGGCAAAGGCGAAAGCAAATCACGGGCCTTCGCCGATGCCCTGAACCATGTGCAGGCTGCGGTGATGAAAACCTCATCGCACATTCTGCTGCGTATTGAGCCACAGGACGTGACGGTTGTTCATGCGCGCGAAGCGGTACGAAAAGAGGCCTTCCTGTTTTTCTTTTTGCGCCGTGAACGACGGACCTACAGCGTGGAGCTGGACGTCACCGTCAACGTGACCGCCATCGATCTCGATAAAGTGGATTTCGTCACGCAAACCTGATTGTTAGCAAAGGGTCTGACTATGTTCCTGATAATTTTAATAAAATCGCTTATCATCGGCGGCCTGGTCGGCGTCGGCGTGGGCGCCGGAGCGGCACGCATGTTTCATGCCCCTACCACCCAGGGGATGGGGGCGTTTCGAACCCTGGGCGAGCTGAACTCCTGTGAGGGCGATCCGGCTTCCCACTTCTCCTTTGGCCTCGGTTTCTTCTTTAACGCCTGGGCCTCTTCCGTTGCAGCAGGCTCCTTCACCCAGGATGTTGACCACCGCATTATCCCCAACTGGGGCGCGGCGGCGCTGATGCTGAAAAATCGTAACGTCGGCGAAACGCTGCACGATCCGAAAAAAATGGCCATCTCCTGCGGCATCATCGGCATGATTGTCGTCGCCTTCCTCAACCTTACCGCCTCGTCCGTACCGGAAGCGCTGCAGGTGACCGCGGTTAAGGTACTGGTACCGGCGGCAAACCTGCTGGTGAACACCGTGATGCCGGTGATCTTCTGGCTGGCGGCGATCGACGCCGGTAAAAAATCAGGCTTCTGGGCGACCATCTTCGGCGGCGCGGCGCAGCTGATTATGGGCAACGCCGTACCGGGGCTGGTGCTGGGTATTCTGATCGGCAAAGGCGTTGAAGAGAGCGGCTGGAACCGGGTCACCAAAGTGATGATGGTGGCCATTGTCGCCCTGTTCGTCCTCAGCGGCTTCTTCCGCGGCTTCGACATGAAGATGATCGAATCCTTCCATCTGACCGTGCCGAACTGGCTGGACATGATCCACAACTCACTCAGCGGCAAATAACGGGAGCCTGATAATGGAACAGAATAAAGGTTTTTGGTATGCCGACTGGTCGTTCCCGATCTTCGTTGGCCTGCTCTCCTCCGGCGTCTTCGCCGGGACCCACATGTACTACCTGTACGGCATCGGCGCCTTTAACGAAGTCGCCTTCGTGGCGATGCTGAAGTCGGGGATTGATACCGGCGTTTACGGCGCGGTGGCGGCGTTTGGCGCCAGCTTCCTGTTCGCCCGCATCATCGAAGGGTCGCTGGTGGGGATCCTCGATATCGGCGGCGCTATTCAGACCGGGATCGGTCTTGGCGTCCCGGCGCTGCTGCTCGGCGCGGGCTTTGTCTTCCCGGTGGCGAACTTCGCCGCCTCGCTGGCAACCGGCCTGATCCTCGGCCTGGCGGTGGGCTACATCATCATTCTGGCGCGTAAGTTCACCATCAACCAGAGCGACTCCACCTACGGCGCCGACGTGATGATGGGCGCAGGTAACGCCTCCGGCCGCTTCCTGGGGCCGTTGATTATCCTCAGCGCAATGACCGCCTCGATTCCTATCGGGATCGGCTCGCTGGTTGGCGCACTGCTGTTCTACATCTGGCAGAAACCGATCACCGGTGGCGCCATCCTCGGCGCGATGATCCTTGGCTCGATCTTCCCGGTGGCGATTAGCTAATCGCCCGATGGCGCTGCGCTTATCGGGCCTACAGGTCAGCGCGATGTGTAGGCCGGATAAGGCGGTACGCCGCCATCCGGCAACAGATTCACTCTTTCATCAGGAGATAGCTATGTTTGATTTACTCCTGCGCCGCGCGCGCCTCGTCGACGATACCCTGACTGATATCGCCATTCAGGACGGGAAAATCGCGGCGCTGGGCGAGATTAGCGCGCCCTCCCGTAAAACCATCGATCTGCAGGGCAACAGCTACGTCAGCGCCGGCTGGATTGACTCCCACGTTCACTGCTACCCGAATTCGCCGATATATCACGATGAGCCGGACAGCGTCGGCATCGCCACCGGCGTCACCACCGTGATTGATGCTGGCAGCACCGGCGCCGACGATGTGGACGACTTCTACCAGTTAACCCGCAAAGCGGTGACGGAAGTCTATGCCCTGCTCAATATTTCCCGCGTCGGGCTGATTGCCCAGAACGAACTGGCCATTATGGCCAATATCGACGCCGAGGCGGTGAAGCAGGCGGTGCAGCGCCATCCCGACTTTATCGTCGGCCTGAAGGCGCGCATGAGCAGCAGCGTGGTGGGGGAAAACGGCATTACGCCGCTGGCGCGCGCCAAGACTATGCAGCAGGAAAACGGCGATCTGCCGCTGATGGTACACATCGGCAATAATCCGCCGAACCTCGATGAAATTGCCGAGCTGTTGAGTCGCGGCGACATCATTACCCACTGCTATAACGGCAAGCCGAACCGCATTCTGAATCCTGCCGGCGAACTGCGCAGTTCGATTACCCGCGCCCTGCACCGCGGCGTGCGCCTTGACGTCGGCCACGGTACCGCCAGCTTCAGCTTTGAAGTGGCGCGCCGGGCGATTGCGCTGGGCATTCTGCCGCACACCATCAGCTCGGATATTTACTGCCGCAACCGCATCGACGGCCCGGTACGTTCGCTGGCGCTGGTGATGTCGAAATTCCTCGCTATCGGCATGACCCTGCCGCAGGTGATTGACTGCGTGACCGTCAGCGCCGCCGAGGGGCTGCGCCTGTCGCGTAAAGGGCGGCTGGAAGTGGGTTTCGACGCCGATCTCACGCTATTTCGCCTGGAGCGCCAGCCAACGCTGCTGGTGGATGCCGAAAAAGAGAGCCTCCAGGCAGACAACATTCTGGTGCCGCTGGCCGCGATCCGCGCGGGCAAAGGCTATCTGACCGAACAAGGGAGCGCGGAACATGCCTTCGATTTTTGAAAAATACCGTTTAAAACAAGTAATTAACACTTCCGGCCGGATGACGGCGCTGGGCGTCTCCACGCCGCGCCCGGAAGTGGTGGAAGCCGCGATGGCCGGTATGAACCAGTACTTTGAAATGAAAGACCTGGTGAATAAGACCGGCGAGTACATCGCCAGGCTGCTGGACGTGGAAGGGGCGACCGTGGTCTCCTGCGCGTCGGCAGGGATTGCCCAGTCGGTGGCGGCGGTGCTGGTGAAAGACAGCGACTGGCTGCTGGAGAACCTGCACGTTACGCCGATAGAGAATAACGAAATCGTCCTGCCGAAGGGCCACAACGTCAACTTCGGCGCGCCGGTCGGCACCATGGTGGCGCTGGGCGGCGGTAAGCTGGTGGAAGCGGGCTACGCCAACGAATGCTCTGCCGAACAGCTGGCGGCGGCGATCACCCCGCGCACCGCGGCGATCCTCTACATCAAATCCCACCACTGCGTGCAGAAAAGCATGCTCAACGTCGCGCAGGCCGCGGAAGTAGCGCGTCAGCATCATTTACCGCTGATCGTCGACGCGGCGGCGGAGGAAGATCTGCAGTGCTACTACCGCATGGGCGCCGACCTGGTTATCTACAGCGGCGCGAAAGCGATTGAAGGGCCGACCAGCGGGCTGGTGATCGGCAAAACGCAGTACGTTGAGTGGGTTAAACGCCAGTCGATGGGCATTGGCCGGGCGATGAAAGTGGGGAAAGAGGGGATCCTCGGCCTGACCTGCGCCATTGAACACTACCTGACGGCGAGCAAAGAGAGCGGTGAGGAGATGGTGACGAAGATGACGCCGTTTATCGAACAGCTCAACACCCTCAACGGCGTCACTGCCCGTGTGGTATGGGACAGCGCCGGCCGCGATATCGCCCGCGCCGAAATCAAATTCGACGAAGCGGTGACCGGCGTGAAGACCGGCGATCTGGTTAACGCGCTGAAGCAAGGCGAATACGCCATCTACTTCCGCGGCTATAAAGCGAATGAAGGCATTATCGAAGCCGATGTCCGCAGCGTTAACGCACAGCAGCTGGCGGTGGTCGCCCGTCGCATCGCGGAAGTTCTACACAAGGAGAAACAAGCATGAAACTGACCCCAAACTTTTACCGTGACCGCGTGTGCCTGAACGTCCTGGCGGGCAGCAAAGACAACGCTCGGGAAATCTACGACGCGGCGGAAGGTCATGTCCTGGTCGGCGTGCTCTCCAAAAATTACCCGGACGTCGCCAGCGCGGTGGCCGATATGCGCGACTACGCGAAGCTGATTGATAACGCCCTCTCCGTCGGGCTGGGCGCGGGGGATCCGAATCAGTCGGCGATGGTGAGCGAGATTTCTCGCCAGGTGCAGCCGCAGCACGTCAACCAGGTCTTCACCGGCGTGGCCACCAGCCGCGCGCTGCTCGGGCAGAACGAGACGGTGGTCAACGGCCTGGTTTCGCCCACCGGCACCCCGGGGATGGTGAAGATCTCCACCGGCCCGCTGAGCAGCGGCGCGGCGGATGGGATTGTGCCGCTGGAAACCGCCATCGCGCTGTTAAAAGATATGGGCGGCAGCTCCATCAAATACTTCCCGATGGGCGGCCTGAAGCACCGCGACGAGTTCGAAGCAGTGGCCAAAGCCTGCGCCGCGCACGATTTCTGGCTGGAGCCGACCGGCGGTATCGATCTGGAAAACTACAGCGCGATCCTGAAGATCGCCCTCGATGCCGGGGTGAGCAAAATCATCCCGCATATCTACAGCTCGATTATCGATAAGGCCAGCGGCAACACCCGCCCGGCCGATGTTCGCCAGCTGCTGGAGATGACCAAACAGTTAGTGAAGTAGTGCCCTTGCCCCTCACCCTCAAAGGGTGAGGGGCAACTGATCCCACCGAACCATCAAGGAGTTACCATGCCAACCGCTCGTCACCTGCTTGTTGCTTCACTGTCTTTGCTTGCGGCCGGCGCCGCCGCGCAAACCCACTACGCCTGGATTGGCACCTATAATCCCAATGGCGAAGGTCTGTACCGCTTTACCGTTGATGGCCAAACCGGCGCGCTGCGGGACAAGGCGCTGGTGAGCTCGCTGGCGAATGTCGCGCAGCTGACCGTCTCGCGCGATGGCAAAACGCTGTATGCCGCCAGCGAGGTAGAGAAAGGCGTGGTGCAGGCGTGGCGCATTGAGAAGAACGGTGAGCTGACCGCACTCAATCAGGTCGCCTCCGGCGGCGCCGGGCCGGTTTATCTCTCCCTGACGCCAAACGGTAAACAGCTGCTGGTAGCCAACTACGTCAGCGGCAGCATCGCCGTGCTACCGGTCAAAGAAGATGGTAGCCTGGGTGAGGCGGTGGACAGGCATCAGGATGAAGGCCCGGCAGGGGCCGAACGCCCGGCGGCGGCCGTCGAGGGCAGCTTCGCCATCAGCGATCACAATGGCCCGCACGCCCATATGATCGCCGCCGATCCCAGCGGAAAATACGTTTACTCTACCGATCTGGGGCTGGATCGGATCTATCAGTACCGGCTGGATAGCGCCAGCGGCAAGCTGACGCCGAACGATCCGCCATTTATCGCCGCTTCGTCGCCGGGAGCCGGCCCGCGCCACTTCGTCTTTACGCCAAAGGGCGACGGCCTGTGGCTGATTAACGAAGAAGCGTCGACGCTGACCTTCTATCATCTGGATCAGCAAAGCGGTCTGCTGCGCGAAGGCAAAACCGTCTCCGCGCTGCCGAAAGAGTATAAGGGCACCAGCTTTGCCGCCGGTCTGGCGCTGAGCAACGACGGCAAACAGCTGTACGTCGCCAACCGTCTGCATAACAGCATCGCCCACTTTACGGTGCAGGCCGATGGCCGCCTGAGCCACCAGGAGGATATCTGGACGCGCGGAGATTACCCCCGCACGCTGACCCTGGATACTCAGGGGCAGTGGCTGTACGTCATGAACCAGCGTAGCGATAATATTACCCGCTTCAGCGTGGCGCCGAAGGATGGCAAATTGACCTTTGTCTCAGACTACACGCCGGTCGGCAGCCCATCGCAGATGGTGATATCCGCCCAACCCTGAGCCGTAACCACAAGGAACTGACATGCGATTTCCCAACCAACGCTTAGCGCAACTCTTCACCCTGCTGCGGAATGAAACGCTGCCGCAGGATGAGCTGGCGCAACGCCTGTCGGTTTCCACCCGTACCGTGCGCGCCGATATTACCGCCCTGAATGCGCTACTGGCGCAGTATGGCGCGCAGTTTATCCTTAACCGCGGCAGTGGTTATCAGCTGAAAATTGATAACCCGGCGAGCTTTCAGACACTGGAGGAGACGTCGCCGAAGGCGCAGCATGTCCCGCGTACCGCCCAGGATCGCATCACGTTTCTGCTGGTGCGTTTTCTGACATCGGCGTTCTCCATCAAGCTGGAAGACCTGGCGGATGAGTGGTTCGTCAGCCGCGCCACGCTGCAGAACGATATGGTCGAGGTGCGCGAGCGCTTCCAGCGCTATCAGCTCACCCTTGAAAACCGCCCGCGCCACGGTATGAAGCTGTTTGGCAGCGAGGTATCGGTTCGCGCCTGCCTCACCGACCTGCTGTGGGAGCTGGCCCAGCAGGGCGGTATCGCGCCGCCGATCGGCGCCGAGGCCTTTGCCGCGGAGGTGCCTGCGCTGCTGGAGCCCGTGCTGCAGGAGACGCTAACCCGGCACCATATTCGCCTCACCGACGTCGGCGAGCGCTTTATCTGCCTGTACGGGGCGGTGGTGGTGCGCCGCGTCAGCGAAGGCTACCCGCTGGCGGATTTCAGTGCTGAAGATGTGGCGCAGAACGTCCGTGATGCCGCGCGCGATCTGGCGGGCGAACTGCAGCGGCTGGCCGGTAAACCTTTATCGCCCGCGGAAGAAGAGTGGCTGTGCGTGCATATCGCCGCCCGTCAGGTACAGGACGTGGACCCGGAAACCATCAGCGCCGACGATGACGAAGCGCTGGTCAACTACATCCTGCGCTACATCAACAGCCAGTATAACTACAATCTGCTGGACGATGCCCAGCTGCACGCCGATCTGCTGACCCACATAAAGACCATGATCACCCGCGTACGCTACCAGATCATGATCCCCAATCCGCTGCTGGATAACATCAAACAGCACTACCCGATGGCCTGGGATATGACCCTCGCCGCGGTCTCCAGCTGGGGCAAATACACGCCTTATACCATTAGCGAAAACGAAATCGGTTTTCTGGTGCTGCATATCGGCGTCGGGCTGGAGCGCCACTACAACATCGGTTACCAGCGTCAGCCGCAGGTGCTGCTGGTGTGCGATACCAGCAATGCGATGGTGCGGATGATTGAGGCGATCCTGCAGCGCAAATATCCGCAGCTGGAGATCGCCGCCACTATTTCCCAGCGCGAGTACGAACAGCGGGACGCGATCGAGGCGGATTTTGTTATCTCCACGGTGCGGATCAGCGAAAAAGACAAGCCGGTAGTGACCATCGCGCCGTTCCCCACTGACTATCAACTGGATCAGATCGGCAAGCTGGTGCTGGTGGACCGCACCCGTCCGTGGATGCTGAATAAGTACTTCGATGCCGCCCATTTCCGGGTGATCGACACGCCGATGGATCAGCAAACGCTGTTCGCCGGACTGTGTCAGCAGCTGCTGGAGGAAGGCTTCGTCGATGCGGAGTTTCATGCTTCGGTGGTGGAGCGTGAAGCGATCGTCAGCACCATGCTCGGCGACGGTATTGCGCTGCCGCACTCCCTGGGTCTGCTGGCGAAAAAGACGGTGGTCTATACCGTTATTGCCCCGCAGGGCATCGCCTGGGGGGACGAAACCGCCCATATCATCTTCCTGCTCGCTATCAGCAAGCGCGAGTATGAAGAGGCGATGGCGATCTACGATATTTTCGTGACTTTCCTGCGCGAGCGCGCCATGAGCCGCCTCGCCACGACCCGCAGCTTCGATGAGTTTAAAATGGTGGCGATGGAATGCGTCAGCCGGTTTTGAGAGGCGTTTTCCAGATTCGAGTGTAATTCAAATGTAATGCTATAATGCATTACAAAATATCCCTTTCTGGAGGCATAATGGCCACGCTCAACGTTCGACTGGATGATAAACTCAAAAAAGAGGCTTATGCCGTGCTGGAGAAACTCGATATGACGCCAACGGAGGCGGTACGCCTGCTGTTTCAATACATTGCGGAAAATGGCCGCATGCCGGTGAAAAGTATGACTATCAGCGATAGCGAAGCGGCATTATTACGCACCGTCCGCGAGCGGCTGGAAAACCCACGGCCGGGGGTTAAGGTGAGTCTGGATGACCTATGAACTGGAGTTTGATCCACGAGCCTGGCGCGAATGGCAGCTTGGCGAGACGGTCAAAAAACAGTTCAAAAATAAGCTCCAGCAGATTGTGCAGAATCCGCGAATTGAGTCGGCCAGGCTGAGCGATTTGCCGGATTGCGACAAAATCAAGCTTAAGGCGTCAGGTTATCGGCTGGTGTATCAAGTACGAGATAGGGTGGTGGTGGTTTACGTTATTGCCATTGGCAAAAGAGAGAAAGCGGCCGTTTATCATCAGGCGAATAAACGGCTCTAAACGCTATCGCAAATGATGCACGACCTGGTTGCTGCTGCCGCGCCAGATCAGCGCCGGGTCTTTTAAATCCTGCACAAACTTACCGTCGACCAGCACGTTGATCAGGTTCACCACCTGCATCTGCGCCTCATTCAGCTCTTCCAGCTTATAGCCGGTCCAGACCCAGATATCTTTGCCGGGGCATTCGGCGCGCACGCGCTGAACCAGCTTTAAGATCTCCGCGATGTTTTGCGGATGCAGCGGATCGCCGCCGGAGAGTGAAATCCCCTGGCGCTTGATGCGGGTATCGTTGAGGTCGGCAATGATGCGGTCGGCCATCTCGGTCGTGAAGGGCATGCCGGAATTCACCCTCCAGGTGCTTTTGTTGTAGCAGCCCGGGCACTCATGGACGCAGCCGGAGACAAACAGGGTGCAGCGGGTGCCGGGGCCGTTGACAATATCTACCGGGTAGTACTGATGGTAATTCATTTTTCGCTTCTCAATTAACGCCATAGCGGCGTTGGCTGCGCTCGCTCGCCCGGGTCACTTACTCCAGTAAGCTCCCCGGGACTTACTCGTTTGCCGCCTTGCTACAACGCCAACTGATTTGAGGAAACCCACCTGGCTGTCTGGGATCCCTTCGTTTGCCGCCTTGCTCTGACGTTATTTGCTTTGCGAAAACGGAGGAGTGCGGCCATTTCCCGGCGTCGCTGCGCTCGGCCGGGCTACGACTCACCAGGCAGTGGTAGCCCGGATAAGGCGCTGCGCGCCGCTATCCGGGAAAAGCGCATTGTTCTTTAACCGATCTGCCCATTGCCCAGGTGCTTCACGCGGCGCTTCACTTCTTCCTGCTTGCCGGCGTTGAACGGACGCGCGTCCGGGCTACCGAGGTAGCCGCACACCCGGCGGGTAACGGAAACGCGGGAGGCGTCGTGGTTACCGCATTTCGGGCAGGTAAAACCCTTGCTGGTGCACTCGAACTCGCCGGTGAAACCACACTCGTAGCATTCATCGATCGGCGTATTGGTTCCGTAATACGGCACATGCTGATAGCTGTAATCCCACACGTCCTCCAGCGCCTTCAGGTTGTGCTGGATGTTCGGGTATTCGCCGTAGCAAATGAAGCCCCCGTTGGCCAGCGGCGGATACGGCGCTTCAAAATCGATCTTGTCGTACGGGTTGACCTTCTTCTCCACGTCGAGGTGGAAGCTGTTGGTGTAGTAACCTTTGTCGGTCACCCCTTCCACCACGCCAAACTCGGCGGTATCGAGACGGCAGAAGCGATCGCACAGGTTTTCGCTCGGCGTGCTGTACAAGCTAAAGCCGTAGCCGGTCTCTTCCTTCCACAAATCGACGGCGTCGCGCAGGCGCTGGACGATGGCCACACCCTTCTCGCGCAGCGCCTCGCTGTCGTACATGTGCTGATTGCCGTACAGTGCATTGATGGTTTCATGGATACCGATATAGCCCAGCGAAATCGACGCCCGGCCGTTTTTGAAAATCTCGGAGACGTCGTCGTCGGCTTTCAGTCGCACGCCGCAGGCCCCTTCCATATAGAGGATCGGCGCCACGCGCGCTTTTACCCCTTCCAGGCGGGCAATACGGGTCATCAGCGCTTTGCGCGCCAGCTGCAGGCGATCGTCCAGCAACGCCCAGAAGGCGGCTTCGTCGCCTTTCGCTTCCAGGGCGATGCGCGGCAGGTTGAGGCTGATAACGCCGAGGTTATTGCGCCCATCGTGCACCTGCTCGCCGTTCTCGTTTTCCCACACCCCGAGGAAGCTGCGGCAGCCCATCGGCGTTTTAAACGACCCGGTAACCTTCACCACCTGGTCGTAGTTGAGGATATCCGGGTACATGCGCTTGCTGGCGCACTCCAGCGCCAGCTGTTTGATGTCGTAGTTCGGATCGCCGAACTTATGGTTCAGGCCGTCACGGATCGCGAACACCAGTTTCGGGAACACCGCGGTCTTACGGTTTTTACCGAGGCCGGCAATGCGGTTACGCAGAATCGACTGCTGGATCAGCCGCGATTCCCAGCTGGTGCCGAGGCCGAACCCGAAGGTGACGAACGGCGTCTGGCCGTTGGCGGTATGCAGCGTGTTAACCTCATACTCCAGCGACTGGAAGGCGTCGTAGCACTCTTTTTCGGTACGGGCGCGGGCATAGCCTTCGGCATCCGGGATCTGCCACTCTTCGGCGATTTTGCGATGCTTGTTAAAGCTTTCGCTGACGAACGGCGCCAGCACTTCATCGATGCGGTTAATGGTGGTGCCGCCGTAAATATGGCTGGCGACCTGGGCGATGATCTGCGCTGTCACCGCGGTGGCGGTAGAGATAGACTTCGGCGGCTCGATCTCCGCGTTGCCCATCTTAAAGCCCTGGGTCAGCATGCCTTTCAGGTCGATCAGCATGCAGTTAAACATGGGGAAAAAGGGCGAGTAATCGAGGTCATGATAGTGGATCATGCCGCGTTCGTGGGCCATCACCACATCGTGAGGCAGCAGGTGCTGCCGGGCGTAGTGCTTGGCGACGATACCGGCCAGCAGGTCGCGCTGGGTCGGGATGACTTTACTGTCCTTGTTGGCGTTTTCGTTGAGCAGCGCGGAGTTGGTCTGCTCGACGAGACCGCGGATCTCCTGATTGAGGCGGCCGCGCTTCTCACGCTGGCTATCGCGGTCATGGCGATACTCAATGTAGGCGCGCGCCAGCTGCTTATAGGGGCCGGACATCAGCTGGTTTTCCACCGCGGTCTGGATCTCATTGATGTCGACCTGGGCGCGGCCCTGCATTTGTTGGCTAACGACTTCTGCGACGGTGGCGCAATAGTCTGCGTCATCGACTCCCGCTGCTTTAGCTGCACGCAGAATCGCTTCCTGAATGCGCTCTGACTTGAACGGCACTTTACAGCCATCACGTTTCATCACATGCGGTGTCATGATCACTCCATATATAGAACAGGTTATCCACAGAGGCGGAGGTTATCCCGAAGGCGCTGCACGCTACGGCTCGTGCTGTTTGCCTTCAGGTCCGGCCCGTTTTATCCACATCTCATCACCGCCAGACATCGACAAGATATGGTGACATAATAGACGATTAATACAACATGTAGGGCCGGGACGCATTTTAAGTTCTATATGTAGTGATTTGCATCAAAGATGTTTGCGATTTTATTGACCCAGAACAAGGTAAAAAGGTGAGAGTACGGATGATGGGCGCTGGCGATAAATGTAAATTTATCTGGCTGGAAAATAAGCAAAAATGCCTGGCGTTCGCCTCCGGCGCCAGGCATGACATTCTCATCTCGGGAGGGCAGGGGATACCTTACGCCTGCAGCCACCATACCGCTTCGAACGGCCGCAGCGTCAGCCCGGTCGGGCGGGGCGTGGTCTCGGCATAGTTGCTGATAATCATCTTCCAGTCGCCTGGGGCCTCCTCTGGCTGCCAGGTCTGCAGGTCGCGGCTCAGGTTGGCGGCGACCACCAGCGTTTGCCCCTGCCACTGACGGCGATAGCACCACAGCGACGGATGCTCCGGCAGCAGATCCTCGTAATCGCCCCAGGTCAGCAGCGGCAGGGTTTTACGCAGCGTAATCAGCTGCTGATAGGCATAAAACACTGAATCGGGGTCCGCCAGCGCCGCCTCGACGTTGATCTCCTGGTAATTATCGCCAAGGCCGATCCACGGTTCGCCATCGCTAAAGCCACCGTTCTCGCCACTATGCCACGGCATCGGCGTGCGGCTGTTGTCGCGCGATTTGCTGGCAAGGATTGCCAGCAGTTCGTCCGGGCTTTGTCCCTGCGCCGCACGTTCGATAAACATATTGTGGCTCTCGACGTCGCGATAATCGCTGATGCTGTTGAAGTGCGGATTGGTCATGCCGATCTCTTCGCCCTGATAAATATAGGGCGTGCCCTGCATGCCGTGCAGCACCATCGCCAGCATCTTCGCCGCCGGCACCCGGTACGCGCCTTCGTCGCCAAAGCGCGAGACGATGCGCGGCTGATCGTGGTTACACCAGAACAGCGCGTTCCATGCCCGGTTGTGCATCCCCTGCTGCCAGTGGCGGAACAGCGCCTTCAGCGCCACATAGTCCGGGCGGGCGAGGGTCCATTTCTCTCCGCCGGGATAATCGACTTTTAAATGGTGGAAGTTAAAGGTCATCGACAGCTCGCGGCCGTCCAGCGCGGCGTACTGCTGGCAGTGTTCCAGCGAGGTGGAAGACATCTCGCCGACGGTCATCAGGTTACGCGGGGTGAAGACATCGCGGCTCATCTCCTGCAGGAACTCATGCACCCGCGGGCCGTCGGTATAGAAGCGGCGGCCATCCCCGTCCAGATCGCAGGGAAAGGTCTGGTCTTTTGAGATCAGGTTGACCACGTCGAGGCGCAGACCGTCGACGCCGCGGTCAGCCCAGAATTCGCAGACCTTTTTCAGCTCGGCGCGCACCGCCGGATTCTCCCAGTTGAGATCCGCCTGCTCAATGGCGAACAGGTGCAGATAATACTGCCCGCTGTCGGCGTGCCACTGCCAGGCGTTACCGCCAAATTTAGAGCGCCAGTTGTTCGGCAGGGCGTCCGGTTCGCCGTCGCGCCAGATATAGAACTGGCGGTAGGGACTCTCCTTATTCAGCGACTGACGGAACCATTCGTGTTCGGTCGAGGTATGGTTCAGCACCATATCCAGCACGATGCGGATCCCGCGCGCCTTCGCCTCCGCCACCAGGGCGTCAAAGTCGGCCATCGTGCCGTAGGAGGGATCGATGGCGGTGTAGTTCGCCACGTCGTAGCCGTTATCCACCTGCGGAGAGACGTAGAACGGCGTCAGCCAGATGGCGTCTACCCCAAGCTTTTGCAGATAGTCGAGGCGGGAGGTGACGCCGCGCAGGTCGCCGGTACCGCTGCCGGTGGTATCCTGAAAACTCTTCGGATAGATTTGATAAATAACGCCGTTTTGCCACCAGTGGGGGAGTTGATTCATAGTACTTTCCTGCTGCAACGAGGGGCGCCAAAGGCGCCCCGAAAGAAGAAGTTAGACAATCTGCAAGGTGCCATGACGGTACTTGCGCTGATACACCACGGTGGTGAGGATAATCGGCACCACCACTGCGATGGCCATCGCCATGGCGTACACCTGCCAGTAGGTTGGCTGGATGGAGAGGATCCCCGGCAGGCCGCCGACGCCGATGCCGTTCGCCAGCACGCCGTTCAGGCCGCACAGCAGGCCGGCGAGGCCGGAGCCGATCATTGCGCACAGCATCGGGAAGCGGTACTTCAGGTTGATACCGTACATTGCCGGCTCGGTGACCCCGAGATAGGCGGAGATCGCCGCCGGCACCGAGATTTCACGTTCATTCTGCTTGCGGCTGGCGATGATGATGCCGACCACCGCCGATGCCTGGGCAATGTTGGACAGCGCAATCAGCGGCCACACCGGGGTGCCGCCCATGCTTTGGATCATCTGCATATCGATGGCGAGGGTGGTCTGGTGGACGCCGGTGATCACCAGCGGCGCGTAGAGGAAGCCAAACAGCGCGGCGCCGATCGGCGCGAAGCTGCCGGTTAACAGATGGCGTACCGCGAAGGCCACGCCGTCGCCGATCAGGCGGCCGAACGGACCGATAATGGCGTGCGCGAGGAACACCGCGAGGATCAGCGAGCAGACCGGGACAATGACCAGGTAGAGGTAGTCCGGCACAATGCGCTTGAGGCGCGTCTCGATAAAGCCTAAGGCCAGGCCAGCCAGCAGGGCCGGGATCACCTGCGCCTGGTAGCCGACTTTGGCAATGGTAAACAGGCCGAAGTTCCACACCTCCGGCACCTGCTGGCCGAGGAGATAGGCGTTCATCAGCTGCGGGGACACCAGGGTGACGCCAAGGACGATCCCGAGGATCGGCGTGCCGCCCATCTTCTTCACCGCTGACCAGCAGATCCCCACCGGCAGATAGAAGAAGATCGCCTCGCCAATCAGCCACAGGAAGTCATAGATGGTTTTCAGCGACGGGTGCATCTGGGCCAGCGTCTGGCCGTTGCTCATGGGCAGGTCGCCGATGACGTTGCGGAAACCGAGGATCAGACCGCCGCTGATCAGCGCCGGCAGCAGTGGGAAGAAGATCTCGGCGAAGTGCGAGATCAGCTGTTCATGCCACTTCATATTTTGCCGCGCGGCCTGTTTGACCTGCTCTTTATCGGCGGAAGTCTGGCCAGTCGTCGCCAGCAGGGCTTTGTAGTAATCGCCCACCTCGGTGCCGATGACCACCTGGAACTGGCCGGCGTTAGTGAAGCATCCCTTCACCATGCGCAGCTGCTCAATCTCTTTTGGTCTGGCGATGGCCGGGTCGTTCAGCACAAAGCGCAAACGGGTAATACAGTGGCTGACGGTGGCGATATTGCCGCGCCCGCCCACCAGTTCGATCAGTTTATCGATGTCCTGCTGGTTTACTTTGCTCATGATGAAGCCTCAAAAACAGAGGGGAGAGATGCCGTTTTTACCTTGAGGGCATCCTAACCGTTCCGCTTAATTTGCAAAATGGGAACGTTCCCGAAACCCGGCGACGATCACATAAATCGCCCGAACGAGATTAATTCAGGGCGGCGGGAATCACGATCTGGCGGGGATCGACGCTGCCGGCGATCTGCTCGATCAACTGCCGGGCGGCCCGGCGTCCGGACTCGGCATAGCCAGGATCGACGGTCAATATTTCCGGGTGGAGAAACTTCATCAGCGGCGTGCTGCCGACGCTGGCGAGCTGCAGCGCATCGCGGCCCTGCTGCTGGAGATATTTGCTGGCGCCGAGGGCGAGGGTATCGGTGGCGCAGACCAGGGCGCTGGTCTCGGCCGTCAACACGCTGGCGACGGTGTCATACCCCTGCTTCATGCCCAGCCCCGGCAGGGCGGCGGTGGGCGTCAGACGATGCTTTTTACAGAAGGCGAGGTAGGCGAGATGGCGGCGTTCGCCGGTGGTGACGTCGCTGTGCGGTACACCAAGGAAGCTGATGTGGCGATGTCCGCGTTCGTAGAGCCGCTGCATCAGCAGCGTGATGGCCCCCTCGTCGTCATAGCACACCGAGGCGAAGCCGGGGGCGTCGCGGGCCATCAGCACCAGGGTGTCGCGCCAGGGGGCGAGCATCGCCTCGTCGATGCCGGTAAAACCGAACAGTACCACGCCGTCAATATTACGCCGGGCGAGCATGCCGAGATGCTCCTCCACCAGCCCCGGGGAGAACTGACTCTCCATCATAATCGGGTCGTAACCCTGCTCATAAAAGGCGGGCAGCATGGTCTGCACGGCGAGGTTTTCCGACAGCGAATCGAGACGGGTGACGATAATCGCCACCACTTTATCGCTCTGGCCGCGCATGGCGCGGGCGGAGCGAGAGGGCGAGAAACCGTGCTGCTGCATCACCGCTTCGACGCGCTCGCGGGTCCGTTCGCTGACCCCGCTCTCGTTGTTGAGGACGCGGGATACCGTTGATTTCCCTACGCCGCTTAAGCGCGCGATATCTTTGATGGTCAGCCGGTTCTGCATGCGGAATTCTCGTCAGGGGGTAGAAGTGAGCATAATGCTACTCAACCAAACCGCAATGAGCAAAGTCTGGTTTACGTTCGGTTTAGTTGCGCGGGTTTATCATCGCCATTATTGCCACACAATCCTTAACGAGGGCGCTATAATCCGCGCCGTTTATATTCACTTACCGGAGATAGTTATGGACCCCGATCCCACTCCTCATCCTCGATGGAGCAACCTTTCTTTCCGGTAAGCCTGTTTAACACTGCTTTACCGGAAAGCGTAAAGCAGTGGCGTCCTTGATGTCCCTGCCATAAAAATAACATGCCTGACAGGTAGGTTTTGCTACGCCCGTCGGCAACGCTGCGTTCGCTTGCGCGAGCGCGGAGGGACTGTTTATGCTGAAAAATTATACCCGGCAGCTGTTCGCACAGCTTAGCCGCCATCTGCCACGCCGTTTAGTCCAGCGCGATCCGCTGCCGGACGCCCGTCATCTGGCGAGCGGCCCCATTCCTGAGTCGCTGGGCAAACAGTGCCTGGACGTGGCGGCGATGGACGACCAGGAGATCTGGCGCGCCTTTGACAGCCACCCTGAAGGGCTCAATGAAGGCGAAGTGGCGGCGAAAATCCTCAAACACGGTGACAACCAGATCCCGGCGCAGAAGCCCTCGCCGTGGTGGGTGCATCTGTGGACCTGCTACCGCAACCCGTTCAATCTGCTGTTGACGGTGCTCGGCATCGTCTCCTATTCCACCGAGGATCTGTTCGCCGCCGGGGTTATCGCCCTGATGGTGGGGATCTCGACGCTGCTCAACTTCATCCAGGAGGCGCGCTCGACCAAAGCGGCGGATGCGCTGAAGGCGATGGTGAGCAATACCGCCACCGTGCTGCGGGTGGTCAACGAGCAGGGGGAGAGCCGCTGGCTGGAACTGCCTATCGACCAGCTGGTGCCGGGCGACATCATCAGGCTGTCGGCGGGAGACATGATCCCGGCCGACCTGCGTATCCTGCAGGCGCGGGATCTGTTCGTCGCCCAGGCCTCGCTGACCGGCGAATCGCTGCCGGTGGAGAAAGTGGCCCGCAGCCGCGATCCGCTGCAGCAGAACCCGCTGGAGTGCGACACCCTGTGCTTTATGGGCACCAACGTGGTGAGCGGCTCGGCGCAGGCCATCGTTTTCGCCACCGGCGGCCACACCTGGTTTGGTCAACTGGCCGGCCGCGTCAGCGAGCAGGAGAACGAGCCGAACGCCTTCCAGAAAGGCATCAGTCGGGTGAGCATGTTGCTGATCCGCTTTATGCTGGTAATGGCCCCGGTGGTGCTGCTGATCAATGGCTACACCAAAGGCGACTGGTGGGAGGCGGCGCTGTTCGCGCTGTCGGTGGCGGTCGGCCTGACGCCGGAGATGCTGCCGATGATCGTCACCTCGACGCTGGCGCGCGGGGCGGTGAAGCTGTCAAAACAAAAGGTGATCGTCAAACACCTCGACGCCATTCAGAATTTTGGCGCGATGGACATCCTCTGCACCGATAAAACCGGCACCCTGACCCAGGATAAAATCGTGCTGGAGAACCATACCGACGTCTCCGGCAAGGTCAGCGAGCGGGTACTGCATGCCGCCTGGCTCAACAGCCACTACCAGACCGGCCTGAAAAACCTGCTCGACACCGCGGTGCTGGAGGGCGTTGAGCTGGAGGCCGCCCGCGGGCTGGCGGCGCGCTGGCAGAAGGTAGATGAGATCCCCTTCGACTTCGAACGCCGCCGCATGTCGGTGGTGGTGA
Source organism: Klebsiella sp. Q2 (assembly GCF_009900705.1). Classification (NCBI taxonomy): domain Bacteria; kingdom Pseudomonadati; phylum Pseudomonadota; class Gammaproteobacteria; order Enterobacterales; family Enterobacteriaceae; genus Klebsiella; species Klebsiella sp. Q2. The sequence goes on along the minus strand of NZ_JAAABE010000007.1, from coordinate 58,411 downwards.
AAGAGCAGGACGACGCGCATCAACTGATCTGCAAAGGGGCGCTGCAGGAGATCCTCAACGTCTCAACCCAGGTGCGCTACAACGGCGATATCGTGCCGCTTGACGACACCATGCTGCGCCGCATTCGCCGGGTGACCGACACCCTCAACCGGCAGGGGCTGCGGGTGGTGGCGGTAGCGACCAAATATCTGCCGGCCCGCGAAGGCGACTACCAGCGCGCCGATGAGTCGGACCTGATCCTGGAAGGCTACATCGCTTTCCTCGATCCGCCGAAAGAGACCACCGCTCCGGCGCTGAAAGCGTTAAAAGCCAGCGGCATCACGGTGAAGATCCTCACCGGCGACAGCGAGCTGGTGGCGGCCAAGGTGTGCCATGAAGTGGGGCTGGATGCCGGCGAAGTGGTGATTGGCAGCCAGATTGAAGCGATGAGCGACGACGAGCTGGCGGCGCTGGCGAAACGCACCACGCTCTTCGCCCGCCTGGCGCCGCTGCATAAGGAGCGTATCGTGACGCTGCTGAAACGCGAAGGCCACGTGGTGGGCTTTATGGGCGACGGCATCAACGACGCCCCGGCGCTGCGCGCGGCGGACATCGGCATCTCGGTCGACGGCGCGGTGGATATTGCCCGCGAGGCGGCGGATATCATTCTGCTGGAGAAGAGCCTGATGGTACTGGAGGAGGGGGTGATCGAAGGACGCCGCACCTTCGCCAACATGCTTAAGTACATCAAAATGACCGCCAGCTCCAACTTCGGCAACGTCTTCAGCGTGCTGGTGGCCAGCGCCTTCCTGCCGTTTCTGCCGATGCTGCCGCTGCACCTGTTGATTCAAAACCTGCTGTACGATGTCTCCCAGGTGGCGATCCCGTTCGATAACGTCGATGATGAACAGATCCGCAAACCGCAGCGCTGGAACCCGGCCGATCTCGGGCGCTTTATGGTCTTCTTCGGCCCGATCAGCTCGATTTTCGATATCCTCACCTTCGGCCTGATGTGGTGGGTGTTCCACGCCAATACCGTGGAGATGCAGACCCTGTTCCAGTCCGGCTGGTTTATCGAGGGGCTGCTGTCGCAAACGCTGATTGTGCACATGATCCGCACCCGGCGCATTCCCTTCGTCCAGAGCCGCGCCGCCTGGCCGCTGTTCGCCATGACCCTGGTGGTGATGGCGGTGGGGATCGCGCTGCCGTTCTCGCCGCTGGCGGGCTATCTGCAGCTGCAGGCTCTGCCGCTGAGCTACTTCCCGTGGCTGGTGGCGATCCTGGCGGGCTATATGGTGCTGACCCAAACCGTCAAAGGCTTCTACAGCCGCCGCTACGGCTGGCAATGAGGGGAAGGTTTACGGATGACCCACGTAAAAAAGGCAGCCTGCGGGCTGCCTTTTTTCATGCCGAGGTTAGCGATCAGCGACGCACGGCGATGGCTTCGATCTCGATCTTCACATCTTTCGGCAGACGCGCCACTTCAACGCAGGAGCGCGCCGGGAAGGTGGCGTTGTGCTCGGTGAAGAACGCTTCGTAAGTGGCGTTAACGGTAGCGAAATCGTTGAGGTCTTTGACGAAAACGGTGGTCTTGACGATATCGCCGACGGTGAGGCCAGCGGCTTCAACGATCGCTTTCACGTTGTTCAGCGACTGGCGCGCCTGTGCGGACACGTCTTCCGGAACGCTGCCGGTTTTCGGGTCGACCGGGATTTGGCCAGAGGTGATGATCATGCTGCCGAGGTCAACGCCCTGAACGTATGGGCCAATCGCTGCTGGTGCATTTTCCGTCGCAATAGTTTTGCTCATGTTATCTCCAGATGAACTGAGTAATGTTACGCAAAATCATTCAGGTTGCCGCCAGGCGATAAGCGCTGTATCGCCGGCGCAGACGCCGCCTGAAGGACGAAGCGTAGGGTGGTAGCCATTATAGGGAGGCCTACCACCAATACCAACCGCATTTAGTTGGCCAGCACCACATAATGAGAAAACTCTTTTTCGCAGTATTTACATTTGAGTGCGATGTCATCAGCGCGCTTTTTCACTGCAAAACTGGAAGAAACCGGTTCGGCGTGGCTGATACAGTTGCTGTTCGGGCAGACCAGCACGCTGTCGATACGATCCGGCAGGCTCGGGCGGGATTTGCCCACCACTTCGTAATCATCAATGCGGTTTACCGTCGCCTGCGGGGCGTATAACGACAGCTGGTTAACCTGCTCGTCGGTCAGGAAGGTGTTCTCGATTTTAATCAAGTCTTTGCGGCCCATCTCGCCGGAGGGCAGGTTCAGGCCGATGGTGATGCGCTGGTCGGTTTCGGTCAGTTTGAACAGGGTGAGCAGCTTAAAGCCGACCTGCGCCGGGATGTGGTCGATCACGGTGCCGCGTTTGATCGCTTCTACCTGCAGTTTATTGTCGTGTGTCATCTCTCATTTCCCCCTTACAGAGCCAGCTCGCTATTCAGTACCAGTGCCAGTAACGCCTGGCGGGCGAAGATGCCGTTACCGGCCTGCTGGAAGTACCAGGCGTGCGGCGTTTTATCGACATCGGTGGTGATTTCGTCAATGCGCGGCAGCGGGTGCAGCACCTTCATGTTAGCGCGCGCCCCTTCAAGGTCGGTGGCGCGCAGGACGAACTGCGCTTTGACGTTGGCATATTCCGACGGATCCAGACGCTCTTTCTGCACGCGGGTCATGTACAGAATATCCACTTCCGCCATTACGTCGTCGATGGCGCTATGCAGGCTCCAGGCGATACCTTTTTCATCCAGCATATCGAGGATGTATTGCGGCATGGCCAGCGCGTCCGGGGCGATGAAGTAGAAGCGGTTGCCGCTGAATTTGGCCAGCGCCTGGGTCAGGGAGTGGACGGTACGGCCATACTTCAGATCGCCGACCATCGCCACGTTGAGGTTTTCGAGTCGGCCCTGGGTCTCCTGAATGGTGAACAGGTCGAGCAGGGTCTGGGTCGGGTGCTGGTTAGCGCCGTCGCCGGCGTTCAGTACCGGCACGCCGCCGGAGAATTCGGTCGCCAGGCGGGCCGCGCCCTCCTGCGGATGACGCATCACGATGGCGTCAACGTAGGTGCTGATGACGGAGATGGTATCCGCCAGCGTTTCCCCTTTTTTGCCCAGCGAGGTGTTGGCGCTGTCGGAAAAGCCGACCACGCTGGCCCCCAGGCGGTGCATCGAGGTTTCAAAAGAGAGGCGGGTGCGGGTCGAGGCTTCAAAGAAACAGCTGGCGATAACCTTATGCTTCAGCAGCTCGGGTTGTGGATTGGCTTTCAGCTTTGCCGCCGTCGCCAGCACCAGTTCGAGGTCTTCGCGGCTGAGATCGTTTATGGAAATGATATGTTTTTGATATAGCGGGTTAGCCATGCTTATCTCCTGACGCCTGGGCAAAAAAAAAGCCCCTTAAATAAGGGGCTTCGGGAATCCAATGAGCAACGGAAAGAAAAACGGCAGGCCAGCGTCTGCATTGAGACGCGCTAAGACAGAATGTCGTACGCAATTGGCCATGCTTCCTCCCGGCAAAACGACTGGCATTATACGCAGACCGTTATGACGATCAAGCGATTCATTCACAATCAGGTAATCGTTTGCCTGCAGAAAAGTGCGCCAGCGCAAAGAACCATGAAACTGTACTGGTATGGCAGCGGCGATGGGGGTATAAAACGCAAAAATGAAATGTTGTTTTATATTTGAGGTAAGCGATGATTATTGGCAATATCCACCATCTGCAGCCGTGGCTGCCGGCCGCGCTGCGCGAGGCTATCGAACACGTTATCGCCCATGTCAGCGAGGCGACGCCGCTGGGTAAACACGATATCGACGGCGACAACCTGTTTTATCTGATTTCCGAAGACACCACCGAGCCGCAGGCCGCACGCCGTGCGGAATATCATACCCGCTATCTCGATATCCAGATTGTGCTCCGCGGCAGCGAGGGGATGACCTTCAGCACCTTGCCGGCAGGAGAGCCGCAGACCGACTGGCTGGCGGAGAAAGACATCGCTTTCCTGGCGGAGGGGACGCAGGAGCAAACGGTGATCCTTAACGAAGGGGACTTTGTGGTGTTTTATCCCGGGGAAGTGCATAAACCGCTGTGCGCCGTGGGCGCGCCGGCGAAGGTGCGCAAAGCGGTGGTGAAGATGCTGATGGCGTAACGCAGCGCCCTGACGGGCGGTATCCCGGATACGCGCCGAGCGATCCGGGATTTGACGGCGAGCGAAGGACTATTTGCTCAGCGTCGCCACCATCACCGCTTTGATGGTGTGCATCCGGTTTTCCGCCTGGTCAAAGACCACGCTTGCCGCCGACTCAAACACCTCGTCAGTCACTTCCATGCCGCCGTGCAGGCCGTAATCGGCCGCCATCTGTTTGCCCAGCGTGGTCTGGTCGTCATGGAACGCCGGCAGGCAGTGGAGGAACTTGACCTGCGGATTGCCGGTCAGCGCCAGCATCGCGCTGTTAACCTGATAGTCGCGCAGCAGGGCGATACGTTCGGCCCATTTTTCCTTCGCCTCGCCCATTGAGACCCAGACGTCGGTATAGATAAAATCGGCGCCTTTCACCCCCGCGGCGATATCTTCCGTCAGGGTGATGTTGCCGCCCTGCTGTTTCGCCAACGCGGTACAGGTTTCCACCAGCGCGGCCTCCGGCCAGCAGGCCGATGGCGCCACCAGGCGCAGATCCAGACCGGTCAACGCGGCGGCTTCCAGCATCGAATTGCCCATGTTGTTGCGCGCGTCGCCGGCGTAGACCAGCGTCATCTGGTTAAAGGCTTTGCCCGGCAGGTGCTCTTTCATGGTCAGCAGGTCCGCCAGCAGCTGGGTAGGGTGGTACTCGTTGGTGAGGCCGTTCCATACCGGCACGCCGGCATATTGCGCCAGGGTCTCCACCACTTCCTGGCCGTGGCCGCGATACTGAATGCCGTCGTACATCCGTCCGAGCACACGGGCGGTGTCCTTGATCGACTCTTTATGGCCAATCTGGCTGCCGCTGGGCCCCAGGTAGGTCACGCGGGCGCCCTGATCGTATGCGGCAACTTCGAAAGAGCATCGTGTACGGGTTGAGTCTTTTTCGAAGATGAGCGCGATGTTTTTCCCTGCCAGTTTCTGGACTTCGATACCGTTTTTCTTATCGGCTTTCAGCTTTGCCGCCAGCTCGAGCAGGGCGGTGATTTCTGCAGGCGTAAAATCGAGTAACTTTAAAAAATGCTTCTGGTAAAACGCAGACATGGTTCCCTCACCTGGCATAGGCCACTAATTGAATTAAAATTCAATTTATATGTATGAATATTCATTTGCAAGTCTGTGATCGAAATCTTTCACTGAGAAGTGGAGGCAATGACGGCGGTATGTGACAATAGGGATAACTGCCGCACATTATGAGGAACGAGCCATGGCAAACCCGGAACACCTGGAAGAACAGCGTGAAGAGACGCGTCTGATTATCGAAGAGCTGCTGGAGGATGGCAGCGATCCGGACGCACTGTACACGATTGAGCATCACCTCTCTGCAGACGATTTCGAAACCCTGGAGAAAGTGGCGGTGGAAGCCTTTAAGCTGGGCTACGAAGTAACCGAGCCCGAAGAGCTGGAAGTGGAAGAGGGTGAAGTGGTCATCTGCTGCGATATTCTGAGCGAATGCGCCCTGAACGCAGAACTGATCGATGCCCAGGTGGAACAGCTGATGACGCTGGCAGAAAAATTTGACGTCGAGTATGACGGGTGGGGCACCTACTATGAAGACCCCAACGGCGAAGAAGACGGCGATGATGACGAAGATTTTGTCGATGAAGACGACGATGGCGTTCGTCACTAAGTCGCAGATGTTGTAGATGGATACGGCGGCGCCAGCCGCCGTATAGCAAGGAACTTCCATGGATTACCCGCAGATACTCTCCCCGATTATCAACTTCCTGCACTGCCCGACGCCGCAGGCGTGGATTGACGAAGCCCGCAAGCCGGAAAACCTGCCGCTGCTGCTGACCGACCATATGGTGTGCGAACTGAAAGCGGCGCAGAACGCCATGCTGCTGGTGCGTCGCTACGTCGCGGATAAAGCCGACGCCGATGAGCTTCTGGACTGCCTGAAGCCGTATGAAGACTTCACCTACCGCCGGGGGCCGGAGCCGGATTTTGTCGCTCTGCATAAGCGGATCAACAAAAGCGCCATGCCGCAGACCGACGACCCATGGGGCCGTCAGCTGCTGGACAGCATGATTTTGCTGATTAAAGAGGAGCTGCATCACTTCTGGCAAGTGCGGGAGATGATGCTGGCGCGCGATATCCCCTATGTCAAAATCACCGCCAGCAACTATGCCCGCGGCCTGCGGCGCGAAGTGCGCTCACATGAGCCGGTGATGCTGATCGATAAGCTCATCTGCGGCGCCTATATCGAGGCCCGCTCCTGCGAGCGCTTTGCGGCGCTGGCGCCGTGGCTGGACGACGATCTGCAGAAGTTCTATCTGTCGCTGCTGCGCTCGGAAGCGCGTCACTATCAGGACTACCTGGATCTGGCGCAGAAGATTGCCGGAGAAGATATCAGCGAGCGGGTACGCCAGCTCGGCGAGGCGGAAGCGGCGCTGATCCTCCGTCCGGAGGCCGAGTTCCGCTTTCACAGCGGCGTGCCGGCGGCGGCGTAGCCCACGCTATTCGGCCCCTGTAGCCCCGGTAGCCACTAATACCGGCAGTTTCAGTAGTCATGGGGAGAGATAGCGTTGAGAGCTTCAGCTCGCAATAGTACGGGCAGTAGGTTGGGTAAGGCGTTAGCCGCCACCCGACAAAAAAACGGCACCGCGAGCACGGGTAAGGTGCAAGCAGTGCCATCCGGGACATACCCCGGCTCGCGCTGCGCTTAGCCGGGCTACCGAACTGTCGCCCCGGTAAGCGTAGCGCTACCGGGGACGCCTGCGATATCGAGGCGCTACAGCGTTTTCAACATCCGCACTTCGCAGTCCACGTGGCCGGTGCAGCCCAGCGGACCGTCAATATGTTCGAAGCCAAGATGCTCATATAAGCCGATCGCCTCCGTCAGGAAGGCGGTGGTTTCCAGATAGCAGCGTTTAAAGCCCTGCTCGCGGGCGTAGTCCAGCGCCAACAGCGCCAGCTTCTTCGCCAGCCCCTGGCCGCGGGCGCTGGTCATAAAATACATTTTCTGCAGCTCGCAGATATCCGGCTCGCTGCAGGCGAGCGGCGCGACGCCGCCGCCGCCAACCACTTCTCCCTCTTTCTCCACCACCCAGTAGGCGGAGCCGGGCTGGCTGTACAGCTCATACAGCTCATCGAGATTCGGGTCGGCGACCGTATAGCCTTTATCGGCGGTCAGGCCGTATTCAGCGGAGACCTGACGGATGACCCTGGCGATGGCGGGATTGTCTGCCGCCGTAATGCGACGCAGCAACGTCGCCGCGGGGACGCTCGTATTCATACAATGACTCATTACCCAAAAAAGACGAATGATGATGTTAATAACATCGCGGCAGGGGAGAGCGCAAGCGAGGATGTTTCATAAAAACGCCCCTTGCCGGGTGGCAAGGGGCGGGAGGGTTACAGCGCGGCGATCACTGCCTGCTGTTCAATCAGCTTCGCTTTCGCTTCCGCGTAGCCTTCCAGCTTCTCGCGCTCTTTGGCGATCACCGCTTCCGGCGCGCGGGCGACAAAGCCTTCGTTGGCCAGCTTGCTTTCGATGCGGCCAATCTCGCCTTCGATTTTCGCCACTTCTTTCGCCAGACGCGCCAGCTCATCTTCTTTGTTGATGAGGCCCGCCATCGGGATCAGCAGTTCGGCGCCGTCGACGATCTTGGTCACCGAGACCGGACCTTTATCCTCGGCAGGCAGCACGGTAATGCTTTCCAGACGCGCCAGATTCAGCAGGAAGCTGCGGTTGTCGTTCACGCGACGCTCGGCCTCTTTGCTGCAGCCGCGCAGCAGCAGTTCCAGCGGTTTGCCCGGAGCGATGTTCATTTCCGCACGGATGTTACGCACGGCGACGATCGCCTGCTTCAGCCATTCGGTGTCGGCCAGCGCCGCGTCGTCCACCTGAGAGGCATCGTACTGCGGGAACGGCTGCAGCATGATGGTGTCGGCGGTGATCCCGCAGATGACCTTCACGCGCTGCCAGATGGTCTCGGTGATGAACGGAATGATCGGATGCGCCAGGCGCAGCAGACCTTCCAGCACAGTCACCAGCGTATGGCGAGTGCCGCGCAGCTCCGCTTCGCTGCCGCCGTTCATGACCGGCTTGGTCAGTTCCAGGTACCAGTCGCAGAACTGGTTCCAGGTGAACTCATACAGGATGCCGGCGGCGATATCGAAGCGGAAGTTATCCAGCGCTTCGCGATACGCTTTGACGGTGTGGTTGAATTCCGCAAGGATCCAGCGGTCGGCCAGGGAGAGCACCATCTCGCCGCCGTTGAAGCCGCAATCCTGATCTTCGGTGTTCATCAGCACAAAGCGGCTGGCGTTCCACAGCTTGTTACAGAAGTTACGGTAACCTTCCAGACGCTTCATATCCCAGTTGATGTCGCGGCCGGTAGAGGCCAGCGCCGCCAGGGTGAAGCGCAGGGCGTCGGTGCCGTGCGGCTCGATGCCGTTCGGGAACTGTTTCTCGGTGCGCTTACGGATTTTCTCCGCCAGCTGCGGCTGCATCATGTTGCCGGTACGTTTCTCCAGCAGCTCCGGCAGGGTGATGCCGTCAACCATATCCAGCGGGTCAATAACGTTACCCTTGGATTTGGACATCTTCTGGCCTTCGTCATCGCGGATCAGACCAGTCATGTAGACGGTCTTAAACGGAACCTGCGGTTTACCGTTTTCATCTTTGATGAAGTGCATGGTCATCATGATCATGCGGGCGATCCAGAAGAAGATGATGTCGAAGCCGGACACCATCACGCTGGTTGGGTGGAACTGACGCAGGGCGTCGGTGTTTTCCGGCCAGCCGAGGGTGGAGAAGGTCCACAGCGCGGAGGAGAACCAGGTATCGAGAACGTCTTCGTCCTGACGCAGCGCAACGTCGGCGCTCAGGTTGTTTTCCTGACGCACTTCGTCTTCGCTACGGCCCACGTAGACGTTGCCGTCGTTGTCATACCATGCCGGAATGCGGTGACCCCACCACAGCTGACGGGAGATACACCAGTCCTGAATATCGCGCATCCAGGAGAAGTACATGTTTTCGTACTGCTTCGGCACGAACTGGATGTCGCCGTTTTCAACGGCTTCCACCGCCGGCTTGGCCAGCACGTCCGCGCGCACGTACCACTGGTCGGTCAGCATCGGTTCGATAACCACGCCGCCGCGGTCGCCGTAAGGGACGGTCAGGTCGTGCGGTTTGATCTCTTCCAGCAGGCCGAGGGCGTCAACCGCCGCAACGACGGCTTTACGCGCCGCGAAGCGTTCCAGTTTCTGGAACTCCGCCGGGATCTCGCTGGAGTAGACGTCAGATTCATTGCCTTTGGTGTCGTACACTTCCGCGCTTTCGCGGATGTCGCCGTCAAAGGTCAGGATGTTGATCATCGGCAGCTGGTGACGACGACCCACTTCGTAGTCGTTAAAGTCGTGCGCCGGGGTGATCTTCACGCAGCCGGTGCCTTTCTCCATGTCGGCGTGTTCGTCGCCCACGATCGGGATGCGGCGGTTTACCAGCGGCAGCACCACGAATTTGCCAATCAGATCTTTGTAGCGCGGATCTTCCGGGTTAACGGCCACGCCGGTATCGCCCAGCAGGGTTTCCGGACGGGTAGTGGCGACCACCAGGTAGTCTTTACCGTCAGCGGTTTTCGCGCCATCGGCCAGCGGGTAGCGGATGTGCCACATCGAACCTTTCGATTCGCGGTTTTCCACTTCGAGGTCGGAAATGGCGGTGCGCAGTTTCGGGTCCCAGTTAACCAGGCGTTTACCGCGGTAGATCAGATCTTCTTTGTACAGGCGAACAAAGACTTCTTTCACGGCATTGGAAAGCCCCTCGTCCATGGTGAAGCGCTCGCGCTCCCAATCCACGGAGTTGCCGAGACGGCGCATCTGACGGGTAATGGTGCCGCCGGATTCCGCTTTCCACTGCCAGATTTTGTCGATGAAGGCGTCGCGGCCGTAGTCGTGGCGGGTTTTCCCTTCTTCAGCGGCAATCTTACGCTCAACCACCATCTGGGTAGCGATACCCGCGTGGTCGGTCCCCGCCTGCCACAGGGTGTTTTTGCCCTGCATGCGCTGGTAGCGAATCATGGTATCCATGATGGTTTGCTGGAAGGCATGACCCATATGCAAACTGCCGGTGACGTTCGGCGGCGGGATCATGATGCAGAAGCTCTCCTGGCTTTCATCACCATTCGGTTTGAAATAGCCCTGCTTTTCCCAGTGCTCGTAAAGCGGCTGTTCGATATCTTGTGGGTTGTATGTCTTTTCCATTATTTCCAGGTTGCCGTGTTCAGGTTGAAACCAGCCATGCGGTACGCCTTATAGCGTTCGCGCGCCAGTTGTTTCAGATTTTCTTCGTAAGGGACAAAGTCTATCACTTCTGTGAAAGCGGTGGCAAAATCTGCAAAGTTAAGCCGCAGGCTGATCAGAATATCCCGCGGGCTGCTGTTGCGCTTTTGCGGCCAGGCAATCTCCACCGGCGCGCCGCCTCGCGGGCCTTCGCCCGCCAGATTGTGCGGCACAAAGCTCTCCGGCGGCCGCGACCACAGCGCCTCATCGAGACGAATCGCCTGCTGCTCATCTTCACAGGCGATCAGGACGCGCTTGCCGTTGCGCCAACGTTCTGCGGCAATGTCACACACCAGCTGCTCGACGGCGCTCAGGCCGTCGACGGTGTCTTCGTTGTCCAGAAGGTAGAACGTTGCATTCTTCATATATGGGGCTTCTTGTCGTGGATTTAAATGCAAAGCCGGGTGGCGCTACGCTTACCCGGCCTACAAACGGCATCTTTCCGTAGGCCCGGTAAGCGTAGCGCCACCGGGCATCAGACGGCAATCACTCTTCGCCGTTAAAACCCGCGCGATTGAGCAGGAACTGCGACAGCAGAGCGACCGGACGACCGGTGGCGCCTTTGGCTTTGCCGGAACGCCAGGCGGTGCCGGCGATGTCGAGGTGCGCCCAGTTGTACTTGCGGGTGAAGCGCGACAGGAAGCAGCCGGCGGTGATCGCGCCGCCAGGACGGCCGCCGATATTCGCCATATCGGCAAAGTTGGATTCCAGCTGGTCCTGGAACTCATCGGCCAGCGGCAGACGCCATGCGCGGTCGCCCGCCAGTTCAGAGGCGCCGATCAGCTCATGGGCCAGCGGATTATGGTTCGACATCAGGCCGGTGATGTGATGGCCGAGGGCAATCACGCAGGCGCCGGTCAGCGTTGCGACATCGATAACCGCTTCCGGCTCGAAGCGCTCAACGTAGGTCAGCACATCGCACAGCACCAGACGGCCTTCGGCGTCGGTGTTCAGCACTTCCACCGTCTGGCCGGACATGGTGGTCAGAACATCGCCCGGGCGATACGCGCGACCGCCAGGCATGTTTTCACAGCCCGCCAGCACGCCGATCACGTTCAGCGGCAGCTGCAGCTCAGCAACCATCCGCATCACCCCGTACACCGCCGCCGCGCCGCACATGTCGTACTTCATCTCGTCCATGCCTTCAGCCGGCTTGATGGAGATGCCGCCGGAGTCGAAGGTCAGGCCTTTACCGACCAGCACGATAGGGCGCGCGTCTTCCGACGGGTTGCCTTTATACTCGATGACCGACATCAGCGACTCGTTCTGCGAACCGTTGCCGACGGCGAGGTAGGCGTTCATTCCCAGCTCGCGCATCTGCTGTTCGCCGATCACCCGGGTGATAACGTTTTTGCTATAGGTATCGGCCAGCTGGCGTGCCTGGGAGGCCAGATAGGCGGCGTTACAGATGTTCGGCGGCATGTTGCCGAGATCTTTCGCCGCTTTGATGCCAGCGGCGATCGCCAGCCCGTGCTGAATGGCGCGTTCGCCGCTGGTCAGCTCGCGACGGGTCGGCACGTTAAAGACCATTTTACGCAGCGGGCGACGCGGCTCGCTTTTGTTGGTCTTCAGCTGGTCGAAGCTGTACAGCGTCTCTTTGGCGGTTTCAACGGCCTGGCGAACTTTCCAGTAGTTGTTACGGCCCTTGACGTGCAGCTCGGTCAGGAAGCAGACCGCCTCCATTGAACCGGTATCATTCAGGGTATTGATGGTTTTCTGGATGACCTGCTTGTACTGACGCTCATCCAGTTCGCGCTCTTTGCCGCAGCCAATCAGCAGAATGCGCTCAGACAGAATGTTTGGCACATGGTGCAGCAATAACGTCTGGCCAGGTTTGCCTTCCAGCTCGCCGCGACGCAGCAGGGCGCTGATGTAGCCGTCGCTGATTTTATCGAGTTGTTCGGCGATGGGGGAGAGGCGACGTGGTTCAAAGACGCCGACCACGATACAGGCGCTCCGCTGCTTCTCCGGGCTACCGCTTTTTACACTGAACTCCATGCACTATGCTCCTGAATCTTAAAGACAACAGTGGTGGCTACGGCTATACTCGTCGCCTTTCAAGTTGCAGATGCGCCGGCTGCGCCTGCTTACCCTGACGTGGCACATTGTGCGCGCCAGGGGCCACAGCCCTGCTGCCTTCTTACAACTCGAAATCCATTGAGTATATAATTGCAAGCTTTCGTAACTCATATCCGCTGTTGCGGTGACTTCGTGTTAATCTTAACGTTATTAAGGCCTGGGTTCGTCAGAAAAGATCCTGACATGCAGAACCGATGAGTCATTTAATCTTAGCGACGTTTTCGACGACCAAAGAGAATAAATGACGTTTAAGCCATGAAACAAGCAATTTTCCTGCACTAAAACGGGTTTTTACGGGCGTATTTATAGTGATAATCATAAGATATCTGGTTCGTGAGACGCTGAAAAGCCAGTTGGCGATCCTATTCATCCTGTTACTGATTTTCTTTTGTCAGAAATTAGTCAGGATCCTCGGCGCTGCGGTGGATGGCGATATCCCAACCAATCTGGTGCTCTCGCTGTTGGGGCTCGGCATCCCGGAGATGGCGCAGCTTATCCTGCCGTTAAGTCTGTTCCTTGGCCTGCTGATGACCCTCGGCAAGCTGTACACCGAAAGCGAAATTACGGTGATGCACGCCTGCGGCCTGAGTAAAGCCGTGCTGATCAAGGCGGCGATGATCCTCGCGCTGTTCACCGGCGCGGTGGCGGCGGTCAACGTGATGTGGGCGGGGCCGTGGTCGTCGCGCCATCAGGATGAAGTGCTGGCGGAAGCCAAAGCCAACCCCGGCATGGCCGCTCTGGCCCAGGGCCAGTTCCAGCAGGCCAGCGATGGTAACGCGGTGATGTTTATCGAGAGCGTCAACGGCAACCGCTTCCATGACGTCTTCCTTGCCCAGCTGCGTCCGAAAGGCAACGCGCGACCTTCCGTGGTGGTGGCGGATTCCGGCGAGCTGTCGCAGCAGAAAGACGGTTCGCAGGTGGTGACCCTCAACAAGGGCACCCGCTTTGAAGGCACCGCGATGCTGCGCGATTTCCGCATTACCGATTTCAATAACTATCAGGCCATTATCGGCCACCAGGCGGTGACCTCCGATCCGGACGACACCGAACAGATGGATATGCGCACTCTGTGGCAGACCCACACCGACCGCGCGCGCGCCGAACTGCACTGGCGCTTCACGCTGGTGGCGACGGTCTTCATTATGGCGCTGATGGTGGTGCCCCTCAGCGTGGTGAACCCGCGGCAGGGCCGCGTGCTGTCGATGCTGCCGGCGATGCTGCTCTACCTGGTGTTCTTCCTGCTGCAGACCTCGATTAAGTCGAACGGCGGCAAAGGCAAAATGGACCCGGCTATCTGGATGTGGGCGATCAACCTGCTCTATTTTGCGCTGGCGGTGCTGTTAAACCTGTGGGACACGGTGCCGATGCGCCGCTTCCGCGCCCGTTTTAATAAAGGAGCGGCCTGATGCAGGCGTTTGGCGTACTTGACCGTTATATCGGTAAGACGATTTTCAACACCATCATGATGACGCTGTTCATGCTGGTGTCGCTCTCCGGCATTATCAAGTTTGTCGATCAGCTGAAAAAGTCCGGGCAGGGCAGTTACGACGCGCTGGGCGCCGGCCTCTATACCATCCTCAGCGTGCCGAAAGACATCCAGATCTTCTTCCCAATGGCGGCGCTGCTTGGCGCGCTGCTGGGGCTGGGGATGCTGGCCCAGCGCAGCGAGCTGGTGGTGATGCAGGCGTCCGGTTTCACCCGGCTGCAGGTGGCGCTGGCGGTGATGAAAACCGCTATCCCGCTGGTGCTGCTGACCATGGCGATCGGCGAGTGGGTGGCGCCGCAGGGCGAACAGATGGCGCGCAACTACCGCGCCCAGCAGATGTACGGCGGTTCGCTACTTTCCACCCAGCAGGGGCTGTGGGCGAAAGATGGCCATAACTTTGTCTATATCGAACGGGTGAAAGGTAACGATGAGCTGGGGGGCGTCAGCATTTATGCCTTCAACCCGGAGCGTCGTTTACAGTCGGTGCGCTATGCCGCCTCGGCAAAATTCGATAGCGAGAATAAAGTGTGGCGCCTGTCGCAGGTGGATGAATCCGATCTGACCGATCCGAAGCAGGTGACCGGGTCGCAGATGGTGAGCGGTACCTGGAAAACCAACCTGACGCCGGACAAGCTCGGCGTGGTTGCCCTGGATCCGGATGCGCTGTCGATCAGCGGGCTGCACAACTATGTGAAATACCTGAAATCCAGCGGTCAGGATCCGGGACGCTACCAGCTCAATATGTGGAGCAAAATCTTCCAGCCGCTGTCAGTGGCGGTGATGATGCTGATGGCGCTGTCGTTTATCTTTGGCCCACTGCGTAGCGTGCCGATGGGCGTCCGGGTAGTGACGGGGATTAGCTTCGGCTTTATCTTCTACGTGCTGGATCAGATTTTCGGCCCGCTGACCCTGGTGTACGGCATACCGCCGATCATCGGCGCGCTGTTGCCAAGCGCCAGCTTCTTCCTGATAAGCCTCTGGCTGATGATGCGTAAGGCCTAGCGGGTAAGTCTGAAACCTAAGCCCCCTCATTGATGAGGGGGCTTTTTTTTAGCGCTTGCGTCCGCCCAGCAGGCTGCCCAGCATGCCGCGGACGATCTGATTGGTGACCTGGCGAACTGCGCTTTTCGCCGCGGTCTGCACGATACCGTCGCGTTTGCCGCCGCGCGGGCCGGTGCTGCCGAACAGGATATCTTTCAGGCCGCCGAGCAGCCCGTCGTCTTCTCCGCTCTGCTGACCCTTCGCCGGCGGAGCCGACTGCTGCTCGGTAGTGACCTGCACCCCTTGCTGCAGCATCTCGAAGGCCGACTCGCGGTCCACCTCCTCTTCATACTTGCCGTACAGCGGCGAGTGATTCAGCAGGCCATTGCGCTCGTCATCGCTTACCGGCCCCATCCGCGAGCAGGGGGCGATAACCATCGCCCGCTCGACCACCGACGGACTGCCTTTCTCATCGAGGAAGGAGATCAGCGCCTCGCCGGTGCCCAGCTCCTGGATCGCCTGTTCGGTACTGAAGGCCGGGTTGGCGCGCATGGTCTGGGCGGCGGTTTTCACCGCTTTCTGATCCTTCGGCGTAAAGGCGCGCAGCGCGTGCTGCACACGGTTGCCCAACTGGCCGAGCACAGCGTCGGGAATATCCGCCGGGTTCTGCGAGACAAAATAGACGCCGACGCCCTTGGAGCGGATAAGACGGATCACCTGTTCGATTTTATCCAGCAGCACCTGCGGCGCATCGTTGAACAGCAGATGCGCCTCATCGAAGAAGAACACCAGTTTGGGCTTGTCGAGATCGCCCGCCTCCGGTAGGCGCTCGTACAGCTCGGAGAGCATCCACAGCAGGCTGGCGGCGTAGAGCTTCGGCATCTGGTAGAGCCTTTCAGCGCTGAGGATATTGATCACCCCTTTGCCACTGGCATCGACGCGCATCCAGTCGGCAATATCCAGCATCGGCTCGCCGAAGAAGTGCCCGGCGCCCTGTTGCTCCAGGGTCAACAGCCCGCGCTGGATGGCGCCGACCGAGGCGCTGCTGATATTGCCGTACTGATTCTGGAAAGATTTGGCGTTGTCGCCGATAAACTGGGTGATGGCGCGGAGATCTTTGAAGTCGAGCAGCAGCAGGCCGCGGTCGTCCGCGATGCGGAAAATAATGTTCAGCACGCCGCTCTGCACCTCATTGAGATTGAGCAGGCGCGCCAGCAGCAGGGGGCCAAGATCGGAGACCGTCGCCCGCACCGGGTGGCCCTTTTCGCCAAAGATATCCCAGAGCACCACCGGGTTGGCGTGCGCCTCCCAGTCGCTGACGCCGATCTTCTCCAGCCGCGCCTGCAGTTTCTCTGAGCTCTGCCCCGCGGCGGCAATGCCGGTCAGGTCGCCCTTGACGTCCGCCATAAATACCGGCACGCCAATCTCCGAAAACGACTCAGCCAGCTTTTGCAGGGTGACGGTTTTACCGGTGCCGGTCGCACCGGTGATCAGCCCATGGCGGTTGGCCATGGCGGGCAGCAAATAGAGCGTGTTATCCAGCGTGCGCGCAATCAACAGGGGTGAGCTCATGATCGATTCCTCCATTTATCCTGCGACGATTATAGGCAACCTCGTCGTCCGGCGTTGGGGAAATCGTCACGCGCCGCGCACGCTGTCGCGAGAGGCCTCAGGCGCAGTGGCGTTGGATAAGCGCGATGCTCTGCTCAATTTCGCGCTCGATATCCGCTTCGCTCCACTGCGCCAGCTCGGGAGCGAAGGGTTCAAAAGCGTATATCCCCTGATAGCCGCGGGCTTCCAGGGCCTTAACCTGCTCGCAGGTGCCGAGACGATCCTGCGGCGTCAGCATGATGCGCTCGGCATCGGTGAGCTGCTCGCGCGGACGGGTATCGTCCACTCCGGAAAGGTGGACCAGCCCGATGTCCGCTACCTCCACCTGACTGAACTCGTCCGCCGCCTGCGGGTAGAGATGGTGATGGAAGGTGTCGATCAGCAGCTTAAACGGCACGCGCGCGTCATGGATCAGCGTCTGCGCCTGGTGCGCCGATCGCAGCGAGCTTTGCGGGAAGCCCAGCGGCTCCACCAGGCCGTGGATGCCGTAGAAGGCGAACAGCGGGGCCAGATCGCGCAGGGCGCCCAGGGTGTCGCTGGCCGGCACCTCGCTGCCGTCGTTGAGCGGGCAGAGCACCAGCGATTTGGCGCCGATGGCCTGAGCCTCTTTCAGCAGCGACTCGGTCAGCTGCCGCACCTCTTCGCTACGGCGGTTAAAGGGATAGACCGCGTTAATCGTCAGGATCTCGATGTGATAACGCGCCGCCAGCTCGCGCACCTGCTGATGGCTTAAATCGTCGGTCACCTTCCCGCTGGGTAAATCGTTGCGCAGCTCGACTTTATTCAGGCCCAGACGGTTCACCAGACGGAAAAACGCTTCAATGCTGAGCGCTGGCGCGATTTTGCGGTTAATACAAAAACGTTGCATTGCGATGGCCATAGGACACTCCTGACGGAAGAGGGGTAGGTTCGTTCAATTGGCTAACAGTCAAAACGTTTATTCCAAAATAAGCAAGAATGAAAATGATGATTGTTTGAGCTGCCTCGCAAAATATTCCCGGCCGCCGCGGCGGGAGCGACCGGGACGGGGAGCCTGGCATCACGAGGCGGCGCGGCTCGATGGGGGAAGCGTGTAAGCGATGCGTGAGCGCAAAATGCGACTGTTATCACCAAAATGAAATTTCATTTCACAACAATGTTGAAATATAAATTTCATTTTACTACGGTTATAGCACAGCAGAATCAGCGACGGGCCGGTGTGCGCTGGCCCTCTTCACTATGAGGCGAGAACATGACGATCACAGGAAACTTTATTGGCGGGAAAACCGTTATCAGCAGCAGCAACGAAACGATGCCGGTGTACGATCCGGCGACGGGCAAAGCGGTGCGCGAAGTCACGGTATCGACCGCGCAGGAAGTCTCTGAGGCGATTCAGGTTGCTCGCGATGCGTTTGACAGCTGGTCCCGTACCACGCCGCTGCGCCGCGCCCGCGTGCTGTTCAACTTCAAAATGCTGCTGGAGCAGCACGTGGAAGAGCTGGCGGGGATCATCGTCAGCGAGCACGGCAAAGTGTGGTCGGATGCGCTGGGCGAGCTGACCCGCGGCATGGAAGTGGTCGAATTCGCCTGCGGGATCCCGCACCTGATTAAAGGTGAATACTCTTCTGACGTCGGCACCGGCGTCGACAGCTATTCGCTGATGCAGCCGCTGGGCGTGGTGGCCGGGATCACCCCGTTCAACTTCCCGGCGATGGTGCCGATGTGGATGTTCCCGCTGGCGCTGGCCTGCGGCAACAGCTTCGTCCTCAAACCGCCGGCGCTGGCGCCGACGGCCGCCGTGCGTCTGGCAGAGCTGCTGAAAGAGGCCGGTCTGCCGGACGGCGTGTTTAACGTCGTGCACTGCAGCAATGAAGATGCCGAGCAGCTGTACACTGACCCGCGCATTGCGGCAGTGAGCTTCGTTGGCTCCTCCGGCGTGGCGGAGTATATCTATAAGACCGCCAGCGCCCACGGCAAGCGCGTGCAGGCCTTTGGCGCTGCCAAAAACCACGCGATAGTGATGCCGGATGCCGATCTCGACGCCACCGTTAACGCCATTATGGGCGGCGCCTTCGGTTCCGCGGGCGAGCGCTGCATGGCGCTGCCGGTGGTGGTCGCGGTGGGAGATGAAACCGCCGACAAACTGATCGCCCGCCTGAAGCCGTTGGTGGAAGCGCTGAAAGTGGGCCCGGGCTGCATGCGCGGCCAGGAAGAGAACGAGATGGGGCCGGTGGTTTCTGATACTCACCAGAAAAAAGTCCTCGGCTATATTGATAAAGGCGAAAGCGAAGGGGCAAAACTGGTGGTCGATGGCCGCAAACTGCGCGTGCCGGGTTACGACGCGGGCTATTATGTCGGCGGCACCCTGTTCGATCACGTCACCCCGGAGATGACCATCTGGCGCGAAGAGATCTTTGGCCCGGTGCTGGGGATTGTGCGCGCGGCGGACTATGACAGCGCCCTCGAGCTGGTCAACAGCCACGAGTTTGGCAACGGCAGCGCCGTCTTCACCAGCAACGGCCACACCGCGCGTGAATTCGTCCACGACGTGCAGGCGGGGATGGCCGGGGTGAACGTGCCGGTCCCGGTGCCGATGGCGTTCCACAGCTTCGGCGGCTGGAAGCGCTCAGTGTTCGGGGCGCTGAACGTTCACGGGCCGGACGGCGTGCGCTTCTACACGCGCATGAAGACCGCCACCGTACGCTGGCCGGCAGGGCAGCAGACCGTATCTGAATTCAGCATGCCGACGTTAGGTTAATCGGCGAAGGAGAGCGCCATGTCGTTACTGGCTAAATCGCGAAAAGAGGGACAGATCCAGCATATTACGCCGCAAAGCGCCGGTTGGCGCTATATCGGCTTTGATGTCTGGATGTTGAAAAAAGGGCAGACCGTGACGCTGGAGAGCGGCGACCGCGAGCTGTGCCTGGTGCTGGTCGCCGGCCTGGCGTCGGTGAAAACGCAGCAGGCCGATTTCCCGAATCTCGGTAAACGGATGTCGCCGTTTGAACGCACCCCGCCGTGGTCGGTGTACGTGCCGCCGCAGGATCGGGTCGAGGTGACCGCCGATTCCGATCTGGAGCTGGCGGTGTGTAGCGCGCCGGGCAAAGGCAGCTTCCCGGCACGCCTTATTCGGCCGGAAGATGTCGGCGTCGAGCATCGTGGGAAAGGGCGCAACCAGCGTCGGGTGCATAATATTCTGCCGGACAGCGCCGAGGCGGATTGCCTGCTGGTGGTGGAAGTCTACACCGACGAAGGGGCCACCAGCTCGTGGCCGTCGCATAAGCACGATACCGCCCAGCCGGGCAAAGAAACGCAACTGGAAGAGACCTACTATCACCGCTTCGATCCGCCGCAGGGCTTTGCCTTCCAGCGGGTCTACACCGACGACCGCAGCCTGGACGCCTGCATGGCGCCCTATAACCACGATGTGGTGATGGTGCCGCGCGGTTACCATCCGGTGGCGGCGATTGCCGGTTACGACAGCTACTATCTGAACGTCATGGCCGGGCCGGATCGGAAATGGCTGTTCACCTGGGAAGAGGACCACGCCTGGATCAACACGCCGGAATATCCGCGCCACGACTAACGTGACGCGCAGACGCCGATAAAAAAGGCCGGTTAGCGATGCTAACCGGCCTTGTTGTTTGAGGCTGCGGGTGTTTTTTAGCGAAAGGCTCCGCGGAATCCCACTCCCTGGCCCGGCAAGCGCAGCGTTGCCGGGCCGTCAGGCACCGTACCCGTGACTGTGCCGGATGGCGCTACGCTTATCCGGCCTACAGGGTTCGTGCGACCTGTCCTTGATTTACCCACTTGCGCGACTGAAACTGCCGGTGCTGACGGCCTCAAAATCGCTGAGACGTTCCCGGAAGGCCGGGGCAGCCCGCATGGATGCGGGCTGAGGGCCGTGTTTTGCAGGGACGCTGCCTCGGCCCGACCCGAAGCCTGCAGGGATAAGTCGAAGGGACCGCGCAGCGGCGATTTTGCTGGCCGGAGCCCGGGGGTACAGGGGGCGGCGGCGACTGGCCGCCCCCTGTGCGCTCCCTGCGCCATGCCAGGCATAACGCAGACGATTAACCGGGAGCGCAAATTTCGCTGAAGTTACACGTGATAAACGCATTGTCTGGCCGGGAAAGTTGCAAACCGATAACAGTCTCTACGGCGACCCGCAGGCGCACATACCCCAGGCCCGGCAAGCGCAGCGCCGCCGGGCAGGACACCTCCGGCGCCATACCCGCCTTTGTGTCGGATGGCGGCATAAATGCCTTGCCCGGCCTACCGGCGCCTCCCACAGGCTTATGCTACTCCGCCGGGCAACTAACGCCAGGCGGCTTATTTCACGCCTTCTGCTTGGCCTCAGACTCCTGACTGCTGTTCAGCGCCAGCGAGACCGCCAGCGTCTGGGCCAGGCACAGCGAAGCAACCTGCGAGCGGAAGCCATCCACCTGCGCTTCCCGCACCACAAAGCAGACATCGCTGAAGGCCGCCAGCGGGCTGACCTGGCTGTCGGTAATGGCGATCTGCCGCGCTTTGCGCTGCGCGCCCAGCTCCACCAGCTCGACCACTTCCCGAGCGTACGGCGAGAAGCTCACCGCCACCACCACGTCTTTCGGGCCGACCAGACTCAGCTGCTCGGTGAACATGCCGCCGAGGCCGTCGATCAGAAAGGCTTTGCGATCGAGGTGGCGCAGCGCATAGGTCAGATAGGAGGCGACGCTGAACGACCGGCGCAGGCCAATGACGTAAATATTTTCCGCCTCGCCCAGCAGGGCCACCGCGCGCTCCAGCTCATCGCTGGAGGTCTGCATCGCCAGCTGCTGCAGCGCCTGGTTGTTCACCATCGTGAACATATTGAGGATTTCCGTCGGCGTTTCCGGCGGGCTGGACTCATCGCTGGTGGTCTGGCGGAACAGACGGGCGCGCTCGGTATAGTTGGCGGTCTCTTCCATCAAATGCTGCTTGAACATCTGTTTCATTTCGTTAAAGCCGCTGAAGCCGAAGGCGTTGGCAAAACGAATCAACGTGGAAGGGGGAACGTCCGCCTGTTGCGCAATGGAGGCCACGGTATCGAAAGCCACGCTATTGCTGTTATCAAGGATATAGCGGGCGACCTGTTTCAGGCGTTTGCTTAACGTATCGTAGCGACGCCTGATTTCATCCTGCAGGATGGTCAGCTGTGTTGGGTTATTGGCCATAGAGTGCGCTCTGAGAAAATGGAAGGAATATGGCTTCCAGTGTACCAAATGAAGCGAATTTTTCATTTATTGCGACGAAATACGCGATTCATTTCACGAAGAAACAGAAAAACGCCCGCTCCGCAAGGTGACGGAGACGGGCGTCGGGGGATCAGCGGCGGGCTTCGCGCCAGTAGCCAATAAGCGTCAGGTAGTTGCGTTTCACTTCCTCTATCAGGGCCTCATCGCTGAGCTCACCCTGCATCCAGCGCCGCGACGGCTGGCCAAAGATGGTGCGCCCGACGGCGAAACCTTTGATCATCGGGTGTGCGGCCGCTTCGGCGAAACCGGCGCGCAGTTTGTCGGAAGGCGCGTCGAGGCCGAGGATCAGGATCCCGCGGCTCCACGGATCTTCGCGCTCGATAAGGGCGGTGATCTGCTGCCAGCTGGCGCTGGAGAGCGGCGGCAGCTTCCACCAGTCCGGCTTGATCCCCAGCTGATAGAAGTGTTCCAGCATGGTGTGGTAATGGCGCTCGTCTTTGTCCGGGCCATTTTCCGGCAGGATCACCTCCAGCAGCAATTCATGGCCTGACTTGTTACAGGCCTGCCACACCTCGAGCAGCAGGGCGTCCTGCTCTGCACGCAGCGCCGCCGGGTCGTCCGGGTGATAGAAGACCAGACATTTGACGACATGCTCCAGCGGCCACTCGATCAGCTGCGAGCCGATGTTGCCATGCTCCAGACGCAGCGGTCGCGAGCTGGGCAGTTCGATAGGGCGCCCGATCCACCAGCCCTTGCCGGTAATGGCGTTCAGCGCACGCTGGCCGTAGGTGCCGTCGGCCAGAATACCGCTGCGCTGGTCAAGACCCGCCTCCTGCGCCGCCGCTTCGGCCGCGGCCAACAACAGCAGCTTGAGCTGCGGAATGCAGGCTTCATCGCGCCCGGCCTCCCGCGCCAGATCGGCCAGCTGTTTGCGATGGTCGAAGGCGAAAATGCACAGCTCCGGCCACTGCTGGCGGCGGCTGGTCACCCGGTGCAGGTGGTTGAGGCGCTCGTCGACGTCCGGGCGCGGCACCGATTCGGCGCGCTGCAGGTAGTCATCGAGTTCGACTTTGGTCGGCATCGCCGGCGCACAGCCGTGGCGGGAGACCACCAGCGCCCCGCAGGCGTTGGCATAACGGCAAGCCTGCTCCCAGCCCTCGTCGTTAAGCCAGCCGCGCAGCAGGCCCGACATAAAGGCATCTCCGGCGCCCAGCACGTTGAGCACCTCCACGCGCACGCCCTGCTGCAGCGGCACCTGGTCCCAGCTGTCCGGGATGTCGCCTTCCAGCACCACGCAGCCCATCGGCCCGCGCTTGCAGACGAGGGTGGCTTTGGTGGCATGGCGCACATTTTTGAGCGCGGTCAGGGTATCGGTGCTGCCCCCGGCAATATGAAACTCTTCTTCGGTTCCCACCACCAAATCGAACAGATGCAGCACTTCCTGCAGCTGGCTGGTGACCGGCCCGGACTCAATGAAACGGGTTTCGCCATCGCCGAGCGAGGTGAGTCCCCACAGCACCGGACGGTAATCGATATCCAGCGCGGTACGCAGGCCGTGACGGCGGGCGTACTCCAGCGCCTTCAGCACCGCGGCGCGGGTGTTGGCGTGCGACAGATGGGTGCCGGTCACCGCCAGCGCCCGGGAGGAGGCAATATACTCCTCGCTGATGTCGTCAGGCGTTAAGGCCATATCGGCGCAGTTATCGCGGTAGAAAATCAGAGGGAAAGTCTCCTGATCCTTGATCCCCAGCATCACCAGCGCGGTCAGGCGGGATTTGTCGGTAATCAGATACTCAGTATCCACCCCGGCGCGGTTGAGCGTTTCACGCAGGAAACGGCCGTTGTGTTCATCGCCAACGCGCGCCAGCATGGCCGATTTCAGCCCCTGAATCGCGGTGCCAAAGGCCACGTTGCCGGAGGAGCCGCCCAGATATTTCGAGAAACTGGCAACGTCTTCTAGCCGCGAACCGATCTGCTGGGCATAGAGGTCGACGGCCACCCGACCTATACAGATGACGTCGAGCCGCTTTACTGCTGCATTCATAGCTAGGATTTCCTTTTTGGTGTCTGCTGCCTGGAAGGGTCGGGATCCCGACGTCGACTCCGTGAACAGCCTGAGGGTTATTGGTTACCCTTAGTTTGAGAAATAAATATTTCATTTGCAAACTCGTTCGAAATTAAAAAACCAAAAGTGTGAGGGATCTACCACTCTGCCGCACTGAGCCTCGCGTGAGCGCGGATCGTCCCCACTGTTGACCCGGGAGGAAATGAAACGCCACACGACATCCATTTACCTATGATTTTTAAGGGGATATTGCCGTGTGCTGCGGCAAAAAAGGGCCCGAAAACGTGTCAGGAATGTAAGTGAAACGTATGAAATGGGTAGAGAGTTTGATCCTTCTCGCAAAATGAAATATTTCTTCTGTATTTGTATTTAATGAAAAAAATGTTTGCCTATAATCCACAGGTATTCCAGTGACGTGAACGACGGCCCCGGCGGCATCGGCGCGACGCCACACACAAATACTGAACAATAAGGATTGTGCATCATGGGCAAACTGAGACTGACAACGGCGCAGGCGCTGGTGAAGTTCCTCGATAACCAGTACCTGGAAGTGGATGGCGTAGAGCTGAAGTTCGTGAAAGGCATTTTCGCGATATTCGGCCATGGCAACGTCCTGGGGCTGGGGCAGGCGCTGGAGCAGGACAGCGGCGACATGCGCGTCTATCAGGGGCGCAACGAGCAGGGGATGGCCCACGCGGCCACCGGTTTTGCCCGCCAGGCCTTGCGCCGGCAGATTATCGCCTGCACCTCCTCCATCGGTCCGGGGGCGGCCAACATGATCACCGCCGCCGGCACCGCCAGCGCCAACCGCATTCCGCTGCTGCTGCTGCCGGGCGATGTCTTCGCCACCCGCCAGCCGGACCCGGTGCTCCAGCAGATTGAACAGAGCTACGATCTCAGCATCAGCACCAATGACGCTTTCCGCGCAGTCAGCAAATACTGGGACCGCATTACCCGCCCGGAACAGCTGATGAGCGCCTGCATCAACGCCATGCGCGTCCTGACCGACCCGGCGGAAACCGGCGCGGTGACGCTGTGCCTGCCGCAGGACGTGCAGGGCGAAGCCTGGGACTACCCGGAATCCTTCTTTGCGCGCCGGGTGCACCGTCTTGACCGCCGCCCGGCCAGCGCCGCGCAGCTGGCGGACGCCGTGGCGGCCATCAAAGCCAGCCGTAAACCGCTGATCGTCTGCGGCGGTGGGGTGAAATACTCCGGCGCGGGCGAAGCGCTGTCCCGTTTCGCCGAGCGCTACGGGGTGCCCTTCGCCGAAACCCAGGCCGGGAAGGGGACGGTGGTCTCTTCTCACCCCCTGAACGTCGGCGGCGTCGGCGAGACGGGCTGTCTGGCGGCGAACCTGCTGGCGAAAGAGGCCGACCTGGTGATCGGCGTCGGCACCCGCTTCAGCGATTTTACCACCGCCTCGAAATGGATTTTCCAGCACCCGGAGGTGCGTTTCCTGAATATTAACGTCAGCAACTTCGACGCCTGGAAGCTGGACGGCATTGCCATGCTGGCGGACGCCCGGGAAGCGATGACCGCCCTCGACGCGGCGCTGGCGGACAGCGGCTGGCAGGCCGGCTGGGGCGCGCAGATCGAGAGCGTGCAGAGCCGTCAGTTAAAAGAGACCCAGCGCGTCTACCAGGCGGTGTGGCAGGAGAAATCCTTTGTCCCGGAGATCGACGATCATCTCGATCGCGAATCAGTGTATCGCGAATTCCGCCAGATCACCGACTCCACCCTGACCCAGAGCAGCGTCCTTGGGGTACTGAATGAAACGCTGCCGGCCGAGGCGGTGATCGTCGCGGCGGCGGGCAGCCTGCCTGGCGATCTGCAGCGCGTCTGGCGCAACCGCGCGGAAAACACCTACCACGTGGAGTACGGCTACTCCTGCATGGGATATGAGGTCAACGCCGCGCTGGGCGTGAAGCTGGCGCAGCCGCAGAGCGAAGTCTACTCCCTGGTCGGCGATGGCTCGTTCATGATGCTCCACTCTGAACTGGTCACCTCTCTGCAGGAGCGGGCGAAGATCAACGTCGTGCTGTTCGACAACATGGCCAACGGCTGCATCAACAACCTGCAGATGGAGCACGGGATGGACAGCTTCGGCACCGAGTTCCGTTACCGCCAGCCGGAAACCGGCCAGCTGCAGGGCGGCCTGGTGCCGGTGGACTTCGCCACCATCGCCGCCGGCTACGGTTGCAAAACCTGGCGCGTCACCACCCTGGACGAACTGCGCCACGCGCTGGACGCCGCCCGTCGCGAAACGGTCAGCACCCTGATTGATATTAAAGTGCTGCCGAAGACCATGGTGCACAAATACGGCAGCTGGTGGAACGTTGGGGTCGCCCAGACGGCGCTCTCTGAGCGGATCCGCAAAGTTGCGCAAATGATTAATGAAAAACGCGCCCAGGCGCGTGATTACTAAAACGAACATCCACCCTGAATCCTACAGACTTACGGAGAAAACCATTATGTCGCTCAAATTAGGTGTCATCGGCGCTGGCGCTATCGGTAAAGAACACATCCGTCGCTGCACCCAGGTTCTGCAGGGCGCCACCGTTGTGGCGGTGTCTGATATCAATGCCGACAACGCCCGCGCGGCGGTCGCGCTGCCGGGCGTGCAGGCGGAAGTCTACGCCGACGGCCACGACGTGATTAACGCCAGCGATGTCGATGCCATCCTGGTCACCTCCTGGGACCCGACCCACGAAGAGTACACCCTGGCCGCCATCGCCGCCGGTAAGCCAGTGTTCTGCGAAAAACCGCTGGCGATGTCTGCGGAAGGCTGCCGCCGCATCGTCGATGCCGAAATGAAGGCCGGCCGTCGCCTGGTGCAGGTAGGTTTTATGCGCCCATACGACGAAGGCTATCTGGCGCTGAAAAAAGTGATCGACGATGGCGATATCGGCGCGCCGCTGATGCTGCGCTGCGCCCACCGCAACCAGTCGGTCGGCGAGAACTACACCACCGATATGGCGATCACTAACACCCTGATCCACGAGCTGGACGTGCTGCGCTGGCTGCTGAACGATGACTACCGTTCCGTGCAGGTGCGCTTCCCGCGCTCCACCTCGCACACCCATGCGCGCCTGAAAGATCCGCAGATCGTCTCCTTTGAAACCAAAAAAGGCACCCTGATCGACGTCGAAGTGTTCGTGAACTGCCAGTACGGGTATGACATCCAGTGCGAAGTGGTCGGCGAGACCGGGATTGCCCGTCTGCCGGAGCCGTCTGCCGTCCAGATGCGCAAGTCCGCCAGCCTGTCGACCGCCATTCTCACCGACTGGAAAGACCGCTTTATCAAAGCCTACGACGTCGAGCTGCAGGCCTTTATCAACGACGTCAAAGCCGGCCAGCTGCACGGCCCCTCGGCCTGGGACGGCTACGCGGCGTCGGTGGCGGCGGACGCCTGCATTAAAGCGCAGGGAACCAGCGAGCCGGTTGAAGTGACGCTGCCTGAGTGCCCGGCATTCTATAAACGTTAAGCACGTTTTGCTGACGGAACTTCTTTGCACAGGTAACGACGATGAAAATTGCCTTTGATGTGGATGTGATTAAGGACCTCGGGATCACCCGCATGGTCCATCAGGTAGCGGAGTGGGGCTACAAGTACATTGAACAGTCGCCGCACCCGCAGATTAACCCGTTCTACAAGCACCCGCGCGCCAGCCGGGAGATCATGGCGGAGTACAAGCAGGCGCTGCGCGATACCGGCCTTGAGCTATCGTCGTTTATCTGCGTCTACCGCTGGTCCGGCCCGGACGAACTGCGCCGTCAGGCGGCGGTGAAAAACTGGAAACGGCTGGTGGAAATTGCGGTGGAGATGGGCGTTCAGGTGATCAACACCGAGTTCTCCGGCGATCCGAATCAGCCTGAGATCTGCGATGAAATGTTCTATCGCTCGATGGAAGAGCTGTTGCCGATTTTTGAGCGGGAAGGCATCCGCGTGGAGATCCAGGCGCATCCCTGGGATTTCTGCGAAGAGAACAATGAAACCGTCGATATCGTGAAGTCGTTCCGCAGCGATAACGTGAAGTACGTCTACAGCGTGCCGCACACCTTTTTCTACGACAAAGGCGTCGGCGATGTGGCGAGCATGCTGCGCTATGCCGGGAGCGATCTCTCCCATGTCCTGATTGCGGACACCCGCAATCATACGAAACATTGCCGCTATATCGTTAACCCACCGGGCGTGGATGCCGTGGTGCACCAGCACGTAGGCGTCGGGGAAGGGGATGTGGATTTCGACGCGCTGTTCCGCACCCTGCGCGAAATGAAATTCGCCGAGCAGACCTTCAAGGTCGGCGGGGAGCCGATTGTCGCCACCTCGCTGTTTGGCTACCCGGAAAAAATGAAATACCAGGCAGTGGAAACCCGTGAACTCATTGAACGTGAATTGCTGCGCCGCTAAGGCGCAGCGGCAGGAGCCCTACTATGAACAAAGATAACGTCAAACTGGCTATCGCCCCGATCGGCTGGACTAACGATGATATGCCGGAGCTCGGCAGCGAAAACACCTTCCAGCAGATCGTCAGCGAAATGGCGCTGGCCGGCTTTACCGGCAGCGAAGTCGGCAGCAAATATCCGCGCGACCCGGCGGTCCTCAAGCCGATGCTGGACATCCGCGGCATTCAGATCTGCAACGCCTGGTTCAGCACCTTTTTCGCCAACGGCCAGCGGGAAAAAACCATTGATGAATTCGTCAATCACATGAACTTCCTTCATGCGATGGGCGCGAAAGTGATTGGCTGCTCCGAGCAGAGCGGCAGCATCCAGGGGCTGGATAAACCGATCCTCGGCGATGCGAAGCCGTGCTTCAGCGACGAAGAGTGGCAGCGGGTAGCGGAAGGCTATAACACCCTCGGTCGCCTGGCGGCGGAGAAGGGGATGCAGGTCTGTCTGCACCACCACATGGGCACCGGCATCCAGACCACTGCGGAAATCGACAAGTTTATGTCGCTGGTGGACGAGCGCGTCTTCCTGCTGTTCGACACCGGCCACGCCTGGTATTCCGAAGGCGGCGAAGCGCCGATGCTGGCGATCCTCAAAAAGTATCTGCCGCGCATCAACCACGTTCACCTGAAAGACGTCCGTCCGCCGGTGATCGACCAGGTGCGCCGCGACGGCCTGTCGTTCCTCGACGGCGTGAAAAAAGGCACCTTCACCGTCCCGGGCGACGGGGTGATCGATTTCCGTCCGGTGTTCAAGCTGCTGGACGACTTTGGCTATAAAGGCTGGATGGTGGTGGAAGCCGAGCAGGATCCTGCCCTGGCCAATCCTTTCGAATACGCCGTCAAAGCGCGCAAATATATTCGCGAAACGGCAGGGATCTAATCGTTGTGACATTTTCAGGCCATACCGGGTATGGCCTGCTTTTTTCCTTTCTCAACCGGACCCAGGGCTCAACCACGGCGCCGGACAGTTCCCTCTCCCGGGCCCAGGGCTTAACCACAGCGCCGTACCGTCCCCCCTCCCTCAGGGAGAGGGCCAGGGTGAGGGTGACGATGACGGGTAAAGCGTCACTTCACTTCCGCCAGCGCGGTCTTATCCACATAAGGTTTCATCAGCGCGTCGGCTTCCTTCTGCGCCGCCTGCACCGCCGCTTCCGGCGTCACTTTGGCATCGTTAACCACCGCCGCCAGCTGGTTCTCCATCGCCTTACGTACCGCAACGGTCTCCCAGGTGGAGTACCACGGATGGGCGTACTTCAGCTGCTCAAGGGCGATCGCCGCCCGCGGATCCTGCTGCAGATAGGCCTTCATCTCTGGCGTATCGTATGACGCCTTGCGCGGCGAGAAGTAGCCGGTAAAGCGGCTCCACGCGCCGTTCACGTCGGGGCTCACCAGATAGGTCAGGAACTGATACGCCGCTTTCTTCTGCGCATCGCTGATGCCTTTAAAGCTCACCAGGCTGGCGCCGCCGATCGGCACCGCGCGCTGCTCTTTGGCCGGCAGCATCGCCACCCCAAGCTCAAAATCTTTGCTATTTTCGCGCATAAAGCCCAGCGCGCCGGTGCTGAGCATCGCCATCCCGAGCTTGCCGGAGAAGAACGCGGCGCTGATCTGCTTCGAGTTCAGCACCCCGGACGGCATCACCTTGTCCTTGTAGATCAGATCCTGCCAGAAGCGCAGGGCGCCGATGGCGGTCGGCGAGTTGTAATAGACCTCGCCAGGATAGTCTTCGTTAAAGTATTTCCCGCCGTTGGCGCGTACCAGCGCCGAGAAGATCCAGCCGCCGTAGTCGTCGTTGGTCGACGGCAGCATGATCCCCCACTGGCCTTTGCTCTCGTCGGTCAGCTTTTTGGCATCAGCCAGCAGCTCGGCCCAGGTCTGCGGCGGCTGTTTGATCCCGGCCCGATCGAACATCGTCTTGTTGTAGTAGAGGATCGGCGTCGAGTTATGGAACGGGATCGCATAGGTGGTGCCCATCACCTGGGCGTTCTTATGCATCGCGGGCCAGAATTCCTTTTGCAGAAAATCGCCAGCCTTTTGATCGCCATATTTAAACAGCTCGTCCATCGGCAGGATCTCATCCTTCAGCGCCAGATCGGTGGTGAAGTTGGCGGACATGATCACCAGCGCCGGCGGCTGGCCGGCCTTCTGCGCCGATTCGGCTTTGATCTTGGTGGTGTCGTAGTTGCCAGTGAAGATGCCGCGCACTTCGACATCCTGCTGCGAGTCGTTGAATTGCTTAATGACGCGGGTCATCTCCATGGTCAGCTTGCCGTCCACCGGCGCCGGGAACATGAAGTCTATTTTCTCTTTTGCCAGCGCCGCGCCGCTCAGGGCAAGACTGAGGCCAACCGCGACTACCGTAAGAGGTTTAAACATGATTACACTCCATCAGTAAATTATGCTGGGTCTCAGCATGAAAAAGATGCACATCGGCAGGCGAGAAGCCGATCGGTAGCGACTCGCCTTTCTCCGGCACCGTGCCGCGGTGGCGGCGGCTAAAGCGCAGGGTGCCGATCGGGGTGCTGACGTGGAGCAGGTAGTCGGCTCCCATCAGTTCTCGTTGCAGAACGGTGGCCGGCAGGCGCAGATGGCCCTCCTCCACGCGGTCGGTAATATGTTCCGGGCGAACGCCCAGCCAGACGCGAGTCTGATCCCGGTGGCGCGGCGGCAGCGGATGGCGCTGTTCTCCCAACAGTACTTCACCGTTGGCGCAGGGTAGCGACAGCAGGTTCATCGCCGGCGAACCGATAAACCCGGCGACGAACAGGTTGGCAGGGTTGGCGTACAGATACTCCGGGCGCCCGACCTGCTGCACGTGGCCGCCGTTCATCACCACGATGCGGTCGGCCATCGACATCGCCTCGGTCTGGTCGTGGGTCACATAGATGGTGCTGGTTTTCAGCTGCTGGTGGAGGGCCATAATGCTGTCGCGCACTTCGCTGCGCAGGCGGGCGTCGAGGTTGGAGAGCGGCTCGTCCATCAGGAACAGCCGCGGATTGCGCACGATCGCCCGGGCCATCGCCACCCGCTGGCGCTGGCCGCCGGAGAGCTTCGCCGGTTTGCGGTCAAGCAGCGCCTCCAGCTGCAGCATCTGCGCCACTTTGTCCACCCGCGGCTGCCAGCTGCTTTTCTCTTCCTTGCGCACCTGCATGCCGAAGGTAATGTTGTCGCGTACCGACAGATGCGGAAACAGGGCATAGTTCTGGAAGATCATCGCGAAGTTGCGCTCGCGTGGCGTGGCGGCGGTGATGTTCTCATCATGCAGCCAGATTTGGCCTTCGCTAACCGGCTCCAGCCCGGCAAGCAGGCGCAGCAGGGTGCTTTTCCCGCAGCCCGACGGGCCGACCAGCACCACGAATTCGCCTTCGTGAATATCCAGCGACAGGGCGCTGAGCGCCGGCTTGCCGTCGAAACGTTTACTGATGTTTTGCAGACTGAGCATGGCGGTTAGCGCTCTTCCGTTGGGCAACTGATGTTTTCGTCGTACAACCACGGCCCGGCGTAGTGGGCCAGCGAGTGCTGGTAGCTCACCCACTGCTCGCCGACCTGGCGGTGCATCAGGCATGAAGCCGGGGAGAGGTCGTAATAGGGCCGGGTGTCTTCGTGGCAGTACGGCACCTGATGGACGGTACCAGGGATAGTGGAGATCAGCGCCTGGCGATACTGGGTCATGGTCAGGCTGTGGTTATGGCCGCAGAAGATGCGCGTCAGCGACGGGAAACGCTCCACCAGCGCCAGCAGACGGTGGCCGTTTTCGCAGGCGATCGGGTCCATCTGCGCATTGCCCAGCGGCAGAGGCGGGTGGTGCATAAAGATGGTCGCCGGTTTGTCGCCGCCCTCGAACAGCTGGGCTTCCAGCCAGCCGATGGTCTCGTCGGTCAGCCAGCCCTTCGAGGTGCCGGCGCGGCTGGAATCGATAAACAGCAGGCGGGTGGCGAAATCATCCACCGCATAGCGCATATTTTGCGGATCGTTGCCCAGCTGCGGGCACAGCGGGTGAAGATGCTCCAGAAAATGGGCTTTGTCGTCGTGGTTGCCGGGGATCAGATACAGCGGATAGTTCAGGCTGCCGAGGATCTGGCGGGCCACCTGATACTCCTCCGGGCGGCCGCAGTTGACGATATCCCCGCTCACCACCACCGCGTTCGGGCGCTCGCGCAGCGCGTTAAGCTGCGAGACCACATCGGCGTTGGCGGCGTTGACGTCGATAAAGCCGTACAGCTTCTCGCCGCGGCTGCGGAAATGGGTATCGGAAATGTGCGCTAACAGCATGAATCACTCCTTATTTGATCCCGGAGAAGCCGAAGCTCCGCAGGAACTGTTTCTGAAAAAGGATGAACGCCAGCATCAGCGGCAGGCAGACCATCAGCGTCCCGGCGCCGATGGTGCCCCACTGGCCGCCGGATTCGGCGCCCATGGCGAAGGAGACCAGCCCGACGGTCAGCACCTGCTTGTCGGGATCGTTGAGCATCATCAGCGGCCACAGGTACTCGTTCCAGTGGTAGGTAATGCTGACGGTGGCGAAGGCCAGCACCGACGGCCAGGACATCGGCAGCAGCACGCGGAACAACACCTGCCACCAGCGGCAGCCCTCCATCAGCGCCGCCTCCTCCAGCTCTTTCGGGATGGCGAGGAACGCCTGACGCATCAGGAACACGCCGAACGCCGAGGTGAAGTAGGGCATCATCACCCCGGTGAGGGTATTGAGCAGGCCGAAGGTTTTCAGGGTCAGCATGTTCGGCACCATCATCACCACCGGCATGATCATCAGCTGCACCAGGAACAGGAGAAACAGCGTCTGCTTGCCGCGAAACTCGTGGCAGGCGAAGACGTACCCGGCGGTGGTGATGGTCAACAGCTGCACGCAGAAGGTGCCGAAGGTGAAGATAAGGGTGTTGGCGTACAGGCTCAGCCAGTCGGCGCTGTTCCAGGCGTCGCGGAAGTTATCGAGGGTTAGCGGCAGGCGCGGCAGCAGCGAGGCCATGTCTTCCCCGAAGGTGGTGGCGCTGAACGAGGTGGCCAGCATCCAGATAAACGGGCTGATCCACAGCAGCGCCAGGCAGCACATTAATACTGTAAGCGTAAAGGGCGACGAGCGGCGCAGGCGCAGCCACAGCGGACGCGCAGCGGCGGGTGTGCGGACCAGCAGCGGCGAGATGTCAGCGCTCATAGTGGGCTCCTTTCTCCAGCAGTTTCAGGTTAATCAGCGAGAAGGCGAACAGCCCGGCCAGGGTCAGGAAGGTGGCGGCGGAGGCTTTGCCAAGGTCGTGGGTATCCCAGGCGAGATTCTGGATGTAATAGAGCAGCACGGTGGTGGCGTTGTCCGGCCCGCCGCGGGTCATCACCGCCACGTGGTCGATCTGGGTGATGGAGTAGATCAGCGCTGTGGTGATCACAAAGCTCAGGGTCGGGCGCAGCAGCGGCAGCGTGACCTTAAAAAAGACCTGCGTGCGGGTAGCCCCCTCCATCAGCGCCGCTTCCCGCGTCGAGGCCGGAATGCTCTGCAGCCCGGCGAGGAAAAACAGCATGTAGTAGCCGGCAAACTTCCATACGCCGATCAGCGCCAGGGCCAGCAGCGCGCTGTTGCTGCGCCCCAGCCAGTTGTTGTTCATCGGCCCGAACAGCTTCGCCAGATAGTGGTCGAGCAGGCCGAGGCCGGGCATAAAGATAAACAGCCACAGCGCGGCGGCGCTGACCATCGGGATAATCATCGGGAAGAAAAAGGCGGTGCGCAGCCAGCGGTTGACGCGATGGTTCTCGCTCAGCGCCACCGCCAGCAGCAGGGCGAGGGTCACCCCGGGCACCACCGTCAGCAGGATATAGAGCAGGTTATTGCCCAGCGACTGCCAGAAGACGTTATCGGCAAACAGGCGGGCGAAGTTATCCAGCCCGACGTACTGTGCGCCGTCGCTGGCCATGCGGGTATCAAACAGGCTGTCATACACCGAACGCCCCAGCGGGAACCAGGTAAACAGCAGTAAAAACAGCAGGGAAGGCGACAGGATCAGCCAGGGAAGCCAGGTCTTTCTCATGGTGACGCGCATCTCGTTCAGCCATTTATCGAAGCCCGGATTGTGGGAAGCAATGACTACAGAGGCATGGCGGGGAGATGACGGTTTGATGAAGCGACGGGGAAAACGCCGGGCGAGCGGGCCGCCCGGCGGGAGAGAACCATCAGAAGTCGGCTTTCAGCACCGCGCGGTAGCGGGCTTTGCCTTCGCGAACGTGCTTCAGCGCTTCGTTAATCTGCGACATCGGGAACAGCTCGGTGGTCGGGGCCACTTTGCTGCGCCCGGCGAACTTCATCAGCGTGCGCAGTTCGGACGGGTTGCCGGTCGCCGAGCCGGAGATGCTGCGGTCGCCGCCGATAAGGGTAAAGGCCGGCACCGGGAACGGCTTCATCACCGCGCCGACGGTATGGAAGTTGCCGCCGTAAGCCAGGGCTTCGAAGTACGGCTGCCAGTCGAGATCCACCGCCACGGTGTTGATGATCAGGTCAAACTGGCCGGCCAGCGCTTTTAAGACTTCCGGATCGCGGCTGTTGACCACGCGATCGGCGCCCATCGCCAGCACTTCCTGCTCTTTGGCCGGGTTGGAGCTGAAGGCGGTCACTTCCGCGCCCATCGCCCGCAGCAGCTTAATAGCGATATGGCCGAGGCCGCCGATGCCGATCACCCCGACGCGGCTGGTGGCGGTGACATGGTGGGTCAGCAGCGGTTTAAAGACGGTGATGCCGCCGCACAGCATCGGGCCGGCGGACGCCAGAGCGATGCTCTCCGGCAGGGGGATCACCCACTGCCAGTCGGCACGCAGCTTATTGGCGAAGCCGCCGCGGTTGAGAATGGTCGGCACCGAGCCTTCCAGACAGTTGATCTGGTTGCCGCTGATGCAGGCGTCGCAATGGCCGCAGCTGCGCGCCGTCCAGCCGATGCCGACCTTCTGGCCAATCTTCAGGCCTTTATCCTGCGCCGCGCTGCCCAGCGCCGCCACCCGGCCAATCACCTCGTGGCCGGCTACCAGCGGGTAGCTCGACATCCCCCATTCGTTGTCGATCATCGACAGGTCCGAATGGCAGATCCCGCAGTATTCTACCTCAACTTCGACATCTTCCGGCTGCAGCTCGCCGGCATCGTACTCCCACAGCGACAGATCGGCGCCCGCTTCTTTGGCGGCGTAGCTTTTAATGATGCTCATGTTCATTTCCTTGGGGTTGGCGTGATAACCCAGAAAGTGTAGAGCATGGCATTCCACGGCGCTTGGCAATCGGAGGGGTCGCGAAGCGGGCGGACCAGCCGCCCGTTAAGGTCAGCGGCTGGCGAGCGGCCACTGATTAAGGCGGATGCCGCGCTGCGGCGCGCTCTCGGCAAAATCATCCAGCACCGCCCGCACGTCCGGGTCGAGGTAGCCGACGCTGTCGTGCTCGACGATCACCACGCTCTTTTCCGGAATTTTCGCCAGCAGGGCCAGCAGATGCGGATTGTGCATAAAGGTCAGATTCTGCTGGATGCGCAGCACGTAGTGGTCATCGTAGCGCGCCAGCTGCAGCGAGTGACGATGGCTGCGCCAGAGGCTGAACGCCATCTGGGTGGCAAGACCAATCCCGATCCCCGCCAGCATGCCGAAGGCAATAATCCCGCCGATGGTGGCGAGGAACGGGACGTACTGCGCCGCCCCCTGGCGGAACTGCTCGATGAACAGCCGCGGCGTCGCCAGCTTATAGCCGGTATACAACAGCACGGCGGCGAGGCTGGCGAGCGGGATCAGGGTCAGCAGACCGCTAAACCACAGGCCGCAGATCAACAGCAGCACACCGTGGATAAAGATCGACAGTTTGCTCTGCGCGCCGTTGCTGACGTTCACCGAGCTGCGGACGATCACCGCGGTGATCGGCATCGCCCCCAGCACGCCGGAGAGCAGGTTGCCGACGCCCTGAGCGACCATTTCGCGGTTCGGCGAAGGCGGCGGATTTTGCGGGCGCAGCTTTTTCAGCGCCTCCTGGCTGAGTAGGGTTTCGAGGCTGGCGACCAGCGCCAGGGTTACCGCCACCACCCACACCGACGGATTGCGCCACGCGCTCCACGCCGGAGACTCCAGCTCGCCCAGCAGATCGCCGAGGCTGCCGAACGCTGGCAGGGTAATGCGCGGCAGGGCGGCCAGCTGCTGCGGCGCAAAATGGGTCAGCAGCAGGGTGGTCACGCAGCCGAGCAGGACGGCGATCAGCGGCCCGGGGATCCAGCGCAGGCTCTTCACCCGGCGGATAAGCGGCGAGCCCCACAGCCAGAGTACCAG
The DNA here is from genome assembly GCF_009900705.1 of Klebsiella sp. Q2. Taxonomy (NCBI): domain Bacteria; kingdom Pseudomonadati; phylum Pseudomonadota; class Gammaproteobacteria; order Enterobacterales; family Enterobacteriaceae; genus Klebsiella; species Klebsiella sp. Q2. Next base: position 21,793 of record NZ_JAAABE010000007.1, on the reverse strand, counting down.
CAGGCCGCCCGCGGCCACGGCCATCGCAGTGACAGAGAAAGCGGCATTGCCCTGAACCACATCGGCAAGCCCGGTCTCTTCCGCCGTGCCGAGCGCGACGGGGATCTGCTGCATAATCAGCAGGATGCCGATCGCCGCCAGCATGCCTTTGATGACGCTGGCGGGAACCAGCGAGATAAAGCGCCCGGCCCGCAGGATGCCGAACAGCAGCTGCAGCACGCCGGCCAGCACCAGCGCCATCAGGAAGAGGGAGAAGGAACCCAGGGATTCAATGGCGGCGACGACGATGGTGACCAGTCCGGCGGCGGGGCCGCTGACGGCGAAGCGGGAGGGGCTGAGGGCAGTGACGACCAGGCCGCCGATGATGCCGGTCAGCAGGCCGACGAAGGGTGGTAAGCCGCTGGCCTGGGCGATGCCGAGGCACAGCGGCAGGGCGACAAGGAAGACGACGATGCCGGCGAGAGAGTCCTGACGAAGCGTGTTCATGGGGCGTGCTCCTGCAGTGAGAGGTGTTCGACGAGGGTGGTTAAATGGCCGGAGGCCAGATCGTAGACGCAGCCGTGCAGGCTGAGCGGCCGCCCGCTGGCGAGCACCTTCTGCACCGGCTCACTCTCCAGCAGACGGGCGAACTGGGCGCGAACGTTGGCTTCCACCAGGGCGTCAAGGGCACGGCGAGAGGGCTCCGCGTCGGAACTGGCGCTGGCACTGGCGCCGGGGGAGGCCGCAACACAACACCCATCGGCGATCTGCGCAATTTCTTGATGCAGGGTGTGGCGCAGCTGGCCGATGCGGCGAGCCAGCGCCGAGGACTCCTGCGCCAGCGGCAGGGTGGGCAGGGAAAGCGCCGCCTGCACGCCGCCGCAGCCGTAGTGGCCGCAGAGCACCACCCGCTCCACCTCAAGGTAGTGGAGGGCATACTGCAGGACGCTCATGACGTTGTCGTCGGTGGGGTCGAGCATGTTGGCGATATTGCGGTGGACAAAGAGCTCGCCGGGCTGGCTGCCGGTGAGCACCTCGGCGGGAACGCGGCTGTCGGAGCAGCCGATCCACAGTGAGTGGGGCCGCTGCCCGTCGACCCATTTTTCGAAATAGTCCGGATCATGCTGACACTTTTGCAGCGCCCAGCTGCGGTTGCGGGCCAGCAAAGGTTTTAACGTCGTCACAAGTATTCTCCTGAGTTAATTCATCGAGTGAATATGTCCATCAAGACTCGTACAGCGACTAGTAAAAATAGTGTTTACCGGAACCCTTCACGCCTGAGGAAAATCCTGGAATAAACGGCAAAAAGAAAACTTTTCATTAATGTAAAGTTATAAAAATATTGATGAAATTAATACGCAGCTGCGGGAACGGATGAATAACAAAAAGGCATTGGCTAAAACTTTCTGGAATATATGGGAATGGTGGCGGGTGGGGTTGGTGAGATATTTGGCGATTGGTGAGGGGATTTGTTTGGGAAGAGATGGATTATGATGGGGATGCAGGTGAGAATGAAATGAGAAAAATTTGAGATAAGTTTGAGTGGGGTTTGGGAGTACTGGGGGAGAAGGGAGATGGCTGGCAGGGGGAGCTGGGTTTGCGGGAGGGGACGATGAAGATTGCTGGTGGCAGTTGCTCTATGGAACGGTAGCAAAAGGTGACGCCGCGCAGGATAGCGCTGTTTTTTTCAACACTTAGCGCAATGACGACACGCTGTCGCTTGCATGACCGCCGCCGACAGGTATAATCCAGAACGTTTCCGCATCCCCTTCAGTGCCGAAGTGGCGAAATCGGTAGACGCAGTTGATTCAAAATCAACCGTAGAAATACGTGCCGGTTCGAGTCCGGCCTTCGGCACCATTAGTACTTCCAAGACCATCCGAGAAAGTCAAATTATCCCTTTAAAATCAATGCTTGCAGCGATTTTCACGTCCTGAGTCGTCCGAGGTTGTCCGTTGAAATCCGGATGTCATTGGGGACATCTTAACTTTGATTAGAAATGTGCCCCAAATGAAGCTCAACGCCAGACAGATCGAGACCGCAAAACCAAAAAACAAAACCTACAAAATGGCCGGTGGCGGTGGTTGTATCTCGCGGTTTCGGCCAAGGGGGGCTAAATACTGGCGCATGAAATACAGACGCCCTTCAAACAAAAAAGAAGATCGCCTCGCTTTTGGTGTTTGGCCAACGGTGACGCTTGCTCAGGCAAGAGCAAAGCGCGATGAAGCTAAAAAGCTGTTAGTGCTGGGCATTGACCCAAAAGCCGAACAGAAAGAAGCTCAGGCCGAGAATTCGGGTGCATATACTTTCGAAACCATTGCTCGCGAATGGCATGCGAGTAACAAGCGATGGAGTGAAGATCATCGATCGCGTGTTCTTCGCTATCTTGAGCTTTATATCTTCCCTCATATCGGTTCGTCCGACATTCGCCAGCTCAAAACCAGTCACCTGTTAGCCCCGATTAAAAAAGTTGATGCCAGTGGTAAACACGATGTCGCTCAGCGCCTACAACAGCGCGTCACGGCCATTATGCGTTATGCCGTACAGAACGATTACATCGACTCAAATCCAGCAAGTGATATGGCCGGTGCGCTATCGACAACCAAAGCGCGACATTACCCCGCTTTACCTTCAAGCCGGTTCCCTGAGTTTCTTGCTCGTCTTGCTGCATATCGCGGTAGGGTAATGACGCGGATCGCGGTCGAGCTTTCCTTACTAACTTTTGTGCGTTCCAGTGAGTTACGTTTCGCGCGTTGGGATGAGTTCGACTTCGATAAATCTCTCTGGCGAGTACCTGCAAAACGAGAAGAAATTAAAGGCGTGCGTTACTCGTACCGTGGCATGAAGATGAAAGAGGAGCATATCGTTCCGCTTAGTCGGCAGGCGATGATTTTGTTAGACCAGTTAAAGCAGATTAGTGGTGATAAAGAGTTGCTGTTTCCGGGGGATCATGACGCAGCTAAGGTTATGAGTGAAAACACGGTGAACAGCGCATTACGTGCGATGGGATATGACACGAAAACTGAGGTCTGCGGGCATGGATTTAGAACAATGGCGCGTGGTGCATTGGGTGAGTCGGGGTTATGGAGTGATGATGCTATAGAGCGACAATTGAGCCATTCAGAGCGAAATAATGTACGTGCAGCTTATATTCATACATCTGAGCATTTGGATGAACGTCGTATGATGGTGCAATGGTGGTCAGATTACCTTGATGCAAATAAATCGAGCGAAGTGAGTCCATACGATTATGCTAAAAATAAAAGGGAGTAAACTATTTCGAGGTTATTTTTTTAGTTAATGTGAGTATATTGAAGCATCAATGGTCAAACGATGCCTTAATATACTCACTGTTTTTATTTCTATTCTTCTGTCATTTCATCTTCTAAATTTTTGAGTATATCGCCTAAGGCATCATGTGGTAAAGTACTTGTATCTGATATGTATTTTATTTCTACCTGTTGAAATCGACTACGCCAATTATCAATTGTCCTAGGTGTTTTGGTTTTCCAGTTAATGTCATTGGTGAAGTATTTAATATCATTATCATCTAAATATGCCAACCATATCCCTCCTTTTGAAGAGAGCATTATTATCCCTTCCATATAGGTATACATTCCTCTAACGCCGCCATAAAAAACTTTGGCATCAAAAGTATCTAGATTTTCGCCTTCACCGATACCTTCCATTCTCTTTTTAAAATCAAAATAATATGAGCCTAAAACATTGTATATTCTTTGTAAGTCAAGTTCGTTTAAAAACCCTAGTTCAAAAAGGTTATCACTGGACCATTGGAATTCACCACTAAATATTACGCCCATACCTCTATGGCTTGAACAATCAGCTGTTTCATCTATAGATAGAAATTTTTTCCCATCAACTATGTTGCGTCTGAAACTGATTTCACCATATTCGCCATTCTGGTTTTGTATTTTTGCATACGCCATATCTCTTGAGACAAAGACAGCTTGTGATGTTATTTTACCAGAATGAGAACCACTATAAACTGATAGGTCAAATAAAAAACCAGCTGAGGATGTTTCTCTTATGAATAAATGTCCTCCATAGCTTCTATTATGATTGTAATTAATCCATTCGCCCCACCATACAGGGGCACTTGAACCGCTTTGTAACGAACCGACGCTTGAGTCTTTCAGTGCATATTTTAAAGCATGTTCAAGTCTGCCTTGTAATATACCTCTTACTTCAGACTTAGTATCATCTTCTGGATCGTAACTATAAGTGACAACTCTGCGCCCGCGTAAATCAAAAGGTAATTCTTCTGGCCCACCAAAAAATGTGTTTTGTATAAGAATTATTCTATCCCACCCTAATTGAGAAATAGCGAATCCTAGCTCAATTAAAACATTTGGGTTTGAAGTTTTTTTGCTACTCTCAGAAGCATTAATAATCGAAACGTCTGCTATAAAAACATCTGATGTCGATATTTTTTTAAAAATCGTATCGCTTATTGATGGCGAGCCAGGGGTTCCAGCAGTATCTCGATCCAGCACAGGCTCAACGGTTTCACTTGCATCTTTTTTTATCGCAGATAAAGCTTTTTTTAAAGCGCCCTCAATTATATTTCTATTCGATTTTGACGGTAAATCGGATTGCCAAGAGTAAAATATTATTCTTTTCATTTTTAACTCCTCAATATTAATGTTCTGATTGAATTGATGGTTATAGTATTACCAGTTTACCATTGGTTCTGTTTTTTTCATCTCATCGAGTTCTGTTTGACATCTAAGAAGAAGAACGCTACGGGTGTCAATTTTAAATTTCTCAAACTTACTTTTACTAATTTCATCTATATAGAATAAAGCCTTGCCATTGTTGCATTGTCTCAAGATAAATTTGTCTTGGTATCGTCCAACTACAACTTTTTCATCATCTGTTTGCCAAATTCCACCAGGGAAAAAACTATGGTAATTAAGTCCGAAGAAATAGGAGAAGCTAAGGAAGGCTAGGACTGCGAACATACATGGCTTAGCATTCAATGAGTAATATACAGTTTCTTGCTTAATAGCTTTTGGAATTAAGAATAACAAGCATATAAAAAGAATATGACTAGTGCCAAGATTTATTACAGCCATGACATTTAAGGGCTGGTGATGGCTTAAAACAGCAATTCTTATAAATTTTGTGATAAGTGCTACAGCAACAAATAAAATAAAAAATTTGGTGGGGATGCGTATAAATAGAGTTAGTGTGATAAGCGTTATTATTACAACTGATAGTTTAAGTAAGGTGTTAATGACCTCATTTGTATCTAAATAAATATAATATGACGGATAGCCAAAAAACATAGCTTCGCCACTTTTGAAAGCATAAACTGAAATGAACATCATTATTGAAAGGATTGTGGCTGCTGAGATCTCATTTTTAATTTTCATGATTACCCTGTAGTTTAATATTTAATCTCTCTAATGATAAAAATTTAAGATTCATCATTTTGTTGCTTAAATTTCGAATCAGCTCAATGTAATTGTATTACAAGTGTTATAAGGCTACATCATTTATGATTGAAAGGTCATCAATTTCTAATAATGCTTCTGATGTTGGCGCGCAATGCTCTCCCCGCCCCGCCTGCCCGCTTAAGGGGGCGCTTTTAATGCAGGTGCATGAACGGCCTCAGGGCCCGCCAGTGCTGGCGCTGGCGAGGGATCCAGTGTCGGTAAAACGCATGCAAAACCATGCACCTTACGCATACATGGCTTTTTTACGGGAAAACAGCGGGATTTGCGGGAATTGTTGAAAGGGCTACTGAGCGGCCAGTTCTGCACGGTGGAGGGTCTATTTACACAAGCATTTCCATATCTCGAAGCGGCTCTGAAACAACTTCATCTTCATCCATTCGAACGAGATTCTGAGTAATAACCTCTACGGCGGGTTTCTTATCCTGTAAAAGCTCTACTAACGCATACTCCGGCAGCTGGAAAATTGTCAGCGTAGAGCCTAGTGTATTTTTGGTCGCAGCAGAAAAACGATCGCGGTCGATTTCTTCAGTATTTCATTTAATCTGCCGAGCAATTCCCATCCCCTCTTCTGCCCATTCTGGATGGTACTAAAAGTCGGTTGTTACTTTGCCTAACAGATAGGTACGGTTGGCTGGCGAATAGGTAATAACCCAATCACCCTTTTGGATTTCATTTACAAAACGCCAAACCTGAGACGCCCCAGAACGGGCTGCTCCTAATTTAGTGAGAGGATCTGCTTTTTGATATAACGCCAGTAGCTGGGCTGGGGACAGACCGGGTTTGATCAAAGGAGCCAGTTGCGACCAACCGATACCTACGATCTGTCTATCGCGAAAGTCATCATAGAGTTTGCCGCCATCACCGCGAATCATCCACCCTCTGTTGCTCATACCCATCCCTTATGAGGAAAAGAAAATTTGCTGAATCATATGCTTGTGAGTTACAGACGTCAAAACTCACTATACTGGATGCCCTCACATTCCAAGATTTATTTGTGCGAGGACATAACTAGTGACAAATCTAATTTTTTATCAGAGATCCTGACCAAGTAAGACAATTCACCCGAAGCTATTTGTAATAATGTTTTTCTCAAGGAATGTGTAAGTTGTAACGTTAGGATAAGGACAAACAAAACGAATATTATCGTCAAAAATGTCACTATAAAAGTAAAACCCCATTATATCACTTTCGGGTAAAATTTCTCTCATGACCATTAAAGGAAAAATTTTTGTTACGATTATATTTTCATTGGCCGATAAATCACCATGTGCAAGATATAATTCTCCGGAGATCATTGGCTCAGAAGTTTTAAATTGCGTAGTTTTACTCGGATTAATTCCTAACCCTTTAAGAACCTCAACTTCATTCAAAAATCCACTCCCATCGAATTTTGCTTGAATTGGTTTTATAAGAGTGGTTATTTCAAAAAAAACTCGACATTCAAGTTGCATGCGATTAACTAAATGCTGAACGATCTCTTTCGTTGAATTTACAGCTGTAGCAGAGGGTAATCCTCTATGAGATATATCATTTCTTAGCTCAGTGGCTTCACGGAGAATGTTTGCAATCTCGTCACTACATATCAAGCTGATATTACCATCACTTAAATCAAATATATTCTTATAGTCGTTAATTCGATTATAACTGAAGGCCATTGTAATATCTGGCAAGTCTTTTTTCTTTTTACAAAAGCATTCTTTTGATGGCTTTCTATGCCCAAAAATAAATGAAACAAAATACAAACCTAGATATTCAAAAAACTTGATAAAAGCCTCACATCGCTCCCTGTTATTAAATTTTGACTCTGCTAACTCCCATAGGATGGCTAAAGGTGTAGGCAGCATTGCTGAGAATTCTTGTTCATATCTATGCGCAACACTTAGATATGGTAGTAATTGTTCTTGTGCCGAGTTAAAATTTGAAAAAACAGATTTTTTAAGTAAAGCTACTCTAGCTAACACTGCCTCACACTCATTCCAAAACTCTATTAATCGTGACTGATTACCTAAGGTTGGAAGCGAGAATCTCGCATTTAACCATGCTGACATTGATATATTTTTTGAGAGTGCGGAAGAGGATTTAAAATTATTTTTAAGCCAGTCCACACCTTCTTCCTGTTGTAAAAATATATTATAAAAATCAGGGAGAAGTGTTTCATTGTGAAAATCAAAGCGAACTGGATTTAGTGCTATTCTCTTTTCACTTAAGGAAGAAAATTCATTTATCCTTCCAGTTAATTGATCCAATACATAAAACCCAGAATTGTTTATTCTCACTATTTCTTTTAAACGAACCGATTTTCCTTGAAGAAGCTTATCTCTGTAGTGCTTTCGTTGAAAATAGGAATGAAAGTTGATCTCATAACCAACTATTCCGACATTATTATCATTATTATCTTGCTTTTCAGCATTAATCCAGCAATCAGCTACCAATGGCAGTACTTCCGCTTTGAAGTAGTTTTCAATCAGGTCGCTGGTCGACACCGCAGGGTTCAACGGCACGTTTTCGTTATCGCGCAGGTCGTCGTCCTGCTCAAACTCGACCACTTTACCTTTGTACTCAAACGCACCGTACAGCGGCTGAACGGCTTCTTTCAGCACCTTCTTCACCACCGGCTCGGCTTCCGGGTTTTTGGTGGTGATGGCATCGATAAACTGCTTGTTCTCTTTCTCATCCAGCTTCACGCCAGCCGCTTTGATGGCGCCTTTCAGAGTCAGCTGGAACTGGTTGAAGTCATTGCTCACCAGCGTTTTGCCACCCGCCTGCGTACCCAGAGCCGTCTGAATCTGCTGCGCTTTTTCCAGCAAGGCGCGCTGCACCAGCCACAGTTTATTGTCGAGCAGGTCTTTAATCTGCTTCTCTTTCAGCTCAGCAAATTCGGCTTTGATGATGGCGCGCGCTTCTGTTTCCAGTCCGGAGAAATCACCGTAGGTATCCTTCTGCCACTGGGATGCAAACTCTTCATACAGACGTTCCATCGGCGCGTTAAACGGCTTCGGTGCAAAGCGCAGAGTCGCAATCGCCTCATCCGTCACCTGAGCGGATAAACGCAGCGGGCGCTCAATGGTCAGGCGGCGATAGCCAAAGTCGGTGCTGTTAAAAATTTTGCTGGCGAAGGTTTTGGGCGTTTCGGTTTTGGCAGTTGCAGGCTGGCGACCGCGGCTGGATTTTTGCTCGGCGGCTTTTTCCAGGCCCAGTTCTCCCAGGGTTGTGGCATCCACCATTTCAAAGTTACCGAAGGTCTGGGTGATCAGTTTGATATCATCTTCGCCCATCAGGTTACGCTTGGAACCCAGCGATTTACGCATTTTGCCGCACAGGTTGGTGCCATCAATCAGCTGTACCTTACCTTTACGCTCAGGCGCTTTTTTGTTGGAGAGGATCCAGACGTAGGTGGCAATGCCGGTGTTGTAGAACATATCTGTTGGCAGAGCGACGATGCCTTCCAGCAGATCGGCTTCCAGAATGTAGCGCCGGATTTCGCTCTCACCGCTGCCCGCCCCGCCGGTAAACAGTGATGAACCGTTAAGGATAATCCCGATACGCCCGCCGTTGCTCAAGATGCCATCCACATTGTGGCTGTCGCGCATTTTGCTGATCAGGTGCATCAGGAACAACAGCGAGCCGTCGGAAACACGAGGCAGGCCCGGGCCAAAGCGACCGTTAAAGCCTTTCTGCGTATGTTCGTCGTTAATCTCACCCTCAATCTTTTTCCAGTCCACGCCAAACGGCGGGTTAGAGAGCATGTAGTCGAACTGGTCCTGCGGCAGCTGGTCGTTAGAGAGGGTGTTGCCTAGCTTAATGCGGCTGATGTCCTGACCTTTGATCAGCATGTCGGCTTTACAGATAGCGTAGGATTCCGGGTTCAGCTCCTGGCCAAAGGCACGCATGACGGCTTTAGGGTTTAGCTCGTGCACATATTCCATGCCCGCAGAGAGGAAACCGCCGGTTCCAGCCGTCGGGTCGTAAATGGTGCGGATGATACCGTCCTGTGTCAGGGCTTCATCATCTTCCATAAACACCAGCGAAGTGGTCAGACGTACGATATCGCGTGGGGTGAAGTGCTCACCGGCGGTCTCGTTAGAGCTCTCCGCGAAACGACGGATAAGTTCTTCAAACACTAGGCCCATTTCATAGTTGGAAATCGCTTTCGGGCTCAAATTGATGGTGGCGAATTTCTTGACCACTTTAAATAGCAGGTTGGCATCTTCCAGCAGGCCGACGAACTCGCTGAATTTGAAATGTTCAAAGATTTCACGCGCATCCGGGGAGAACGCCTGTACGTAGCTTTCCAGGTTGGCTTTGATGTCGTTCTGGCCCATCTTGCCCAGATCCATCTTCGAGGTGTTGAAGAAGGAAAGCCCGCTGGCGCGCAGCAGAATCTTCTCTTTGGCATCTTCCGGCAGTGTGCTGGTTTTTAATTCATCATATTTCTCCACCACCGCATCTTTGGTTTCCGCCAACACACACTCAAGACGACGCAGCAGCGTGAAGGGCAGGATCACGCGCCCGTACTGAGACTGTTTGAAATCACCGCGCAGCAGATCGGCCACCGACCAGATAAACGCAGCCGTTTTAGAAAAGTTAGTGTTAGACATGAAGCCCTCGGAAGAGAATGCGGCCATGGAGCAAAGTGCTCCGGCAAAAAATCGTGTTGGAACGTAGTACGCAAAATAATACCTGCTACAGGGACTATCGCAACCGGAAAGGGACAAAGAAATGACCCGTATCAGGAGGACAATTCCTATCCTCATTTATTGCATCAGAGATATGACAAACAGCATTTTAAAAATTGAGAATACCCGTTCAGTAGCCATCGATGTGTAAATTGGCACGCCATGTTTAGTGATACAAACAATTCTTGCGATCCCCCTCGCATCGTGGACAATGTTTAACCATGATGAACTTATACGACAACATCAATTGTCTCATTTAATTTACGGGATGGGGAATGGACAGTAATACTCAGGGATTCACTTCATATTGGCGTAATACCTTAGCAGATGCCGAGTCTGGAAAAGGGGCGTTTGAGCGTAGAGAGGATGAATCATTTACGAAATGGACGAACGTCGATAGAGGGAGGTTGGGTGAAGATATTGTGGAATTATTCTTCAATGGTGAAGACACCCAGGTCAAGACCGTCGAGGTGCTGTTACGGCCAGAGGTATGGATCCGCCTGTTAAAGCATGGCAAGGCGCGGACTGCTGGAGCACCTGATATTATTTCACCTTTGGTTACCGCTGCACTCCTCAACCGCGAAGGCTTTTTATTCCCTACATCGCCAGCCACCATTCCCCGTGACCTGCTCGAACCCCTTCCCAAAGGCACCTTTTCTGTTGGTGAGATGGCGGAATATGACAAGTACAAAACCACGCATGATTCATTCACTTTTGGTCCCGGTAATGAGGATGAGCTCCGTGAGGAGACTGATGAACAACGAGTAGAACGATATGCTCGTTATCAGCAGTGGTGGCAAAAGTACCTTAAAGATTCAAATGAACTTTTAAAACATGTTGCTGGCAAATGGCTCGCATCACCTGAGCAATATGAACCAGCTGGCTATGGCTACATTATTAAAGCCAACCAGCCTGGAGGGGCCAGCACCCATATCCTGCCTATGTACGATCATTTGCTGACGTGCAAAAAAGAGGTGCCATTGCTGGCGCGCTTTGCCTCGAAAGAGAAGTCTCCTGTTGAGCCGCTCCTCGCCAGTAATGCCATGTTTAGTGAGCGTCTGGGACACTCCGGTGATAAGTTTCCGCTGGCTGTCGCGCAGCGCGATGCCCTGAGCCATTACCTCACTCAACAGCCCGGCGATATTCTTGCCGTGAATGGTCCTCCGGGTACCGGGAAAACTACTCTGGTTCTCTCCATCATCGCTACTGAGTGGGCGAGAGCAGCTTTAAACAAAACTGAACCACCTGTGGTGGTTGCGACATCAACCAATAATCAGGCCGTAACCAACATTATCGAGGCCTTCGGCAAAGATTTTTCTATCGGTACCGGGCCTATGGCCGGGCGTTGGTTACCAGATGTAAAAAGCTTTGGCGCTTACTTCCCGTCTTCGGGACGAAGAGCCGAGGCGGTAAAAAAATACCAGACGGAAGACTTTTTTAACCGTGTTGAATCTCTTGAATATGTTGAAGATGCCCGGTGCTTCTTCCTTGAAAAGGCAAGGGCAGCTTTTCCGAATGAGAAATGTCATTCATCAGAACAGGTTGTGGATCTCCTGCATCAGCGTTTGGTTGAACTCTCTGCAGAGCTTGAGCAAATCGAGCCTGCGTGGGATGACCTGAACGCAATCCGTCAGGAGCGGCATGTCATCAGTGACGATCTCGAACAGTATATTCAGGATAAGAGAACGTTACTGCTTAATAGCACCAATGAAATCTCGCTATTAACGCAGGGCAAAAAACAGTGGGAACAATATCGAGCCGGAGAGTCGATCATGTTCACTCTCTTCTCCTGGCTTCCCGCCGTTCGTACTAAGCGTCACTATCAAATGAAGCTGTTTTTGGAGGCTACGTTTGGCGAAAGAATGACAGCATTCCAGGGATCTCAGCCTGATGGAATTGATGCCTTTATCGATGGATTGATTGAGCAAGCTCATAAAGAACAGGCCGGGTACCAACAGCAAATTGATCACGCTGAGGACATTTCCCGACGTGAAAGTGAAGCCGTCATCCGTTGGTGCGAGATAACCCATTCGCTGGGTTATGCAGGCGAGACGGAGCTGAATCTGAGCGAAGCCGATGAGCTTGCCGATACACAGCTCCGTTTCCCGGCGTTTTTGCTGGCGACGCATTACTGGGAAGGTCGGTGGCTGATGGATATGGCTGCTATCGAGGACCTTCAAAAAGAAAAAGATCGCAAAGGGGCGAAGGCAATTAAAGCCCGCTGGCTGCGTAGAATGAAGCTCACCCCTTGTGTCGTCATGACCTGCTTTATGCTTCCTCACCATATGCTTATCAGAGAACATGTTGGTGGCAAGAAATTTGATGATGGTTATTTATATAACTTCGCCGATTTGTTGATCGTCGATGAAGCGGGGCAGGTGCTTCCTGAGGTTGCTGCAGCTTCTTTCGCACTGGCGAAGAAAGCTCTGGTAATTGGTGACACAGAACAGATTGCGCCTATCTGGAACAGCCTGCCTTGTATTGATATTGGCAATATGGTTGAGGAGCATATCCTTCCAGAAGGTTCTCAGGAAGAACTTACGGAAGCTTATGCTTTGGTGTGTGAATCAGGAAAGAGCGCTGCATCCGGCAGCGTTATGAAGGTTGCACAGTTTAACTCGCGCTACCAGTACGATCCGGATCTGGCGCGGGGGATGTATCTGTACGAACACCGTCGCTGCTTCGATAACATCATTGGCTACTGTAACACCCTTAGTTATCACGGTAAGTTGCAGCCCAAACGAGGGGAAGAAAAAGGGACTATATTACCTGCAATGGGCTATCTGCATATAGATGGTAAGGGTATGCAGGCCAATGGTGGAAGTCGTTATAACGACTTTGAAGCGAAGACGATTGCTGCATGGCTTGCAGCGCACAAAGAAGAGATTGAGCATCACTACAATAAACCGTTACATGAATTAGTCGGCATTGTGACCCCATTTTCGGCGCAGGTCAGTGCGATTAAATCGTCATTACGTAAGCTGGATATCAATTGTAGTGGCGATGAAAATTCGCTGACAGTGGGCACGGTTCATTCATTGCAGGGGGCGGAACGGGCAATTGTGCTGTTCTCTCCTGTGTATTCGAAACATGAAGATGGCGGATTTATTGATAGAGACAGCAGCATGCTGAACGTTGCCGTTTCACGTGCTAAAGATAGCTTTTTGGTCTTTGGCGATATGGACCTGTTTGAGATTCAGCCCGCTTCTTCGCCGAGAGGATTGCTTTCAAAATACCTGTTTGCATCCGTTAATAATGCACTGCAGTTTGAGTACAAAGAACGACAGGACCTTAATACAGCGCAAACACAGATTTCTACCTTGCACGGTGTTGAACAGCATGATGAGTTTCTGAACCAGACTTTTGACGCTATTGGTAAAAGTATTACTATTGTTTCCCCTTGGCTGACCTGGGAAAAATTGGAACAAACCGGTTTTTTAACATCAATGATCCAGGCACGTGCTCGTGGTATCGACATTACTGTTGTAACGGATAAAAGCTTTAATACCGAAGACGTCAGTTATGAGAAGCACAAAGCAAAACAGCAGCGCCTTAATGATGCAGTGGAAAAACTAAATGCGCTGGGCATTGTGACTATGCTGGTTAACCGTGTTCACAGTAAAATCGTGATTGGCGATGAAGGGCTGTTGTGCATAGGATCGTTCAACTGGTTTAGCGCTACGCGTGATGAGAAGTACAAACGATACGATACGTCGATGGTATACCGTGGCGAAAGCTTACAAGCGGAAATTAGAGCGATTTATTCCAGCCTGGAGCAGCGGAAGTTATAGGGGGGCTTAAAGCAATGCAGGTATCGAATGTGTTGAATTAATTTAGCGCTACTCAAGGAGGTATGGCCTTAAGATGCTATGCCTCCACATCCTGGTTCCGGGAGATGTGCCGACATTAAGAGTCTATTAACCGGCCCGATAGCTAGGGAGAGAAATAGCTAATGATGATGCCGTACCTTATATAGAGATATAATTTACCCCGAGTCTGCAAATTAGTTCGAAGCGCTGATTTAACCTGGGGTGATTCTCTTTCCTCGAATGACAAAATTAACCAGGTTGAAAGCGTTAGCCTGCATTATGAGAAAATCACCTGGCGAATCCACGGCGGTAATATTCAGTTCAGCGGTGCCTGGAACGAGTGTCCTTCAACCAAATTCAGTAGCGCATTTGATATCCCTTTATGTTTTCCTGGCGTGTTTTATGCCTGTTCAGAAGGATGACGACAGGCTAAGGGATGCAAAGCTGAGCCACCACTAATCCCATCCCCCCTCACCCCCTGAACACCTCCCGCCGGTGCCACGCCACAAATCCCTCCTGGGGATAGCATTCTTTCCCCAGCGGCAAGGTAATCGGCTTACCATCAAAATCCCAGAACAGCCTGCCAACGATGCCTCCGCCGTTCACCGCCGGCGAAACCTGGATGCGCATATCCTCATCCAGACCAATGGATCCTTTATCAAAAGCCTTATGGTGAATCGCGCAGAGCGCCAGGCCGTTAGGGATTTCGCAGGGGCCGCCGTGTTGCTTCCATTTAATATGGGCCGCTTCCAGGGCGACGGAGGTATTATCATGGCGCATATTGAAGCCGCAGATCGCGCACTCATAGTTATAGGCGCGCAGCACCTGCTGGCGAAAATGCGGGTCGCGCTCTTTACGGATCTGCTGCAGATCAAACCCCATCTCTTCTGCCAGCTCTTCCTGAATACTCTCCGGGAAATGCGCTTCGAGGATCTGATGGGCGAGGGTATTGATCAGCTTCTTATTTCTGTTGAGTAGTGCAAAATGCGGCTCATCGAAGCCGCCGGCGACCTGACAGAGCTCCAGCTCTTTGCCGGGCGGCTGTCGGCTGCCCTGGGTTGAACACTGTTCGCTGTTGTGCAGCTCCCAGAAGCCGTCGCCTTTCAGGCGCCAGAAGGGCATGTCCGGCCGGTACTGGCGGCGCTGCGGGCCAAAGCGTTCCAGCAGGCTATGCAGCTCATCGCGTATCTCTGAGGCGTAGTCGAACATCCGCGCATGGCCGCGCTGGTACTGTGAGAGGACGTACAGCAGCAGCAGTGGCTTATGCGGTGCACGCTGTTCGCCTTTGCGCCAGATGGTGATGTTCTCGATCGCGTGTTGCAGGGTCATGCTGGAGGGCATAGCGTGATATTGGCAGCTAAATAAATGCGATGATGCTCGCAAAATCCTTGCCGATCAACCTACCAGATGCGGCGATTCTACGTGGATCGCTATTTAACTATCACTGCCAGTTATTTGTTCGAAAAGCCCATAGCTTTCTATTTATACTCAAGCTTCGCGCCATCAGATAGCTATGTCTTATGAAAAAACTACCGGACCATTTATCCAGGGAATGCATCATCGCCGCCATTCGCGCTTACGATGCAGGCGTTGCGCATCAGTTTAAAAGCGCGCGTCTGTATGAGATCGAGTTTGAGGGGCGTCGGTATCCTTCAAAAGCCATCGTCGGGTTAGCGGCCACGCTTGAGACGGGGACGGAATTTACCCCGGCGGATTTCAGCGGGGGGATTAAATCCAAATGCGTGCGTCTGTTACTGGAGCAAGGATTTACGATCGCGTCGCAGGGCGCTGGCGATGACGAGGTTGCGCGTTTCCCCGATGAGGGGCAGACGACCATGGAGTACGTGGAAGGGGCGGCGATGCAGGTGGTGGTCAATCGCTATGAGCGCGACCGTCAGGCTCGTCAGGCGGCGCTTCGCCTGCACGGCTGCCAGTGTAAGGTATGCGGTCTGGATATGGCCAGCCGCTATGGCGATATCGGCCAGGGCTTTATTCATATCCACCATCTCATTCCGCTGTCCGGGATAAAGCAGGACTACCGTCTGAACCCAGAAACCGATCTGATCCCGGTATGTCCCAACTGCCATGCAATGCTGCACCGGCGAGATCCGCCGTTTACTCCCGAAGAGCTGAAGGCCCGGCTGCGCCCTGCAGACTGACATCCGACAGCGCTCGCTTTAATTACATCAAACACACCACTAACCCCACGCTACCTTACCGGTAGCGTGGGCTCACACACCCTTACTTATCCCGCGTCTCGCCAGCCTCCCAGCTGTAGCTGCCATCGGCCGCTAACCTATCGCCCAGCTCCTGATACTCGAACTGATAAAACTCAGCCTGGGTACCGTACCCGGCGTAGTCTACCGCCGCCAGGCCGACGAACGCCCCGGTAAAGAACCCGCCATAGCTCTGCAACACATAGTCATCGGACAGCACTGCGGCATCCAGCTGGACCGGGATCTCGGTGAAGGTCACGCCATCGAAGCTGTATTCATAGCTGTAGGTCTGCTTGCGGACTTTGGTCCGGAACCAGACGTATTCCACGCCGTCCGGCACCTTGATGGCGTTATCTTTCAGGTACGATGTGTATTTCCCGCGGTTATTTTCGCCGACTTCGATGACCTTGCCGTTAATTTCATTCCAGGTCAGGAAGACAAAGCTCCAGTGGCGGTCGTTATAGTAATTCGTTAACCCGGCCATCTGCTGATAGCTGAAGGGCTCGAATTTCACCTTCACCGCGGCGTCAAAATAGAAGGCCTGCCAGCGGCGGGCAATCAGCGACAGGTCATGCGTATTGGCTAACGAACCCTGGCCGATTAAGGTTAATTTGCCGTTGCCGGTAGTGCCCATTTTGGCCGTAAACGGCACCCGCAGGGTATTCCAGTTCGGGTCGAGCGCTGGCGACGTAAAGTCATCCTGCTGGCTATTATCGCTGGCGCTTTCGGTGAAGATGGCGTCTTTCGGCCCTTCGACGAAGGTTTTCCCGCCGTGACCGCCTTCAATACGTGGCCAGCCTTCGTCGTCCCAGTACACTTTCTGGATCGAGGTTTCCCGACCGAGGGTTGACCAGCCGCGCGGGTCGTAGATGGATTCCCCCGGGCGATTCCACGGCCGGGCGCAGAGCGAGGCGTAATACCATTCGCCTTCCGGGGTGGAGACCAGCGCGCCATGGCCCTGTTTCTGGATGTAGCTGTCCGGGGTATCGACGTTGGTTAAGAACACGTCGCCCGGCTCGGTTTCAAAGCTGTCGGCCTCGAGGGTTTTCGACCGCGCCACCACCTCCTGGTGGGTAAACACGGTGCCGCCCTGGGCGGCAAACAGATAGTAGTAGCCGTTCAGTTTATAGAGGTGCGGCCCCTCGACCAGCGCCACGGCGGTGCCGTGGTAAATGGTGCGCGCGGTTTCCGGCATTAATTTCAGCGTGTTGGTATCCAGCTCCGTTAAGGTAATGCCATCGAAGGGGTGATGGTACTCCCGGTGATCCCAGGTTTGCTGGACGATATATTTCCGGCCATCGTCGTCATGGAACAGCGAGGCGTCAAACCCGACGCCGTTCAGCTTGATCGGGTCGCTCCACGGGCCCCGAATATCCTTTGCGGTGGTCAGATAGTTGGTCATGTCTTTGAAGGCGCCTTCGGTGACCTTCACATCGGTATACACCAACCAGAATTGCCCATCGGCCCAGGAGAGCGCCGGCGCCCAAATGCCGCCGGAGGAGGGGTTGCCCTTCATGTCCAGCAGGGTGGTGGTGGAGAGCGGCGAAGGCAGCAGGTTCCAGTTTTTCAGGTCTTTCGACTCATGTAAACGCACGCCCGGAAACCACTCAAACGTCGAGTTGGCAATATAGTACGTATCCTCGACGCGAATAATACTGGGGTCGGCATTAAAGCCACGTAATATCGGGTTTTGAATAAGTGACATTTCATTACACCTTTTAAAATGGAAAGTGACGAATCGGTCTGATTTATAATTTTTTTAACTACACGCGGATCTCATCCAGCTGACGGTTGATGTCGGTAACATGTTTATCGGAGATCGGATAAACCTGCATGATCACCATCGAAATAGCGGCCAGCGCAATCGGGATCCACACCGCGGTCATAATGATCCCGTCGATGGCGCTGGCGCTCTGGACGGCGCCGCTTTCATTAAATCCATACACCGCCAGCAGCCACAGCGGGATCGCGCCGCCGATGGTGAAGCCGATCTTGAAGAAGAGTCCCATAATGGCATTGATAATGGCGGCATTGCGTTTGCCAGATTTTAATTCGCCATACGCGATGACTTCCGGTACCAGCGCCCACATAAAGCCGGTGGCGGAGGTTAAGCCCCACTGTTTAATAAAGGTGGCGATATAGGCCAGCCACAGGGCGTCGTGCATCCCTTCACGGGACCAGACGTAGGTCAGCAGTTCGCCGACGATGAACATGGCGAGGAACAGATGGAAGAAGCCTTTTTTACCAAAGATTTTTTTCAGTTTCGGCCAGAAAATCGGAAAGGCGATGCCGGGAATAGACGCGACGAGACCCACCGCGCCCATCCATTCGGAGTGGCCGACGACGTACTGGTTGAAGAAGCCGTTAACGGTGTTCATAAAGAACATGAAGGTAAAGGCCAGCATAAAGAACATGCCGAGAATAACCAGCGGGCGGTTATGTCTGAGCTCGTGGAAAAGGTCGGTGGTTTTGACGTTGGCGGTCTGCTCGGCGGTCGCGACAACGCGTTCTTTGGTGAATTTATAACAGATAAACAGGGCCACCGCGCCGATGATCATATAGATGGCGTACACGCCGAACCAGGCGTAGTTCGCCGACGGATCGGTATAGTTGCCCAGATTCAGCTCAAGGCCGAAAAAGCCGGTGTCTTTCAGGCTACGATCTTTCGGCGCCGCCATCTGCACAAACATCGGGAACAGGGTATAGACCAGCAGGTTGGCGCTGTTGGCCAGCATCATGCGGGTACTGGTCAGCTTATCGATCGATTCCGGGTCGCGGGTCAGCGAGGCATTCAGCGAGCCATAGGGAATATTGACTAAGGAATAAACCAGGTCCAGCGCCAGATAAATAATAAAGGCGAAAGCCACCGAACCTTTCACTCCGGGGATGGGCGCGAACAGTAATGCCGACAGGATCACCAGCGGCACGCCGGCTCGTAACAGCCAGGGACGATATTTTCCTGCTTTCGAGGTTCGTTTATCCACGTAGGTTCCGACCATCGGATCCCAAAACACATTAATGATACGGACAAAAAGAAAAATAAAGCCTGCCGTTGCCGTGCTGATGGTATTTACCGTCAGCATATGCAAAGCCAGAAAACCCCCAATGGTGCCGAAAACCAGGTTTTGCGCAAAGTCGCCCATGCCATAACCAATTCGTTCTCCGCGGGTTAATTTATGATATTCATCATGCCGACTGTGCATTATGTTTTTACTCATTCTAAGCAGACTCCGGTTTGTTTTGTGTAGGTGAAACACTTTCTGACACAGTTGACCTGGAAGAATCTATTACGTTTTTAAATTAAGTAATTATGTTTTTTTACTTCTGTGATCCTCGAAGCAAAGGCCTGTATCACCTGCGTTGAATCGTTATCCGCCGCTAATTTTCTGACAGATATGCAATGTGACAAAACCGGCATTTTAATTCGCTATGTTCACCTGAATTCCCCAGGAAGTGTACGCTATACGCGCGCGAAGCGAGATATTTAAAATAGTTTTATTTGCGAGATGGCTCACATTTGAGCATTTTCTCAATCGCTGAGTGAAATAACGTAATTGAGCAACCGACGATGAGAATACACGATGTGTCACAGTTGTTAATTTTCGGCTTCCTCAATTTCGGAGTTCATCATGCAAACTTATTTTGACCAGCTCGAACGCGTTCTTTTTGCCGGACCTAAAACCGATAATCCGCTGGCGTTTCGCCACTATAATCCGGATGAAATCGTGCTGGGAAAACGCATGGCAGATCATCTGCGTTTTGCCGCCTGTTATTGGCATAACTTCTGCTGGAATGGCGCGGATATGTTTGGCGCCGGCTCGTTTGAGCGTCCCTGGCAGGCCGCGGGCGATGCGCTGGAAATGGCCAAACGCAAAGCGGACGTGGCGTTTGAATTTTTCTATAAGCTCAACGTGCCGTATTACTGCTTCCACGATGTCGACGTCTCGCCAGAAGGCGCGTCGCTGAAAGAGTATTTGCATAATTTCGCCGTGATGACCGAAGTGCTGGCGGAGAAACAGCAGCAAACCGGCGTGAAACTGCTGTGGGGCACCGCCAACTGCTTTACCCACCCGCGCTACGGCGCCGGGGCGGCGACCAACCCCGATCCGGAGGTGTTTGCCTGGGCGGCCACGCAAGTGGTGACCGCCATGAACGCCACCCACCAGCTCGGCGGCGAAAACTATGTGCTGTGGGGCGGCCGCGAAGGTTACGAGTCGCTGTTGAATACCGATCTGCGCCAGGAGCGCGAGCAGATTGGCCGCTTCCTGCAGATGGTGGTGGAGCACAAGCATAAGATTGGCTTTGGCGGCACGCTGCTTATCGAGCCGAAACCGCAGGAGCCCACCAAGCATCAATACGATTACGATGTCGCGACGGTGTATGGCTTCCTGAAGCAGTTTGGTCTGGAAAATGAGATCAAGGTGAACATTGAAGCCAACCACGCCACCCTGGCGGGGCACTCTTTCCATCATGAAATCGCCAGCGCCATCGCGCTGGGCATTTTCGGCTCCGTTGATGCCAACCGCGGCGATGCGCAGCTCGGCTGGGATACCGATCAGTTCCCGAACAGCGTGGAAGAAAATACCCTGGTGATGTACGAGATCCTCAAAGCCGGGGGATTCACCACCGGCGGCCTGAACTTTGACGCCAAAGTTCGCCGGCAGAGCACCGACAAATACGACATGTTCTATGGCCATATTGGCGCCATGGACGTGATGGCGCTGTCCCTCAAGCTGGCCGCGCGCATGATTGAGGATGGCAAGCTCGATCGGGCTCTGGCAAAACGCTATGCCGGCTGGCAGGGCGAGCTGGGGCAACAAATTATGGCCGGCCGCATGTCGCTGGATAATATTGCCCGGTACGCTGAGCAGCATAATCTGAATCCGCAGCATCACAGCGGGCGTCAGGAATTACTCGAAAATCTCGTCAATACCTATATCTTTGGTTAAATTTGGCTGATATGCCCCTGCGGGGGCATATATTCCGCCATCTGCCCGCTGCCAGGAAATAGCGTTTATTGGTTCGTGTTGTATTTATGCTGTCTGCGCCGCAAGGCTATCTGTTTGACTGTCTATAGATGAACAATCCGCTGTGCGGATGGTTCTGCTATTGTGCCACCTGTTTAATATTAGTGAAGGAGGAAGAGTCGCGATAATTGTGTAATGCCTCTGTGACCGTACAAAATAAAAAATAACTTGTTCTGATGATAGCGACATATTCTGTCAGCTCAGAATAGGCTGGTTATTGTCTGAATAAAATTAACCTATATTGAGAAACTCATGACAATGATAAAAAAACTTCCATTAACCATGGCGGTTATCGCCGCGTTTTTTCCGCTTACCTCTGTAATGGCGCAAGAATTTACTCAGGAACAGATCGACGCCATCGTCGCCAAAGCCGTTGATAAAGCGCTGGCCGACCGCCAGGCGAAAATCGACGCCGCGGCCGACAAAAAGGTCGACGTGATCACCAACCCGCAGACCACCGCCGCCTCGCCGGATATGGCCATTCCGTTCGGCCTCAAGTTCAGCGGCTATGCCCGCTATGGCGCCCACTTCCAGACCGGCGACCAGAAATATGTCGGCGTCGACGGCTCCTATAACGGCGCCTCGGCGATCGGCCGCCTGGGCAAC
>NZ_JAAABE010000006.1:0-364508 GCF_009900705.1 Klebsiella sp. Q2 | reverse complement strand
ATTTGCCTGGCGGCACTAGCGCGGTGGTCCCACCTGACCCCATGCCGAACTCAGAAGTGAAACGCCGTAGCGCCGATGGTAGTGTGGGGTCTCCCCATGTGAGAGTAGGGAACTGCCAGGCATCAAATAAAGCAGAAAGCTCAGTCGGAAGGCTGAGCTTTTTGTTTTTGCGTTTTAACAAGAACCCCGTCCCGAAAGGTGCGGGGTTTTTTGCTGTGTGGGGTATGCCCCCCGGTGGCGCTGCGCTTACCGGGGCTACGGATCCTGAGCCACAAAACCTGGTGCGCAGCACCGTCTCCAGGCAGACCACTATGCCGGTTCGCTACTATCAGCAATAATTATCACATTAATAGGTTATCTTTACATTGCCCTTAGTAATACTATGGTTTATCTTCCCTGCGTGATGTACCAATGCATCGCTCTCCTGACGGAGAAAATATTAAGCAACTCGCTTATCTTTCATCCTGTTAACTGGTTAAACATTAAATGAAAAAACCGCTAATTGGGATTCTGATTTTCGCTTATGGATTAAGCTCACCTCTGTTTGCTGCCGAAACCGCCAACCTAACGCTTTCCGGGCGGGTCGTGTCAGAAACCTGCAATACTGATATTGTGAATAAACAACCTCTGCAGCGCTGCGGAAAAAATACCTATCTCATTGCCTCGAAAAATATAGCGAATCACGCGCGTGGTGTGGTCACTCGTACAGTGAATTTATCCAATGATACGAGTCGAAAAATAATTATCAGCAGCTACGATTAAATACCTCTCTCTATTTCAGCGCTATTATATTGTGTTCTGCTAAATAATAGCGCTGCATCTTCTTCATATATATTAACGCGTTAGCGAAATTACGGAATTATTCCCGCCGCTGAATACATCACTCCCATTTATGGCGACAATGGGTATGCTTCTCGCCGGTTTTTTGGTTTAATGAGCGATATCATTAACACTTTGTTAACTTGATCTGGTTTATATGACAGCAAATTTGATATACAAAGAGGGATGATTGCCTGTATGGATGCTGCCCGACGTACCTTGCGTTATCTGCTTTGGTTATCGGCTGGCAATATGAGAATAGAAATGAAAATCCTGCTTAACTGGTCGCCGTTGCGCCGGCTCTTCACTTACCTTCAGGAGCGCTTTACCTTTCTGGTGCTGCTCTGCTGGCCAGCGATAATCTGGCTGTTCTGCCGGGTCGGCGTATGGCTTACGGATAACCTGTATGAACTGCTGGGGAAATCACCCGCCCAGTCCTTCACCGTCTATCTGCAGCCGTTTATGACCCCCGGCACGCTGCTGCGCATCTCCATCAGCTGGGTGGTGTTGCTGTTCATTCTCTTCAGCATGGCGATGGCCTTCACCTGGGGTCTGCGCCACTTTATGAACCGCCACAAATAAACCATTCGGGCCGCCGGAAGTCGACGGCCCTTCTTAAGTCCTTATGCCATTTGACCAATCGTTTTGCGAAAACGCAGTAGGGCGATAGTAAAGAACACCGCTCCGATAGCCAGCAAGGTTAAGAACTGCGGCCAGACGATACTGAAGCTGGCGCCGCGGTACAAAATCGCCTGCGCCAGACTGACGAAGTGGGTGGTCGGCATGGTCAACATGATATCCTGAACCAGCTGCGGCATACTTTCCCGCGGCGTGGAGCCGCCGGAGAGCATCTGCAGCGGCAGCAGCACCAGGATCATTAGCAGCCCCAGCTGCGGCATTGAGCGGGCGAGGGTGCCCATAAAAATGCCGATTGAGGTAGTGGCGAACAGGCTGAGCGCCACCCCCAGCATAAACAGTAGAATCGACCCCTCAATGGGCACCTGCAACATCCCCTGTACCATCAGCACCAGCGACAAACCGGAGACCACTAGCACCACCAGCCCCATCGACCAGATCTTGGCCATCATGATCTCAAACGGCGTGACCGGCATCACCAGCAGATGCTCGATGGTACCGTGCTCGCGCTCGCGGATCAGCGCCGAGCCGGTGAGGACAATGGCCAGCATGGTGATGTTGTTGATGATCGCCATCACCGCGCCAAAGCGCTCCTGTTCCAGGTTAGGGTTAAAGCGCATTCTTATCGCCAGCTCTACCGGCAGCACGCTGTTGTCCCGATAGCGGGCAATGAAGCTGTTTACTTCGCCGCTAATAATATTCTGGATATAGCCGTTGCCGGTAAAGGCCTGGCTCATGCGCGTGGCGTCGACGTTGACCTGCACTTCCGGCTGGCGGCCGGCCAGCACATCGCGCTGGAAGTTAGGCGGAATATTGATGGCGAAAGTGTAGCGCCCGGCATCCAGGCCGGCGTCCATCTCATCGGCGGTAATCAGCTCCGGTTCGAGAAACCAGGGGCGGTAGAATGCGTTAATGATGCGTGAAGAGAGCTGCGACTTATCCATATCGGCAACCGCAATCGGCGCCAGGTGTAGCGAGCCGGGCATCACCGTGGCTGAGGAGTACACCGACACCGTAAAAGCAAACACGATCAACGCCAGCATCGCTTTATCACCCAGCAGGCTACGCAGCTCTTTGACGCCAAGATTATAAATATTGCGTAATCCGCGCATCACCCCTCCTGTTTCTTCAGCAGCAGCACGCTCAGCCCGAGCACCAGCGGCACTGCAATCAGTAGTGGAATAAAGGAGCCCCACAAATCGCCGAGATTCAGCGCCTTGGAGAAGGTGCCGCGGGCGATAGTCAGGAAGTGGCTGGTCGGGTAGATTTGCCCAATCCAGCGCCCGGGGCCTTCCAGCGACGCTACCGGATCGATCATCCCGGAGAACTGGGTCGCCGGAATTAGCGTAATGATGGCGGTGCCGAAGATGGCGGCGATTTGACTCTTCATAAAGGTTGAGATCAGTAGTCCCAGTCCGGTGGCAATGGTGACGTACAGCAGCGCCGCCAGGCATAGCGTCAGGAAGCTGCCCTTATGTGATACGCCAAAGACGAAGACCGACAGCGCACACAGCAGAAAAAAGTTAAACATTCCCAGCATGATGTAAGGCACCTGCTTGCCGAGCAGGAATTCGCTGCGGGTGGTCGGCGTCACGTACAGGTTGATGATCGACCCGAGCTCCTTCTCACGTACCACGCTCAGGGCGCTGAGCATCGCCGGGATCATCATCAGCAGCAGCGGGATCACCGCCGGGACGATGGACGGGAGGCTCTTCACGTCCGGGTTATAGCGATAGCGGGTCTCGATGGAGATGAGCGAGGTCTCACGATTCGGGCTACTTTGCTGCCCGGCCATCTCCTGCAGCCAGGCGAGATGCATGGCCTGCACGTAGCCGCGCACCGTCTCCGCGCGGTTTGGCATTGCGCCATCCACCCAGACGCCGATTTGTACCGGCGTGCCGCGGGCGATATCGCGGCCAAAGTTCGGCGGGATCTCTATCGCCACCGCCAGTTCGCCGTCGCGCATCCGCCGGTCGAGCTCATCGTAACTGCGCAGCGGCGCCTGTTCGATGAAGTAGCGTGAGCCGGCGATATTCTGCGACCAGCCCTGACTGCTGAGGGTTTGATCGCGATCGAGTACCGCAAAGCGCAGATCCTCGACGTCCATGCTGATCCCATAGCCCATGATAAACATCAGGATCACCGTTCCCAGCAGCGCCAGCGTCGAACGTACAGGATCGCGGCGCAGCTCCAGCGCTTCGCGGCGGCTGTAGCTGAACAGCCGTTGCAGACTGAAGGCCTGGCGCGGGGCCGCGCGTTCTGGATGGGATGCTGCAGCAGGCGCAAGTTCCTCAGGAACTGCGGCGGTTGGCTGCGCCTCCTGGAGCCAGGCGATAAACGCCTCTTCGAGGCTGGCGGCACCGCGCTGTTCGACCAGCGCCTGCGGCGTATCGCTGGCCAGCACCTTGCCGGCGTGCATCAGCGAGATGCGGTCGCAGCGTTCCGCCTCATTCATAAAGTGGGTGGAGATAAAAATGGTCACCCGATCCTGACGCGCGAGGTCGACCATCAGCTGCCAGAACATATCCCGTGCCACTGGATCGACCCCGGAGGTGGGTTCGTCGAGGATCAGCATTTCCGGGCGATGGATGACCGCCACCGCCAGCGACAGACGCTGACGGATGCCCAACGGCAGGGCGGCGGGCAGGGCGTCTTCCACCTCGCTGAGCATGAAGCGCTCGCTCATTTCCGCCACCCGACCGGGGATTTCGCCGTCCGGAATATGAAACAGGCGGGCGTGCAGTTCGAGGTTTTGCCGGACGGTCAGTTCGCTATAGAGCGAGAAGGCCTGCGACATATAGCCCACCCGCTGGCGGGTGGCGATATCCTTCGGATCGACCGGCTGGCCGAACAACCAGGCTTCGCCTTCGCTGGCGGGCAGCAGGCCGGTGAGCATCTTCATGGTGGTGGATTTGCCGCAGCCGTTGGAGCCGAGGAAGCCGAAGATTTCACCGCGCGCGATGCGGAAGTTAACGTGGTCGACGGCGACGAAGTCGCCAAAGCGCATGGTCAGCCCACGGGCTTCGATGGCGATCTCTTCCTCGCGGTCGTCGCGCGGCGGGATTACCACCGCCTTATGCGCCTGGCGCTGCGCTTCCGGTAGCAGGGCGATAAACGCCTGCTCCAGCGTCTGGCTGCCGGTCTGCACTTTCAGCTCCGCAGCGGTACCGGTCGCCAGCACCTCGCCGGCGTTCATCGCCACCAGCCAGTCAAAGCGCTCAGCCTCTTCCATATAGGCGGTGGCCACCAGCACGCTCATCTCCGGCTGGCGCTGACGAATGCTGTCGATAAGCTCCCAGAACTGCGCCCGGGAAAGCGGGTCGACGCCGGTGGTAGGTTCATCGAGGATCAGCAGCTGCGGGTCGTGGATAAGGGCGCAACATAAACCCAGCTTTTGCTTCATCCCGCCGGAGAGCTTACCCGCCGGGCGATCGCGAAACGGCGCCAGCCCGGTGCTCTGCAGCAGCTCGTGGATACGTGATTCGCGTTCGGCTTTATCATGGCCAAACAGGCGGGCGAAGAAGTCGACGTTTTCATACACCGAGAGGGTGTGATAGAGGTTTTTCCCCAGTCCCTGCGGCATCCAGGCAATCTTCGGGCACACCTCGCGGCGATGATGAACGTCGCGCATATCGCCGCCGAGCACCATCACGTTACCCTGCTCAATGGCCCGCGCCCCGGCGATGAGAGAGAGCAGGCTCGATTTGCCGACGCCGTCCGGGCCAATCAGGCCGACCATGCGCCGCGCCGGGATCGCCAGGCTGATATCCCGCAGCGCCACGGTGGCGCCGAAGCGCTGGCCAACGTTGTCCAGCCGGGCAATGGGGGGCGAGGTATCCAGTGGCGTCATTATCATTGCGGCAACCTCACCGTCAGGTCTTCAGGCCAGGAGTGTTGGTTATCCAGCCGCACGTAAGCCATGCCGGGCAGGCCGGTTTTGACATACTCCAGGTGCTGCGCCAGCAGCTCCGGCGGGATGCGCGCTTTGACGCGGAACATCAGTTTGAGACGCTCGTCGCGGGTCTCCACCGTTTTCGGCGTAAACTGCGCGACGCTGGCGACAAAGCTGATATTGGCCGGGATCACCAGATCAGGGGCGGCATCAAGGATCAGCCGCGCTTCGCTGCCAAGCGCCAGCAGGCCCGCCTGTTCGGTGGGCAGAAAGAAAGTCATATAGACGTCGGCGAGATCAACCATGTTCAGCACCCGACCACCGGCGGCCAGCACTTCCCCCGGCTCGGCGACGCGATACTGAATACGGCCGTCGCGGGGCGCCTTCAGCTCGCTATCGTCAATATCGGCAAGGATCCGCCGCTCGGTCGCCTGGGCGGCTTCGACGCGGGTTTGCGCCTGAATAATGCTGGTGCGGGCGGCCTCGATGGCGGCGCGGGCGGCGGAGACCTGGGCTTTCGCCGACTCCAGCGCCGCGCGGGCGCTCTCTGCCGCGGCGCGATCGTCATCCAGCTGCTGGGCGGAGACGGCGCCGCGCTGCGACAGGGCATTCGAGCGGACGTGACGTTTCGCTGTGGAGTCGAGCTCCGCCTGACGCTGCTTCACAACCGCTTCGCTGGCGCGCATTTCACTTTGCCGCTGATCGAGCAAGGCTCTGGCGGCGAGGACCGCGCTTTCCGCTTCCTTGATTTGCGCGGCGGCTTCAAGACGCTGCTCGTTCAGTACACGGGTATCCATTCTCGCCAGCACCTCTCCCTGGTGCACGAACTGACCCTCTTTGACCAGAATGGTGTCGATACGTCCGGCGATTTTGCTGGCAATATCCACCTCGGTGGCTTCGATTCGTCCGTTGCTACTGGCGAAACCCTCCGGAAGGCCCGGCGGGCGCAGCAGCCACCATGCTGCAGCGGCGAGTACCACCAGTAAGCCGACAAAATACCCTGTCCAACGTTTCTTTATTTTGTCCATACGCGACTCGCTTGATTCCCTGTGCTGAGTGATACGCGTGTCTCCTCCGGCGGGCGGAGCGTCCTCCTTGCGAAGGACGAATAAAGGGGGGAAGGGCCGCTGACGCAGCGCTCTACCGCGTCGATGCGCAGCCGAACGCTGTACTACTCATGTGGTCATTATCAGCGATCCTGGCCTTAATGAAACACGCATAGTGAGAGCTACCGTTAACGCGATAGTAACATCCGCGGCGGGCTTGTCCATACGAAAGTCAGGGTCTTGTCGACGTGTTAACAAAATATCCACTACCGGCAACATTTTATTACCTCAGAACAGCACCGGCAGCCCCAGACCACGTTTCACCTCATGCAGCGTCTCCTGCGTCAGCTGGT
The DNA here is from genome assembly GCF_009900705.1 of Klebsiella sp. Q2. Taxonomy (NCBI): domain Bacteria; kingdom Pseudomonadati; phylum Pseudomonadota; class Gammaproteobacteria; order Enterobacterales; family Enterobacteriaceae; genus Klebsiella; species Klebsiella sp. Q2. The sequence goes on along the minus strand of NZ_JAAABE010000006.1, from coordinate 357,762 downwards.
GGGCGCGCTCGCTGCCCTGGCGCAGCAGATCCAGCAGCATCCCTTTATCCTGAATAAAGGTGGCTCGCCGTTCGCGGATCGGCGCCAGTAGCGCCTGCAGGCAGGTCTCCAGTTCATTTTTACACTGGCGATCGCCCAGCCCGCCGCGCTGATAGTGGGCTTTCATCTCAGCCACCAGTGCCTTATCGCTATGGAAAGCGTCGAGATAGGTGAACACCACGTTGCCGTCGACATGCCCCGGATCGCTGACTCTCAGGTGCGTCGGGTCGGTATACATCGCGCTGACCGCGCGGTGAATCTCCTCTTCACTGGCCGATAACGTCAGCGTATTGCCCAGCGATTTCGACATTTTGGCGTTGCCGTCGACGCCCGGCAGGCGGCTCACTTCGCTGAGGAGCGCCTTGCAGTGGCGCAGCACTGGCGCGCCGGTGAGGCTATTCATCTTATGGACGATCTCGTTGGTCTGCTCAATCATCGGTAGCTGATCGTCGCCCACTGGCACCAGCTCGGCCTTGAAGGCGGTGATATCGGCGGCCTGGCTAATCGGATAGGCAAGAAAGCCCACCGGCAGCGAACGGGCGAATCCTTTCTGGGCAATCTCATTCTTGACCGTCGGATTACGTTCCACGCGGGCGACGGTGACGATATTCATATACAGCGCGCTGAGCTCCGCCAGCGCGGGCAGGGCGGACTGCAGGCAGATCGTGGTGAGCCTGGGGTCAATGCCGACGGCCAGATAATCGGCCATCACTTCGAGGATATGGTGGCTAACTTTTTGCGGATTGCTGCCGTTGTCAGTGAGCCCTTGCAGGTCGGCGATCAGGATAAACTGCTGGTGGTCGTGCTGCAGCGCGACGCGCTGGCGCAGCGAGCCGACGTAATGGCCAAGATGTAGCTGGCCGGTGGGGCGGTCGCCGGTGAGAATGGTTTGCGGGTGGTTCATCAGGAACTCCTTATCAGACTGTTCAGCCGAAAGACGTCCTGAAAACACCAAAGCCGCCTTCCGGCGGCTTTGAAAATGGAAACGTATATCGTGCCGCCTGTTATGCAGGCAGCCACCAACGGCGGGGATAGGTCACGATCGCGTTTCTGTTCATCTTTTTATCCTGCCACGAAACCATAGTGGGGTAAACCCCGTTTGGTAAAATGCCCGGCGGCGCTGCGCTGGCGCGGGCCTACGGACTGCACGCACAGGCCGGGTAACAGGATAAAACGACCGCTGTTACATGGTCGAGAAGACGTTCATGATCACGCCGCCGGAGATAATCAGCGCCATGGCGATAATGGCCGCCAGGTCCGGTTTCTGCTTATAGAGGATCATGGAGCAGATGGTGACGCCGACGATACCGAAGCCGCACCACAGCGAGTAGGCCACGCCCACCGGGATGGTGCTCATTGCGCGGGTGAGGGCGAAGTAGCAGAGGCCGTAGGCGCAGACCACCAGCACCGAAGGGGCCAGTTTGCTGAAACCGTTGGTCTTTTTGATCATCGAGGTGCCGGTGATTTCGGAGCCGATAGACAGCGCCAGCCATAAAAATCCGAGATTAAACATAGGGGGTATTCCTTTCCTGTTAGTTAGCGATGTTCTTATCCATGGCGGCGGCTGGCGCGGCGGGCGCCGCCTCTTCGCTCGCTTCGGAACCCATTTTCGAGAACAGGTTCATGATAATGATGCCGCTGGCGATCACCGCCATGCCGATGATGGCGGCGGTATCCGGGTGCTGGCCGTAGAATGCCATTCCCAGCGTCGAGACCACCAGAATGCCGGTGCCGGACCAGGTGGCGTACGCCAGGCCGACCGGGATATCTTTCACCGCCCTTGAGAGCGAGTAATAGCAGGTGCAGTAAAGCGCAATCAGCAGCCCGAGCAGCAGCATTTTGCTGCCGCCTTCGCTGCTACCGAACATTTTTAACGTCGAGGTTGCCGAGGTTTCGGAGAGGATAACCAGCAGCATCCATAACCAGCATTTTGTTTTCGAAGACATCGTTAAGCTCCAGGTTTTTCGTTGGGTAAGGTCATATCTTTCTGTTTTTTAAGTAATCAATGGCCGCATCGGTCAGCTGAGCGCGCGGGGCCGCCGCCAGCGCCGGATTATTCACCACGTCTGTGACGGTAAGATAACGGCGCGGTTCGCTGCTGGCGGCGGCCGGCGCGGTGGGCGCGTCCAGCTTCGCCAGCAGCTCATTCATGGTGCCGAGGAAGACGCCGCAGGCTTCCAGACGAGCCAGCGTAGCCTGCAGATGCCCAGCATAGGCGCTGCCGGCCTGAGCGCCGCGCAGCTGGTTGAGCTCGCTGTGCGGATCGCAGTGGTAGCGCAGGGCCAGAACCGGAATACCCGCCAGCAGCGCCTCGTGCGCGCAGCGGGAAACCGGATTGCGCAGGGTGCCGTTCAGCAGGTCTGAAGCCAGCGGATAATCGAGATACGGCAGCAGTACCCCCCGCCATGGCGCTGACGGCAGGGCATCCTGCCAGGCCGATGACGGGATAATCTCGCCCACCTCTCGCCAGGCGGCGGCGTCGGCGAGACCCTCCTCCAGCGCGAGGCGCAGCGGATAGCCGCTTCCCGCCAGGCGCTGGCGGATTGCCGCGCGGTAGCCGTCTGCGGCGGTCACCATCACCAGTACCGGCGGCCGCATGCGCTGCAAAATCCGCGCAACTACACCTTCAATCTGTTCGTCGGTCATGGCGAGCCTCCGTTAGCCGATGAGCGTCACCTGCGCGCCGTTTTTTAACCCGGCGGCATTGGCTTCTTCGGTGTCGATGTGAAATTCCAGCGCGAAGTCATCGCGCACCCGCACCACCACTTCATCGAAAGTCAGCTGGCGCTCGCCGTTGCTGCGCACGCTGACCTTCTGGCCATTGCTGACGTTGAGCTGGCGCGCGTCCTGCGGCGACATATGAATATGCCGCCAGGCGCAGATCACCTGAGAATGGAGCTCAACGTGACCGGCGGGGCCAATCAGCAGCGCGCTACCGGCATTCTCCAGTTGCCCGGACTCACGAACTGGCGCTTGAATGCCGAGCGTGAAGCAGTCGGCGCGCGACACTTCCAGTTGCGATAGCGGGCGGGTCGGGCCGAGGACGCGAACGTTGGTCAGCGAGCCCTTCGGCCCGACGACGGTCACGCACTCCTGGGCGGCAAACTGCCCCGGCTGGCGCAGCGGTTTGAACGGCGTCAGGCTGTAGCCTTTACCGAACAATGCCTCGACGTCCTGTTGCGCGAGATGGACGTGGCGGTTGGAGATCCCCACCGGGATCGCCGGCGCCGTTGCGCTCAGGCGGGCGACGATTTTTTCGCGAAGCAAAGTGTCGATCATGACTTCTTCCCTTTCTTCAGCGCAGGGTGCTTATCTTCCGCTTCGTTCGGGATAGCGGGCGGAACGATGGGTTCCGGGGCGGTGATAACCACCGGTTCGTCCGTTTTTTCCTCGCGCGGAGGGTTGCCTTTGAGGTTGCTTAAGGCTTCAACCACGCAGCGCTCCGGACGGGCAATGACCAGCGACTTCACGGTGTGCTCGGCGCCGGCAACCGCCACGCCGCGTTCGATAGCGGTGTGGATGGCGCTGATTTCCCCTTCAAAGCAGACGCTCACCAGCCCGGAGCCTGGTTTGCGATAGCCAATGCAGGTCACTCCCGCGGCTTTACAGGCGGCGTCGACGGCCTGAATGGCGGCGACCCATCCTCGCGTTTCAATTACGCCTAAACTTTTCATGGTCGGCTCCTGTTAATGGCGGACTAAGCGAATATCAAAATCAAATTGCCGGAAGAAGGCTTCCAGCCGGTCCAGTTCATCCGGCGAATAAGACGGGTCCTGGCTAATCGGGTAGGGCATATCCAGGCGTTCGTACTTTTTGCGTCCCAGCTGGTGGTACGGCAGCATGTCGATACGGCGGATATTCCCGCGCTTCGCCAGCTTCTGTACGTAATCAATGGCGCCGGTAATGGCGTCGAATGAGTCGTTGTAGCCGCGAATGAGCGGCATACGCACAATGACGTTGGCGCCGGAATCCACCAGCCATTCGAGATTGCGGCGGATCCCTTCGTTGCCGATGCCGAGCATCGCCTTGTGGTGTTCGCTGTTAATCTGCTTAATGTCGAATAAGAAGGTGTCGGTGACCGGCGCCAGCTTCTGGTAGTTGGCAAGTGGGGTGGTGCCCTGGGTTTCGACGGCAGTGTTAATCATCATCTTTTTGCATTCGCGAAATAAGGCGACGGCAAAATCGGTCTGCAGGCTCATCTCGCCGCCGCCGATGGTGACGCCGCCGCCGGAGGAGATGTAGAAGTCGTAGTCCTGCATGATGATCTCCATCAGCTCGCTGACGGTGACGTCCTTGCCCATAATGTCCAGCGCGTTCTGGGTGCAAATCTCTTCGCATTTGCGGCAGCCGATGCAGTCTTTATGGCGGTCGACGAAGTGCTTCATTTCGCCGTTCTCTTCCGCCCGATAATGAATACCCGCCGGACAGACGCTGACGCAGTCGCCGCAGTTAATGCATTTGTCGTGCGAGAACATCACCTGGAACTGGCTGTTCAGTCCTTCCGGGTTGGCGCACCACGGGCAGCGAATGTTGCAGCCCTTAAAAAACACCAGCGTGCGAATGCCATCGCCGTCATAGATCGAATATTTCTGGATATTGAAAATTCGGCCCGTTAATTCTTGTTTTGCGATCACGCTTGCCTCCCGCTCCGTCCCGTTACGGGACGGAGAACTTCCGGTTATTTCTCAAATACAGCTCATTTAATTCTCTTTAAGAGAACTAGAACTTCTCAATCACCGTACGGCTGATGATCTCGTCCTGGACCTCTTTGCACAGCTCAACGAAGTAGGCGCTGTAGCCGGCGACGCGAACGATCAGGTCGCGGTATTTCTCCGGCTCCTGCTGCGCCTTCTTCAGCACTTCGTTATCGACATAGCTGAACTGCATCTGCCCATTGCCGAGAATCGAGGCGGTACGCAGCAAGGTAATCAGGCCATGGCGACCTTCCGGGGTATCCAGCAGCCCTTTGAGGAATTTGAAGTTGTGCACCATGCCGATGTTCATGGTTTCCACGTTCATCTTGCTGACCGACTTGATAATCGCCGTCGGGCCTTGCTTATCCGCGCCCTGGGTCGGGCTGATGCCATCGGAGAGTGGCATCCACGCCAGGCGGCCGTTCGGCGTGGCGTTGGTTAGCTCGCCGATGGGCGTGTTGTTGGAGATAGACAGGGTGCCGTGGCTGAGGGTCGAGTAGAGCATCTTGTACTTACGGCACTCTTTCTCGGTCCATTCGGTAATATCCAGCGCGTACTGGTCGACATAGTTATCGTCGTTACCGTATTTCGGCGCGTTCAGGCAGTCGCGGCGCAGCGCTTCGTAACCTTTAAAGTTGGCCAGCAGCGCATCGCGGATCTGCTCAAGGGTGTATTTCTTCTCTTCGAACACCAGCTTGCGGATCGCCGCCATCGAGTCGACGTAGGTCGCCAGACCGGAGAAAATCAGCCCCGGACCGTGGTTGACCATCGCGCCGCCGGCGGCGACATCTTTGCCGCTTTCCATGCAGCCTTCGACCAGCAGCGACATCAGCGGCTTCGGCGCCACATCGCGGTGGACGCGCTGGCTGATGACGGTGCCGATAGCCGACAGGCGCACGATATGGGCGATCTGCTGTTTTACCGCCGCGTCGAATGCTTCGAAGGTGCGCAGGTCGCGCAGGTCGCCGGTGTCCAGCCCCTGATAGCTATCGAACAGCACCATCCGCCCGCGGTTAAGCACGAACTCGATAGCGATAGGCCACTGGGTGTAGCCGGTGGAGGTCCACTGGTAGATGCGCCCGGATTTCTGCGGTTCAACGCAGCCCATCAGGCAGTAATCGCGGGCGTCTTCAAAATCGAAGCCTTTGCGCAGCATCATCTTGATGTGGGAGTCATCGAAGTGGCAGGCCGGGAAGCCCATTCCCGCTTTCACCACGTCGACGATTTTTTCCATGTATTTCTGCGGCGACTGGTTGTGGATACGGCAGGCCAGCGACGGCTGGTAAACCTTCACGAAGCGCACGGCGTCCATAATCAGATAGGTCAGATCGTTACAGGCATCGCCGCCGCTACGTTTCTGGCCGCCAACGGTGAGGTTGATAAACGGCTGATAACCCGCGAAATATTTCGCTCCCAGTTCGCTCGACATCCACATCAGTTCGGCACATTTGATGATAAACGCCTGCAGCAGCTCCAGTGCGGTGTCGTGGGTCAAGCGGCCTTCGCGGATATCGGCTTCGAACATCGGATAGCAGTACTGGTCGACGCGCCCCAGCGACAGCCCGGTCTGGTTCTCTTCGATTTCAAACAGTGATTCGACGGTCCAGATACTCTGCAGCGCTTCCTGCAAGGTCTTCGGCGGATTGGCCGGCACGTTTTCGTTGACGTCGGCGATGGTCAGCAGCTCGGCGCGGCGCTGGGCGTTTTGCTCTTTAGCCGCCAGTTCGCGGGCATGGGCGGCGATGCGGCGGGCGTAGTTGACCACCCCTTCGCAGGTTTCAATCGCCGCTTTGTAGTAGTAAATGCGGTCGATATCTTCCGGATTTTCCATGCTCAGGCTGGCCAGATGCGCCTCGGCATCGGCTTTAATGCCGTTCATCCCTTTGGTGAACAGCAGCACGTCGTAGCCCGGGCAGGTATCGCCGCCGCCGTTAATCTGGTGATAGGAGAGGTCGCTGACGAAGGTCTCGCCGCTGAAGGCCCAGACGCCAGCCTCACGGTATTGCGCTTCGCAAATCTCATCCAGCGAACGGCCTTCCCAGAATGGGACGATCTCTTCGCGAATGGTTTTTTTATCCGCTTCGCTGATCTCAAACGGATCCTGCGGGCGGGTGCTCATGGTGTCGAGCTCGTCGCGCACCCAGCGCCAGGCGATATCCGGCGAGAAGGCGCCCGCGCGCGGCTTGCCGCACGGATGGCCGACGATCAGCTCATCGTCCTGAATCAGAATCGGCGCGGTTTCGCAGGCGTGGCGGAAGGCTTTCGCTCGCAGCAGAATGGTCGGCATGCCTGGGTTAGCTTTCACCACTTCGGTAAAGGCCAGCGCGCGATAGATAGAGACGCTCGGGCGTACCGTCAGATAGTGGTTACGCAGACGCTGCATACGCGGGGTTAACCCTTCCATCACCGGCGTGTCGGCGCAGGCGGCGAACGGCGCGTGGCTGACCTGTTGTGCGCCGCTAAACAGACGCACCGGCAGATTCAACGCGCTGAGATTGCGCTGGGCGCTGATGAACATCGCCGAGAGTTCGTTCACCTCGGCATGGTCAAAAGCGGCGCCATGCAACATGGCGTCGAGCATCGGATAGCCGTCAATGGCGCAGGCGGCGCGGACTTCGCTCAGTTCCGCCAGCTTGAACCACAGGCACTCCACGAGCTCATACGCCTGCTGGGTATTCAGCGCGCCGCTGTTGATATCGCGCTGGAAGTAAGGCAGCAGCGCCTTGTCCGCCCCTTCCGGGTTGACTGCATAGCTGCCGTTATCCAGCTGGAGCGCCAGCTGGAACAGATAGAACGCCTGGCAGGCTTCTTTGAAATTACGCGCTGGATGGGCCGGCACGTGGTGGAGAATGGCTGCGCTATCGAGCAGCTCGGCTTTGCGATAAGCATTGGTCTCCGCCGCCGCCAGCTGCTCGGCGCTGTTGGCCAGATTTTGCGCCAGCGCCAGCAGGGCGTCGCAGGCGTAGATGGCGGCGCGGCAGCCGTTGACTTCATCCATACCGCTGCGGCTGACCGCGCTGCCGAGTGCGCGGGTTTTCTCTTCCAGCTGGTGCTTAATCGCCAGCACCCCTTTTTCGACCACCAGCCGGTAGTCCGGCGAATCCAGATCGCTGTTGAGGTTGAGGAACTGGAAAGCCGATGGGCGACGGGTCGCGTTTTCGTCATGGAAAATCGCCCCGTGCGGTTTACGGCTCTGGTTGCCGACAATGAGTTCGTCGGGGCTGATGGTCAGCGGCAGCTGGCGCATCAGTTCATAGAAACGGCGCGCCGGTTTAACGGCGGCGGGAACGCCCGCGATATCGCCATCCAGGGCGTTCAGCGTGGTGGCATGTTCGGTGCACAGCGTGCTTTTCTGGGCGAGTAAACGGTCTGCCAGCACTTTGACGCGCGGCGTTAAGCTGTAGTGTGCCATGGGTAAGGTTCTCCAAATCTTGTTATCAGTGGCCCTGAGCGGCGTTGCCGGTCCATGCCCGGCGATAGAGTTCGGTCAGTGCGTGAGCATCCGGCGCGCGTGGGTTCGTCGGAGTACAGCTGTCGCGTAACGCCTGGCCGATCATCTCCGCCAGCCGTTGTTCAAACTCGTCTGCAAGGACGCCGGTATCGCGGATGCCGGCCGGCATGCTCATTTCGTCTTTAAGCGCCTGAATGGCGACCAGCAGGCTGGTGACGCCCTGGCGGGTAGTGGCCGCAGGCAGATCCAGCAGATGGGCTAGTCGGGCATATTTGCGGGCGGCATCGGTATCGCACAGCCCGTGATAATCAGCGTTCCAGGCGACGACGTGCGTCATCAGCAGGGCGTTGGCGCGGCCATGGGGCACGCGGAAGACGCCGCCGAGGGCGTGGGCCAGGCTATGGGTGATCCCCAGCGACGCGTTGGTGAAGGCCATCCCCGCCATGCAGGAGGCGTTGTGCATCTTTTCGCGCGCCTGCAGGTTGTCGCCGCTGCGCCAGCAGGTTGGCAGATAGCGAAATACCTGCTGCACTACTTTCTCCGCCAGGGCGTCGGAAAAGTCGCTGGCGGCGCGGGAGACGTAGGCCTCAAGGGCGTGACACAGCACGTCCATGCCGGTGTCGGCGGTAATTGCCGGTGGCACCGAAGCCACCAGCGCCGGGTCCAGAATGGCGATATCCGGCAGCAATGACGCATCCACCAGCACCAGTTTTTCCGCGTTGGCTTTCACCACCGAAAAGGCGGTGACTTCCGAACCGGTACCGCTGGTGGTCGGGATGGCGATGAAGCACGGACGGGGACGGTCGGCCAGCGGACGGGTTTGCGCCAGGGAGAAAATAACCGCTTTGGCGGCATCGATAACCGAACCGCCGCCGAGCGCGATAACCAGATCCGGGTAGTGGTTATCCATCAGCTTCATACCGCGCACCACGGTGGCGATATCCGGATCCGCCACCACGTCGTCCCACACCTGCCAGACGATCCCGCGCTGGCGCAGCAGGGCGGTGACGCGCTCGGCGAGGCCAAACTTCACCATCGCTTGATCGGTCACCAGCAGCACGCTGCGGGCGGAAAGTTCGTTCAGCACCGAGAGGGCGTCCTGACCGAAGCAAATCCGCGGTTTCAGTAAAAATTCACTCATTGGGCTATTCACTCCTGTTCGGCGTCCCGAAACACCTTCTCAACAATGGCGACCACCGACATCGCTTTGTAGCGCTCTTTATTGAGCGCGAAGTACTCTTCCGCCAGCACGATGTCGTGCATACCGGCGCCGACGTTATCGACGGCGACCCAGGTCTGGTCCTTCATCGGCTGCTGTTTGTCATCTAAGCGGGTGATCAACAGCAGGTTGCTGCCGCGCAGCTCATCGCATTTTTGCGTGGCGACAACATGGCCGGTCACCTTTGCGAGAATCATCGTTATATCGCCTTATATCAGTGCGTTACTTAGCAAGGCGCTCCAGCACCTGGCGGATAACGCGTTCCACGTTTTGCTCGTTGATTGCGCCTTCCGCATTCGCTGCGGCGCCTGGGCTGGCGAAGCGGTCATCGCTGCCTGCCGGGTGTGCTGGCGTAGCGCTGGCCGGAGCGTTGAAACGCACGTCATCAAGAATGCTGCGCTGCGGATCGCTCGCCGGCGTGACGATGGTTGGCTGTGGCTCAGGGCGGCTGCCCGGCGCGCGAAGCTCGTCAATCGACCGCACGCCATAGCCGACTTTGCGGATATTGAGCAGGTTCATCGGGCCGACGTTGTCGGAGCTGGAGCCGCCGCCGACCGCGCCGCAGCCGAGGGTCAGCGCCGGGGAGATATTGGTGGTGGCGCCGATGCCGCCGAGCGCCGCCGGGGTGTTGATCAGGATGCGGTTGACCGGTTTTTCGAGGCTGAACTGGCGGATGACGTCCTGGTTGCGGGTGTGGATCACCAGCGTATGGCCGAGCCCTTCATTAGTCAGCAGCTCTACCACGCGGTGGCAGGCGGCTTTCCAGTCCTCAGCCACGTACAGACCGAGTACCGGGCACAGTTTTTCGCGCGAGTAGGGGTTTTTCGGTGAGACGGTGGTCTGCTCGGCGATCAGCACTTTGGTGCTGGCCGGGACGCAGAAGCCGGCCATCTGGCTGAGGTACAACGCGGTTTTACCGACCACTTTCGGGTTGATGGTGCCGTTCGGGCGCAGCAGCAGCGCCGCCATTTTCGCCGCTTCATCTTCATTCATGAAGTAAGCGCCCTGCGCTTCCAGCTCGCGGTGAACCTCATCGTAAATGCAGCCTTCGACGATGATCGACTGCTCGGAGGCGCAGATCACGCCATTATCGAAGGTTTTGCTGGTGATGATATCTTTCACCGCGTGGTGGATATCGGCGCTGCGTTCGATAAATGCCGGGCCGTTGCCCGGACCGCCGCTGATGGTCGGGGTGCCGGACGCGTAGGCCGCGCGCACCATGCCTTCGCCGCCGGTGGCGAGGATCAGCGAAACGTCTTTGCTGTGCATCAGCTCTGAGGTGGCTTCGAGGGTCAGCTGGGTGATGCCGTCAACGCAGCCCTCCGGCGCGCCGGCCGCTTCCGCCGCGCGTTTGACGATCTCAATCGCCTTCCAGCTGCACTGACGCGCGCCGGGATGCGGGGAGAAGATAATGGCGTTACCGGCCTTGAGGGCGATCAGCGCTTTGTAGATAACCGTAGAGGTTGGGTTAGTTGAGGGGACCAGCGCGCAAATCACGCCCAGCGGCACGCCCACGTCCATCACTTTTTTTACCGGGTCGTCATGAATGATGCCAACGGTCTTCATATCTTTGATGGCGTCGTAGACGCGCAGCGAGGCGAAGCGGTTTTTCAGCACTTTGTCCTGCCAGTTGCCAAAACCGGTCTCTTCCGCGGCCATTTTCGCCAGCGCTTCGGCGTGGTGCGCTGCTTCCTGGGCCACGTTTTTCACGATGGCGTCGATTTGCTGCTGCGAAAAGGTGGCCAGCATTGCCTGCGCTTTTTTGGCGTTGCGCACCAGTTCCCGGGCGTTCTGCCGGGACTGCAAATCGTTATCCAGTTCAATCATGAGTCTATCCTTCATCAGACGAAAAGAGTGGGGACGGGGCGTGCCCTGTCAGGTCATGCTTTGTGCTGCGCCGCGATTTTTTCGATGTCGTTATGGGGACGCGCGATGACGCGAGAGCTGACGACTTCGCCAATGCGTTTCGCCGCTTCCACGCCGGAGTCGACCGCCGCGTTGACCGCGCCGACGTCGCCTTTCACCATCGCGGTGACGAGGCCGGAGCCGACGTTTTCATAGCCGATCAGTTCGACGTTGGCGGCTTTGCACATCGCGTCCGCGGCTTCAATACAGGCCACCAGACCTTTGGTTTCGATAAGACCAAGCGCTTCTTTCATCAGGTTTCTCCGTTAGTCCGCAATTTTGTAATGCGAGACGATTTTGTTGATGTCGTTATGCGGACGGGCGATGACCAGCGAGGTCACCACTTCGCCAATGCGCTGGGCCGATTCGACGCCGGAATCCACCGCCGCTTTCACCGCGCCGACATCGCCTTTCACCATCGCGGTGACGAGGCCGGAACCGACGTTTTCATAGCCGATCAGTTCGACGTTGGCGGCTTTACACATCGCATCCGCTGCTTCAATGCAGGCCACCAGACCTTTGGTTTCAATCAGACCTAATGCATCACCCATTTGCGTTCTCCTGGCCTTCAGGCCTTGTGTTTAATGACGATTTTGTTGATGTCGTTATGCGGACGCGCGATGACCAGCGAGGTCACCACTTCGCCGATGCGCTGCGCCGATTCCACACCGGAATCCACCGCCGCTTTTACTGCGCCGACGTCGCCCTTCACCATCACGGTGACCAGGCCGGAGCCGACGTTTTCATAGCCGATCAGTTCGACGTTGGCGGCTTTACACATCGAGTCCGCTGCTTCAATACAGGCCACCAGACCTTTGGTTTCGATAAGCCCCAATGCATCACCCATCGTGATCTCCTCCAGAACAGGTTTTGTGATTCGGGAAAACCGTCCGCGTAACGGCATCAACACGCGGAAGCGGCGTTCGGGGTTCACTATAGGGAATGGGGAGAGAAGTGAAATTTAAATCCGTGTAGATGAATATTTTAGGTTTTTACTCTGCTATTTAGCCTTATTTAGGCTTCTTTTTATCTCTTAATCCTGTTTCATGCGTGAGGATTTTCATGATGATATGGCGTTTTTTTAAGCTATTTATCGGCGGGAGATGAATGTTAATAAGATGCTAATTACTTGCCAGCAATCGGTAATATGGCCACGTTATAATTGTGGGTATGCTCAAGTTCTCGCGTCGAAGATAAACGCAAAACGTGCGCTTTTAGCATCCAGGGAAAAGGGGCATTAATGGAGCGTGAGCGAGGGCGCATTTTCCTCGCGGTGTTACAGGGGGGACGTGTTAATTAAGCGTGCTGCCGGACTTCAGCGTGCAGATGTAGAGCGGTGAGTTGATAGAGCTCAGCAGGATAGCTTTGTCGTTAAGCTTTTGCGCATTGAGGAACAGGCCGTCGTAGCTGTCGGACATCTCACGCATGAAATAGTCGAAGATGACATCCGGCGATTCATCGATGGACGAGGCGCTGGATTCCCATTTCTTGATGCGGTAGTGGCGCTCGGTCGCCGAGATGCGCTGGCTGGTGTAGCTGAATTTGACGTAGCGCTGCAGGTAGAGCCAGCCGGCGGCAGAATCGGTATAGCCTTCCACTACCATGGACCCGTTGCCATTGGCGGCAAAATTAAAATGGATATTGCCGTTCACATTCTCTTTTTCCATATTTTCAAAACGCATGATCGCTTTGGTGGAGCAGCTCATCACGCCGTCGTTGGCATCCGGCAGCAGACGCCAGGCGCTAAACCCGGCGGCGGCGATAAACGCGAGGGCAGAGAAGGCGAAAAAGGTGCGGGGCGCGAGTCTCATTGCGGCTTCCAGGAGTAGTAAAAGTAGTTATCGCAATAGCTAAACGGGTTGTCTTCGTGCATCGCGCAGTGGGCGAGAAATACCCGGCCCAGGCCGTTGGTCTCCAGCCGGTCGCCATAGAAGAAAACAAAACGCTCCCCCGGCTTGCAGCTGAGCTTCAGCCGCTGACGTACCTCATCAAAGTTCTTACCGTAGGCCGTCGCCGAGACCGAACGCAGCATTTCATCGCTGGCGAGCAGTTCGCACTGGCTGTGGTTCATCAGCGTCAGATTAATTGGCCGGGCGACGTGGGTTCCGGCAAACGTGAATGCCACCAGAAGCAGGGCGATGACCAGCAGGCAGCCGCCGGCCAGATACCAGCACATTCCGCGCGCGTGTGGTGAAGCGGCAGGCGGTATGGTTTCCCTTCCTGCCCCGGCGGGTTCGCCAGGCGGCGCGGCCGGGCTGGCGACATCGGCCAGCGCCGGCCCGGCGTCGAGCAGTTCGATGCTGAGATCCTGATTCAGCTGCAGCATGCCGCGCGACACGGTGACGATAATGTTATCGATATCGTAGTGGCGGAAAGTTTTGCGCAGCATGCTCAGATACTGGTTGAGGTTGCTATTGGAAGAAGTTAAGCCGTTATCGTCCCAGACTTTTTTCAACACTTCATCGCGACTGACCACGCCGGTATGGCGGAGAAAAAAATAGAGCAGCGCGCTGGCGGTGATGGATAGCTGGCTATCTGGTTCATCGCTGCCGGGCAGGGTTAGCGTGCCGTCTGTTGCATCATAAATGAGACGGGCATTGATGTTGTAGCGCATCGCGGCCTCACTCTATTCGCTTCATGCGGGAAGCGTCATTTTGGTCAGATCGTTCACCAGCGACTGGCGATGTTCGCTGCTCATGGTGCGCCCCTCGGTCAGCTCAGATAACCAGATACCGTCGGCGGCGTAGCGTACCAGGGTACCGGTTGGGCCGTTATCCAGCGCATCGCCTTGCGCCAGATGATCCAGCATCCAGTCGCGCCAGCATTTTCGCAGCACCGGTTCGTCCGGCATCGCCAGCGACAGCACCATCAGCTGACGGCTTTCGTGCGTGTCCGTCAACTGCGGATTGGACAGATAGTGCAAATAGGCCCGGGTAAAGCGTCCGTAAGCGATGTTATCGGCGGCCATCAGTTCGCTAATCGCCTTTTCCATAATCGCCAGCAGCCTGGCGAACAGAGCGAAAATCAGCGCCTGCTTATTGGGAAAATGGTGCAGGAGGCCGCCTTTGCTGACCCCAGCCTCGCGGGCGACAGCGTTCAGCGACAGGGCGGCGATACCGTCCCGGCCGGCAATCATCGCCGCCGATTCAAGCAGCTGACGGTGGAGACGGACGGGATCTTTTTTACGATGCTGGGCTTCCATGTTCATGGCCGGAATCATACCGACCAGACGGTATGATTATTTTTGATCGCTATCAATATGAGAGGCGGCTTCGCGCGATGCGATGCCGTTAATGCGTGGAGGCTCACAAATTGTCATATTAATGAAAGCGATAACCCGGAAGGGCTATCGCGTTGAGGTTTATTTCGTTGCCAGGTGCACCGCCAGGCCGCTTTGCCCCGGCGCCAGCTCCGGGCGCAGCGTTAGCGACGGGATCAGATAGTCGCCATGATTCTGCCGGCGGAATGGAATGGGCTCGGTTTGCCACAGCGTGTCCAGCCGCTCGGCCAGGGTGGCGCACTGGTCGGCGAACTGCGCGGCATCGGTTTTGTCCGTGCGGTAAAACACCAGCGGCGGAAGCACCTCGAAACCGGGATAGAACAGCATACCGTGCTGAATGGGGAACAGAATGTCGTCGATGGGGCCATTGATCCCGCGCGGTGAATAGTGTTCCGCCCAGCCGCCGGCGGTGACGATCAGCATCGCCCGCTTGCCGACGAAGGTGCCTTCCCCATAGCGATCGCCCCAGTGGCGGTCGCTGTGCTCGCCGACACCATAGGCAAAGCCCCAGGCGTACACCCGGTCGATCCAGCCTTTCATGATCGCGGGCATCGAGAACCACCACAGCGGAAACTGAAAAATCACCGTATCGGCCCACAGCAGCTTTTCCTGCTCGGCGGCGATATCCGCGCTTTGAGTACCTTGGGCAAAGGCCTGTCTGGAGTCCAGGGTAGGACGCCAGAACTCGCCGACCGGCGGCGCGCCGCTGTCGTCGGCGTCATACCCGGCCTTCCAGCGCATGGCGTAGAGATCGGAGACCTGGACTTCATGACCGGCCTGCAGCAGATGACGGATGGCGAAATTTTTTAAACCGCCATTGAGGGAGCGCGGTTCCGGATGGGCGTAAATCAGCAGTACTTTCATAACATCACCTCTGAAGTGGGAAGAGCTGCAGAGTAGGAAAGCTGGCGCTATAGTAGAAATTAATTACTTAAATCCCAGGTATAGCTGTGATTAATTTACATCGTCTGGATCTCAATCTGCTGCGCACGCTCGACGTGCTGCTCAGTGAAAATAACGTTACCCGGGCGGCGCAGCGGCTGAATCTGTCGCAGCCGTCGGTCAGTATTCAACTCGCTAGGCTGCGGGAGATGTTCGCCGACCCGCTGCTGATGCCGGGCCCGCGCGGCATGCAGCCCACCGCCCGCGCCGATGAGCTTCGCCAGCCGCTGCGCGCTGCGTTAGCCGCGCTGGAGCAGGCGGTGGCGCCGGTGGCACCTTTTAATCCGGCCGCGGCGGCGGAGACCTGGCGGGTGGCGGCGACGGACTATATGGCTTCGGCGACCCTCATGCCGATGCTGGGCAGGCTACGGCAGGCCTCTCCCGGCAGTCGGCTGGCGGTATTCGAACTCCAGCCGGCGCGGCTGGAGCAGCAGGCGGCCAGCGATGAAGTGGATCTCTGCTTCCATACCCGCGAGGGCGCGCCGCCGGGGCTGCATCAGCGCCTGCTGTTTCGCGAGCGCTACGTGCTGGCGGGCCGGGCCGGGCATCCGGTGCTGCGGCAAGGGCTGAGTCTGGAAACGTTCTGTCAGCTGGAGCAAGCGATCGTCTCCCCGGACGGAGGCGGCTTCAGCGCGGCGACCGATGCCGCGCTGGCGAATCTTGGCCTGACGCGGCGGGTTGTCCTTTCCGTGCCACATTTCCTGTTTATGCTGGAGACCCTGCGTAATAGCGATCTGGTGGCGGTGTTGCCGGAGCGGCTGGTGCGCGGGCAGAGCGGGCTGGTCGTCGTCGAGCCGCCGCTGGCGGTCGCCGGCTTTGAGATGCTGATGCTATGGCACGAGCGCTGGCACCGCGATCCGGCGCATCAATGGCTGCGCCAGTTCATTGTGAATTCACTGGAGGAACAGACATGCTGAGCGGACTTAATCACCTGACCCTGGCGGTCAGCCAGCTGGCGCCGAGCGTGGCGTTTTATCAGCAGCTGTTGGGCATGACGTTGCACGCCCGCTGGGACAGCGGCGCCTATCTCTCCTGCGGCGATCTGTGGCTGTGCCTGTCGCTGGATCCGCAGCGGCGTGTCACTCCGCCGGAGGAGAGCGACTACACCCATTATGCGTTTAGCATCAGCGAAGCGGATTTCGCCCGCTTCGCCGCTCGCCTTGAGGTTGTCGGCGTGGCGGTGTGGAAGCTGAACCGTAGCGAAGGCGCCTCGCACTATTTCCTCGACCCCGACGGCCACAAGCTGGAGCTACACGTCGGCAGCCTCGTCCAGCGTCTGGCCGCCTGCCGCGAACAGCCGTATAAGGGGATGGTGTTTTTTGAGGATGAGTAAGTGGTAACTGGGAACCTGTAGCCCCGGTAAGCGCAGCGCCACCGGGGAGATGAGCATCGTGTATTAACCTTCGAGGTTCAGTTCGACATTGCGCTTGAACACCAGGAAGCCCATCAGCGCGCACAAGTTCACCAGACGGCTTAGATTATTACTATTGCCGTCGAATCGGAGGCTGGAAACCAGAGATATCAGCGCCACATGCAGGGGGGATGTAGGTGTTTTTAGTCGCAGGCGTACCTTCGCCAGCAGCGGCTTATCACCTGCCATCCTGCAGTAAACTTAGTGCAGCGTGTTAATATGATGCTGCTTAAAATTCTCCGCCTGCGCCAGTACGCCTATATACACATCATCATTCGCCACCGGTGGGAACTTATGCTTATGCAGTAACAGAATGAGTTCCACTTTCAGTTTCGCTTTAATGTCATCACGCTTGCTCCAGTCCGGATACTTCGAGGTGTTATCGACCACCGCCTTCATCTCTTTCGCCAGCGCCAGCACCTTGTCATCCTCATAGGTGAATTGATACTTATCGCGCATATGTGCCAGAATGTCGTAAAAAGCTTTCTCTTCGATATCAATCCCCATTTCGGCATAGGTACCCATTTCGGTTTTAATATCGTAGATAATATCGGTCATTTCCTGACTGAAGGTATCGAACTCTTCACCATTGAGAACATCATCTTCCCGGCGTTCGTTATATTTATCCATAATTGACTGGAAACGGCGGGTGAAATTGATCCCCTGAAGCTGGTTGATCTTTTTAAAGTCGCTGATGGCTTTTTCCAGCAGCTTTTGCAGCAGCTGAATTTTGGTTGCCGGCAGTTTGATCTTATTGATTCGCGCCAGATAATCGTCGTCGAAAATATCGATCGACTCCGCTTTTTTGTCGCCAAGGAAAAACAACTCTTCCACGCCGTCGGCCTTCAGCGCATCGGCAATCATCTCGCGTACGCGGGCGTTCATTTGGGTCACGTCCGGTGCGTCGCCTTTGGTCAGCTTGAAGACGATGGAGCGCACGGCAATATAAAAGTGAATGTAGTCGCGCTCGGCCTGCGAAAGCGCTTCGCTGCCGCAGCAGACGTCGTAGGCCGCTTTCAGGCGCTTCACCAGCCCCATAAAGCGGCGCTCTGTCTTCTGAGTGCGCATGACAAACTCTGCCGCCTGATTCAGGCAGGCCAGCTGCGCCTGCGGTTCTCCTGTGAAGTAAGCCCGGCTGTCGAAGTCCTGCAAAACCTGCGCCAGCAGTTCGAGATGGTTTTTCACCTCAATCACTGACTGCTGGATATCTTCAAAGTTAATGGCGTCAATGCGGGAATACATCGCCAGCGCCTGGTTCATCTGGCGCTTAATGCCGATATAGTCGACGACCAGCCCTTTACTTTTGCCTTCCAGCTTGCGGTTAACGCGGGAGATGGTCTGGATCAGGTTATGCTTTTGCAGCGGCTTATCGATATAAATAGTGTCCAGCTCCGGTACGTCAAAACCGGTCAGCCACATGTCCACCACGATGGCGATTTTGAAATTTGATTTGTCATTTTTGAACTGCTTATCCAGCTCTTTGCGGTACTCTTTACTGCCCAGCAAATCGTACAGTTGTACGCTATCGTCTTTGCCGCGGGTCATTACCATCTTGACCATTTCGGATGGCGGCAGTTCCTTCTGCTCCTGCTCGGTAAGCTCTATACCATCCGGCGCTTGTTTCACCGCAAACCATGCCGGACGAAAGTCTTTTAATTGACGATAGAAATCCCAGGCAATTTCCCGGCTGGCGCAGACAAACATCGCTTTACCTTTCACCGTGGAGCCTTCGGTGACACGTTTTTCATAGTGTTTAGCAAAGTCTTCCGCCAGCGCTTTCAGGCGGTCTTCATCACCGAGAATGGCGTTCATAGTGGCGCTGGCTTTTTTGCTCTCGTCGATTTGCCACTCGTTGGTGCCCGCATTGGCGCACTCTTCGTAATATTTTTCCACCTCTTCCAGCTTGCGGGCATCGAGGATGACCTTCGCGGCGCGGCCTTCATAGACGATGCGCACGGTGATCTCATCCTGCACGGATTCGGTCATGGTGTAGCTGTCGACGATGTTGCCAAAGACTTCCATCGTGGCGTCGATAGGGGTACCGGTAAAACCAACATAGGTGGCCTGTGGCAGCGAATCGTGCAGATATTTGGCGAAACCGTAAGTTTTGCGCACCTTGCCGTTTTCTTTATCGACGATCACTTTCTGATCGAGGTTGACCTGGCTGCGGTGCGCTTCGTCGGAAATACAGATGATATTGCTGCGCTCGGAGAGCAGTTCAGTGTCTTCGGTAAATTTATGGATAGTGGTCAGGAAGACGCCGCCGCTGTTGCGACCGGCCAGCTTTTCCCGCAGATCCTCACGGCTGGTTACGGGCACCACGGTCTCGTCGCCGATATAGTTTTTGGCATTGCACATCTGCGCCGAGAGCTGATCGTCCAGATCGGTGCGGTCGGTGATCAGCACGATCGTCGGGCTGGCGAACTCGACGCTTTTCATCAGCAGACGGGTTAAGAACTGCATGGTGTAGCTCTTGCCGCAGCCGGTCGCGCCAAAGTAGGTGCCGCCCTTGCCGTCGCCGTAAGGTTTACGCGCCCGTTCGATGCTGTAGTACAGCTTGCGCGCCGCATAGTACTGCGGGTAGCGGCAGCAAATTTTTACTTCGTGTTTGGCTTTATCCGGGAAGCAGATAAAGTTTTTGATCACGTCCAGCAGACGGACCGGGTGAAACAGTCCCTGAATCATCGAATGCAGGGAGGGGATGCCGTCCTGCTCGCGGTTTTCATTGCCGGTGACTTTGCGCCAGGAGTAGAAATACTCATACGGCGCAAACAGGTTGCCCATGCGGTTATTGACGCCATCGCTGATAATGCACAGCGCGTTATAGACAAACAGCTGCGGAATATCGCGGCGATAACGGGTGCAGAGCTGTTTATACGCATCGCCAATATTGGCTTCCTGCTCGCGCACCGCGCTTTTAAATTCAAAGACCACCAGCGGCAGGCCATTAATATACAGAATGGCGTCCGGGATACGCGGCTGGTTTTCTTTGCCGGAGATGGTCAGTTGATTGACGACCTTAAGACGGTTCAGCGGCTTGACAAGATAGGTCGCCGACGGTTCTGCTGCCTGTTGCAGCGGAACCTCTTCGGCATTGAATAATTCATGTAGTGCCGCAGAAAGATGCCGGGTATCGAGCAGTTCGATATAGAGATCTTTCTGCTGACGATCGTCGCGTTTAAACAAGAAACCATTCGCCAGCCAGGCGCAGAAGGTTTTATTGCTTTCGTAAAGATCGGAGGCGGGCAGCGTGGTGAGCTGCTTAATCAGCCGCTGGATTTCCGCTTCGGTGATGCCGTCAATCTGATAGCGAGAGGCGAGATAGTGGCGAAGATCGTCTTCGATAATCACCTGATCGAGGCTTGAACGCGGCACATCATCGCCGATCAGGTGCTTATAGCCCTGTTCCTGTAGCAGTTCGATAATGGCTTGTTCTAGCTTCGCTTCACTGAATGAGAGATGCATATCTCGCTCCGGCCCTGGCTGTTTTTCTGGTAAAGGTTCCTGTAACTAAAGAAAACCTTACCAGAAAGCCCCTGATTTAACAGGGGCAAAATGCATTAAGCGGGTTCAGTTTGGGTTACTAAATCTGGTAGATCCTCCAGGGACAGCTCGCCGGAGATAAGTTTGGGGAGCAGGGTGTCGCGGAGGGCGGTTAGATTCTCTGTTTCATTATGATTTGAATCCATTTTATGCTGGATTGTCTGGATTATATTTGTGAATTTGGCAATGATGGATTGTGTTGGTGTAACGACCTCAAGACGATAAGCATTGTTTCTGTTCAACCCTGGGACTGCTGCATCAGTATTCATATTCTCTAATCCCAGTGTTTTCAACAGTTGATAGCAGTAAACAAGGGGGTAGTATTCTTTGGGTTTTACGAAAAATACCGTATCGATGGGGTAAAAATTTTTGTTTTCCCAATGTAATGAACCAACAGTACCTTTCCTCCCAACAATAACCCCTGGCCCTTTAACAAGATACTCATTATGGGTGCCATCGACACCGCCAGAACCATAAACAGGATAATTACCGTTGGTTCTTTCTGTCTTTTTAAGTGCTTTTCCGTAAGCCAACTCTAAAATATTTTCCAGCCGATTTGTCACCCAACCTTTTGGTGCGTAGCCCAACTCTGTTTCTTCAAATTCAGCCGGGAACAGCACACGAATATCCGCCGGAAGTGGTTTGAAATCTGCACTATTGCGAACTTTTTGACGCAGTTCGGCGCGAGATTGCAGCGCTTCCGGAATGGGATTTCCCGCATCCAGCGCGTTATCAATCACCGGGTCGAAATCCACAAACCAGGATTTGTACAGGGTTTGGGACATTTGTTCTAGGGTGTTATTAATAGCGTTATTTTTAATTATTCGATCGTTAATTTCATCCAGTATCTTTGCCATTTTACATTGCAAATGATATTCAGGATAGGGAATTAATATTGACTGAATAACTGCAGGGCTTAGGTTTGGTTGTCCGCTTCCCGAAGCATTGTTAAACAATATGTTTTGATACTGCTTAGTTGTTAAAATATAATATAAATAGCTAATGTTGAGTTTTTTTTCATCGGCAATGAATTTACCTACACGTTGGTTTAGATAGGGGGCTTTATCTCCATTAAAAGATAAGCGACCAACTCTCCCAACACTGCCTTGCCCTGTCATTGCGATTAATACATCACCATTATTTAATCTGAATTTTTTTAGACCTTCAACTGTTTTGGAAGTAACGCAGTGACTATCTTCAAGAGTAACAAACCCGTCATGAATATTTTTAATCTTAATAACAGGATATCCAATATCTGTAAAATCTTTACTCTTAAATGCATAACCGGATATGAAAGTACATCCATCAGAAACCGGGGCTAGAGGAAATTTAGTTTTTCCTAATGGGGAATTATAAACCATAACCCAGCGCCTCCAGGTTCTGGCGAATCGCGTTATCCAGTTCTTCCGCCTGCTTCATCTGCGCAAACAACGTCTGCGACAACTCGCGCATTTTGATTTCAAACGCCACGCCGTCGTCTTCCTGTTCAGCGGCACCGACGTAGCGGCCCGGGGTCAGCACATAGTCGTTAGCCTTGATCTCTGCAATCGTCGCAACCTTGCAGAACCCGGCCTGATCTTCGTACTGCGCCAGCTTGCTGTCGCCGCGCTTCACGCGCTCGGCCAGCTCTTCCGGCGTGCTGCGCCAGGCATGGTAGGTATCGGCGATGGCGGCGATATCGTCCGCCGTCAGCTCTTTGGTGGTGCGGTTGATCATGGTGCCAAGGTTACGCGCATCGATAAACAGCGTCTCACCCTGACGGTTACGATAGCCTTTGGCCGGATCGGCTGCCTTCGACTTGGTCATAAACCACAGGCACACCGGGATCTGGGTGGTGAAGAACAGCTGACCGGGCAGGGCGATCATGCAGTCAATGAGATCGTTTTCGATCATCTGCGCGCGGATTTCGCCTTCGCCGCTGGTGTTGGAGCTCATCGAGCCGTTCGCCAGCACAAAACCGGCGGTGCCGTTGGCCGACAGCTTGGAAAGCATATGCAGAATCCAACCGTAGTTAGCGTTACCGGTTGGCGGCGTGCGGTAGCCGGCAAAGCGCGGGTCTTTGGTCAGCTCGGCGTCATTTCGCCAGTCTTTCAGGTTAAACGGCGGGTTGGCCAGAATATAGTCGGCTTTCAGATCCGGGTGCTGGTCGCTGAAGAAGGTGTCCGCCGGGCGCTCGCCAAGGTTGGCGGAAAGGCCGCGAATCGCGAGGTTCATCTTCGCCAGCTTGTAGGTGGTGGCCGTCAGCTCCTGACCGTACAGGGCGATATCGCGGCTTTTCCCCTGATGGCTTTCGACAAACTTCACCGACTGGACAAACATCCCCGCTGAGCCGCAGCAGGGGTCATAAATTTTACCCTGGAACGGTTCGAGCATTTCGGTCAGCAGCGTCACCACGCATTTTGGCGTATAGAACTCGCCGCCGCCTTTGCCCTCGGTGGCGGCAAACTTGCCTAGGAAGTATTCGTACACGCGACCGACCAGGTCTTCTTTCGACAGCGCTTCGACGTCGGTTTCGTGGGCCAGCGTTTCGATGTTATCGATGGTGTCGATAAGCGACGCCAGCTTCTTGGTTTCCAGATTCTGGCGGCTGAAGTAGTTGTCCGGCAGCGCGCCTTTCAGCGTCGGGTTGCGCTTCTCAATGGTGGAGAGCGCAGTATCAATACGTACCGCAATGTCGTCCTGCTTGGCATTTTGCTTGATGAACGACCAGCGCGCCTCTTCCGGCAGATAGAAGATGTTGTCCTGCTGATAGAAGACTTCCATCTCAAGGAAATCGCCCTGTCCCCCGTCTTTCATCTTCTGACGGCGGGCTTCAAACTTATCGCTGATAAATTTGAGGAACACGAGGCTCAGCACCACGTGCTTGTACTCGGAGGATTCCACGCTGCCGCGAAGCTGGTTCGCGGTATCCCATAATGTGTCTTCAAAGCCTTTCTTTGCTTTGGCTTTTTTGGTTGGTGCTTTGGCCATGATGAACTCGTTCTGGAAAAATTTGGTGGCTATTGTAACGATAAAAGCGGTGAAGTTCGCCCTCTACTCAATCTCCAGCTCATCAAACAGCTGTAAGTCTACGTCGAGCAATTCAACGGCATTACTGCGTCTGATCCCGACGTTGTTTTCAATCAGCAGCTCCAGCAGACGATCGCCGTCGATCAGCGTAATCGGCGCGGCACCGGGGAACAGCGCCGCCTCTGCGCATTTTGCCGCAAATTTTCCGGTGGTGATAAGCGTGCCGCGAATGGCTTTGTGGTAGGGCAATGCACCGCGCAGCTGATCGATAAACGGGCGGGTAATAGTGTTTTGCATCCGCTTCACCTGCACCACTTCGGTAATGGTGGTGATGCCAACCTGCACTTTACCGACCACATCCACTCCTTTATCGCCGGAGGCTTTGGTCACTTCGACTTGCTCATAGCCCATTGCTTCCAGCAACTGGCCGACCAGATGCTCAAACTTGTAGGGATTCATGGTGGATATTTGCTCGCGCAGTAATTCCTTTTGCTGCTGGTTATAGCGTTTAACCGCATCCAGCAGCTCTTTGCGCGGATCGGTTCGGCGCTCAGGCAGCGCTTTGCCAAGCCATTTTCTACCGGCATCGGTGATTTTGTAGCTCATCCCTTCACGAGTAATAAGTTCGCGCTCGACCAGATTGTAAAGCCGGGCATAGAGCGTTGTTTTAACTGAACTTGGAGAGGCGAATTTAGAGTGCTGATGCAAGAAAGCCTGCCATTCCGGAAGCAGATCGGCGCGCCGGGCCTGTTCGCGACCGGCGAGCAATTCCAGTAGCTGCAGCATGCCTTCGATATCGTCCAGTTTACGCAGCGTCGCTTCATCGTGAGCGAGGAATAAACGTCCCTGTTCACTGGGATGCCAGCCGCCATCCTCGTCGGTCTGCATCAAATCGAATAGCGGGTTGTTGATAAACATATAACAACCATAGCTGTGGCGGGGGTTGAGTATATGGTTATCGGTATTCCAGATTTGCCAGGCTATTTTGGCATCTTCTCCGCTCAGTCGTTCCTTAATCCAGTGGTCCGGCTCTGACCAGTCTACCGGGTTTTGCGGGGTGCCAGTCTGTTCCTGAATGGCGGAGATCATATTACGGACCGATTTTACTGAGCATCCTGCTACGGCTTTCATCATCGCTCGGGTCTGGTCGTAGGTCGGGAATAACGGAGTAATGACTTTGTAATTTCGCATGGCAATTCCTTCGCTAAAGCAATGTACGGCATCATGCCATTTTATAAAGGCTAATGGCGGGCCGGCTATCATTAAATTCGTTTAATTTCATTCTATTGCTCGCCTGGCTGATGGTGAGTGTGTTTATCCCGGAGGCTGCGCTTGCTGCGCCTTTTCCGGGCTACTGGCCCCGTCGCCCCGGTAAGCGCAGCGCCACCGGGGAGAGCAGGCTAAACCTCACTCCATCGCCACCTTCACCGCTTCTCCCAGCTTCACCATCACCGCTTTATGTTTCTCGGTCGGCGGCAGGGCGCAGTTGATCCTGACGCAGTTGCGATACTTGCCCGCCGCGGAAAACAGCGACCCCGGCGCGACCTGGATCTTCAGCCGGCACAGCTGTTTGGCGACGCAGACCATATCCACCTGCTCCGGGAGCTCCACCCACAGCATAAAACCGCCCTTCGGCCGGGTGACGCAGATCCCGCACGGGAAAAACTCCCGCAGCCAGCAGGTGTAGATCTCGATATTGCGCTGATAGATCTGCCGCATCCGCCGCACGTGGCGGTGATAATGGCCTTCGCGAATAAAGTTAAAGGCCGCCAGCTGTGTTGAAGGGACGTTAGTGCCGCTGGCGGCGTACTTCATCTGGAGCAGCTTGTCGTAGTAGCGCCCGGGCGCTATCCAACCGATGCGCAGGCCGGGGGCGATGGTTTTGGTAAAGGAGCTGCAGAGCATCACCCGGCCGTCGATATCCCAGGAGTGAATCGTGCGCGGGCGCGGATATTCGGTAGCCAGCTCGCCGTAGATATCATCCTCGAAAATAACGATATCGTGGCGCTGGGCCAGGTTCAGCACCGCGCGCTTGCGGGCGTCCGGCATGATAAACCCCAGCGGGTTGTTGCAGTTCGGCACCAGGATCACCCCTTTGATCGGCCACTGATCCAGCGCCAACTCCAGGGCCTCGATGCTGATCCCGGTTTCCGGATCGGTGGGGATCTCAATCGTTTTTAATCCCAGTCCGCGCAGCATCTGCATGGTGCCGTAGTAGCAGGGGGATTCCACGGCGATGATGTCCCCTGGCTGGCACACCGACAGCAGGGCCAGCGACAGCGCGCTGTGGCAACCGCTGGTGAGCACCAGATCGTCGGCAGTCACCACCGATCCGCCGTCGAGCATCAGGCGGGCGATCTGCTCCCGCAGCTCGCGGCGCCCGGCCAATTCGTCATAGTTCAACACCTCAGTGAGGTTGTGCTGGATCGCCCGGCTCAGTTCGCGCCAGATGGGCTTCAGGCTTGGCTGCGTCACGTCCGGCGAGCCGCCGCCGAAGGGGATGATCGTTTTATCGTAGCGGGCGTCGAGCATGGTCAGCACCTGATCCCACTGGGTGATCTCCACCGGACGCTGCACCGGACGCGACATCGGCGGCACCGGCGGCTGGGCCTTGCGGGGGGCGACGAAATAGCCCGATCGCGGCTGCGGCACAATCATCTGCTGCTGCTCAAGCAGCTGATAGGCCTGCTGGACGGTGCTGATGCTGACGCCGTGCTCCTGGCTCAGGCTGCGCACCGACGGCAGCTTTTCGCCGTGGCGATACAGGCCCTGTTCAATGCGTTCGGCCAGCAGCGTCGCAAGATGTTGATAGCGGGTCATGCTGTATCCTTAATTGTCGCCATACAGATGGAATAACCAGTACAGATGGCAGGAAAAATTGCGGTCTGCTGTACGTTTTAGCCAATCTGTATGTTAAAGAAAAGTGTTTTGTGAATCTGTATTCCTTACCCCCAAATCCGTGAAGATAAAGTCTCTGGCAAGGTGAGGAGGTAGAGGATGGAATTTCATGAGAACAGGGCAAGACAGCCATTTATCGGTTTCGTATTGCTGGCACGGTTTGTCAAAAAATGGTGGCTTCAGGAGCAAACGCGCAGAGCTTTGCAGAAAATGAGCGACGAACAGCTGAAAGATATCGGCCTGCGTCGGGATCAGATCAATTAAAAAGTGCTTTTTTTTCAGGCATCACTTCTTCTTTGCCCCGGTAAGCGCTGGCGATGCCGGGGAATCATTCACGAAATTTATCAATTGATGCGACGTGACCTTCCGTTTCTTGATACTTACCCTGATAAGTATTATTTTCTTCTCAACAATGAGAGGAAAAGCTGTGACTGAAGACGAACTGTTTGCCCGCCGCCCGCTGGGGATGCGGATGGCCATGGTGGTGCGCCAGTGGCGCGCGATTATTGACTCCGCTATCACCGATACGGGACTCACCCAGTCCAGCTGGACGGTGCTGATGCAACTGCATCAGTTGGGGGACAACGTCTCGGTCAGCGAACTGGCGGAGGTGCAGGGGATTGAACTGCCGCCGCTGACGCGCACCCTCTCATTACTGGAAAAGCAGGGCTATCTGTTGCGTTCCACATCGCCATATGACAAACGCATTCGCCTGCTGACGCTGACCGCCGAGGGGCGGGCTATTCTGGAAAAACTGAGCCGCGTGATCGAGACCTATCAGGAGCGCGTAACCCAGACCATCCCGGAGGCCGACCTCGTCACCTTCAGCGCCACGTTAAATCAAATCGCCTGCCGTTTGCGGAATATCCGCGAAGAAGATAACAAGATCTAACACACTATGATGACGCCTGAACAAAAATTTGCCCGCTGGGTACGGGTGAGTATTGCCGCTTTTCTGGGAATATTCGCCTGGTTTATCGTTGCCGATATCTGGATCCCGCTGACGCCGGACTCCACCGTCATGCGCGTGGTGACCCCGGTTTCGTCGCGGGTCTCCGGCTATGTCTCGCACGTCTACGTGCATAACAATAGCCAGGTGAAAAAGGGCGACCTGCTGTATGAGCTCGACCCGACGCCATTCATTAATAAAGTTGAAGCGGCACAGATCGCCCTTGAACAGGCGAAGCTGAGCAACCAGCAGCTGGACGCGCAAATCGCCGCCGCCCGCGCCAACCTGCGCACCGCGCAGTACACCGCCCGTAACGATAAGGTCACGCTCGATCGCTATCAGCGCCTGAGCACCATGCAGAACGTCTCGCAGTCCGATCTCGACAAAGTGCGGACCACCTGGCAGACCAGCGAGCAGTCGGTCTCGGCGCTGAACGCGCAGATCCAGAACCTGCTGATCCAGCGCGGCGAGCGCGACGATAAGCGCAACGTCACCCTGCAGAAATACCGCAACGCGCTGGAGGAGGCGCAGCTGAACCTGGCCTGGACCAAAGTGCGTGCGGAAACTGACGGCATGGTCAGCAACCTGCAGCTTAACCCGGGGATCTACGCCACCGCGGCGACGGCCGTGCTGGCGCTGGTCAACAACAATACCGATATCGTCGCTGACTTCCGTGAGAAGAGCCTGCGCCACACCGCGGTAAACACCGATGCGGCGGTGGTTTTTGACGCCCTGCCGGGGGAAGTTTTCCCGGCGCACGTGACCAGCAGCGATGCCGGGATTCTGGCGGGGCAAGAGGCGGTTAACGGGCAGCTGTCGCAGCCGGAACAGTCCACCCGCTGGGTGCGTGATGCCCAGCGAATGCGCATTCACGTCGCGCTGGATCAGCCGCTGGCGAAACCGCTGCCGACCGGCGCCCGCGCCACGGTGCAGCTGTACAATAGCGAGGGACCTTTCGCCCGCACCTTCGCCGGCCTGCAGATTCATCTGGTGAGCTGGTTGCACTATGTCTATTAATACCCTGGCGCACGTCTTTACCCCGCACGGCAATATCGTCTACACGGCGAATGATTTTCGCCAGACGGTGCGTATCGCCGTGGCCGGGACCATTGCGCTCAGCATCTCCACCTTCTACGACGTGCAGTACGGCGTATTTTTTGTGGTGTATCCGCTGATGCTGATGTCGCTGGTGCCGGTGTTCAACCGCCACGTCGCCCGCCAGTTTGTGTTCAGCGCGGCGGTGAACTGCGTCGAAATGGTGCTGATTGTCGGTTATTTGTCGCAATGGCCGGTGATCATGACGCTGGTGGTGTTTGCCCTGTACGTGATGCGTTTTCGCTTTATGAGCCAGGGGCCGCTGTTTCTGCTGGGGTCGATGGGGGTGGTGTGTCAGAGCACGATGCTCAACTTTATGAGCTACCCGACCAGCAACTGGCACACCCTGATGTTCTCCAACATGGAAGCGTGCGTGCTGGC
Source organism: Klebsiella sp. Q2 (assembly GCF_009900705.1). Lineage (NCBI taxonomy): Bacteria > Pseudomonadati > Pseudomonadota > Gammaproteobacteria > Enterobacterales > Enterobacteriaceae > Klebsiella > Klebsiella sp. Q2. Next base: position 328,946 of record NZ_JAAABE010000006.1, on the reverse strand, counting down.
GGTGGCGCTGAGCGCGCTGCTGCATTACCTGATCCCGGACGTCGAACCGCGCAAGCCGCCGCCGCGCATTGAAAAAGACGCCGCCCGCATCCGCCACGAGTCGCTGCTCTCCGGCACGGTGGCGACGATCATCTTCGTGGTGTTTCAGATCTGCGATCTCAGCGACTCGCTGTCGGCGCTGATGGCCGGGATCCTGATCCTGTTCCCGATGCACTATCGCGGGGCGGTGATCAGCTCGATCTGGCGCGTGGCGGGGGTGGTGCTGGCCTGTCTCTATATTCTGGTGGTGCAGCTGATTATCTATGACTTCAGCAATCACATGATCCTGATGATGCCGCTGATTGGCCTCGGGCTGGCCTTTAGCGCCCGCCTGCACGTGATGGAGAAAGTGGGCGCCGGGGTGGGCTTCGCCAGCATTACCACCATCGGCATTATGTTTGGCCAAAACCTGCATCCCTATCAGGATCTGGTGTTCAGCGATCTGTACCGCATCACCTCGGTGACGGTCTCGCTGGTGGTCACGCTGACCCTGGTTTTTCTTATGCACCGTCTGCTGAACTGCTTTGCGGCGACGCGCTTTGTGGTAAGCGATTAACCTGCCGGTGGGAAGGTGGCGAGACAGCGCCACGCTTCCCCGTCCTGCTGATATAACGCCGCCGTCTGTTCCGGGACGATCCAGGCTCGCGCGTCGGCTTCCGTCCCCTCAAGCAGGATGCACAGCCCGCAGCCGCTGCGCAGCTGGCGGGGAATATCTTTGACCTCGAAGGTCATTCCCGCCGCCTGCAGGGCTTTGCGCGTTCGCACCACTCCCACCGTGGAATGAAATAAAAACAGAAACGTTGTCATCCGCGCCTCCGCTGGCGCTGGCCGATCAGCGCCGCGCCGATCGCCCCGGCGAACTGGGCGTCGGGATGGGTTGTCACCGCCATGCCGACATGGCTTTCCAGCATGCGGGCAAAGGCGGCGCAGCGGCTGACGCCGCCGGTAAACAGCAGCGGCCCCTGCGCTGATAAGCGGCCGATAAAGTTCGCGCTGCGCCGGGCCATGGCGTTAATCACCCCCGCCAGAATCGCCTCCGGCGCGACCCCCGCCGACCGCAGGCTGATGACTTCCGATTCGGCGAATACCGTACACATGCTGGTGATGGCATGCGGTTCCACGCCGTCGGTAATGGCGTCCAGCTGTTCGACGCTGGCGCCGAGGGTGCGTGAAATGACCTCCAGAAAGCGGCCGGTGCCGGCGGCGCATTTGTCATTCATCAGAAAGTCGCTGAGGTTGCCCCCGGCATCCAGCTGGATAACCTTGCTGTCCTGGCCGCCGATATCAATCACCGTGCGGGTGTCCGGTGCCAGCAGGCGGGCGCCGAGGCCATGACAGGAAATCTCCGTCACCTGTTTATTGGCGAAATCTACCAGCTGGCGACCATAGCCGGTGAGGGTTAAAAAGGGCGTTTCCGCGAGGCCAGCGCGCAGCGTCTCCCAGGCCTCATGGATGGCGTCGGCGGGGCGAAAGGGGGTCGGGCAGAGGAAACGACGCGTAACCACCCCGTCCGCGAGCAGGATGCCTTTCGTGGCAGTGGAGCCGGAATCAATACCAACCGTGTAGATCACGCGTGCTCCTTATAGCATTTCGATAAAGGCGGCGACGCGAGTGCTGAGCTGGCCGAGGTCCGCTGTCGAATAGTCGGTTTCTATCGCCATATAAGGAAGGTCGTGCTGCTGGCGGAGATGGCGTTTGATGGCCAGCGATTCCACGGCATAGGTATGGCAGGCCTGCAGAATGACGTCGATCACCCCGTCGGCCTGGTACTCCTCCACCATCTGGCTCAGCAGCTGCAGGCGCTGGTCGTTGGGGGAAATACAGGAGCAGCCGATGGCGAGATATTTGTCGGTTAAGGCGTCGTAGACGTCGCCCTCTTCCGCCACGCAGCGCTCGGTGGCCTTCGCGCCGGTGCAGTTTTCATAGCCTACCACCCAGCCGCCGTTTTCTTCGATGGCGCGAACCACTTTCTCCGCCGCGCCGCCGATCGGGCAGCCGGTGATCAGAATGCGCGGGCGGGATGCCAGCCGTTTACCCTGCCGCCACTCCTGACGGATGCGCTCCGCCATGGCGTTGAGCTCGTCAATCAGCGCGGTTTTGTCGAAGCGGAAGGTGGCGCCGTACACCACTTTCAGGATGTCGCCGCCGCTGAGCGCCGGCGGATTGAGCTGCCCGAGACGATAAAAGTGGGCCAGCGCCCGGCGTTCACGGTTTTTCAGCACGATGGCTTCACGCAGCGCCGCCTCGCTAATCGGCGCGCCAAACCGCGCCTCAATCACCTGCTGCAGGCGCAGGATCTCCGCTTTCCACAGGGCGCGGGAGGCTGCGTCGCTGGCGCTGTTCGGCAGCTGCATCACGTGGACCGCCTTGAACTCGGCCATATACTCGTACATTTTCTTTTTGCCGTCGCAGGTGGTTTCCCCGACCACCAGGTCAGAGAAATAGAAGTAGGGGCATTTATCGGTTTTGCCGAAGCCGTAGCTGCTTTTGATTAACGGGCAGAGGTTGCGCGGCAGATCTTTTTCCGCTTCCTCGATGGTTTCATCGGAGGTGGAGCACAACGAGACCACCACGGCCCCCGCCGCCATAGCGATCTCCTGAGGCATAAAGGTGCAGTAGGTGCCTACCAGCGGCACGTTCTGCTCTTTAAGATCCATGACGGTGAGAAAGCCCTTCTGGCGAGCTTCCGAGAACTGGTCAAAAATGGCGGGTAGATCGGTGATAAGCGACATGGTTTCCTTCCCCGTACACGGGAGATGCTGAAAGAGTCGCCATTATAACCCTGTTGATTGTGTGCTTTTATTGATCTCCTGCGTCTGCGCGCGGCGTTAATAGACCTTCTTTAAATCCATCTCTTCCTGGATCCGCTCGCTCCATGCCAGATGGGTGCGGATGGCCTCTTCGATACCGGCGTTGTAAAACAGCGGCCCCAGCTCCTGGGCGATAAAGTCGACAAAAAATTCGGCGTCAAACTGCTCCAGCTCGAGGTTAAACGTCTCTTCGCAGTACTTGCTGAGCCTGTCGCGCAGCAGGTCGCGCTGCGCCGGGCTGAGTTCAATCTCACTCATGATGGGGCTTTCTCCGTAAAAGGGGTCACGACTGCCGGGCTTCAATGACCGCTTGCGCACACTGACGCTGGTGGCGTAACAGTCCGGCGAGGCAGCAGGCGGCGATGAGCCCGGCGGCCACCGCTAACAGGTGGAAGGGCAGTCTCCCGCCATGGAACCACAGCCAGCGCGCGCCTTCAATCGATAAGGCGCTGACGCTGAGGATCACGATATTCAGCGAGGCGGAGACCGTGCCTTTCGGCAGGTCGTTGGAAAAGAGGGTAAAGCGGAACAGCGTCGGGAAAATTAGCCCGATGCCGAAGGCGTAGAAGCAGGTGCCGAGCACCGACCACAGCCAGACGTGCGGCCATACCAGATTCCCAACGATCAGGATGGCCAGGCCGAGCATCTGTACCGGCACCGCGCTGAGGACAAAGCGCGGGCGGGTGGGATCTTTTACCCAGCGCGCCACCGACAGGTTGGCGATGATGACGGCGCTGAAGACCGGCACCTGGCTCCAGGCGAACTCGCTGGTGGTCAGCCCGCCGGCGTCCATTAAAATCACCGGCGATACCGCCACCCAGCTCATCAGTGGAATATAGCTCAGCGACAGCGTGGCGGCGCCGAGCAAAAAGATGCGGTTGCGAAAGACGTTGCGAAAATCGCGCAGTACGCCCAGGGGGCTGAACGGCACCTCGCCCCGGCGCACCGTCTCCGGCATGGTCAACAGCAGCCCCAGCCAGGCCACCAGCCCCATGGCGGCGATAATGCCGAACAGCGCTTTCCAGTGGATAAAATGCATCAGCGCCGCGCCGGAGAGCGGGCCGACGATCGGCGCCACCAGCACGACGGAGGTGATCACCGCCATCAGCCTGATCGACCTTTTTTCCTCAAAGGCTTCCTGCACGGTGACGTAGCCGACGGTGGCGATAAAGCAGATGCTGGTGCCCTGCACGAAGCGGGCAATCAGGAACTGGGTCATGGAGGTGGTGAACAGCGTCGCCAGGCAGGCGAGGGTGAAAATGAGCGCGCCGGTGAGCAGTACCGGACGCCGTCCGATTCGGTCAGAGAGCGGCCCCAGCAGCCACTGCAGCGCCATGCCGCCGGCCATATACAGGCTTACCGAGGCTGGAGCCAGCGCCACATCGGCGTTGAAATCCCGCACCACGTGGAGGATCCCCGGCTGGATCAGGTCGGTGGTGAGATAGGCGGAAAAATCATACAGAATGAGCGCCGCCGGGAAGAACAGCGCGGCGGCGTGCCGGGTTAGCCAGTGGGTCATCCGGTGCATTATCTCGCCCTCCCTGTGGAATATTTATCAGCGCTATTGTTCAGATAGTATCATTGCTAACCAATATGCAGATGCAGCAGCGAGGGGATCTGCGAGAGCAGCCACAACAACAGACCGATAGTTCCCCCCACCAGGGTGCCGTTGATGCGGATGAACTGCAGATCTTTACCGATGTTGAGCTCGATCTGCCGCGACATATCGCGGGCGTCCCAGCTCTTCACCGTGTCGCTGATATGTCGAGTGAGGAAGGCGGCGAACTCCGGCGCCACCCGATGCGCCGCCTGCTCCAGGTGTTCGTTGAGCGATTCGCGCAGCGCGTCGTCGCGGAGTAAGGTTTCACCGAACCACTGGCCGGCCTCGGCGATGCGCTGCTTGATACGCGAGTCGTCGCTGCTGATATCGTTTTTTACCCAGCCGCGCAGGTCTCCCCACACTTCGCCAAGATAGCGGTTGAAGGTCTCATCGTTTTTCAGCCAGGCTTTGATGTTATCGGCCTTCTGCGCCAGTTCCGGGTCGGATTTCAGGTTATCGATTAGCTTTTGCGTCGCGCGGTCAAAGGTCTGGCGGATCTGGTGGGTGCGATCGTGGGTGACTTCGTCCAGCAGGGTATTCACGGCGTCGGTGACCATCTCGGCGCTGTGCTCGCCGAGCCACTCGGTGGGTAACAGCCTGGCCTTCAGCGGATGTTCGGTCTCCAGCCAGTGTACGATGCCGCGGGCGATAAAAGCGCGGGAGCTGTCGCGCTGCAGCAGGGCGATCAGCTGATTTATCAGCGAATCCAGCAGCTTTTGATGGCGGTTGTCGCGGGTCAGCCCCTCCAGCATCATGGCGCTGGTCTGCGTCAGGTCGACCTTATCGATCGCCTTATGCACCGCGCGCCGCAGCAGGCGCTGAATGCGGGCGTCATCGGTCAGTTCGAGAAAACCGCTCATCACCTGCAGCAGGTGTTGGCCAACCCGCCGGGCGTTCTCAGGCTGGCTGAACCAGTTGCCGAGCATCAGCGCTGGTTGATAGCGGCGGATCAGCGCCACCAGCGACGGGGTATCGAGGAATTTCTCCTCAACGAAGCGGCCGAGGTTGTCGGCGATGCGATCTTTGTTGCGCGGGATAATCGCGGTATGGCGGGCGACAAAGGGCAGCGGAATACGGCGAAACAGGGCCACCACCGCAAACCAGTCGGCCAGCGCTCCGACCATCGCCGCTTCGGAAATGGCCTTCAGTGCGCTGACCCACGGCGTCGGCGGCAGCAGCAGGGTGGTGATAAATAGCGCGGCGGCGATCAGCAGCAGCGACAGCGCCAGCAGTTTGGCGCGTTTCAGTTCAGCGAGTTTTTCCATAAACTTAAGCATATAACCTGACGGCGAGGTCGTGCAAAAATCGCCAGATAATCCACAGACCGAACATCATCAGGATCGCCCCCGCCGCCCGCTCGACCCGCCAGACGATAGCGCTCAGGCGGCGCTGCACCTGCGGCAGCGCAATCGCGCTCACCAGCAGTAAATCCCAGAAGAACACCACGCTGACCATCCACAGCCCGCTCACCGTTTGCTGCAGCAGGGTGACCGCCGGCCCCAGCAGGGAAGTCATCAGCGCCAGATAAAACAGCGCATTCTTGGGGTTGAGCAGCGATGACCCCAGCCCCAGCAGTAGCTGCTTGCCGAACCCCGGACGCGATGTGCGAACGCTCTCCACCGCCAGCGCCGCGGGACGGCTGCGAATCAGCAGGCTGCCAATCCACAGTAAGTAGCCCGCGCCCAACAGCTCGATGAGTAAAAACAGCAGCGGCGCCTGGCGCAGAAGTCCCCAGCCAACGATGGCCAGAACAATATACAACGCATTGCCGGCGGCGATGCCGAGACACAGTCCGAGGCTGCCGCGGATCCGGTAGCGTACAGCGTAACCGACCAGTAGAAAAAAATCGGGGCCCGGGCTGAGCAGGGCGACAAAGTGGGACAGGGCTAACGCCGGGAAGGCGGCGGGGAAGAGAGTCGATAAGGTATGCATAGTGGCCTCGATAATGGTGCTGAGGCCACCCTACGCCAGGTGGAAAATTACTTATTGTCGGAAATTGATCTGCTGTGCGCATACTGCCGCGGCGTGGCGGCGGTATAGCTGACGAAGGTTTTATGGAAATGGCTCTGATCGGCAAAGCCGGCCTGATAGCAGACGTCGGCGATAGGGTCCCCGGCGCGTAAGCGCGTTTTCGCATATTCGATGCGCGCCATATTGATCAAACTGGCGGGCGTCAGGCCGGTATCCTGTTTCACGGCGCGGATAACGGTCTCTTTACGTAGCGCGCTATCGTGGGCTAGCTTATCCAGCGATGGCGGCGCCGGCAGATCTGTCGCCAGGCGCTGAAACAGCAGGGCGCTGACGTGATGTGGCGCCTGCGGCGCGGCGGCGCACAGCGGCAGCGCATGCAGGAGCTGCGCCACCCGGGCTGGCAGTTGCTCAATGCAGCCGCGGCTCATCAGGGCGACAATCTGCTGGAAGCAGGCAAAGAGAGGGCTGTCGCGCAGCAGCGGCTGCGGCGAAGCCATGCTGACGGTAGGGGGAATATCCGGACGCTGCGCATGGCACCATGCCGCCTCCAGGTACAGCATATGATAGCTGCGCGGCTGGTCACGCAGCGGATTACAGCTATGCGGCGCGTGCGGCGGGATCACGATCAGATCTCCGGGCTGCAGGAGATATTCCTGTCCATTGCACAGGCAGCGCGTTTCACCGTCGATAATCGCCCCCACCGAGAGCTGCGGGTGGCTGTGGCGCTTATAGGCCTGACGGCTGCGCCAGGTGCTGCGCAGCTCCAGCCACGGCAGGCGATCGTCTCGCCAGAAGGTTTGGGGAATATCTCGGGTATGGTTCACCGCATCGACCTTTGCTGAGGGGATAAATCGTTTATAGCATGCTGCGCCGAGGCTGTCGCCCGCCGGGATTTGCGTACCGCGTCGAAAAAGGATGTCGCGCTTGCAGTCCGGGGAAATATGTTTTCGTCGCGGAACGTAAAACTCCGGTTTCCGGGGTGTCAGCGACATTCATGGGAGGTAGAGTCCCTGCAGGATAAGCAGGCAGGGATGAGCCGATGGCAAAGGGCACCACCTCGACGCCGCATGATGCGGTGTTTAAACAGTTTCTCACTCAGGCCGACATCGCGCGTGATTTCCTGGCGATCCATCTACCGCCTGCGCTGCGTCAGCGCTGCGACCTCGATACCTTACAGCTGGAGTCGGCAAGCTTTATCGAGGAGAGCCTGCGGGCCTGGTACTCCGATGTGCTGTGGTCACTCAAAACCGCGTCTGGCGAGGGCTACATTTATGTGGTTATCGAACATCAGAGCTCGCCGGATGCGCAGATGGCCTTCCGCCTGATGCGCTACGCCATCGCCGCGATGCAGCGCCATCTGGATAGCGGTCATACCAGACTGCCGCTGGTGGTGCCGATGTTGTTCTATCACGGAGCGACCACGCCATACCCGTGGTCGCTCAACTGGCTGGACTGCTTTGCCGATCCACCGCTGGCGAGGGAGCTTTATGCCTCGCCCTTTCCGCTGGTGGATATCACGGTGATCCCCGACGATGAGATCGTTCGTCACCGGCGCGTGGCATTACTCGAGCTGATACAGAAGCATATTCGCCAGCGCGATTTAATGGGTATTGTTGAGCAACTGACGACGATTTTACTTAGCGGTGACGCTAATGACAGGCAGATAAAAACGCTGTTTAATTATCTGCTGCACACTGGCAACGCGCGCCGCTTTGGCCGGTTTATCCATAAAGTGGCGCAACGGGTTCCTCAGCACAGGGAGAGATTGATGACCATCGCCGAACGAATACAGGAAGTGGGCCGCAGAAAAGGCAAACGGGAAGGCCGGCAGGAGGGACAGCATGCTGAAGCGCTGCGCATTGCCCAGAGGATGCTGGCCGACGGCATTGCCCGCGAGACGGTGGTGAAAATCACCGGCCTGACCGCCGATGAGGTCGCCGCGCTGGCGCATTGATAACGCCGGGGCGGCCTGACGGTCGCCCCGGTTAGCCATCGTTATGGAATATTCCGGATATACCTAACTTTACCCGCATCGCCAGCCATCTCGACTACCCTTAATATCCTTAACGGCATTTTTGACTGCCTTTATAGCGATAACAAGGAGACATGCGATATGGCCTATCAGACGGTGAATCCTGCGAACAATCAGCTTATTAAAACGTACCCGGCGCACAGCGATGCGGACGTGGAGGCGGCGCTGCGGCAGGCGGATGCGCTCTATCATTCGGCCTGGGCGAAAGGCGATATTGAACCGCGCCTGGCGGTGCTGCATAAGCTGGCGGATCTGATCGACAGCCGGGTGGAAGATCTGGCGAAAATCGCCAGCCAGGAGATGGGGAAACTCATTAAGCAGAGCCGCGGCGAAGTGAAACTGTGCGCGCAAATCGCCCGCTATTACGCCGATAACGCCAAATCGATGCTGGCGCCGGTGAAGTATCCCTCCGAACTGGGTGAAGCCTGGGTTGAGCACCACCCCATTGGCGTCTTACTGGCGGTGGAACCGTGGAACTTCCCCTATTACCAGCTGATGCGCGTCCTGGCGCCAAACCTGGCGGCCGGTAACCCGGTTATCGCCAAACACGCCAGCATCGTACCGCACTGCGCGGAGACCTTTGCCCATCTGGTGCGCGAGGCCGGCGCACCGGAAGGGGCGTGGACCAACCTGTTTATCTCTCAGGATCAGGTGGCGAAGATTATCGCCGACGACCGTGTGCAGGGCGCGGCGCTGACCGGGTCGGAAAAAGCCGGCAGCGTGGTGGCGGCGCAGGCGGCGAAGCATATTAAGAAATCGACCCTGGAACTCGGCGGCAACGATGTGTTTGTGGTGCTCGACGATGCCGACCTCGATCGCGCGGTGAAAATCGGCGTCCAGGCGCGGCTGAATAACGCCGGCCAGGTGTGTACTGCCGCCAAGCGGTTTATCCTGCATGAGAGCATCGCTGAGTCGTTTCTGACGAAATTTAGCGAGGCGTTTCGCCAGGTAAAAATAGGCGATCCGCTGGATGAAAGCACCACGCTGGGGCCGCTCTCCTCTAAAGATGCGCTGGAAACCTTGAGCAAGCAGGTGGACGAGGCGGTCAAAAACGGCGCCACGCTGCATCTGGGCGGCAAAGCGGTGGCGCGGGAAGGCAACTTCTTTGAACCCACTATCCTGACCGGTATCACCCGTGACAACCCGGCGTACTTCGAAGAGTTCTTTGGCCCGGTGGCGCAGATCTATGTGGTGAAAAACGATGAGGAGGCGATTGCGCTTGCCAATGATTCTCACTATGGCCTGGGCGGCGCGGTGTTCAGTCAGGACATCGAACGCGCCAAACGGATGGCATCCGCCATTGAAACCGGGATGGTCTATATCAACTGGCTGACCGATACCGCGCCCGAACTGCCGTTTGGCGGCGTGAAGCGTTCCGGTTATGGCCGGGAGCTCTCCGATCTCGGGATCAAAGAGTTCGTGAACCAGAAGCTGGTGGTGGTGCGCCGCTAGGCCGGCCATAAAAAAACCTGCCATCCGGCAGGTTTTTTTATAATAGATTTATTGCACTTCGACTTTATCCCAGCCGCTTTTGAACATACAGCTGTCGACTAAGGTCTCCCGCTGATATTCATTCGCGTCTTCTACCGTATAACTTGTTTCAACATCCTGTTTCTTTTGCTTTTTGTCCGTTTTTTCTGAACTGGATCCGGTCACCACGTTATCCGGAGGGAGATCGACCAGGGCCTGCGCTTCACATTCGGTGAGCTTTTTATGCATCTCGGCATCGCTTAAACCCGGCTTCACCCAGGTATACTGAGTGCAGCCGGTCAGCAGCAACGCCAGGCTCAGCGCAGAGAGCGCGGCGAGACGTGATTTCATCAGAAGGTAACCCCGCCGCCTACGTAGGCGCCGTCAATCAGGGTGTGGTTTGGGCGGCCCTCTTTGCCGTCAACGCTCACGTGACGGTAACCCACCTTCAGGGTCAATGGACCAACCGGGGACCAGCTCACGCCGCCGTTCGCTTCAACATAGTTTTTCACGCTGTTGTTCAGGCCGTCGGGCGCGACATACCCTTCGCCAAATACGTGGATGCTGTCGGTCAGGGCCACGTTCACCCCGCCGCCGACCGGAAACGCGACGCCGTTATCGCCTTTTTTCGGTCCCAGATAGATAGCTTTCGCGCCAGCGTTGAGCATCACCGGGCCCACTTCCAGATTGTAACCCGCGCCAACGCCGCCGGTCTGGCTACCGTCATCGGTATTCTTCAGCCAGTGGCTTTCGGCATACAGGCCGGAAGAGGATTTACCCATTTCCATATTCAGGTTGGTAAAATTCTTACCTTGTTCAACGGTAAACCCCATTGCCATGGCGGAACCAGAGACCGCGGTCAGGGCAGCAACAATAAGGATGTTAAGCTTTTTCATGGTTTGCTCCTCGTCATTAAATTTGTCTGAGGGCACCTTAACAATCGATGTTTACCTCTGCAAATGTGACTTACGTCGATTTTTTATGCTGGTTTTGTCAGCGGTGTGTTTTGATAATGTTGTAAAGACGTTGGGTTACGGCGAGGTCAATCATGAAATTTGGTCTGTTTAGCAGAGGTTTAATGGGAGAGCTAAACAGAAACTGAACAGGGCGGGCATTAATTATTAAGGATCCTATTCATTTAGTTTCTTATTATTTCCAAAAGTGTTTCTACTGTTACTTATAAAAACGTTGATTTACATTTTTCGACGCGATGACGACGTTTTGTTCCTGTCTTTGACGATGTGCGGTGAGAGAAGGGGGCCTGCGCCTTAGCGCGCAGGCGGGTAGGTTAGCGTCGTAACCCGGCAAACGCCGCGCGAATTTCCTCTTCCGGCAACTGAATGCCGATAAACACCAGCGTGGTATGCGGCGTTTCATCGCCCCACGGGCGATCCCAGTCGGCGCTGTAGAGGCGCTGCACGCCCTGGAACAGCAGCCGATTCGGCTCGCCGTCGATCCACAGCATCCCTTTATAGCGCATCAATTGATCGGCGAAGGAGAGCAGCAGGTTTTCCATTACCCGTGATACCTCGCTGATATCCACCGGGTAATCCATCTCAACCACGATTGATGACACGTCGTTTTGCTTCTCGGCCATAAAGTGGAAACGCGGTGTGCTGTTAACGACCTTCTCTTCCAGCATAAAGCCGCTGGTGTTAAACAGCTGGCTTAGATCGATATCGCCATGAATGACGGTATAAATCGGCGCCCGGGCATTGATGCGCGCCAGGCGTTCGCGCAGCTTTTCGGTATCGCCGGCAACATCAGTTTTGGTCAGCAATATGCGGTCCGCGTAGCCCACCTGCGACTGGGCAATGGTGAACTGATCCATCTGCTGGTCGGCATGGACCGCATCCACCAGGGCGATCACGCCATCCAGCAGATAGCGCTCGCAAAGCACCTCATGGGAGAAAAAGGTCTGGATAATCGGCCCCGGGTCGGCCATGCCGGTGCACTCAATCACCAGCCGGTCAAACTCGATTTCGCCGCGATCGCGGCTGTCGAGGAGATCGAGCAGGGCGTCTTCCAGTTCGTTGGAGCGCGTACAGCAGATGCAGCCGTTGGTCAGGGTTTTGATCTGCGTGGCGCGGTCGCCGATCAGCTGATCGTCAACGGAGACTTCGCCAAATTCATTTTCAATCACGGCGATTTTGAAACCGTGCTGCTCATTCAGGATATGGCGCAGGAGGGTGGTTTTTCCTGCGCCGAGAAAACCGGTGAGTAGGGTGACTGCAATCGGTGCCATTATTGCCTCCATTAACAGCAGCGGACGCCGCCTTTGCCGTCGCCGCCGTAGCGGGCCTGCTGGCGTTCGCGGAAGAATTCTTCATAAGTCATGTACGGCTGATCCGGATGGTTGGTTTGCATATGGGCGACGTAGTTGTCGTAATCCGGAATGCCAATCAGCATTTTCGCCGCCTGACCGAGATATTTTTTAGCCTGACCTAAGTTACCAAACATTGTAAGTTCCAGATAACGAATAAAGCCGGATGGCGACTCGCGCCTTATCCGGCCTACGTTAATGCGCTTGTTTGTAGGCCGGATAAACGTAGCGCTATCCGGCATCAGAGTTAATGATGTGACGAGGTCTTCACACCGCCTTCCGGTACCGGCACGTACGGGGTCTCTTTGTCGGTGCGCACCTTATTGTTGCGCACGTTGAGCCAGGTTTTGATGCCGTAGAAGATGATGCTGTACACCACCACCAGGAACAGGATACTCAGCCCGGCGTTGGTGTAGTTGTTGACCACGATATGATTCATGTTGGCAATCTGCTGCGCGGTCAGCTCGCCGCCGGCGGCGATCTTCTCTTTATACTGCTGAGCCATAAAGAAGAAGCCTTCCATCTGCGGGTTGGTGCTGAACAGCTTCAGGCCCAGCGCCCAGGTGGTGCACAGCAGCAGCCACGCAGCCGGGATCACGGTGACCCAAATATATTTGGTGCGCTGCATTTTGACCAGCACCACGGTGCCAAGCACCAGCGCCACGGCGGCCAGCATCTGGTTAGAGATACCGAACAGCGGCCACAAGCTCTTCACGCCGCCCAGCGGGTCGACCACGCCCTGATACAGCAGGTAGCCCCACAGCCCGACGCAGCCCGCGGTACCGATAATCCCGGCGACCAGCGAGTCGGTTTTTTTCAGGAACGGCACGAAGTTACCCAGCAGATCCTGCAGCATAAAGCGGCCTGCGCGGGTACCGGCATCCAGCGCGGTGAGGATAAACAGCGCTTCAAACAGGATACCAAAGTGGTACCAGAAGCCCATATCCGCCATCGGGATGATTTTATGGAACACGTGGGCGATACCGACGGCCAGCGTCGGCGCGCCGCCGGCGCGGTTCAGTACCGAAGGTTCGCCGATATCTTTCGCCGTCTGCAGGATCTGCTCAGGTGAAATCACGAAGCCCCAGGAGCTGACGGTCGCCGCCGCGTGGACGGTCACTTCTTTCAGCTGCGCGGCGATCATCGCCGCGTTTTCACCGCCCATTTCGTGCAGGTTCGGCATGACGATGCCAAGGCCCGCCGGCGGGGTGTTCATCGCGAAGTAGAGACCCGGTTCGATAATCGATGCCGCGACCAGCGCCATGATGGCCACGAAAGATTCCATCAGCATCGCGCCATAGCCGATAAAGCGGGCATCGGTTTCGTTGGCCAGCAGCTTCGGCGTGGTGCCGGAGGCGATCAGCGCGTGGAAGCCGGAGACCGCGCCGCAGGCGATAGTGATAAACAGGAACGGGAACAGGGCACCTTTCCACAGCGGGCCGGTGCCATCAATGTACTGGGTCACTGCCGGCATTTTCAGGTCCGGGTTGAGGATAACGATCCCCAGCGCCAGGCCGACGATAACGCCGATTTTCAGGAAAGTAGCCAGATAGTCACGCGGCGCCAGAATCAGCCATACCGGCAGCAGGGCGGAGATAAACGCGTAGCCAATCAGGGTAAAGGTGATGGTGGTGTCTTTAAAGGTCAGCGCCGGGCCCCAGTAGGGGTCGTGAGCAATAATGCCGCCGAACCAGATGGAGGCCACCAGCAGCACGATACCGATAACCGACACTTCACCCACGCGGCCCGGGCGCAGGAAGCGCATGTAGATACCCATGAACAGGGCGATAGGCACCGTCGAGCAGACGGTAAAGACGCCCCACGGGCTCTCCGCCAGCGCTTTCACTACGATCAGCGCCAGTACCGCGAGGATGATGATCATAATCAGGAAGCAGCCAAACAGGGCGATAGAGCCCGGAACCGGCCCCATCTCCTGCTTGATCATCTCGCCCAGCGAGGCGCCGTTACGCCGCGAGGAGATAAACAGCACCATAAAGTCCTGTACTGCCCCCGCCAGCACCACGCCGGCCAGCAGCCAGAGGGTGCCAGGCAGATAGCCCATCTGCGCGGCAAGCACCGGGCCCACCAGAGGGCCGGCGCCGGCGATCGCGGCGAAGTGGTGGCCAAACAGCACGTAGCGGTTGGTCGGCACATAGTTCAGGCCATCGTTATTAATGACCGCCGGCGTCGAGCGCGTCGGGTCAAGCTTCATCACCTTCTGCGCGATATACAGGCTGTAATACCGGTAGGCGACGAGGTATACGGAAACCGACGCCACGACGATCCACAGGGCACTGACGTGCTCACCGCGGCGCAGGGCGACGACTGAGAGGCAAAATGCCCCGATGATTCCGAGAATCACCCAGGGTATGTGCTTGAGTAGTTTTTTGGTATCCATAGTAAAACCTGGCGTTAATTAGATGAATAATTGGCCGAAGCCGTCTGGTTTTAAGTAAGGGTTAATGGAGGTATTGATTAGCTAGGCTGGCTTCGATCTTGCCAGAACTACGCGCGCGTAAAGTTGGGTAAATCGGTGAGTGGTTGTATAGGGGGTTAAGCGGTTACTGGAGGGGGTAAGCGGTTGGCTACGAAGTGAACAGGGCTGGATTATGTGATTGTGATCACAGGAGATTGTGGCCTGCGACTCTGTTGGTTAACGCTCCTCCCCAACCGGGGAGGAGCAGGCGAGGCCATTACACCGCGACTTCCATGTCCATCATCACCGGGTGGAAACGGCGTTTAAAGTAAATCAGGCCGTGGCCTTGCGGGCTCAGGGTAATATTGCGGATCTCCACCAGATATACCAGGTGGGTACCGATGGTTTGCACCTGGCTAATCTCGCCTTCGAGACTGGCCAGCGAGCCCTTCAGCACCGGCTGCCCGAGCGCGCCGTGCTGCCAGCCGCTGAGGGCAAACCGCTCTTCCATCGTCACCCCGGTCATCCCGGCGAAATGACGGGCCACGATTTCCTGTTCGTGGTTCAGCACGTTGATGCACAACTTGCCGTTGCCCTGAAACACCGGGTTCATCGCGCTGTTGGCGTTGATACACACCATCACCGATGGCGGCGTATCCGTCACCGAGCACACCGCCGTGGCGGTAATCCCGCAGCGGCCGGCTTCGCCTGCGGTAGTGACCACATTCACCGCCGCCGACAGGCTGGCCATGGCATCGCGAAAACGCAGGCGTTGTTCATCTAATTGCATTATGACCTCCCGCTGCGAATTACTTCAGCAGCTTATCCAACATGTTGATATCAGCGTTATTGTGCAGATGCGGCACCGTCCAGCCGTTCTGGTCGTACTCGGACAGGCAGCGGTCGACCATCGCCATCATCTTGTCCATATTGCCGGAGCTCTGCGCCTGGCGCAGACACTGCAGGCGAATCTCATCCTGGCTACCGGAGTAGTTGATTTCATACAGCTCGTGGCGGCCGCCGAATTCGCTGCCGATGGCGTCCCACATCAGTTTGAGGATCTTGATGCGTTCAACGTGATCCATACCGTTGGAGCCGCGCACGTACTTCGCCAGATACTGGTCGATCTGCGGGTTGTTCAGATCGCGGGCGCTGGACGGCAGATAAATCAGGCCGCTGGTGACGTTGCGCTCGATGATGTTTTTGATCTTGGCGTAGGCCATCGGGGCCATCACGCGATAGGTCTGCAGCGCGGCGTGATCCGGCAGCCATGCGCCGTTGACCCACGGCGTCGCTTCCGAGCACATGGAATCGCTTAACGCCCAGAACATGTTGCGCCACGCCACAACTTCGCCAAGGTCGGCCTGCACACCGCGGAATTCGAGGGTACCGGTACATTCCAGAGAACGCTTCAGCAGGGCGGTGATAAAGTCCAGTTTCACCGCCAGGCGCACGCAGGCCTGCAGCGGATACATGCGGGCGAAACCGCCCTCCATGGTCCAGCGACGGCAGCGGTCAAAGTCGCGGTAAATCAGCACGTTCTCCCAGGGGATCAGCACTTTATCCATGACCAAAATCGCGTCGTTCTCGTCGAAACGGCTGGAGAGCGGATAGTCGTACGGGGACCCGGTCGCGCCGGCGACCATCTCATAGGAGGCGCGGGAGATAAGCTTCACCCCTTCGGCATCCATCGGCGCGACGAACATCAGCGCGAAGTCCGGGTTCTCGCCCATCACCTGTGCGGAGCCGAAGCCGATCATGTTGTAGTGGGTCAGCGCCGAGTTGGTGGCGACTACTTTCGCGCCGCTGACGATGATCCCGGCATCGGTCTCTTTTTCCAGCTTGATGTAGACATCCTTCACTTCATCAGCCGGCTTGTGGCGGTCGATCGGCGGGTTGACGATCGCATGGTTAAAGTACAGGCCGGTTTCCTGAATGCGGGTGTACCAGTTGCGGGCGTTCTGCTCGAACTGGCCGTAAAACGCCGGGTTGGCGCCCAGCGCGCAGCCGAAGGCGGCTTTGTAGTCCGGGGTGCGGCCCATCCAGCCGTAGCTTAAGCGTGACCACTCGGCGATGGCGTCGCGCTGCTGGCGCAGATCGTCGGCGCTTTTCGCCACGCGGAAGAATTTATGGGTGTAGCCGCCGCTGCCGGTATCGGTGCCCCAGCACAGGGAATCCTGCATCTCCGGTTTGTGCAGCGCATCGTACAGTTGCGCGACAGAAGCCGCGGCGTTACGGAAGGCCGGGTGGGTGGTGACATCCTTCACGCGCTCGCCGTAGATATAAATTTCGCGGCCATCCTGCAGGCTTTTTAAATATTCTTCGCCAGTTAACGGGCGTTTCGCGTCGGCGCGGAAATCTTCAGGTTTCATAGGGGCCTCTTCAGTATTTATCGGAAAATAATGTTAAATATATGTTTTGTTTTTGTTGTTTAATTGAAGCGGTTATTGCGCTTGTCGTGAAGGGACGTTTGCGACAACGACGGGTACTTTTCAGGCGGGAGTGAATTTTGTGATCTCTGCAGCTTTTGCCGGCTGGCGCGGCGCTGACCCGACCTGTGGGCCATCGTCCGGCAGGCGCAGCGCCAGCGGGGACTTACGATACCGGTACTTTTTGCGCCCGGTAGCTGCTGGGCGAGCAGCCGACCTGGCGGCTAAAAAAGCGCGCAAAATAAGCGGGATCTTTAAACCCCAGCTGCCAGGCTATCTCATTAACCGCGCTATCGGAAAACAACAGCAGCCGCTTCGCCTCGCGTAGCTGGCGGTCGAATATCAGCCGCTTCGGCGAACGGTTGGCAAAGCGGCGACAGATATCGGTCAGCCGCGATTCGGTCAGGTGTAGCTCCCTGGCGTAATCCGGTACCGTCCAGTGCTGATGGTAGTGGCTGTCGATCATCTGGTTAAAGCGCTGGAATAGCTTCAGCTCGCCGCGCATGCCGCTGGCAGCGTGATCGTCGAGCTTTGCGTTACGCAATAGCAGGGTAAAGACCGCCTGCGCCAGCAGCGCCAGGGTATGCTCGCGCCCCGGCAACTGGGCGGTAGATTCCCGGCGAATCAGCTGCCAGTAGTGCGCCAGCGCCGCCAGCTCGTCGGGTTTATCCGCCAGCGACAGGCAGATCCCCGGCAGGCCGAAGGTCTCCCGCGTGCCGGGATAAAGCACCTCCAGCAGCGGCCAGATGAGTTCTTCGTGCACCGTCAACACGTGACCATCGCTATCGGACTCGGTAATAAAGGCGTGCGGCACCGAAGGCGGCGTTATCACAAACAGCGGCGCCTGCACCGAGTAGCGATGGTCATCAAGCTGCAGCTCAATCTGCCCGGTATCAAGAAAGTGCATCTGAAAATAGCGGTCGTGGCGATGCGCCTGCATGTCGCGGCCAAAAAAGGCCGCCATACGGGCAAACGACTGATAGTGCACCTCTTCGGTACCCAGGCTCTCGTCGTAATCTTTATTGATGTCGATGTTGGCGATGGAATGCTGACACATACCCGCTCCTTAGTGGCCTTTTTGCGCCGCTAAGCCCGGCGCGGCGGCGGCGTCCTCACGCTGGCTCATTGGAATGCGGGTGAGCACTAGCGCGCCGACGATCAGCAGCCCGGCGACAAACCACAGCCCGGAGCTAAAGCTGCCGGTGGTATCGCGCAAAATGCCGATCAACAGCGGGCTGACGGCAGAGCCGACGTTGCCGATGGCGTTGATCACCGCCAGCGCCACCGCGCGCGACTGCAGGCTGATCACCCGATCCGGGGTGGTCCAGAAAATGGCCATCGCGGTAAAGGATCCCACCGAAGCCATAATAATGCCGATCAGCTGGATCAGGCTGTGGTGCGTTGCCGAAGCCAGCAGCCAACCCGCCGCGGCGAACAGGTAGGGCAGGATGGTATGCATCTTGCGCTCTTTGCGCCGGTCGGAGCGGCGACTCCACCAGATCATGCCGAAAATGGTGCAGAACTGCGGGATCGCCGCCAGCAGGCCAATCATGATGTTGCTACTGCCGGTGTTGAAGCTCTGCAGGATCTGCGGCGTCCAGATATTAATGGCGCTGAGGGTATTGGTCAGGCAGAAGTAGGCCAGGGTATACATCAGCACCGCTGGCGTCAGGACTTCGCGCAGCGTGGAACGCGGCGAAGCCGGGACGATCGCCGCATGTTCCCGTTCGCGATCGATCATCGCCTTCAGCGCCTGTTTCTCTTCGTTATCCAGCCAGTTGGCTTTATCCGGCGTGTCGTTGAGGAAGAACCAGGTGACGACGCCAAGCACCACCGATGGCAGGCCTTCCAGCAGAAACAGCCACTGCCAGCCCTTCAGGTTCCACAGGCCGTCGAGCGCCAGAATATAGCCGGAAAGTATCGAGCCGAGCATCATCGTCACCGGCATGGCGATCATAAACAGGGCGTTGGCGCGGGCGCGATGGTAGGCCGGGAACCACCAGGTCAGATAGACGAGGATCCCTGGTAGGAAACCAGCCTCGGCGATGCCGACCAGCATGCGCAGGATGTACAGCGTATGCGGGCTGGTGGCGAACATGGTACAGGTCGAGGCGATCCCCCAGACCACCATGATCCCGGCGATCCAACGGCGCGCGCCAACTTTCGCCAGCATGATATTGCTGGGGATCCCGCACAGCACGTAGGTGACGTAGAACAGCGTCGCCGCCAGGCCGAACATGGTGGAGGTCAGACCGAGGTCTTTGCCCATCGTCAGGCCGGCGAAGCCGATGTTAATGCGGTCCAAAAATGAGAAAACAAAGAGAACGAACAGGAAGGTGATCAGGCGGCGGAACAGCTTTTTGATCACCCGGTTTTCTACTTCAACGGATTTATTATCATTGTGTTGCAGGGTAGAGGTAGTCATGTTGCGCTCCACATTATCCGTTCAATAGACGGATTTATTGTTATCGGTTGTGGTCGTTGCGGTGTGGGTAAACCGGGCCGCCAGCGCTTCTGCGCCGCGGGCCAGCAGGGTGGTATCGACGCCGACGGCGACGAACAGCGCGCCCAGTTCGAGATAGCGCTTCGCCAGCTGTTCATTGGCCATCAGGATCCCCGGCGCTTTACCGGCCTGACGGATTTGCTGGATGGCATCTTCAATGGCGGCCTGTACTTCCGGGTGCTGCGGATTGCCGCCGTGACCCATATCGGCGCTGAGGTCCGCCGGGCCGATAAACACCCCGTCCACCCCGTCGACATCGAGGATCTGCGGCAGATTTTTCAGCGCTTCACGGGTCTCAATCTGTACCAGGACGCACATGGCGTCGTTGGCCTGGTGGAGATAATCCGGCACGCGGTTCCAGCGTGAGGCGCGGGCCAGCGCGCTGCCGACGCCGCGCATGCCGGCGGGCGGGTAGCGAGTGGCTCTGACCGCCAGCCGCGCTTCGTCGGCGTTCTGCACCATCGGCACCAGCAGGGTTTGCGCGCCGATATCCAATAGCTGTTTGATCTGCACCGGGTCGTTCCACGATGGGCGGACTACCGGCTGGCTAGGGTAGGGCGCGATGGCCTGAAGCTGGGTTAGCACCGTTTGTACATTGTTGGGCGCATGTTCGCCGTCGATCAGCAGCCAGTCGAAGCCGGCGCCGGCCAGCAGTTCGGCGCTGTAGCTACTGCACAGCCCAAGCCACAGGCCGATTTGCGGACGCCCGGCCTTGAGCGCCGCTTTAAAAGCGTTGTTCATGTTGCTCTCCTCAGACAAAGCGGCAGCTGATGGCGCCCATATTGCCGTAGTCGACATGGAAGGTATCGCCCTTGCGTGCCGGTACCGGACGGGTAAAGGAGCCGCCGAGAATAATCTGCCCGGCTTCGAGCTGAACATCGTACGGCGCCAGCTTGTTGGCCAGCCAGGCCACGCCGTTGGCCGGGTGATTGAGCACCCCGGCGGCGACGCCGGTCTCCTCAATCACGCCGTTGCGGTACAGCAGGGCGGAGATCCAGCGCAGATCCAGCTCGTCGGGTTTAATCGGGCGGCCGCCGAGGATCACCCCGGCGTTGGCGGCGTTATCGGAAATGGTGTCGAACACTTTGCGCGGGCGCTGGGTTTCCGGATCGATGTTGTGGCAGCGGGCGTCAATAAGCTCCAGCGCCGGAATAACGAAGTCGGTGGCGTTGTAGACATCAAACAGCGTGCAGTTCGGGCCGCGCAGCGGTTTGGCCAGCACGAAGGCCAGCTCGACTTCGATACGCGGAACGATAAAGCGGTCGGTGGGGATATCGCTGCCGTCGTGGAAGAACATATCGTCAAGCAGCGCGCCGTAGTCCGGCTCGCTGATCTGCGAGCTGGCCTGCATGGCTTTTGAGGTCAGACCGATCTTGTGGCCTTTGAGTACGCGGCCTTCGGCGATCTTCATCTCGACCCACTCGCGCTGGACGGCGTAAGCGTCCTCAATGGTGATCGACGGATAATCCAGCGAGATCGCGCGGATCTGTTCACGCTGTTTTTCGGCCTGATTCAGCCGCTGGGCAATCAGGGTTCGGGTCTGTTTATCGAGCATAGTGATTCCTGTGGCATTGTATTGCCGGATGGCGCTTCGCTTATCCGGCCTACAAATTCATGGCCGTTGTAGGCCCGGTAAGCGCAGCGCCACCGGGCAATTTGCACATTATTTAAATAACGCGTGCACGTTGTTCTGTTTGTAGTTCAGCGTCGGGTCGAGCTCTTCCATGGCGAACGACAGCGCCAGGTAGCGACTCTCCATCAGCGCGGCAAAGTGGGATTTGATCAGCGCGAACAGCATATCTCCCACGTCCTGACGGCTCTCCAGGCTGCGCCCGGAGCCGATCTTCAGCGTCATATGGACAAAGGCGTAATCCTGCTTGCCGTCGGCCATCTGCCAGGTATCGAGCCAGTGGGCGCGGCTGCGGATCCCGCCGATCGGAAAGATGCCGGTGGCGGCCAGCACCTCGTTGACTTTGGCGAACAGCCCGGGCAGATCGGCCTGCTCGCGGATGTTGTCGGTACATTCGGCGATAAAATGCGGCATAGGGCCCCCTTACGCCTGCGCCGGCAGCGGGAACACGGCGTTAACTTGGCCGGTACCGGAGCTGGCGAACAGCTCGGTGATAAACTCCACCTTGCCGTCATATTTATCCCAGCCCAGCAGGCCGAGCAGCATCACCGTGTCGTGCATGTTGCCTTCGCCGTAGCAGTAATCGGCGTACTCCGGCAGCATGGTGCAGAACTCTTTAAATTTGCCCTCGCGCCACAGCTTCACCACCCGCTCATCCATCTGATGATCGAACTCGCGGGTGTAGCTGTTCATCCCCTCTTCGGCGCGTTGATCGTCGATAAAGCGGTGCGACAGCGAGCCGCTGGCCAGCACCGCCACGGTGCCGTCATATTTCTCAATGGCTTTGAGGATCGCTTCGCCCAGCCTGCGGCTGTCGGCAAAGTCGTGAACGGTACAGAAGGCGGAAATAGACACCACCTTGAAGTGCTTATCGCTGTTCATGTAGCGCATCGGCACCAGGGTGCCGTACTCCAGCTTCAGGCTCGGAATATTGTGCGCTTTGGCGCGTACCCCGAGCTTCACCGCCTCGTCGGCGATGAGCTGGCCCAGCTCCGGGTTGCCGTCGTAGTCGTAGGTCATGTCGCGAATAAAATGCGGCAGTTCGTTACTGGTGTAGACGCCCTGGAAATGGTCGGCGCAGTTGATGTGGTAGGCGCTGTTGACCAGCCAATGGGTGTCGAACACGATGATGGTATCGACGCCCATTTCGCGGCAGCGCTTGCCAATTTCTTTATGTCCGTCGATAGCGCCCTGGCGGCAGCCGTGGTTTTTCCCGGGCAGCTCAGACAGATACATCGACGGCACGTGAGTGATTTTTGCTGCTAACGCTAACTTACCCATATCAGACTCCCCATTTCGGGATCGGATGGTCGCCCATCGAGATGCAGACGTTTTTCATTTCGGCGAATACTTCAAAGCTGTACTCGCCGCCTTCGCGGCCGGTGCCGGAGGCCTTCACGCCGCCGAACGGCTGACGCAGGTCGCGCACGTTCTGGGTGTTGACGAACACCATCCCGGCTTCAATACCGCGCGCCAGACGCAGCACTTTGCTGACGTCCTGGGTCCAGATATACGACGCCAGGCCGTATTCCACATCGTTAGCCAGGCGCAGCCCTTCCGCTTCGTCTTTGAACGGCAGCAGGCAGGCGACCGGGCCAAAAATCTCTTCCTGCGCGACGCGCATGCGGTTGTCGACATCCGCCAGCACCGTCGGGCGCAGGAAGTTGCCGGCTTTCAGATGCGCCGGCAGGTCGGACGGCTTATCCGCGCCGCCGGCCAGCAGGGTGGCCCCCTCTTCGATGCCGAGGCGAATGTAACCGGACACTTTCTCCCAGTGCTGTTGGCTAATCAGCGCGCCGACCTGGGTATTCGGATCGGTCGGATCGCCCACGCGCAGGCGGTTGGCGCGCTCGGCGAAGCGCTTGACGAACTCCGGATAAATACTCTGCTGAATAAAGATGCGCGAGCCGGCGGTGCAGCGTTCGCCGTTGATCGAGAAGATGGTGAACAGCGCGGCGTCGAGCGCGCGCTCGATATCGGCATCTTCAAAAATCAGCACCGGCGATTTGCCGCCCAGCTCCATGGAGTACTTTTTCAGCCCGGCGTTTTTCATGATGTTGCGCCCGGTGGCGGTGCCGCCGGTGAAGGAGACGGCGCGCACATCATGATGGCGCACCAGCGCGTCGCCGGCGGTGGCGCCATAGCCCTGCACCACGTTGAGCACGCCAGCCGGGATCCCGGCCTCCAGCGCCAGCTCGCCCAGACGATCGGCGGTCAGCGGAGATAGCTCGGACATTTTCAGCACTGCGGTATTGCCTAAGGCCAGGCACGGCGCCACCTTCCAGGTGGCGGTCATAAACGGCACGTTCCACGGCGACACCAGCGCGCAGACGCCAACCGGCTGCACGAGGGTGTAGTTGAGCATCTTGTCGTCGACCGGATAGGTCTTGCCGTTCATCTGCTGGCACACTTCGGCGAAAAATTCGAAATTGTGTGAGGCGCGCGGGATCAGCACGTTTTTGGTCTGGTGGATAGGCAGGCCGGTATCGGCAGTTTCCATCGCCGCGATCTCCGGGACGTTCTGATCGATCAGATCCCCCAGGCGGCGCATCAGGCGCGCGCGCTCTTTCATCGGCAGGTTAGCCCACTTCGGGAAGGCCGCTTTCGCCGCCGCTACCGCCTGATGGACTTCACTTTCACCGCCGGCGGCGACTTCAGCCAGTACCTCGCCGGTGGCCGGGTTGGTGGTATGAAAATAGTCTGCGCCGGCAACGTTTTTACCGTTGATCCAATGGTTAATTTTTTTCATGACAGTGTCTCCTCATACGCTTGCTGGCTGATGATATGGTTGACCAGGCGGCCCACGCCCTCGACTTCAACGATCACCTCGTCGCCCGGCACCACGTCGGACAGCCCCTTCGGCGTGCCGGTGGCGATCATGTCGCCCGGTTGCAGGGTCATAAATTCGCTTAAGTAAGCGATGAGGAACGGGATGCTGAAGATCAGATCGGCGGTGGTGCCCTGCTGGCGCAGCTCGCCGTTGACCCAGGTGCGCAGCGCCAGATTATGCGGATCCGGGATCGCCTCTTTGCCGACGATCCACGGGCCGATCGGCGTCAGGGTGTCGCGGCTTTTCACCCGCAGGTTCGGCCGATAGTAGTTTTCCAGATAGTCGCGGATCGCGTAGTCGTTGCACACGGTATAGCCGGCGACATAGTCCATGGCCTCGGCTTCGCTGACGCGGCGCGCGGTTTTACCGATCACCACCACCAGTTCGGCTTCGTAGTGCATGTATTCGACGTTATCCGGGCGTACCGACTGCTGCTGGTGGCCAGTAAAGGTGTTTGGCGCTTTGATGAACACCAACGGCTCGGTTGGCGGCTTAAACTCCAGCTCGCTGGCGTGGTCGGCGTAATTCAGCCCCAGCGCGAACAGCGTGCCGTCGGCGGGCGGCAGCCAACGGAATTCACCTCCTTTTAATACCGTGCCATCGTCCAGGCGCACCTGGTCGCGTTCATCGACCAGCACGTCGCGTACCTGTCCCTGCCATTCAATGCGTGCCTGTTTCATGCCAGCTCTCCTTCTGCGACAACCGGGTTTTCCAGCGTCGGGAAACCGTCGGCGAGGATACGTACCCGGTCGCCGGGGCGCAGCGTGACGCGGGAGTGGGGCGTACCGATGAGGATCGCGTCGCCGGGATTGAGGGTGGCGAACTCGCTCAAGGCGCTCAGCAGCTGCGCGGCGTTACGCTGCAGATCGCCGGTATGCCAGCTGTCCGCTTCGCGGCCGTTGATTTCGGTGATGATGGTCAGGTTATCGACGTTGCGCACCGGCGACAGCGCGCCGACGGGGCAGAAGCCATCGCGGCACTTGGCCTTGATCGCCGGGCGATAAAAACTCTCTTCCGGCAGGCTGACGTCGTTAGCCAGCGCGTAGCCGGCGATATAGTTCGCCGCCTCTTCTTCCGCCACCTTGCGCGCGGTTTTGCCGACAATCAGCGCCACGGTGGCGCCGCTTTGCACGGTTTCACCCGGCGGATAGGGGATCGCCTCGCCATCGCCAATCACGGTATTGCGCGGCTTGATAAACCAGACCGAGGTTTTCGGCGGCGTCTTGTAGGGGGCCTGTTGAAACGCCTCGCGCCAGGCGTCGAGCTGGCTGCGATGATTGAGCGCAACGGCGAAGATGGTACCTTTCATTCACCACTCCTCTGGGACTGATTTCGGTTCAAAGGGATTTCGTTAATATATTAATGATCATCTTTTATGCTTTGCGCTGAGGTTTAGCAACTGGAAGTGAATGTTTTGTGATCTGATTAACACAATATTTACATATCAGTAACTTATTTATTATTAATCAACGAGTTGAATATTTTTCAGGGAAAGACTGGTACTTTTCAGGTGCAGAAACCGGTTGTACATGGCAGGATTAACGCTAATTATTAATTTGTTAATAAGTTTTAGATGAGGCCGTTGAGGGGAAACTATGCATGATTCATTAACCATTGCCTTGTTGCAGGCGCGTGAAGCGGCGATGGCCTACTTTCGACCGATCGTTAAACGACACAATCTCACCGAACAGCAGTGGCGGATCGTGCGGATCCTCGCCGAACGTCCGTCGATGGACTTTCACGATCTGGCTTTTCGCGCCTGTATCCTGCGCCCCAGTCTGACCGGTATTTTGACGCGTATGGAGCGGGATGGACTGGTGCTGCGCCTGAAGCCGGTTAACGATCAGCGCAAGCTATACGTCTCGCTGACGCCTGCCGGAACCGCGCTGTACGAAAGCGCCCAGGCGGAGGTGGAAGAAACCTATCGTCTGCTGGAGGCTCAGTTCACCACGGAAAAGCTGCAGCAACTGACCTCGCTGCTGGAGGAGTTTATTGCGCTTGGCGTCCCTGCCGGGCGCGGTGATGAAGAAGAGTAGCGGTTACGGCTCGGTACTCAGTCTGGCGAGGGCAATAAGCGTTTCCGCGCGGGCGGGGGACAGCGGCTCTCTCGGCTGCGGCAGCGGCCAGCCATACAGCCAGCGGGCGCTGGCGGCGCAGGTGCGCCCTTGACAGGCGCCCATTCCGCAGCGCTGGGTCAGTTTGGCCTGCAGCCAGTCGTCGGCGGCAGCCACGTCGCCGCAGCGCACATCTTCGCAACGGCACAGCAGGCTCTCCGGCGTCGCCGCGTTTTTCAACGACTCTGCCAGCTGGAAGGTGCGGTTGATAGCCGCGGCGAAGCGCTGCCAGCGGGCGCGACGGGCAAATCGCGCCTGGGCCTGCTGGCTGGCACCGGCGGCGGCATACCCGGCGATTTCGCCCTCCACCAGCGCCAGCTCGCTCCCGCCGAAACCGGTGCACTCCCCGGCGGCGTAGACATCTGCGATGCTGGTCTCCTGCCAGCGGTTAACCTGGATCGCCTCCTGCGCCGTGGCGCAACCGAACAGCAGCCCCGTCTCGATATTGGGCACCAGCCCGTAGCCGATGGCCAGCCGATCGCAGGCGATAGTCCGCTCGACGCCGCGCTGGCGCAATGTCACGGCCTCCAGCCGCGTTGTGCCGTGGGCGCGGATCGCCTGGGCGCCGCTAAGATAGCCTTTCGGGGCCAGCGTCGCTAACTGGCGCAGCTTCTGCGGCCAGCGCCACAGCCCGCTGGCGAAGCGCAGCAGCGCCGGGAGCGCCGCTTGCTCAATGATATTCGTTACCTGGCCTCCGGCCTTATTCACCGTATCCGCCACCGCCAGCAGCAGCGGGCCGCTGCCGGCAATCACCACCTTTTCTCCTTTCAGCGACAGGCCCTGCTTGATCTGCGCCTGCAGGCCGCCCGCGCCGGTCACGCCGGGTAAGGTCCAGCCGGGAAAGGGCAGCGACAGCTCGCGCGCACCGCAGCAGAGGATCAGTTTCTGCCAGTCAACCACGCCCCCGCCGTCGGCGGTTTCAAACAGCACGCTGCGCGCGGAGGGGCGGGCAATCAGTCGCGCGCCGTTCACCATCCGGATGGCGGCAGACGCGGCGATGGCGTCGCGGTAGCGCCGGGCCAGGGCGGGCAGCGTCGTCTGCGGGCCGGCCCGCCAGATTTGCCCGCCGGGTGCGGGGTTATCGTCGAGAATAATGACCTGCTTATTGCAGGCGGCGGCAGAGAGCGCGGCCGCCATGCCGGCGGGGCCGGCGCCGAGGATTAAAATGTCACAGCGCAGCGTGTGCATAGCGGCTCCTTTCTATTTGCATGCCGGCCCGGCACAGGGTCTGGCAGGCCAGCACCCGCCGGCCGTCGACGGTGATCCGGCACTCCTGGCAGATCCCCATGCCGCAAAACGGCGCGCGGGGGTCGCCGTTAACCGCCTGGCGGGTGGTGGGATCGCCGGTCAACGCCAGCGCCGCCGCCACGCTGATCCCTTCCGGCACCGTCAGCGCTTCGCCATCGACGGTGATATTGAGCGTGTTATTCATGCGATCGCCTCCTGATGATACAGACGGGTCGGGAGCCAGGCCTCAGGCGCCAGCGGGCAGCGTTCACCGAGGATCTGCGCCGCCAGCAGCTCAGCCGTCGCCGGGGCAGTGGTGACGCCCAGCCCTTCATGGCCCAGCGCCAGCCATACACCGCGGCGCGTGGGATGCGGGCCAATCAGCGGATTGCCATCCTGTGAGGCGGCGCGCAGGCCGCTCCAGCAGCGGATGATATTCAGCGTCGCCAGCGCCGGCACAAAATGGCGGGCGCGATCGAGCATCAGCCCCAGCAAGGGGAGATCCAGCTGGCGCTCGCGGTTATCAAACTGGCGCGACGAGCCAATCAGCAGCTGGCCGGTGGGCCGCGGCTGCAGGTTAAAGGCCACCGAGGTGCCGCCGCCGTGGGCGCTGGCGCCGTAACCCAGTTCAACCAGCTGGTGATGCACCCGCGGCCCGTAGCGATCGGTTATCGCCAGTTGGCCTTTTTTCGGCCGCAGCCAGTTTTCTGCTAACAGCGCGTTGGCTTCAAGTCCGCAGGCCACCACGATGGCCCGCGCCTGTAGCCGTTTGCCGCTGGCGAGCTGTACCTGTGGTTCGGTAATCGCCTGCGCGCTGTCGCGCAGGCAGGTGAGATGGTCTCCGGCATCGGCCACCAGCCAGCGGGCGACGTTCGGCGCGTAGACGATACCATCGCCGGGCACCCATAGCCCGCCGGCCAGCCCGCTGCGCAGCAGCGGTTCGCGCCCGGCGATCTGCTGCGGGGTCTGCAGCTCGCTGTGGACCTGATAGCCTGCCAGCCGCCGCTGTTTTTCGCCCCCGACGGCCATCTCTTCTTCGCTATCCGCCAGCCACAGCGTGCCGCAGCCGCGCCAGGCGCAAGCGTCGGGCATCCGCGGCGTGATGGCGCGCCAGCGCGCCAGCGACCACGCCGACAGCGCCAGTTCGGCGGGGTCGTCATCCATGCACACCAGATGGCCCATACCGGCCGCTGTCGCGCCGGGCTGACCGTCGTCGATAAGCGTCACGCTCTGCCCCCGCTTCGCCAGCTGCCACGCGCAAGCGGCGCCGATGATCCCGGCGCCGATCACGATGACATCGCACGACTTCACGGGGCGATCCCCCAGCAAAAGGGATCGTCCGGGTTGAGGATCAACTGATTATCGCCGCACACCCAGGCTTCGCCGCGGATCGTGGGGATGATGCCCGCGGCGGCGCGCTGGTAGCTGGCGGTAAACTGGCTGCCGATGATGCTGGCCTGGCGCCAGATCGCTCCCGGCTGCAGTTTGCCATCCTGCGCCAGGCAGGCCAGCTTGGCGCTGGTGCCGGTGCCGCACGGCGAACGATCCCAGGCCTTTCCCGGACAGAGTACGAAGCTGCGGCTGTCGGCGGCATCGTCATCGGCGAACAGCTCGATATGATCGATAACGCCGCCGTCGTCGCCGCGGATCCCCGCGGCTTCCAGCCCCTCACGCACCGCCCAGGCGTAGTCGGTGAGCTGTGGGATGTGCTCCGGGGTAATGGCGAACGGGTGATCGTTGATCAGGAAAAACCAGTTGCCGCCCCAGGCAATATCGCCGACGACGGGGCCGAGCGCGGTCTCCACGCGGACCTGCTTTTTCCAGCGGCGGGCCGGGACGTTTTGCACCGATACGCTGCCATCGTCGTGCAACGTTGCGCTTACGTCGCCGACCGGGGTTTCAATCAGATGTAC
Organism: Klebsiella sp. Q2; assembly: GCF_009900705.1. NCBI lineage: Bacteria > Pseudomonadati > Pseudomonadota > Gammaproteobacteria > Enterobacterales > Enterobacteriaceae > Klebsiella > Klebsiella sp. Q2. The sequence continues at coordinate 299,639 of NZ_JAAABE010000006.1, read as the reverse complement.
GCCTGGCTGGATACGGCCAAGCCACGCCAGCGAGGCGATAAGCCCGATGGTGCCGTGGCCGCACATATTCAGAAAACCGGCGTTGTTGAAGAAAATGACGCCAGCGGTGGCCGCCGCCGAGACCGGCTGGCACAGCAGCGCGCCGACCAGCACATCGTTGCCGCGCGGTTCGAGAATCACCGCCTGACGCCAGCGATCGAAGTCACGGGCGAAACGGTCGCGGCGCTGCGCCATGCTGCCGCCGCCGAGGTCGGGGAAGCCGTCAACGATCAGGCGGGTGGGTTCGCCGCCGGTGTGTGAATCAATGGCTCTCAGCGCAATAGGGGGGCGTGGCGCGGTCATTCTGCTCTCCGAAAGTTAACAACATGTTTCATCATGCTGGCGCAACCCGGGGCGGGCGGCTTGAGCACTTTCGGCAGAGATAATGACGAAATCGGCATAATCGTGCCGGGGTGATGTGCATACGTTGCATAGTTATTTCTTATTAATCATTTGGTTAATGGCGTGGTAAACCGAAAGTGGCGATTGCGCCAGTGGATAAACCAGGGGAAGGCGTAAAGCGGATCCAGGATCGCAAAACCGGCGGTTACCGCTTGAGGTGTTAACAGGAAGTGAATAAATATCCTTCGGTCACTTACCATGAGGAAGCCCTATGATCGGTGTTTCTGAAGCGGCGCCGCCGCGCGCTGTTAATCAACCGGAGCTGGCGGTCGATGAGCTGAGCCAGATCTGCGAAGGGCTGGCGCGCCAGCGGCCGGAGAATATGCCGGCGCTGCTCAATGCCCTGGCGCTGATCGCCCCCCTGCTCAATGCCATCCCCAACGTGGTCTTTTTTATCAAAGACCGCGAGGCGCGTTATCTGCTGGCGAACCTGACGCTGGCCCGCCGCTGCGGTTTCAAAACCGTCTCCTCGCTGCTGGGGAAAACCTCCGCCGACGTCTTTCCTTCCACGCTGGGGCAGGGGTACACCGAACAGGATCTTCGGGTATTACGGGAGGGCGTGACCCTGCGCGACCAGCTGGAAATGCATCTCTACAATGGCCGGGAACGAGGCTGGTGCCTGACGCAGAAGCTGGCGCTGCGCGATGTCCGCGGTCAGGTGATCGGCATGGCCGGGATCTCTCACGATCTGCAGGAGGCCCACGCCCGCCATCCGGCGTGGCAGCGGCTGGCGATCGTCGACGATCATATCCGCCGCCACTATCACCGGCCGATCGCCATGGAAGAGTTGACCGCCCTAAGCGGGATGTCGATTGCGCAGATCGAGCGCTACTGCAAGCGGATCTTTCATCTCACCCCGCGGCAGATGATCCACAAAGTGCGTCTGGAAAAAGCCACCGAACTGCTGGCCGGCGATACGCCGATTACCGATATCGCCTTGCAGTGCGGCTATACCGATCACAGCGCCTTCAGCCGCCAGTTCAAAGCGATGACCGGCTCGACGCCGCGCGATTTTCGCCTGACGCTGCAGGGATAACGGCTGGCTCACACTTTTGTCGACTGTGCTAATTTCGTCATCGGATTAAGGGAAAACCGACAAGCCGCCGGTTCCGCGACGCGTCAATCTGTCAGTGAATATTCACCAATCATTCACCTCGACTTAACAAAATGACGACAAGGAACCGAGCATGAGCAATAAAGCGATTCACTGGAGCGGCGTATTCCCGGCGGTTAGCACACAGTTTCGTAGCGATTACTCCCTCGATTTAGACGCCACCCACGCGGTGATGAAAAACCTGGTCAAAGATGGCGTTTCCGGACTGGTGGTGTGCGGCAGCGTCGGGGAGAACACCTCCCTGAGCACTGATGAAAAATTGCAGATTATCGAAGTGGCGAAAGATGCCGCCGGCGGCAAAATTCCGGTGATCGCCGGGGTGGCCGAGTTCACCACCGCCTTTGCCCAGAAGATGGCGAAAGAGGCGGAGCGCGTCGGCGTCGACGGGATCATGGTGATGCCGGCGCTGGTCTACTCCTCAAAACCGCATGAAACCGCCGCCCACTTCCGCAGCGTGGCCACCGCCACCGACCTGCCGATCATGGTCTACAACAACCCGCCGATATACAAAAACGACGTGACGCCGGACATTCTCGCCGCCCTGACCGATTGCGACAACATCGTCTGCTTTAAAGACTCCTCCGGCGATACCCGCCGCTTTATCGACCTGCGTAACACCGTTGGCGATCGCTTCGTGCTGTTTGCCGGGCTGGATGACGTGGTGGTGGAAAGTATCGCCGTCGGCGCGGAAGGGTGGATCTCCGGAATGTCCAACGCCTTCCCGCGCGAAGGGGAAACGTTATTCCGTCTCGCCCGCCAACAGCGTTACGAAGAGGCAATGGCGCTGTACCGCTGGTTCATGCCGCTGCTGCATCTCGATGCGCGTCCGGATCTGGTGCAGTGCATCAAGCTGTGCGAAGAGCTACTCGGACGCGGCAGCGCCGTGACCCGTCCGCCGCGTCTGGCGCTGGAAGGGGAAACGCGCCAGCAGGTGGTGGCGATCGTGGAACAGGCGCTGGCGACTCGTCCAGCCCTGCCGGACGTCGGCCTCTGAACCCAGGAGTCAGTATGAATGCATCTCAGACCATGGCGGGACGGCAGTTTATTGCCGGCCGCCGCGTTGCCAGCGGCGAGGCGACGCTATTGAGCCTGCGGGCGGTGGATGGGGAAGCCACCGGCCATCGCTTTTATCCGGCTTCACGCGAGGAGGCCGCCCAGGCCGCGGAGGCGGCACAGCAGGCGTTTGCCGTTTATTCACAAACCACGCCGCAGCAGCGGGCGCGCTTTCTCTGCGCCATTGCCGATGAGCTGGACGCGCTGGGGGAAGCGTTTTTTGCACTCGCCGAACAGGAGACCGCGCTGCCGCTGGCGCGGCTGCAGGGCGAGCGGGCGCGCACCAGCGGCCAGCTGCGGATGTTTGCTGGCGTGATCCTGCGCGGGGATACCTTCGCCGCCCGTATTGATACCGCCTTAGCCGACCGTCAACCGCTGCCGCGCCCGGACCTGCGCCAGTATCAGCAGGCGTTAGGGCCGGTGGCGGTGTTTGGCGCCAGCAACTTTCCGCTGGCCTTTTCCACCGCTGGCGGCGATACCGCCTCGGCGCTGGCGGCTGGCTGCCCGGTGGTGGTGAAGGCCCATCCGGGCCATATGGCCACCGCCGAGCTGACCGCTGAAGCGATCGTCCGGGCGGTCGCGCGATGCGGGTTACCCGGCGGCGTCTTCAATATGATTTTCGGGACTGATATCGGCGCCGAATTGGTCCGCCATCCGGCGATTCAGGCCGTTGGCTTTACCGGCTCACTGGCCGGCGGTAAGGCGCTGTATCAAATGGCGCAGCAGCGTTCGCAGCCAATCCCGCTGTTTGCTGAAATGTCGGCGATTAACCCGCTGATTATTCTACCGCAGGCGCTGCAGACGCGGGCCGAGGCGCTGGCGAACGAGCTGGTGGCGTCATTCACCCTCGGCGGCGGCCAGTTCTGTACCCGTCCGGGGCTGATTCTGGCGCTGCGCGGCGCCGGGCTGGAACGCTTTAAGTCGGCGCTGTGCGCGGCGGTAGCGGGCTCTGCGCCGCAGGTGTTGCTCAATGCGCCGACCCTCCAGCACTACCGCCAGGGCGTGGCGGCCCTGGCGGCGCACCCGCGTATCGAGAGGCTGGCGAGCGGCCTCGCCGCCGGCGCCGGGCAGGCGCAGACCCAGCTGTGGCAGGCTCAGGTCGAGGATCTGCTGGCGCAGGATACGCTGCTGCAGACCGAAGTTTTCGGCCCGCTATCGTTGCTGGTGGAAGTGGACGACGCGGTCCAGCTACAGGCGGTGGTGAAAGCGCTGCAGGGACAGCTCACCGCGACGCTGCACGCGGAAGCGGACGACGGCCCGCTGGCGGCCAACCTGCTACCGCTGCTGTGTGAGAAGGCCGGACGGGTGCTGTTTAACGGTTATCCCACCGGCGTGGAAGTGTGCGATGCGATGGTCCACGGCGGCCCGTGGCCGGCGACGACCGATGCGCGCGGGACGTCGGTCGGCAGCCGGGCGATTGAGCGTTTTCTGCGCCCGGTCTGCCTGCAGAATGCGCCGGCCGCCCTGTTACCGCCAGCGCTGCAGGATGCGAACCCTTTGAACCTGCTGCGCCTGGTCAACGGCCAGTGGACCCGGGAAGCGATTTCCTCCTCTCATTGACGCAAGGGCATCACCATGACCATTCACACTACGCATAACAGTCAAACCCGCGTTGCTGAGTCGGGTAAGTTTAAAAAACAGCTGACCCTGACCGACCTCACCTTTATCGGCCTGGGCGCGATTTTCGGCTCGGGATGGTTATTCGCCGCCAGCCACGTCGCATCCATTGCCGGTCCGGCCGGGATCGCGTCGTGGGTGATCGGCGGCTTTGCGGTACTGCTGCTGGGGATTGTCTACTGTGAGCTGGGGGCGGCGCTGCCGCGCGCCGGCGGCATTATCCGCTACCCGGTCTTTTCCCACGGCGAGCTGATGGGCTATCTGCTGGGGTTCATCACCCTGATCGCCTTCTCCAGCCTGATCTCGATAGAAATCGTCGCCGCCCGGCAATACGCCGCGGCCTGGTTTCCGGCGCTGACCCAGCCGGGCTCCAGCTCGCCGACTCTGCTGGGGTGGGTAGTGCAGTTCCTGCTGCTTTGTTTCTTCTTTGCGCTGAATTACTACAGCGTCAAGACCTTCGCCCGCTCGAACAACTTCATCAGCGTGCTCAAGTTTCTGGTGCCGCTGCTGGTGGTGGTGACGCTGTTCGCCTTCTTTAAACCGGAGAACCTGCACGCGCAGGGCATTGCGCCGTTCGGTATGTCCGGGGTGGAAGCGGCGATCAGCGCCGGAGGAATTATCTTCGCCTATCTGGGACTGACGCCGATTATCTCGGTGGCCAGCGAAGTGCAAAAGCCGCAGCGGACTATCCCTATTGCGTTGATTTTATCAGTGGTGCTGTCAACGATTATCTACGTGCTGCTGCAGCTGGCGTTCCTTGGCAGTATCCCCACCGAGATGCTAAGCGGCGGTTGGGCCGAGGTGAGCAAACAGTTCTCGCTGCCGTATCGCGATATCGCCATTACCCTCGGCATGGGCTGGCTGGCCTTTATGGTCATTAGCGATGCGATCATCTCCCCGAGCGGCACCGGCAATATCTACATGAACGCGACGCCGCGGGTGATCTACGGCTGGGCGAAGGCGGGCACCTTCTTTAAAGCCTTTACCCATATCGATAAAGCGTCCGGTATTCCGCGCCCGGCGCTGTGGCTGACCTTCGGGCTGTCGATTTTCTGGACGCTGCCATTCCCCTCATGGGAACAGTTAATTAGCGTGGTGTCGGCTGCCCTGGTGCTGAGCTACGCCATCGCCCCGGTGACCGCCGCCGGGCTGCGCCGCAACGCCCCGGATCTGCCGAGGCCGTTCCGCGTGCGCGCCTTCGCCATCATCGGCCCGGTGTCGTTTATGGTCTCGGCGCTGATCGTCTACTGGTCCGGCTGGAATACGCTCTCGTGGCTGCTGGGGCTGCAGATCGTGATGTTTGTGGTGTACGTGATGTGCAAAGGCAAGGTGCCGGAACATACCGTGAGTCTGGCGCAGCAGGTGAAGTCTTCGCTGTGGCTGATCGCTTTTTATGCGTTGATTATCCTCTTTTCCTGGCTGGGCAGCTTCGGCGGGCTTAATGTGATTGGTCACCCCTGGGATACGGTGCTGGTGGCGGCAATGTCGCTGGGGATTTATTACTGGGGCGCGCGCAGCTGTCTGCCGCAGGCTAATTTTAGCGGAGACGAAGAAGAGTAAAGGAGAACAGTATGGAGTCGGTAACTCTATCGTTACCAGAAGCTTATGACCTGGCGCTGGCGGTGCTCAGCGCCAATGGATTCAGCGCCGACCACGCGGCGGCCATCGCCCGTAACGTGGCTGCCGGGGAGCGCGACGGCTGCGCTTCCCACGGCCTGTGGCGGCTGTTGGGCATTGTCGATACCTTACGTAAAGGTAAGGTATCGCCTGATGCCGAGCCGCAGATCCACGACCAGGCGCCGGCGATTGTGCGGGCGGATGCAGGGGGCGCCTTTTCGCTGCTGGCCTACGAGCGCGCGCTGCCGCAGCTGCTGGAGAAAGCGCGGCACAGCGGCATTGCGGCGCTGGCGATTAACCGCTGCGTCCATTTTTCCGCGCTGTTTGCCGATATTGAGCCGTTGACCGAGGCAGGGCTGGTGGGGCTAGCCTGTACGCCAAGCCACGCCTGGGTCGCCCCGGCGGGCGGCACCCGTCCGCTGTTCGGCACCAACCCTATCGCCTTTGGCTGGCCGCGGCGGGACAAGCCGCCGTTTATTGTTGATATGGCGACCAGCGCCGCGGCGCGCGGCGAGATCCAGTTGCATCAGCGCGCCGGCAAAGCGCTACCGGAAGGGTGGGGAATCGACAGCCAGGGGCAGCCGACCACCGATGCCACAGAGGTGCTGAACGGCGCGATGTTAACCTTCGGCGGCCATAAGGGCTCGGCGCTGGCGGCAATGGTTGAGCTGCTGGCCGGGCCGCTTATCGGCGATATGACCAGCGCCGAATCACTGGCGTGGGATAACGGCGCGGGCGGTTTACCCTACGGCGGAGAGCTGATTCTGGCGCTGGATCCGCAGCGCTTTCTCGGCGAGCAGGCACAGGAGCAGCTGGCGCGCGCCGAAACCCTGTTCAGCGGGATGCAGGAGCAAGGGGCACGGTTACCGGGCGAGCGGCGGTTCGCCTGTCGCCAGCAGAGTGAGCAGCAGGGAGTGGCTATCAGCCGCGCCTTATATGATGAGATTTGCGCCTTGCGGCCGTAGCAAAGCGCAGAGCGCGGCGGGGCCGAACATCAGAGCGCCAGGCGCATGGCGCAGCGCGTCTCCGGCGGCAGGCCGTGCCGGGTCTCCTGTTCTCTTTTCGCCGCCAGCCCGGCGGGCAGGGTCAGTTCATCGAGCATGGCGAATCCCAGACGGGTATAAAACGGCGCATTCCACGGCACGTCGCGGAAGGTGGTGAGGGTCACCGCCGGGTAAGCCATTTGCCGGGCGCCGTCGATAACCTGCTCCAGCAGCATCCGCCCGATGCCCTGATGCTGCCAGGCCTGGTGGACGGCGACTTCGACGATAAATAAGGCATCGTCGAGCGGTTCGGTCAGAATAAAACCCACCGGTTGCCCGGCGGCCACCGCCAGCAGACTATGTTCCGTTTCCAGATAATCATGATGGCGCGCAACGCTAATCACCTCGCTGTCCGCCAGCCAGGCGAGAGCGGGGATCTGACGAAAAGCCTGAGCGGCGGAACGTTCAATGGCCGGCAGAAGGGCGATATCACTCTCCTCGGTCAGGCGTAATCCGGCGCCGGCAGTTATTGTGTTAGTTTTCATCACCTCAGCATAGCAGCCTTCGGGAGAAATGTATGGAGCTGACCGCCGTTCCCGCCACGCAGTTCAGCAGCGTGCAGTTAACGGATATTCTTAACGCCTGTTTTGCAGACTATCTGGTACCGGTGACCCAGTCGGTGGAGGGATTTGTTCAGCGCTTTAGCGCCGAGGGGATGAGCCTGATCGATTCCCGCGTCTGGCTGGCCGGAGATGAACCTGCGGCGATCGCGATCGTCGCGCGTCGGGGGAATATGGCTCGCCTGGCGGCCTTTGCCCTGCGTCCGGCCTGGCGCGGCAAAGGTCTTGCACGGAAATTGATGCAGGAGCTGCTGATGCTTCTGCAGCAGCAGGGGATCGAGACGGTTTCCCTGGAGGTGATCCGCGATAACCATGTGGCCGTCGCGCTGTATCAGTCGTTAGGCTTTACGCGGCGCCATGGGCTCTGCGGCTACCTGAGCGCAGAGCCTCAGGCTGCGGCGCCAGGCGTGTTACAGCCTTATCCCACCCTGGCGCTGCTTAGACGCGCCGTTGAGGAGAGTAACAGTCAGCTCCCCTGGCTGATGGATCCGCTTACCTTCGCCACCCTGCCATGCCGCGTCGTGACGCTGGAACAGCGCGCCTTCGCGGTACTGGGCACCTCGGGTTCACGGCCTGTACTGCAGTTTTTATGGGTTGAACCCGCCGCCCGTCGCCAGGGGCTGGCACGGGCGCTGCTGATGGCGCTGGCGCAGCAGTTCCCGGGTATCGGCACTTCGGTGACGGTCCCGGAAACCTTTACGCCGCTGTTTGCCGCGGCGGGATATTCACCGCTATCGCTGCAGCAGTATGAAATGACGATGGAGTTGACCGCAGCAAAGTTCGCTTAAGCGGGAGTGTGCGCTGGGCCGCAAAAAACAGCACGGGGCGCCGATAAGCCTCTCTTTTGCCGCATCATATCTCTTCGTAATGGCGACGAGGGGGATGTAATGCGTAAAACGGAACTGTTGGCTTTTTTGCAAAATCAGACCGATTTTTTCGATCCGGATAACCTGAGCGAAGTGTTCACCGCCAGCTGGCTGGCTCAGCGATTCGCGATGCAAAGAAATACCGCCAGCCATTATCTCAATCAGCTGGTCGCCCAGGACGTGCTGGTGAAGATCAACACCCGGCCGGTCTATTTTCTGCATAAAAAAGCCTTCTGCCAACAGTTCTTCCCCCTTTCCCGCAGCGAGTACGCCAGCATGGCGGAGCTGCTCGCGGAGAGTGACCGCCAGCCGGAACAGGCGGACCATTTTTCGTTGCTGACCGGGCATGACGGCAGCCTGCGTAAACCGATTGAGCAGATGAAAACCGCGCTGTTTTATCCCAACGGCGGGCTACCGCTGCTGATCACCGGCGACAGCGGGACCGGTAAAAGCTATATGGCGGAGCTGATGCACGAGTTCGCGATCGCCCAGGGCCTGCTGGCGCCCGATGCGCCCTTCGTGAGCTTCAACTGCGCGCAGTATGCCAGTAATCCGGAGCTGCTGGCCGCCAACCTGTTCGGCTACGTCAAAGGCGCGTTTACCGGCGCGCAGAGCGATAAAGCCGGGGCGTTCGAGGCGGCAAACGGCGGGATGCTGTTTCTCGACGAGGTCCACCGCCTGGATGCTCAGGGGCAGGAGAAGCTGTTCACCTGGCTGGATCGCAAGGAGATCTACCGGGTGGGGGAGACCGCTCAAGGCCTGCCGATTTCGCTGCGGCTGGTGTTTGCCACCACCGAAGAGATTCACAGCACCTTTCTGACCACCTTTCTTCGTCGTATTCCGATCCTGGTCAGCTTGCCCGATCTTCAACACCGCAGCCGAGAGGAGAAGGAGGCGCTAACGCTGCAGTTTTTCTGGCAGGAGGCCCGGACGCTGGCCGCCCGGCTGCAGCTAACGCCGCGGCTTTTGCAGGTCCTGACGCAGTACGTTTATCGGGGCAACGTCGGCGAACTGAAGAATGTGGTGAAGTACGCCGTGGCATCAGCCTGGGCCAGGTCTCCGGGCAGCGAGATGCTGACCGTGACGCTGCACGATCTGCCGGAAACGATCATGGCGGCGACGCCGGCGCTCAGTGAAGCGATGGGTCAGCAGGAGCCGCTGCTAATCGAGCCGCAGACCAGCCTGGTCTGGCTGCTGCGGGCGCGCGACCCGATTCAGGGGCTGATCTATGACGTTCAGTGTCGGATTTTGGCGCTGCATGAAGCGGTGCTGAATAAAAAAACGGTCTGGGAAGAGGCGCAAAGAAGCATGGGGGAGGAGATTGAAACCCTCTTCGATCGGCTGATCTTTGATAACCAGGATGCCAGTAGCTCGCAGATGTTGCTGCTGATCGCCCATCAGGTGCGGGAGGAGTATTATCGCCTGGAAAAACGCTTCAATATCCAGTTTAACGGTAACTGTCTTTACGCCCTGAGCCACTACCTGATCCATCGATCCCGTCAGGCGCCGTCCACGATGAGCAATGAGAAAATCCGTCTGCTGGCGGATTTTCTGGCAAACAAATTCCCGCTGCTGTATCGCTTTTGCGAAGCGATCCTCGACGCGCTGGCGCTGAAGCTGGATATTGAGCCCCAACGTATTGACCTGCTGTTGCTGGTGCTGTGGTTCCAGAAAAATGGCGCTATTAGCCAGCAGCAGGTGACCCGGGCGATTATTCTCGCTCACGGTTACGCCACCGCCAGCAGCATTGCCAGCGTGGCGAACCGCTTGCTGAAAAGCCCGCTGTTTGAGTCATTCGACATGCCGCTCGACGTGACGCCGGAGGCTATCGCTAATCAGGTGATGGCCTACATTGAGCGCCACGCGCTGGCGTCAGGGCTGATCATTTTGGTCGATATGGGATCCCTGAACGCTATTCACAGCCATTTTAATCGTCGTCTGAACACGCCGGTGGCGATTATTAACAATGTCTCCACCGGCATGGCGATGTACGTCGGGGAGCGGATTTTGCACGGCGATATGCTGGAAGATATCGTCCGCGAGATCGGCGATGATCTGGCGGTTGAGCACCAACTCTATTACCCGCAGACCGATAAACCGCGGGCGATTTTGACCACCTGCGCCACCGGACTGGGCGCGGCGGCGAACCTGTCGGCGCTGTTAAAAGCCAGCATCCCTGAAGCGCTTGGCATTGATATTGTGGCCTGTGATGTGGAGACCCTTGCCGATCCCGCGCGGCGGGAGCCGATGCTCAGCCGCTACGAGGTGCTGGCGATCGTCGGCACCCTCGATCCGCATCTTGCCGATCTCCCGTGGATCTCGCTGGATTCGCTGATTTCCGGCGAAGGAAGTCGCCCGCTGATGCGTATCTTCGGCGAACTGGCGACGGCGGAGCAGGTTAGCGAGATCAACAACCTGATCCTGAAAAACTTCTCGCTGCGGCGAGTGATTGAGTCGGTGACGATCCTTGATACCGCGAAGGTGATTAACCAGGTTGAACAGTTTTTGCTGCGCTATGAGCATCTGGCCGGGTACGAGGTGCCCAACGAACGTAAGGTGGCGCTGTATGTGCACATCAGCTGTCTGATAGAGCGGTTAATTCGCCACGCTTCCCCAACCCATTATTCGGGAAGGCAGTGTCCGGATCGCGAGCTGGCTACGCTGCGCGAGGCCTTTAGTGTCATAGAGAGCGGATATAGTGTCAAAATTCCCGTTGTCGAGCTCTATTACATTCACGACATCCTGACGCGGGAAACGGAATTTATTCAGGAAGATCAAGAGTTTTAACGCTTCTCCCCCTTTTATCCTTACGTTAGCCGACGCGCCACTGTTTCTGGCACGTCGGTTGCAATTAAGAAAGCAGTGGAATGCGCTTTCGAGGTAAGGATGAAACGACACTATATTTTTGCCAGCCACGGCACCTTTGCTAACGGTTTGTTGAACTCTGTGGAGCTGATCCTCGGTAAACAGCCGGATATTCATACTCTGTGCGCCTATGTAGAAGAGGAGGTCGATCTGACGCAGCAGGTGGAGGCGCTGCTGGCGCGTTTCCCGGCGCAGGATGAACTGATAGTGATTACGGATATTTTCGCCGGCAGCGTCAATAATGAGTTTGTGCGTTTTTTATCGCGCCCACATTTCCATTTATTGTCTGGGTTAAATCTACCGTTAATTATTGACCTGCTTATTTCTGCAGCGGAAGAGAATACCGAAAAATTAATTTCTGAAGCATTAATCAACGCCAAAGAGAGCATTCAGTACTGCAATCAGAGTATTGCCGGGGCGATGACTATGGATAAAGACTTCTGAAATGAGGATGCATGATGATTACGTTATTAAGGGTTGACCATCGATTACTTCACGGCCAGGTAGCCTTTTCCTGGACCCAATATGTCGGTGCCGATTGTATTTTAATCGCCAACGACAGTGTCCCTGAAGATGAACTGCGGAAAACCACCATTAAGCTTGCTAAACCACCCTCGGTAAAGCTGGTGATTAAAAATATAAATGATTCTATTGAAGCGATAACAAGTGGGGTTACCGATAAATATAATTTATTTATTGTTGTGGAATCGGTCAATGACGCCTGGCGTATTGCCAGCGCCGTTGAGGAAATAAAAAGTATTAATCTCGGTGGGATTAAGGCCAAAGAGGGCAGTAAAAATATTTCTAAGGCGATTAATTTACTGCCGGAGGAAATAGAGCAGTTGCAACAACTGGTGGGCAAAGGCGTCGAGGTGGAAATTCGCCAGGTCCCGAACGATCGCAAACAGCTTTTTACGGAATGCGTGTAATTCCGGAGGACAGATTATGGTAGAGGCTCTCTTACTGGGTCTGGTGGCGTTTATCGCGCAATCGGAATATGCCTTAGGGACGTCGCTGATTTCCCGGCCAATCGTCACCGGGCTGCTGACCGGTCTGGTGCTGGGGGATGTGCAGACCGGCGTCATCATGGGCGCGACGCTAGAGCTGGCGTTTATCGGCTCGTTCTCCGTTGGCGCCTCGATCCCGCCCGACGTGGTGACCGGCGGTATTCTCGGCGTGGCGTTCGCTATCACCTCCGGCGCGGGCACGGAAACGGCGCTGTTGCTCGGCCTGCCTATCGCCACCCTGACCCTGATCCTGAAAAACGTTTATCTGGGGATGTTCATTCCGTTGCTCAGCCAGAAAGCGGACGGCTATGCGGAACGGGCGGATACGCGCGGCATTGAGCGGATGCATTTGATCGCCGGATTCGGCCTGTCGCTAATGCTTGCCACGGTGGTGACCGTCTCATTCCTGGTGAGCAGCAACGCGGTGAAATCTCTGCTCGATGCGATCCCGGAATTTATCAAACACGGGCTTAGCGTAGCCACCGGGATCATTCCGGCTCTCGGCTTCGCGATGCTCGCCAGGTTGCTGATTAACAAGAAAGTGGCGCCGTACTTTTTCCTCGGCTTTGTATTGATGGCCTATTTGAAAATCCCGGTGACCGGTATCGCCATTCTCGGCGCCATCGTGGCGGTGGTGATGGTTAACGTCACCGCATTGAGCGCACCTCGTACCACGACAGAACAAGGAGTCAGCGATGACGACGAAGATGATTTCTGAAGAGACCCTGCAGCCGCAGGAGCAGGAAGAAACGCGAATTACGCCGCGTGATTTACGCCGGGTGTTCTGGCGCTCCTTCCAGATGGAGTTCTCGTGGAACTATGAGCGACAGATGAATCTCGCCTTTGTTTACGCGCTGATCCCGGTGCTGAAGAAGCTCTATCCGTGCAAAGAGGAGCTGGCCGGGGCGTTGAAACGCCATCTGGTGTTCTTCAATACCACGCCGCATATCGTCACCCTGCTGCTGGGGATCACGACGGCGATGGAGGAGAAAAATAGCCAGCAGAAAAATATGGATGCCAATGCGATTGATAACGTCAAAGCTTCGCTGATGGGGCCGCTGGCCGGGCTGGGAGATTCCTTTTTCTGGGGGACGCTGCGCCTGATCGCCACTGGTATCGGCACCAGCCTGGCGCTAAAAGGCAATATTCTCGGGCCAATCCTGTTTCTGCTGGTATTTAACGTGCCGCACATTCTGGCGCGCTGGTGTTTTACCCGCTGGGGCTACGTGCTGGGCACCGGCGTCCTGCAGCGGATCCAGAAGAGCGGAATGATGGAGAGCCTGACCTACGGGGCATCGATTATCGGCCTGATGGTGGTCGGGGCGATGACCGCCTCAATGATCGATATCACCATCCCTGTCTCCTTCGGGGCCGGGGAAGCCAAAACCCAGGTGCAGGACATCATCAACGACATTCTGCCCTGCATGCTGCCGCTGGTGAGTTTCGGCATCGTCTACTGGCTGCTTGGGCGCAAGGTTAAACCGCTCTCTATTATCGGCGGAATGGCGCTGGTGGGCATTCTGGGTTCGTGGATCGGATTGTTTTAACGGGAGTGAGCTATGCAACCAACAATGATGACCTATATCAGCGAAGAGCCGGCCTGTCTGGCGCAGATCCTGCGCGACTACCGGCAAAAGCTGGCGGCGATTGAGACCTTTGCCCGCCAGCACCCGGTACGCCGAATTTTGCTGCTGGCGACCGGATCGTCGCTGAACGCTGCGTTGTGCGCGCGCTATTTCTTTGAACAACGCTTCGGCGTGCTGGTTGACATTAAAGAGCCGTACAACTTTACCCATTACGAAGCTATCGACCCGCATACCGATCTGGTGGTGGCGATTTCACAGAGCGGAAAAAGCGCGTCGACGCTGGAGGCGATGCGTAAGGTACAGTCCTCAGGACTGCCGGTATTTGCCCTGACCTCCGACCCGCAAAGCCCGACCGGGCGCGCCTGCGATGGCGTGCTGGATATCAATACCGGGATCGAGAGCGTAGGGTTTGTCACCCGCGGCTTTAGCGCGACGGTGCTCAATTTGCTGCTGATAGCGCTGATGATTGCCCGCAGCCAGGGGAAGGCCAGCGAAGCCGAGGAGCAGCACTATCTTGCCGAATTCCAGCGGCTGGCGGCGGCGATCCCGGAGGTTATCGCCCGCACTTCGCGCTTTATCGATCGGCATAGCGAAACGCTGCGGCGCGGCGAGCGCTTTGTCGCCACCGGCTATGGCGCGCTGGTTGGCGTGGCGAAAGAGTTCGAAACCAAATTTACCGAGACGGTGCGCGTGCCTTCCAGCGGCTTTGAGCTGGAAGCCTATATGCACGGCCCCTATCTGGAAGCCAATGCCCGCCATGTGATGCTGTTTATTGAAGATACGCCGGACGGGCGAACCCGGGCGCTGCGCGACTATATGGCGCCGTCCATTGCCCGGGCCTTTACCCTGACGCTGGGCGACGAAGAGGATGAACAAACGCTGGCGCTTAACTGCCCGTGCGAGCATCACCTGGCGCCGCTGCTGATGATTGTCCCAGTGCAGATGCTCGCCTGGCATACCGCCGGGCTAAAAGGCATCGATCTGGCGATACGTATTTTCGACGATTTTGACCGCGTATTAAAAAGTAAAATCTGATTATTCAGGAGAAAACTATGTTGGGTTTTAATCAGGACGAGTACCTGACCAGTGCTCGCGAGATCATTGCTGCGCGTAAACAGGCTGAAACCGTGGCCGACGCTATTTATGACAGCGGCTGCAGCGCATTATTTTTTGCCTCGGTTGGCGGTTCCCTTGCCCCGATGATGGCTATTAATGAGTTTGCCAAAGAATTAACCAGCGTGCCGGTTTATCTTGAGCAGGCGGCGGAATTAATTCATCGCGGGCATAAAAAATTAAATAAAGAGGCGGTTGTTGTCACGCTCTCTAAATCCGGCGATACCAAAGAGTCGGTGGCCATTGCTGAATGGTGCAAGGCGCAGGGGATACGCGTGGTAGCCATTACCCGTCATGCCGATTCGCCATTGGCTGCCGCCGCCAGCTGGCATATTCCGATGTGCCACAAGAACGGCGTGGAATATGAATATATGCTGCTGTACTGGTTATTCTTCCGCGTCATTTATCGTCACGGCGAGTTTGCTGAATATGCGCGTTTTGCCAGCCAGCTGGAATTGCTGCCGGAAAATCTGCTAGAGGCCAAGCGCCAGTTCGATCCTCAGGCGGACAGCATTGCCGCGCAATACCATGACAGCGACTATATGATGTGGATTGGCGGCGCGGAAATGTGGGGTGAGGTCTACCTGTTCTCGATGTGTATTCTCGAAGAGATGCAGTGGAAGCGGACGAAGTCGGTAAGCTCGGCTGAATTTTTCCACGGCACCCTGGAGCTGCTGGAAAAAGAGGTCCCGTTGTTTCTGGTGAAGGGCGAGGGGAAATGCCGGGCGCTGGACGAGCGCGTCGAACGCTTTGCCGAAAAGATAACTGACCATCTGGTGGTGATCGACCCACGCGACTATCCGCTGAACGGCATTGATGATGCGTTCCGCTGGATTATGGCGCCGTGCGTGGTGTCCACTCTGCTGGTGGACCGGCTGGCGGCCCACTTTGAGCACCATACCGGCCACGACCTGAATATCCGCCGTTATTACCGGCAGTTTGATTACTAAATCTTGCCCATGGCGGCCAGTCAGACTGGCCGCTCCGCTATTCTCCGAGGCGCTTCCCAGAAAATCATCGTCAAATCCAGCCGGGTAAAAACCGGTGGTAGAGTCCGGCTTTCCTTCTCTTTCAGGCAAGCGGATGGCCATGAAAAAACGGATGACCTCAACGCCGCATGATGCGGTCTTTAAACGATTTCTTCGCCACCCGGAGACAGCGAATGATTTCCTCATGCTCTATCTTCCCGAAGCGATCCGCCAGCGGTGCGATTTCGCTACCCTGAGGCTGCAATCGGCGAGTTTTATCGATGAGGATCTGCGCGCCTGGTATTCGGACGTGCTGTGGTCGGTGCGGACCACCTGCGGGGCGGGATATATTTACGTGGTGATAGAGCATCAGAGCTCGCCGGACAACCATATGGCTTTTCGTCTGATGCGCTATGCGATTGCCGCGATGCAGCGACACCTCGACGCCGGGCACAAAACGCTGCCGCTGGTGGTGCCGATGCTGTTTTATCACGGCGCAACCAGTCCGTATCCTTTTTCCCTCAACTGGCTGGATGAATTTGCCGACCCGCAGCTGGCGAAGAGGCTGTACGGCAGTCAGTTTCCATTGATCGACGTCACGGTCATGCCGGACGATGAAATCGTGCAGCATCGGCGGGTCGCCCTGCTGGAGCTGATGCAAAAGCATATTCGCCAGCGCGATCTCAGCGACATAACGGAGTCGTTGGCGGCCGTGGTGATGCTGGGATACACTAGCCCCCGGCAGTTGAGAATGCTGTTTCACTATATGCTGCAGTACGGTAACACGGCCGAGCCGGGCGTGTTTCTCCGCCGGCTGGCCCGCCGTCTGCCACAGTATGAGGAGACATTGATGTCTATCGCGCAAAAGCTTAAGCAGGAAGGTCGACAGGAAGGTCGGCAGGAAGGGCGCCTGGAAGGGCGCCTTGAGGGCTTACAGGAAGGGAGCCGGCGTGAGGCGCTGCGCATTGCCGGCAGCATGTTACAGAATGGCCTCGACAAAGAGACGGTACAGAAGATTACCGGACTGTCGGCTGACGAGCTCAAGCCGCTGTATTGCTAACACCCTGCCACCCAAACCGTTGCCCGGCGCCAAAACCCGCCGGGCAAGGTGGCTTTAACCTTCGCTTTTCACCACTTTGATCTCCACCATACCGATCCCCAGCTGACGCGGGGAGTGGCCGAGGATATTGCCCTCGTTGGTGGACTGCGGGTCCGGCGGAGTGATGGTCAGCGTGTTGCTGCGCGTCGGGTTGTCGAAATGCAGCGTCGTGGTGGTCACATCATTGACCAGAGTAAGCACTTGCTCACTTTGACCAACCCGCACCGGGATCGGCTTATTGGCATTGGGACCGTAGGCTTTGGCGGTGATCACCAGATCAAATTTCTCCGGCAGCGGCTCTTTATATTCAATCTTCACGTCGCTGCCCAGCTGGGCATTGGACCACCGACCCCAGGACTCGGGGCGCGAAATGCCGCTAAACTGTTTCACCTCTTCCGGCGCGCCGGCAACGTTAAACACGAAGCTGTCGGCCTTATAGCGAATATCGTTGTCGACAACTTTCAGCGTATCGACGTTGCCCTTATAGCGCTCCATATCGATAAGGGTGTCCCTGAAGGCGGTCTTGCCTTTCCACTGTGGCTTATCAACGTGCTGAACCTTCTGCTCACCCCCGAGCTGGCCCTGCGAGACGCACCAGTCGGTGGAGAGCGCCAGCTCAGGAGACCACAGCTGGCCCATTTTATAGCAGCGATCGACCCACACGAAATTATCCCGCGGTGCGAAATCGGCCAGCTGGAAGCGCAGCGGCGCCGAGTATTCGCTCTCCGGCAGCGGTTCAACGCGCTGATCCGACACCCGGAGCAGCAGCGGCAGACGGAAATGGCTGCCGGAGAAGGCGATCATGTTCTTCTGCGAGTCGATGGTGAAGTTTTTAATCTCTTTCGGGAAGTTCCACAGGCGGATCACGTCGGGTTTCCAGGCCAGGATCTTCTCTTTCATATTGATGAAAATACCGGAGAGCGACTGGCCAGAGAGACTGCTGCGCCCGAGGCCGATATAGTTATCGCCACCGAGAATATCCAGCACCGTCGCACCGTTATCCATGGTGTTGCGTTTCACTGCCAGGGTCTCCTGCTGCGGCCGATCGCCGCGCAGGACAAAGAATAAATTGCTGCGATCGTGCTTGTTGAGGTAATCCCAGGCGCTGTTCTTCATGGCCAGGTGGTCGGAAGAGACCACGATGACCGTGTTTTTGAAATAGGGAGAGGCTTTGATCTTCTCGATTAGCGCGGCGATATGTTCCTGGCTGCAGCTAACGGCGCTGAAGGAGAGGTTTTTCTTGCCGTCCACGTCATAGCGTTTACGCTCGCAGGTGCGCGAAATAAAGCCGTCGGGATGGTGGGTGTCCACCGTCAGGGCGAACAGCGAAAAGCGTTTTCCGGACTGCGACAGCTCTTCGAATTTTTTCCACGTCTCCTCAAGTACCGTGTCGTCATAGAAGCCCCAGTCGTTGCGGTAGGCGGGATCCGCTACCGTGGTTTTGAGCTCTTCCGCCCCGAACAGGTGATCGAAGCCGTGGGACTTGAGAAAGACGTCTTTGCCAGCAAAGCGCAGGTTAGCTCCCTGCACAAAATAGTTTTCGTAACCGGAGTTTTTCAGGATATCGCCAAGGCAGATATTCTGCGGAAAGAAGCTGGATACGGAGGCCGAAGCGTTGCCTTCAAACGGCGCAAACAGCGGAATGCCGCACTGTGACGCGACCATGCCGGCGATGGTGTAATCGGTCCCCGGCAGCTGCATGGTATTGCTGAAATCAATGCCCTCATCTTTAATTCTGCCAAGCTCAGGGGTGAGGTTGGGGAACGCATCGTTATCAAAATAGGTGCGCTCAAGGCTTTCGCCATAGATATAGACCAGATTCAGCTGCGGATTGTCGATACGCTTCGACGGTTCTTTGTAGTACGCGGCAAAGTCCGGGTCTCCTTCCCGTGATTGCGATTTCACCAGCTCGCTGATTTGATGGAAGGCCGGGCTGGCGTCGACCGAGGCCAGCGCCAGCAGCAGCGCCGCCAGGCTGTAGCCGACGTGATGAGGATGATGCCGACGGCGGCGCAGCACCCACCCCAGGGCGCCAAAAACGGCAACCAGCGCGACGGCCACGCCGACGCCCGGCAGAATGTATTTGCCGATCCCGGCGCCGGTCAGGCTGTTGGTCAGAGTGTAGAGTACCGCGTCGTTGATGCCGTCGCCGGTAAAGTAGTCGCTGGCGTAGAGGGTGATATTCAGCACCACGAACAGGCCTAACACCGTGAGCGTGGCGGCAAACCACCAGGTGTTACGACCCGCTTTCCAGGCATAAAGCGCCACCGAAGCTAAAAATAAGGCGATGGATAACAACTCTGACACAGCTCATCCTCATTAACGCCAGTTATCGGCTGGCAGAACAGATTACTTTTCAAGCCACACTGTAATTGCAGCGCCATCTTGCTGCAATTCTAGCGTCATGAAAGTGTGCAGTTATTCAGAATTGGTTTAGAAGTTGCTTTTTTTGATCGGCGTCGCAGCCGGCGTGGCGGGGAAGCGCAAGGAGAAAAAGGAGAAAAAAGCCGTTTCAGGCCGCGCTGCCGTCGCGAAGGCGACAAACGCGGCATTAGCAGTACGTATCAGGAGAGGAAGTTAACGCCCTGTTTTAAGACCAGATCGCAGGCTTTGGTTTTCACCTGTTTCGCCAGCGAGCTGTTGCCAAGCGTATTCAGGTCCAGCTGCTGGCCGTTATTACTGTTGAGCAACCCCTGCAGGCCATCGAGATAGTTGGTGTCTTGTTTCTGTTTTTCCGGCGTGCTGAGTCCTAGTTTATCCAGCACCTGGTTTTTGACGTTATCGGCGCTGGTCACGGAGGCCAGCTTCTGTTGCGCGCAATATGACAAGATCCCGGCCGCATTATTCATGCTGCTGGCGGTCAGCGACTGGCTGCTGCCACTGAGCAGGCTGGTTAGCGAGGAGACGGACATGCCGCCGCTGCCAGCCTGGGTGCTGCCGCCGCTGAGCTGGCTGGCGGCGCTGTTGAGAGAATCCTGCCAGGAGGCAGCGTGGGCCCCGGAGAGGGTAAATGCGCTGAGGGTAAGCGCGGCAAGTAAGCCATTTTTTAACGATTTCATAGACGGACTCATAAGCGTGACTGAAGAATCACTTTAGTATAACGCCGCCGTTGTCCGGAAATCTCTTAATACTCCTTGCCGGTGACGCGGTGCCGGTAACTTTCCCAGTTGAAGATAACCCACAGGCTGTTGCCCAGGCGCATACGGTCCATCACCCGTTCGCCGAGCAGCTTATTCATCTCTTCCATATTACTGTTGGTTAGCATACCGGTAGGCCGTTTGGAGGAAGAGCGGCGGTCAACTATCTGATTGATAATGACCTTTTCATAGCGAGACTCCGTCTGCATACCAATTTCATCAATCACCAGAAGATCGACCTTGCTGAGATCGCTCAGTAATTGCTCTTCGCTCGTCTCCCGATTGCCGAAGGTATCTTTCATGGCTGACATAATATCAGCCACGGTGATAATTAAGACCGATTTCCCGCGCAGCAGCAGTTCGTTGCAGATAGCAGCCGCGAGGTGGTTTTTACCGGTGCCCGGTTTGCCGGAGAAGATAAAGCTGGCGATATTGCCATCAAACTCCTCCACGTACTGACGCGCCCGGGCGAGGGCGTTCATCTGCCCCTCGCACTCGACGCGATAGTTATCAAAGGAGCAGTTCTGATGCAGCGGGCGGATCCCCGAGCGGTTAAAGGTGCGCTGCATTTTCATCGCGCGGTTCTGCCGCTCCAGCGCTTCGGAACGCAGCTTGCCTTGCTCTTTTTGCCAGGCCAGCAGCTCTTCGCCGGTTTTAAACGCCGGTTCGATATGAGCCGGCATCATTTTCTGCAGGCGCTTCATCAGATCGCCAACGTTTTTCATGCTCATCCTCGGAAACCTCGCGGAATATGACTGTCGGGTTCGCTCACGCTGTTCACATCGCGCTTCGGCTGCCCGCCGTTGCTGGCGCGGCTGATTTGCACGCTGCGAGCCAGTTTCTGCTGCCACTGCACGTGGTGAAACACTTTACCTTCCGCTTGCCAGTAAGCGACGAAAGCGGCCAGCTCTTCCGGGGTGACCGGCTGGCTCAGGGCGATGCCCCACAGCGCGGCCAGACGCTGAAAGTCGGCGTCCGGCTGCCAGGCCGCATACATGGCAAATTTGCCCATCGGCACCGCAACGGGCGCCGCCGCGGGCTCGTCGAAAAACTGCGGGTCAAGCGCGATGTCGCTGCCGGGGCGCGCCAGCCTGGCTTCCAGTTCCAGCAGCTGCGCCAGCCGGTCTGGGGTCAGCGCATAGAACGCCGGGGCGTTGTTGGCAAAAACGGCGACAGTGCCGTCAGTCGATTTCGCCAGCAGCGCCGCGTGCTGCTGGAGGAACTCTTCCAGGCCGCTAAAATGGGAGGTTAAAATTCGCGAAGACATAACTCTATCTCAACTCTGAACTGCAAAGAGTGGGGTGATCTGCACATAGTAGCACAGAGCCCGTCGCGGAAGGAGCGTCGCGGCTTTACCGCGACGCCGGGATTAGACGCGAGGGCGCTTACGATACAGCCACAGACCGGGTATCGACAGGCCGATGGAGAGGGCGCCCACGATTGAAGAGGCCTTTAAAAAATTGCTCAGCAGCAAAATCATCATCTCTTCAGAATAGCCAAAATGACTGATTTTTACCGCGGAGATCATCGCAGTGTAAGCGGAAATACCGGGAAACATCGGGATCACGGCGGCAACGGTAAAAATCTTCGGATGCGCCAGATACCAGCGCGACCACTGGATGCCGATGCAACCCACCAGCAGGGCGGCGAGAAACGTGGCCCATTCAATGTTAAAACCGGCGCTCATCATGACCATGCGCGAACCGTGGCCGATGGCCCCCAGCAGCGCGCACCAGCGCAGGGCGCGCTGCGGGACATTAAAGACCATCGCAAACCCGACGGCAGGGATCGCCGCCAGCAGCATGTCTTCCGCCAGCGCGAAAATAAACGAAATTATGCCCATCCCCGCAGCCCCCATACGGTCATTGCCATCACTACGCCAATGCAGGTGGCAAGGGTTAACAGGCTGGCGATCGCCCAGCGGGCGAGGCCGGTATTAATATGCCCTTTAAACATATCGGCGACGGCGTTGATCAGCGGAAAGCCCGGGACCAGCAGCAGGACGCTGGCGGCCATGGCGATGGTCGGGGTGCTGGCAAAGGTAGGGAGGCGCAGCAGCAGCCCGGAGATCGTGGTGGCCACAAAGGCGGTGATGCAGAAGTTGATCTGCGGATGCATGGAACGGTGGGTCAGCACCTGGCGAATGTACATGGCCACCGTGCTGGCGCAGAAGCTGACCAGCGCTCCATCCCAGCCGCCGTTATTCAGTTTACAGAAACAAGCGCAGGAGAGGCCCACCATGATCACCAGCAACCAGCGGGGATAGCGCAGGGGCCTAATCTGCGCGAAGCGCTTCTCGACGTCGCGATAATCCAGCAGCTTATGCTCGGCGAGGATCACGATATGCTGCACTTCCGTCACCACATGCATATTAATGCCGCGGTCGACATTTTTACGCGTGGAGGTAAGACATTCGCCATTCTTAATGGTGGTCAGGACGATAGCGTTGGAGGAGATGGCGCTTTCGACGCTGTCCATCCCCAGCGCCAGCCCGAGACGCGTTGAAAGCTCTTCCACCAACGCGCTTTCGGCGCCGTGCTGTAACAAAAAAAGACCACACTGGATGCATAATCGTGTGATTGCCCGCTGCTGTGCCCGATCAACCTGCATATTTCCTCTGCTGTCCGCGACGCCTGGTATCTGCCGATACTTTAACCTGAAGCGCCTGGGCGGCTGAGGGGGGTGGGATCAAATAATGTGCAAAAATTTCCCGCCCGCCGGAGGGGCAGAATTTGAAGCTTCCCACACTTTTGCCAGTTTGGTGAAAAGTGCAATTTTTGTCGCCATTCATCCCTTCTTTTTCCCGTCTGACTTATCAAAAATGCAGGAAAGCACTTTTATTAAACAAAAAATATACAAATAATTAACCCTGCAAAAGTGAGACAATCCTATGAAAACACAGGTCGCGATTATTGGCGCTGGCCCTTCCGGACTGCTGCTGGGGCAGCTCCTGCACAACGCCGGCATCCACACGGTCATTCTTGAGCGTCAAACGCCGCAGTATGTGCTGGGGCGCATCCGCGCGGGAATTCTGGAAAGCGGTACCGTCGATCTGCTTCGCGAAGCGGGCGTGGCGCAGCGAATGGACGTCGAAGGCCTGGTGCATCATGGGGTGGAGTTTCTCTTTGACGGCCAGCGGGTGCCCGTCTCACTGAGCGAGCTGACCGACGGCAAGAGCGTGATGGTTTACGGCCAGACTGAAGTGACCCGCGACCTGATGGCTGCCCGGGCCGCCAGCGACGCGCCGATCGTGTACGGCGTGAGCGAAGTGACTATCCATGACGCGAAAAGCGACCGGCCGACGATCACCTATCTTAGCGAAGGTGAATTCTGCCGCCTGGAGTGTGACTTTATCGCCGGTTGCGACGGGTTCCATGGCGTGTCGCGGCAAAGTATTCCCGCTGACATCCTCAAAACTTACGAGAGCGTCTGGCCGTTCGGCTGGTTAGGCCTGTTGGCGGATACGCCGCCGGTCAATCCGGAGCTGATCTATGCGCATCATCAGCGGGGATTCGTTTTATGTAGTCAGCGCTCACTTACTCGCAGCCGCTACTATTTGCAGGTTCCGCTGAGCGATAAAGTGGAAGACTGGTCGGACGAACGCTTCTGGCAGGAGTTGAAATGCCGATTGCCGGCGGATCTGTCATCAAAGTTAGTGACTGGTCACTCACTTGAGAAAAGCATCGCTCCCTTGCGCAGCTTCGTCGTAGAGCCGATGCAATATGGGCGATTGTTTCTGGTGGGGGATGCCGCGCATATCGTACCGCCGACCGGCGCTAAAGGGTTGAACCTGGCGGCATCGGACGTGAACTATCTGTGGCGGATCCTTCGCGAATACTACCATCATGGCCGGAGCGATCTGCTCGCGACCTATTCGCGACTAGCGCTGGATCGGGTCTGGAAAGGGGAACGCTTTAGCTGGTTCATGACCCGCCTGCTGCACGATTTCCCGCAGCAGAGCGAATTCGACGCCAAAATGCAGGCGGCCGATCGCCGCTACTATCTGGGCTCGCGCGCCGGGCTGACCACCATCGCGGAAAACTACGTGGGCCTGCCCATGGAGCGCGTCGTCTGACTGAACAGGAGTAACTATGTCGCCCGTCCAAACTGTTCCGGTATTTAAGCTCTATGGCGAGGAGCGCGGCTGGCCGACGCCGGACCTGCTGCACTGCGAATCGATTTTGCAGCGCAGCAGCCTGTATCAGTGGCATATTCGCGTCCACCAGCACGCCGAAATGGTCCAGCTCCTCTATCTGCACAAAGGTCGGGCGGAGATCGAAATTGAAGGCACCACTGCGGTGATGACGGAATCCTGCATCCAGGTGGTGCCCGCCCTCTGCATTCATGGCTTTCATTTTTCACCCGGGACGCACGGATTTGTGCTCTCCCTGGCGCTGCCGCTGCTGAGCCGCTTTGAAAATCAGTTCGGCCGGCCGCTGGATGTGCTTAGCGTAGCGCAGTGTCTGCCGGTGGGGCGTTCCCGGGGGCGTATGCATACGCTGTTTTCAGCGCTTCGCGAGGAGTACAGTGCCGATCATGACGCACGGGAAATGATGCTTTATTCGCTGCTGGGGACGCTGCTGGTCTGGCTGAACCGGCAGTGCCGCCCCGCACCGCCCGCGGAAGACAAAGCGGAGCGAAAGCGCAGTATGATGCGTCATTTTTCCCGGCTTATTGAGAGCCACTACCGGCAGCATCTCCCGCTGGCGGAGTATGCGAAGTTGATTGGGCTGTCGGTCACGCATTTAAACTATTTATGTCGCGAGTTCTATGGCTGTAGCGCTCTCGGGGTACTGCATCAGCGACTGATGCTTGAGGCGCGGCGTAACCTGCAGTACACTCGCATGACGGTAACGCAACTCTCTGATTATTTGGGTTTTAGCGACGCCGCCTATTTTTCTCGCTTTTTCCGCCGCTACAGTGGCATGTCGCCTAAAGCATTTAGAGAAGCAATTAAAGAGAATGCTTCATAATTTTCAAGCCTGAAATTATTTTTGCTAAATAATAGTTTTATCTTTTCTAATTTATTAGCGCAGAGGCGTCTGTGCTAATATTCATCGCAAGTATACACAGGAATAATATTTACACGGTATGACCACGGTTCGGTCATTCAGTATATCGTGTACGCGGGCCATGAATATGTTTTTAATATTCATCCAGTAAATGGTATGGCGATCGAGTCACTCGCCGAACGTTTACGGGCAAGCGAAGGAACTTCGACAGGAAGCGGAGGTGTTATGTTACCAGGACAAGGTAAGTTTGGCGTCGTTATTAGTAAAATCCCCGTCATGCAGTCAGGGTTAAAGGTGATCTTCAATGAGAACCTCCCGGATTACGAACTCAGTTTTTGTCGCTCTCATGATGAGCTCACCCTTTTACAACTGCGGCGGGCGGTGCTGGTCGTTGCGGATATCTCCGGCGAGATTGCGCAACCCCGGGCCGTCTGCGAGCGTTATTACTCCCTCATGACCCAGTATCGTGATATTCACTGGGTTTTTATGGTCAGCGACAGCCTCTATCCATTAGCCGTTGAGCTATTAATTCGTCCCGAAAGCTCGCTCATCTCCGAGAGCGAGCCGGTAAACCGGCTGATTGAGGTGATTTGTGCCGGTAGCCGTGCGGCTGAGCAGATTAGCCGTACGCTGTTTACCGGGAATGAGGACAGCGATTTCGCAAGCTACCACTCTGCGGCGATGCTGACCCTGTCAGAGCGAAAAGTTCTGCGCCTTCTGGCGAAGGGATGGGGAATTAACCAGATCGCCGCGCTGTTGAAAAAGAGCAATAAGACGATCAGCGCGCAGAAAAATAGCGCAATGCGTCGCTTATCGCTACGCAGCAACGCTGAAATGTATGCCTGGATCAACAGCGCGCAGGGAATGCAAGAGCTGAATATCAATTCAGCTTACGGGGAGCAAATGGAATGGAAAAAAATAGCACAACCCGTCATGTCGCCATCGTAGAAAAATGTGTGATGACGGAAATGGCCTGGCGCTATATCTTTAGCCGTGAAGATAACAGCCAATACCGCATTCATTTTTTTAAAAATATCAATTTGCTCAGGGCGGTGGAAGCGTCGTTCCCATGGTCAGCAATGATCTTTTCACTTTCAGGGAGTCGTTCGTCCAGAGCCGAGAGCCTGCTTTTTCTTCACGAGATGGCGAGGATCCGACCGGAAGTCCAAACGATTATTCTGGCTAATAATGAAAGCGAAATGCGCCTGATCGGCCATTTAATGCCGTCCTGCCTGCACGGTATATTAAATAAATCTGCGCCGCGACGCGGGTTGCAGGAGCATTTGTTACAGCTGCTGGATAATCATTCCCTCACCGGCAAAGAGCATTTTTGCGGCAGAGAGGCATGCAACGATCCGCTAAGTCCGACGGAGCACGCTATTCTTCGGTATATGTCGTGGGGATATTCGCTTTCGGAAATTGCGGTGCAGCTGAACCGGAACATTAAAACCATCCGCGCGCATAAGTTCAACGCCATGACCAAGCTCGGGGTTCGCTCTGACATTGGTTTATTAAACGCGGCGGATATCTTGCTGCATTTACCGATAAACGGCCCGACCAGCGCCGTTAAACAGGTGGCATAACGCGGCTATATGCATACGTCTACCCATGTTGCGTCGGTGAGCTGCGCCATTCGTTCTGGTTCGATGCGAACGGCGCTGTGAATAGCCCCCGCTGCGGGTAGTACCTCCTGATAGTGCCTGAGCGAGACGTCACAGAAGACGTCCAGCGGATTTTCCAGACCAAACGGGCACACGCCGCCGACCGGATGGCCGGTCCAGGTCACCACCTCATCGCTGCTCAACATACGCGCTTTTGCGCCAAAGGTTTCTTTCAGCTTTTTATTATCCAGCCGCGCATCGCCCCTGGCGACGATCAGTACAATTTTATCTTTGATCTTGAGCGACAGCGTTTTGGCTATTTGTCCCGGCTCAACGTTGTGCGCGGCAGCGGCGAGCGCCACGGTGGCGGTACTCTGGTTTAACTCAATAATTTCGATATCGGGGGCGTGTTCGGCAAAGAACTGCCGTACAGACTGCAGACTCATTGGATTCTCCTGATTTAAGCCTGGTTAAATCTGTCACAAGCCTGGCGGAGTGTAAATATCGGCGCGGACAATCCAGATTCTTTCTATTTTGTCGATCTCCTTCACATTCACCGTAACCGGTTACTGTAACCGGTTGCGGTTATCTGCATTGAGATGAATACTGGAACAGTCACTTCTCCTTTTATTTATAACAAAAGAGCCGTGTATGAATCGTTGTGTTATGAGCAGTATAGCCGGTGATCCACCCGCGGCCTGCTGCATCAAAAAGCGGTCATCGTAACGGCAGGGTAATCGTTGTTGGGCCAGTATCAATAGCCTGTCAGGAGGGCTACTATGTCTGCTAACCATGCTGCGTTTAATTTGATATTTCGCTTTGTAGAAAATTACATAAGCCCCATAGCAGGGCGGATCTCATCGCAGTGTCACGTCATGGCTATCCGTGACGGTTTTATCTCCGCCATGCCGTTTATGATCGTCGGATCGTTTCTGCTGGTGTTTGCTTATCCTCCTTTTTCCCCGGATACCACCTGGGGTTTCGCCCGCGCCTGGCTGGATCTGGCAAAAGAGTTCGAGGGGCGCATTCTGACCCCCTTTGATATGACAATGGGGATCATGTCGATCTACATCTGCGCGGCAATCTCTTACAACCTCGGTAAGCACTACGAGAAATCCAATCAGCTCGATCCCTTTATGTGCGCGATGCTGTCGATCATGGCCTTTTTACTGATTGCCGCGCCGAAGACGAATGGCACGCTGCCGGTGGATAGCCTCGGCGGAACAGGGATCTTTACCGCCATTCTGGTGGCGATCTACTGTGTGGAGATGATGCGTTTTCTCAAGGCACATAACATCGGTATCCGTCTGCCGGATCAGGTCCCTCCGATGATCAAAAATTCCTTTGATCTGTTGATCCCGGTGCTGGTGGTTGTGCTAACGCTCTATCCGCTGAGCCTGTTTATTCAACACCATTTTGACATGCTGATCCCGCAGGCCATTATGGCGATTTTCAAACCGCTGGTTTCGGCGGCCGATTCCCTGCCGGCGATCCTGTTGGCGGTTCTCATCGGCCACCTGCTGTGGTTTGCCGGGATCCACGGTGCGGCGATCGTTTCCGGGATGCTGCAGATGTTCTGGCTGACCAACCTCGGTATGAACCAGCAGGCGCTGGCCCAGGGCGCACCTCTGCCGCATATCTTTATGGAGGCGTTCTGGACCTTCTTTATCGTGGTCGGAGGTTCTGGTGCCACCATGGGGCTGGTGTTCTGCTATCTGCGCAGTCGTTCAGCGCATTTGCGCTCCATTGGTCGTTTGAGCGTGGTGCCAAGCCTGTTTAACATTAACGAGCCGGTCATCTTTGGGACGCCTATTGTCATGAATCCGGTGTTCTTTATTCCGTTCCTGCTGGCGCCGATGGTGAATGCGGTGCTGGCCTGGGCGGCAATGAAGCTGGATCTGATCGGCCGCGTCATCTCCGTGGTGCCGTGGACGGCGCCGGCGCCGATTGGCGGTGCCTGGGCGCTGGGCTGGGATTTCCGGGCGGCAATTCTGGTCATCGTTCTGGCCTGCGTGTCGGCGATTATCTACTTCCCGTTCTTTAAGGTGTATGAGAAACAGCTGCTTGCTCAGGAAGCGGAAGAGGCCGAACGGGCGGAACAGGAGAGTCAGCAGACCGCATAAATAGTGACCGGGCGGCCACAGGCTGCCCGTAGCTTATTGGGAACAGGGCGTTATTTTAACGTGCAGTCGCCGCACTGTTGGACGTCCGGCAGGCGATAGCGCTGACAGCAGGTGCGTCGGACTAACTGCCCTTCACGCAGCACGACCGTTCGCCATAGTGGGTTATCCTGACCATCGGCGAGTTGTTTTTCAAAGAAACAGTGCTGGCGCAGGGCGGCAAGCTGCTCATCCCCCAGCAGCGCGCGCATTTCCCCAAGATACCAGTTAATCAGATAGCCTGTATTGCTCCAGATAAGCTTGCCAATGATTTCGCCCGTCGCTTCCAGCGCCTCAATAACCGGCTGCAGGGTGCGCGTCACCAGGGCATCCATCCGCGACAGCGGTGACAGTCTCTCGATGCCTGCATCACTATGGACATCAATCCAGAAACAGGCCGCCCGGCCGCTTTCGTGAAATTCGACGTGGAAATGTTCCGGCGCCAGGCTGAGACCCTGTGGTTCATTGAGCAACGCCAGCATCAGCGGCGGCACCAGCAGACCGATATACCATTGCGCCCAGAGCGAGAGCAGAGGTTTCTGTTCCCGTGTCAGCGTTGGCTGATGACGATAGATATGATCGGAATAAGTGGCCAACAGGGAGCGTAAGGCGGTGGGTTGCGACCACTCGGCGAGCGTCAACGCGTGACCGGGAGCGGATTCATCCAGGCGCAGGAAATCGAGCAGATGGGGGCGCAGGGTGGCGATTTTTTCCCGAATACTCTCCGCCAGGGCGCGCTCAGCCGTCGGCAAAGGGGCCCGCCAGATAAGTTCATCGCTGAGAGGAAGGGAACGCCAGGCCATTCGATTTCCAGATACAAATCTAAATGATAATGATTCCTGATATTAGTTGTTTGCAGGCGGCATGGCAAGAATTTTGTCGGCGCCACGATGCCGCAGCGCGCGCGGGTTAACTGGCCAAAATAATGTTGCGGCCTTTATTTTTAGCTTCATAGAGTGCGCCATCGGCTCGCGCCAGCGCTTGCTCAATATTGTCATCAATGAGCGGCGTCAGACCAATACTGATGGTCACGTTGGTGGCGACGCTCTCATTAAACATATGCGGGATTTTCAGGTCATAGACCCGCTGTCGAATTCGTTCGGCAGCCTGCCAGGCCGTTTCTTCGCTGCTATTGGTCAGCAGCACCATAAACTCCTCTCCACCAAAGCGGGCGACAATATCGCGCGAGCGTACGGCGTTACGAATGGCAGCAGAGACGCGAATGAGCGCCTGATCGCCCATCATATGACCGTAGTGATCGTTATAGGCTTTGAAATGATCGATATCGAGGAGCAGCACGAAGTGGTTATCGCCGTCCAGCGCCAGCAGGGTATCGAGGCGATTCTGCAGTCCGCGGCGATTATACAAACCGGTCAGGGGATCCAGCATACTGAGATCGTTGAGGGTGTTGCGTTCCTGCATCAGTTTATCCATCAATCCTTGTGTAAAGGCATCGCTGCGCTTCTGGATAATATTTTGCAGGGTAATACCGGCAATAGGCAGCATAAAACAGTAAGTCATGCGCAACCATTGTTCTCCCTCCGCCATTATCAGGCAGGCAAGGAAAGTCGGTAAAGAGTGGAGGGTAAAGGCAGTGATATTATTGGAAAAAGCGATGGTGCCGATAAACAGAATGCTTAATAGGGCGATCACCAGATAGTTAAAATGCGGCGGTGTCAATAGCATCGCCTTTGTCACTACGTGCCATGCCCATAGCATGCCAAATAACAACGAGATAGCGGAAATATTTATTTTCGATTGCGGCCATTTCCAGTGCCAGAGTAGCAGCAACCCGCTGCAGGCCACGATCAGGGCGCAGGGCAGCGTGAAACGAACTACTGTAAATAGGGGGGTGACCAGCGACAGAGAGGAAGAAATGAAATTAAGCAGTAAAAAAAGCCGTAAGGAATATTGATATTTTTGTGCGTAATGTGCTCGCCAGGTTTGTGCAGTCATATCGGAAGAATCATTATTAGTCGTTAAATTTCAAAATGATGAAAGCCAAAAATGAAGAGTCTGATAACAATGTGCAAAAAAAGGTTATTTGCAAAATAAGAAAAATATTTAATATATATCGATAATCCGCTTAATTTATCACCTTCATGAATGTATGTCATTACCGCGAACGTAAAGAATAAGGCACAGAGCACTTTGCAAATGACAAATGATAAAAATTATCATATGATATTGGTTATCATTATCGTTGTGAGAGGTAAAACCATGCTGCTGCGAGCATTAGGAAGCGGTTGGGCAGTCGTCGTTCCCGGCGCGCTGATTGTCGCTCTCGGGTATGCCGGGGTGTCGGCTGACGTATGGCGGACGCTGGTCGCGGTGGGCATGCTGATGTCCGCGGTGATGATATGGCATCGTCAACTGCGCCATTTTATCCTGCTGCCATCGTGCGTTGCATTGATTGGTGGGATAATGCTGATGATGGTGGATATCAAGCTGAGAGGATAACGTCGGGAGAGGGAAGAATATTGGTGCGAGGGGGGGGACTTGAACCCCCACGTCCGTAAGGACACTAACACCTGAAGCTAGCGCGTCTACCAATTCCGCCACCTTCGCACAGTATTCTTTCTTTGGATATTGCCTCGTTGGTGCGAGGGGGGGGACTTGAACCCCCACGTCCGTAAGGACACTAACACCTGAAGCTAGCGCGTCTACCAATTCCGCCACCTTCGCCCAGTGCGAGCAATATCTTCGTGGATTATGGTGCGAGGGGGGGGACTTGAACCCCCACGTCCGTAAGGACACTAACACCTGAAGCTAGCGCGTCTACCAATTCCGCCACCTTCGCATACCATCGACACTATGAAAGTATCGTTACCACGGAGGCGCATTCTAGTGGTTTTCGGCGACACGTCAATAGTTAATTATGCAGGTTGTATCGATTGCTGCAAAAATGGGCGGATTTGCCCGCGGGAAGCGCCAGCGGCACCAGGAGCGGGCCGCCGGCGTGAAAAGACGATTATTTTTTCGCCTGACGGGTCATGATGGTGCGATAGACCTTAAAACGTCCGGTCTGGGCGATCACCTCATGGAAGCCGAACGTCTCATCCAGCACCTGCGGATACGGCAGGAAGGCGTTGGCGACAATGCGCAGCTCGCCGCCGCTGTTGAGATGGCGAACCGCGCCGCGGATCAGCGCCTGGGCGGCTTCGAGGCTGGTCTGCAGGCCGTCATGGAATGGCGGGTTGGAGATGATCATGTCGAAGCGACCATTGACCTCGGAGAAGACGTTGCTGGCAAACACATCGCCAGCCAGGCCGTTAGCGGCAAGCGTCGCGCGGCTGGCTTCAACCGCCGGGGCGCTGACGTCGCACAGGGTGAGGCGCACTTTCGGCGAATGGCTGGCCAGCGCGGCGGCCAGCACACCCGCGCCGCAGCCGACGTCCAGCACTTTCCCTTTGGTATGCGGCTCGAGGGTGGAGAGCAGCAGCTGGCTGCCGACGTCCAGACCGTCGCGGCTGAAGACGCCCGGTAGGGTTTTAATCGTCAGATTATCCAGTGTGTATTCGCCCCAGAAAGCTTCGGCGTCGAAGGCGGGCTGCTTTTCCAGACGGCCATGATAGAGGCCACAGCGGCGAGCGCTATCCACTTTGTTTAATGGCGCGTATTCAGCCAGCATCTGCTCCGCGCTGCGGACGCCGCTGCGGTTTTCACCGACGACGAAAATGTCGCTTCCCACCGGCAGCAGAGAGAGCAGGTTCATCAGCTGGAACTGCGCCTCTGGTTTGTTCTTTGGCCAGTAGTAGATCAGGGTGTCGCACTCGGCGACGTCAGCCGCCTCAGCCACTAAGCTAAAACGGACGGTGTCACCCATCTGGCGGCTGAGGACCTGCCAGTGGTGGAACTGCTGGGTGTGGGCGCGGCTGGCCGCGGTATCCAGACGCGCAGGCAGGTCATCCTGCAGGTCACCGGCAAACAGAACGCGGGCGGACTCGAAATCATCACTGTGGCGCAGCAAGACTTCACTTGCCGGGGTAAAAGCGGACATGAAACACTCCTTCATTAAGACTGGCGCCGATTATAGTAGTTTGTTGGCGCAGATACGACGGATTTGCTATATTGCGCGCTTGTTTAACAGGAGTGTTTCGCTATGACATCCCGACGAGACTGGCAACTACAGCAGCTGGGCATTACCCAGTGGTCGCTGCGCCGACCGGGGGCGTTACAGGGCGAAATCGCTATCTCGCTTCCTGAACATATTCGTTTGGTGATGGTGGCGGAAACCCCGCCGTCGCTGACAGAGCCGCTGATTGGCGACGTATTGCGCGCGCTGGCCGTAACGCCAGATCAGGTCCTGCAGCTGACCCCGGAGCGGGTGGCGATGCTGCCGCAGGACAGCCGCTGTAACAGCTGGCGGTTGGGCACAGAGGCGTCGCTGCCGCTGGCGGGCGCCCAGGTGTCCACCCCCGCTTTTGATGAACTCCAGACCAGCGCGCCGGCTCGCAGGGCGCTCTGGCAACAAATCTGCGCACATGAACACGATTTCTACCCTCAGCACGGCTGATTTAACCCGAGCCTGGCAAATCGAAACCCGCGCCCACGCTTTCCCGTGGAGCGAACAGACCCTGGCCAGTAACCAGGGGGAACGCTATCGCAACTATCAGCTGTCGGTGGATGGCGAAATGGCGGCTTTCGCCATTACGCAAGTGGTGCTGGATGAGGCGACGCTGTTCAATATCGCTGTCGATCCCGCTTACCAGCGCCGTGGCCTGGGGCGAGCGCTGCTGGAACATGTCATTGATGAAGTCGAAAAGCTCGGCGTCGTCACGCTATGGCTGGAGGTGCGCGCCTCCAACGTTGCCGCCCTCGCGCTGTATGAAAGCTTAGGCTTCAATGAAGCGACGATTCGCCGCAACTACTACCCGACGGCCGACGGGCGCGAAGACGCCATTGTTATGGCTCTGCCAATCAGTATGTAAGACAAGGTGATACGATGAAATGGGACTGGATTTTCTTTGATGCCGATGAAACGCTGTTTACGTTTGATTCTTTCAGCGGCTTACAGCGGATGTTTCTCGACTACAGCGTGACCTTTACCGCCGAAGATTTTCAGGACTATCAGGCCGTGAATAAGCCGCTATGGGTGGATTACCAAAACGGCGCCATCACCTCGCTGCAGCTGCAGCACCAGCGTTTTGACAACTGGGCGCAACGTTTGAATGTGCCGCCGGGGGAGCTCAACGACGCGTTTATGAATGCGATGGCGGAAATCTGTGCGCCGCTGCCGGGTGCGGTCTCTCTGCTCAACGCGCTGCAGGGCAAGGTCAAAATGGGCATCATCACCAACGGCTTTACCTCGCTGCAGCAGACTCGTCTGGAGCGGACCGGTTTACGCGATCACTTTGATTTGCTAATTATTTCTGAAGAAGTGGGCGTCGCTAAACCGGACGCGCGCATTTTCGATTACGCGCTGGCGAAGGCGGGTAACCCACCGCGCTCGCGGGTGCTGATGGTCGGCGATACCGCCGAGTCGGATATTCGCGGCGGCGTGAACGCCGGACTGGCGACCTGCTGGCTCAATGCGCATCAGCGCGAGCTGCCGGCGGACCTCGAGCCGGACTGGACGGTGACCTCGTTAAGCGAACTGGAGCAGCTCCTGTGTAAACACTGATTGCCTCCCCCCCGTTGATGGGTAAAATAGCCGCAATTTTTCGTATTCCACATGCGTGGCCCATGGCCGCGTTTACTTAGAAGATTAATTATGACGTTGT
The DNA here is from genome assembly GCF_009900705.1 of Klebsiella sp. Q2. Lineage (NCBI taxonomy): Bacteria > Pseudomonadati > Pseudomonadota > Gammaproteobacteria > Enterobacterales > Enterobacteriaceae > Klebsiella > Klebsiella sp. Q2. The sequence continues at coordinate 265,058 of NZ_JAAABE010000006.1, read as the reverse complement.
CTCCTTATCTGCAAGAGGTGGCCAAACGCCGCACTTTTGCCATTATCTCTCACCCGGATGCCGGTAAGACCACCATCACCGAAAAGGTGCTGCTGTTCGGACAGGCGATTCAGACCGCCGGTACCGTAAAAGGCCGTGGCTCCAGCCAGCACGCGAAATCCGACTGGATGGAGATGGAAAAGCAGCGTGGTATCTCGATCACCACCTCGGTAATGCAGTTCCCGTATCATGACTGCCTGGTGAACCTGCTGGATACCCCGGGGCACGAAGACTTCTCCGAAGATACCTACCGTACCCTGACGGCGGTGGACTGCTGCCTGATGGTGATTGACGCGGCAAAAGGCGTCGAAGATCGGACCCGTAAGCTGATGGAAGTCACCCGTCTGCGCGATACGCCGATCCTCACTTTTATGAACAAACTCGACCGTGATATCCGCGATCCGATGGAGCTGCTGGATGAAGTCGAGAACGAGCTGAAAATTGGCTGCGCGCCGATTACCTGGCCTATCGGCTGCGGTAAGTTGTTCAAGGGCGTCTATCATCTCTACAAAGATGAAACCTACCTGTATCAGACCGGTAAAGGCCATACCATTCAGGAAGTGCGCATCGTGAAGGGGCTCAACAACCCGGATCTTGACGCGGCGGTGGGGGAAGATCTCGCGCAGCAGCTGCGTGACGAGCTGGAGCTGGTGCAGGGCGCGTCGAACGAGTTCGATAAAGATCTGTTCCTGGCCGGGGAAATCACCCCAGTGTTCTTCGGGACCGCATTAGGTAACTTCGGCGTTGACCATATGCTGGATGGCCTGGTGGAGTGGGCGCCGGCGCCGATGCCGCGTAACACCGACACCCGTGAAGTCAACGCCACGGAAGAGAAGTTCACTGGCTTCGTGTTTAAAATTCAGGCCAATATGGACCCGAAACACCGCGACCGCGTGGCTTTCATGCGCGTGGTGTCCGGTAAATATGAGAAAGGCATGAAGCTGCGTCAGGTGCGCATCGGTAAAGACGTGGTGATCTCCGACGCGCTGACCTTTATGGCCGGCGACCGTTCACACGTCGAGGAAGCCTATCCTGGGGATATTATCGGCCTGCATAACCACGGCACCATTCAGATTGGCGATACCTTCACCCAGGGCGAGATGATGAAGTTCACCGGTATTCCGAACTTCGCACCGGAACTGTTCCGTCGTATTCGCCTGAAGGATCCGCTGAAGCAGAAACAGCTGCTGAAAGGGCTGGTTCAGCTCTCTGAAGAGGGCGCGGTGCAGGTCTTCCGTCCGATCGCCAATAACGATCTGATCGTCGGCGCCGTGGGGGTGCTGCAGTTTGACGTCGTCGTGGCGCGCCTGAAAAGCGAATACAACGTGGAAGCGATTTACGAATCGGTCAACGTGGCCACCGCGCGCTGGGTTGAATCCACTGACGTGAAGAAATTCGAAGAGTTCAAGCGCAAAAACGAAGTTCAGCTGGCACTGGATGGCGGCGATAACCTGACCTACATCGCTCCGACGATGGTCAACCTGAACCTGACGCAGGAGCGTTATCCTGACGTGGTGTTCCGCAAAACGCGCGAGCACTAATCCCTGACGAAGCGCGGCGCAGGCCGCGCTTTTTTCTTCTTCTGCCCGCGCTTCCTTCCTTCTGGAAAGTTCTTAAAACGCCGCTAATTCGTCTGTTTTTTATCCATATCCTCCGCAACCCCTTCGCCTGTCTACTATATTTAATTCGTGTTTTTAAAAATGCTGGCGTAATTCACTGCGATAAGACGCCAGCGCTGGTGAAAAAACGAGGACATCACGATGACCAGACTAAAGAATGCCAATATGTTGCTGGCGCTCTTCTTAGGCTTAGCCGCGTTGAACGCCTCGGCAGAGACGGAAAAAACAACGGTAGACAGTGCGAAGTCAGCTGCCAGCAATGCGGGAGAGGCGGTAGACAATTCGATTAATAAAGTCGGCGATTTTATGGACGACAGCACCATTACCGCGCGGGTAAAGGCGGCGCTGATCGACCATAAGGATATTAACTCCGGCAATATTTCGGTGAAAACGGAAAACAAAGTGGTCACCCTCAGCGGCGACGTCACCAGTGCTGAACAGAAAAGTCAGGCGCTGAGCGTGGCAAAAGCGGTCGAAGGCGTCTCTCAGGTTAACGACAAACTGACGGTGCAGCACAAATCGTCGAGCGAGACGGCGACGCTGAAAGGCTATGCCGGGGATACCGCTATTACCAGCGAAGTGAAAGCCAAGCTGCTGGCGGATGACATTGTCCCTTCGCGCAATGTGAAAGTAGAAACTAACGCCGGCGCCGTGCATCTGACCGGTACGGTGGCTTCCGCTGCGCAGGCTGAGCGCGCCGCAGAGATTGCGAAAGCGGTCTCCGGTGTGAAAAGCGTCCGCAACGATCTTAGCGTGAAGTAAATCGAGTTATTAACAAAAGTGTTGTCTGGCCAAGGTTGCCGAACGAATAGCAGCATCCACTGAGCGATGAGCTAGACAGAAAGGGTGCGCAAACCGCTGTTCACCGTCCATTATGGTAAGGAGAAAAGTATGTTTCGATGGGGAATTATTTTTCTGGTCATTGCATTAATTGCTGCGGCCCTGGGCTTCGGTGGTCTGGCGGGTACTGCCGCTGGCGCCGCGAAAATCGTCTTTGTCGTCGGGATTATCCTGTTCCTGGTGAGCCTGTTTACTGGACGCAGACGTCCTTAGGTGGCCCGCGATGCGGGCGATGCTGAAGCCTGAGCATTTTTACTGACACGTCGTCTTACACAAAGCCAGTCCTGCGGACTGGCTTTCGCGGTTTAAGCGGCGGGCAAATTGCGTTACCTTGTCAGGAGAAGACCAATCGAACAGGAAAGCAGGGTGGGGCAACGCATTCCCGTCACGCTGGGCAATATCGCCCCGCTGGCGGTTAAACCCTTCCGACCAGGCAAGCTGGCGCTGGTGTGTGAAGGCGGGGGACAGCGAGGGATTTTCACCGCCGGGGTTCTGGACGAATTCATGCGCGCCGGATTTAACCCCTTTGACCTGATGCTGGGGACTTCCGCGGGGGCGCAAAACCTCTCCGCCTACATGTGTAATCAGCAAGGCTATGCCCGCAAAGTCATCACCCGCTACACCACCTCACGCCAGTTTTTCGATCCGATGCGCTTTGTGCGCGGCGGCAACCTTATCGATCTCGACTGGCTGGTCGAGGCCACCTCGCAGCAGATGCCGCTGGCCATGAACTATGCTGAAACGCAGTTCGCGCAGGGAAAAGAGCTGTGGATGTGCGCCTGTCGCGGCGACGATTACTCCGCCAGCTATTTTTCACCAACGCCGCAAACCTGGCTGGATCTGATCCGCGCCTCCAGCGCCATCCCTGGATTTTATCGCAGCGGCGTATTGCTTGACGGCGTCAGCTACCTTGACGGCGGCGTCAGCGATGCGATCCCGGTTCAGGAGGCGGCCCGCCGCGGCGCTCAGACCATCGTGGTGATCCGCACCGTCCCCTCGCAGATGTTTTATACCCCGGAGTGGTTTAAGCGGATGGAGCGCTGGCTGGGGGAGAGCAGCCTGCAGCCGCTGGTCAATCTGGTGCATCACCACGAAACCACCTATCGCGCCATCCAGCAGTTCATCGAGAAACCGCCCGGTAAGCTGCGGATCTTCGAAATCTATCCCCAGCGGCCGCTGCGCAGCATGGCGCTTGGCAGCCGACTGCCGGCGCTGCTGGAGGACTACAAAACCGGACGCCAGTGCGGCCGTTATTTCCTGGCCACTGTGGGTAAACTGCTGGCCGACCGGCCGCCGCTGTTGCGCCACGCGCCGCGTGTTGCCCGGCCCTCGCCGGTGGTGGTGCCGCCGGTGCCGGTGGCCAATGAAGCGCCGCAGGCGACCATCATCGCTGCGCCGCAGGCCAATGACGCAAGCTTTAATCATGAGGATCTGGCGTGACGCACCGTTTTATCGATACCCACTGCCACTTCGATTTTCCCCCCTTCGCGGAAGATGAGGTCGCCAGCCTGGCGCGTGCGGCGCAGGCCGGCGTCGGACGAATTATCGTTCCGGCCATCTCCGCTGAGCGTTTTAGCCGCGTGCTGGCGCTGGCGGCGCAGCACGAGGCGCTGTATGCCGCGCTGGGCCTGCATCCGATTGTCATTGAGCAGCATACCGATGAGGGGCTGGCGCAACTGGAGGCGTCGCTGGCGCAGCGCCCGCCAAAACTGGTGGCGGTGGGGGAGATTGGTCTCGATCTCTATCGCGACGAGCCGCAGTTCGATCGTCAGCAGGCGCTGCTGGAAGCGCAGCTGCGTCTGGCGAAGCGTTACGATCTGCCGGTGATTCTCCACTCCCGACGCACCCACGATAAGCTGGCGATGCTGCTGAAAAAACATGCCCTGCCGCGTACCGGGGTGGTACATGGCTTCGCCGGCAGTCTGCAGCAGGCCGAGCGCTTTGTGCAGCTTGGCTATAAGATCGGCGTTGGCGGCACCATTACCTATCCCCGCGCCAGCAAAACCCGCGAGGTGATGGCGCGTCTGCCGCTTTCAGCCCTGCTGCTGGAGACCGATGCCCCGGATATGCCGCTCAATGGCTTTCAGGGACTGCCCAATCGCCCGGAGCAAGCTGCGCGGGTATTTGAGGCCCTGTGCGAACTGCGCCCTGAGCCTCCGGCAGCTATAGCCGAAGGGATAATGCGCAACACACTCGCCTTGTTTTCCTTACCCTCAGCCACTGTATGGTGATCGAATTCTCATAATTGTCCATCCATATCATTGATTTGCTTAAAATGTGTGAAGCCAGGCGGGCAGGATAGTTTCGGGCCGATATAATCACGCCGTTAGTGCTGGACTATCAAAACACAGGGAATCTGTATGCAAATCCTCATGGGACTTATCGGCATGGTGGCGCTGTTGGCCATTGCTGTGCTGCTCTCCAATAATCGAAAAGCCATTAACCTGCGTACCGTGCTCGGCGCCTGGATAATCCAGGTGGGTATCGGCGCGTTAATATTGTATGTACCGGCCGGGCGCTCGGCGCTGTTAGCGATGTCGAACGGCGTCGCCAGCGTTATTGCCTACGGCAATGAAGGGATTAGTTTCATCTTCGGCGGGCTGGTTTCCGATAAAATGTTCGAGGTATTTGGCGGCGGCGGCTTCGTCTTTGCCCTGCGCGTGCTGCCGGTGATCGTTTTCTTCTCGTCGCTGATTGCCGTGCTTTACTACCTGGGCATTATGCAGCTGGTCATTCGCATTCTCGGCGGCGCGCTGCGGGCGGTTCTGAAGACCTCGCGTACCGAGTCGCTGTCGGCCACGGCGAACATCTTCGTTGGTCAGACCGAAGCGCCGCTGGTGGTGCGTCCTTATATCGCCACCATGACCCGCTCGGAGCTGTTTGCGGTCATGTGCGGCGGCCTGGCCTCGGTGGCGGGTTCCGTGCTGGCGGGCTATGCGCAGATGGGCGTTCCGCTGGAGTACCTGATTGCCGCGTCGTTTATGGCGGCGCCGGGTGGACTGCTGTTTGCCAAAATTATCGTACCGGAAACGGAGAAACCGGACGATAACCCAGCTCATGACCGCCAGAGCGCGGATGCGGATAAACCGGCCAACGTGCTGGACGCCGCCGCCTCCGGCGCCGCGTCTGGTATGCAGCTGGCGCTCAACGTCGGCGCGATGCTGCTGGCGTTTATTGCGCTGATCGCTCTGCTGAACGGCATTCTGTCCGGCCTCGGCGGCTGGTTTAACCATCCGGAGCTGTCGCTGCAGATGATCCTCGGCTGGGTCTTCTCACCGCTGGCGTGGGTGATCGGCGTGCCGTGGCACGAAGCGACGGTAGCGGGGTCGTTTATCGGCCAGAAGCTGATCATTAACGAGTTCGTGGCCTATATGAACTTTGGCGAGTATCTGAAGGCGGACGCTGAGGTGGCGGCGGCCGGGCTGCAGGTCATTTCAGATCACACCAAAGCCATTATCTCTTTCGCGCTATGCGGATTCGCCAATCTGTCATCGATCGCCATCCTGATTGGCGGCCTCGGGGGGATGGCACCCAACCGGCGTCAGGATATCGCCCAGCTTGGGCTGCGTGCGGTGGCGGCGGGGACGCTGTCTAACCTGATGAGCGCCACCATCGCCGGGGTTTTCCTCGCCCTCTAAACCTGTTACCTGAACCAGCGGCCGTCGCGTCGCTGGTTTTATTGGGTTTGTGAAAATTCCATCATTTCTGGTTTTCAGAAAAACCATTTACATTTCAAATGATAATCATTTTATTACCGGCAGTGCGGACAAAATGTGCGCCACGTTGTCGAGTGGCGCTGTTATTATGTGTTAGAATTGTCACATCCCCATTGGTTGCAGAGTTTTGATTATGCTTAAGAGGGGCGTGATGATAATTGTCGCGGTATGCACCGATGTTTCGTGATTAAAATCACATTACAGTAATGCAAATTAGTAAGTAGTTTTCATTAACTGTGATGAATGTCGAAGTGTAACAGCGAGTGAATGTTACAATAGTAACAGACTCGCAAGGTGAACAAACTATTGAACCGGCACTGCGCCGGCGGAGTATGAAATGACTGATTTAAAAGCAAGCAGCCTGCGCGCGTTAAAACTGATGGACCTGACCACCCTGAACGACGACGACACCAATGAGAAGGTGATTGCCCTGTGTCATCAGGCGAAAACCCCGGTGGGTAACACCGCGGCGGTCTGTATCTATCCGCGCTTCATCCCGATTGCCCGTAAGACGCTGAACGAGCAGGGAACGCCGGATATCCGCATCGCCACGGTCACCAACTTCCCGCACGGTAATGACGATATCGACATTGCTCTGGCGGAAACCCGCGCGGCGATCGCTTACGGTGCTGATGAAGTGGACGTGGTTTTCCCGTACCGCGCGCTGATTGCCGGTAACGAACAGGTCGGCTTCGAGCTGGTGAAAGCCTGTAAAGAGGCCTGCGCGGCGGCCAACGTGCTGCTGAAAGTGATCATCGAAACCGGTGAGCTGAAAGAAGAAGCGCTGATCCGTAAAGCGTCTGAAATCTCTATCAAAGCCGGGGCCGATTTCATCAAAACCTCGACCGGTAAAGTGCCGGTGAATGCCACGCCAGAAAGCGCGCGCATCATGATGGAAGTCATTCGTGATATGGGCGTTGAGAAAACCGTTGGCTTCAAACCGGCGGGCGGCGTGCGCAGCGCGGAAGATGCGCAGCAGTTCCTGGCGATCGCCGATGAGCTGTTTGGCGCCGACTGGGCCGATGCTCGTCACTACCGCTTTGGCGCCTCCAGCCTGCTGGCCAGCCTGTTGAAAGCCCTGGGTCACGGCGACGGCAAGAGCGCCAGCAGCTACTGATTGTCAGACATTGCCGGATGAGGCTTCACTTATCCGGCCTACAGGATCGTAGGGCGGGTAAGCGTAGCGCCACCCGCCACCATTCACCCGATTCCTCATGGGGGTTACCGTGTTTCTCGCACAAGAAATTATTCGTAAAAAACGTGATGGTCAGGCATTAAGCGATGAAGAGATCCGCTTTTTCATCAACGGCATCCGCGACAATACTATCTCAGAAGGGCAGATCGCCGCGCTGGCGATGACCATCTTCTTCCATGATATGTCTATGCCGGAGCGCGTTTCGCTGACCATGGCGATGCGGGATTCCGGTACCGTTCTGGACTGGAAAAGCCTCAACCTTAACGGCCCGATCGTCGATAAACACTCCACCGGCGGCGTCGGGGATGTCACTTCGCTGATGCTGGGGCCGATGGTGGCCGCCTGCGGCGGCTATGTGCCGATGATTTCCGGCCGCGGCCTCGGCCATACCGGCGGTACCCTGGATAAACTGGAAGCGATCCCGGGCTTCGATATCTTCCCGGACGACAACCGCTTCCGCGAGATTATTAAAGATGTCGGCGTGGCGATTATCGGGCAGACCAGCTCCCTCGCTCCGGCGGACAAACGTTTCTATGCCACCCGCGATATTACCGCGACGGTGGACTCCATCCCGCTGATCACCGCCTCGATCCTTGCCAAGAAGCTGGCGGAAGGGTTGGATGCGCTGGTGATGGACGTTAAAGTCGGCAGCGGCGCGTTTATGCCGACTTATGAGCTTTCCGCCGCGCTGGCGGAAGCGATCGTCGGGGTCGCCAACGGCGCCGGCGTGCGCACCACCGCGCTGCTGACCGATATGAACCAGGTGCTGGCCTCCAGCGCCGGGAACGCCGTTGAAGTTCGCGAAGCGGTTCAGTTCCTGACCGGCGAATACCGCAACCCGCGCCTGTTCGACGTGACGATGGCGCTGTGTGTGGAGATGCTGATTTCCGGCAAGCTGGCGGCGGACGATACCGATGCGCGCGCGAAGCTGCAGGCGGTACTGGATAACGGTAAAGCGGCGGAAGTCTTTGGTCGTATGGTCGCGGCGCAGAAAGGACCGAGCGACTTTGTCGAGAATTATGATCATTATCTGCCGACGGCGATGCTGAGCAAAGCAGTCTATGCTGATACCGAAGGTTTTATCAGCGCAATGGACACTCGCGCGCTGGGCATGGCAGTGGTTTCTATGGGCGGCGGCCGCCGTCAGGCATCAGATACCATTGACTATAGCGTTGGCTTTACCGAGATGGCGCGTCTGGGTGACCGCGTGGACGGACAGCGTCCGCTGGCGGTGATCCATGCCAAAGACGAGAACAGCTGGCAGGAGGCCGCGAAAGCGGTCAAAGCGGCCATTAAACTGGACGATAAAGCTCCGGAAATTACACCGACAGTCTATCGCCGTATCACTGAATAGCGATATACTGATCTGATCGCTTTTTTGCAGCGCAAGATGTATGGAGAACAAGATGAAACGTGCATTTATCATGGTGCTGGACTCCTTTGGGATTGGCGCAACGGAAGACGCAGACCGCTTTGGCGACGTCGGCGCCGATACGCTGGGTCACATTGCGGAAGCCTGCGCCAAAGGCGAAGCTGACCACGGCCGCAAAGGCCCGCTGAATTTACCGAACCTGACCCGTCTGGGGCTGGTGAAAGCGCATGAAGGCTCCACCGGTAAAATTGCCGCCGGAATGGATGGCAATGCCGAAGTGATTGGCGCCTATGCCTGGGCGCATGAACTCTCTTCTGGTAAAGATACGCCGTCCGGCCACTGGGAAATCGCTGGCGTGCCGGTACTGTTTGACTGGGGCTACTTCAGCGATCACGAAAACAGCTTCCCGCAGGAGCTGCTGGATAAGCTGGTGAAACGCGCCAACCTGCCGGGCTACCTCGGCAATTGCCACTCTTCCGGGACGGTGATCCTCGATCAGCTCGGCGAAGAGCATATGAAAACCGGTAAACCGATTTTCTATACCTCCGCTGACTCCGTATTCCAGATCGCCTGTCATGAAGAGACCTTTGGCCTCGACAAACTGTATGAGCTGTGCGAAATCGCCCGTGAAGAGCTGACCGAAGGCGGCTACAACATTGGCCGCGTCATCGCCCGTCCGTTTATCGGCGATAAAGCCGGCAACTTCCAGCGTACTGGCAACCGTCACGATCTGGCGGTCGAACCGCCGGCGCCGACCGTGCTGCAGAAGCTGGTTGACGAGAAGAACGGCCACGTGGTGTCTGTCGGTAAGATAGCGGATATCTACGCCAACTGCGGCATCACCAAAAAAGTGAAAGCCACCGGGCTGGACGCGCTGTTCGACGCAACCATTAAAGAGATGAAGGAAGCTGGCGACGAGACTATCGTCTTCACCAACTTCGTCGACTTTGACTCCTCCTGGGGCCACCGTCGCGATGTCGCCGGCTACGCGGCGGGTCTGGAACTGTTCGACCGTCGTCTGCCGGAGCTGATGGAGCTGGTAGGGGAAGACGACATTCTGATCCTCACCGCCGACCACGGCTGCGACCCGACCTGGACCGGTACCGACCACACCCGCGAGCATATTCCGGTGCTGGTGTACGGCCCGAAAGTGAAACCAGGTTCGCTCGGTCACCGTGAAACCTTCGCGGACATCGGCCAGACTATCGCGAAATACTTTGGTACGTCTGACATGGAATATGGCAAAGCCATGTTCTGAGGTCATTGCCCGGTGGCGCACAGCGATCCGGGCCTACTATTTTGTAGGCCGGGTAAGGCGTAGCCGCCACCCGGCAAAAACAACAATATAAAAGGAACTGAAGATGGCAACTCCTCACATTAACGCAGAAATGGGCGATTTCGCTGACGTAGTTTTGATGCCGGGCGACCCGCTGCGCGCCAAGCACATTGCCGAAACCTTCCTCGAAGACGTGCGTGAAGTGAATAACGTGCGCGGCATGCTGGGCTTCACCGGCACCTATAAAGGCCGCAAAATCTCCGTAATGGGCCACGGGATGGGTATCCCGTCCTGCTCTATCTACACCAAAGAGCTGATCACCGATTTCGGCGTTAAGAAAATCATCCGCGTTGGCTCCTGCGGCGCAGTGCGCGAAGACGTCAAACTGCGCGACGTGGTGATCGGCATGGGCGCTTGCACCGACTCCAAAGTGAACCGTCTGCGTTTTAAAGACCATGACTTCGCGGCGATTGCCGATTTCGGCATGGTGCGTAACGCGGTAGACGCGGCGAAAGCGTTGGGCGTTGACGCGCGCGTCGGCAACATCTTCTCCGCAGACCTGTTCTATACCCCGGACCCGTCCATGTTCGACGTGATGGAAAAATACGGCATCCTGGGCGTGGAAATGGAAGCGGCGGGTATCTACGGCGTGGCGGCGGAGTTCGGGGCGAAAGCGCTGACCATCTGCACCGTGTCTGACCATATTCGTACCCACGAGCAGACCACTGCCGCGGAGCGTCAGACCACGTTCAACGACATGATTAAAATCGCGCTGGAATCGGTACTGCTGGGCGACCAGGAGTAAGCGTGGTATAGCCCGGTAGCGCTTTGTTTACCGGGCTTGAGTCAAATCTGTAGGCCGGATAAGGCGTAGCCGCCATCCGGCTTTTTTTATCAGCGCACTGCGCCGGCAATCCATGCCGACAGCTCTTTCAGTTCCGCTTCTTGCTCCGGGAAATCGCCGACCAGCGCCTCACACTGCTGCTGCAAAACCTCAGCCCGATACTGACAGCCGACTAAGCGTGCCGCCAGCGCCTCCAGCGGCGCCGGATTCAGGCTATCGGTAAAGGCCTGCGCGCGGGTGATATGTCCTTTCTCAACGTCAAAATGCAGCTCGACGCCGCCCCAGGGGAAGCGCTCGTCCAGCAGGTGGGAAAAGGCGGGCGCCTGGCCGAAGTTCCATTCCCAGCTGCTCTGGCGAGCGAAAGTGTCGGCAAAGTTCGGCAGGTCCGGCGTGTTGTCCGGGGAGATCACCTCGGCGTCTACCCGTTCGCCGTAATGGCTGAAGAACGCCTCCTGGATCGCCTCGCAAACTTGCTGATGGGTAATGCCCGGCAGTAGCTCAACCAGATTCGCCACTCGCCCGCGCACCGAGGTAATGCCTTTAGCCTGCAGCTTTTTCTGGTCCGGGTTGAGGTAGTTGGCAAGACGGCTTAAATCGGCGTTGAGCAGCAGGGTGCCGTGGTGAAAACCGCGGTCCATGGTTTCACGATAGGCGGAGCCGGAGACTTTGCGGTCGCCGCTGTTGGTTTTGACCACCAGATCGTTGCGCCCGGAGGCTTCGGCGGTTACGCCGAGTGAATTGAGCGCCGCCAGCACAATAGCGGTGGAGACGGTTTTGTCGTACTCCGGTTTGCCAGCCATAAAGGTAAAGCAGGTATTGCCGAGGTCGTGGAACACCGCGCCGCCGCCGCTGCTGCGACGGGCCAGCCGCACATGATCTTCTTCCATTCGGCGGGTATTACACTCCTTCCACGGGTTCTGCGCGCGGCCGATGACCACGGTATCGGCATTGCGCCACAGGAACAGCACCCGCTGGGTGGCGGGCATCTGGCGGAAAATGCACTCCTCGACCGCCAGGTTGAACCACGGGTCGTAAGAGTCAGAAAGCAGGAGGCGCAGTGTGGACATTATAGATTTCCTTTCTTTTCATCGTCTTCATCCTCAACCGGCTTGTTGGCGGTGAGCAGGAAGGGCGATTGCTGCCAGCGGGTGCGTTTGCCCTGCAGCAGCGTGCGGGTCAGTACCACGCCGATGGCCAGGGACAGCAACAGCATCAGGCGTAAGATATTGGTGGTATTATCCACCTGCTTCGCCTCGGTCGCCAGAGTATGGGTATCGAGGGTCAGACGCAGATAGCCCAGCGGGCCATTTTTTCCCGGCACCGGTTCGACAACCTGCTGGTTGAAGTAGCCGCCGGCTTTCTTACCATCCAGCGCCAGCCGGTCGCGAACCTCGACGCTTTCGCCAGAGCGCGCCACCAGGTCGCCCTGTTCGTCATATACCCCGGCGTCAAGTACGCGGCTGTTGTGGGTGAGCTGCGTCAACAGCTGATGGATGCGCTTCTCGTCCGGCGTCTCGCTGCGCATCAGCGGCGCGAGATTCAGCACCACCTGCTGCGCCAGCGTGCGGGCCAGCTCTTCCAGCTGCGGATTGCGTTGTTTCTGACTGTTCTGACTGAACCACGAGGCGCCCTGCATCAGCGCGACGAGCAGGGCGAGACAGATAAGGACAATGACCGCACGATGCAGCCGGAATTTCAGTTTTGCGCGAACCATATTCCACCTTTGAAAATTTGCAGCTTAATGTTGCCAGAAGCGCTGGTTACAAGGTAGCCTCATGCGTTATTTTCCTCGCCTGAATGAAGAGATGTGGAGCCGTAATGCCTAACAGTTTGACCTGGTGCGACCTGCCTGAAGACGTTTCCCTGTGGCCTGGGTTGCCGCTTTCCCTGAGCGGTGACGAGGTCATGCCGCTGGATTATCACGCCGGGCGCAGCGGTTGGCTGCTGTACGGACGTGGGCTGGATAAACGCCGTCTGACGGCGTGGCAGCGCGAGCTGGGCGCCGCGTTAGTGATCGTCGCCTCCTGGGTGGTCGAGGATTACCAGGTGATCCGCCTGGCGGGCTCGCTTACCCCGCGTGCGACGCGACTGGCGCATGAGGCGGGGCTGGACGTCGCGCCATTGGGTAAAATTCCCCATCTGCGCACCCCAGGGCTGCTGGTGATGGATATGGACTCCACGGCGATCCAAATTGAATGCATCGATGAGATCGCGAAACTGGCCGGCACCGGCGAGCTGGTGTCAGAAGTGACCGAGCGGGCGATGCGTGGCGAGCTGGACTTCACCGCCAGCCTGCGCCAGCGCGTGGCGACGCTAAAAGACGCCGATGCCAACATTCTGCTGCAGGTTCGCGACGCGCTACCGCTGATGCCGGGCCTGGCGCAGCTGGTGCTCAAGCTGGAAACGCTGGGCTGGAAGGTGGCGATCGCCTCCGGCGGCTTTACCTTCTTTGCGGAGTATCTGCGCGACAAACTGCATCTCGACGCGGTGTTCGCCAACGAACTGGAGATCCGCGACGGTAAGCTTACCGGCAACGTGCTCGGCGATATCGTCGATGCCAAATACAAAGCCAATACGCTGCGTAAGCTGGCGGAAAAGTATGAGATCCCAACGGCGCAGACCGTGGCCATCGGCGATGGCGCCAACGACCTGCCGATGATTAAGGCTGCCGGGCTTGGCATCGCGTATCATGCGAAGCCTAAAGTGAATGAACAGGCGGAAGTGACTATCCGCCACGCTGACCTGATGGGGGTATTCTGTATTCTCTCGGGCAGCATGAACCAAAAGTAAGAGGTAAACGTGGCGAAAGCTCCAAAACGCGCATTTGTCTGTAATGAATGTGGTGCGGATTATCCGCGGTGGCAGGGGCAATGCAGCGCCTGCCATGCCTGGAATACCATCACCGAGATGCGCATCGCCGCGTCGCCGCAGGTGGCGAGAAACGAGCGTTTGTCAGGCTACGCCGGTAACGCCGGCGTCTCGAAGGTGCAGAAGCTGTCAGACATCAGCCTGGAAGCGCTGCCGCGTTTCTCCACCGGGTTTAAAGAGTTCGATCGCGTACTCGGCGGCGGCGTGGTGCCGGGCAGCGCGATCCTGATTGGCGGCAACCCCGGCGCGGGGAAATCGACCCTGCTGCTGCAGACTTTGTGCAAGCTGGCGGAAGGGATGAAAACGCTGTACGTCACCGGGGAGGAGTCCCTTCAGCAGGTGGCGATGCGCGCCCATCGCCTTGGGCTGCCGACGGCGAACCTGAACATGCTCTCGGAAACCAGCATTGAGCAGATCTGTCAGATTGCCGATGAAGAAAAACCGCAGCTGATGGTGATCGACTCAATCCAGGTGATGCATATGGCCGACGTTCAGTCGTCGCCGGGCAGCGTCGCCCAGGTACGTGAAACGGCGGCCTATCTGACGCGCTTTGCCAAAACTCGCGGCGTGGCAATCGTTATGGTCGGCCACGTCACCAAAGACGGTTCGCTGGCCGGCCCGAAGGTGCTGGAGCACTGTATTGACTGCTCGGTGCTGCTGGACGGCGATGCCGACTCCCGCTTCCGCACTCTGCGCAGCCACAAAAACCGCTTTGGCGCGGTGAATGAGCTGGGCGTTTTCGCCATGACCGAGCAGGGGCTGCGCGAAGTGAGCAACCCGTCCGCTATCTTCCTCAGCCGGGGAGATGAAATCACCTCCGGCAGCTCGGTGATGGTGGTCTGGGAAGGGACCCGCCCGCTGCTGGTGGAGATCCAGGCGCTGGTGGATCACTCGATGATGTCCAACCCGCGCCGCGTGGCGGTGGGGCTGGAACAGAACCGTCTGGCGATCCTGCTGGCGGTGCTGCATCGCCACGGCGGCCTGCAGATGGCCGATCAGGACGTTTTCGTCAACGTGGTCGGCGGGGTGAAGGTCACGGAAACCAGCGCCGATCTGGCGCTACTGCTGGCGATGGTCTCCAGCCTGCGCGATCGCCCGCTGCCGCAGGACCTGGTGGTCTTTGGCGAAGTGGGGCTGGCCGGCGAAATTCGCCCGGTGCCGAGCGGTCAGGAGCGTATCTCCGAAGCAGCGAAGCATGGCTTCCGCCGCGCCATCGTCCCGGCGGCCAATGTGCCGAAAAAAGTGCCGGAAGGCATGCAAATCTTTGGTGTGAAAAAGCTTTCAGA
The DNA here is from genome assembly GCF_009900705.1 of Klebsiella sp. Q2. Taxonomy (NCBI): domain Bacteria; kingdom Pseudomonadati; phylum Pseudomonadota; class Gammaproteobacteria; order Enterobacterales; family Enterobacteriaceae; genus Klebsiella; species Klebsiella sp. Q2. Next base: position 250,003 of record NZ_JAAABE010000006.1, on the reverse strand, counting down.
CGCGCTAAGCGTTTTTGACGACTTATAATAAGTTAAAAGGAGATTAGCGATGTCGTCATTTGACTATTTAAAAAGCGCCATAAAGCAGAAAGGCTGTACCCTGCAGCAGGTGGCGGAAGCCAGCGGGATGACCAAGGGGTATCTCAGCCAGCTGTTGAACGCCAAAATCAAAAGCCCGAGCGCGCAGAAGCTTGAAGCGCTGCATCGCTTCCTCGGGCTGGAGTTTCCCCGCCGACAGAAAAGCGTCGGCGTGGTGTTTGGTAAGTTTTACCCGCTGCATACCGGGCACATCTATTTGATTCAACGCGCCTGTAGCCAGGTCGATGAGCTGCATATCATCATGGGTTATGACGATACCCGCGACCGCGAGCTGTTTGAAGAGAGCGCCATGTCGCAGCAGCCAACGGTGCCTGACCGCCTGCGCTGGCTGCTGCAGACCTTTAAATATCAGAAGAATATTCGCATCCATGCGTTCAATGAAGAGGGGATGGAGCCCTATCCGCACGGCTGGGATGTGTGGAGTCATGGGATCCGCGCTTTTATGAGCGAAAAAGGGATCGAGCCGAACCGGATCTATACCTCGGAAGAGGCCGATGCGCCGCAGTACCTTGAGCATCTGGGGATCGAGACGGTGCTTATCGATCCTAAGCGGACCTTTATGAATATTAGCGGCGGCCAGATCCGCGAGAACCCGTTCCGCTACTGGGAATATATTCCGACGGAAGTGAAACCGTTCTTTGTGCGGACGGTGGCGATCCTCGGCGGCGAGTCGAGCGGTAAATCAACGCTGGTCAATAAGCTCGCCAATATCTTCAATACTACCAGCGCCTGGGAATATGGCCGGGATTATGTCTTTTCGCATCTCGGCGGCGATGAGATGGCGCTCCAGTATTCTGATTACGATAAAATTGCCCTCGGGCATGCCCAGTATATTGATTTCGCAGTGAAATATGCCAACAAGGTGGCATTTATCGATACCGACTTCGTCAGTACTCAGGCGTTCTGTCTGAAGTACGAGGGGCGTGAGCACCCGTTCGTGCAGGCGCTGATTGATGAATACCGCTTTGACCTGGTGATCCTGCTGGAGAACAACACCCCGTGGGTGGCTGATGGGTTACGCAGTCTTGGGAGTTCGGTGGATCGTAAAGAGTTTCAGTCGCTGCTGGTGTCGCTGCTGAAAGAGAATGAGATCGAGTTCGTCCATGTTAAGGAGTCGGACTATGATACGCGCTTCCTGCGCTGCGTCGAGCTGGTGAAGCAGCTGATGGGGGAGCAGGGGTAGATCCTCTGCGGGCTGATGCCCTCACCCCGGCCCTCTCCCGGTGGGAGAGGGAGCAAACCCTAAAAAAGGCAACTTGCGTTGCCTTTTTACTTTTACCTTGCCCTCACCCCGGCCCTCTCCCGGTGGGAGAGGGAGCAAACCCTAAAAAAGGCAACTTGCGTTGCCTTTTTACTTTTACCTTGCCCTCACCCCGGCCCTCTCCCGGTGGGAGAGGGAGCAAACCCTAAAAAAGGCAACTTGCGTTGCCTTTTTACTTTTACCTTGCCCTCACCCTGGCCCTCTCCCACTGGGAGAGGGAGCAAACATTAAAAAAGGCAACTTACGTTGCCTTTTTGCATTTTATTTTGAGATACGTTTGTACTTGATTCGCTTCGGCTCCAGCGCGTCGGCGCCGAGAGTGCGTTTCTTGTACTCTTCGTACTCGGTAAAGTTACCTTCGAAGAACTCCACCTTACCTTCATCCTGGTAATCCAGAATGTGGGTGGCAATACGGTCAAGGAACCAGCGGTCGTGCGAGATAACCATCGCGCAGCCCGGGAACTCCAGCAGGGCGTTTTCCAGCGCGCGCAGGGTTTCGATATCCAGGTCGTTGGTCGGTTCATCGAGCAGCAGGACGTTACCGCCGACCTGCAGCAGCTTCGCCAGGTGCAGACGACCGCGTTCACCGCCGGACAGCTCGCCAACGCGTTTACCCTGGTCGACGCCTTTGAAGTTAAAGCGGCCCACGTAGGCGCGGCTCGGCATTTCGGTGTTGCCGATCTTCATGATATCCAGGCCGCCGGACACTTCTTCCCACACGGTTTTGCTGTTGTCCATCGCGTCGCGGAACTGATCGACGGAAGCCAGCTTAACGGTTTCACCCAGGGTGATGGTGCCGGAATCTGGCTGTTCCTGGCCAGACATCATGCGGAAGAGGGTGGATTTACCCGCGCCGTTCGGACCGATGATGCCGACGATAGCGCCTTTCGGTACCGAGAAGCTCAGATCGTCGATCAGCACGCGGTCGCCGTAGGATTTGCGCAGATGGCTGACTTCCAGAACTTTATCGCCCAGACGCGGGCCTGGCGGAATGAACAGTTCGTTGGTCTCGTTACGTTTCTGGTATTCAACGTTGTTAAGCTCTTCAAAGCGCGCCAGACGGGCTTTGCCCTTAGACTGACGGCCTTTCGCGCCCTGGCGTACCCACTCGAGCTCTTTCTCGATGGATTTGCGGCGTGCGGCTTCCTGAGAAGCTTCCTGCGCCAGACGCTGATCTTTCTGCTCCAGCCAGGAGGAGTAGTTGCCTTCCCACGGAATACCTTCGCCGCGGTCAAGTTCGAGGATCCAGCCGGCGACGTTATCGAGGAAGTAACGGTCGTGGGTAATCGCCACCACGGTGCCTTCGAAGTCGTGCAGGAAGCGTTCCAGCCAGGCGACGGACTCGGCGTCGAGGTGGTTAGTCGGTTCGTCGAGCAGCAGCATATCCGGTTTTTCCAGCAGCAGGCGGCACAGCGCGACGCGGCGGCGTTCACCACCGGAAAGATTAGCGATTTTCGCATCCCAGTCCGGCAGGCGCAGGGCGTCGGCCGCGCGCTCCAGCTGCACGTTCAGGTTGTGGCCGTCGTGCGCCTGGATAATCTCTTCGAACTTGCCTTGCTGTGCGGCAAGCTTATCGAAGTCCGCATCCGGCTCGGCGTATTTGGCATAGACTTCGTCCAGACCCTTCAGCGCGTTAACCACTTCGGCGACCGCTTCTTCCACGGACTCGCGCACGGTGTGCTCCGGGTTGAGCTGCGGCTCCTGCGGCAGGTAGCCAATTTTAATGCCGGGCTGCGGACGCGCTTCACCTTCGATCTCGGTGTCGATACCGGCCATGATGCGCAGCAGGGTAGATTTACCGGCGCCGTTCAGACCGAGCACACCGATTTTCGCGCCAGGGAAAAAGCTGAGGGAGATATTTTTCAAAATATGACGTTTCGGCGGAACCACTTTGCCGACACGATGCATGGTATAAACGAATTGAGCCACGTTGGACTTCGCCTCTTTCTATTTTGATAGATAGTTCAAAGCCGAAGTGTAGCCTTTTTCGCGCGCTAATCCCAGCGAGGCGACAGGATTCACAGAAGCGTAAAAAAATGTTCAGGACATGGCGCGTTTAGCGTTGTCTGATTAGCATAAGTAAAGCCGCCTGCCGAACCGGCAGGGGCTTTTAAGCGGCACGATGCTGCGAAAATGCACCTGAAAGAGGAAGAGCTTGTGGAAAAAGCCAAAAAAATGGCGTGGCATCTTTTGGCTGCCAGCGTTGGTCTGTTGGCGTTGAGTCAGCTGGCGCATGCGGATTCACTGGATGAACAGCGCAGCCGCTACGCACAAATTAAGCAGGCGTGGGATAACCGGCAGATGGATGTGGTTGACCAGCTGATGCCCACGTTAAGCACCTATCCCCTGTATCCCTATTTGCAGTACCGGCAGATTACCGACGATCTGATGAACCAGCCGGCGCTGGTGGTGAAAAACTTTATTGACGCCAACCCGACGCTGCCCCCGGCGCGTTCATTACGTTCGCGCTTCGTGAATGAACTGGCCCGTCGCAGCGACTGGCGCGGCTTGCTGGCGTTTAGCCCCGATAAGCCGACCAGCACCGAGGCGCAGTGCAACTACTACTACGCCAAACTGAGCGTGGGTCAGTCGCAGGAGGCCTGGAGCGGAGCGAAAGCGCTCTGGCTGACGGGCAAGAACCAGCCCGGCGCCTGTGAACCGCTGTTCAGCGCCTGGCGCGACTCCGGCCAACAGGATCCGCTGGCCTATCTCGAACGGATCCGCCTGGCGATGAAGGCCGGCAATATTGGGTTGGTGAAATCGCTGGCCCAGCAGATGCCTGCCAACTACCAGAGCATCGCCAGCGCCGTGGTCGCCCTGGCTAACGATCCTAACAGCGTTCTGACCTTTGCCCGCACCACCGGGGCGACGGACTTTACCCGCCAGATGGCCGCCGTCGCTTTCGCCAGCGTCGCCCGTCAGGATGTGGAAAATGCCCGTTTGATGATCCCTTCGCTGGTGCAGGCCCAGCAGCTCAATGAGGATCAGACCCAGGAGCTACGCGATATTGTCGCCTGGCGCCTGATGGGGAACGATGTGACCGAAGAGCAGGCCATCTGGCGCGACGATGCGATTATGCGCTCGCAGTCCACGCCGCTGGTGGAGCGGCGGGTACGGATGGCGCTGGGGACGGGCGATCGCCATGGTCTGAATACCTGGCTGGCGCGCCTGCCGATGGAGGCGAAAGAGAAAGACGAATGGCGCTACTGGCAGGCGGATCTGTTGCTGGAGCGCGGCAGGGACGAGGAAGCGCAGGCGATCCTCCGGTCGTTGATGCAGCAGCGGGGTTTCTACCCGATGGTCGCTGCGCAGCGTCTCGGCGAGGAGTATACCTTCCGCATTGATAAAGCGATTGGCACGCTCGATCCGGCGCTGGCCTCCGGTCCGGAGATGGCCCGGGTGCGCGAGCTGATGTACTGGAATATGGATAACACCGCGCGCACTGAATGGGCGAACCTGGTCACCAGCCGTAGTAAATCCCAGCAGGCGCAGCTCGCGCGTTACGCTTTTGATCAACACTGGTGGGATCTGAGCGTGCAGGCGACGATCGCCGGAAAACTGTGGGATCAGCTGGAGGAGCGCTTCCCGCTGGCCTATAACGATCTGTTTGCCCGCTATATCAGCGGTAAAGATATTCCGCAGAGCTACGCGATGGCGATTGCCCGCCAGGAGAGCGCCTGGAACCCGAAAGTGCGCTCGCCGGTCGGCGCCAGCGGGCTGATGCAGATTATGCCGGGCACCGCGACGCATACCGTCAGCATGTTCAGCATTCCCGGCTACAGCGGCCCGTCGCAGCTGTTGGATCCGGAAACCAACATCAACATCGGCACCAGCTATCTGCAGTACGTTTACCAGCAGTTCGGTAATAACCGCATCTACGCCTCGGCGGCCTATAACGCCGGGCCGGGTCGGGTACGCACCTGGCAGGGGAACAGCGCCGGACGGATCGACGCCGTGGCGTTTGTCGAGAGTATTCCGTTCTCGGAAACACGCGGCTACGTGAAGAATGTCCTCTCCTATGACGCCTACTATCGCTACTTTATGGGACAGCAGGATAAGCTCTTCAGCGATGCGGAGTGGCGGCAGCGTTACTGATCGCCGGGAAGTATGTTATGCTTTGTACTCGTTGAAGAGTACATTCGACGGGCAGCGTAAGCTGCCCGTCTCAATATGGTGGCGCGATATGACCCAACAATCTCCCTATTCCGCGGCCGTTGCCGAACAACGTCATCAGGAGTGGCTGCGCTTTGTGGCGCTGCTACAGCAGGCCTATGCGCAGGATCTGCATCTACCGTTGCTGCAGCTCATGCTGACCCCTGATGAGCGTGAAGCGCTGGGGACTCGGGTGCGCATTATCGAAGAGCTGCTGCGCGGTGAGATGAGCCAGCGCGAGCTGAAAAATGAGCTCGGTGCCGGCATTGCGACCATTACCCGCGGGTCCAACAGCCTGAAGTCGGCGCCGGTTGAGCTGCGCCAGTGGCTGGAGCAGACGCTGCTGGCTAGCGATAAATAGCGTTGTGGAACGGGCTTAACGCCAGCACGACCGCCTGATGGTAAACGCTGCTGCGGGTTAATTTGCCGTTGGTGAAAACCCCAATCGCTCCCTCTTTACGACCAATCTGATCGATGCCGGTATACTGCGACATGACCGGCCCGAGGGCTTCGCCAGCGCGAACCTGCTCAAGAATAACGTCAGGCAACGGCAGCGTGGCTGAGCGCGCTTCTCCGCGCTGGCTGGCGCTTTCGATGACCACCCAGCTAAAGGTACTGCCATCGTCAATTCCGGCTTCGATGGCGACCCAGAAATCGGCATGGGGCTGGGCGAGGCGCGCATTGGCGACGCGATTTCGTGCGCCAGCGCGCGTTTCCTCGCTGCCGAAGGGCTGTTCCGGCACGCCGCTCTCGACGGAGACGGACTCAATGTGGCAGGATCCTTCGCCGAAAATCTCGTCAAAAGCCTGCAGAATTGCCTGAATTTTGGCGGGATTAGTGGTCGCTGAGACAACATGGTGCATAATCAAAACAACTCAGAATAAACTAACGTCATCGCAGTATACTCTAAATCACCCCCAGGGCAGTCGGTAATGCCCGCAAGCGGTCGATAACGAGTTCAGAACGGAAAAAAAGCATGTTACAGGTATACCTTGTTCGCCACGGTGAAACGCAGTGGAACGCCGAGCGACGTATTCAGGGTCAGTCCGACAGCCCGCTGACCGCACACGGTGAGCGCCAGGCCTGGCAGGTTGGCGAGCGCGCCAGAACGCTGGGGATCACCCATATCATTACCAGCGATCTGGGACGAACCCGTCGCACAGCAGAGATTATTGCCGAAGCCTGCGGCTGCAGCGTGATCGCTGATGCGCGCCTGCGCGAGCTGGATATGGGAGTGCTGGAGAAGCGCCATATTGACTCGCTCAGCGAAGAAGAAGAGGGCTGGCGCCGCCAGTTGGTCAACGGCACGCCGGATGGTCGCATTCCGCAGGGCGAATCGATGCAGGAGCTTAGCGAACGTATGCATGCGGCGCTGGCCGCCTGTCTGGAATTACCGGCCGGTAGTCGACCGCTGCTGGTGAGTCATGGTATCGCGCTGGGCTGCCTGGTGAGTACGATTTTAGGGCTGCCGGCATACGCAGAGCGTCGTCTGCGCCTGCGCAACTGCTCGATCTCGCGCGTCGATTATCAGCAAAGCCCGTGGCTGGCTTCCGGCTGGGTGGTGGAAACGGCGGGCGACGTCTCGCATCTTGACGCCCCCGCGATGGACGAGCTGCAGCGTTAACGGCGGATCGGGATCAGATACTCGCAGCGTAACTGAATCGGCGTGGCCTGATCCCGGCTTTCATCTTCAGGATAGAAGCGTTCAATATCCAGCCCCTTGCGGCGCGTCAGGTTCAGCATCGGCATGCAGGTGCCGTAGACCGTCAGGATGAATTCCTGCAGGCCGGTACCCAGCCCTTCATACGTAAACATGACATACTCGCCGCCCTCCAGCGTCACCGGATGGGCGTTCTGCAGGTGGCCGTTAGCCATCTCCGGCGTCAGCGCGGTGGTATAGAACACTTCCTGCTCATCGTCTTTCTCCAGGCTCGGACGCGGTTCATGCAGCCCGTAGAGCACCGGGGGGATCGACGGCGAGTTGCCGAGGAAATCTCGCCAGAACTGGACCCGCATCTGGTTGCGGAAGTCGGAGATTTCCTCCAGCTTACAGGTATAGCTCTGAGTCACACCGAGCAGTTGAGTCGTGGGTAGGGCGACAAATTCATGTTTCGGCAGGGTAAACTCGCCAAGACGTAGCGGCGGACGCATACCGAACGAGCTCCAGTCCGGCGAGCGGCGGTAGAGAGCCGGCGTCAGCGAGAATTGCTTCTTGAACGCACGGGTGAAGGTCTGCTGGGAGTCGAAACGGTACTGCAGCGCAATATCAAGGATTGGACGGGCGGTAAGGCGTAATGCGACAGCTGATTTCGACAACCGGCGCGCGCGAATATAGGCACCGATAGCGTGGCCGGTGACATCCTTAAACATTCGCTGCAGATGCCACTTGGAATAACCTGCCTTCGCCGCCACATTGTCCAGAGAAAGCGGCTGATCCAGGTGACCTTCCAGCCAGCTAAGGAGATCGCGAATAATCCCTGCTTGATCCATAAAATGTCCCCATCCTTAAACACAGGTGCCTGATATTAAAGTAGCGGATAATAGCATTTTTTGATGTTTTAGCATTCAGTGTTTTTTTTGCTTTTAAATGCGGTAGGTCAGTGGATCTGAACGATAATTTTGTAAAGCTGTGATCTATAAACCTTTTCTGCTAAGTCCGTGATAATCACTTAGCTATATTTTTTAATAATGGTAACAATATGAAATACAAGAAGTTTGCGATGGGCCTGCTGTTGCTGGCCGGCTGTCAGATTGCTCAGGCGGAGCAGATTGGTTCCGTGGATACGGTCTTCAAATGGTTAGGACCGGATCACAAAATTGTCGTCGAAGCCTTTGACGATCCGGATGTACAGAACGTGACCTGCTACATCAGCCGGGCGAAGACCGGCGGGATCAAAGGCGGGCTGGGTCTGGCGGAAGATACCTCCGACGCGGCCATCTCCTGCCAGCAGGTCGGGCCGATTGAGCTGACGGACAAAATCAAAAATGGCAAAAGCCAGGGCGACGTGGTGTTCCAGAAGCGCACCTCGCTGGTGTTTAAAAAGCTACAGGTCGTTCGCTTCTATGATGCGAAACGCAATGCGCTGGTCTACCTGACCTATTCGGATAAAGTAGTTGATGGTTCGCCGAAGAACGCCATCAGCGCCGTGCCGATTATGCCCTGGAATAAATAAACGGGAGCGCGCATGCAGCAGCCACGGATTTGGTTAGTTGAGGATGAACAGAGTATCGCCGATACCCTGGTTTATATGCTCCAGCAGGAGGGCTTCCAGGTCACCGTCTTCGACCGCGGGTTGCCCGCGCTGGAGGCGGCGGCGCATCAGGCGCCCGATGTCGCCATCCTCGACGTTGGCTTGCCGGATATCAGCGGCTTCGAGCTCTGTCGGCGCCTGCTGGCGCGCTTTCCGGCGCTGCCGATGCTGTTTCTCACGGCGCGGAGCGATGAGGTCGATAAGCTGCTGGGGCTGGAAATCGGCGCTGACGATTACATCGCCAAGCCGTTTTCGCCGCGCGAAGTTTGCGCGCGGGTGCGCAGCGTACTGCGACGGCTGCAAAAATTTGCCGCGCCTTCGTCGGTAGTTCGCGTCGGCGAGTTTGTGCTTGACGAGCAGGCGGCGTCGATAAGCTGGTTCGGCCAGCCCCTGAACCTGACGCGCTATGAATTTCTGCTGTTGAAAACTTTGCTTCACGCGCCCGGTCGCGTTTTCTCCCGTCAGCAGCTGATGGAGCGGGTATGGAGCGATGCCTGGGAAAGCCTCGACCGCACCGTCGACACCCACATCAAAACCCTGCGCGCTAAACTGCGGGCCGTGAATCCTGATTTGTCGCCAATCAATACCCATCGCGGGATGGGTTACAGCCTGGGGCGCTGCTGATGCGCATCGGCATGCGCCTGCTGCTGGGCTATTTCCTTATCGTCGCGATCGCCGCGTGGTTTGTACTGTCGATCTTTGTCCAGGAAGTGAAGCCGGGCGTGCGCCGGGCGACGGAGGGGACCCTCAACGATACCGCCACCCTGCTGGCGGCGCTGGCGCGTGAGGACCTGCTGGCGGTAAACCCGCAGCAGGGCAGGCTGGCGCAGGCCTTTCAGCAGCTCAACCAGCAGCGGCTAAACGCCAACATTGGCGGAATTAAAAAGGTGCGTAATGAGTACCGCGTCTATCTGACCGATGCCCGGGGCAAGGTCGTGTTTGACTCCAGTGGAGAGGCGACAGGGCAGGACTATTCACGCTGGAACGACGTCTGGCTCACCCTGCGCGGGCAGTATGGCGCGCGCAGTTCGCGCAGCGATCCGCATGATGAAGCCAGCTCGGTGATGTATATCGCCGCGCCGGTGATGGATAAGGGGCGGATTATCGGCGTGCTGAGCGTCGGTAAACCCAACCTGGCGATGACGCCGGTCATTAAGCGCAGCGAGCGGCGGATCCTCTGGGCCGGCGGCGCCCTGCTGGGCATTGCGCTGTTGATCGGCTGCGGCGTCGTCTGGTGGATCAATTTCTCTATCGGTAAGCTGGTGCGCTATGCGGACTCCGTGACCGCTGACCGCCCGCTGCCGTTGCCGGAGGTCGGCAGCAGCGAACTGCGTAAGCTGGCCCAGGCGCTGGAGAGCATGCGGGTGAAGCTCGAAGGCAAAAACGCCATCGAAAACTATGTCTATGACCTGACGCACGAGCTGAAAAGTCCGCTGGCGGCTATTCGCGGTGCGGCGGAGATTCTGCGCGAAGGGCCGCCGCCTGCGGTGGCGGCGCGGTTTACTGAGAATATCCTTGCGCAGAACACCCGCATGCAGCTGCTGGTGGAGCGGTTACTCCAGCAGGCGCGACTGGAAAGCCGGCTGGAGATAAAGCTACAGCCGGTGTCGATAGATGCGCTATACCAACGCCTGGCGGAGGAGCGCGACATCGCCCTGGCGGCGAAAGCCATTACTCTGCGCTGGCAGGCGAGTGGGATGCTGGTCAATGGCGATGGCGAACTGCTGGCCCAGGCGCTGGGTAATCTGCTCGACAACGCGATTGATTTTACCCCCCAGGGCGGCGAGATCGCCCTGGGGGTAGAGAAACGAAATGCAGAGGTGCAACTGAGCGTAACGGATAACGGATGCGGTATTCCGGACTATGCCCTGACGCGGATCTTTGATCGGTTCTACTCGCTGCCGCGTGAAGACGGCCACAAGAGCAGCGGCCTTGGGCTGGCCTTCGTTCGTGAAGTGGCGCGCCTGCATCATGGCGATATCCGTCTGCACAATCGCCCTGAAGGCGGCGTGGTCGCTACGCTGAGACTTCACCGTCCCTTCACATAGCTTCAAATTCTCCCCACACAGCCGCCCTATGGTGAGGCCATCACGATAGGGAGAAAGCTATGTTGAAATCACCGTTATTCTGGAAAATCACCACGCTAATAGGTTGTATTGTGCTGTTATCTCTACCTTTAATGATGGTCAGGGAGCTCATCAATGAGCGGGCTGATTATCGCAGCGAGGTAGTGGACGCCATTGAGCAGAGCACCAGCGGTTCGCAAAAACTCGCCGGGCCGCTGATCGCTATTCCGGTAACCGAGACGCTGACCCGCAGGGAGAACCAAAAAGAGGTCGCCTATCAGCGTAGCTGGGTGTACTACTGGCTGCCGGAGTCGCTGGCGGTCACCGGCAAACAGACCGTGGAGTCGAGAAGGGTGGGCATCTACAGCGGGCAGGTATGGCATAACGCCCTGCAGATTAAGGCCACCTTCGATCCGCTGCGTCTGGCGTCGCTGCGAAAAACGCATATCACCCTGGGCCTGCCGCGGCTGGTGGTGAGCGTCGGCGATGCCCGCGGCATTGGCGCCATCCACGCCCCGAAGGTTAACGGCAGCGTATTAAGCGTGGAACCAGGGCTGGGGATCAGCGGCGATGGGGCGGGCATCCATATGCGGATGCCTGCGCTGGCGGAGGACAACAAGCCGCTTGAGATTGCTTTTTCGCTCGATCTGAACGGGACGGGCGCATTTTCACTGGCGCCGCTCGGGCGCAACAGCGAGCTGCAGCTGACCAGTAACTGGCCGCATCCCGGCTTTCTCGGCAGCTTCCTGCCAACGAAACGCGAAGTGAATGCTGCCGGCTATCGCGCCCACTGGCAAAGCAGCTGGTTCGCCAATGATATGGGCAGCTATTTCAAGGATGATATGGAGATCCCGTGGTCGCGCTTACCGGCGTTCAGTGCCGATGTCATGTCGCTTGCCGACCAGTACCAGCTAACCGATCGGGCGACAAAATATGCCATCCTGTTAATCGGGCTGACGTTTATGGCCTTTTTCGCTTTCGAGAGCCTGACCCATCGACCCCTGCATCCGATGCAATATTTGCTGGTGGGCTTATCGCTGGTGCTGTTTTACCTGGTGCTGCTGGCGCTTTCGGAGCACATTGGCTTTACCGCCGCCTGGCTGGCCGCCAGTCTGTGCGGCGCGGTGATGAATGGGATCTACCTCCAGGCGGTGCTCAGGGGATGGCGCAACAGCCTGCTGTTTGTCGCCGCGCTGCTGCTGCTGGATGGGGTGATGTGGTTTCTGCTGCACTCCGAGGACAGCGCGCTGCTGTTAGGGACCGGTGTGCTGGCGCTGGCGCTGAGCATTCTGATGTTTTTGACCCGGCGAGTGGACTGGTATGCGTTATCGTTACCGAAAGGCAGTGCGCCTCCGCCGCCGTCTGCCGATGACGACAAACTGCGCCTGTGGAAAGAGTGACGGCATAAAAAAACGGCGCCCTCGGGGCGCCGTTTTCACATCATAGCTGCGGAATAACTCGCATTATTCCTGCAGATCGCCACAGAAACGGTAACCTTCACCGTGAATGGTAGCGATGATTTCCGGAGTATCCGGAGTGGATTCGAAGTGTTTACGAATCCGACGAATGGTCACGTCAACGGTACGGTCATGCGGCTTCAGCTCGCGACCGGTCATTTTCTTCAGCAGCTCGGCACGAGACTGAATTTTGCCCGGGTTTTCGCAGAAGTGCAGCATCGCGCGGAATTCACTGCGCGGCAGCTTGTACTGTTCGCCGTTCGGGCTAACCAGGGAACGGCTGTTGATATCGAGTTCCCAGCCGTTGAACTTGTAGCTTTCCACGCTGCGACGCTCTTCGCTCACGGTACCGAGGTTCATGGTACGGGAGAGCAGGTTGCGCGCGCGGATAGTCAGTTCACGCGGGTTAAACGGTTTAGTGATATAGTCGTCAGCGCCGATTTCGAGGCCAAGGATCTTATCCACTTCGTTGTCGCGGCCGGTTAAGAACATCAGCGCGACGTCGGCCTGCTCGCGCAGTTCGCGCGCCAGCAGAAGACCATTTTTACCCGGCAGGTTGATATCCATGATCACCAGGTTGATATCATTTTCAGACAGGATCTGATGCATTTCCGCGCCATCGGTCGCTTCGAATACATCGTAACCTTCTGCTTCGAAAATACTTTTTAACGTGTTGCGTGTTACCAACTCGTCTTCAACGATAAGAATGTGCGGGGTCTGCATGTTTGCTACCTAAATTGCCAACTAAATCGAAACAGGAAGTACCAAAGTCCCTGACCTGCCTGGTGCATGTCGCAAATTAACATGCGCGGCGTAACATGACTAAAGTACGTAATTGCGTTCTTGATGCACTTTCCATCAACGTCAACAACATCATTAGCTTGGTCGTGGGTACTTTCCCTCTGGACCCGACGGTGTCAAAAACGGCTGACATCCTAACCATTTTAACAGCAACATAACAGGCTAAGAGAGGCCGAACACCCAATAAAACTACGCTTCGTTGACATATATCAAGTTCAATTGTAGCACGTTAACAGTCTTGTGAAATCATTGCATCGCCATGCTCTTTATAGTCACAATCTTTACCCGGCTCAACTAGTTGCGTGGATAAATTAATAAATACAGTGAATCCAATGTCTGGAACGATGCGTCAGATGAAATTTCATTGCCCATCATATGGATAAATGGGTTCTGTTAACATACTCCTTGTCATGGCCTCCTGAGAACAGTTTAGATTTTTTTATGGGTAAGAAAACGCAATTTTAGTGATTTTTGTTGCAAATTTGTAAATTTTCACCGCGTAAAATGGGGGGCTACGCGCCTCAGACAACGCCTGAGAGAGAGAATAAAACCGCAATGCGTTTAACGATTATTTTGGTCGGTCCTGCCCGGGCCGAGAACGTCGGTGCCGCCGCCAGGGCGATGAAAACCATGGGATTTCGCGATCTGCGGATCGTGGACAGTGAAGCCCATCTGGCGCCGGCGGCACGCTGGGTGGCGCACGGCTCAGGCGACATCCTCGATGGCATCACCACCTATTCCACCCTTGCTGAGGCGCTGCACGACGTCGATTTTACCGTCGCCACCACTGCCCGCAGTCGCGCGCGGTTTCACTATTACGCCACGCCGCAGCAGTTGTTGCCGCTGCTGGAGGAGAAGGCGAACTGGATGACCCATACCGCGCTGGTATTTGGCCGTGAAGACGCCGGATTGACCAATGAGGAGCTGGCCCTGGCCGATGTGCTGACCGGCGTGCCGATGGTCGCGGATTATCCGTCGCTGAACCTCGGTCAGTCGGTGATGGTTTACTGCTATCAATTAGCATCGCTTATGCAACAATCGGCTCCCGCCGCTGCCGCGGCAGACCATCATCAGCTGCAGGCGTTGCGCCTCCGCACCATGGCCTTGCTTTCGCGTCTGGGCGTGGAGGACGATGCCAAACTGGCCGACTGGCTGTCGCAACGATTGGGGCTGCTGCAGCAGCGAGACACGGCAATGTTGCATCGTTTGCTGCATGATATTGAAAAAAACCTACCAGAATAAAGTTCTGTCATATTTTTTATTTATGGTTGCATGTACTGTTTTTGCGGGAGGTGTTCCGCCAATCTGGGTGTTTTTTCTTGTCGGGGTGGCGCAATACGTAAGCCGGCTGAAATGGGGTTAATTGAGAAATTCATTGACTTAAGACGGCAGATACTTTAACCAATATAGGCAGGACACACAGACAGATAAAAATACAGAGTACACAACATCCATGAATCGCATCGGCATGATTACCACCATTATCACCACCACCATTACCACAGGTAACGGTGCGGGCTGACGCGTACAGGAAACACAGAAAAAAGCCCGCACCTGAACAGTGCGGGCTTTTTTTTTGACAAGAGATCAAGGGGTAAGAACCATGCGAGTGTTGAAGTTCGGCGGTACATCAGTGGCAAATGCGGAACGGTTTCTGCGGGTTGCCGATATTCTGGAGAGTAATGCCAGGCAGGGGCAGGTAGCGACCGTCCTGTCTGCCCCGGCGAAGATCACCAACCATCTGGTAGCGATGATTGAAAAGACCATTGGCGGCCAGGATGCCCTCCCCAATATTGCCGACGCTGAACGCATTTTTGCCGAACTTCTTCAGGGCCTTGCCGAGGCCCAGCCCGCTTTCCCGCTCGCCCAGTTGAAAGTCTTTGTTGAGCAGGAGTTTGCTCAGATTAAGCATGTCCTGCACGGTATTAGCCTGCTGGGTCAGTGCCCGGATAGCGTCAATGCCGCGCTGATCTGCCGAGGCGAAAAGCTCTCCATCGCCATCATGGCGGGTCTGCTGGAAGCCCGTGGTCATAAAGTCAGTGTCATTAACCCGGTGGAAAAACTGCTCGCGGTGGGCCACTATCTGGAATCCACGGTCGATATCACCGAATCCACCCGCCGCATCGCCGCCAGCCAGATCCCGGCAGACCATATGATCCTGATGGCCGGGTTTACCGCTGGCAATGAGAAGGGCGAGCTGGTGGTGCTGGGGCGCAACGGCTCCGACTATTCGGCTGCGGTACTGGCCGCCTGCCTGCGCGCCGATTGCTGCGAAATCTGGACCGATGTCGACGGAGTGTACACTTGCGACCCGCGCCAGGTGCCGGATGCGCGTCTGCTGAAATCGATGTCTTATCAGGAGGCGATGGAGCTCTCCTACTTTGGCGCGAAAGTGCTGCACCCGCGCACCATCGCCCCTATCGCCCAATTCCAAATCCCATGTCTGATTAAAAATACTGGCAACCCGCAGGCGCCGGGAACGCTCATCGGCGCCAGCCGCGACGAGGACGATCTGCCGGTTAAAGGCATCTCTAACCTCAACAACATGGCGATGTTCAACGTTTCCGGGCCGGGGATGAAAGGCATGGTCGGCATGGCCGCCCGCGTCTTCGCCACCATGTCCCGCGCCGGCATCTCGGTAGTGCTGATCACCCAATCCTCCTCCGAGTACAGCATCAGTTTCTGCGTGCCGCAGAGCGACTGCGCGCGAGCCAAACGGGCGATGGAAGATGAGTTTTACCTCGAGCTGAAAGAGGGACTGCTGGAGCCGCTGGCCATTATGGAGCGTCTGGCTATTATCTCGGTGGTGGGCGACGGGATGCGCACCCTGCGCGGTATCT
Organism: Klebsiella sp. Q2; assembly: GCF_009900705.1. Lineage (NCBI taxonomy): Bacteria > Pseudomonadati > Pseudomonadota > Gammaproteobacteria > Enterobacterales > Enterobacteriaceae > Klebsiella > Klebsiella sp. Q2. The sequence goes on along the minus strand of NZ_JAAABE010000006.1, from coordinate 234,076 downwards.
CGGCAAAGTTTTTTGCCGCGCTGGCTCGCGCCAATATCAATATCGTGGCGATTGCTCAGGGCTCCTCCGAGCGCTCCATTTCGGTGGTGGTTAGCAATGACGATGCTACCACCGGCGTGCGCGTGACCCATCAGATGCTGTTCAACACCGATCAGGTGATCGAAGTGTTCGTCATCGGCGTCGGCGGCGTCGGCGGCGCGCTGCTGGAGCAGATCAAACGCCAGCAGGGTTGGCTGAAGAGCAAACATATCGATCTGCGCGTTTGCGGCGTGGCCAACTCTCAGGCGCTGCTGACCAGCGTGCATGGTCTGAATCTGGAAAACTGGAGTGAAGCGCTGGCGGAGGCGAAAGAACCCTTTAATCTTGGCCGCCTGATCCGCCTGGTAAAAGAGTACCACCTGCTGAATCCGGTGATCGTCGACTGTACCTCCAGCCAGGCGGTCGCCGATCAGTACGCCGACTTCCTGCGCGAAGGTTTCCATGTGGTCACGCCGAATAAAAAGGCCAATACCTCTTCACTGGATTACTATCATCAGCTGCGCCACGCGGCGAGCAGCTCGCGCCGCAAGTTCCTCTATGACACGAACGTTGGCGCTGGCCTGCCGGTGATTGAGAACCTGCAGAACCTGCTCAACGCCGGCGATGAACTGCGCCATTTCTCCGGGATCCTTTCCGGCTCCCTGTCGTTTATCTTCGGCAAGCTGGATGAGGGGGTGAGTTTCTCGGCGGCGACGGCAATGGCCCGTGAGATGGGGTATACCGAGCCGGATCCGCGCGACGATTTATCCGGGGTGGACGTCGCGCGTAAGCTGCTGATTCTGGCCCGTGAGACCGGACGTGAACTGGAGCTGTCGGACATTATCGTCGAGTCGGCGCTGCCGGCGGACTTCGACGCCAGTGGTGATGTCGAGACCTTTATGGCTCGCCTGCCGTCGCTGGATGATGAGTTCGCCTCGCGGATTGCTAAGGCGCGCGATGAAGGTAAAGTCTTGCGCTATGTCGGTAACATCGAAGAGGATGGTACCTGCCGGGTGAAAATTGCCGCCGTTGACGGCAACGATCCGCTGTACAAAGTCAAAAATGGCGAGAACGCGCTGGCCTTTTACAGCCACTATTATCAGCCATTGCCGCTGGTGCTGCGCGGCTATGGTGCCGGGAACGACGTCACGGCGGCCGGCGTATTCGCCGACCTGCTGCGCACCCTTTCCTGGAAGTTAGGAGTTTAAGATGGTCAAAGTATATGCCCCGGCTTCCAGTGCCAATATGAGCGTCGGGTTTGATGTGTTGGGCGCGGCGGTCACGCCGGTCGATGGCACGCTGCTTGGCGACAACGTCACTGTCGAAGCGGCGGAGCAATTCAGCCTGCAGAATCTGGGACGCTTCGCCAGCAAACTGCCGACGGCGCCGCAGGAGAACATTGTTTACCAGTGCTGGGAAAGCTTTTGCCGGGAGATCGGTAAGACGGTGCCGGTGGCGATGACGCTGGAAAAAAACATGCCGATTGGTTCCGGGCTGGGTTCCAGCGCCTGCTCGGTGGTCGCCGCGCTGGTGGCGATGAACGAGTTTTGCGGTAAGCCGCTGAACGAGACGCGCATGCTGGCGCTGATGGGGGAGATGGAAGGGCGTATCTCCGGCAGCATTCACTACGACAACGTGGCGCCGTGCTATCTTGGCGGCATGCAGTTGATGATCGAAGAGAATGGGATTATCAGCCAGCAGGTGCCCGGGTTTGATGAGTGGCTGTGGGTGCTGGCCTATCCGGGGATTAAAGTCTCCACCGCCGAAGCGCGGGCGATTCTGCCGGCGCAGTACCGCCGTCAGGATTGTATCGCCCATGGTCGCCACCTCGCGGGCTTTATTCATGCCTGCTACACCCGCCAGCCGCAGCTGGCGGCAAAATTGATGAAAGATGTGATTGCCGAACCGTACCGAACCAAACTGCTGCCGGGCTTTAGCGAAGCGCGTCAGGCGGCCATGGTGATGGGCGCCCAGGCTTGCGGCATCTCCGGCTCTGGCCCAACGCTATTCGCGTTGTGCGATAAGCCGGACACCGCACAGCGCGTCGCCGACTGGCTTGGCGCGCACTATCTACAGAATCAGGAAGGCTTTGTTCATATTTGCCGGCTGGATACGGCGGGCGCACGCGTAGTGGGATAACCAATGAAACTGTATAACTTAAAAGATCACAATGAGCAGGTCAGCTTTGCGCAGGCCGTTACCCAGGGACTTGGCAAGCATCAGGGCCTGTTCTTTCCGCACGATCTGCCGGAATTCAGCCTGACTGAAATCGACGATATGCTGGCGCAGGACTTTGTCACCCGCAGCGCCAAAATTTTATCCGCCTTTATCGGCGATGAGATCCCGCAGGATGTCCTGCAGCAGCGGGTCCGCGCGGCGTTTGCGTTTCCGGCGCCGGTGAGCAAGGTTCAGGAGGATGTCGGCTGTCTGGAACTGTTCCATGGCCCCACGCTGGCGTTCAAGGATTTCGGCGGCCGCTTTATGGCGCAGATGCTGACCCACATTGCGGGCGACAAGCCGGTCACCATCCTCACGGCGACCTCTGGCGATACCGGGGCGGCGGTGGCGCATGCTTTCTATGGTCTGCCGAACGTTAAGGTGGTGATCCTCTATCCGCGCGGCAAGATCAGCCCGCTGCAGGAGAAGCTGTTCTGTACTCTCGGCGGCAACATCGAAACCGTGGCGATTGACGGCGACTTCGACGCCTGCCAGGCGCTGGTGAAGCAGGCGTTTGACGATGAAGAACTGAAGGCGACGCTGGGGCTGAACTCGGCTAACTCCATTAACATCAGCCGCCTGCTGGCGCAGATCTGCTACTACTTCGAAGCGGCGGCGCAGCTGCCGCAGGAAGCCCGCAATCAGCTGGTGATTTCTGTGCCGAGCGGCAACTTCGGCGATCTGACCGCCGGTCTGCTGGCGAAGTCGCTGGGTCTGCCGATCAAACGCTTTATCGCTGCCACCAACGCCAACGACACTGTTCCGCGCTATCTGCAGGGCGGCGAGTGGGCGCCAAAAGCCACCCAGGCGACGCTGTCCAACGCCATGGACGTCAGCCAGCCGAACAACTGGCCGCGTGTCGAAGAGCTGTTCCGCCGTAAAATCTGGCGTCTCAGCGAGCTGGGCTATGCCGCGGTCGATGATGAGACCACCAAAGCGGCAATGCGCGAGCTGAAGGCCATCGGCTACATCTCTGAGCCGCACGCGGCGATTGCCTGGCGCGCGCTGCGCGATCAGCTGCAGCCGGGAGAGTACGGTCTGTTCCTCGGTACTGCGCATCCGGCGAAGTTCAAAGAGAGCGTGGAGGAGATCCTGCAGGAGACCCTGCCGCTGCCGAAAGAGCTGGCCGACCGCGCCGACCTGCCGCTGCTGTCTCACAACCTGCCGGCGGATTTCGCCGCGCTGCGTAAGCTGATGATGGGCTAAATCCTTACCGTCCCCCTGTCGCGTCGAACGCCGCAGGGGGACGCTTACTTACTGCTCGTGGCGTTTAAACACCAGTTCGCCTTTCTCCGAAGCCTCCGCATCAAAGAAATAGCCTTCGCTATTAAAGGATTTCAGCTGCTCCGGCTGGGTTAAGCGATTTTCAATAATGTAGCGGCTCATCAGGCCACGGGCTTTCTTGGCATAGAAGCTGATCACTTTGAATTTGCCGTTCTTCTCATCGAGGAAGACCGGCTTGATCAGCTGGCCCTGCAATTTTTGCGTTTTCACCGATTTAAAATACTCATCGGAAGCCAGGTTGATGACGATATCGTCGCCCTGAGCCTGCAGCGCCTGATTCAGCTTCTCGGTAATGGTATCGCCCCAGAACTGGTACAGATCTTTACCGCGCGGGTTTTCCAGACGGATCCCCATCTCCAGGCGGTAGGGCTGCATCAGGTCCAGCGGGCGCAGCACGCCATACAGGCCGGAGAGCATGCGCAGGTGTCGCTGGGCGAAGTCAAAGTCGTCCTCAGTGAGCGTCTCTGCCTGCAGGCCGGTGTAGACATCGCCCTTAAAGGCGAGGATCGCCTGGCGGGCATTTTGCGGCGTGAAGTCAGGGTGCCAGTCGTGGAAACGGGTGGCGTTCAGATCCGCCAGCTTGTCGCTGATGCTCATCAGCTTGCCGATTTGCGGCGCGGTCAGCTGACGGGCGATGCTGATAAGCTCTTGAGAATACTCGAGGAGTTCGGGCTGGGTATAGCGAGTCGTTGCCAGCGGGCTTTGATAATCGAGCGTTTTAGCAGGTGAAATCAGAATCAGCATATCCAGTCCTTGCAGGTATTTTCGACGAATTTTAACAAAAAAAGTGCATGGTGGGATCGATAGCTGCGATTGCCACGCTATTCGCGCGGCAGTTCATTCCACGCGCCCGGGGCCAGCTGCTGGTGAATTTCGGGATAGCGCGACGCATCAAAAGTGGGCTGGATGCCTAACTGGCGCTGACGCAGATAATCACTGGCGATAATCCGCACCGTCGGGGAGAGCAGCAGGATGGCCGTCAGGTTGGTCATCGCCATCAGCGCCATGATGATATCCGCGCTCTGCCAGACGACCGGCAGGCTAACCAGGGTCCCCAACAGCACCATCAGGACGGTGAGTATCCGCAGACCCCAGATATAACGCGGCTTATCCAGATGCAGAAAGATCAGATTATTTTCCGCATACACGTAGTTGGCCACGATAGAGCTAAAAGCGAACAGTAGCACGATGAGGGCGATAAAATCCGCTCCCCAGCCGCCGACCAGCACGCTCATCGCGTGTTGCAAGTCCTGAATACCATTGAGCGTATATTCATTGTCGGGCCGCGGCGCCAGCATGACGATAATCGCGCTGGCGGTACAGATCACGATGGTATCGATAAACACGCCAATCATCTGCACGATACCCTGCGCCGCCGGGTGTGGCGGCCATGAGGCGGCGGCTGCGGCGGCGTTAGGCGAAGAGCCCATCCCTGCTTCATTGGAGAACATGCCGCGCTGAAAGCCGCTGGTCAGCGCCTGACTGATGGTGTAGCCCACCGCGCCGGCGGCGGCTTCCTGCCAGCCGAAGGCGCAGCGAAAGATGGTGGCGAAAATCGTCGGCAGGGCGGTGATATGCCACAGGCCGATAAGCAGGCTGGTGGCGATCCATAGCAGCGCCATGATGGGCACTATCCACTGCATCAGGCGCGCCACGCCGCGTAAACCGCGGAGGATGGCCAGCAGAACGAAAACGGCCAGCACGCCGCCGCTGACCGCCGCCGGCAGATCGAACGCATAGCGCAGGGCATGGGCCACGGAGTTAGCCTGCACGGTATTGAAGATAAAACCATAGGCCAGCAGCAGGAGGATCGAAAACAGCACGCCCATCCAGCGCATGCCGAGCCCGCGCGCCATATACCAGGCCGGGCCGCCGCGAAACTGGCCGCGGCTATCGCGTTCTTTATACAACTGGGCAAGGGAACATTCGGCGAAGCTGCTGGCCATGCCGAGCAGGGCGGAGACCCACATCCAGAATACCGCTCCAGGTCCGCCGGCGGCGATGGCCAGCGTGACGCCGGCAAGATTACCGCTGCCAACCCGGGCGGCAAGACTGGTACATAACGCCTGAAAAGAGGTTAAACCGCCCGGCTGCGGGTGCACGCTTTTTTTCAGACTGCGGCTAAATTTGCGCACGTAACGGAACTGAATACCCCGGGTTTGCCAGCTAAACCAGATGCCGGCGCCCAGTAGCAGATAAATCATCACTGAGCCCCAGAGTATTTCATTGATAAATGAGAGAAAATCAGGCATTAAACATCCTCTTGTCCATGCCGGCACGCCAGTGTAAGCGTTACCAATTAAGTGACAATCCTTGCGCTTTCAGCAAATTAATCTGCATAGTTTATCACACTCTGCGCTCTTCTCTCGTCGGCGGTTGCGCTGACCCGGCAGCGTGTTATCATCTGGGCAGACCGGTTACATCCCCTTAACTGCTGTTTAAGAGAAATATATCATGACGGATAAATTAACTTCTCTGCGTCAGTACACCACTGTCGTCGCTGACACCGGAGATATTGCGGCAATGAAGCTGTATCAGCCTCAGGATGCCACCACCAACCCTTCCCTGATCCTCGGCGCGGCTCAGATCCCTGAGTACCGTAAGCTGATTGACGACGCTGTGGCCTGGGCTCGTAGTCAGAGCAGCGATCGCGCGCAGCAGATCCTTGATGCTTCCGATAAGCTGGCGGTGAATATCGGTCTCGAAATCCTGAAACTGATCCCGGGCCGTATCTCCACCGAAGTGGATGCACGTCTCTCCTACGACACCGAAGCGTCTATCGCCAAAGCTAAGCGCATCATCAAGCTGTATAACGACGCGGGCATCAGCAACGATCGTATTCTGATCAAGCTGGCTTCCACCTGGCAGGGCATTCGCGCCGCTGAGCAGCTGGAAAAAGAAGGCATCAACTGCAACCTGACCCTGCTGTTCTCCTTCGCTCAGGCTCGTGCTTGCGCCGAAGCGGGCGTCTTCCTGATTTCGCCGTTCGTTGGTCGTATCCTCGACTGGTACAAAGCCAACACCGACAAGAAAGAGTACGCGCCGGCAGAAGATCCGGGCGTGGTTTCCGTCAGCGAAATCTACGAGTACTACAAGCAGCACGGTTATGAAACCGTAGTGATGGGCGCTAGCTTCCGTAACGTTGGTGAAATTCTCGAACTGGCTGGCTGTGACCGCCTGACCATCGCGCCAGCGCTGCTGAAAGAGCTGTCCGAGAGCGAAGGGGCCGTTGAGCGTAAACTGGTGTACACCGGTGAAGTGAAAGCACGTCCGGAGCGTATTACCGAATCTGAATTCCTGTGGCAGCATAACCAGGATCCGATGGCGGTAGACAAACTGGCGGAAGGTATCCGTAAGTTTGCGATCGACCAGGAAAAACTGGAAAAAATGATTGGCGAACTGCTGTAATCCCGCAGGTGGCCGACGCCCGTCGGCCACATTACACTGTCTGTCCCGCCAGCAGCAGTGTATCATTTCGTTTAACGCTACAGTTTGAACGGAATAACCATGAATACCTTACGAATCGGCTTAGTTTCCATTTCCGATCGCGCCTCCAGCGGCGTCTATCAGGACAAAGGCATCCCGGCACTGGAAGAGTGGCTGGCGCGTGCCCTCACCACCCCTTTTGAACTGCAGACTCGCCTGATTCCGGATGAGCAGGTCATTATTGAGCAAACGCTGTGCGAACTGGTTGACGAGATGGGGTGCCACCTGGTGCTGACCACCGGCGGAACCGGCCCTGCGCGTCGCGATGTGACGCCCGACGCCACGCTGGCGATTGCCGATCGCGAGATGCCGGGCTTCGGCGAGCAAATGCGCCAGGTTAGCCTACACTTTGTGCCGACGGCGATCCTTTCCCGGCAGGTCGGGGTGATCCGCAAGCAGGCGCTGATCCTCAATCTACCAGGACAACCGAAAGCGATTCAGGAGACCCTGGAAGGGGTGAAAGATGCTGACGGCAACGTGCTGGTGCACGGTATTTTCGCAAGTGTACCTTATTGTGTACAGTTGCTGGAGGGGCCTTATGTGGAAACCGATGGCCGTGTGGTAGAAGCATTTCGTCCAAAAAGCGCCAGACGCGAAACTTTATCCTGAATTTGATGCATTTGTGACATAACCTGTATCGCTGATGGTGTGCCGTTTTATTTACGATATAGTGCTGTTTACTTTACACACTATAAAATACGCTGCACACCTCAGGATGAAATCGCGTTATGTCATATGCAAACCGACCGCTCAACCGCCAGGATTATAAAACGCTAACGCTGGCCGCCCTTGGCGGCGCGCTGGAGTTTTATGACTTTATCATCTTCGTTTTCTTCGCCGCCGTCGTCGGCGAGCTCTTCTTCCCCGCGGATATTCCGGAATGGCTGCGCCAGGTACAGACCTTTGGCATTTTCGCCGCCGGTTACCTGGCGCGTCCGCTGGGGGGGATCATCATGGCCCACTTTGGCGATCTGGTAGGGCGTAAGAAAATGTTTACCCTCAGCATTCTGCTGATGGCGGTGCCGACCCTGGCGATTGGTCTGCTGCCGACCTACAGCTCGGTGGGTATCGTCGCGCCGCTGATGTTGCTGCTGATGCGTATTCTGCAGGGGGCGGCGATCGGCGGCGAGGTGCCTGGCGCCTGGGTGTTTGTCGCCGAGCATGTTCCGGAAAAACGCATTGGTATCGCCTGCGGCACGCTGACGGCCGGCCTGACCGTAGGCATCCTGCTGGGATCGGTGGTGGCGACGCTTATCAACACCAGCCTGACGCCGCAGGGGATCCACGACGGCGGCTGGCGGATCCCCTTCCTGCTGGGGGGTGTATTTGGCCTGGTGGCGATGTATCTGCGCCGCTGGCTGCAGGAGACGCCGATTTTTCTTGAGATGCAGCAGCGCAAAGCGCTGGCGCAGGAACTGCCGGTAAAGGCGGTCGTCCTCAAGCACCAGAAGGCGGTGGCGGTCTCTATGCTGCTGACCTGGCTGCTGTCGGCAGGCGTGGTGGTGGTGATCCTGATGTCGCCGGTCTGGCTGCAGAAACACTATGGCTTCGCCCCGGCGATGACCCTGCAGGCCAACAGCATTGCCACGATTATGTTGTGCATCGGCTGTCTGCTCGCCGGGCTGGCGGCGGACCGCTTCGGCGCCAGCCGCACCTTTATCGTCGGCAGCCTGCTGCTGGCGGTTGCCAGCTGGGCATTTTATCACCTGTCCGGCGCCAGCCCGCAGCGGCTGTTTCTGCTGTACGGTACGGTGGGACTCTGCGTGGGCGTGGTGGGGGCGGTGCCTTATGTCATGGTGCGGGCCTTCCCGGCGGAAGTGCGCTTCACCGGCATTTCCTTTTCCTACAATCTGTCGTACGCGATTTTTGGCGGCCTGACGCCGATTGCCGTCACGATGCTGATGGGGGTGTCGCCGATGGCCCCGGCCTGGTATGTGCTGGCCTTGTCGCTGATGGGCTTGGGATTAGGTATCTGGCTGCGTCAGGGGCTGACGGCTGCGAGGTTGCCGGAAGGGGAGCTGCAGCGCTAAGCAGGGTTTACCGATGATGACCAGCCGCCGCCCTGTCACAGGGCGGCGGCGGAAGATTAACGCGGTTCGCCGATCGGCAACACGGTGCGGCCGAACTGCTCGTTCAGCACTTCGCCCATCGCCAGGTAAATGGCGCTGGCGCCGCAGATCAGGCCGATCCAGCCGGCTACTTTCACGATGCCTTCGTTATCTACCAGATGCCCAATCGCCAGCAGCGCGAACAGCACCGTCAGGCTCAGGAACACGAGCTGCAGCATACGTGCGGCTTTCAGCGTGCCGAAGAACATGAACAACGTAAAAATACCCCACAGGCCGAGATACATGCCGAGGAAGTGCGCGTTCGGCGCATCAGCCAGGCCCATTTTCGGCAGCAGAAGGATAGCAACCAGCGTCAGCCAGAAGCTGCCGTAGGAGGTAAAAGCGGTCAAGCCAAAGGTGTTGCCTTTTTTGTATTCCAGCAGGCCGGCAAAAATTTGCGCAATGCCACCGTAAAAAATGCCCATCGCCAGGATAGCTACATCGAATGCGAAGAGGCCGCTATTCGCCAGGTTAAGCAGAATAGTGGTCATGCCGAAGCCCATAAGGCCCAGCGGTGCCGGATTAGCCAACTTAGTGTTGCCCATAATTCCTCAAAATTATCATTAAAAGGGAAGCATTACCCCGCGACTTGGCGGCGGGGCGCGGCATAATAATGAGGCGCGTAAAGGCTGTCTATGATCTGGCGGGGTATTTTTCACCAATTTCAGTTGCGCCCGGCGACGAGTGGAGCATTTGTCGTAAACAGGCAATTTGCAGGACCGCGGGGATGGTGACCCGATAAGCGCTGCCGCTCACCGCTTTCACGCTGTTCAGCGCGGCGCCAAGCGGCCCCCCCAGCCCGGCGCCGCGTACCAGGCCATGACCGATGACGCTCACGGCGGCGTGCGTGCGCAGGATGGCGGTTAACCGCTCATCCAGTAGCAGGGCAACGCCTTCACTCAGCTTGCGGCGTCTCAACAGATGGGGCAGCAGGCTTTCCAGCTCAAGACTCCGGCACTCCACCGCGGCGAGAAACTGCGTTTTTTGTTCCGCATCCAGCTTATTCCAGCTGTGCTGCAGAAAATGCGTCAACAACTGTTGCTCGATCTGCGGCGTCGTCATCTGTTTATCGACCTTTGCCTTCAGCCTCTTACACACATCCAGCAGGATGGCGCGATAAAATTTGCCATGGCGGCGCAGCGTATTGGCGATGCTGTCGCCGCCGAAATGCTGTAGCTCGCCGGCGATCAACTGCCAGTTGCGGCGATAGCGCTCCGGGTGGCCCTCCATAGACAGAAAGGTTTCGTTGCGCAGCAGCGTACTGGAGAGACGGGGTTTGCCATTTTCCCCGTGGGTCAGAATACGGGTAAACGCTTCCAGATGCGCCTCGCTGCACTCAGGCAGAAAGGCGAGATCGTCATCATCCAGATAATTAATACGCATAACGTTTTCTCTCGGGCAGGGGACGACGTTAGTCGTCGCCGATAATTTTCAGTGAGGCCATATCTGAGGAGTTGACCGTCTGGCCGGAGAAGGCGATTTTTTTTACACAGCGCTTGTTGTCGTTATCGCTGTTGAGGGTGATCCAGCCGGTGGTGTTGCCCTCTTTGATCCCGGCGGGCACGTTCAGCGTGTGGCTGGCGCCGTGGCTGGCCTTAAAGTAGACGGTTGCTCCGGAGAGCTGTATATCGCCGCGCTCGGCGCTGAGCTGAATACGTTTGACCACCCGGCAGACGGGGAGCTTCAGCGTCAGATCGTTGGTCTCATTGCGCGGCATGGCGATCACGCCGAGGATCTTATGGTCGTTGGCGGCCGCCGAGGTGATAACTGACACGCTAAGGATAAGCCCCGCTGAAAGCCGGAATAGTGATTTCATTAATCTGTCCCCTGAATAAGTAAAGTGCGAGGGCGGGGATCTTATCACTGCGAAAACGGGGCTTTTAGCGCACAAGTATTGCGTTTTATGTCAATGATATTATGAATATATTTGGTTATTTTATTCGTTATTTATATGGATGTTTCGCCATCTTTTTTGCCGCCCGGCAACATCGTTTGCTGAGCCATCGGCGACAGGGGGCGAGGGCGTCGGCTGGTACCCGGCAAAAAATTTTTCTACTTGCCCCTTGATGCCGGAGTGGGCGACCCCATCTTGTAGTCAACCGCAGTGAAGAACCTGAAAAAAAATGATGTCTGGGCAGTTGAAACCGCAGGTTTTGCCCTTATTACAGGTTCACAACCACATGTTGATCGAATTTTTAGTGGAGACGTTTAGATGGGTAAAATTATTGGTATCGACCTGGGTACTACCAACTCTTGTGTAGCGATTATGGATGGCACTACTGCACGCGTGCTGGAGAACGCCGAAGGCGATCGCACCACGCCTTCTATCATTGCCTATACCCAGGATGGTGAAACTCTGGTTGGTCAGCCGGCTAAACGTCAGGCAGTGACAAACCCGCAAAACACCCTGTTTGCGATTAAACGCCTGATTGGCCGACGCTTCCAGGACGAAGAAGTTCAGCGTGACGTTTCTATCATGCCATACAAAATTGTTGCCGCAGACAATGGCGACGCATGGCTGGATGTGAAAGGCACCAAAACGGCACCGCCGCAGATCTCTGCTGAAGTGCTGAAAAAAATGAAGAAAACGGCTGAAGATTACCTGGGTGAACCGGTAACTGAAGCGGTTATCACCGTACCGGCTTACTTCAACGATGCGCAACGTCAGGCCACCAAAGATGCTGGCCGTATCGCCGGTCTGGAAGTCAAACGTATCATCAACGAACCGACCGCGGCCGCGCTGGCGTACGGTCTGGATAAAGAAGTGGGCAACCGTACTATCGCGGTTTACGACCTCGGTGGTGGTACTTTCGATATCTCTATTATCGAAATCGACGAAGTGGATGGCGAAAAAACCTTCGAAGTACTGGCGACCAACGGTGACACCCACCTGGGCGGCGAAGACTTCGATACCCGTCTGATCAACTACCTCGTTGATGAATTTAAGAAAGATCAGGGCATTGACCTGCGCAACGACCCGCTGGCGATGCAGCGTCTGAAAGAAGCCGCTGAGAAAGCGAAGATTGAACTGTCTTCTGCTCAGCAGACCGACGTTAACCTGCCGTACATCACTGCAGATGCGACCGGTCCGAAACACATGAACATCAAAGTGACTCGCGCGAAACTGGAAAGCCTGGTAGAAGACCTGGTTAACCGTTCCATCGAGCCGCTGAAAGTAGCCCTGCAGGATGCCGGTCTGTCCGTTTCCGATATCAACGACGTGATCCTCGTTGGTGGTCAGACTCGTATGCCGATGGTGCAGAAGAAAGTGGCCGAGTTCTTTGGTAAAGAACCGCGTAAAGACGTTAACCCGGATGAAGCCGTGGCGATCGGTGCTGCCGTTCAGGGCGGTGTACTGACTGGTGATGTGAAAGACGTTCTGCTGCTCGACGTGACCCCGCTGTCGCTGGGTATCGAAACCATGGGCGGCGTGATGACTGCGCTGATCAGCAAAAACACCACCATCCCGACCAAGCATAGCCAGGTGTTCTCTACCGCTGAAGACAACCAGTCTGCGGTCACCATCCATGTGCTGCAGGGTGAGCGTAAACGCGCGTCTGATAACAAATCTCTGGGTCAGTTCAACCTGGATGGTATCAACCCGGCGCCGCGCGGCATGCCGCAGATCGAAGTGACCTTTGACATCGATGCTGACGGTATCCTGCACGTCTCCGCGAAAGACAAAAACAGCGGTAAAGAGCAGAAGATCACCATCAAAGCGTCTTCCGGTCTGAATGAAGAAGAAATTCAGAAAATGGTTCGCGAAGCGGAAGCTAACGCCGAATCTGACCGTAAGTTCGAAGAGCTGGTACAGACCCGCAACCAGGGCGACCATCTGCTGCACAGCACTCGCAAGCAGGTTGAAGAAGCAGGCGATAAACTGCCGGCTGACGACAAAACTGCCATCGAGTCTGCGCTGACCGCGCTGGAAACTTCGCTGAAAGGTGAAGACAAAGCGGACATCGAAGCGAAAATGCAGGCGCTGGCGCAGGCTTCCCAGAAGCTGATGGAAATCGCCCAGCAGCAGCATGCTCAGCAGCAGGCGGGTTCCGCTGACGCTCAGGCGAGCAACGCGAAAGACGACGATGTTGTCGACGCTGAGTTCGAAGAAGTGAAAGATAAAAAATAATCGCCCTTTGAACGGGTAAAACACTGGCACGGGCGAAGAGGTTTCCTCTCCGCCCGTGCACGCATGTTAAGGGGCTGAAAAACACCGATGGCAAAGCAAGATTACTACGAGATTTTAGGCGTCTCCAAAACAGCGGAAGAGCGTGAAATCAAAAAGGCTTATAAGCGCCTGGCCATGAAGTATCACCCGGACCGCAACCAGGGTGATAAAGAGGCCGAAGCCAAATTTAAAGAAATCAAAGAAGCGTATGAAATCCTGACTGATGCCCAGAAGCGTGCGGCCTACGATCAGTACGGCCACGCGGCCTTTGAACAGGGCGGCATGGGCGGCGGCGGCGGTTTTGGCGGCGGTGCGGACTTCAGCGATATCTTTGGCGATGTTTTCGGCGATATCTTTGGCGGCGGACGTGGCCGGCAGCGCGCGGCGCGCGGCGCCGATCTCCGTTACAACATGGAGCTGACGCTGGAAGAAGCGGTACGTGGCGTCACCAAAGAGATCCGTATTCCGACGCTGGAAGAGTGCGACGTCTGCCACGGCAGCGGCGCCAAAGCAGGCAGCAAACCGCAAACCTGTCCGACCTGTCATGGCGCAGGCCAGGTACAGATGCGTCAGGGCTTCTTTGCGGTACAGCAGACCTGTCCGCACTGTCAGGGACGCGGTACGCTGATTAAAGATCCGTGCAATAAATGTCATGGTCACGGCCGCGTTGAGAAGACCAAAACCCTGTCGGTTAAAATCCCGGCGGGCGTGGATACCGGAGACCGGATCCGTCTGGCGGGCGAAGGTGAAGCCGGCGAGCATGGCGCACCGGCAGGCGATCTGTACGTTCAGGTCCAGGTGAAGCAGCACGCTATCTTTGAGCGTGAAGGCAACAACCTGTACTGCGAAGTGCCGATCAACTTCACCATGGCTGCGCTGGGCGGCGAGATTGAGGTCCCGACGCTCGACGGCCGCGTCAATCTCAAGATTCCGGGCGAAACCCAGACCGGCAAACTGTTCCGCATGCGCGGCAAAGGCGTGAAATCCGTTCGCGGCGGCGCGCAGGGCGATCTGCTGTGCCGGGTGGTGGTGGAGACGCCGGTGGGGCTGAACGAGAAGCAGAAGCAGCTGCTGAAAGAGCTACAGGAAAGCTTCGGCGGCCCGACCGGGGAAAACAACAGCCCGCGTTCGAAAAGCTTCTTTGACGGTGTGAAGAAGTTCTTCGACGATTTGACCCGCTAATTCCGCTTTCGCTGACTCCTGGCCCGGGCCTTTGCTGCCCGGGCTTTTTTTGTCTTATCGCTCCTCTTTTATTCGTAAAAATCGAATGTTTGCTCAACTTAAATCTGATTTTTTCGAGTTATCAGTTTGTGTATTATGCTTTTATCGAGTTATTCACCAACAGGATGAAAGTAAAAGTGAAACATCTGCAACGATTCTTCAGTAGCGATGCTTCCGGCGGCATTGTCTTAATCATCGCCGCGGTGCTGGCGATGGTCATGGCCAATACCAGCGTGACCAGCGGTCTGTATCACTCCTTCCTTGATACGCCTGTACAGCTGCGGGTGGGGGCGCTGGAGATCAACAAGAATATGCTGCTCTGGATCAATGATGCCCTGATGGCGGTGTTCTTCTTGCTGATTGGCCTGGAGGTCAAACGCGAGCTGATTCAGGGCTCGCTGGCGAGTCGTCGTCAGGCGGTCTTTCCAGTGATTGCCGCGCTCGGCGGGATGATCGTCCCGGCGCTGGTCTATCTGGCCTTTAACGCTCAGGATCCTGTCGCCAGAGAGGGATGGGCGATCCCGGCAGCGACGGATATTGCCTTTGCCCTCGGCGTGCTGGCGCTGTTAGGCAGCCGCGTCCCGACGGCGCTAAAGATTTTCCTGATGGCGCTGGCGATCATTGATGACCTGGGGGCTATCGTGATTATCGCGCTGTTTTATACCCACGACCTGTCAATGCTCTCGCTGGGCGTGGCGGCGGCGGCGATTGCGGTGCTGGTGGCCCTGAATCTGAGCGGCGTGCGGCGCACTGGGATCTATATTCTGGTCGGCGCGGTGCTGTGGACGGCGGTGCTGAAGTCCGGCGTTCACGCGACGCTTGCCGGAGTCATCGTCGGCTTTATGATTCCGTTACAGGAAAAGCAGGGTAAATCCCCGGCCAAAGCGCTTGAGCATGTCCTGCACCCGTGGGTCGCGTTTATGATCCTACCGCTGTTTGCCTTTGCCAACGCGGGTGTCTCGTTGCAGGGGGTCACACTTGATGGACTGACGTCGCTGCTGCCTCTGGGCATCATGGCCGGCCTGTTTATCGGTAAGCCGCTGGGGATCAGCCTGTTCTGCTGGCTGGCCCTGAAGCTGAAGTGGGCCTCGCTGCCGGAGGGGACCACCTGCGGGCAGATTATGGCGGTGGGTATCCTGTGCGGGATTGGCTTTACGATGTCGATTTTTATCGCCAGTCTCGCCTTTGGCAACGTGGATCCCGCGTTGATCAACTGGGCCAAGCTTGGCATCTTGATCGGCTCAGTGTTATCGGCCGTCACCGGATACCTCATACTGCGTCAGCGCGCGACGGATACTCGCCTCGCGGTATAACCTTTCTGCGGAGGGCCTCTCCGGCCCTCCAGGACATTATCAGGGAGAGAAGCATGTCACATATCAACTACAACCATCTGTACTACTTCTGGCACGTCTATAAAGAAGGGTCTGTCGTGGGCGCGGCGGAGGCGCTGTTTCTGACGCCGCAGACCATTACCGGGCAGATCAAAGCGCTGGAGGAGCGTCTGCAGGGTAAATTATTCAAGCGCAAGGGAAGAGGGCTGGAGCCGAGCGAGCTCGGGGAGTTGGTCTTCCGCTATGCCGACCGGATGTTTACCCTGAGCCAGGAGATGCTCGACATCGTCAACTATCGCAAAGAGTCTAATCTGCTGTTTGACGTCGGCGTGGCCGATGCGCTCTCGAAGCGGCTGGTCAGCGGCGTGCTGGATGCCGCCGTTGTCGAAAGCGAGCAGATTCATCTGCGCTGTTTTGAATCCACCCATGAGCTGCTGCTGGAGCAGTTGAGCCAGCATAAGCTTGATATGATTATCTCTGACTGCCCGATCGACTCGACGCAGCAGGAAGGGCTGTTTTCGGTGAAGATTGGCGAGTGTAGCGTCAGCTTCTGGTGTATGAACCCGGCGCCGACGAAGCCGTTCCCGGCTTGTCTCGAAGAGCGACGGCTGCTAATCCCCGGCCGACGATCGATGCTGGGACGTAAGCTGCTGAACTGGATTAATGTGCAGGGGCTGAAGGTGGAGATTCTCGGCGAGTTTGACGACGCGGCGCTCATGAAAGCCTTTGGCGCTGCGCATAATGCGATATTTGTCGCGCCGACGCTCTACGCGCATGATTTCTATCATGATGAATCGATTGTCGAAATTGGCCGCATGGATAGCGTGATGGAGGAGTATCACGCTATTTTCGCCGAACGGATGATTCAGCATCCGGCGGTACAGCGCATCTGCAATCGCGATTATTCGTCGCTGTTTACTGAACCCAGATAGCCGGAAAGCGTGGCTGGCGTGGCTCAGGTCGCGCCAGGGCGGGGAAGATGACAGGCATAAAAAAACCCGCTTTCGCGGGTTTTTTCACAAAGCGACAACAAGCAGCGATTAAGCCAGTTTGTTGATCTGAGCGGTCAGGTTAGCCTTATGACGCGCAGCTTTGTTTTTGTGGATCAGACCTTTAGCAGCCTGACGGTCCACGATCGGTTGCATTTCGTTAAATGCTTTTTGTGCAGCAGCTTTGTCGCCAGCTTCGATAGCTGCGTATACTTTCTTGATGAAAGTACGCATCATAGAGCGACGGCTAGCGTTGTGCTTGCGAGCCTTTTCAGACTGAACGGCGCGCTTCTTAGCTGATTTGATATTAGCCAAGGTCCAACTCCCAAATGTGTTCTATATGGACAATTCAAAGGCCGAGGAATATGCCCGTTTAGCCTTCTTTTGTCAATGGATTTGTGCAAATAAGCGCCGTTTAACACCACAGCGCTTCATTACGTAGTGATGGCGCAAGATTCTACCAGCTTGTTGCAGGCGAATACAGCTTTTCCACCATAAAAATCGCCGGGGGCGGGCGGTTTTCCCGCTTACCCGCGCTGAGTGAATGAATTCCTGAGAACTTTCGTTGCCGAGGAGCAATCGCTGGTTAACGTTGACAGTTGTACAAGGTATACTCGGACGATTTTCACTGTTTTGAGCCAGACATGAAGCTGATACGCGGCATACATAATCTCAGTCAGGCCCCGCACGGGTGCGTGCTGACCATTGGCAATTTTGACGGCGTGCATCGTGGGCATCAGGCGCTGCTGCAGCGATTGCGCGAAGAGGGCCGCCAGCGCGGTTTACCGGTGGTGGTGATGATTTTCGAACCCCAGCCGCTCGAGCTTTTTGCCGCCGATAAAGCCCCGGCGCGGTTGACCCGCCTGCGTGAAAAGCTGAGCTATCTGGCTGAAAGCGGGGTCGACTATGTGCTGTGCGTTCGCTTCGACCGCCGGTTCGCCGCGCTGACGGCGCAGGATTTTATCAGTGAACTGCTGGTGCGCCGCCTGGGCGTGCAGTTCCTTGCCGTCGGTGACGATTTCCGCTTTGGCGCTGGTCGCCAGGGGGATTTCTTGTTATTACAAAAGGCGGGGGCGGAATACGGCTTCGACGTCACCAGCACCCAAACCTTCTGCGAAGGCGGGGTGCGGATCAGCAGCACGGCGGTGCGTCAGGCGCTGGCCGATGACGATCTTCTTCTTGCGGAGACGCTGCTCGGCCATCCGTTTAGCATTTCCGGACGCGTCGTGCATGGCGACGAACTGGGCCGTACCATAGGTTTTCCGACGGCGAACTTACCGCTGCGTCGTCAGGTTTCCCCGGTTAAAGGGGTCTATGCGGTAGAAGTGACAGGTCTGGGCGACAAACCGATCGCCGGTGTCGCCAATATTGGCACCCGTCCAACGGTAGCGGGCGTGCGTCAGCAGCTCGAAGTGCATCTGTTGGACGTTGTAATGGACCTCTACGGTCGCCATATCAATGTAGTACTGCGTAAAAAGATACGTAATGAGCAGCGGTTTGCGTCTCTGGACGAGCTGAAGGCGCAAATCGCACGTGATGAGTTAACGGCCCGCGAATTATTTGGGCTGACCAGCCAGGCCTGAGCCACTGGTGTTTATCAAACCGAAATACGGAACCGAGAATCTGATGAGTGACTATAAATCGACCCTGAATTTGCCGGAAACAGGGTTCCCTATGCGTGGCGACCTCGCCAAACGCGAACCGGGAATGCTGGCGCGTTGGACCGATGATGACCTGTACGGCATCATTCGTGCAGCCAAAAAAGGCAAAAAAACCTTCATTCTGCATGATGGCCCTCCTTATGCGAATGGCAGCATTCATATTGGTCACTCGGTAAACAAGATTCTGAAAGACATTATCGTTAAGTCCAAAGGACTGACGGGCTATGACTCGCCTTACGTTCCGGGCTGGGACTGCCACGGTCTGCCGATCGAGCTGAAAGTAGAGCAGGAATACGGCAAGCCGGGTGAGAAGTTCACCGCAGCAGAATTCCGCGCCAAGTGCCGCGAATATGCCGCCGAGCAGATCGACGGCCAGCGTAAAGACTTTATTCGCCTCGGCGTGCTGGGCGACTGGTCGCATCCGTACCTGACCATGGACTTCAAAACCGAAGCCAATATCATTCGCGCGCTGGGCAAAATCATCGGCAACGGCCATCTGCATAAAGGCGCCAAGCCGGTGCACTGGTGCGTAGACTGCCGTTCCGCGCTGGCGGAAGCGGAAGTGGAGTATTACGACAAGACTTCCCCATCCATCGACGTGGCGTTCCACGCGGTAGATAAAGCCGCGGTGCTGGCGAAATTCGGCGTCGCCGACGTCAACGGCCCGGTGTCGCTGGTTATCTGGACCACCACTCCGTGGACCCTGCCGGCTAACCGCGCTATCTCCCTGTCGCCGGAGTTCGACTATGCGCTGGTGCAGGTTGACGGTCAGGCGCTGATCCTGGCGAAAGACCTGGTCGAGAGCGTGATGAAGCGCGTTGGCGCGGCCGATTACACCATCCTGGCGGCGGTGAACGGCGCCGAGCTTGAACTGATGCGTTTCCAGCATCCGTTCCTGGATTTCGACGTGCCGGCGATCCTTGGCGACCACGTGACGCTGGATGCCGGTACCGGCGCGGTGCATACCGCCGGCGGCCACGGTCCGGACGACTACACGATCAGCCAGAAATACGGTCTGGAAATCGCTAACCCGGTTGGCCCGGACGGAGCTTATCTGCCAGGCACCTATCCGTCCCTGGACGGTATCAACGTCTTCAAAGCCAACGATATCATCGTTGAGATGCTGCGTGAGCGCGGCGCGCTGCTGCATGTGGAAAAAATGCAGCACAGCTATCCGTGCTGCTGGCGCCACAAGTCGCCGATCATCTTCCGCGCCACCCCGCAGTGGTTCGTGAGCATGGATCAGAAAGGTCTGCGCGCGCAGTCGCTGAAAGAGATCAAAGGCGTGCAGTGGATCCCGGACTGGGGCCAGGCGCGTATCGAATCGATGGTCGCCAACCGTCCTGACTGGTGTATCTCCCGTCAGCGTACCTGGGGCGTGCCGATGTCGCTGTTCGTGCATAAAGAAACCCACGAACTGCACCCGCGTACCCTTGAGTTGATGGAAGAAGTCGCGAAGCGTGTTGAAGTCGACGGCATCCAGGCGTGGTGGGATCTCGATTCCCGCGACATCCTTGGCGATGACGCTGACAGCTACGAGAAAGTGCCGGATACCCTCGACGTCTGGTTTGACTCCGGATCGACCCACTCTTCCGTGGTTGACGTGCGTCCGGAATTCGCCGGTCACGCCGCCGATATGTATCTGGAAGGCTCCGACCAGCATCGTGGCTGGTTCATGTCCTCGCTGATGATTTCCACGGCGATGAAAGGCAAAGCGCCATATCGTCAGGTACTGACCCACGGCTTCACCGTCGATGGTCAGGGGCGCAAAATGTCCAAGTCTATCGGCAACACCGTTAGCCCGCAGGACGTGATGAACAAGTTGGGCGCCGACATCCTGCGACTGTGGGTGGCTTCCACCGACTACACCGGCGAAATGGCGGTCTCTGACGAGATCCTCAAACGCGCCGCGGACAGCTATCGTCGTATCCGTAACACCGCGCGCTTCCTGCTGGCGAACCTGAACGGTTTCGATCCGGCAAAAGACATGGTCAAACCGGAAGAGATGGTGGTGCTGGATCGCTGGGCGGTCGGCTGCGCGCAGGCGGCACAGGAAGATATCCTGAAAGCCTACGAGTCCTACGACTTCCACGAAGTGGTGCAGCGCCTGATGCGCTTCTGCTCCATTGAGATGGGCTCGTTCTACCTCGACATCATCAAAGACCGCCAGTACACCGCTAAGGCGGACAGCGTGGCGCGTCGCAGCTGCCAGACCGCGCTGTTCCACATCGTGGAAGCGCTGGTGCGCTGGATGGCGCCGATCATGTCCTTCACTGCGGACGAAATCTGGGGTTACCTGCCGGGCGAGCGTGAGAAATACGTCTTTACCGGCGAATGGTATCAGGGTCTCTTCGGCCTGGCCGACGACGAAGCGATGAATGACGGCTTCTGGGATGAGCTGCTGAAAGTCCGTGGCGAAGTCAACAAAGTGATCGAGCAGGCGCGTGCGGATAAGAAAGTCGGTGGTTCGCTGGAAGCTGCGGTGACGCTGTATGCTGATGCCGACCTGGCCGCTAAGCTCAACGCACTGGGGGATGAATTGCGATTTGTCCTGTTGACCTCCGGGGCGAACGTCGCAGACTATGCGAGCGCATCTGCTGATGCGCAGCAGAGCGAACTGCTCAAAGGGCTGAAAGTCGCATTGAGTAAAGCTGAAGGTGAGAAATGCCCGCGCTGCTGGCATTACACCACCGATATCGGCAAGGTGGCGGAACACGCGGAAATCTGCGGACGCTGTGTGAGCAACGTCGCCGGTGACGGCGAGCAACGTAAATTCGCCTGATGAGTAAATCGATCTGTTCAACGGGGCTACGCTGGCTGTGGGTGGTCGTAGCCGTGCTGATTATCGATCTGGGCAGCAAATTCCTGATCCTCCAGAACTTCGCTCTGGGGGAGACGGTTCCGCTGTTCCCGTCGCTTAATCTGCATTATGCCCGCAACTATGGCGCGGCCTTTAGCTTCCTCGCCGACAGCGGCGGCTGGCAGCGCTGGTTCTTTTCCGGGATCGCAATCGGCATTTGCGTGGTGCTGACGGTGCTGATGTACCGTTCGAAGGCGACGCAAAAGCTGAACAATATTGCCTACGCCCTGATTATTGGCGGCGCGCTGGGCAACTTGTTCGATCGCCTGTGGCACGGCTTTGTGGTCGATATGATCGACTTCTACGTCGGCGACTGGCACTTCGCCACTTTCAACCTCGCCGATAGCGCTATCTGCATCGGCGCGGCGATGATTGTGCTGGAAGGCTTCCTGCCGAAACCGACCGCAAAAGAGCAGGTGTAAATGTTAATGCCGGGTGGCGCCACGCCTGCCCGGCCTACAGAATGTGTGGTCTCCCGTCGCCCGGTAAGCGTAGCGCCTCCGGGCAACAGGTGACCTAAAACAAGCGAGCAATTTGCATGTCTAAATCCGTACAGAGCAACAGCGCGGTTCTCGTTCACTTCACGCTGAAGCTGGACGATGGATCCACCGCCGAGTCCACCCGTAACAATGGCAAACCGGCGCTGTTTCGCCTCGGCGACACCTCCCTGTCTGAAGGGCTGGAGCAACAGCTTCTTGGTCTGAAAGAGGGCGAGAAAAAGGCCTTTTCGCTGGAGCCTGACGCCGCTTTTGGCGTCCCGAGCCCGGACCTGATTCAGTATTTCTCTCGCCGCGAGTTTATCGACGCCGGCGAGCCGGAGATCGGCGCGATTATGCTCTTTACCGCAATGGATGGCAGCGAAATGCCTGGCGTGATCCGCGAAGTGAACGGCGATTCCATCACCGTCGACTTCAACCATCCGCTGGCCGGGCGCACTGTTCATTTTGATATTGAAGTGCTGGAGATCGATCCGGCGCTGGAGGAGTAACATGCAGATCCTGTTGGCTAACCCGCGCGGCTTTTGCGCTGGCGTTGACCGCGCTATCAGCATTGTAGAAAACGCGCTGACGCTGTACGGCGCGCCGATTTATGTTCGTCATGAAGTGGTGCATAACCGCTATGTGGTGGATAGCCTGCGCAAGCGCGGCGCCATATTTATCGAACAGATCAGCGAAGTACCGGACGGCGCGATCCTGATTTTCTCCGCTCACGGCGTATCGCAGGCGGTACGGAATGAAGCGAAGAGCCGCGACCTGACGGTGTTCGACGCCACCTGTCCGCTGGTGACGAAAGTGCATATGGAAGTCGCCCGCGCCAGCCGCCGTGGCGAAGAGTCGATTCTGATCGGCCATGCCGGACACCCGGAAGTCGAAGGCACTATGGGGCAGTACAATAACCCGCAAGGGGGCATGTACCTGGTCGAGTCGCCGGAAGACGTTCTCAAGCTGGAAGTCAAAAACGACGCCCGGCTGTCGTTTATGACCCAGACCACCCTCTCGGTGGACGATACCTCTGATGTGATTGACGCGCTGCGCGCGCGTTTCCCGAAAATCGTCGGCCCGCGCAAAGACGACATTTGCTATGCCACCACTAACCGTCAGGAAGCGGTGCGCGCGCTGGCGGAGCAGGCTGACGTGGTGCTGGTGGTCGGTTCGAAAAACTCCTCCAACTCTAACCGCCTCGCCGAACTGGCGCAGCGGATGGGTAAGGCAGCCTACCTGATTGACGATGCCTCCGATATTCAGGAAGCCTGGGTCAAGGATGCGGCCTGCGTCGGCGTGACGGCGGGCGCATCGGCGCCGGATATTCTGGTGCAGAACGTCATCACCCGCCTGCAGGAGCTGGGCGGTGGCGAAGCGGTGCCGCTGGAAGGCCGAGAAGAGAATATCGTTTTTGAAGTGCCGAAAGAGCTGCGTGTGGATGTCCGTGAAGTAGAGTAAGTTCTTTCCGCCTGCAATATGAGAAGATGCCAGACTTAACGTCTGGCATTTTTTTTAGGGAGAAACCATGCGCTTACCGATCATTCTTGATACTGACCCGGGCATCGACGACGCTGCCGCCATTGCTGCGGCGCTGTTCGCTCCCGAGCTGGATCTGCAGCTGATGACCACCGTGGCGGGCAATGTCTCGGTGGAGAAGACGACCCGTAACGCGCTGCAGCTGCTGCACTTCTGGCATGCCGATGTGCCGCTGGCGCAGGGCGCTTCGATGCCGCTGGTGCGTCCCCTGCGCGATGCCGCTTCGGTGCATGGCGAATCCGGTATGGAAGGGTATGACTTTGTTGAGCATCAACGTCAGCCGCTGGCGAAGCCGGCCTTCCAGGCGATCCGTGATGCGCTTATGCACGCTGCCGAGCCGATCACTCTGGTGGCGATTGGCCCGCTGACCAATATTGCGCTGCTGCTGACCCAGTATCCGGAATGCGTATTCAACATTCGCCGGCTGGTGATCATGGGCGGCTCGGCGGGCCGCGGCAACTTTACGCCGAATGCCGAATTCAATATTGCCATCGACCCGGAAGCTGCCGCGAAAGTCTTCCACAGCGGGCTGGAGATTGTGATGTGCGGGCTGGACGTCACCAATCGGGCGCTGTTGACGGCGGATTATCTGGCAACCCTGCCGACGCTGAACCAGACCGGTAAAATGCTCCATGCGCTGTTTAGCCACTATCGCAGCGGCAGCATGAGCAGTGGTCTGCGAATGCACGATCTCTGCGCTATCGCATGGCTGGCCCGCCCGGAACTGTTCACTCTGCAGCCATGTTTTGTGGCGGTGGAGACGCAGGGCACCTGGACCGCCGGCACCACGGTGGTGGATATTGAAGGACGACTGGGTCAGCCGGCGAACGCCCAGGTGGCGCTGGATATCGACGTGGAAGGGTTTCAGCGCTGGGCGGCGGAGGTGATTGCCCTGGCGCCGTAATACCCACCCAATCTTCAAGGAGAGAAGCAATGACCTATGGACAGGCGTATTTGAGCGGCTGGAAAGAGACCTTTAATTTTAGCGGCCGGGCCAGCCGACAGCAGTTCTGGACGTTTTTTCTTATCAATCTACTGATCGCCAGTGCGCCGCTGGCCGTCTGGTGTCTGGCAACCCGCCTAGACCCTCGCTACGGCATCCTCAGTTTTGTGGTCATACCCTTTGCGGCGCTGTGGCTGCTGTTGATGGCGATCCCCCTGCTGGCAGTTGGCTGCCGGCGGATGCATGACATCGGCCGCTCCGGGATCTGGTTCGTGCTGGGGGTTATCATTCCGTGGTTTGCGGTTATTTCGCTGGCTCTGTGCTGCCTGCGTTCAGCGCCGGCACCGTCTCGCTAATATAATCAATCATCGCCCGCATTCTGGCGGGCATATGCTTATCTCCCGCCCACAGCAGCCACAGATCGCCGGAATAGCTGCTGATAAATTCCCACTCGGGCAGCACCTGCACAATGTCGCCATTCGCCAGCGCCTCGCGGGCGGTGAACAGCGGCAGGCTGCCGATCCCCAGATGCTGCTTAACCGCGTCGAGGCGCACGGCGGTATGGTTGGCGGCGTACCGCCCGTATGTTTGCACCGTTTCGGTTTTCCCTTCCCGACGGAACTTCCAGCGCGCGTCGGCGGGCGTTTCGCCAAGGCTGATGCAGCTGTGCGCCCGCAGTTCCTGCGGCGTGTGCGGCATACCGTGGCGCTGTAAATAGGCTTCAGTGGCGCAGATAACGTGCGTGACCGGCATCAGCGGTTTGCCATGCAGGCCGGGCGAGGGGGTATCGGTGATGCGTAGCGCCAGATCGATACCGTCATCGATAAAATCCAGAGGGCGATCTTCCAGCCGCAGGCAGACGTCAACCTGCGGGTAACGGTGAAAAAACGCCATCATCAGCGGATGGATCACAAAGCGGCCGATGGCTTTCGGTACGCTGAGCGTCAGCTTTCCCTGGGCGACCGTTTGGCGACTGCCGGCGGAATCCATCGCCTGTCGCGCCGCTTCCAGCATCTGCTGGGCATGCTGGTAAACCGTTTCCCCGGCATCGCTCAGACGCAGCTTGCGAGTGGTACGCTGCAGCAGTTTGCAGCCCATCTCTCGCTCCAGCCGCGACACGCTACGGCTAACCGCGGAAGGGGTAATGCCGCTCTGGCGGGCGACGGCGGAGAAGCTGCCCTGGTCGACGGTCTGTACGAAGAGGGCAAGGTCGGGCAGGAGGTTCAGATTCATTTGTGCTCCTGGAGCAAGAGTGCATTGGCGAATGATGGGATTATCGCTGTCGGTATTAATAATATACTGGGCGAACAGAGAGGAGAATCACTATGACTGAACGGGTTTATTACACCAGCGATGCTACCGACGGGCGCGCCCAGATCATCGCCTGCACTGCAGAAGCGGATGGCCGTTACGCCATCGAACTGGATAGGACGCTGTTTCACCCGCAAGGGGGCGGTCAACCGGCGGATTGCGGCTGGATTGCCGGACAGGCCGTTGAGACGGTGGTTGTGCGCGGCGACAGGGTGCTGCATATTCTGTCGCAACTGCTTCCCCTCGGTGAAGTGGAGATGAAAATTGATGCCTCCGCGAGACAGCTGCATGCTCGTCTGCATTCTGCCGGCCACCTGCTTGGCCTGGCGGGCGAACAGCTTGGCTGGCAACCGGTGAAAGCGCACCACTGGCCCGGCGAAGGGCGGATAACCTTTGCCAGCAGGAATAGCGCCGCGCTGCCGGACGCCAGTGCGCTACTGGCGCTAGTAAAGGCATGGCAGGCGCAGGATTTACCGCGTCAGGTGACGTTCGCTGACGGCATGCGCAAAGTGGGATTCGGCGAGCTGCCCGCCTATCCCTGCGGTGGCACCCACGTCGCCCGTCTGGCGGAGCTGGGCGACATTGTCATTAGTCAGATTAAGATGAAGAAGGGGCAGCTGGTGGTCAGCTACACCCTGGCGTAAGGCTTTCTGCTCTACCAGAAGTATAATGTTTCCATAGCATTTCAATGCTGGTCGGTCGAGTATGCCAGCTTTAGTGCATCTTATTTCTTAATACCGACAGATGACGAAAACGTCGATATATTGCCTCAGAGAGAGCGACTGCACCCGCAAAGCACGCATTTCAGCACAATCGTATAGTTTTTACTGATATCGTCCGCCGTTTGTCATAAATTTCTAATTATCGGCGTTTTTGAGTAGCGGCCCGCTGACGGGCTGGTTACTCTGAAAACAATTTACGTAATGTTAACAAAAGAGAATAGCTATGCATGATGCACAAATCCGCGTGGCCATCGCCGGCGCGGGCGGCCGGATGGGACGCCAGTTAATTCAGGCTGCGCTGCAGATGGATGGAGTGGCGCTGGGCGCGGCGCTGGAGCGCGAAGGGTCCAGCCTGGTGGGCAGCGACGCCGGCGAGCTGGCGGGTGCCGGCAAAGCGGGCGTCACGGTGCAAAGCAGCCTGACGGCGGTAAAAGATGATTTCGACGTGTTGATCGATTTTACCCGCCCGGAAGGCACGCTGAACCATCTGGCGTTTTGCCGCGACCACGGCAAAGGGATGGTCATCGGCACCACCGGTTTTGACGACGCCGGCAAGCAGGCGATTCGCGACGCCGCGCAGGAGATTGCCATTGTCTTCGCCGCTAACTTTAGCGTCGGCGTCAATGTCCTGTTAAAGCTGCTGGAGAAGGCGGCGAAGGTGATGGGCGACTACACCGACATCGAAATTATCGAAGCGCACCATCGGCATAAAGTGGATGCGCCGTCAGGCACCGCGCTGGCGATGGGCGAAGCGATCGCCGGAGCATTGAACAAAGATCTCAAGGACTGCGCGGTCTACAGCCGTGAAGGCCACACTGGCGAACGCGTCCCGGGCACCATTGGCTTCGCCACCGTCCGCGCGGGGGATATCGTCGGGGAGCATACGGCGATGTTTGCTGATATTGGCGAACGTATCGAGATCACCCATAAAGCCTCCAGTCGAATGACCTTTGCTAATGGCGCGGTTCGCTCTGCATTGTGGCTGAAAGGCAAGAAAAGCGGACTTTTTGATATGCGTGACGTGCTTGATCTGAATAGTTTATAACGATTATTACCCATCGTGATGTGGTTATTGCTATCAATAAGTTATTGATGCAAGGGGCAATATTTTGTTGCCCTTTTTTATTTTTGGCCGCTTTAGGTTGTTATTTTTCTGAATGGGCTATAAGTTAGGGTATTGTTCGGTTTTCAAGTGAATGAAATGTAAATTTTGACCATCTGGTCCACTTTTTTGCCGTCCAGCGCCAGATTTTACACTCTTCGCCGTCCGCAAGCGTTTTCTCAGCCAGGTTTGTTGATCTTTTTGGCGTAAAAATCACGTGTTATGCGCCAGTGGCGTAAAATGACATTAAAAATCTCCGCTTTAAGTTGACTTTTATCCGACATCTCTCCAGAATGCCGCCGTTTGCCAAAAATCTGCGGGCAACAGATTTGCATTGATTCAGATCGTGTTTATGAATTAATATGCAAATAAAGTGAGTGGATATTCTCTGGAGGATGTTTTGATTAAGTCAGCGCTATTGGTTCTGGAAGACGGAACCCAGTTTCACGGTCGGGCCATCGGGGCAACCGGCACGGCGGTTGGGGAAGTCGTTTTCAATACTTCAATGACCGGTTATCAAGAAATCCTCACTGATCCTTCCTATTCCCGCCAAATCGTCACTCTTACTTATCCTCATATTGGTAATGTCGGCACCAACGCCGCCGATGAAGAATCTTCTCAGGTACATGCTCAGGGTCTGGTTATTCGCGACCTGCCGCTGATTGCCAGCAACTTCCGCAGTACCGAAGACCTCTCTTCCTATCTGAAGCGCCATAACATCGTGGCGATTGCCGATATCGATACCCGCAAGCTGACGCGTCTGCTGCGTGAGAAAGGGGCGCAGAATGGCTGCATCATCGCGGGCGACAGCCCGGATGCCCAGCTGGCGCTGGAAAAAGCGAAAGCGTTCCCGGGCCTGAACGGCATGGACCTGGCGAAGGAAGTGACCACCGCAGAAACCTACAGCTGGACGCAAGGCAGCTGGACCCTGGCGGGCGACCTGCCGGAAGCGAAAGCGGAAAGCGAGCTGCCGTTCCACGTCGTGGCGTATGACTTCGGCGCGAAACGCAACATCCTGCGCATGCTGGTTGACCGCGGCTGCCGCCTGACGGTGGTGCCGGCGAAGACGTCGGCGGCGGATGTGCTGGCGCTGAATCCGGACGGTATTTTCCTCTCCAACGGCCCAGGCGACCCGGCGCCGTGTGATTACGCTATCGAGGCGATTGAAAAATTCCTCGAGACCGATATTCCGGTGTTTGGCATCTGTCTCGGCCATCAGCTGCTGGCGCTGGCGAGCGGCGCCAAGACCATTAAGATGAAGTTCGGCCACCACGGCGGCAACCACCCGGTGAAAGATATTGATAACAACGTGGTGATGATCACCGCCCAGAACCACGGCTTCGCCGTGGATGAGGCGACGCTGCCGGCCAACCTGCGCGTGACCCACAAGTCGCTGTTCGACGGCACCCTGCAGGGGATCCATCGCACCGACAAGCCGGCGTTCAGCTTCCAGGGGCACCCTGAAGCGAGCCCGGGGCCGCACGATGCCGCGCCGCTGTTCGACCACTTTATCGAGTTAATTGAGCAATACCGTCAGTCCGCGAAATAATCAGGAGTAAAAGAGCCATGCCAAAACGTACAGACATAAAAAGTATCCTGATTCTGGGCGCGGGCCCGATTGTTATCGGTCAGGCGTGCGAGTTTGACTACTCCGGCGCCCAGGCCTGTAAAGCCCTGCGCGAAGAGGGCTACCGCGTTATCCTGGTGAACTCTAACCCAGCGACCATCATGACCGACCCGGAAATGGCCGATGCCACCTACATCGAGCCGATTCACTGGGAAGTGGTGCGCAAAATCATCGAAAAAGAGCGCCCGGACGCGGTGCTGCCGACCATGGGCGGCCAGACGGCGCTGAACTGCGCGCTGGAGCTGGAGCGTCAGGGGGTGCTGGCTGAATTCGGCGTGACCATGATTGGCGCCACCGCCGATGCGATTGACAAGGCCGAAGACCGTCGCCGATTCGATATCGCGATGAAAAAAATCGGTCTCGACACCGCGCGTTCAGGTATCGCCCATACGATGGAAGAGGCGCTGGCGGTAGCGGCTGACGTCGGCTATCCGTGCATCATCCGTCCGTCGTTCACCATGGGTGGCACCGGCGGCGGCATCGCCTATAACCGCGAAGAGTTTGAAGAGATTTGTACCCGCGGCCTGGATCTCTCTCCTACCAACGAGCTGCTGATTGATGAATCGCTGATCGGCTGGAAAGAGTATGAGATGGAAGTGGTGCGCGATAAGAACGACAACTGCATCATCGTCTGCTCTATCGAAAACTTCGACGCCATGGGGATCCACACCGGTGACTCCATCACCGTTGCGCCGGCGCAGACCCTGACCGACAAAGAATACCAAATCATGCGTAACGCCTCGATGGCGGTGCTGCGTGAAATCGGCGTCGAAACCGGCGGCTCTAACGTTCAGTTCGCGGTCAACCCGAAAAACGGTCGCCTGATCGTTATTGAAATGAACCCGCGCGTTTCCCGCTCCTCGGCGCTGGCCTCCAAAGCCACCGGTTTCCCGATTGCCAAAGTGGCAGCCAAGCTGGCGGTAGGTTACACCCTCGACGAGCTGATGAACGACATCACCGGCGGCCGTACCCCGGCTTCCTTCGAGCCGTCCATCGACTACGTGGTCACTAAAATTCCACGCTTTAACTTCGAAAAATTCGCCGGCGCAAATGACCGTCTGACCACCCAGATGAAGTCCGTCGGCGAAGTGATGGCGATTGGCCGTACCCAGCAGGAATCCTTGCAGAAAGCGCTGCGCGGTCTGGAAGTGGGCGCCACCGGCTTCGATCCGAAAGTGAGCCTCGACGATCCGGAAGCGCTGACCAAAATCCGCCGCGAGCTGAAAGACGCCGGCGCTGAGCGTATCTGGTACATCGCCGACGCGTTCCGCGCGGGCCTCTCGGTTGACGGCGTCTTCAACCTGACCAACATCGACCGCTGGTTCCTGGTGCAGATTGAAGAGCTGGTCCGTCTGGAAGAGAAAGTGGCGGAAGTGGGCATCAACGGCCTCGACGCTGACTTCCTGCGCACCCTGAAACGTAAAGGCTTTGCCGATGCGCGTCTGGCGAAGCTGGCGGGCGTGCGGGAAGCGGAAATCCGTAAACTGCGCGACCAGTATGACCTGCACCCTGTCTACAAGCGCGTGGACACCTGCGCCGCGGAATTCGCCACCGATACCGCCTACATGTACTCCACCTATGAAGAAGAGTGCGAGTCCAACCCGTCCGTTGACCGCGATAAAATCATGGTCCTCGGCGGCGGCCCGAACCGTATCGGTCAGGGTATCGAATTTGACTACTGCTGCGTACACGCCTCGCTGGCGCTGCGCGAAGACGGTTACGAGACCATCATGGTCAACTGTAACCCGGAAACCGTCTCTACCGACTACGACACTTCCGACCGTCTGTACTTCGAGCCGGTTACCCTGGAAGACGTGCTGGAAATCGTGCGCATCGAGAAGCCAAAAGGCGTTATCGTGCAGTACGGCGGGCAGACTCCGCTGAAGCTGGCGCGCGCCCTGGAAGCCGCAGGCGTACCGGTTATCGGTACCAGCCCGGACGCTATCGACCGGGCGGAAGATCGTGAGCGCTTCCAGCACGCGGTTGACCGTCTGAAGCTGAAGCAGCCGGCGAACGCCACCGTCACCGCCATTGAGCAGGCGGTAGAGAAAGCGAAAGAGATTGGCTACCCGCTGGTGGTGCGTCCGTCTTACGTGCTCGGCGGTCGGGCGATGGAGATCGTCTATGACGAGCAGGATCTGCGCCGCTACTTCCAGACTGCGGTCAGCGTCTCCAACGACGCGCCAGTGCTGCTGGACCGCTTCCTCGACGACGCGATTGAAGTGGATGTCGATGCCATCTGCGATGGCGAAATGGTGCTGATTGGCGGCATCATGGAGCATATCGAACAGGCAGGCGTCCACTCCGGCGACTCCGCCTGTTCCCTGCCAGCCTATACCCTGAGCAAAGAGATTCAGGATGTGATGCGCGAGCAGGTGCAGAAGCTGGCCTTCGAGCTGCAGGTTCGCGGTCTGATGAACGTCCAGTTCGCGGTGAAAGATAACGAAGTCTATCTGATTGAAGTCAACCCGCGTGCGGCGCGCACCGTGCCGTTCGTCTCCAAAGCCACCGGCGTACCGCTGGCGAAAGTGGCGGCGCGCGTGATGGCCGGTAAGACGCTGGCGCAGCAGGGCGTGACCAAAGAGATCATCCCGCCGTACTACTCGGTGAAAGAGGTGGTCCTGCCGTTCAACAAATTCCCGGGCGTTGACCCGCTGTTAGGGCCAGAAATGCGTTCCACCGGGGAAGTGATGGGCGTTGGCCGTACCTTTGCCGAAGCGTTCGCCAAAGCGCAGCTGGGCAGCAACTCGACCATGAAGAAACAGGGTCGCGCGCTGCTCTCCGTCCGCGAAGGCGACAAAGAGCGTGTGGTCGACCTGGCAGCGAAGCTGCTGAAGTTTGGCTTCGAGCTGGATGCGACTCACGGCACGGCGATTGTGCTGGGCGAAGCGGGCATCAACCCGCGTCTGGTGAACAAGGTGCATGAAGGTCGTCCGCACATTCAGGACCGTATCAAGAATGGCGAATATACCTACATCATCAACACCACCGCAGGTCGTCAGGCGATTGAAGACTCCAAGCTGATTCGCCGCAGCGCCCTGCAGTACAAAGTGCACTATGACACCACCCTGAACGGCGGCTTTGCCACCGCGATGGCGCTGAACGCTGACGCCACCGACAAGGTGATTTCGGTTCAGGAAATGCACGCGCAAATCACCAAATAAGCGCTCCGGCCTGGCCGGATAGCAACACACCTGGGCTGACGACTTCGTCAGCCCATTTTTTTGGCTGCGGCCATCTTCAGAGAGTTCTGCTTTTAACCCCCTGTCGGGTCAGGCTAACTATAGTTAGCACCATAACGATACCTATTGATGAAAAGACAGGAGGATACAATGCGGAACAATATTCTGGTGGCATCCGCACTGGCAGCGACGGCAATCATGTTCGTGGCCGGCTGCTCATCGAATCAGTCGATCAAAACCACCGACGGCAAGACCATTGTCACCAGCGGTAAACCGCAGGTGGATGATGATACCGGTCTGGTCTCTTACAAAAATGCCGAAACCGGACGCGTGGAGCAGATTAACCGCGATCAGGTGAAATCTATGGATGAGCTGGATAATTAAGGCCTGACGTTTGCCATTCAGGCGCGCGTTGTGTCCACCACCGCGACATAAATCACAGTTATCATTGTAAGCGGTTCATTTAACTGTCTACACTCTTGCTGATTACGACAAGAGCTAACGCAGGCCAATCAATGATTCTGATAATTTATGCGCATCCTTATCCGCAGCATTCGCATGCGAATAAGCGAATGCTTGAACAAGCAGGGACGCTTGAAGGCGTAGAGATACGCTCCCTCTATCAACTCTATCCCGACTTTAATATCGATGTCGCCGCCGAGCAGGCGGCGCTCGCCCGTGCCGATCTGGTTATCTGGCAGCACCCGATGCAGTGGTATAGCGTGCCGCCGCTGCTGAAGCTGTGGATGGACAAAGTGCTGTCGCACGGCTGGGCCTATGGCCATAACGGTATTGCGCTGCGCGGTAAATCGCTGATGTGGGCGGTGACCACCGGCGGCGGTGAAAGCCACTTTGATATCGGTTCGTTTCCCGGTTTCCCGGTGCTGGCGCAGCCGCTGCAGGCCACGGCGCTCTACTGCGGGATGAAATGGCTGCCGCCGTTCGCCATGCACTGCACCTTTATCTGCGATGACGAAACGCTGCAGGCGCAGGCCCGCCATTATCGTCAACGCTTAATCGACTGGCAGGAGGCACATCAAAATGGATAGCCATACGCTGATACAGGCGCTGATTTACCTGGGCGCCGCGGCGCTGATTGTGCCCATCGCCGTCCGCCTTGGGCTTGGGTCGGTGCTGGGCTATCTCATCGCCGGCTGTATTATTGGGCCGTGGGGGCTGCGGCTGGTGACCGATGCCGAGGCGATTCTGCACTTTGCCGAGATTGGCGTGGTGCTGATGCTGTTCGTCATTGGTCTGGAACTGGATCCGCAGCGTCTGTGGAAGCTGCGCGCTTCGGTGTTTGGCGGCGGTGCGCTGCAGATGGTGGCCTGTGGGGTATTGATCGGCCTCTTCTGCATGCTGCTGGGGTTGCGTTGGCAGGTGGCCGAGCTGATCGGTATGACCCTGGCGCTCTCCTCAACCGCGATCGCCATGCAGGCGATGAATGAGCGCAATCTGACGGTATCGCAGATGGGGCGCAGCGCCTTCGCGGTGCTGCTGTTCCAGGATATCGCGGCGATCCCGCTGGTGGCGATGATCCCGCTGCTGGCGGCCAGCGGCGGCGCCACTTCGCTGATGGCTTTTGCCCTTTCCGCGCTGAAGGTGGCCGCGGCGCTGGCGCTGGTGGTGGTGCTGGGGCGTTATCTGACCCGTCCGCTGCTGCGCTTTGTCGCCCGTTCCGGTCTGCGCGAAGTATTCAGCGCCGTGGCCCTGTTCCTGGTCTTCGGCTTTGGGCTGTTGCTGGAGGAGGTGGGGCTGTCGATGGCGATGGGGGCGTTTCTCGCCGGGGTATTGCTGGCCAGCTCCGAGTATCGCCATGCGCTGGAAAGCGATATTGAGCCGTTTAAAGGCCTGCTGCTGGGACTGTTTTTTATCGGCGTCGGGATGTCGATTGATTTCGGCACCCTGGTCACCCATCCGCTGCGTATCGTGATTTTGCTGGTGGGTTTCCTGGCGATAAAAATGCTGATGCTGTGGCTTATCGCCAGGCCGCTTGGCGTGCCTCGCGCTCAGCGCCGCTGGTTTGCGGTGCTGCTGGGGCAGGGGAGTGAGTTCGCGTTTGTGGTCTTTGGCGCCGCGCGGATGGCGGAGGTGCTGGATGGCGAATGGGCAAAGGCGCTGACCCTGGCGGTGGCGCTGTCGATGGCGGCAACCCCCATTCTGCTGGTGCTGTTGACCCGTCTGGAGAAATCGTCCAGCGGCCAGGCGCGGGATGCGGACGAGATTGATGAAGAGCAGCCGCGGGTGATTGTCGCCGGCTTTGGCCGCTTCGGGCAGATCGCCGGGCGACTACTGCTCTCCAGCGGGGTGAAGATGGTGATCCTCGATCACGACCCGGACCATGTCGATACTCTGCGCAAATTTGATATGAAGGTCTTCTACGGCGACGCCACCCGGGTCGATCTGCTGGAGTCGGCCGGCGCCGAAAAGGCGGAGGTACTGATCAATGCCATTGACGATCCGCACGTCAGCCTGGAGCTGGTGGCGAGGGTAAAAGAGCATTTTCCGCATCTGCAGATTATCTCCCGCGCCCGCGATGTCGATCACTATATCCAGCTGCGTCAGGCTGGCGTTGATGCCCCGGAGCGTGAAACCTTCGAGGCGGCACTGAAATCCGGCCGAATGACGCTGGAGGCGCTGGGGCTCGGCGCGTATGAAGCGCGCGAGCGGGCCGATCTGTTCCGTCGTTTCAACCTGCAGATGGTCGAAGAGATGGTGGCGATGGCGGAAAACGACGCGGCGTCGCGGGTGGCGGTCTTCAAGCGGACCAGCGATATGCTGACCGGCATCATCAACGAAGATCGTCATCATCTGTCGCTGGTGCAGCGGCACGGTTGGCAGGGGACGGAAGAGGGCAGGCACACCGGCGATATCGCCGATGAGCCGGAAAATAAGCCCTCCGCCTGACGCTAATCAGTAACATTCTGTTTTCGTTTGGATCCTGTTCTGGCGGCCCACGGTGTGAACGTGGGCTTGCCAGCAAATCAGAAAATTTTCTTATTCTTTACCCTCCGGCCAGTCGACGAAGTTGTACGCTTTCCGTATAGTGGCGACAATTTTTTGTACTCAGGAATGAATGAATGATCAGTCTGATTGCGGCGTTAGCGGTAGATCGCGTCATTGGTATGGAAAACGCCATGCCATGGAACCTGCCTGCCGATCTCGCCTGGTTCAAACGCAACACATTAAATAAGCCGGTAGTGATGGGGCGTCTGACCTGGGAATCCATTGGGCGCCCGTTGCCGGGGCGTAAAAATATCGTGATCAGCAGCAAGCCAGGCAGCGACGATCGCGTGCAGTGGGTCTCCTCCGTTGACGAAGCGATTGCCGCCTGCGGCGATGTGGAAGAGATCATGGTGATTGGCGGCGGTCGGGTGTATGAGCAGTTCCTGCCAAAGGCGCAGAAGCTCTATCTGACCCATATCGATGCGGAAGTGGAAGGCGATACCCATTTCCCGGATTACGATCCGGACCAGTGGGAATCGGTGTTCAGCGAGTTTCATGACGCCGACGCGCAGAACTCCCACAGCTACTGCTTTGAGATCCTCGAACGCCGTTAAGCGGGAAGGATAGCAATGAAAAAACCCCGGTCGCGTCTGGCGTGACCGGGGTTTTCTTTGGCGTGAATTCAGCGCGGATGACGCTGCCACTACTTTTCTGCGCCATGTCTCCTGTCCTGGGATGCGTCTTTCCAGAGTGCTGCCCGGCTGACAAATGGCACCTAAACGTAGGTCGGGTAAGGCGTTAGCCGCCACCCGACACAAAAGCGGCTCCGCGTCCGCAGTTCTTGCCCGGCGGCGCTGCGCTTGCGCGGGCCCGGGGGAGTGCGCCTGTTTCTTCAGGACGCGACGGCTTCGCCTTCGTCGAGGCTTTTCTGCCGGTTCGACGGCTGGGTAAAGTACTGCTTATCCTCCCAGCGCAGGCAGGTGAGTTCACCGCCCCAGCAGCAGCCGGTATCCAGCGCGTAAATGCCCTCCGGCGTACCGCGTCCCTCCAGCGACGCCCAGTGACCAAAGGCAATGCTGTAGGCACTGCTGACCGGACCAGGAATGGCAAACCACGGCTTCAGCGGCGCCGGGGCGTCCTCGGGCGCTTCTTTCGAGTACATATCCAGCTGGCCGTTCGGGAAGCAGTAGCGCATGCGGGTAAAAGCGTTAGAGATAAAGCGCAGGCGCGCCAGGCCGCTCAGCTCGTTGCTCCAGTGATTCGGCATGTCGCCGTACATGGCATCAAGGAAGAAAGGGTAGGAGTCGCTGGAGAGCACCGCTTCAACATCGCGCGCGCACTGCTGGGCGGTCTCCAGATCCCACTGCGGCGTGATGCCGGCATGGGCCATCACCAGCTTTTTCTCTTCGTCCACCTGGAGCAGCGGCTGACGACGCAGCCAGTTAAGCAGCTCATCGGCATCCGGCGCTTCCAGCAGTGATTTCAGACGATCCTTCGGCTTGTTGCGGCTGATGCCGGCGAAGACCGCCAGCAAGTGTAAATCGTGATTGCCCAGCACCAGTCGCACGCTGTCGCCCAGAGATTTGACATAGCGCAGAACCTCCAGCGACCCCGGGCCACGGGCTACCAGATCGCCGGTCAGCCACAGCGTATCGCTCCGCGGGTCGAATTCAACCTGCGCTAATAATGCGATCAGTTCATCGTAGCAACCGTGAACGTCGCCAATAAGGTATGTTGACATTGTTTTAATGAATGAGCGTTGGAACTGCGAGACGGAAAACAGGGATCTCGATACGGAACGGCGCGCCGTCGATATCGATCATCTCATAATGACCCTGCATGGTTCCCAGCGGCGTTTCAATGACCGCGCCGCTGGTATATTGATATTCACCGCCGGCGGGAATATGCGGTTGCTCGCCGACCACCCCTTCACCCTGAACTTCAGTCTCACGACCGTGGCCGTTAGTGATGAGCCAGTAGCGGCCAAGCAGCTGAACCTGACTCCGCCCCAGATTGCGAATGGTGACGGTATAAGCGAAGACGTAGCGCTCTTCTTCCGGAGAAGATTGCGATTCGATATAGACGCTTTGCACCTGGACGCAAACACGAGGCGAATTAATCATGGTTAGCTCTCCTTCGATGGCAGATTGTCAGACAGCCAGTTGGCCATCTGGCAGTACTGCGCCACGGAAATATTTTCTGCACGCATGGCCGGGTCGATGCCCAGCTCGGTCAGCACTTCCACACTGAACAGATTGCCGAGACTGTTGCGGATGGTCTTGCGGCGCTGGTTGAACGCTTCGGTGGTGATGCGGCTCAGCACCCGGATCTCTTTGACCGGATACGGCATCGTGCTGTGCGGCACCAGACGGACCACCGCGGAATCGACCTTAGGCGGCGGGGTGAACGCGCTCGGCGGCACTTCGAGTACCGGGATCACCTGGCAATAATATTGCGCCATCACGCTTAACCGACCATACGCCTTACTGTTCGGTCCGGCAACCAGACGATTCACCACTTCCTTCTGCAGCATAAAGTGCATATCGGCAATGGCATCAGTATAGCTGAACAGATGGAACATCAGCGGGGTCGAAATATTGTACGGCAGGTTGCCGAAGACGCGCAGCGGCTGACCCATTTTCTCCGCCAGTTCGCCGAAGTTCATGGTCATCGCATCCTGCTGATAGATGGTCAGCTTCGGCCCGAGGAACGGATGCGTCTGCAGGCGTGCCGCCAGATCGCGGTCCAGCTCAATGACGGTCAACTGGTCAAGGCGTTCGCCGACCGGCTCGGTCAGCGCGGCGAGACCGGGGCCGATTTCAACCATCGCCTGGCCTTTCTGCGGATTAATCGCCGAGACGATGCTGTCGATCACAAACTGATCGTTAAGGAAGTTCTGCCCGAAGCGTTTACGGGCTAAATGGCCCTGATGGACTCGATTATTCATTGGATATTAACAATCATTTTGATGGCGAGATTAAGCGCCGTGATAAAACTGCCGACGTCCGCTGTTCCCTGGCCCGCTAATTCCAGTGCGGTGCCGTGGTCGACGGAGGTACGAATAAAAGGTAAACCGAGCGTAATGTTCACGCCGCGGCCAAAGCCTTGGTATTTTAGCACGGGCAGGCCCTGATCGTGGTACATCGCGAGTACTGCATCGGCATGGTCAAGGTATTTGGGCTGGAAAAGGGTGTCAGCTGGCAGCGGACCGCTGAGGTTCATCCCCTTCGCGCGCATCTCTTCCAGCACCGGAATGATGGTGTCTATCTCTTCCGTTCCCATATGACCGCCTTCGCCAGCATGCGGGTTAAGCCCGCAAACCAGCACGTGCGGCTGGGCAATACCAAATTTCGTGCGCAGGTCGTGATCGAGAATCGTGATGATCTCGCGCAGCAGGTCGGGCGTTATCGCCTCGCTGATGGCTTTCAACGGCAGATGGGTCGTCACCAGCGCCACCCGCAGCTCCTCGGTCGCCAGCATCATCACCACTTTGCTGGCCTGCGCGCGCTCTTCGAAGAACTCGGTATGACCGGTGAAGGCGATGCCGGCGTCGTTGATGTTGCCTTTGTGCACCGGGCCGGTCACTAACGCCGCGAATTCGCCGCTCAGGCAGCCGTCGCAGGCGCGCGCCAGCGTCTCGACCACGTAGGCGCCGTTCTGTACGTTCAGCACGCCGGGCTCCGCCGGGACGCTCAGCGGGACGTTAAGCAGCGTCAACGTACCGGCACGCTGCGGAACGGGCGGTTGCGCAGGATCGTATGGCAGGAGAGATAAAGGAAGACCGAGCCTTTGGGCTCGGTCAGTTAACAGGGCGCCGTCGGCGCAGATCACCAGCTCAACTGGCCAGTCGCGCTGGGCAAGCTGCACGACCAGGTCAGGGCCAATCCCGGCGGGTTCGCCGGGAGTGATAACAACTTTATGGGTATCAGGCATCGATATTAGTTGCTCAGAATTTTAACATACGCACTGGCGCGCTGTTCCTGCATCCAGGTTGCCGCTTCTTCAGAGAATTTGCGGTTCATCAGCATACGGTAAGCACGATCTTTCTGCGCGGCGTCGGTTCTGTCGACCTGACGGCTATCCAGCAGTTCGATCAGGTGCCAGCCGAAGGAGGAGTGTACCGGTCCGCTGGTCTGCCCTTTGTTCAGACGCATCAGCGCATCGCGGAACGCCGGGTCGAAGATATCCGGCGTGGCCCAGCCTAAATCACCGCCCTGGTTCGCCGAGCCCGGATCTTCAGAATACGCTTTCGCCGCTTTAGCGAAGGTGGTTTTCCCGCTCTTAATGTCGGCGGCAATTTGCTCCAGCTTCGCCTGAGCCTGCGCATCGTTCATGATTGGCGATGGCTTCAACAGAATATGACGGGCATGTACTTCAGTGACGGAGATGTTCTGGGTCCCGCCGCGCAGATCGTTCACTTTCAGAATGTGGAAGCCGACGCCGGAACGGATCGGACCGACGATATCCCCTTTCTTCGCGGTGCTTAACGCCTGAGCGAAAATGCCCGGCAGCTCCTGGATACGACCCCAGCCCATCTGGCCGCCCTTCAGCGCCTGCTGGTCGGCGGAGTAGGTGATCGCCAGTTTACCGAAGTTGGCGCCGTTGCGCGCTTGCTCAACGATAGCATTCGCTTGCTCCTGGGCCGCGGCGACTTGATCGGAGGTCGGGTTCTCCGGCAGCGGGATCAGGATGTGGCTCAGGTTGAGCTCGGTGCTGGCGTCGTTCTGGTCGCCGATCTGTTTGGCCAGCGCTTCCACTTCCTGCGGCAGCACGGTGATGCGACGACGTACTTCATTGTTACGCACTTCCGAAATCAGCATCTCTTTACGGATCTGGTTACGGTAGGTGTTGTAGTTGATGCCTTCATAGGCCAGACGGCTGCGCATCTGATCCATGGTCATGTTGTTTTGTTTAGCGATGTTGGCGATGGCCTGATCGAGCTGGTCGTCAGAGACCTTCACGCCCATCTTCTGCCCCATCTGTAACACGATCTGGTCCATGATCAGTCTTTCGAGGATCTGATGGCGCAGGGTCGCGTCATCCGGCAGCTGTTGGCCAGCCTGACCAGCATTGAGCTTAACCGATTGCATCAAACCATCGACGTCGCTTTCCAGCACGACGCCATTATTGACGACGGCCGCTACTTTATCGACCACCTGGGGGGCAGCGAAACTGGTATTCGCGATCATGGCGATACCGAGAAGCAGCGTTTTCCAGTTCTTCATACTTTTTCCATTTCGATTAACCGCAAATGCGGATGATGTTGTAAACCAGCCGCATCACAGGGAGCTCTGGTACGGTAAAATGTTCGAACGCAGCATCTGCTGGGTGCCGAGGCCGTAGTTAGAGCTCAGACCGCGCAATTCGATATTGATTCCGAAGGTGTTGTCGTATTTGCTCTCGCCGCCGTTGTTGTTGCTATCCCAGCCGTTGACTTTGCGTTCGTAGCCAAGACGGATGGCGTAGCAGCAGGAGTTATACTGGACACCCAACATCTGGTTTGCTGCTTTCCGGGTATTGGTATCGTAGTAGTAGGCACCGACCACGGACCAGCGATCGACGATCGGCCAGCTGGCGGTCATCCCCACCTGCGAGATACCCTCTTTATATTGCGCCGCGGTGGAATATGACGGCAGTGTGGCCTGAATATATTCCGGGCTGGCGTAACGATAGTTAAGCTGGACTAAGCGGTTTTCATCGCGACGGTATTCAATGGTGCCGTTACCGGTTGCGACGTTATCCAGACGCGTATCGTACTGGATCCCGCCGCGCAGACCCCAGTTATCGGCAATGCGCCAGTAGGTGTCGCCGGCCCATACCAGTGAACCCGTGGTGTCGTTGTTCTCCCAGTTGATGTTGTCATCACCGGTGCGTGACTCGGTGAAATAGTAGATTTGACCAACGGAAATATTAAAACGTTCCACCGCGGCGGCGTCATACACGCGCGAGGTGATACCGGTAGTGACCTGATTGGCCGACGCGATGCGGTCGAGACCGCTATAGGTACGGTCGCGGAACAGGCCGGTGTAGTCCGACTGCAACAGCGTGGAGTCGTAGCTGCCGATTTCACTCTGATCGCGGTACGGCACATACAGATACTGCATGCGCGGTTCCAGCGTTTGGGTGAATCCCTCCTGCAGGTCGCGCTCGAAGACCATTTTGCCGTCGACTTTAAACTGCGGCATCACGCGGCTAACGGATTCTTTGTAGTCCGTGCCGTTGGCGGCGTTGTACTTATCGAGGTTGCTCTGCTGGTAGTGGGTCGCCAGCAGCTTGGCTTCGGTATTCAGACTGCCCCAGCCGTTCGACAGCGGCAGGTTGATCGTCGGTTCGAAGTGAACGCGGGTCGCTTCCGGCATGTTGTTATTCGAGTTAACAAAATGGGCGACCTGGCCGTACAGATGGGTATCGAACGGACCGACATCGTTCTGGTAGTAGTTAATGTCGAGCTGCGGCTCAGCCGAGTAGGAGTTGCTCGACTCCCGATCGAAGACCTGGAACTGCTTGGTTGAGACCGTGGCGTCAAAGTTCTGATTGACATACCCGGCGCTGAATTTCTGCGTCGCATAGCCGTCGGTACTGGAACCATACTTCGAGCTGAAATCGTTGAAGTAGTCAGGATCGCTGACCTTGGTGTAGTCAGCGTTCAGACGCCACACCTGATCGATAACCCCGGAGTGGTTCCAGTAGAACAGCCAGCGTCGGCTGTTGCTGTCGCTGGAGTGGTCATCTTCGTAGACTTTATCCGACGGCAGGTAGTCGAACTCCGTTAAGCCGCTGCCGAGCTGGGTCAGGTAGCGGAATTCGTTTTCCCACATCACGCCGCCGCGCTTGTTCATATAGTGCGGGGTGATGGTGGCATCGAAGTTTGGCGCGATGTTCCAGTAGTACGGCAGGGAGAATTCCACGCCGTTTTTGGTGCTGTATTTCGCGTTCGGGATCAGGAAGCCTGAACGACGCTTATCGCCCACCGGCAGCTGCAGGTAGGGGCTGTAGAAAATCGGCACGGAGCCAAGCTTGAAGCGAGCGTTCCAGATCTCGGCGACCTGCTCTTCGCGATCGTGGATAACTTCGCTGCCCACGACGCTCCAGGTGTCGGAGCCCGGCAGACAGGAGGTAAAGCTGCCGTTTTCCAGAATGGTATAGCGGTTTTCACCGCGCTGTTTCATCAGGTCAGCAGTACCGCGTCCCTGGCGTCCGACCATCTGATAATCGCCCTGCCAGACGTTGGTATCTTTGGTATTCAGATTCGACCAGGCTTTTGGTCCTTTGAGGATCACCTGGTTATCGTCGTAATGCACGTTGCCCAGCGCGTCCACCGTGCGCACCGGCTGCGCCTGGCCCGCGGCCTGCTGCTGATGCAGCTGAACTTCGTCGGCGCGGAGGCGGCTATTCCCCTGGTTGATATCGACGTTGCCGGTAAAGACGGCGTTGTCCGGGTAATTGCCCTTCGCATGATCGGCGTTAATCGTCACCGGCAGATCGCCAGGCCGCCCTTCCACGAGCGGACGATCA
Source organism: Klebsiella sp. Q2 (assembly GCF_009900705.1). Classification (NCBI taxonomy): domain Bacteria; kingdom Pseudomonadati; phylum Pseudomonadota; class Gammaproteobacteria; order Enterobacterales; family Enterobacteriaceae; genus Klebsiella; species Klebsiella sp. Q2. The sequence continues at coordinate 191,367 of NZ_JAAABE010000006.1, read as the reverse complement.
AAGCTTGGCACGCCAAGCATACATTGCGTTGCGAGATCGGCAGCGAGGCCTTGTTGGCTATACAAGGCGCTGGCAATCATCGTAGCCAGGAGGCTGGGAATACGTTTTTTCATACGTTGTATTTATTGTTCCATCATCTTGTGGCAGCGGCTTGCAAACGGTCAGAGCCTAACTTACTCAACTTTATCACGCTAGTGTTAATCCTGCCCGTTTCGAGCCCGAGCGTTAGGCACCCTGTTGAATGACGAGTATGATAAAGCAAATTATAGGCTATGTCCCACAATTGACCGAGGCGCGAGTGCCGGGTAACGTGCGGTCATATTCGTGCTTAACGGCGACAAACAGTTGGGGAGTCTATGCAGTATTTGGGTAAAGTGATTGGCGTGGCAGTAGCTTTGCTGATGGGCGGTGGGTTCTGGGGCGTGGTGCTCGGCTTCCTGGTCGGCCATATGTTTGACCGGGCGCGCAGCCGCCGGTTGAATCTCTTCGCCAATCAGCAGGAGCGTCAGTCGCTCTTCTTTTCCACCACCTTTGAAGTGATGGGGCATCTGACCAAATCCAAGGGCCGCGTTACCGAGGCGGATATTCACGTCGCCAATGTGCTGATGGATCGCATGAATCTGCACGGCGCTTCGCGTACCGCGGCGCAGCAGGCGTTTCGCGACGGCAAAGCCGACAATTATCCGCTGCGCGAGAAGATGCGCCAGCTGCGCAGCGTCTGCTTTGGCCGCTTCGATCTGATTCGGATGTTTCTGGAAATTCAGCTGCAGGCGGCGTTCGCTGACGGCGAACTGCACCCTAACGAACGTGAAGTGCTGTTCGTCATCGCCGATGAGCTTGGCATCTCTCGCGCCCAGTTCGATCAATTCCTGCGAATGATGCAGGGCGGCGCCCAGTTTGGCGGCGGTTCGCAGCAGCAATCTTATGGTCAGCACGGCGGCAACGCCGGCTGGCAGCAGGCGCAGCGCGGGCCAACGCTGGAGGACGCCTGCAACGTGCTGGGGGTGAAACCGACTGACGACGCGGCGACGGTGAAGCGCGCCTATCGTAAGCTAATGAACGAGCACCATCCGGACAAGCTGGTGGCGAAAGGGCTGCCGCCGGAGATGATGGAGATGGCCAAACAGAAAGCCCAGGAGATCCAGAAGGCCTGGGAGCTGATCAAAGAACAGCGCGGCTTCTGAGTTTTTCAGCCCCTCGCCCGGCGAGAGGGGTTAGCGTTTGGCCTGTGCGCGGCGATACAGCCGCCGCGGATGGCCGATTTTTCCATACAGCATCTCCACCTCCAGAAACCCGGTCTCAACGCCGTGTTCAAGATAGCGGCGGGCGGTGGTTTTGCTGAGTCCGGCGGCGCTGACCACCTCATCAACGGAAAAGCAGTGCGCTTCCCGGCCGCTAAACAGACCCTGCACCAGCGCCAGCGTCTTCTCTTCAATCCCCTTGCTGCCACTATCTACGCGATAGTTCTTCGCCTGCAGTTGATAGAGGGAATCGACGTTCTGCTGATCGACGATTTTCCACTCCCGCTGCTGATCGTAGAACTGGATAAAACGCTCCAGCGACTGACTTAGCCGCTTCCATGATACCGGCTTAAGAATATAGTCGAAGGCGCCGTTGCGGATAGCCTGGCTGCAGGTTTCCATATCGCTGGCGGCGGTGATAAAGATCACCGAGCATTGGCTGGTCGCCAGCGCCGGATCGGTCATCAGCGTCACCCCTTTGCCATCCGGCAAATAGTTATCCAGCAGTACCAGCTGCGGCGGGGTGGCGTGGAGCAACTGGCGGGCCTGGGCGAGGGAGGCCGCCATGCCCGCCAGCCGCAGGCGCGGGTGTTTCTGCACAAGCTCGGCGTGCAGGCGCGCCAGCTCGCTCTCATCTTCAATGATTAGCACATCGACCAGGTCATGATGCATCGTGGGCCTCCGGGTGCGGACGGGCAGGTGCGTCGGCCGGGATAAACAGGGTGAAGATCGTTCCCCGCGGCGCGTTATCGGCGACTTCGATGGTGCCGCCCGCCTGAGTGACATAATGTTCAATAAGATACAGACCAATGCCGTGATCGCCACGGGTTTTGGTGGTGACGCCGCGTTCAAAAATGCGCTCGCGGATATCGGGGCGGATGCCGACGCCGCGGTCGGCCACTTCGATAATCAGCTCCCGGGCGTTGAGCTGGATCAGGACTTCCACCGGCTCATGCGGAAGCTCGGCGCGCTGCGTGGCTTCGATGGCGTTATCCAGCAGGTTGCCGATGATGGAGATCAGCTCGGATTCCATCAGCGACGGCAGGGGACGGTCGATGCGGCAGGCCGGGTCGAAGCTCAGCGCCACGCCTTTTTCGCGGGCGCGGGTGGCTTTGCCGAGCAGCAGACCGCACAGCGTCGGCGAGTGGAAGTGCGAGGAGATAAAGTCCAATAGCTCCTGAGCATGTTCCGACTGGGCCTGAATATAGCGGATCGCTTCGTCATAATGGCCCATATGCAGCAGGCCGGAGAGGGTAGTCATCCGGTTGAGCTGCTCGTGGCGCATGATTCGCAGATTGTCGACATAGCGCTTCACCTGGCTCAGCTGGGCGGTGAGGGCATTGATTTCATTGCGGTCACGGAATGTGATCACCCAGCCCTGCAGGGTATTCTCCAGCATAATGCGCACCCGACTGGCGAGCACGGTCAACTGGTTGAAGCGGCACAGCTCATCGTGGGTGTCGCGCTCAAGCATGTCGCCGCTGGCGAAAAAGGGCTGCGGGGAAATCACGCTGTCAATCGACTGACCGCGCAGCTGACTGGCGGGCTGGCTGAGTCCCAGCAGGCTGCGGGCGGCATGGTTTATCACCTCAATGCGCCGCTGGCGATCGATGACGATCACCCCCTCAAAGATCGACTCCATCATCGCTTTTTGCTGTCGCACCAGCAGGCCTATCTCCCGCGGCTCGAGCGAAAAAATCTGCTTTTTGATGCTGCGGGTAAAGTACCAGGAGAAGATAAACAGGGCGATGAGCAGCAGAACGGCGGCGATAAAAATATTGATCACTTTGGTCAGGGTAATGCTGTCGAGATAGCTGGTGAGGTAGCCGACGGAGACAATGCCGATCACCCGCCCCTCGTCATCGACGATCGGCGTTTTGCTGCGCAGCGAGACCCCAAGTCCGCCTTTGCGAATGGTGGTAATGGATTTTCCCTCCAGTACCGCCTGGTTGTCGCCGCCAACCAGCCGCGTGCCGACCCACTCCGGATGGACCGAATGAAACAGATGCACCCCCTGGCGGTCGCCGATGACGATAAAGCTGGCGTCACTATGGGCGGCGATTTGCTGCATAAACGCCTGAATCGCCTGTGGGTCATGCCGGCTGACCTGCTGACGTAAATTTGGCATCAGGGCTATCTCTTCGGCCTGAATTTTGGCCCGGGCGCTCATTTCCTGATAAAGCTGGCGGCTGGCATCAAAGTAATAATAAATACCCAGTGCGATAAAGAGGACTGAGAAAAAAGCGACCAGCGAAATAAACAGCTTATATTGAAAAGATAATTTCATAGGTCCCAGACGACGTATTCACCATACCGGCACTCTATCATTTTTCTGTCACGTGACGTAAATGTTAAAGGAAAGTTGTGATCAGTGGCGCAGGCGCGGGCTGCCGCCAGCAGTTGCGGTGGATATAAGGCGTGATGGGAAATAAAAACCATAAAAACCACGATAATAAATCAGAGATATATCACCCCTGCGCGGATCCGCGAATAGAAACCATAAAAACCATAGTGACCATTAAAACTTCTTTTTTAATTCGGGGAGCTTCACATTAACGACGCCGCTGTCCCTTTACGCTGAAAATGAATAATAACGACAGGGCTGAATTTATGAGCACGACAGACAATGCATTCTCTGCAACCCTTGAACCGATCAATACGCCGAAAGCCACGCTCAGGCAGCGCTGGTGGCACATCATGGATAACTGGAAGGTAGGGATCGTCCCGCTGCCGCTGTTTTTGCTGGCCGGGGGGCTGATTGCCCTCGATTGCCTTGGCGGTAAACTGCCGAGCGATATCGTGGTGATGGTGGCCACTCTGGCTTTCTTTGGCTTCGCCTGCGGCGAGTTTGGTAAACGCCTGCCGGTGCTGGGGAAACTCGGCGCGGCGGCGATCTGCGCCACTTTTATTCCTTCCGCGCTGGTCCATTACGGCCTGCTGCCAGACGTGGTCGTGGAATCCACCACCAAATTCTATAAATCCACCAACATCCTCTATCTCTATATCTGCTGCATTATCGTCGGCAGCATCATGAGTATGAACCGCACCACCTTGATTCAGGGCTTCCTGAAGATCTTCTTCCCAATGCTGTGCGGCGAGGTGGTCGGCATGCTGGTGGGCATCGGCGTTGGCACGCTGCTGGGCATGGAGCCGTTTCAGGTGTTCTTCTTTATCGTGCTGCCGATCATGGCCGGCGGCGTGGGGGAAGGGGCGATCCCGCTGTCGATGGGCTATGCCGCGCTGATGCATATGGAGCAGGGGGTGGCCCTGGGCCGGGTGTTGCCGATGGTGATGCTCGGCAGCCTGACGGCGATCGTCATCTCCGGCTGCCTCAACCAGCTCGGCAAGCGCTTCCCGCATCTGACCGGCGAAGGGCAACTGATGCCGAACCGCAGCCATGAAACCCGCAGCCTCGGCGAGAGTGAAGGCATGAGCGGTAAAACCGACGTCGGGACGCTGGCCTCCGGCGCGCTGCTGGCGGTACTGCTGTATATGATGGGGATGCTCGGCCACAAACTGATTGGTCTGCCGGCGCCGGTGGGCATGCTGTTTCTCGCTGTGCTGTTAAAGCTGGCTAATGTGGTGTCTCCGCGCCTGCAGGAGGGATCGCAGATGGTGTATAAATTCTTCCGCACCGCGGTCACCTACCCGATCCTCTTTGCCGTTGGTGTGGCGATCACCCCGTGGCAGGAGCTGGTGAACGCCTTCACCTTCACCAATCTGCTGGTGATCGTCAGCACCGTCTCCGCGCTGGTGGCGACCGGTTTCCTGGTCGGAAAAAAGATAGGGATGCACCCGATCGATGTGGCGATTGTCTCCTGTTGCCAGAGCGGGCAGGGCGGCACCGGCGATGTGGCGATCCTGACCGCTGGTAACCGCATGAGCCTGATGCCGTTCGCGCAGATCGCTACCCGGATTGGCGGGGCGATAAATGTCTCTCTGGGGTTGCTGTTCCTCAGCCACTATCTGGCGTGATATAACGCTACGCTCAGCGATAAAACTGCTATTTTCCGCTACAGAACGCCGAAAATATCTGCGTTCTGTATCCTAAATGCTCCGCATTTAGCGTTACAATCAGCGCGCGATCGGCTATCGCAACCATCATTATGACAGTCCAGGCGCTGTCGCATTTATCATATGTAGGAGAGGAATTAATGTCAGTGGATACTCCCGCCCAGGCGGGCGTCAGCATCGACGCATTGCTGGCGGCGAAAGAGCAGCGTGCAGCCCGCCAGGCCGACTGGTTGGCCCATTATCAGCAGCCTGTTATTTCCCTGACCCTGGTAACCCCCGGGGCGGTGAAGGACAGCATTCGCTATCGCAACATGATGGGCGTAGCCCTCCAGGCCTGCGATCAGCTGCTTTGGAAGCACCGCTGGCAAACGCTGGATCGTCAGGTGCTGTGGCTGCCGACCGGGCCTGAAGCGCTGTGGTGCGTGGCGCATCCGGCCAGCGAAATCAAAGCGATGTGCGGTACGCTAGAGCAGAGCCATCCGCTGGGACGCTTGTGGGATATCGATGTGATCTGTCCGCAGAGCGGGCAGGTGGGACGCCAGTCGCTGGGCGAGTCGCAGCGCCGCTGCCTGCTGTGCGATGAGCCGGCGCACGCCTGCGCGCGTAGCCGTCGTCACGACACCGATCTCGTCGTTGCCCGCGTTGAGCAGATGATTGACGCGTGGTTTGCCCGCGATTAACGGGTTAGCATTCCCCGGCAGCAGAGCGCTGCCGGGGAGGTCTTAAAAGTCGAGCGGCGCGCGGAAGGTCATCGCGTTGCCGTAGGCGGGGTGGGTGATGGTGAGCGTCTCGGCGTGAAGCAGCAGGCGCGGGGCCATCGCCAGCGCCTCCGGCGTGGCGTAAAAGCGGTCGCCAAGGATCGGATGTCCCAGCGCCAGCATATGCACGCGCAGCTGGTGTGACCGTCCGGTAATTGGCTTCAGGCGCACGCGGGCGGTATTATCTTCCGCGTACTCCAGCACCTCATACTCGGTCTGCGCCGCTTTGCCGGTTTCATAACACACCTTCTGCTTTGGCCGGTTCGGCCAGTCGCAAATCAGCGGTAAATCCACCAGGCCCTCCGCCGGCTGCGGATGGCCCCAGACGCGGGCGATGTACTGCTTCTTCGGCTCGCGCTCGCGGAACTGGCGCTTCAGTTCGCGCTCGGCCGCCTTATTCAGCGCCACCACAATCACGCCGCTGGTGGCCATATCAAGGCGATGCACCGATTCGGCCTGCGGGAAGTCGCGCTGAATGCGCGTCATCACGCTGTCTTTATGCTCATCAAGACGACCCGGCACGGACAACAAGCCGCTCGGCTTGTTGACCACCATGATGTGCTCATCCTGATACAGGATCACCAGCCAGGGATCCTGCGGCGGATTGTAGTTTTCCATCGCCATTTCGCGTTCCGTTACTGGTGAGTGACGACGATCAGACGCAGCGCGTCCAGACGCCATCCGGCCTGTCCCAGCGCCTCCAGCACCTGCTGGCGGTTGCTTTCAATCGCCGCCAGTTCGTCGTCACGGATGTTCGGGTTGACCGCCTTCAGCGCTTCCAGACGGGAGAGCTCCGCCGTCAGCTTATCGTCGGCTTCACTACGCGCCGCGTCGATCAGCCCCTGCGCCGCCTTGGCGATCTGCGCTTCGCCCTGCTGCAGAATGGCATGAACGTCCTGCTGCACCGCGTTGACCAGCTTGCTGCCGGTGTGGCGATTGACCGCGCTCAGCTGGCGGTTGAAGCTTTCAAACTCCACCTGGCCGGCGAGGTTGTTGCCGTTTTTATCCAGCAGCATGCGAACCGGGGTCGCCGGCAGGAAGCGGTTGAGCTGCAGCTGCTTCGGCGCCTGCGCTTCGACCACGTAGATCAGCTCCAGCAGCAGAGTGCCGACCGGCAGCGCCTTGTTCTTCAGCAGGGAAATAGTACTGCTGCCGGTATCGCCGGAGAGGATCAGGTCGAGGCCGTTGCGGATCAGCGGGTGTTCCCAGGTGATGAACTGCGCGTCTTCACGGGACAGCGCCACGTCACGCTCGAAGGTGATGGTGCAACCGTCCTCCGGCAGGCCCGGGAAATCCGGCACCAGCATATGGTCGGAAGGGGTGAGGACGATCAGGTTTTCCCCGCGGTCGTCCTGGTTGATGCCGACGATATCGAACAGGTTCATCGAGAAGGCGATCAGGCTGGTGTCGTCATCCTGCTCTTCGATGCTCTCCGCCAGGGCCTGGGCTTTCTCGCCGCCGTTGGAGTGGATCTCCAGCAGACGGTCGCGGCCCTGCTCCAGCTGCGCTTTCAGAGCGTCATGCTGCTGGCGGCAGGATTTGATCAGATCGTCAAAGCCGTCGGTGGATTCCGGCGCCGCAAGGTAGTTGATCAGCTCGTCATGGACGCTGTCGTAGACGGTCCGTCCGGTCGGGCAGGTATGTTCAAAGGCGTCGAGGCCTTCGTGATACCAGCGCACCAGCACCGACTGCGCGGTCTTTTCCAGGTACGGGACGTGGATCTGGATATCGTGCGCCTGGCCGATACGGTCGAGACGGCCGATACGCTGCTCCAGCAGATCCGGGTTAAACGGCAGATCGAACATCACCAGGTTGCTGGCGAACTGGAAGTTGCGTCCTTCGGAGCCGATCTCGGAGCACAGCAGCACCTGGGCGCCGGTGTCTTCTTCAGCAAACCACGCCGCGGCGCGGTCGCGTTCGATAATCGACATCCCTTCATGGAACACGGCGGCGCGGATACCTTCGCGCTCGCGCAGCACCTGCTCCAGCTGGAGCGCGGTGGCGGCTTTGGCGCAAATCACCAGTACCTTCTGCGAGCGATGGCTGGTCAGGTAGCCCATCAGCCACTCGACGCGCGGGTCAAAGTTCCACCAGGTGCCGGTATCGCCTTCAAATTCCTGATAGATCTGCTCCGGGTAGAGCATGTCGCGCGCGCGCTCTTCCGCGGTTTTGCGGGCGCCCATGATGCCGGATACTTTGATGGCGGTCTGGTACTGGGTCGGCAGCGGCAGGCGAATGGTGTGCAGCTCGCGTTTCGGGAAACCTTTGACGCCGTTACGGGTGTTACGGAACAGCACGCGGCTGGTGCCGTGGCGGTCCATCAGCATCGAGACCAGCTCCTGGCGCGCGGCCTGAGCGTCTTCGCGATCGCTGTTGGCGGCCTGCAGCAGCGGCTCGATATCCTGCTCGCCGATTAGATCGCCGAGGGTATTGAGTTCGCTATCGCTTAGCTTGTTGCCCGCCAGCAGCAGAGCGACAGCGTCGGCCACCGGACGGTAGTTCTGCTGTTCTTCGACAAACTGCGCGAAATCGTGGAAGCGGTTCGGATCCAGCAGGCGCAGGCGCGCAAAGTGGCTCTCCATCCCCAGCTGTTCCGGCGTCGCGGTCAGCAGCAGAATGCCCGGCACGCGCTCGGCCAGCTGTTCAATAGCTTGATATTCGCGGCTCGGGGCGTCTTCGCTCCACACCAGATGGTGCGCTTCATCGACCACCATCAGGTCCCACTCGGCGTCGCACAGGTGCTCCAGACGCTGCTTGCTGCGGCGCACGAAGTCTAAAGAGCAGATCACCAGCTGTTCGGTTTCGAACGGGTTGTAGGCGTCATGCTGCGCTTCGGCGTAGCGCTCGTCGTCAAACAGCGAGAAGCGCAGGTTGAAGCGGCGCAGCATCTCCACCAGCCACTGGTGCTGGAGAGTTTCTGGAACCACAATCAGTACGCGCTCGGCGGCGCCGGAGAGCAGCTGCTGGTGCAGGATCATCCCGGCTTCGATGGTTTTACCTAAGCCCACTTCATCGGCCAGCAGGACGCGTGGCGCGTGACGACGGCCCACGTCGTGGGCGATGTTCAGCTGATGCGGGATCAGGCTGGTGCGTTGGCCGCGCAGGCCGCTCCACGGCATGCGGTACTGCTCGCTCTGGAACTTGCGCGCGCGGTAGCGCAGGGCAAAGCGGTCCATGCGGTCGATTTGTCCGGCGAACAGGCGGTCCTGCGGCTTGCTGAACACCAGTTTGCTGTCGAGCAGCACTTCACGCAGGGTGACGTTCGCTTCCTGGGTATCGAGGCGGGTGCCAGTGTAGGACAGCAGCCCGTTCTCTTCATGCACTTTGTCAACGTGGAGCTGCCAGCCTTCGTGGCTGGTAATGGTGTCGCCCGGGTTAAACATCACGCGAGTGATCGGGGAATCGTTGCGTGAGTACAGACGGTTTTCGCCGATGGCGGGGAAAAGGAGAGTGACCATGCGCGCATCCAGCGCTACCACCGTCCCTAATCCTAGTTCGCTCTCTGTGTCGCTAATCCAGCGTTGACCAAGTGTAAAAGGCATATATGTTCGGCTCTTTAGTTCTTTAATTGCAGGCAATAGTTGATCATCTCCATGTACAACCGGAGATGCGTCAAAATTGGGGCCAGGAATGGAAAGGGCGCTATATTACTGGATGGCAGAACGTTCGTCACGTCCTCCTCACGGTTCATTTTCAGGCTTCTGCGCCCGCGGAATGGGTGAGAAAAAATCAAAATAGCCCCAGCTGTCCTGTCACTATTGTAGCAAAGTCGTCGTTGACGAAGGGCAGGATCCCTTCCGCTACCGGCTGCAGCTGCTTTGACAAATAGTGGTCGTAATCGAGTGGCGACTGCTGATAATCCACCGGTTCCGGACCGCCGGTGGTCCAGACGTATTTGATGGTGCCGCGTTGCTGATACTGCTGCGCCCGACCCCGCTTCAGGTTGTGCTCATCGGCAAGCCTCGCGGCGCGCACGTGCGGCGGCACGTTGCGCTGATACTCCGCCAGCGGCCGACGCAGGCGTTTGCGATAAACCAGCTGCTCATCGAGCTCGCCGTTCATCAGCCTGGCGATAGTCTCCCGCACATAATCCTGATAGGGCTGGTTGCGGAAAATGCGCAGGTACAGCTCCTGCTGAAACTGCTGGGCCAGCGGCGTCCAGTCGGTGCGCACCGTTTCCAGACCCTTGAAAACCATGCGCTGGCCGTCGCCCTCCTGAATCATTCCGGCGTAACGCTTCTTGCTGCCGGTATCGGCGCCGCGGATCGTCGGCATCAAAAAGCGGCAGAAGTGGGTTTCGTATTCCAGCTCCAGGGCGCTGGTTAGCTGGAGTTTGCCAAGCTCCTGCGCCCACCAGGCGTTGACGTCGTTCACCAGCGTCCGGCCGATCTCCGCCGCCTGCGCTTCGCTGTGCGGGCGCTTAAGCCAGACGAAGGTGGAGTCGGTATCGCCGTAGATGACGTCATAACCATTGGCTTCAATTAACGCTTTAGTCTGACGCATGATCGCGTGGCCGCGCATGGTGATCGACGAGGCGAGACGTGGGTCGAAGAAGCGGCAGGCGCTGGTGCCCAGCACGCCGTAAAAAGCGTTCATGATGATCTTCAGCGCCTGGGAGAGCGGCTTATTGTGCTGGCGCTTGGCTTCATCGCGGCCGTGCCAGATCTGGCTGACAATCCCCGGCAGGCAGTGCTTGTCTCGCGAGAAGCGGGCGCCGAGGAAGCCCTCAATGCTGTGCTGGTCATCGGGTTGCGCCAGGCCCTCCACCAGGCCGACCGGATCGATTAAAAAGGTGCGAATGATCGACGGATACAGGCTCTTGTAGTCCAGCACCAGCACCGAGTCATACAGGCCGGGGCGGGAGTCCATCACATAGCCGCCGGGGCTCGCCTGGGGCGGCACGTCGCCGAGGTTCGGCGCCACGTAGCCCAGGCGGTGCATGCGCGGAAAATAGAGGTGGCTGAAGGCGGCGACCGAGCCGCCGTGGCGATCGGCGGGCAGGCCGTTGACCGTCGCCCGCTCGAGTAGAAATGGCATGATCTCTGTTTTGTGGAAGATCCGCGTCACCAGCTCGCAGTCCTGTAGGTTATAGATGGCCAGCGCCGGTTTATCTTCATGGAAGCGGCGATCGATCTCGTCCATCCGATCCCATGGGTTGTCGATGGCTTTGCCTTCGCCCAGCAGCTCGCGGGCCACCGCCTCCAGCGAAAAGGAGGAGAAATTCCAGAACGCCGATTTCAGCGCGTCGATGCCGTCAATAATCAGCCGGCCGTGGGCCTGGGCGAAGAAGACACCGTTCTTAAAACCGTGCTCGCGCCACTCCAGCTCGCTGTTGCCGCGGCCGAGCCTTAGCGGGATGCGGTAGCGTTCGGCATGCTTTTGCAGGACGCGCAGATCGAACTGCACCACGTTCCAGCCGATCAGCACGTCGGGGTCGTGATCGGCAAACCAGGCGTTGAGCTTTTCCAGCAGCAGGGAGCGACTGGCGACGTAGACCAGATCGAAATCGACGTCTGGCGGCGTTTCCGGTTCGGGGCCCAGCATGTAGACCACCCGCTGACCGCAGCCTTGCAGGCCGATGCAGTACAGCTCGCCGTGGCGGCTGGTTTCGATATCCAGCGACACCCATTTCAGCGGCGGGCGATAGTCAGGATTAGGTTTCATGCGCGCGTTAACCAGCTGTGGGCCGCGCGTTTCGCCTTCCACCCACACCGGGGCGGTAATAAAGCGCTCCATCAGGTAGCGCTCCGGCGGACGGATATCGCCCTCATAGAGGGTGACGCCGCTGTCGCGGAGCATCTTCTCCAGACGCATCAGTTGACGATGGGCGCGGCAGTAGAGGCCGACAACCGGCTGGCGATGGAAATCTTTCAGGGCCAGCGAGGCGAAGCGGAAGCCTTTCTCACCCTGCAGCAGTCGCTCAGCCTGCGCCCGCTGCGCTTCGGGGATAAAGGCGACGGACTCCTGCGGCGGCAGCGTGACCTGCAGCGGGCCGTCGTCGGTGGCCAGCCAGAAGGACAGTTCGGTGCCTTGCGGAGTGTCCCGCCAGTGACGGGTGAGTAGAAAACCTGCTCGTGGCTGGGTCACGGGTGCTCTCGATGATAAAAAAACCAGGCCTGATTATAGCCTGGTTTCTCAATGAGTGCTGGGATTTTATACAGGTATTCGGCGCTGAGGTGGCCCCCGGATTTCGGCTTGCGCCTTATCCGGTCTGCCAGACGGTGCAGAGCCGTAGCCCTGCTAAACGCAGCGCGAGCAGGGTGATTATTGGCCGTAGTAGGCTTTGGCCCCATGCTTACGCAGATAGTGTTTATCCAGCAGCGTCTGCTGCATATCCGGCAGCTGCGGCGCCAGCTGGCGGCAGAAGATGCCCATATAGGCGATCTCTTCCAGCACGATGGCGTTATGCACCGCGTCTTCGGCGTTTTTACCCCACGCGAACGGGCCGTGGGAATGCACCAGCACGCCGGGCATCTGCGCCGGGTCGATCTCGCGCTGGCGGAAGGTTTCGACAATCACCTTGCCGGTTTCCCATTCGTATTCGCCGTTGATCTCCGCATCGGTCATCAGCCGGGTGCAGGGCACCGGACCATAGAAATAGTCGGCGTGGGTGGTGCCGGTCGCCGGAATAGCTTGCCCGGCCTGCGCCCAGATGGTGGCGTGGCGCGAATGGGTATGCACAATGCCGCCCAGCGTCGGGAAGGCCTGATACAGCAGGCGATGGGTCGGGGTATCCGACGAGGGTTTCTTCTTACCCTCCACCACTTCGCCGCTCTCCAGACTGACCACCACCATATCGTCGGCGGTCATCACGCGGTAATCCACGCCGGAGGGTTTGATAACCAGAACGCCCTGGTCGCGGTCGACGGCGCTGACGTTGCCCCAGGTTAAGGTCACCAGATTATGCTGCGGCAGCGCTAAGTTGGCTTCCAGCACCTGGCGTTTAAGATCTTCTAACATAGTGTGCTCCGAATAGCAGGCGAGTCGGGTATCCCTCACCCCGAACCTCTCCCGTCGGGAGAGGGAGAAAGGCGGTATCGCGCCAGGCCGGTACCCTCTCCCCGGCGGGGAGAGGGGTAGGGTGAGGGGGCGACCTCTTAGCGTTTTGAACCGTAATAGACTTCATTCCAGCGCAGCGCGTCTTTGAAGGCCGGCAGACGGGTGTCGTTGTCGATGACCGTCAGCTCGATATCATTCAGTTCGGCGAACTGGCGCATATCGTCGAGGTTCAGCGCATGGCTGAAGACGGTATGGTGCGCGCCGCCGGCGATGATCCAGGCTTCCGAAGCGGTACGCAGATCCGGCTGCGCTTTCCACAGGGCGTTAGCCACCGGCAGCTTCGGCAGGTCGTGCGGGGTCGGGACGGTTTCGATGGTATTGACCAGCAGACGGAAGCGGTCTCCCAGGTCGATCAGGCTGGCGACAATCGCCGGGCCGGTCTGAGTATTGAAGATCAGGCGCGCCGGATCCGCTTTGCCGCCGATGCCCAGCGGCTGGACGTCGAGGATCGGTTTCTCGGCGGTGGCGATCGTCGGGCACACTTCCAGCATGTGCGAGCCGAGCACCAGATCGTTGCCGTTGTCGAAGTGGTAGGTGTAATCCTCCATAAAGGAGGTGCCGCCCTGCAGACCAGTTGACATCACCTTCATGATGCGAAGCAGAGCGGCGGTTTTCCAGTCGCCCTCGCCGGCAAAGCCGTAGCCCTGCTGCATCAGGCGCTGTACGGCGAGCCCCGGGAGCTGTTTCAGGCCGTGGAGATCTTCAAAGGTGGTGGTAAAGGCGTGGAAACCACCCTGTTCGAGGAAGCGTTTCATCCCCAGCTCAATGCGCGCGGCGTCCAGCACGTTCTGACGCTTGTCGCCGTGAACCTGCGCCGCCGGGGTCAGACGATAGCTGCTCTCGTATTCATCGACCAGGGCGCTGATATCGCCGTCGCTGACGCTGTTGACCACTTGCACCAGATCGCCGACCGCCCAGGTGTTCACTGAGAAGCCAAACTTGATCTGCGCCGCGACTTTATCGCCGTCGGTCACCGCCACTTCGCGCATGTTATCGCCGAAACGGCACACTTTCAGATGGCGAGTATCCTGTTTGGAGACCGCCTGGCGCATCCAGCCACCGATGCGCTGGTGGGCCTCTTTATCCTGCCAGTGGCCGGTCACCACGCTGTGCTGCTGGCGCATACGGGCGCCGATGAAGCCGAACTCGCGGCCGCCATGCGCGGTCTGGTTCAGGTTCATAAAGTCCATATCGATGCTGTCCCAGGGCAGCGCGGCATTGTACTGCGTATGGAACTGTAGCAGCGGCTTGTTGAGAATGGTCAGGCCGTTGATCCACATTTTTGCCGGCGAGAAGGTGTGCAGCCAGACCACTAACCCGGCGCATTTGTCATCGTAGTTAGCGTCGCGGCAGATGTGAGTGATTTCGTCCGGGGTGGTGCCCAGCGGCTTAAGGACCAGTTTGCACGGCAGTTTGGCTTCCGCATTCAGGCTGTTCACCACATGTTCGGCATGCTTCGTCACCTGGCGCAGGGCTTCCGGGCCGTACAGATGTTGGCTGCCAATAACGAACCATATTTCATAGTTATCAAAAATCGTCATTTTCGTATCCTTAATGGGTGAGCGCTGCCTGAGATTGCGGGGCTTTTTCCGCCTTTGCAGCCGAAGGGAGATAGTGTTGTTCGGCGCTGACCGACCACTGTTGGTAGCGCTGATAGAGTTGTTCGAAACGCTGTGCCTGCGCCGGGCGCGGCTGCAGGGTGGTTTCCACCTGGCTTGCCATCCGCTGCTGGGCGGCTGGAATATCCTCATAGACACCGGCGGCGACGGCGGCGAAGATAGCCGCCCCCAGCGCGCAGCACTGATCGGAGGCGACAATTTGCAGCGGACGGTTCAGCACGTCGCAGCAGGCCTGCATGATGACCTGGTTTTTCCGCGCGATACCGCCAAGCGCCATGACGTTGTTAACCGGGATCCCCTGCTCGGTGAAGCACTCCATAATGGCGCGGGCGCCGAAGGCGGTGGCGGCGATCAGACCGCCGAACAGCGCCGGCGCGTCGGTGGCCAGGTTAAGGTCGGTGATCACCCCTTTCAGGCGCTGGTTGGCATTCGGCGTGCGGCGGCCGTTGAACCAGTCAAGCACCACCGGCAGATGCTCCAGCGATGGATTGTTGGCCCAGGCTTCGGTGAGCGCCGGCAGTAACTGTTTTTGGCTGGCTTTGATTTGCTCCCGCAACGCTGGCTGCTGCTGGGCTAGCTGCTCCAGCGGCCAGCCGAGAATGCGACCGAACCAGGCGTAAATATCGCCGAAGGCGGACTGGCCTGCCTCCATACCGATAAAGTGCGGGACTACGCTGCCGTCGACCTGGCCGCAGATGCCTTTGACCGTGCGGTCGCCGACGCTCTCTTTATCGGCAATCAGAATGTCGCAGGTGGAGGTGCCGATGACTTTCACCAGCGCGTTAGACTGCGCGCCGGCGCCCACGGCGCCCATATGGCAGTCGAAGGCGCCGCCGGAGATGGCCACGGTCTGCGACAGGCCCAGGCGCTGGGCCCACTCTGCGCTCAGCGTGCCGACCGGCACATCGGCCGTCCAGGTATCGGTGAACAGCGGCCAGGCCAGATGCTGGTTAATGATGGGATCAAGCTCATCGAAGAAGCTGGCCGGCGGCAGACCGCCCCAGCTTTCATGCCACAGGGATTTATGCCCGGCGCTGCAGCGGCCGCGGCGCAGATCCTGCGGACGGGTGGTGCCGGAGAGCAGGGCGGGTACCCAGTCGCAAAGCTCCACCCACGAGGCGGCTGCCTGGGCGACGGCGCTATCTTCCCGGGTGACGTGGAGGATTTTGGCCCAGAACCATTCGCTGGAGTAGATCCCGCCAATATAGCGCGAGTAATCCTCTTTGCCCGGCTGGTGGCACAGGCGGGTGATCGCCTCGGCTTCCTCGACCGCGGTGTGATCCTTCCACAGGACAAACATGGCGTTAGGGTTGTCAGCGAATTCTTCGCGCAGCGCCAGCACGTTGCCCTCGGCATCAACGGGAGCCGGGGTTGAGCCGGTGCTGTCGACGCCAATGCCCACGACGTCGGCGCGCTGTTCGGCGCTCAGGGAGGCAAGTACGCTTTTCAGCGCCGCTTCCATGGACTCGATGTAATCTCGCGGGTGGTGGCGGAACCGGTTGTTAGCGCCATCGCAATACTGTCCTTCCCGCCAGCGTGGATACCACTCCACGCTTGCCGCCAGTTCTGCGCCGGAGGCGCATTCCACCGCCAGGGCGCGGACTGAGTCACTACCAAAGTCGAGGCCAATCGCAATTGCCATCTTGTTACTCCATGCAGAAATCATTCATGCAGCAACAGTAGATATCCCCGGCAAAATCCGTCAGGCCGGATTCGCTAATCTTATGGATTATTTTGCTGTCACCTCGCAAAGTGTGACGCCGTGCAAATATTCGATGTGGACTTTCCTGCCGTATTTATAGACACTTTTGTTACCCGGCATATCACGGTGGAATGCACGCCGCTGGCGCTTTTTTCGCTTGCTGTGCGGCTTTTTAGCGAAATTCCCACTGCCGTCGCAGTCGTGACAGGGCCGAGAGCGATAAAATGATGAATATGGACAATTGGTGTCACTAATACCTTCGGGGAGAACCACGCGTATGGCCGAAACGCAAAACGATCCGCTGCTGCCGGGCTACTCTTTTAACGCTCATCTGGTCACCGGTCTGACGCCGATTGAGGCGCAGGGATACCTGGATTTTTTTATCGACCGCCCGCTGGGTATGAAAGGCTATATCCTCAACCTGACGATCCGCGGCGAGGGGGTGATCAACAACCACGGCGAGCAGTTTGTCTGCCGGCCGGGCGATATGCTGCTGTTCCCGCCGGGGGAGATCCATCACTACGGCCGCCATCCCGACGCCAGCGAGTGGTATCACCAGTGGGTCTACTTCCGCCCGCGCGCCTACTGGCACGAGTGGCTCAACTGGCCGACCATCTTCGCCCAGACCGGCTTTTTCCGTCCGGACGAACAGTGGCAGGCGCGCTTTGGCGAGCTGTTCGGCCAGATAGTCGATGCCGGACAGGGGGCGGGGCGCTATTCCGAACTGCTGGCGATTAATCTGCTGGAACAGCTCCTGCTGCGGCGGATGGAGGCGATCAACGAATCGCTGCATCCGCCGCTGGATAACCGGGTGCGCGACGCCTGCCAGTACATCAGCGACCATCTGGCGGACAGCCATTTTGATATCGCCAGCGTCGCCCAGCACGTCTGCCTGTCGCCCTCGCGTCTGTCGCACCTGTTCCGCCAGCAGTTGGGGATCAGCGTGCTCGGCTGGCGTGAAGACCAGCGCATCAGCCAGGCCAAACTGTTGCTGAGCACCACGCGGATGCCGATCGCCACCGTCGGGCGCAACGTCGGCTTTGAAGATCAGCTCTATTTTTCCCGCGTGTTCAAAAAATGCACCGGCGCCAGCCCGAGCGAATTCCGCGCGGGATGTGAATAAAAAGTAAAGAAAGTGAAATGATGACCCGCTTAAATGTCACAGCCAGTAAACTCTTAAGACAATTGTTGGCTTGACGACGGCGCGATGGCTTCGGAGAATCCGGGCTTCGTTTTTTAACCGGGTACATTATGCAAGCATTGCTCGAACACTTTATTACCCAATCCACGGTCTACTCGTTGTTAGCCGTGATGCTGGTGGCCTTTCTCGAGTCGCTGGCGCTGGTGGGGCTTATTTTACCCGGAACGGTGATGATGGCCGGCCTTGGGGCGCTGATTGGCGGCGGTGAGGTTAATTTCTGGCAGGCGTGGCTGGCGGGGATCGTGGGCTGTCTGCTGGGAGACTGGATCTCATTCTGGCTCGGCTGGCGCTTTAAAAAGCCGCTGCACCGCTGGTCGTTCATGAAGAAAAACCGCGCCCTGCTGGAAAAAACCGAGCATGCGCTGCACCAGCACAGCATGATCACCATCCTGATTGGCCGCTTTGTCGGGCCGACGCGTCCGCTGGTGCCGATGGTCGCCGGGATGCTCGACCTGCCGGTGGCCAAATTCGTGCTCCCGAATATTATCGGCTGCCTGCTCTGGCCGCCGCTCTATTTCCTGCCGGGGATTCTCGCCGGCGCGGCGATTGATATTCCGGCCGATGAAAACAGCGCCAGCTTTCAATGGCTGCTGCTGGGGGCGGCGCTGCTGGCCTGGCTGGCGGGGTGGCTGTGCTGGCGGCTGTGGCGGAGCGCGAAAACGTCTGGCGATCGGCTGTCCCGCTGGCTGCCGCGCGGGCGTCTGCTGTGGCTGGCGCCGTGTATGGTCGCGCTGGCGGCAACGGCGTTAACATTTGTCTTCCGCCATCCGCTGATGCCGGTCTATCTGGCGATCCTGCACAAGGTTATCGCGCGCTGATCCCCATCAGATGCGAGGCGCTGCTGCGGCCGCTTAACAGCTCGGCGGTAGCGCCATCCCAGACAATGCGCCCTTCGGCGACCACAATCGAGCGCTGCGCGATGCGCGCGGCATCTTCCACGCTGTGCGAAACCATCAGCAGGGTGAGCTGCTGCTGTTCACAGACATCCGCCACCAGCGCCAGCATCTCCTGACGCAGCGCCGGGTCGAGCGCCGAGAAGGGTTCATCCAGCAGCAGCACCGGCTGCTGGCGCACCAGACAGCGGGCCAGCGCCGCGCGCTGCCGTTGACCGCCGGAGAGCGCTCCCGGCAGGCGGTCAAGCAGGGCATCAATTCCCATCTGGACGGCAATCGCCGTGACTTTCTGCTGCTGTTCGCGGCTCAGTTTCAGGCCAGGGTGGATCCCGAGGCTGATATTCTGCCGAATGGTCAGATGGTTAAACAGGTTATTCTCCTGGAACAGCATCGAGACCGGACGCTGCGCCGGCGGCGTCGCGTGATGCGTCTCGCCGTTAATCTGCAGGCTGCCGCTGGCGGGCGGCAGAAAACCGGCGATCAGATTCAGCAGGGTGCTCTTTCCGGCGCCGCTGGGGCCGAGCACCGCGATGCGCTCGCCGCGCGCGACGTCGAGAGTAAAGCGCATCGGCAGATGCTGGTACAGCCATGTCACATCATTGAGTTTTAGCATCACGCCCCGGAAGTTTTTCAATCAGCGTAAATAATAAGAAACAGAGCAGCAGCAGAAGCAGAGCGGTGACGGCGCCGTCCTGGCTGCGGTAGGCGCCTATCTGCTGGTAGAGATAGAAAGGCAGGGTGCGGAACGCCTCGTTGCCGAACAGCGCCACCACGCCGAAGTCGCCAATCGACAGCACGCAGGCGAAGGCTAACGCCTGGGCTAGGGGGCGCCGGAGCGCGCGAAGTTCGATGACCCGCAGTCGCGTCAGGCCTTCGATCCCCAGCGACTGGCACAGCATATTGTAGCGGACGGCAATGTCGCGCATCGGGTTTTCCAGCACTTTAAGCGCGTAGGGGATCGCCATCAGAGCGTTGGTAAAGATGACGATGCCGTCGGCGGACTCCGGCAGGCCGATGCTGTTATTGAGCAGCAGAAAGAAGCCGGTAGCCAGCACGATGCCCGGCATGGCAAGGATCAGCATGCCGCTCAGCTCCATCGCCTGCCCGGCCAGCGGCCGCTGGCGGGCGCGCAGCTCGCGACTGCTCCATAGCAGCATCATTGTCAGGGTCACGCTCAACAGCCCGGCGGCGATGGCGATGCGCAGGGAAGTCGTTAATGCCTGCCAGAGGGCGGGCTGCGCCAGCACGTCCAGCATATTGCGGTTGACCCCGTCGACGATGACCGCCAGCAGCGGCGGCAGCAGCAGCAGCAGGGCGGCGCCGATCAGCAACCCATCGCTCAGCCGGCTATGCAGGCGATCGTCAGGGTCACGCCAGCCGCGGACATGGCTGACGCCGATAGCCACCGCTTTACTGAGGCGCTGGCTGAGCAGCACCAGCCCGAGGCAGCAGAGCATCTGAATCAACGCCAGCATTGCCGCTCGCGCCGGATCGTAGTCAAAGCTCAGCGCCTGGTAGATAGCCAGCTCAATCGTGGTGGCCTTCGGGCCGCCGCCCAGCGACAGCACGGTGGCGAAGCTGGCAAAGCAGAGCATAAAAATCAGCGCGGCGACGGCGGGAATGTGCCGGCGCATCCATGGCCATTCGACGAGGCGGAAGAAGGCATAGCCGCGCATGCCAAGCTGGGCGGCAATTTGCCGCTGCTCGCCGGGAATGTTCTCCAGCGCCTGCAGCAGCAGGCGGGTGGCCATCGGCATATTGAAAAAGACGTGCGCCAACAGGATGCCCTGCAGGCCGTAAGGTGAGAAATCCCACTGCCAGCCGAAAGTGTGAAACAGCGAGGCCAGCCAGCCCTGGCGGCCATAGACGCTGAGGATGCCGAACACCGCCACCAGCACCGGCAGGATCAGGGTCATCGCGCACAGACGCAGCAGCAACGTGCGGCCGGGGAAGCGACGCCGATAAAGCGCGCGGGCGAGAAAGATAGCCGGCCCCACCGAGAGCAGCGCTGACAGCGACGCCTGCCAGAAGGAGAAGCGCACCACATGCCAGAGGTAGCTATCGCTGAAGACCGTCCGCCAGCCCGCGCCGGGGGCGCTGAACCACAGCGCCAGAAACGCCGCCAGCGCGACGGCGCAGAGCAGCGTAGCGGCGAACAGGCCCGGCAGCAGCCCGCTCAGGTTTAGCGGCTGACGGCGCGTTGCCATGCGCTAATCCAGGTCTGACGCTCGCTGGCGACCTGCTGCGGGGTAAACGTCAGCGTGGTCTGCGGTTTTACCAGGCTTGCAAAACCGGCCGGCAGCGCGACCTGGGTCACCGGATACATCCAGTTGCCGGTGGGGATGGCGTTCTGGAAGCCAGGCGAGACCATGAATTTGAGGAATTTTTCCGCCAGTTCCGGCTGCTTGCTGGCGGCGGTGCGGGCGGCAACTTCGACCTGCAGATAGTGGCCTTCGGCGAAGTTCGCCGCCGCATAGTGGTCTTTCTTCTCTTCAATCATGTGGTAGGCCGGCGAGGTGGTGTAGCTCAAGACCAGGTCGCTTTCCCCTTTCAGGAACAGACCGTAGGCTTCGCTCCAGCCCTTGGTGACGGTAACGGTTTTCGCCGCCAGCTTCTGCCAGGCCTCGGGCGCTTTATCGCCATAGACCTTTTGCATCCACAGCAGCAGCCCCAGCCCCGGGGTGCTGGTGCGCGGATCTTCATAGATGACCCGCCATTTTTGCGGGCTCTCGACCAGCTCTTTCAGGCTCTTCGGCGGGTTGGCCAGTTTGTTTTTGTCATAGACGAAGGCGAAATAGCCGTAGTCGTAGGGGACAAAGATGTCGTTATCCCAGCCGCCCGGCACGCTGACCGCGCTGGCGGGTACGTTGCTTTTGGCAAACAGTTTACTCTGCGCCGCGGCTTCCAGCAGGTTGTTATCAAGGCCAAGCACGACGTCAGCCTTGCTGTTCTTGCCTTCCATGCGCAGACGATTGAGCAGCGAAACGCCATCTTCCAGCGCGACGTACTTCAGCTCGCAGCCGCAGTCCGCTTCAAACGCTTTTTTGACCGCCGGGCCGGGGCCCCAGTCGGCAGAGAAGGAGTCATAGGTATAGACGGTGAGGACAGGCTTAGCCAGAGCGGGCATGGCGACCAGCGCCAGCAGCGGGAGTAATTTTTTCAACACTTTGCACCTCAGAAAAAAGGGGTGGCAAAGGATTTTGAGTGAGCCTCAAATCCCTTCGCCGGCGTTATCCGGATCAGGTTCGACGGGTATTTTCTCAGCCCATACGCTTCATCCTTCAAGCCGCATCTGCGTTAGCTTCGCGCGTTCACCCCAGTCACATAGTTATCTATGCTCCAGGGGATTCACCCGCTTGCTGCCTTGATGCAACTTGAATGATATTGCGTATGTTTATTAGCACCCCGTTGAGAACGGCCTTAGTGTAATGATTTTGTCAGATGACGGAAAGCGCTTACGGCTCCGGCGGCGCAAACCATGCGGATTTAAAATCGAACCAGCCGAGGGTGTTCATCCGCACGCCGCGCATACTGCGCTGGCCCTGAATCATCAGCCAGTGATGGATCAGCGGCACGATATGCTGGCTGGCCAGCAGGCGCTGACTCCAGGTGGCCGGATTAAACTCTCCCGCGCGCCAGCGGCTGGCGTCTTCCTGCCAGTCGATGGGGATGCAGCGCTGAATCAGCGGGACTTCGTACAGATAGGCGAATAGCGAGAATTCGATTGGCAAGGTGAAGTTAACGCTGTTGAGCCAGATATCGCTGACTACCTCGCCGCGATGCCAGGCATCGTACTCCAGCTCCTGGATCTCCAGCTTCACCTGATGCGTGGCCAGCAGGTCGCGCATGATCCCGCCGATCACCCGGTGTTCGACGTGATCGCGGTAATAGGTGAGGGTGACCGTCTCCAGCCCCGCCGGCTTGTCGCTGGCGTGGTTGCTGGCGTGATGCCAGCGCGGCAGCAGGCCGTAGGCGGGAAACCAGTTGCCCTGGTAGTGTTCGCCCGCATGGTAGAGCAGGTTCGCGGGCTGGAACAGATAGCTTAACCAGCGACGCACCGCGTCGTTGGCGCCCAGCGGGCTTCGCGAGTCGAACAGCAGATAGTAGCACCCCTCTTCCAGACGACTCTCCACCGCCTTTTCGCTTTCGGTATTCCCCTGCAGCGTCAGGCCGCCGTTGGGCTCTTCGCTAATTTCCGGTAGCACCCAGACGTTCACCTCATCGATCAGCGCCCGGTAGCCAAAATAGTCCTCAAAGGCGTGGATCTTGAGCTGGTTCTGATTGTTACGCACCACGGCATACGGGCCGGTGCCGACCGGCATCGAAGAAAAGTGGTTCATGGTCTGCCACTCCTGCGGCAGCACCATCGCTGGCACCTGGCCCAGCAGCCAGGGCAGCCAGCGGTCGGGCTGGCGCAGATGAATATCCAGGGTCCAGGCGGTGGGCGACTCGATGCGTTCGATATGCGAATAGAGCGGCAGGGCATTGCTGCGCTGCAGAGAAGCGATCACATCGCTCATCTCCAGCTCACGGCCGTGGTGAAAATGGATGCCTGGCCGGAGGAAAAAGCGCCAGTGGGTGGGCGTCAACTGCTGCCAGTGGTGGGCAATATCAGCTTCCAGTTCCCCATTTTCCTCATTTACCCGCGTCAGCGCGCTGAATATTTGCCGGGCGATATGGGTTTCCGAACGTCGCAGCGCGCTGCCGGGCAGTAAATTCTTCATCGGCCGGTAGTAGAGCACGCGCAGGATGTGCCGCCCCTGGCGGAAGCTGCGCCCGAGATGCGAGACCAGCATCTGACGGACGGCGGCTTTATCGCCGACCAGCTGCACCAGCTGATCGATGCGATCCTGTTCAAGCAGATCTTCGGCACGCTGCTGCTGCAGGGCGAGGCCGGTATAGAGAAAGGTCAGCCGCGAGCGTTTTCCGCGGCCAGCCTCCGCCTCCCAGGTCAGCCAGCCGCGGGACTCCATCATATTGAGCAAGGTGCGCATGTGGCGGCGCGAGCAGCTCAGCATTTCCGCCAGTTCGTTGAGGGTGGTCTCCTGCGACTTGCCGTCGCAGCACTGCCATAGACGGATGAACTGTTGTTGCAGACGGCCGGAAGACATAAAAGGGGAACTCCTGCGCAAAACTCAGCAATTTATTACTCCCCATATTAAGCCAATAATGAATCCCGATGAAGCGAGGAGGTGAATATGATGAGGTCTACCGCAAAATCGTTCTACCAGCGCTACTTTTCTGCGACGCAGGAAGCGTCCTGGCTGGCCCGCCTGATGGCAGGACGACAGCAGGAAATCCTGGGCGAACTGATGCAGTGGGGAGTGACGTCAAAGACCTCTGATCATTGACTTGCAGACATCATGTGTGACTGAGTATTGGTGTTATACTCGTCGTTTTTCAAGCTGCAGGTGCGCGCGCTTGCCCGGGTCTATCGCTGTCGATGCTCCCAGAGCCTATGTTCTGGCCGCGTGAATCGCCCCTACGGGACTCACCCTTTCGGAGCCAGCGTAAGCGCTGCGCAAAACGGTTAACCGTTTGTCCTGCAACGTGAAATCCACAGAGTATAGAATCACCCGCCAGCAGAAAGCCTCTGCTGGCTTTTTTCGTTTACTTCGCGTGTGTTAAGGACATTTCATGCTGTGGTTGATGACGATGGGACGACGGCTAAACGGCGTCTATGCCGCCTTTATGCTGGTTGCTTTTATGATGGGCGTGGCGGGCGCATTGCAGGCGCCGACGTTGAGTTTGTTTCTCAGCCGCGAAGTGGGGGCGCAGCCGTTCTGGGTGGGCCTGTTCTACACCGTGAATGCGATAGCCGGGATCCTGGTGAGTCTGGCACTGGCCAAGCGCTCCGATAGCCGCGGCGACCGGCGGCGGTTAATTATGTTCTGCTGTCTGATGGCGGTAGGCAATGCGCTGCTGTTTGCCTTCAACCGCCACTATCTGACGCTGATCACCTGTGGGGTGATGCTGGCATCCATCGCTAACGCCGCCATGCCGCAGCTCTTTGCCCTGGCGCGGGAATATGCCGACAGCTCGGCGCGGGAAGTGGTGATGTTCAGCTCGGTCATGCGTGCCCAGCTGTCTCTGGCGTGGGTGATTGGCCCGCCGCTGGCCTTTATGCTGGCGCTCAACTATGGCTTTACCACCATGTTCTCTATTGCGGCGGGCATCTTTGCGATCAGCCTGGCGCTGATTGCGGTCAAACTGCCCTCGGTTCCGCGCGTGGAACAGCCCTCGGAAGAGGCGGAGGCGCTGGCGCAGGCCGGCGGCTGGCAGGACAAGAATGTGCGGATGCTGTTTATCGCCTCCACCCTGATGTGGACCTGCAACACCATGTATATCATTGATATGCCGCTGTGGATCAGCAGCGATCTCGGGCTTCCCGACAGTCTGGCCGGGATCCTGATGGGCACCGCCGCCGGCCTGGAAATTCCGGCGATGATCCTCGCCGGCTACTACGTGAAGCGCTTTGGTAAACGTAAAATGATGGTAGCGGCGGTGGCGGCCGGTGTGCTGTTTTATCTGGGGCTGATCCTGTTTCATGGCCGAACGGCGCTGCTGGCCCTGCAGCTGTTCAACGCCATTTTTATCGGCATAATCGCCGGGATCGGCATGCTGTGGTTCCAGGATTTAATGCCGGGACGCGCGGGGGCGGCGACCACCCTGTTTACCAACAGTATTTCCACTGGCGTGATCCTCGCCGGCGTGATGCAGGGGGCGCTGTCGCAGAGCTATGGCCACGCCAGCGTCTACTGGACGATCGCCGCGATTTCGCTGGTGACGCTGTTTTTAACCAGCAAGGTGAAAGATATCTGACCGTCCTCTTCGCCCCGGCGTGCAATTCGCCGGGGCCGCCGTCTTTACTTCAGTTCGATTCGCTTGATGTCGCCGATGATAAAAATGTAGGCAATCACGCCGATCAGCGCCGTCAGGCCGACGTAGATCAGTGCGTAAAAGAAGTTACCCGTTGCGGAGATAATCACGCCAATTATCAGTGGGGCTATAATCGACGCCATATTAGCGCAGAAATTAAATATCCCGCCGGTCAGGCCTGCCATATTTTCCGGGGCAATATCAGAAATTAACGTCCAGCCCAGACCAACCATTCCCTGACCAAAAAATGCCACTGACATAATAATAATAACGGTGCTGTTGGCGCTCACCCAGTTCGCCGCAATAATACAGCTGGAGAGTAATAATCCGGAAATTATTGGTAACTTCCGACTGATATTGACGGAGCCGGTTCGCTTCAGCAGTCGGTCCGAGATCCAGCCGCCGAAGAGGATGCCGATGGCGGCGGCGAGAAACGGCCAGGTGGCGAAGAAGCCAACGTGCAGCCAGGGAAGATGGCGCTCGTTGGCCAGATAGCTGGGAAACCACGTCAGGAAAAACACCAACGTGGTGTTGCCCGCAAACTGACCCAGACTGGCGCCGAGGATCTGGCGACAGCCCAGCAGGCGCCTGGCGTCACGCCAGTTAAATGGAACGTTCTGGATTTTATTGTTAATACCGTTTGCGCCGATATAATCCAGCTCCGCTTGATTAGCCGTGCGCGATTCATGGGGTTCGTGATAAAAACGCCACCACACCAAAGTAAATAAAATACCTAATCCTCCGGTGAGGAAAAAAAGCGTTCTCCAGCCGTGATGTTCGAGGATTAAAAATAACAGCGGTGAGAAGGCCGCCAGTCCTATATATTCACCAACCGTATATGTTGCCGTCGCCCGTGCGCGCTCATGCTGCGGGAACCAGGTGCTGACGATGCGGCTGTTGGCCGGGAAGCAGGGCGCTTCACTGACGCCAAGTCCCAGGCGCAGAAGCAGCAGAGATTTAAGCCCGAGGGTGAAACTTTGCAGCAGGGTAAACAGCGACCAGAAGAAAATTGACAGGGCATAGGTCAGTTTGTTGCCGAAGCGGTCTAAAAACATGCCGCCGGGGATCTGCGCCAGGGCATAGGTCCAGGCAAAGGCGGAGAAAATGATGCCCATCATCGCCGGATCGATATGAATTTCCTGGGTTAACTGTGGGGCAACGATACCGAGGATGGTGCGGTCGAGATAATTGATCATCGTTCCGACGGACAACAGCAGTAAAATAACTATCCGAACGCGGCTTCTTTTTTTCGTCCCTGATGAGGAAGTGAGGACTTCCTGAGAGTTTGACATACTCATAGCGAGATCCTTTAAAGTTTAAAATATTTTTGCATATATTTGTATATGCAAAAATATCTCCGGGAACTATAGGTAGTATCTATGAATGGCAACGCTTTGTGGCACATTCATACGCTTCAGAAAATAATATTTGATATACCGCCGATATTTACCCGCTCATGCGCATTATTGGTGGCTTGCATGGTATATTAGCATCAGTGGATTTATTCTTATATTATACGGGCAAAAATAATGAACCTAAAGCAACTTTATTATTTTAAACGTCTGTCTGAAACTGAACATTATACCGAAGCGGCCTCCAGTCTGTGCATCACTCAGCCTTCGCTAAGCCATGCGATATCAGAGCTGGAGAAGGAGTTAGGGGTCGCGCTGTTCGCCAGACAGGGACGGAACGTTAAAATTACGCAAAACGGCAAGCGTTTTCTGCCGTATGTCGAAGATGCCCTGGCCTCACTGGAAAATGGCCGCACAGTTTTGCAAAAAAACGGCGCTGAAAATAAAGAAAACATTCGTATCGCCTTTATTTACACGATGGGCGAATATGTTGTTCCGCAGTTAATTAATAAATATTCTCTTTCACCTGAGTTTCACAATGTGACTTTTTCTTTTACTCAAGGGACCTCGCTGACGCTGTTGCAGGAGCTGAAAGCGGGAAAAGTCGATCTGGCGATCTGCTCTTATATTGCCGATGAGCCCGATATCGATTTTATTCCGGTTATTCAGCAGGAGCTGGTGGTGGTGACCGCCAGGGATCATCCGCTGGCCCGTCTGTATGAACATGAAGTCGACCTCGTGGAGACGATTCATTATCCCTATATCTATTTTTCAGAAAATAGCGGCTTACGTCCGTTTATCGATAATGTATTTATGCAGCAAAAGCTGGTGCCGGAGATTGCCTGCTACGTGGAAGAGGATACCGCGATGGCCGGGCTGGTCAGCATTGACTACGGGATCGCGATCATGCCGCGGATCTCGGCGCTCTCCCATTACAACGTCCATATCCTGAAGATTAAAAACACCCTCCCTCCGCGCTATATCTATCTGGCGACCATGAAAGACCGGGGACTTTCCCCGGCGCTGCAGTCGTTTAAAAATGTGGTCATCCACGACAGCCAGAAGATCTGTTAGCGAATAGCCCGGAGTGGTCCTCCGGGCTAAGGGGTTATCAGGAGAGAATATCCATCACTTCACGCAGCTTATTGATGGCGATCTGTCCCGGCGCGGAAGCTTGACCCACGGTACCGAAGGTCATGGCTGAGCCAAAAAGACGCCCGGTCACCCGGCTGACGCCGCCTGATTTTCCCATCGACATGGTGATCAGCGGGCGGGTGGCATACTTCTCTTTCATGGTCAGCGTGGCGGCGAGCAGGGTCAGAACGTCCTGCGGCGATTGCGGCATCACCGCGATCTTCGGCAGATCGGCACCCAGATCCTGCATGCGGCGCAGGCGATAGATGATATCTTCCTGGGCGGGGGTTTTATGAAAATCATGGTTACTCATGATCACTTTGACGCCCGCGGCATGCGCATCGTCAACCAGCGCGCGGATCTGCGCTTCATCATTGAACAGCTCGACATCGATGACATCAACCAGTCCACTGCTCGCCGCTTCGCGGTTGAGCGCGAAGTAGGCATCGTCGCTGAGCTCGGTCTCGCCGCCTTCTTTCTTGCTGCGGAAGGTGAACAGCAACGGCAGGGCTTTCAGCGCACCACGGATTTCCGCCAGCGCGGCCATCACCTGGGCCATCTCTCTGACCTGCGTAAAGTGATCAACGCGCCATTCGATGATATCGGCGCCGGCGTCGACCAGGCCGTGGGCGTTACCCAGTATTTCATCCAGCGTTTTGCCGATCAGCGGTACACAAATTAAGGTTTCCCCTTCCTGGAAGGTGATGTTCTTTACGGTAACTGCATTTGTCATGTAGGCATCCATTATTATTCGCGTTGAACCTCAGGCGGTGACTGCGGTGGGTGATACTTTTTGCGCCGCCCGAGCCTGCAGTTGACGATAGCCGATGTACAGGGCGATCACAAAGCCGATCACGGCGATCGCAAAATCAAACCACATAATGCTGGCAATACTGATCTGCGAAAGTTTGGCGGTGATCAGCGGGATCGTGAAGCTGGCGATACTGCCGGCGGTGTAGAAGATCCCGGTTGCCTTGCCTTTCCCGTTCGGGAAGCTCATCGCCATGATCGTCGCTCCCAGCTGTAGCACTCCGCCCGCGGCGGCAAAGCCGATGACAAAGGCGAAGCCGGTAACCATCATCGGCGTCGGGAACAGGCACACCAGCAGCAGCGAGACCATCGACAGGCCAGTATAGATGATCATGGCGACGGCAGAGCTGAACACCTCTTTGACGAAGGCAGCAGTCACGAAGACGCAGACCAACGACCCAACGGTATAGATGCTGAGCAGCTTAATCGCCGAGGCATAGGGCAGCCCGACCACGAACTGGCCGTACTGCGCCAGCCACTGGCTGACCAGATAGAACGTCGCCATGCCGATATAGCCGTACAGCGTGAAGATCATCATATCCAGTTTGTTGGCCTGCGGACGGGCGAACGTTTCCGCCTGTGGCTCAGGAGATTCCTCTTTTTTCGCTGCCTGGCTGTCAGGGAATGGCATTTTAAGCAGGTAAATCCCGCTCAGTACAAAGAGCGCCGCCGCAATCACGAACGACCAGCCGAACCATAGATTCGCCCAGATCAGGAAGCTGATAATGAACGGCAGCAGGAACTGCCCGGCGGAAACGAAGGCTTTGATCAGCACGTTGGCCCGGCTGGCGGAGTGCGGGAAAGATTCCATCAGCGCCGGATAGGTGCCGGAGTCGAGGAAGCTGTTCGCCAGGCCCGCCATAATGCCGAAGACATAGGCCAGATAGATATTTTTGGTCAGCAGAATGCCGACGAAAAAGATCAGGTAGCTCAGGATCCCCAGATAGATAAAGGGCTTGCGACCGAAGCGATCCGAGAGAAATCCGGTCACGATGGTCGCTAACTTACCAATACCTAACGAGGAGATAACGATCGATACGCCGGCTTTATCTGTTCCCCACTGTTCCTGAAGATGGGCCATGTTGAGGGTGATTAACAGCACCCCCATGCCGTGGATCAGGTAGTTGAGGTACAGCCCTGCCGCGGTAGGGACGTATTTATTTTTCATCGCTTGCCCCTTAGAACAGGATGCTTTTGATGTAATCAACCGGCATCTGTTTACCCGTCCAGATTTCGAACGCGCGCGCGCCTTGCCACAGCATCATCCCGAGGCCGTTTAGCGTGCGGCAGCCTTTTTTCTCAGCCACTTCCAGCAGGTGGGTTTTGCGCGGGTTGTATACGACGTCGGAGACGATCAGATCCGGACGCAGGAAGCTGTCGTCCGGCAGCAGCATCTGGCCTTCGAACGGCTTCATGCCGACCCCGGTGGCATTGGTCAGGATCACGCTGCTATCGATTTCGGCACGCAGTTTGTCATGATCGTCAAGATCGAACAGATGGATCTCACAGCGCGTGTTGTTGCGGATCTTGGCGACCGTTTCTTCGGCGTTGGCGAAGAATTTATCGCGACGGTTGAAGATGGAGATCGCCTTCACGCCATCCAGTGCCGCCTGGACGCAGAGTGCGGTCGCCGCGCCGCCGGCACCGAGCACGGTCATCTTCTTGCCAATGATATCGATACCCGCTTCGCTAAGGGCGCGCATATAGCCGGTGCCGTCGGTGATATGCCCGGTCAGGACGCCGTCGTCATTGACCACGGTATTCACCGCCCCGACCAGCTGCGCCGCCGGCGACAGCTTATCGAGATACTGGCAAATCTCGGTTTTGTTCGGCATAGAGACATTAAAGCCGCGCAGCTTCAAAGCCCGGAAGCCCTGGACAACGTCTTTCAGCTCCTGATTACCGACTTCAAAAGCCAGGTAGACGTAGTCCAGCCCGAGATGGGCGAAAGCCTCGTTGTGCATGGTGGGCGACATGCTGTGGCGAATCGGGGTGGCGATCAGACCAATCAGCTCAGTGTGTCCAGTAATACGTTCTGCCATGACAAAAATCCTCAATAAGTTAGAAAGGGAATTCGTTGTGCTTCGCGGCTGCCCAGCGCACCCATGTCTTCGAGGGTGTCCAGCACGTTGCGGCCTTCGCGGATGCCGTCGATAATGCGTCGCGCTATCACGCTGTCGCCGATATTCATGATTTTGACGTTATTGGCATTGGCCCAGCGTTCGATCTCGTCGAGACCCGTCCGGTTGGCGCGCATCCCCAGACAGACAAAGCCGTAGTCGAAGGGGATATCGAAGGTGTGCTGTGTATTTTTCACCTGGAAATGGTCGGCAGCCACCGCCATCAGTTGCGTATTCATGTGCTGTTCGACCTGGTGCTCGTCGAGCATGGTCAACATGGCATTCTTGGTAATGATGTCGAGATCGCGACCGGCGGCGTCCTGCATTTCGATTAAGACCGCCTGCGCGCCGCGAGCGGTAAAGTATTCGATGACGTCGAGGCCAACGGCGCCCGCGCCGACAACGGCGATGCGTTTGCCCTCGACATGGGTAAATTTCGCCAGATTGTCGATCATGCCGGTAATGGAGAAGACTTTGCCTTCCGCGGCGTCAATATTCTCCCGCAGTCCAGCAATGGGCGGCAGCAGGGGGGTTGAGCCGGTGGCATTGACGATCAGATGTGGACGCAGGGCGGAAACCGAGGCCACGTCTGCCCGTTTGCCGACCTGCAGCATCAGGTTGTCCAGCGCGGCGATGCGGTTTTTCATAAACTGCGGGAAATCCGCGATGCGTTTTTTCTCCGGCAGACGGGCGATATCGCTGGCGAGACCGCCGACGTGATTTTTCGCCTCCAGCAGCCAGGTGTGGCAACCGACTTCCGCCGCCGTGCAGGCGGCCTCCATCCCGGCAGTGCCGGCGCCGATGACGACCACGTTCGTTTCGCGATTAACGCGCCGCGTTTTGTAGGCATCGCCGTGAATGATGTCCGGGTTAATTGAACAGCGCAGCGGGCGCGAGCGGGCGATGCGATGGTCGGCGCAGCCGATGTTGCAGGAGATGCATTTGCGCATCAGGCGCTCTTTACCGCTTTGCACCTTCTGCACCCACTCCGGCTCGGCAATCAGACCGCGACCAATGGCAATGAGATCGGCATCGCCGCTGGCGAGGATATCCTCGGCCACCTGCGGGGTACGGATATTGCCGGCGATGACCGTGGGCTTATGGAATTTATCGCGCACCGCGCGGGAGAGGTAACGCTTCCAGCCATCCTCCAGCGACATCTGGTCGATTTGCAGATTCAGGTTGTCGTTCTGCGCCGCCGAGACGTTGATGATATCGACCTTCTCCTGACAGAGCTCAAGGATGCGCAAGGAATCTTCGAGGGTATTGCCGCCTTTGAGGAAGTCGTCGGCGCTGATGCGCAGGCTGACCGGAAAACGTGGCCCGACGCAGGCGCGAACTTTATCGACAATCAGACCTAATATTCGAGTGCGGTTTTCGACGCTGCCGCCAAATTCATCGGTGCGTTTGTTAAATAACGGCGATAAAAACTGGCTAATTAAATAGGAGTGGCCGGCATGAATTTCGACGCAGTCAAAACCCGCGCGACGAACGCGCTCTGCGGCGTCCCCGAATTTTTCCACCGCGTGATAAATTTCCTCATGGGTCATTGGCCGCGGAATATTACCGTGCTTTTTCGAGGGCGTCGTCGAGGAGGAGAGCGGTGTCTGACCCTCGAGGCGGTAGGCATAAGCGGAAGCGCCAGCGTGATTTAACTGAATGGATACGCAGGCGCCGTGTTTATGCAGGGTCTCGGTTAATTTAAACAGCCGCGGGATATATTGATCGTTATCGATCCGCAGCTGGGTGGTGCCGTTGGAAGCGAAAGGGAAATCAATACAGATGTTTTCGATGGTGATAAGACCGGTTCCGCCTTTGGCCCGCAGTTCGTAGTATTCCAGCTGTTCCTGCGAGACCTCGCCATTGAGCGTAGCCATATTGGTGCCCATCGGGGGCATAATAATGCGGTTTTTTAGCGTCATGCCGTTGATGGTCAACGGACTGAAAAGGTGCGGATAGTGGCTCATCTCTTCTCTCCACAGGAGGCCGGGAGGCCGCTATGCGGGGGCCCGGGCGTGTCCTTAGTTAATATTTCTCTGTGGGAAAAGATAGCGAGGGGAAAAATTGAAAAATAATGCTTTTTTTTGCTGTGAGCTATAGGGGGTCTCTATGAGATTAACGCTTCTTTCACATTGTTATATTTTTATATTAAACACTCATACCTTATTTTTACTTGCAGTGAAGGGTTAATACATAAACCGCGCAGGTCAGGGGGAAGAAAGCGAAATCATTCGTCTTTATCGCGTGGGGCAGGCCAACGTCATGGGCTGACGTTCGAAGAATTAATATTGTTTTTTGTGCGTGAGATCTCAATTTTCTGCCGCAATAAATTAAAAAGCCCGGTCAAATGACCGGGCGCGAAGCTTAATTCATAAACGCCGGCAGCTTGTGCTCATAGTCGGAAATCGCCGCTTCATGTTGCAGCGTCAGACCGATGCTATCCAGGCCATTAAGCATGCAGTGGCGACGGAAATCGTCGATCTTAAAGCTGTAGGTTTTATCCCCCGCTTTCACCACCTGCGCTTCCAGGTCCACTTCAAACGTAATGCCCGGGTTGGCCTGCACCAGTCTGAACAGCTCGTCGACCTGCTCATCGCTCAGCGTCACCGGCAGCAGCTGGTTGTTGAAGCTGTTGCCGTAGAAAATATCGGCAAAGCTTGGGGCGATAACGACTTTAAAACCGTAATCGGTCAGCGCCCACGGCGCATGCTCGCGGGAGGAGCCGCAGCCGAAGTTTTCCCGCGCCAGCAGGATAGAGGCGCCTTTGTACTCAGGAAAGTTCAGCACGAACTCCGGGTTCGGCTGTTGACCTTTATCATCGAGGAAGCGCCAGTCGTTGAACAGGTGCGCGCCAAAGCCGGTGCGGGTCACTTTCTGCAGAAACTGCTTGGGAATAATCGCGTCGGTATCGACGTTTGCAGCATCCAGCGGAACCACCAGGCCGGTATGTTGGGTAAATTTCTCTGCCATGATGGTCTCCTTACTTCAGATTACGGATATCGGCGAAATGGCCGGTCACAGCCGCCGCCGCGGCCATTGCCGGGCTCACCAGGTGCGTGCGTCCGCCGCGGCCCTGACGGCCTTCAAAATTACGGTTGCTGGTGGAGGCGCAGCGCTCGCCCGGGTTCAGGCGGTCGTTGTTCATCGCCAGACACATCGAGCAGCCCGGTAAGCGCCACTCAAAGCCGGCTTCGATAAAGATCTTATCCAGGCCTTCCGCTTCCGCTTGCGCTTTCACCGGACCGGAACCTGGTACCACCAACGCCTGGACGCCCGGCGCCACTTTACGCCCTTTGGCGATTTCCGCCGCGGCGCGCAAATCTTCGATACGCGAGTTGGTACAGGAGCCGATGAACACTTTATCGATAGCCACTTCCGTCAGCGGGATGCCGGATTTCAGTCCCATATAGGCCAGCGCTTTCTCAGCGCTGGCGCGTTCCACCGGGTCGCTGAATGACGCAGGATCGGGGATATTATCGGTGACCGAAATCACCTGGCCTGGGTTGGTGCCCCAGGTCACCTGCGGAGCAATCTCAGCCGCCTGCAGCGTCACCACGGTGTCAAATGTGGCGCCGTCGTCGGTTTTCAGGGTTTTCCAGTACGCCACCGCATCGTCAAAATCTTTGCCTTTCGGCGCGTGCAGACGGCCGCGTACGTAATTGAAGGTGGTTTCATCCGGCGCGACCAGGCCCGCTTTGGCGCCCATCTCGATCGCCATGTTGCACAGGGTCATGCGACCTTCCATGCTCAGATCGCGGATCGCTTCGCCGCAGAATTCCACCACGTGGCCGGTGCCGCCGGCGCTGCCGGTTTTACCAATGATCGCCAACACGATATCTTTGGCGGTGATGCCCGGCGCCGCTTTGCCTTGCACTTCGATTTTCATGGTTTTCGCACGACCCTGTTTCAGGGTCTGGGTCGCCAGCACATGTTCCACTTCGGAAGTGCCGATGCCGAAGGCCAGCGCGCCGAACGCGCCGTGGGTGGCGGTATGGGAGTCGCCGCATACAATGGTCATCCCCGGCAAGGTCACCCCTTGTTCCGGGCCCATTACGTGAACGATGCCCTGGTACGGGTGATTCAGGTCGTACAGCTCAACGCCGAACTCTTTACAGTTCTTAATCAGCTCCTGCATCTGAATGCGGGCCATCTCGCCGGACGCGTTAATGTCTTTGGTCTGCGTCGAGACGTTGTGATCCATGGTGGCGAAGGTTTTACCCGGCTGGCGCACCTGGCGGCCGTGGGCGCGCAGGCCGTCAAAGGCCTGCGGGGAGGTAACTTCATGCACCAGATGGCGGTCGATATACAACAGCGGGGTTTCGTTTTGCGCCTCATACACCACGTGCGCATCAAACAATTTTTCGTATAACGTCTTCGCCATGATTACACCCCTTCTGCGACATAGCGGGCAATGATATCGCCCATTTCATCAGTGCTGACCGCCGCCGTGCCGCGCGCTAAGTCGCCGGTACGAACCCCTTCCTCCAGAGCGCGGTTAATCGCGCTTTCAATTGCGCTCGCCGCCTCGTTAGCGTCAAGGCTATAGCGCAGCAGCAGCGCCAGGGAGAGGATCTGCGCGATCGGGTTAGCGATATTTTTGCCAGCGATATCCGGCGCCGAGCCGCCTGCAGGCTCGTACAGGCCGAAACCTTGTTCGTTAAGGCTGGCGGACGGCAGCATACCCATCGAGCCGGTGATCATTGCGCACTCGTCGGAGAGGATGTCGCCGAACAGGTTGGAGCACAGCAGCACGTCGAACTGAGACGGATCTTTAATCAGCTGCATGGTGGCGTTATCGATATACATATGCGCCAGCTCAACGTCCGGATACTCTTTGCCGATCTCACTGACGATTTCGCGCCACAGAATAGAGGACTGCAGAACGTTGGCTTTATCGATGGAGGTCACTTTGTGACGACGTTTACGGGCAGATTCAAAAGCGATGCGCGCGATACGTTCGATTTCAAAGCGGTGATACACCTCGGTATCAAAAGCTTTCTCATGCTGACCGCTGCCTTCGCGGCCTTTCGGCTGGCCGAAGTAGATGCCGCCGGTCAGTTCGCGAACGCAGAGAATGTCGAAGCCGTTGGCGGCGATGTCGGCGCGCAGCGGGCAGAACTCTTCCAGCCCCTGATACAGTTTGGCCGGGCGCAGGTTGCTGAACAGTTTAAAGTGTTTACGCAGCGGCAGCAGGGCGCCGCGCTCTGGCTGTTCTGCGGGCGGCAGGTGTTCCCACTTCGGGCCGCCGACGGAGCCGAACAGGATCGCGTCCGCCTGCTCGCATCCGGCGACCGTCGCCTGCGGCAGGGGAGTTCCCTGGCGGTCGATGGCCGCGCCGCCGACGTCGTACTGGCTGGTGGTAATGTGCATGGCAAAACGTTGGCGCACGGCTTCCAGTACTTTCATCGCCTGGTTCATCACTTCCGGGCCAATGCCATCACCCGGCAAAACGGCAATATGGTAATTCTTCGACATTACACGGTTTCCTTATTGTTCTCTTTATTCTGAGCTTTGCGTTGCAATTCTTTTTCGACTTCGGCGGCGCGCCAGATGTTGTTCAGCACATGAACCATCGCTTTGGCTGACGACTCTACGATATCCGTTGCCAGACCAACGCCGTGGAAACGGCGGCCGTTGTAGTCAACGACGATATCCACCTGGCCCAGGGCGTCTTTGCCGTGGCCTTTCGCGCTTAAGCCATATTTCACTAATTCAATGTTGTAATTGGTGACGCGGTTAATCGCCTGGTAGATAGCATCGACCGGACCGTTGCCGTTGGCGGCTTCAGTTTTGATCTCATCCCCACAGACCAGTTTGATCGAGGCGGTGGCGATATCGCTGGAGCCGGACTGAACGTTGAAGTAATCCAGGCGGAAATGCTCTGGCTCTTCCTGCTGCTTGTTGATAAAGGCCAGCGCTTCCAGATCGTAATCGAAGACCTGTCCTTTTTTGTCCGCCAGCTTCAGGAACGCGTCATACAGATGATCCAGGTTGTAATCGCTCTCCTGGTAGCCCATCTCTTCCATCCGGTGTTTCACCGCCGCGCGGCCGGAACGGGAGGTCAGGTTCAACTGCACCTGGTTCAGACCGATGGATTCCGGGGTCATGATCTCGTAGTTTTCGCGGTTCTTCAGCACGCCGTCCTGGTGGATACCGGAGGAGTGGGCGAAGGCGCCGGTGCCGACGATGGCTTTGTTCGCCGGGATCGGCATGTTGCAGATCTGGCTGACGGTCTGGCTGGTGCGCCAGATTTCATGGTGGTTGATATTGGTGTGCACGTTCATGATGTCTTTGCGCACTTTAATCGCCATGATGACCTCTTCCAGCGCGCAGTTGCCGGCGCGCTCGCCGATACCGTTCATCGCGCCTTCTACCTGGCGAGCTCCGGCGTGGACCGCGGCGAGGGCGTTGCCGACGGCAATGCCCAGGTCATCATGGGTGTGAACGGAGATAATGGCTTTGTCGATATTCGGTACGCGCTCATACAGGCCGCTGATAATGTTGGCGTACTCGAACGGCATGGTGTAGCCGACGGTATCCGGAATATTTATGGTGGTGGCGCCAGCGTTAATCGCTGCTTCCACGACGCGAGCCAGGTCAGCTATTGGCGTACGGCCGGCGTCTTCACAGGAGAATTCGACATCGTTAGTGTAATTGCGCGCCCGCTTCACCATATAAACCGCTCGCTCAATGACTTCATCCAGGGTGCTGCGCAGTTTGGTGGCGATATGCATCGGCGAGGTGGCGATGAAGGTGTGGATACGGAACGCTTCGGCCACCTTTAAGGATTCCGCCGCCACGTCGATATCTTTCTCAACGCAACGCGCCAGAGCGCATACGCGGCTGTTTTTGATGGTGCGCGCGATGGTCTGCACGGATTCAAAATCGCCCGGAGAAGAAACCGGGAAACCGACTTCCATCACGTCAACACCCATGCGCTCGAGGGCCAGAGCGATCTGCAGCTTCTCTTTGACACTCAGGCTTGCCTGTAACGCTTGTTCGCCATCACGTAAGGTCGTATCGAAAATAATGACTTGCTGGCTCATGGTTTGGATCCTTAGTCTGTGTCCTGGCGCCTTGTTGACGAGCATAAAAAAACCCGCGCCAAGGCGCGGGTTTTATAGTCTTGCTGGAAGATGACTTAACGCTGAACGTCGCCCAACAGCCTACCGCGCAAATGGCATGCGTTTAGTAGTAGTAGGCTGGTGATACGAGTGGTGCGAATCATTGCGTCAAACTCCAGATGAAATCGTTATGCTTTTAGAGTTACTGGATAGCCGTTTCAAAGTCAACCCCTGGCATGGAAAAAGCGTTTTTGGCCCACGGCGTGAATTAGCTAATTGTGCTGATGTTTGCCCTTTTTTGCCGAAGATCCTTTTTTGGCCCTGCGGGAGCGCACTGGGATATGTTTCATTTGACAATGTACTTTGCATTAAAGGCTTCGCTCACGATGCGCCGCGAGCGAGGCGGCAAAAAATCGCTATCTAAATGAAAAGATTATATTTATTTTTCGTGTGAATATCTCCACCCCTTAGCGGCTCTTTTTTCAATGATAAATGGTTGTTAATTTTATGGGGTGGAAAATAAAATGCTTTATTATTGCTTAAGTTACAGTTAATCATTGGTGTTGTTTTTATTTTTCTGAATTATGGTTAAACTCATCATCATTAAGTAACTAGTATGGTTTGAGCAGTTCACCTATTCCGGCGGGACCGGATTTACACTGCCACTCATAGCCTTGATATATTCCTAAAATACACCTTTGCTATTTTGCAAATGTCATTAGCATGATAAATGATATTTTCGCCGCTAATCATAGCGGTTTAGTAAAGGGAATTCATCGTGACGGCGGAACTAGATATGTTAATTGAAAGTC
This sequence comes from Klebsiella sp. Q2, assembly GCF_009900705.1. Lineage (NCBI taxonomy): Bacteria > Pseudomonadati > Pseudomonadota > Gammaproteobacteria > Enterobacterales > Enterobacteriaceae > Klebsiella > Klebsiella sp. Q2. Next base: position 152,709 of record NZ_JAAABE010000006.1, on the reverse strand, counting down.
CAGAATATAAATCAGCCCCCGGACAGGAAGTCGTAAAACCTCAACTACGGATGGTTGATCTCAATCTGCTTACCGTTTTTGATGCGGTTATGCAGGAACAGAATATTACCCGTGCCGCCCATACGCTCGGCATGTCTCAACCGGCGGTGAGCAACGCGGTTTCACGTCTGAAAGTGATGTTTAATGATGAACTGTTTGTGCGCTATGGCCGCGGTATTCAGCCGACGGCGCGGGCCTATCAGCTCTTTGGCTCAGTGCGCCAGGCGCTGCAGCTGGTGCAAAACGAATTGCCAGGCTCCGGTTTTGAACCACTGAGCAGTGAGCGTGTTTTCAATCTGTGCGTCTGTAGCCCGCTGGATAACATCCTGACGTCGGTGATATTTAATAAAGTCGCTGAAATCGCGCCCAATATTCATTTAGTCTTTAAATCAGCGCTTAATCAAAATACGGAACATCAGCTACGTTATCAGGAAACGGAATTTGTGATCGGTTATGAAGAGTTCCGTCGCCCTGAGTTTGCCTGTGTGCCGCTATTCAAAGATGAAATGGTTCTGGTGGCCAGTCGCAACCATCCGCGTATCTCCGGACCGGTGATGGAGGCTGATATTTATCGCGAGGAGCATGCCGCGGTGGCTCTCGATCGGTATGCCTCATTCAGTCTGCCGTGGTATGACACGGCCGATAAACAAGCGCGCATCGCATATCAAGGTAATGCGATGGTCAGCGTATTAAACGTGGTGTCACAAACACAGATGGTGGCCATTGCGCCGCGCTGGTTGGCAAATGAGTTTGCCGATAAGTTAGCGCTGCAAATATTACCTCTACCGCTGAAGGTGAATAGCCGGACCTGCTATCTCTCCTGGCACGAAGCGGCGGGTCGCGATAAAGGCCATCAGTGGATGGAAGAGCTGCTGGTGGATATTTGTCAGCGCTGAGCCGATGGCAATGATCATGAAAGGGGCTTCGGCTCCTTTTTTTATATGATTGAATTACAAGAATGCAGAATTTTATGCTGTTTACTCTTTCAGTTGCTCTCCTCCCGTTAACAAAAAATGGATCAATTCCTGCTATCGCGCCTTTTCTCCGAGTATTTACTATTCTCTTTTCTTATCTCTGAAGCATTCCACCATATTTTCCTCTCTCCGCTTGTTTTTCTTCTTATTCCACTTAGAAAGCCCCTGTCGTGGCGAATTGCCTGCCTGCTGGCGAGCAGTTATGGTAGTGGCATGCAGTCCATTCACCTCAGTGCGGAGGGGTACCCCTTCGCATCGTGCGAGCGCGCGGAAATTGAGTTCCGCTGTCGTAAAACAATAAGCCTGGAGGCAAACCATGGAGATGTTGTCAGGAGCCGAGATGGTCGTCCAATCGCTTGTCGATCAGGGCGTCAAGCAAGTATTCGGCTATCCCGGAGGCGCAGTCCTCGATATCTATGATGCGTTACATACCCTTGGCGGTATCGATCATGTGCTGGTTCGCCACGAGCAGGCGGCGGTGCATATGGCGGATGGTCTGGCGCGAGCGACCGGGGAGGTCGGTGTGGTGCTGGTGACCTCAGGGCCTGGGGCGACGAACGCCATCACCGGTATCGCGACGGCCTATATGGACTCTATCCCGCTGGTGATCCTCTCAGGGCAAGTGGCGACATCGCTTATCGGCTACGATGCCTTCCAGGAGTGCGACATGGTGGGGATTTCCCGACCGGTGGTGAAGCACAGTTTCCTGGTGAAGCAGACCGAAGATATTCCCGGCGTGCTGAAGAAAGCCTTCTGGTTAGCGGCCAGCGGTCGCCCCGGGCCGGTGGTGGTCGATCTGCCGAAGGATATACTCAATCCGGCGAAGAAACTGCCGTACGTCTGGCCAGACGCGGTCAGCATGCGCTCGTATAACCCGACGACCAGCGGCCATAAAGGCCAGATTAAACGCGCCCTGCAGACCCTGGTGGCGGCGAGCAAGCCGGTCGTCTACGTCGGCGGCGGGGCGATCAATGCGCAATGCGAACCACAGCTGCGCGAACTGGTGGAAAAGCTGAAGCTGCCGGTGGCCTCCTCCCTGATGGGGCTGGGCGCTTTCCCGGCGACGCACTCGCAGGCGTTGGGGATGCTGGGCATGCACGGCACCTATGAAGCCAACATGACCATGCACCATTCAGACGTGATTTTTGCCGTCGGCGTTCGCTTTGACGATCGGACCACCAATAACCTGGCCAAATACTGTCCGAACGCGACTGTGCTGCATATTGATATCGATCCGACCTCAATCTCGAAAACCGTGCCGGCAGATGTGCCGATCGTCGGCGATGCCCGGCTGGTGCTGGAACAGATGCTGGAGCTGCTGGAACAGGAAGAGGCGCAGCAGCCGCTGGACGATATTCGCGACTGGTGGCTACAGATTGAGCAGTGGCGCGCCCGCCATTGTCTGCGCTACGACGACCAGAGCGATAAGATCAAACCGCAGGCGGTGATTGAAACGATCTGGCGACTGACCCAGGGCGATGCCTATGTCACTTCCGATGTGGGTCAGCACCAGATGTTCGCCGCCCTTTATTACCCCTTCGACAAACCGCGGCGCTGGATTAACTCCGGTGGTCTCGGCACCATGGGCTTTGGCCTACCGGCAGCGCTGGGGGTCAAAATGGCTCTGCCGGACGAAATGGTCGTCTGCGTGACCGGTGACGGCAGTATCCAGATGAATATTCAGGAACTTTCTACCGCGCTGCAATATGAACTGCCGGTCCTGGTGCTTAACCTCAACAACCGCTATCTGGGGATGGTGAAGCAGTGGCAGGATATGCTCTATTCCGGGCGCCACTCGCAGTCCTATATGGAGTCGCTGCCGGACTTTGTGCGTCTGGCGGAAGCCTATGGCCACGTTGGCATCCGCATCAGTGAGCCACAGGAACTGGAGACGAAGCTTGCTGAAGCCCTGGAGCAGGTGCGACAGCGCCGGCTGGTGTTTGTCGATGTCACCGTCGACGGCAGTGAGCATGTGTACCCCATGCAGATCCGCGGCGGCGGCATGGATGAAATGTGGTTGAGCAAAACGGAGAGGACCTGATTATGCGCCGGATATTATCGGTATTACTGGAAAACGAATCGGGCGCATTGTCCCGCGTTATCGGCCTCTTTTCCCAGCGCGGCTATAATATAGAAAGCCTGACTGTCGCGCCGACAGACGATCCGACCCTCTCCAGGATGACCATCCAGACCGTGGGCGATGAAAAAGCGATCGAGCAGATTGAAAAGCAACTGCACAAGCTGGTGGATGTCCTGCGGGTCAGCGAACTGGGGCAGGGGGCTCATGTCGAACGTGAAATCATGCTGGTGAAGGTCCAGGCCAGCGGTTACGGCCGTGAAGAAGTGAAGCGCAACACCGAAATCTTTCGTGGACAGATTATCGACGTGACGCCTTCTATCTATACCGTCCAGCTCGCCGGCACCAGCGATAAGCTCGACGCCTTCCTGGCCTCGCTGCGCGATGTCGCTCGGATCGTGGAAGTGGCTCGCTCCGGCGTGGTCGGCCTGTCTCGCGGTGATAAAATCATGCGCTGAGGATCGGGAATTGATGCAAAAATAGCCCGGCAGCGACTGTCGGGCTTTTTTTTTGCGAAATCAGTAGGAACTGTAAGCGAAAGCGGTTGCTGCGCTAACTATTCTGCGTTTAGATGTTATAAAAAGGGTTCCATACCTGAATAATGGTTATGTTTGGCACTTCTTACCCAAGGGGCAATTGTGAAACTGGATGAAATCGCCCGGCTGGCCGGTGTTTCAAGAACCACCGCGAGCTATGTGATTAATGGCAAAGCGAAGCAGTACCGCGTAAGCGACAAGACGGTCGAAAAGGTGATGGCTGTCGTGCGAGAGCACAACTATCATCCGAATGCGGTCGCTGCTGGCCTGCGTGCAGGACGCACACGCTCTATCGGTCTGGTGATCCCGGATCTGGAAAACACCAGCTATACCCGCATTGCAAATTATCTGGAGCGGCAGGCGCGCCAGCGCGGCTATCAGCTGCTGATTGCCTGCTCGGAGGATCAGCCCGATAACGAAATGCGCTGTATCGAGCATCTGCTACAGCGCCAGGTGGACGCCATCATTGTTTCCACCTCGCTGCCGCCGGAGCACCCTTTCTACCAGCGCTGGGCTAACGATCCGTTTCCGATTGTCGCCCTCGACCGCGCCCTTGATCGCGAGCACTTCACCAGCGTCGTCGGCGCTGATCAGGATGACGCCGAGATGCTCGCCGCCGAGCTGCGGACTTTTCCAGGCGAAACGGTGCTTTATCTTGGCGCGCTGCCGGAACTGTCGGTGAGCTTCCTGCGCGAGCAAGGCTTCCGTAAAGCCTGGCAGGACGATCCGCGTGAGGTGCATTATCTCTATGCCAACAGCTATGAGCGAGAAGCGGCGGCCCAGCTATTTGAAAAATGGCTTGAAACTCATCCGATGCCGCAGGCGCTGTTTACCACCTCTTTCCCGCTGCTGCAGGGCGTCATGGATGTGACGCTGCGCCGTGAGGGTAAACTGCCTTCCGAGCTGGCGATCGCCACCTTCGGCGATAATGAGCTGCTCGATTTCCTGCAGTGTCCGGTACTGGCCGTGGCCCAGCGCCATCGCGATGTTGCTGAGCGGGTGCTCGAGATCGTCCTCGCTAGCCTCGATGAACCGCGCAAGCCGAAACCAGGCCTCAGCCGTATTCGTCGTAATCTTTATCGCCGCGGCAGCCTGAATCGCCGTTAAGGGCGCAATATCGTCAGCATCCAGGATTATTCCTGGCAGGCCTGCCAGAGAGCAGGCCGCTGGCGATAAATCAGGCAACTGACGTCCAGAATGCAAAACTGAATATATTTCAGACAAATCCCTAAACTTCTTTACGCGTTATTTTGTTTTATTCCCTGGCAATCGTTTTGTGACTCAAAACAGGACACAAAAAATGATGGTGCAGGCTTTAATTGTATTATTTTGTTACATTCACCAGGTTAATTGCTGAATTAACACCCATTTTGTTCGCCACTACCGTTCTCCCCTGCCTTATCCCGCGCCTGGTCCACCCCTCAGGCAGCAACAGGTACTGTTAACGGCCGGCATAATGGCCTAAAATGCCGCTCGCGTCGCAAACTGACACTTTATATTTTCCCGCCGAAGATATTTTGTTGTTTATAACTGTTACGAGTTTGTTGGTTATTTTCTTACACGTATTCATAACGTTAATTTGCCTCGCCTGTTGATGATTTTTTCATCAGGGCTAATGTCGGCTGTAAATAATGGGTTTTTGGGCTCCGTTGGCATTCGTGCTGGCTTGACAAGCTTTTCCTCCGCTCCGTAAACTCCTTCTGGTGGGAATTTGTGGGATAAAGTGGCGAAAAGGGGTGAGGCTGGCATGTTCCGTGGAGCAACGTTAGTCAATCTCGACAGCAAAGGCCGCCTGGCCGTGCCAACGCGCTATCGCGATGGGCTGATCGAGGACGCTGCCGGTCAATTGGTATGCACCATTGACATTCATCACCCGTGCCTGCTGCTTTATCCATTGCCTGAATGGGAAGTCATCGAGCAGAAATTGTCGCGTTTATCGAGCATGAATCCCGTTGAGCGGCGCGTACAGCGTTTGCTTCTGGGTCATGCCAGCGAATGTCAGATGGATAATGCCGGTCGCTTGCTGATTGCGCCGGTGTTACGGCAGCATGCCGGGCTGACAAAAGAAGTGATGCTGGTCGGGCAGTTTAATAAATTTGAACTGTGGGACGAAACGACCTGGTATCAACGGGTCAAGGAAGATATCGACGCTGAGCAGTCCGCGACCGGTGAACTGTCGGAGCGCCTGCAGGATTTGTCTTTATAAAAATGATGGAAAATTTTAAACACACTACGGTACTTCTGGATGAAGCCGTCAACGGCCTCAATATTCGTCCAGACGGTATCTATATTGATGGTACCTTTGGTCGCGGCGGTCACTCGCGCCTGATCCTCTCCCGGCTGGGAGCGGAAGGACGCTTGCTGGCAATCGATCGCGATCCACAGGCGATTGCCGTCGCGCAAACCATCGATGATCCCCGCTTTTCCATCGTACATGGTCCATTTTCACAGCTTGCTGATTATGTCGGCGAGCGCAATCTTACCGGTAAGATCGACGGCATTCTGCTCGATCTCGGCGTCTCTTCCCCACAGCTTGACGATGCGGAACGCGGTTTTTCCTTTATGCGCGACGGACCGCTGGATATGCGCATGGATCCGACGCGCGGTCAGTCTGCGGCCGAATGGTTGCAGACCGCTGAAGAAGCGGATATCGCCTGGGTGATTAAAACCTTCGGCGAAGAGCGTTTCGGCAAACGGATCGCCCGCGCGATCGTCGAACGTAATCGCATTGCACCGATGACTCGCACCAAAGAGCTGGCGGAGGTCATCGCCGCGGCTATGCCGGTAAAAGATAAGCACAAACATCCCGCGACCCGTACCTTCCAGGCGGTGCGCATTTGGGTAAACAGTGAACTGGAGGAGATAGAGCAGGCGCTAAAAAGCTCGCTCAGCGTGCTGGCCCCAGGCGGGCGGCTGTCGATCATTAGTTTTCATTCGCTGGAAGATCGCATTGTAAAGCGCTTTATGCGCGAGCAAAGCCGCGGTCCGCAGGTTCCGGCGGGAATACCGATGACCGAATCGCAGCTCAAAAAACTGGGCGGCCGTGAGTTACGAGCACTAGGCAAGTTGATGCCGGGCGAAGAAGAGGTGGCAGAGAATCCACGCGCCCGTAGTTCAGTGCTGCGTATTGCAGAGAGGACGAACGCATGATCGGCAGAGTGACAGAGGCCTTAAGCAAGGTTAAAGGGTCGATTGGAAGCAACGAGCGCCATGCTTTGCCTGGCGTGATCGGGGACGACCTTCTGCGGTTTGGGAAACTGCCACTCTGCCTGTTCATTTGCATCATTATTACGGCGATTACCGTGGTCACCACCGCGCACCACACGCGCCTGCTGACCGCGCAGCGTGAACAACTGGTTCTGGAACGCGACGCCCTGGACATTGAATGGCGCAACCTGATCCTCGAAGAGAACGCGCTCGGCGATCACAGTCGGGTTGAGCGGATCGCGACCGAGAAGTTGCAGATGCAGCACGTCGATCCATCCCAAGAAAATATCGTTGTACAGAAATAAGGATTATTGCGACGGATGAAAGCAGCGCCAAAAACGCCTAAAGCAAAACGTCAGGAAGAACAGGCCAACTTTATCAGTTGGCGTTTTGCGTTGCTGTGCGGCTGTATTCTACTGGCGCTGGCTTTTCTGCTGGGGCGGGTTGCCTGGCTACAGGTAGTCAGCCCGGACATGCTGGTGCGCCAGGGCGATATGCGTTCTCTGCGCGTACAGGAAGTATCCACCGCGCGCGGGATGATTACCGACCGCTCCGGTCGTCCGCTTGCGGTCAGCGTGCCGGTGAAGGCTATCTGGGCCGATCCAAAAGAACTTCATGATGCCGGCGGGGTAACCCTGGATACGCGCTGGAAGGCGCTGGCGGATGCCCTCAATATGCCGCTGGATCAGCTGGCGACGCGCATCAATACCAATCCGCGGATGCGTTTCATCTATCTGGCGCGTCAGGTTAACCCTGACATGGCCGACTACATCAAAAAACTGAAGCTGCCGGGCATTCATCTACGTGAAGAATCCCGTCGTTACTACCCTTCCGGGGAAGTGACCGCTCACCTCATCGGCTTTACCAACGTCGACAGCCAGGGGATTGAAGGGGTCGAAAAGAGCTTTGATAAATGGCTTACCGGCCAGCCGGGCGAGCGTATCGTGCGTAAAGACCGCTATGGCCGGGTAATTGAAGACATCTCTTCCACCGACAGCCAGGCGGCGCACAACCTGGCGCTGAGCATCGACGAGCGTCTGCAGGCGCTCGTCTATCGTGAGCTGAACAACGCCGTGGCCTTTAACAAAGCCGAGTCCGGCAGCGCGGTGTTAGTGGACGTGAACACCGGCGAAGTGCTGGCGATGGCCAACAGCCCGTCCTACAACCCAAACAACTTTGCCGGCACGGCGAAAGACACCATGCGTAACCGCGCCATCACCGACGTGTTCGAACCGGGTTCGACGGTGAAGCCGATGGTGGTGATGACGGCGCTGCAGCGCGGTATCGTCAACGAAAATACCGTGCTCAATACCGTGCCTTATCGAATTAACGGCCACGAAATTAAAGACGTGGCGCGCTACAGCGAATTGACCCTGACCGGGGTACTACAGAAGTCGAGTAACGTCGGTGTTTCTAAGCTGGCGTTAGCGATGCCGTCCTCAGCGTTAGTAGATACTTACTCACGTTTTGGGCTTGGAAAGGCGACCAATTTGGGGTTGGTCGGAGAACGCAGTGGCTTATATCCTCAAAAACAACGGTGGTCTGACATAGAGAGGGCCACCTTTTCTTTCGGCTACGGGCTAATGGTAACCCCGTTACAGTTAGCGCGAGTCTACGCAACGATTGGCAGCTACGGCATCTATCGCCCGCTGTCGATTACCAAAGTTGATCCACCGGTTCCGGGCGAACGTGTCTTCCCGGAATCACTCGTTCGTACCGTCGTTCATATGATGGAAAGCGTGGCGCTGCCTGGCGGCGGCGGCGTGAAGGCGGCGATCAAAGGCTATCGCATCGCGATTAAAACCGGTACGGCGAAAAAAGTGGGGCCGGATGGCCGCTACATCAACAAATATATTGCTTACACCGCAGGCGTTGCGCCCGCCAGCCATCCGCGCTTTGCGCTGGTGGTGGTGATCAACGACCCGCAGGCAGGTAAATACTACGGTGGCGCCGTTTCCGCGCCGGTGTTCGGTGCCATCATGGGCGGCGTATTGCGCACCATGAACATCGAGCCGGATGCGCTGGCAACGGGCGAAAAAAGTGAATTTGTAATTAATCAAGGCGAGGGAACAGGTGGCAGATCGTAATTTGCGCGACCTTCTCGCTCCATGGGTGCCAAACGCACCGGAGCGCATTCTGCGAGAGATGACGCTGGACAGCCGGGTGGCTGCTTCCGGCGATCTCTTTATCGCGGTACAGGGTCATCAGGCGGACGGGCGTCGTTATATCCCGCAGGCGATAGCGCAAGGTGTGGCTGCCATTATTGCTGAAGCCCAGGGCGAAGCTAAAGACGGTGAGATCCGTGAAATGCACGGCGTGCCGGTTATCTACCTGAGCCAGCTTAACGAACGCTTATCGGCGCTGGCCGGGCGTTTTTATCATCAGCCGTCGCAGCAGCTGCGTCTGGTGGGCGTGACCGGTACCAACGGCAAAACCACCACCACCCAGCTTCTGGCGCAATGGGCGAAACTACTCGGCGAAACCAGCGCGGTGATGGGGACCGTCGGCAACGGCCTGCTGGATAAAGTGGTGCCGAGCGAAAACACCACCGGTTCTGCGGTCGATGTTCAGCACGTGCTTTCCGGCCTGGTCGAGCAGGGGGCAACCTTCGGCGCGATGGAAGTCTCTTCCCACGGGCTGGTGCAGCACCGCGTGGCGGCCCTGCAGTTTGCCGCCTCGGTATTTACCAACCTGAGCCGCGACCACCTCGACTACCATGGCGACATGGCGCACTACGAAGCGGCGAAATGGTTGCTGTACTCCACCCACCATTGCGGCCAGGCCATCGTCAACGCTGACGATGAAGTCGGTCGTCGCTGGCTGGCGAAGCTGCCGGACGCGGTGGCGGTGTCGATGGAAGATCATATCAATCCGAACTGCCACGGCCGCTGGCTGAAGGCCACCGCGGTCAACTATCACGACAGCGGCGCCACCATCCAGTTTGACTCCAGCTGGGGCAACGGTGAAATCGAAAGCCGCCTGATGGGCGCCTTTAACGTTAGCAACCTCCTGTTGGCGCTGGCCACGCTGCTGGCGCTGGGCTATCCGCTGGCCGATCTGCTGAAAACTGCGGCGCGTTTACAGCCGGTATGCGGCCGTATGGAAGTGTTCAGCGCGCCCGGTAAACCGGCGGTGGTGGTGGATTATGCCCATACCCCTGACGCACTGGAAAAAGCACTGCAGGCCGCGCGCCTGCACTGCAGCGGCAAGCTGTGGTGCGTCTTCGGCTGCGGCGGCGACCGTGACAAAGGCAAGCGTCCGCTGATGGGGGCGATTGCAGAAGAGTTCGCCGATATCGTGGTCGTCACTGACGACAACCCGCGTACCGAAGAACCGCGGGCGATTATCAACGATATTCTGGCCGGCATGCTCGATGCAGGTCATGCAAAAGTGATGGAAGGCCGTGCGGAAGCGGTGACCAACGCCGTGATGCAGGCGCAGGAGAACGACGTGGTGCTGGTGGCGGGTAAAGGCCATGAAGATTACCAGATCGTCGGTAACCGTCGTCTGGATTATTCCGACCGCGTCACCGTTGCGCGTCTGCTGGGAGCGGTAGCATGATTCGCTTTACGTTAAGCCAGCTCGCCGCGATCGCCCATGGCGAACGGCAGGGTAGCGATATCGCTATCGACGAGGTGACCACCGACACCCGTAAAGTCACAGCGGGCTGCCTGTTTGTGGCGCTAAAAGGCGAGCGTTTCGACGCCCATGATTTTGCCGAACAGGCGAAAGCGGCAGGCGCCGGCGCGCTGCTGGTGAGCCGTCCGCTGGCCTGCGATCTCCCGCAGGTGATCGTGAAAGATACCCGGCAGGCTTTCGGCGAGTTAGCCGCCTGGGTCCGTCAGCAGGTGCCGACCCGCGTCGTCGCCCTAACCGGCTCGTCAGGTAAAACCTCGGTCAAAGAGATGACCGCGGCGATCCTCAGCCAGTGCGGCAACACGCTGTATACCGCCGGCAACCTGAACAACGATATCGGCGTACCGATGACTCTGCTGCGTCTGACCAAAGAACATCAGTACGCGGTGATTGAGCTCGGCGCCAACCACCAGGGCGAAATCGCCTGGACCGTCAGCCTGACGCGTCCTGAAGCGGCTCTGGTCAACAACCTTGCCGCCGCGCACCTTGAAGGTTTCGGCTCGCTGGCGGGCGTGGCGAAGGCGAAGGGCGAAATCTATACCGGTCTGCCGGAAAACGGCATCGCCATTCTCAATGCCGACAACAACGACTGGCTGAACTGGCAGGCAGTGATTGGCGATCGCAAAGTGTGGCGCTTCTCACCGAATGCGGCCAACAGCGATTTCACTGCGACTAACGTGCAGATCACCAGCCACGGCACCGAATTTACGCTGCAGACTCCAACCGGTAACGTTGATGTACTGCTGCCGCTGCCGGGACGCCACAACATCGCTAACGCGCTGGCGGCGACCTCGCTGGCGATGGCGGTAGGCGCCGATCTGGCGGCGGTGAAAGCCGGTCTGGCGCAGCTGCAGGCCGTTCCGGGACGTCTGTTCCCGATCCGCCTGACCGAGAGCCAGCTGCTGCTGGATGACTCCTATAACGCTAACGTCGGTTCGATGACCGCGGCGGTGCAGGTCCTGTCAGAGATGCCCGGCTTCCAGACGATGGTGGTCGGCGATATGGCCGAACTTGGCGCGGAAAGCGCGGCTTGCCACCGTGAAGTCGGCGAAGCGGCGAAAGCGGCAGGGCTGGATCGCGTTCTCAGCGTCGGCGCCTTGAGCGCGGATATCAGCCGCGCCAGCGGCGTGGGCGAACATTTTAACGATAAAGCCGCCGTGGTGGCTCGCCTGCGCGAGCTGCTGGCTGAGCATAAGATAATGACCATTTTAGTGAAGGGTTCACGTAGTGCCGCCATGGAAGAGGTAGTACGCGCATTACAGGAGACTGGGACATGTTAGTATGGCTGGCCGAACATTTGGTCAAATATTATTCCGGCTTTAACGTCTTTTCGTATCTGACGTTTCGCGCCATCGTCAGCCTGCTGACCGCGCTGTTCATCTCTCTGTGGATGGGCCCGCGCATGATCGCCCGTCTGCAAAAACTCTCCTTCGGCCAGGTGGTTCGTAACGACGGTCCGGAGTCTCATTTCAGTAAGCGCGGTACCCCGACCATGGGGGGGATCATGATCCTCACCGCGATCACTGTGTCGGTGCTGCTGTGGGCTTACCCGTCCAACCCGTACGTCTGGTGCGTGCTGACGGTGCTGATCGGCTACGGCATCATCGGCTTCGTTGATGATTACCGTAAAGTGGTGCGCAAAGACACCAAAGGTCTGATCGCCCGCTGGAAGTACTTCTGGATGTCGGTGATTGCCCTTGGGGTAGCCTTTGCCCTGTATCTGGCGGGGAAAGACACCCCGGCGACCGAGCTGGTGGTGCCGTTCTTTAAAGACGTCATGCCGCAGCTGGGGCTGTTCTATATCCTGCTGGCCTACTTCGTGATCGTCGGCACTGGCAACGCGGTTAACCTGACCGACGGTCTCGACGGCCTGGCGATCATGCCCACCGTCTTCGTCGCGGCGGGTTTTGCGCTGGTGGCGTGGGCGACCGGTAACATGAATTTCGCCAACTACCTGCACATTCCTTATCTGCGCCACGCCGGCGAACTGGTGATCGTCTGTACGGCGATCGTCGGCGCGGGGCTAGGCTTTCTGTGGTTTAACACCTACCCGGCGCAGGTCTTTATGGGCGACGTCGGTTCGCTGGCGCTCGGTGGCGCGCTGGGTATTATCGCCGTGCTGCTGCGTCAGGAATTCCTGCTGGTGATTATGGGCGGCGTTTTCGTGGTGGAGACCCTGTCGGTGATCCTGCAGGTTGGCTCCTTTAAGCTGCGCGGTCAGCGTATCTTCCGCATGGCGCCGATCCACCACCACTATGAACTGAAAGGCTGGCCGGAGCCGCGCGTTATCGTGCGCTTCTGGATTATTTCGCTGATGCTGGTGCTGATTGGCCTGGCGACGCTGAAGGTACGTTAATCATGGCAGATTATCAGGGTAAAAAAGTCGTCATTTTTGGGCTGGGCATGACCGGCCTGTCATGCGTGGACTTTTTCATGGCGCGCGGCGTAACCCCGCGCGTGATGGACACCCGCGTCGCGCCTCCTGGGCTGGATAAATTGCCTGAATCGGTCGAATGCCATGTCGGCGGCCTCAATGATACCTGGCTGCTGGCGGCGGATCTGATTGTCGCCAGTCCTGGCATCGCGCTGGCCCATCCTTCGTTGAGTGCGGCGGCAGATGCTGGCGTAGAGATCGTTGGCGATATCGAACTGTTCTGCCGCGAAGCGCAGGCGCCGATCATCGCCATTACCGGCTCGAATGGCAAAAGCACCGTCACCACCCTGGTGGGCGAGATGGCGAAAGCGGCCGGGATTAACGTCGGCGTGGGCGGCAATATCGGCCTGCCGGCGCTGATGCTGCTGGATACCGATCGTGAGCTGTATGTACTGGAGCTCTCCAGCTTCCAGCTGGAAACCACCTCCAGCCTGCAGGCGGTGGCGGCAACCATCCTCAACGTGACTGAGGACCATATGGACCGCTACCCGCTGGGGCTGCAGCAGTATCGCGCGGCGAAGCTGCGGATTTACGAGAATGCGAAGACCTGCGTGGTCAACGCGGACGATGCGCTCACCATGCCGGTACGCGGCGCGGACGATCGCTGCATCAGCTTTGGTATCGACGTCGGTGACTATCACCTTAACCGTCAGCAGGGCGAGACCTGGCTGCGCGTAAAAGGTGAGAAAGTCCTCAATGTGAAAGAGATGTCTATCACGGGTCAGCATAACTACAGCAACGCCCTGGCGGCGCTGGCGCTGGCCGATGCCGCGGGTCTGCCGCGTGCGAGCAGCCTGAAGGCGCTGACCACCTTTACTGGCCTGGCGCATCGCTTCCAGCTGGTGTTGGATCACAACGGCGTGCGCTGGATTAACGACTCGAAGGCAACCAACGTCGGCAGTACCGAGGCGGCGCTGAACGGCCTGCAGCTTGATGGCACGCTGTATCTGCTGCTGGGCGGCGACGGCAAGTCCGCTGATTTCACTCCGCTGAAGCGCTACCTTGGCGGCGATCGTATCCGTCTGTACTGCTTTGGTCGCGACGGCGCCGAGCTCGCCGAGCTGCGTCCTGAGGTGGCGGTACAAACTGAAACCATGGAGCAGGCGATGCGTCAGATAGCGCCCCTGGTGAAGGCGGGCGATATGGTTCTCCTGTCGCCAGCCTGCGCCAGCCTGGATCAGTTTAAGAACTTTGAACAACGGGGCGAGATGTTTGCCCGCCTGGCGAAGGAGTTAGGTTGATGCGTTTCTCTCTCCCACGCCTGAGAATGCCGCAGCTGAGCTTGCCTCGGTTGAGACTGCCGCGACTGCCGGGGATGTTTATCTTCGCCTGGCTGTTCGCCGCGCTGAAAGGCTGGGTGATGGGCTCGCGCCCAAAAGATAACGACAGTCTGGTGATGTATGACCGGATGCTGCTGTGGCTGACCTTCGGCCTGGCGGCGATCGGCTTTATTATGGTGACCTCGGCGTCAATGCCGGTGGGACAGCGCCTGGCGAACGATCCTTTCCTCTTCGCCAAGCGTGACGGCCTGTACATTGTGCTGGCCTTTGTCCTCGCGCTGGTGACGCTGCGCCTGCCGATGGATTTCTGGCAGCGCCACAGTACCGCGATGCTGATCGCCTCGATCGTCATGCTGCTGATCGTGCTGGTGGTGGGTAGCTCGGTAAACGGCGCATCGCGCTGGATCGCCCTCGGTCCGCTGCGCATCCAGCCGGCGGAGTTCACCAAGCTGTCGCTGTTCTGCTACATCGCCAACTATCTGGTGCGCAAAGCCGACGAAGTGCGCAACAATCTGCGCGGCTTCTTAAAACCGATGGGCGTGATTTTCGTGCTGGCGATCCTGCTGCTGGCGCAGCCTGACCTCGGTACGGTGGTGGTGCTGTTCGTCACCACGCTGGCGATGCTGTTCCTCGCCGGCGCCAAGCTGTGGCAGTTCATCGCTATTATCGGCATGGGCATCTCGGCGGTGGTCCTGTTGATCCTCGCCGAACCGTACCGTATTCGCCGCGTGACCTCCTTCTGGAACCCGTGGGAAGACCCGTTCGGCAGCGGCTATCAGCTGACCCAGTCGCTGATGGCCTTTGGCCGCGGCGAGATGTGGGGGCAGGGACTCGGCAACTCGGTGCAAAAACTGGAGTATTTGCCGGAAGCGCACACTGACTTTATCTTCGCCATCATCGGCGAAGAACTCGGTTATATCGGTGTGGTACTGGCGCTTTTAATGGTATTCTTCGTCGCTTTCCGCGCCATGTCGATTGGCCGAAAAGCGCTGGAGATCGATCATCGCTTCTCCGGCTTCCTCGCCTGTGCGATTGGTATCTGGTTTAGCTTCCAGGCGTTAGTTAACGTCGGGGCGGCGGCGGGGATGCTGCCGACGAAAGGTTTGACGCTGCCGCTGATCAGTTATGGTGGTTCCAGTCTGCTGATTATGTCGACGGCCATCATGTTGTTGTTGCGAATTGATTATGAAACGCGTCTGGAAAAAGCCCAGGCGTTTACACGGGGTGTTCGATGAGCGGTCAGGAAAAGCGGTTGATGGTGATGGCGGGCGGTACCGGCGGGCATGTGTTCCCGGGACTGGCGGTCGCGCACTATCTAATGGACCAGGGCTGGCAGGTTCGCTGGCTGGGTACCGCCGATCGTATGGAAGCGGATTTAGTGCCGAAAAACGGCATCGAGATTGATTTTATCCGTATCTCCGGCCTGCGTGGCAAAGGGATTAAAGCACAGCTGCTGGCGCCGGTGCGGATCTTCAACGCCTGGCGTCAGGCGCGGGCGATCATGAAGCGTTTCCAGCCGGACGTGGTGCTGGGCATGGGCGGCTATGTGTCCGGGCCTGGCGGCCTGGCGGCGTGGTCGCTGGGGATCCCGGTGGTCCTCCACGAACAAAACGGCATTGCCGGCCTGACCAACAAATGGCTGGCGAAGATTGCGAAGAAAGTGATGCAGGCGTTTCCCGGCGCCTTTCCGCATGCGGACGTCGTCGGGAATCCGGTGCGCACCGATGTGCTGGCGCTGCCGCTGCCGGGGCAGCGTCTGGTAGGCCGTCAGGGGCCGATTCGCGTGCTGGTGGTCGGTGGCTCTCAGGGCGCGCGCGTCCTGAACCAGACCATGCCGCAGGTGGCGGCGAAGCTCGGCGATACGGTGACCATCTGGCATCAGAGCGGTAAAGGCGGCCAGCAAACCGTACAGCAGGCCTATGCCGCCGCGGGGCAGCCGCAGCATAAAGTGACGGAATTTATTGATGATATGGCCGCGGCGTATGCCTGGGCAGATGTTGTGGTATGCCGTTCCGGCGCCCTGACGGTTAGCGAAATCGCGGCTGCGGGCTTACCGGCGCTGTTTGTACCGTTCCAGCACAAAGATCGTCAGCAGTACTGGAATGCGCTGCCGCTGGAGAAAGCCGGCGCGGCGAAAATTCTCGAACAGCCGGCGTTCACGGTTGAGGCGGTAGCCTCTACTCTGGCGAGCTGGGATCGGGAAACCTTGCTGGATATGGCGGAACGAGCGCGTGGCGCTTCGATTCCGGACGCTACCGAGCGGGTAGCAGAAGAGGTCAGCGCCGTAGCTTTGGCGCGCTAATTGCGGTGATTTTCACCGCCCGAATACAGAAGTTGATGGCGTAAAGAATGAATACACAAGATTTGGCAAAACTGCGTTCCATAGTGCCCGAGATGCGTCGCGTCCGGCACATTCACTTTGTCGGCATCGGCGGTGCCGGTATGGGCGGTATTGCCGAAGTGTTGGCTAACGAAGGTTATCAGATCAGCGGCTCCGACCTGGCGCCGAATCCGGTGACCCAGCAGCTGTCGCAGCTTGGCGCCACCATTTATTTCAACCATCGCCCGGAAAACGTGCGCGATGCCAGCGTGGTCGTAGTTTCCAGCGCGATTTCCGCCGATAACCCGGAAATCGTCGCCGCGCACGAGGCGCGTATCCCGGTGATCCGTCGTGCGGAAATGCTGGCGGAGCTGATGCGCTTCCGTCACGGGATCGCCATTGCCGGGACCCATGGCAAAACCACCACCACCGCGATGGTATCCAGTATTTACGCCGAAGCCGGGCTGGACCCGACTTTCGTCAACGGCGGGTTGGTGAAAGCGGCGGGCGTCCATGCGCGCCTCGGCCATAGCCGTTACCTGATTGCGGAAGCGGATGAGAGCGATGCATCGTTCCTGCACCTGCAGCCGATGGTGGCCATTGTTACCAACATCGAAGCCGACCACATGGACACCTACCATGGCGACTTTGAGAATCTGAAGCAGACCTTTATTAACTTCCTGCACAACCTGCCGTTCTACGGACGCGCGGTGATGTGTGTGGATGACCCGGTGATCCGAGAACTGCTGCCGCGCGTCGGCCGGCAGATCACCACCTACGGTTTTAGCGACGACGCCGACGTCCGCGTAGAAGACTACCGTCAGGTTGGAGCGCAGGGGCATTTCCGCCTGGTGCGTCAGGATAAAGAACTGCTGCAGGTGACGCTCAATGCCCCGGGACGCCATAACGCGCTGAACGCGGCGGCGGCGGTCGCCGTGGCGACGGAAGAGGGGATTGACGATCAGGCTATCCTGCGCGCGCTGGAAAGCTTCCAGGGTACCGGCCGTCGTTTCGACTTCCTTGGCGAATATCCGCTGACGGAAGTCAACGGCAAAGCGGGCAGCGCGATGCTGATCGATGACTATGGCCACCACCCGACGGAAGTCGACGCCACTATCAAAGCGGCGCGTGCCGGCTGGCCGGATAAAAATCTGGTCATGGTATTCCAGCCGCACCGTTATACCCGTACTCGCGATCTGTACGATGATTTCGCCAACGTGCTGACCCAAGTCGATGCGCTGCTGATGCTCGATGTCTACCCGGCAGGCGAAGCGCCGATCCCGGGTGCCGACAGCCGCTCGCTGTGCCGTACAATCCGTGGTCGCGGTAAAGTTGACCCGATTCTGGTGTCCGACCCGACGCAGGCCGCGGCGATGCTGGCGTCGGTGCTGACCGGCAACGATTTAGTGCTGGTGCAGGGGGCCGGAAACATTGGAAAAATCGCCCGTCACCTGGCTGAAATCAAACTGATCCCGCAAAAAACGGAGGAGGAGCGCCATGGCTGATAAAATCGCGGTGCTTTTCGGTGGAACCTCCGCTGAACGTGAAGTGTCGCTGAATTCAGGCGCCGCGGTGCTGGCCGGGCTGCGTGAAGCCGGGGTGGATGCCCATCCGGTTGACCCGCGCGATGTCGATATTACCCAGTTGAAAAAGCTGGGCTTTAAGAAAGCGTTTATTGCCCTCCACGGCCGCGGCGGGGAAGATGGCACGCTGCAGGGGCTGCTGGATCTGATCCAGCTGCCTTATACCGGCAGCGGCGTGATGGCTTCGGCGATTTCAATGGATAAACTGCGCAGCAAATGGCTGTGGCAGGGGGCCGGATTACCGGTCGCGCCGTGGGTGGCGCTGAGCCGCGGCCAGTTTAGCGCCGGATTGTCTGCTGATGTCGAACAGCAGATTGCGGCGCTGGGTCTGCCGCTCATCATCAAGCCCAGCCGCGAAGGCTCCAGCGTTGGGATGTCGAAAGTCAGCGAAAGCTGTGATTTAGCGAGTGCACTGGCGTTGGCTTTTCAGCATGATGATGAAGTTTTAGTCGAAAAATGGCTCAGTGGGCCGGAATTTACCGTCGCCATCGTCGGTGAAGAAATTTTACCGTCAATACGTATCCAGACGGCTGGAACCTTCTATGATTATGAGGCGAAGTATCTCTCTGATGAGACGCAATATTTCTGCCCAGGATTGGAGGATCCAGCGCGTGAGGCAGCCATTCAAAGCCTGGTGCTTAAAGCCTGGAATGTTCTGGGTTGCAAAGGCTGGGGGCGTATTGACGTCATGCTGGACAGCGATGGCCAGTTTTATCTGCTGGAAGCGAATACTTCTCCGGGCATGACCAGCCATAGCCTCGTACCGATGGCGGCGCGTCAGGCAGGAATGAGCTTCTCCCAGCTTGTTGTACGAATTCTGGACCTGGCGGGGTGATATGTCGCAGGCTGCGCTGAATACGCGGAACCATGAAGAGGACGTTTCTTCTTCGCGTCGGAGTAATGGAACGCGGCTGGCAGGGATCGTTTTCCTGCTGGCGGTGCTGTTTACCGTGCTGGTCAGCGGGTGGATGGTTCTTGGCTGGATGGAAGACGCGCAGCGTTTACCGCTGTCGAAGATGGTGGTGACCGGCGAGCGTCACTATACGCGCAATGATGACATCCGCCAGGCGATCCTGGCGTTGGGTTCGCCGGGCACCTTTATGACTCAGGACGTGAACATCATTCAGAGTCAGATTGAACGTCTGCCGTGGATTAAGCAGGCGAGCGTCCGAAAGCAGTGGCCCGATGAATTGAAGATTCATCTGGTTGAATATGTGCCGATTGCGCGCTGGAATGATCAACATATGGTGGATGCAGAGGGAAATGCCTTCAGCGTGCCGGCGGATCGCACCAGCAAACAGAATTTACCGATGTTATACGGCCCGGAAGGCAGCGAGAACGAAGTGCTGCAAGGGTATCGTGACATGGGGCAGGTGCTGGCAAAGGATAAATTCACGTTGAAAGTGGCGGCGATGACCGCCCGTCGCTCCTGGCAGTTGACGCTTAATAATGACATTAAGCTCAACCTTGGTCGTGGCGACACCATGAAACGGCTTCAGCGCTTTATGGAACTCTACCCGGTTCTTCAGCAGCAGGCGCAGACCGACGGCAAACGGATTAGCTACGTTGATTTGCGTTATGACTCGGGTGCGGCAGTGGGCTGGGTACCTGCTCCCGCAGAGGAAACTAATCAACAACAGAATCAGGCACAGGCAGAACAACAATGATCAAGGCGACGGACAGAAAACTGGTAGTTGGACTGGAGATTGGCACCGCCAAGGTGGCCGCTTTAGTAGGGGAAGTTCTGCCCGACGGCATGATTAATATCATCGGCGTGGGCAGTTGCCCATCGCGTGGTATGGATAAAGGCGGTGTGAACGACCTCGAGTCGGTGGTGAAATGCGTACAGCGCGCCATCGACCAGGCCGAACTGATGGCGGATTGCCAGATTTCATCAGTTTATTTGGCTCTTTCGGGTAAACATATAAGCTGTCAGAATGAAATCGGGATGGTACCGATTTCGGAAGAAGAAGTGACGCTGGACGACGTCGAAAACGTGGTCCATACCGCGAAGTCGGTTCGCGTCCGCGATGAGCATCGCGTCCTGCACGTGATTCCGCAGGAATACGCCATTGACTACCAGGAAGGGATTAAAAACCCGGTTGGGCTGTCCGGCGTGCGCATGCAGGCGAAGGTGCATCTGATTACCTGCCATAACGATATGGCGAAAAACATTGTTAAAGCGGTGGAACGTTGTGGTCTGAAAGTTGACCAACTTATTTTCGCCGGTTTAGCGGCCAGTTATTCCGTATTAACAGAAGACGAACGTGAGCTGGGCGTCTGCGTGGTGGATATTGGCGGTGGTACAATGGATATCGCCGTCTATACCGGCGGCGCGCTGCGTCACACCAAAGTGATCCCGTACGCGGGCAACGTGGTGACCAGCGATATCGCCTATGCCTTCGGGACGCCGCCGAGCGACGCCGAAGCCATCAAGGTTCGTCACGGTTGCGCATTGGGTTCTATCGTCGGTAAAGACGAAAACGTCGAAGTACCGAGCGTAGGCGGACGGCCGCCGCGTAGCCTGCAGCGTCAGACACTGGCTGAGGTGATTGAACCGCGCTATACCGAACTGCTTAATCTGGTCAATGAAGAGATCCTGCAGCTGCAGGAACAGCTCCGCCAGCAGGGGGTGAAACACCATCTGGCGGCGGGGATTGTGTTAACCGGCGGCGCGGCGCAAATTGAAGGTCTGGCGGCCTGTGCGCAGCGCGTGTTCCATACCCAGGTGCGCATTGGCGCGCCGCTGAACATCACCGGTTTAACGGACTATGCCCAGGAGCCGTATTATTCGACGGCGGTGGGGCTGCTGCACTACGGAAAAGAGTCACATCTGAGTGGTGAAGCGGAAGTCGAAAAACGCGTGACGGCGTCGGTGGGCTCGTGGATTAAGCGACTCAACAGCTGGCTGCGAAAAGAGTTTTAATTTTTTAAGAGAACGCAGACAATTAGCGTTCTCAGGCGACAGGCACAAGACGGAGAGAAACTATGTTTGAACCTATGGAACTGACCAACGACGCGGTGATTAAAGTCATCGGCGTCGGTGGCGGCGGCGGTAATGCCGTTGAACACATGGTGCGCGAGCGCATTGAGGGTGTTGAATTCTTCGCGGTGAACACCGATGCGCAGGCGCTGCGTAAAACGGCTGTTGGCCAGACTATCCAGATCGGTAGCGGTATTACCAAAGGTCTGGGCGCTGGCGCGAACCCGGAAGTCGGCCGTAATGCGGCGGACGAAGACCGTGAAGCGCTGCGTGCGGCCCTTGATGGCGCAGACATGGTGTTCATCGCGGCAGGCATGGGCGGCGGTACCGGTACCGGCGCGGCGCCTGTTGTTGCCGAAGTGGCTAAGGATCTGGGGATCCTCACCGTTGCGGTGGTCACTAAGCCGTTTAATTTTGAAGGTAAGAAGCGCATGGCGTTTGCTGAGCAGGGGATCACCGAGCTGTCCAAGCACGTTGACTCACTGATCACCATCCCAAACGACAAGCTGCTGAAAGTACTTGGCCGCGGTATTTCTCTGCTTGACGCGTTCGGCGCGGCAAACGACGTCCTCAAAGGCGCGGTGCAGGGTATCGCTGAACTGATCACCCGTCCGGGTCTGATGAATGTTGACTTCGCGGACGTCCGTACCGTGATGTCTGAAATGGGCTACGCGATGATGGGCTCCGGCGTGGCGAGCGGTGAAGACCGTGCGGAAGAAGCGGCTGAAATGGCCATCTCTTCTCCGCTGCTGGAAGATATCGACCTGTCCGGTGCGCGCGGCGTGCTGGTTAACATCACCGCGGGCTTCGACCTGCGTCTGGATGAGTTCGAAACCGTGGGTAACACTATCCGCGCATTTGCCTCGGATAACGCCACCGTGGTTATCGGTACCTCTCTGGACCCGGATATGAACGACGAACTGCGCGTCACCGTAGTGGCGACCGGTATCGGCATGGACAAGCGTCCGGAAATTACCCTGGTGACCAACAAACAGGTTCAACAGCCGGTGATGGATCGCTACCAGCAGCACGGTATGTCCCCGCTGACGCAAGAGCAGAAGCCGGCGGCAAAAGTGGTGAACGACAATACGCCGCAAACCGCGAAAGAGCCGGATTATCTGGATATCCCAGCCTTCCTGCGTAAGCAAGCCGATTAAGAATCGACTGGAAGTTGGGCATCTGCGCTCTTTGTGCTAAACTGGCCTCCCGATAGTGGTGTACACTTCGGTTGGATAGGTAAATTGGCGAGATTATACGATGATCAAACAAAGGACTCTTAAACGTATCGTTCAGGCGACTGGTGTCGGTTTGCATACCGGCAAGAAAGTCACACTGACGTTACGCCCTGCGCCGGCAAATACCGGGGTCATCTATCGTCGCACCGACTTGAATCCACCGGTAGATTTTCCGGCTGATGCCAAATCTGTGCGTGATACCATGCTCTGTACTTGCCTGGTTAATGAGCATGACGTGCGGATTTCTACGGTTGAACACCTGAACGCCGCATTGGCTGGCCTGGGTATCGACAACATTATTGTTGAAGTCGATGCACCGGAAATCCCGATTATGGACGGCAGTGCGGCTCCGTTCGTTTATCTGTTGCTGGACGCCGGCATCGATGAACTGAACTGCGCCAAGAAATTTGTACGTATCAAAGAGACGGTTCGCGTCGAAGATGGCGACAAATGGGCTGAATTCAAACCGTACAATGGTTTTTCGCTGGACTTCACCATCGATTTTAACCATCCGGCGATTGATGCCAGCACCCAGCGCTATACGCTGAACTTCTCGGCCGATGCGTTCATGCGTCAGATTAGCCGTGCGCGTACCTTCGGTTTCATGCGCGATATCGAATATCTGCAGTCCCGTGGCCTGTGCCTGGGCGGCAGCTTCGATTGTGCCATCGTTGTTGACGATTATCGCGTACTGAACGAAGACGGTCTGCGCTTTGAAGACGAATTTGTTCGCCACAAAATGCTGGATGCGATCGGTGACCTGTTTATGTGTGGTCACAACATTATCGGCGCATTCACGGCGTACAAATCGGGTCACGCGTTGAACAACAAACTGCTGCAGGCTGTTCTGGCAAAACAGGAAGCCTGGGAGTATGTGACCTTCGAAGACGACGCAAAATTGCCAATGGCGTTCCGCGCACCGTCGATGGTTCTGGCGTAAGCCTGACCATTCAGTAAATTCGACTGGTAACCTGGTACTCTCTCCGACCAGGGAACCAGTCGTTTTTCTTTTATAGCCTCTTCCCGTTATTTTTCGCTGCGATCGCTGGGTAATAATTAGCGCGCGTTCGCTGCTTTATTAAGCGTTTTCCCCGGGCAACGGCCTTCATTCATGCTGCCTCAGCGCGCTATTAATGTTAGTATTTGAGCGCAAAATTATTTCTCCGGGTTGCTTTACCCCGTGGACATCAGGTTGTCCTGCGAAAAACGTCAATAAAGAGACAGCCTGAACGACGACGGGTATACCAAAGAAAGGTAATGAACGTGAGTGGATTGCTGACGCGCTGGCGACAGTTTGGCAGACGGTATTTTTGGCCGCATCTCCTGTTGGGGATGGTCGCGGCCAGCCTCGGCCTGCCTGCGCTAAGCAACGGCCATGCGACCGCGACGCCAGCAAAGGCGACCGCCAGCAACCACAACCCGAGTAAAGTTAATTTCTCCCAGCTGGCGCTGCTGGAGACGAATCGCCGGCCCAACTTTACCGTCGACTACTGGCATCAGCATGCCATTCGCACCGTTATTCGTCATCTCTCTTTCGCCATGGCGCCGCAGGCGTTGCCGGTGGCGGAAGAAGCGTCTCCGCTGCAGGCGCAGCATCTGGCGCTGCTCGACACGCTCAGCGCGCTGCTGACGCAGGACAGTACGCCGCCGGTAGTGATCCGCCAGGCGGCGTATATCCCTTCCTCATATTCTGCCTTCCGCGTCAGCGCCTGGATAAGCCAGGTAGCGGGGATCCGCGCAGGCCCTCAACGTCTCAGCTGAAAATAACCACGGACCATCCTATTTTTTGTGACTCCGCACCGCGGGGCGTTTGAGATTTTATTATGCTTATTAAAATGTTAACTAAGGTTTTCGGCAGCCGTAACGACCGTACGCTGCGTCGTATGCGCAAAGTCGTCAATATCATCAACGGTATGGAACCGGCGATGGAAAAACTCTCTGATGACGAGCTGAAAGCGAAAACCGCTGAATTCCGCGCGCGCCTGGAAAAAGGCGAAGTGCTGGAAAACCTGATCCCTGAAGCGTTCGCCGTCGTTCGCGAAGCCAGTAAGCGTGTGTTCGGCATGCGCCACTTCGACGTCCAGCTGCTGGGCGGTATGGTGCTTAACGATCGCTGCATCGCCGAGATGCGTACCGGTGAAGGTAAAACCCTGACCGCGACCCTGCCGGCCTACCTCAATGCGCTGACCGGCAAAGGCGTTCACGTGGTGACCGTCAACGACTATCTGGCGCAGCGTGACGCCGAAAATAACCGCCCGCTGTTTGAATTCCTGGGCATGACGGTTGGCATCAACATGTCCGGCCTGCCGGCGCCGGCGAAGCGTGAAGCCTACGCTGCCGATATCACCTATGGCACCAACAACGAATACGGCTTCGACTACCTGCGCGACAACATGGCCTTCAGCCCGGAAGAGCGCGTTCAGCGTAAACTGCACTATGCGCTGGTGGATGAGGTGGACTCCATCCTGATCGATGAGGCGCGTACGCCGCTGATCATTTCCGGCCCGGCGGAAGACAGCTCTGAAATGTACCGTAAGGTCAACAAGATCATTCCGCACCTGATCCGTCAGGAAAAAGAAGATTCGGACACCTTCACCGGCGAAGGCCACTTCTCGGTGGATGAAAAAGCGCGTCAGGTTAACCTGACCGAACGTGGTCTGGTGCTGATTGAAGAGCTGCTGGTACAGGAAGGCATTATGGATGAAGGTGAGTCCCTGTACTCCCCGACCAACATTATGCTGATGCACCACGTCACCGCCGCGCTGCGCGCCCATGCGCTGTTCACCCGCGACGTTGACTACATTGTTAAAGATGGCGAAGTTATCATCGTCGATGAGCACACTGGTCGTACAATGCAGGGCCGGCGCTGGTCCGATGGTCTGCACCAGGCCGTTGAGGCCAAAGAGGGCGTGGAGATCCAGAACGAGAACCAGACTCTGGCCTCTATCACCTTCCAGAACTATTTCCGTCTGTATGAGAAACTGGCGGGGATGACCGGTACCGCTGATACTGAAGCCTTTGAATTCAGCTCTATCTATAAGCTGGATACCGTGGTCGTGCCGACCAACCGTCCGATGATCCGTAAAGACATGGCGGATCTGGTCTATATGACCGAAGCGGAAAAAATTCAGGCGATTATCGAAGATATCAAAACCCGTACCGCAGCCGGTCAGCCGGTGTTGGTGGGGACAATCTCGATCGAAAAATCGGAAGTGGTTTCCCGTGAGCTGACCAAAGCCGGCATTAAGCACAACGTTCTGAACGCCAAGTTCCATGCCAGCGAAGCGGATATCGTCGCTCAGGCAGGCTATCCTTCCGCGGTGACCATCGCTACCAACATGGCGGGCCGTGGTACCGATATTATGCTCGGCGGTAGCTGGCAGGCGGAAGTCGCGGCGCTGGAAAATCCAACGCCTGAGCAGATTGAAAAAATCAAAGCCGACTGGCAGGTGCGCCACGATGCGGTACTGGCCGCAGGCGGCCTGCACATTATCGGTACCGAGCGTCATGAATCACGCCGTATCGATAACCAGCTGCGCGGCCGTGCCGGTCGTCAGGGGGATGCCGGTTCTTCCCGCTTCTACCTGTCGATGGAAGACGCCCTGATGCGTATCTTCGCCTCCGATCGCGTTTCCGGCATGATGCGTAAACTGGGGATGAAACCCGGCGAAGCCATTGAGCACCCGTGGGTCACCAAGGCTATCGCCAACGCGCAGCGTAAAGTTGAGAGCCGTAACTTCGATATTCGTAAGCAGTTGCTGGAATATGATGATGTGGCCAACGACCAGCGCCGGGCGATTTACACCCAGCGTAACGAACTGCTGGACGTGTCTGACGTCAGCGAAACCATCAACAGCATCCGCGAAGACGTGTTTAAGGCGACTATCGATGCCCATATTCCGCCGCAGTCGCTAGAGGAGATGTGGGATATCGAAGGCCTGCAGGAGCGTCTGAAAAACGACTTCGACCTCGACCTGCCAATCAAAGAGTGGCTGGATAAAGAGCCGGAGCTGCATGAAGAGACCCTGCGCGAACGTATTCTGCAGAGCGCGGTAGAGACCTACCAGCGTAAAGAAGAAGTGGTCGGCGCTGAAATGATGCGCCACTTCGAGAAAGGCGTGATGCTCCAGACTCTGGATTCACTGTGGAAAGAACATCTGGCGGCGATGGACTACCTGCGCCAGGGTATCCACCTGCGCGGCTATGCGCAGAAAGATCCGAAGCAGGAGTACAAGCGCGAATCGTTCTCTATGTTTGCCGCGATGCTGGAGTCACTGAAGTATGAAGTGATCAGCACCCTGAGCAAAGTGCAGGTGCGGATGCCGGAAGAAGTCGAGGCGATGGAGCAGCAACGTCGTGAAGAGGCCGAGCGCCTGGCGCAGATGCAGCAGCTCAGCCATCAGAGCGATGATGAAGCCGCTGCACAGGATCTGGCGGCACAAACCGGCGAACGTAAAGTGGGGCGTAACGATCCTTGCCCGTGCGGTTCCGGTAAAAAATACAAACAGTGCCATGGCCGTCTGAGCTAAGGGCTGATAAAAAAACAAAGGCGCAGAGTTCTGCGCCTTTTTTATGGAGCTGATTCAATGAAAAAACTGCAAATCGCCGTAGGGATAATTCGCAATCCAGAAGGCGACATCTTTATTACCCAGCGCGCCGCGGATGCCCATATGGCGAATAAGCTGGAGTTCCCGGGCGGGAAGATTGAATCTGATGAAACGCCGGAGCAGGCGTTGATCCGCGAGCTGCAGGAAGAGGTGGGAATTACGGCCACTACCTTTTCACTATTTGATAAGCTGGAGTATCAGTTCCCCGATCGCCACATTACGCTGTGGTTTTTCCTCGTGGAAAGCTGGGAAGGCGAGCCCTGGGGTAAAGAGGGGCAGCCGGGACAGTGGATGACGCGGCAGGCGCTGGATCCGGAAGCGTTTCCCCCGGCGAATGAACCGGTTATCCGCAAACTTATCGCCCAGGGCTGAACCCCAGGTTGGGAGGCTAACCCAACTGGCGTTGGGTTAGCGTGCCGTCAAATCAGGGCTCCTGTTCGCTCCAGTCATCGCTGTCGGAGAGATCGCCCGCGCTGGGGATGCGCTTCTCCTCTGCTGCCCATTCTCCCAAATCGATCAGCTGGCAGCGTTTGCTGCAAAATGGACGATAGGGGCTTTGTTCGCCCCATACCACGTTTTTGCCGCAGGTCGGACAATTGACGATAGTCTCTTCTGACATGTTATCTCCTTAACAGCAGGCCAGTTCAAAATCAAAGCGCTCCGGCACGATCCCATACTCACTGTCCAGCGGCAGGAAGCGGATGGCGAAACGGCTCTTATGGCCAGAGATCTGCGGATAAAGCTGGTGGGCCAGATCGAGACGCAGGCGCAGCAGATCGGCATCTTCGCCGTTATCCTGATAAAAGCCATTGAGGCTGGTCTGTTTGCGAAACTGTCCGGAGTTACGAATCAGATCGAGGATCAGGCTCAGGGACTGGACCAATGGATCGAGGCTGGCAAGCCAGCTGGCCACCTGCTCGTCACGATGCGCCTGCGGCATATGGAGCCAGATATGCAGGGTCGGTAAATCGAAGCTGCAGCAGCCGCCAGGGATACTCAGGCGCTGGCGCACTAGCGCAATCAGGCGATCTTCACGCAGAAACTGACCAATGCGCGGCGCGGCCATCAGGGTGCTGGAAGACTGCTTGAGCTGCTGGCGCAGCGCGTTAATGCGCTCCTGATCGACTCCCGGCACTTCTGCCCAGGACTGGAGCTTACGCTGCTGGCGCTCCAGCTCTTTGACCAGATCGGTACGCACCTCGCCGCGCTCCAGGACATCCAGCAGATCGCCGGCGTTACGGAAAAAATGGAGCGCATCGGCATGGCTGGCAATCATCGGATGGAAAGCCATTTGCTGGATCAGAAATTCGATGCGCAGCCAGGTGCGCATTTTCTCATTAAGAGGATGTTCAAACAGAACGGGGGTATGCATTACGAGTTTTCCTGTGAGGCGGCCTGCAATGCCAGCGTTAAGTACTTTTCGTGCAGGCGGGCAACATCCGATGCCACTGCATCCGGAGTGCCAGTGTTTTCAATAACATCGTCCGCGATGGCCAGGCGCTGCTCGCGCGTGGCCTGGGCGGCAAGAATATGTTCAGCATGTTCGCGGCTGACCTTATCGCGCAGCATGGTGCGTTCGATTTGCGTCTCTTTTGGCACATCGACGACCAGTACGCGATCGGCCTGGCTGGACAGGCGGTTTTCGACCAGCAAAGGTACGACCCAGAGGAGATAAGGGGAGGTGGCGGCCTGCATCTGGCGGCGCGTTTCCTGCTGAATCAGCGGATGCAACAGCGCGTTGAGCCAGGCTTTTTCCTCCACCTGAGCAAAAATTTTTTCCCGCAGCAGACGGCGGTTTAGCGTGCCGTCGGGGGCAATCATCTGTGGCCCGAAGTGGTCAGCAATGGCCTGGAGCGCCGGGGTGCCAGGTTCGACCACCTGGCGGGCGATAACATCGGCATCGATAACCTTAATCCCGAGCTGCGCGAAGGCGTCGGCGACCGTACTTTTACCGCTGCCAATCCCGCCTGTTAACGCGACTGTGTACCCCATATCTTCTGACCCTGAAACGGATTGCTCGTATTTTTGGTATTCAGACAGCGAGGACGGGCAGTATGCCGGAGAGGCGACAGCGATCTTGTCGTGATGGCACCGTGCCAGCCGGGAGCGCC
The DNA here is from genome assembly GCF_009900705.1 of Klebsiella sp. Q2. Classification (NCBI taxonomy): domain Bacteria; kingdom Pseudomonadati; phylum Pseudomonadota; class Gammaproteobacteria; order Enterobacterales; family Enterobacteriaceae; genus Klebsiella; species Klebsiella sp. Q2. The sequence continues at coordinate 123,687 of NZ_JAAABE010000006.1, read as the reverse complement.
GTCCGCTATTCTGTTTCTTTTAATCAAGCAAATCAAATGGTTAAAAATAATGCGCTGGCGGGTGGAGATATAAGCGCTTTTTTCTCCATTCACCAGGTAAATTTATACGATTGTAGCGTAAAAAAAGTGAAAATCGCAGTCTTGCGCGGGCCTGATTCGTGCGTATGATAACGTCACTGGAGTTGTGCTCTCACATTAATGCCATTAACCCCAGGAATTCGCACATGCGTATTGAAGAAGATCTGAAGCTTGGTTTCAAAGACGTTCTTATCCGCCCGAAACGCTCTACCCTCAAAAGCCGTTCTGATGTTGAGCTGGAACGTGAATTCACCTTTAAACATTCAGGCCTGACCTGGTCCGGTGTGCCGATTATTGCGGCTAACATGGACACCGTCGGCACCTTCAGCATGGCGAAAGCGCTGGCCACTTTTGGCATTCTGACGGCAGTACACAAGCACTACACCGCGGAAGAATGGCAGGCGTTTGTCCAGAGCGTATCCGCAGACGTTCTCAAGCATGTGATGGTTTCCACCGGTACTTCCGATGCGGATTTTGATAAAACGCAACAGATCCTCTCTCAGAACCCACAATTGAACTTTGTGTGCATTGACGTCGCCAATGGCTACTCTGAACACTTCGTCCAGTTTGTGGCGAAGGCGCGCGAAGCCTGGCCGCAAAAAACCATTATTGCCGGGAACGTGGTCACCGGTGAAATGTGTGAAGAGCTAATCCTCTCCGGCGCCGATATTGTCAAAGTTGGCATTGGCCCGGGCTCCGTCTGCACCACCCGCGTCAAAACCGGTGTCGGCTACCCGCAGCTCTCCGCCGTGATCGAGTGTGCTGATGCCGCACATGGCCTTGGCGGCCAGATCATCAGCGACGGCGGTTGCACCATGCCGGGCGATGTGGCGAAAGCCTTCGGCGGCGGCGCTGATTTCGTGATGCTCGGCGGTATGCTGGCGGGCCACGAAGAGAGCGGCGGTACTGTGGTTGAAGAGAACGGTGAAAAATTCATGCTGTTTTACGGTATGAGCTCCGAATCGGCGATGACCCGCCATGTGGGCGGTGTCGCGAAATACCGCGCGGCGGAAGGGAAAACCGTTAAGCTGCCGCTGCGTGGCCCGGTGGACAATACCGCGCGCGACATTCTCGGCGGCCTGCGCTCTGCCTGCACCTACGTTGGCGCCTCGCGACTGAAAGAGCTGACCAAACGCACCACCTTTATCCGCGTTCAGGAACAAGAGAACCGGGTATTCAATAGCCTGTAACCGGCTGCACTGGCGCCTGCGCGGTGCCAGCGTTGCTTATCCTCCCGCCCCGCCAATGGCATCGCCCAGATGAAAAACGGGCAAATACATCGCCACCACCAGGAGCCCGACCAGCGAGCCGGTTATCACCAGCATCAGGGGTTCCAGATGCGCAGCCAGACTGTCGGCTCGCTGATGGGTCTGCTCACGATGATGATGCGCCAGGTTTTCCAGCATCTGATCCAGCGCCCCCGCGCTTTCCCCCGTACGGATGAGCTGCAGACACAGCGGTGTAAATCCGCCGCAGCGGCTTAACGCCTGCCAGATCGGATCCCCCTGAACGATCAGCGCGCGGGCCTGCGCCAGGCGCTGGCGCCACAGCGGGCACGACAGGGTCTCTTCAACGCTTTGCAGCCCCTGCAGAAAGCTGATACCAGCGCTTTGGGTTAACGCCAGAACGGTGAATATCAGGCTCAGCTGTTGGCCGCCGATCAGGGGGCCGACGAGAGGGAGCGCGTTAAGCAGCTGCTGGCGACGCAGCAGCCAGTCGGCGCGCTGCCGGACCAGCTGGTTGAGCAGCAGCGGGCTCAGCAGAAAGGCCAACAGCAACGGCCAGCCGCGGCTCAGCATGTCGCCTGCCGCAATAACCATTCGCGTCAACAACGGCAGCGGCGTATTGAACGTCTGGTAGATGGCGGTGAATTCGGGAAGGACAAAATAGAGCATTCCAAGCACCACCAGCAACGCCAGAGTGAGCACGATCAGCGGGTAGCGCAGCGCCTTTTTGACCTTGCCGGCAAGCCGCTGCTGCTCCTGCTGCTGGTTGGCCAGCTGCTGGCAGCAAATATCGAGTTTGCCCGTCAGTTCGCCGGTGCTAATCATCGCCAGATACAGTGGCGGAAAAGCCTGCGGCCACTGCGCCAGTGCGGCAGAGAAGGCTACGCCCTGGGCCAGTTCGCGGCCCAGCGCCTCAAGCAGCGCCTGCCACTGCCCATGCGGTTGCTGCTGCGCCAGCAGCGATAACCCTTCCGCCAGCGGTAGCCCGGCCTGCAGCAGGGTTGCCAACTGGCGGATGGTTTCGCTGCTGTAGCGCGGGTGCCACAGGCTTTGCTTCACCGAACAGCGGCGTATAGCCAGCGGCATGATGCGCTGCTGCTGGAGGTGATGCAGCACCTCCGGACGACAGGCTTGCCATAGCATCCCCTGACAAGGAGCGCCTTGTGCATCGACGCCTCGCCAGCGCCAGAGACGCTTAGTCGCCATGGGGGATCCCCAGCACCCGCACCACCTCTTCGAGGCTCGTCAACCCCTGTTCGATAGCCTGACATCCGCTTTCAAAGAGCGTCATCATGCCCGCGGCTCGCGCCAGAGATTCGATCTCAAGGGCGTTGAGTCCCTGGACTATCCCCTGACGTAGCCCCGGGGTGACAGGCAAGACCTCGAACAGCGCCAGACGGCCATGATACCCGTGATAACAGTGTTCGCAGCCTGCTGCCTGCCAGCGCGGTAGCGGGCGGGGCCACAGACTGTGCGGCAGGTCGGCGGCGCTGCCGGCATTGCGCCGGCAGTGGGGGCAAAGCTTGCGGACCAGACGCTGGGCGATAACCAGCGAGAGCGCAGAAGAGATCATCCAGCGGGCGATGCCCATTTGCTGCAGGCGAGTGAGGGTTTCGCTGGTGGAATTGGTGTGCAGGGTTGAGAGCACCAGATGGCCCGTTTGAGCGGCTTTCAGCGCGATTTCAGCGGTTTCGGCATCGCGGATTTCACCCACCATCACAATATCCGGGTCCTGGCGTAACAGGGCGCGCAGGACGCTGTGAAAGGTCAGCCCGGCGCGCGGATTGATTTGCGTCTGGTTCATCCCGGCGATAGGGATCTCCAGAGGATCCTCGACGCTACAGATGTTCACCTGCTCCCGGTTTCGCGCCTGCAGGGCGCTGTAGAGGGTTACCGTTTTCCCGCTTCCGGTTGGGCCAGTGACCAGCAGCAGCCCCTGCGGCTGATTCAGCGCCTGGCGGAAGGCCGCCAGCTGAGAGGATGAGAGGCCGAGCGCCTCCAGATCCAGCGCCTGGTCAACCTGATGCAGAAGGCGCAGGACAATTTTCTCGCCATAGCGGCAGGGCAGAGTGGCGATGCGAAAGGAGAGCGGCCGTCCGGCGAGGTTCAGCGCGAACTGACCATCCTGCGGCAAACGATGCTCGGCGATATCGAGACTGGCCATCACTTTGAGTCGTGCGATAACCGGCGCGGCCAGCTCGGGCGCCAGCAGCGGCAGGGCGTGTAGCACGCCATCGACACGCAGGCGGATCCGTAAGTGCGTTTCCGTGGGTTCGATATGAATATCGGAGGCCCGCTGACGCAGGGCCTGCTCGAGGATCTGATTGACCCGTTCGGCGATGTTTTTCGGGCCTGCATTTTGCGCCAGCAGCGCCTGCTTTTCCTGGACTTGCAGGCGCTTATCCATCTGCTCCTGGCTCCAGCATTCAATATCGATCCGTTTTTGCGTCGCGAAACGTAGCGCCTCCATTAGCTCCGTCGGCGGGGTATCGACCACCGCAATGGATATCGTCTGCTCATCGCTGTGCAGCAGCAGGGCGTGATGGCGACGACAGAGAGGGATCAGCTGTTCTGTTTTCATGTTGTCGCCCTCACTTCACGCGGAAGACGTCTTCGCAGGCCTGCTGAAGCGCGCTGTTGTCGGTGATAGTGCAGACCCGCTGCCAGCCGGTGACGCCCTCGGCGTTATCCCAGGTCGGGGTTAGGGTGACGCCCAGTCCGTTGAGACTTTCCTGGCCGGTGAGGGTAACGACCCCTTTTGCCACGCTCATGGCGGAGAGGTAGCGCGTGGTGGTTGGCGAGGGGATGCCATTGCTGCCGCCGTCGCATGTCGTCAGGCCGCCATGATCGAGCGCGCAAAGTTCAATTGCCGTCCGGTAGGGGACAAAGGTCTGCAGCAGATCGGTGAGGGCGGCTTTACGCAGGTAGTTCTGGTAGGCCGGGATGCCGATGGCGCTGAGAATGGCGATGATGCCGATGACCACCATCAGTTCAATCAGGGTAAAACCTCGTTGTTTATCCATAAGTCGCTCCTTGTTGTGACAGAAGCACTGTGACGGGATTCAGGGGGACAGGCGAGGAGACGAAAACGATCCGGGAAACCGGGTTCCAGGGTTTTTAGCGGGATTGCATGGTGAGCAAGAGCGGCTGCGAGTCGGGTCGCAAATTCAGGCCTTCACGCCGGAAACGTGAAGGCCTAATCTTCAGCGAAAACGCATCGACAGGTCGAGCGCCTGCACATGTTTGGTCAGGGCCCCGACGGAGATATAGTCGACCCCGGTGTCGGCAAATTCGCGGATGGTGTCAAAGGTGACGTTGCCGGAGACCTCGAGCGCCGCCTGGCCAGCGGTGATTTTCACCGCCTCGCGCATCAGGTCGGTGGTGAAGTTATCGAGCATAATGATATCGGCCCCGGCTTTTAACGCCTGCTCCAGCTCATCCAGCGTTTCCACTTCCACTTCCACCGGCACATCAGGATGCAGCCAGAACGCCTTTTCCACCGCCTGACGGATCGAGCCGGAGGCGATGATGTGGTTTTCTTTAATCAGGAAAGCGTCGAACAGCCCCAGGCGGTGGTTGGCGCCGCCGCCGCAGAGAACCGCGTATTTCAAAGCGGTACGCAGCCCTGGCAGCGTTTTGCGCGTATCCAGGAGTTGGGTTTTGGTGCCCGCCAGCAGGTCGACATAGCGGCGGACAACGCTGGCGACGCCGGAGAGGGTTTGTACAAAGTTCAGCGCCGTACGTTCGCCAGTGAGCAGAATGCGCGATGGGCCTTCCAGCTCGAACAGGGGTTGATCGGCTTTGACCGCATCGCCATCGGCGACGTGCCAGGTGATATTCACGTCGTCACCGGCGAGCTGAATGAAGACCTCTTCCACCCAGCGTTTACCACAGAAGACGCCATCTTCGCGGGTAATGACCACCGCATGGGAGCGTGCATCCTGCGGCAATAATTGTGCGCTAATATCGTTGCTGGCGTCGACTTCGCCGCCCAAATCTTCCCGCAGGGAGTGTGCGACAGCATCGGTAATATCGAGATTAATACGTTCCAGCAGCACGTCACGGCGGCGGTCGGGGTTGTAACGACGAGGCGACATGATAAAGCTCCAGATAGATAAGATTCAGAAGTGGGAAACATGCTAACCTGAACGACGTTTCAGTACCATACACACTTCATCCTTTGGGCCGGCGTGTGGCCCGGAAGCATGAGTTCGCGAAAGGAGATCCCGCATGCAGTTGAACGAGGGATGGCTGGTCGGCGCGCGGCGGGTTCCCTCGCCGCACCATGACTGCCGTCCGGATGAAGAGGCCCCTTCCTTATTGGTGGTGCATAATATCAGCCTGCCGCCAGGTGAATTTGGTGGTCCATGGATTGACGCGCTGTTCACCGGCACCCTGGATCCTCACGCGCATCCTTTCTTTGCCGAGATCGCTCATCTGCGCGTTTCGGCGCATTGTCTGATTCGCCGTGATGGTGAAATCGTGCAGTATGTGCCTTTCGATAAGCGTGCATGGCATGCGGGTGTCTCCAGCTATCAGGGGCGTGAACGCTGCAATGACTTTTCCATCGGTATAGAGCTGGAAGGCACGGATACCCTGGCGTATACCGATGCGCAGTACCAGCAGCTGGCGGCGGTGACGGATCTGCTTATCACGATTTATCCTGCCATCGCCGCAAACATCACGGGCCATAGCGATATCGCGCCCGTTCGCAAGACGGACCCGGGACCGGCCTTTGACTGGAAAAAATTTCGTGCGCTGCTCAGCGCGCCGTCCGAAAAGGAGACCTCATGACGCTGTTTACTACGCTGCTGGTGCTTATCGCTGAACGCCTGTTTAAACTGGGCGAACACTGGCAGCTTGATCATCGGCTGGAGGTGGCGTTCCGCCGGATAAAACATTTCTCGTTGCCGGGAACGCTGCTGATGACCCTGGTCGCCGTCGCGGTGGTCTACATTATTCAGCGCTTGCTGCAGGGGCAGCTGTTCAACGTACCGCTGCTGGTGTTCTGGATTTTGCTAGGCCTGCTGTGCATCGGCGCCGGTAAGGTTCGGCTGCACTATCATGCCTATCTGAAAGCGGCGTCGCGCAATGACAGCCGCGCCTGCGATGCGATGGCTAGCGAGCTGACGTTGATACACGGCGTCCCCCCGGGCTGTGATGAGCGCGAGTACCTTAGCGAACTGCAAAATGCGCTGCTATGGATTAACTATCGTTACTACCTGGCGCCACTCTTCTGGTTTGTGGTCGGTGGGGCGTGGGGGCCGCTGACGCTTATCGCCTATAGCGTCCTGCGTGCCTGGCAGACGTGGCTGGCGCGCTACCAGACGCCGCATCATCGTTTGCAGTCCGGAATCGATGGTATCCTGCATATTGTGGACTGGCTGCCGGTGCGTCTGGTGGGGGTTGTCTATGCTCTGGTGGGGCATGGAGAGAAAGCGCTCCCGGCGTGGTTTGCATCGTTAGGCGACCGCCATTCGTCGCAGTATCAGGTATTGACCCGCCTGGCGCAGTATTCCCTGGCTCGTGAACCGCACGTGGATAAAGTGGCGACCCCGAAGGCCGCGGTGTCGATGGCCAAGAAAACCTCGCTGGTGGTGGTGGTGATCATGGCGCTGCTGACGATTTACGGCACCCTGGTGTAACGGCCTGCGCTCGTACTCTACCTGCCACGATACTCTCACATCTGGGGCGTTATTTGCCGGATGGCGTTGTGCTTATCCGGCCTGGAGACCCACACTGCGCAGGCCCGGCAAGCAACAGCGGCGCCGGGTTCTATATCAGACGCCGTACCTGGCATGTTGCCGGGCGGCGGTTTCGCCTGACCCGGCCTGGAGAACCCGCGCCAGCGGGCCGCATACCGAACCGCTACAGCGTATCCGCCGGCGGGATGCCGAAGTCGGGCATGCCGTCCTCTCTCCAGCTGACGAGTTTTAGCCGGGTATGACGATTGGGGTCATACAGCGGGTCGCCTTCAATCTCGGTGTAATTCCGCGCGTGGTAGACCAGCACATCTTCCCCCGCCGGCGTTTGGGTAAAACTATTATGGCCCGGGCCATACTGGCGGTTTTCATAGCTGGTCCGGAACACCGGCTGCGGGGCTTTATGCCAGTTTGCCGGCTGCAGCGGATCGGCCTGCCGGTCAATCCAGAGCAACCCCATGCAGTAGTTTTCGTCGGTGGCGCTGGCGGAATAGCTGATGAACAGCTTATCGCCATGCACCAGCACCGCGGGTCCTTCATTGACCTTAAATCCCCGACACTCCCAGTCGAACTCCGGCTTGCTCAGCATGACCGGCTTGCCTTTTAGCGTCCACGGGTTGGCCATTTCAGCGAGATACAGGTTTGAGTTGCCCTCGATATGCGGCGATTTTTGCGCCCACAGGTACCAGCGTTTGCCCTGATGGATAAAGGTGGTGGCATCGAGGGCGAAGGTATCGAAAGGCGTGACCACCTGGCCTTTTTCCTGCCAGCGGCCGGTCAGCGGATCGTGGTCGGCGCACTCGATAACGAACATACGATGCTGGAACATGCCCAGCGCATCCAGATCGTGGGTATGGGTGGCGGCAAAATAGATATACCACTTACCGTCTATCTCATGTAGCTCCGGCGCCCAAATCAGCTGGCTCATCGGCCCGCTTTGCGGTGCGCGCCAGACCACTACCGGCTCCGCATCGCGTAATCCTTCAAGGGTCGCCGCGCGCCGGATCTCCAGCCGGTCGTATTCCGGCACCGAGGCAATAAAGTAGTAGTGATTAAGGTGGCGCAGAATAAAGGGATCTGCGCGCTGTTCAATAAAGGGGTTGGGCCAGTTATTCATCAGGCTTTCCTTACGTGTTCACTGGTTTTCAGTTCCTGGTATTCATTCAGCTCGCTGTAGTTGCTGCGGCGCTTCTCTAAATCGCTCTGGATCTGGCGCATCAGGGTGCGGTCAACTTTCAGCAGGCGCACCACGCCGGCGGTGATCAGGTAGCCGACGCCGGGGATAACCGAGAACAACAGCACGATGCCGTTGAGGGCGGAGGCGCTTTGCGCTTTGGCGCCAGCGTCGTAGCCGTACCATGACAACAGGAATCCGACCATCGCCCCGGCGACCGCCAGGCCGACTTTGAGGAAGAACAGATTGCCGGAGAAGCTAATGCCGGTGATGCGCTTGCCGGTTTTCCACTCGCCGTAGTCGTCAACATCGGACATCAGCGACCAGTGCAGCGGGGAGGGAATCTGATGCAGGATGTTGAGCAGGAAGTAGAGCACCATAATCAGCGTGGTGGCGTGCGGATTAAAGAAATAGAAGGCGCAGGAGAAGATCGCCAGCACGATATTGGTCCAGAAGAAGACCTGCAGTTTGCACCAGCGGTCGGTGAGGACTTTTGCCAGCATGCTGCCAAACATCATCCCGACCACGCCGAGGCTGATAAACAGAGTGGCAAAATGGGTGCTTTGCCCCATTACCCAGGTGACGTAGTACATGGTGGCGGCCATGCGGATAAAGCCCGGACAGACGTTGCACAGCGTGAGCAGCAGGATGCGTACCCACTGGTCATTTTTCCACACATCTTTGAGATCTTTTTTCAGTTCATCATTGGTCTGTACCGCCGGGTGGATGCGTTCGCGTACGGTAGCGAAGCAGAACAGGAACATACACATGCCGATGAAGGCCAGCACGGTCATCGCCATCTGATAGCCCTTCGCTTTATCGGCGCCGCCGAACCAGTCGGCCATTGGCAGCAGCGTTAATGACAGCAACAGCGTGGCGATACCCACCATCACGAAACGATAAGACTGGCAGGCAACGCGCTCTTTCGGATCGGCGGTCATCACCGTTCCCAGCGAGCAGTAGGGGATGTTAATCGCGGTATAGGTAATCGACAGCAGAAAGTAGGTGACAAACGCATAGATGACTTTGCTGTTATAGGTCCACTCAGGAGTGGTGAACATCAGGACGCTGAACAGGGCGTAGGGGAAAGCAATCCACAGCAGCCATGGACGAAAGCGGCCATATTTACTGCGGGTGCGGTCGGCGAGGGCGCCCATGATCGGGTCGGTCACCGCATCGATGACGCGCACCGACAGCAGCAGTACGCCCACCAGCGCCGGCGCCAGACCGAAAATATCGGTATAAAAATAGTTAACAAACAGCATGATGGCGCCAAAGATGATATTGCATCCGGCATCCCCCATCCCATAACCAATCTTTTCTTTTATTGAAAGTCTATTGTCTGCCATGTGCGGTCTCTCCGTTGCAGTATGGAGAGAATTATTGGCTGCTATCGAGAGAATTACGTTGCAGGAACGCGTTGACGATATGGATAAAAAAGCTATGGAGGGGAAAGTGTGAAGCAGATAACAATGCTCTGCGCCCGTCATTCAGGGAGGGGGCGCAGAGCAAAGAGAATTATTGATGAGATGTATTATTGTGCTTTTATGGTGGCGGCGGCTTTCTGTTTAAACAGATAGCCCACGCCCAGCACGGCGATCCATACCGGGATCAGCCAAACGGAAATCGCCATCCCCGGGGTCATCAGCATAATTACCAGCACCGCGGCCATAAACAGCAGGCACACCCAGTTACCCAGCGGGTAGAAGAGGGCGGGGAAGCGAGTGGTGACCCCCTGCTGCTGTTTGGCGCGACGGAATTTGATATGCGCGAGGCTGATCATCGCCCAGTTGATCACCAGGGCGGAGACTACCAGCGCCATCAGCAGGCCAAATGCGGATTCCGGCGCCAGGTAGTTGATCAGCACACACAGGGCGGTGACCACGGCGGAGACGAGAATGGTATTCACTGGCACGCCGCGTTTGTCGACGCTGAGCAGCGCTTTCGGTGCGTTCCCCTGCTGGGCAAGACCGAACAGCATACGGCTGTTGCAGTAGACGCAGCTGTTATACACCGACAGGGCCGCCGTCAGCACCACTACGTTGAGGGCGTTTGCCACCAGCGTATCGCCAAGCTCATGGAAAATCAGGACGAACGGACTGGTGTCCGCAGTCACACGCGTCCACGGCAGCAGCGAGAGCAGTACCGCCAGCGAGCCAACATAGAAGATCAGGATACGGTAGATAACCTGGTTAGTGGCTTTCGGGATGCTTTGCTCCGGGTTATCCGCTTCCGCCGCGGTGATACCCACCAGCTCCAGACCGCCGAAGGAGAACATGATGATCGCCATCATCATTACCAGTCCGGTAAAGCCGTGCGGCAGGAACCCGCCTTGATCCCAGAGGTTACGTACTGTCGCCTGCGGGCCGCCGTTACCGCTGAACAGCAGCCAGCCGCCGAACAAAATCATCGCCACAACGGCGACCACTTTGATAATGGCAAACCAGAACTCCATTTCCCCGAACACTTTCACGTTGGTCAGGTTAATGGCGTTGATGGCGATGAAGAAGACCGCCGCTGAGGCCCAGGTTGGGATTTCCGGCCACCAGAACTGGATATATTTGCCGACGGCAGTGAGTTCCGCCATGGCCACCAGGACATACAGCACCCAGTAGTTCCAGCCGGAGGCGAAGCCGGCAAAGCCGCCCCAGTATTTATAAGCAAAGTGGCTAAACGAACCGGCTACCGGCTCTTCCACCACCATTTCGCCCAGCTGACGCATGATCAGAAAGGCGATAAAACCGGCAATCGCGTAACCAAGAATGATACCCGGGCCGGCGGACTGAATGACGGACGCGCTCCCCAGAAACAGGCCGGTGCCGATAGCCCCGCCCAGCGCGATGAGCTGGATGTGGCGGTTTTTCAGGCCGCGCTTCAGCCGATCGCCGTGCTGTTGACCTTCCATATGAAACCTCGTGTGTGATTATTTTTTGTGTACGTCATCCGTCAGGTTGCTGCTTCACTGCTGTCCCTGCCAGAAAGCATAGCCAGCGAAAATTTGGGCGAAGTGGCCCACTTTTTACCTGAGTGATGGCGCGCACATATTGTTGTGTTTGTGTATTTAGCGACTTCCGTTTCTGTATTGTTTTGTTTACGGAAGGCGGTGCGGTAATTCAGAAAAAAGCCTTTCGTCTCAGGGAGAATAGTGGTAAGCGCGTTTGAATGCACCTGCTTTATGAAGGGATGATGACCATGTGTCTAAAAAGACATCAATAGACACATTCTGTATTATTCCGACGCACTGCTTCTTTCTGATTATTTATTCAAGGATATTGTCTTTATATTCATTTATTGGGTCGTTGAATCGGTTCAGATAGCGTAATTTTTCGTTTCCATTAAGTTAATGCTACCTCTTTATGAGTAAACGTAACATTTGTGCAAGGTTACATTTCTGAAATGTTATTTCTGTAAGGTTGTTAAAATGTCCGTCGTTTACTGATTTCAATCAAAACCTGTATGGACAGAAGGTGAATACTTTGTTACTTTAGCGCTACGAACTTTAAATTGGTAAGACCAATTGACTCCGGGCTAATGGCAGAGACAGGGAATATGGCCTACAGCAAAATCCGCCAACCAAAATTATCCGATGTGATAGAGCAGCAGCTGGAGTTTCTGATCCTTGAGGGGACCTTGCGCCCCGGTGAAAAACTCCCGCCTGAACGCGAACTGGCTAAACAGTTCGACGTTTCCCGCCCCTCGCTGCGTGAGGCGATTCAACGCCTCGAAGCCAAGGGCCTGTTGCTTCGTCGTCAGGGAGGTGGAACGTTTGTTCAGAGCCGCCTGTGGCAGAGCTTCAGCGATCCGCTGGTCGAGCTGCTGTCCGATCACCCTGAATCCCAATTCGATCTGCTTGAGACCCGTCACGCGCTGGAAGGCATTGCGGCTTATTACGCGGCGCTGCGCAGCAATGATGAAGATCGCGACCGTATCCGCGAGCTGCATCAGGCTATTGAGCGGGCTCAGCAGTCGGGCGATCTGGACGCTGAGTCCGGCGCCGTCGTCCAGTACCAAATCGCCGTCACCGAGGCGGCACACAATGTGGTTTTGCTCCATCTGCTAAGGTGTATGGAGCCGATGCTGGCGCAAAACGTGCGTCAGAACTTTGAATTGCTGTATGCCCGCCGGGAAATGCTCCCGTTGGTCAGCAACCATCGCACTCGCATTTTCGAGGCGATAATGGCCGGGGAGCCGGAGCAGGCGCGTGAGGCGTCGCACCGTCACCTGGCGTTCATTGAGGAAATTTTGCTGGACCGTAGCCGTGAGCAGAGTCGTAGAGAACGCTCGCTGCGTCGTTTACAGCAACGAAAGGACGAGAACTCCGGTTCTTAAGCGCCATTTTTAGAGCGCGGCAACTAAACGCAGAACCTGTCTTATTGAATTTTTGGTTGTTCAACGGTGAAGAACGAAGAGTTCAATGGGACAGGTTCCAGATTAATCAACGATTAGATAGATAAGGAATACCCCCCATGTCAGAACGTTTACCAAATGACGTGGATCCGATCGAAACTCGCGACTGGCTACAGGCGATCGAATCGGTCATCCGTGAAGAAGGTGTTGAGCGCGCTCAGTATCTTATTGATCAACTCCTTTCTGAAGCCCGCAAAGGCGGGGTGAAAGTGGCTGCTGGCGCATCAACCGGCGGTTACGTCAACACTATTGCCGTTGAAGATGAGCCGGAATATCCGGGTAATCTGGATCTGGAACGTCGTATCCGTTCTGCGATCCGCTGGAACGCCATCATGACCGTTCTGCGCGCATCGAAAAAAGATCTCGAACTGGGCGGCCACATGGCTTCTTTCCAGTCTTCCGCAACCTTCTACGAAGTGTGCTTCAACCACTTCTTCCGCGCACGCAATGAGCAGGATGGCGGCGACCTGGTGTACTTCCAGGGTCACATCTCTCCGGGCGTTTATGCGCGTGCGTTCCTGGAAGGTCGTCTGACTGAAGAGCAGATGAACAACTTCCGTCAGGAAGTTCACGGTAAAGGTCTGTCCTCTTATCCGCACCCGAAACTGATGCCGGAATTCTGGCAGTTCCCGACCGTTTCTATGGGCCTGGGCCCAATCGGGGCGATTTATCAGGCTAAGTTCCTGAAATATCTGGAACACCGTGGTCTGAAAGACACCTCCAAACAAACCGTTTACGCGTTCCTGGGCGACGGTGAGATGGACGAGCCGGAATCTAAAGGCGCGATCACCATCGCGACCCGTGAGAAGCTCGACAACCTGGTGTTCGTTATCAACTGTAACCTGCAGCGTCTTGACGGTCCGGTCACCGGTAACGGCAAAATCATTAACGAACTGGAAGGCATCTTCGCGGGCGCTGGCTGGAACGTTATCAAGGTTATCTGGGGCGGTCGTTGGGATGAGCTGCTGCGTAAAGACACCAGCGGTAAGCTGATTCAGCTGATGGAAGAAACCGTTGACGGCGATTACCAGACCTTTAAATCCAAAGACGGCGCTTATGTGCGCGAGCACTTCTTCGGTAAATATCCGGAGACCGCTGCGCTGGTTGCCGACTGGACTGACGAGCAGATTTGGGCCCTGAACCGCGGTGGCCACGATCCGAAGAAAGTTTATGCTGCTCTGAAAAAAGCGCAGGAAACCAAAGGCAAAGCGACCGTTATCCTCGCCCATACCATCAAAGGTTACGGCATGGGTGACACTGCTGAAGGTAAGAACATCGCTCACCAGGTTAAGAAAATGAACATGGACGGCGTTCGCTACGTCCGCGATCGTTTCAACGTGCCGGTTGCCGATGCCGATCTGGAAAAACTGCCGTACGTCACCTTCCCGGAAGGTTCCGAAGAGCACACCTATCTGCACGCTCAGCGTCAGAAACTGCACGGCTATCTGCCGAGCCGTCAGCCGAACTTCACTGAGAAGCTGGAGCTGCCGACGCTGGAAGATTTCCGCCCGCTGCTGGAAGAGCAGAATAAAGAGATCTCTACCACTATCGCGTTCGTTCGTGCCCTGAACGTGATGCTGAAGAACAAATCCATCAAAGACCGCCTCGTGCCGATCATCGCCGACGAAGCGCGTACTTTCGGTATGGAAGGTCTGTTCCGTCAGATCGGTATCTACAGCCCGAACGGCCAGCAGTACACCCCGCAGGACCGTGAGCAGGTTGCATACTACAAAGAAGACGAGAAAGGTCAGATCCTGCAGGAAGGGATCAACGAGCTGGGCGCAGGCGCATCCTGGCTGGCTGCGGCGACCTCTTACAGCACCAACAACCTGCCGATGATCCCGTTCTACATCTACTACTCGATGTTCGGGTTCCAGCGTATCGGTGACCTGTGCTGGCAGGCTGGCGACCAGCAGGCTCGCGGCTTCCTGATTGGTGGTACTTCCGGTCGTACGACGCTGAACGGCGAAGGTCTGCAGCACGAAGATGGCCACAGCCATATTCAGTCTCTGACTATCCCGAACTGTATCTCTTACGATCCGTCCTACGCCTACGAAGTGGCGGTCATCATGCATGACGGCCTGGAGCGTATGTACGGTGAGAAACAAGAGAACGTTTACTACTACATCACTACCCTGAACGAAAACTACCACATGCCGGCCATGCCGGAAGGCGCAGAGGAAGGTATCCGCAAAGGTATCTACAAACTCGAAACCATCGAAGGTAGCAAAGGTAAAGTTCAGCTGCTGGGCTCCGGTTCTATCCTGCGTCACGTCCGTGAAGCAGCGCAGATCCTGGCGAAAGACTACGGCGTGGGCTCTGACGTGTACAGCGTCACCTCCTTCACCGAACTGGCGCGTGATGGCCAGGATTGCGAACGCTGGAACATGCTGCACCCGCTGGAAACCCCGCGCGTGCCGTACATCGCTCAGGTGATGAACGACGCTCCGGCAGTGGCATCCACTGACTATATGAAACTGTTCGCCGAGCAGGTTCGTACCTACGTACCGGCTGACGATTACCGCGTACTGGGTACCGATGGCTTCGGTCGTTCCGACAGCCGTGAAAACCTGCGTCACCACTTCGAAGTCGATGCTTCCTATGTGGTCGTTGCAGCGCTGGGCGAACTGGCTAAACGTGGTGAAATCGATAAGAAAGTGGTTGCGGACGCAATTACCAAATTCAACATCGATGCAGAAAAAGTTAACCCGCGTCTGGCGTAAGAGGTAAAAGAATAATGGCTATCGAAATCAAAGTACCGGACATCGGGGCTGATGAAGTTGAAATCACCGAGATTCTGGTCAAAGTGGGCGACAAAGTTGAAGCTGAACAGTCGCTGATCACCGTAGAAGGCGATAAAGCCTCTATGGAAGTCCCGTCTCCGCAGGCTGGCGTCGTGAAAGAGATTAAAGTCTCCGTCGGCGATAAAACCGAGACCGGCGCACTTATCATGATATTCGATTCCGCCGACGGTGCAGCAGCTGCACCTGCGCAGGAAGAGAAGAAAGAAGCCGCTCCGGCCGCCGCTGCTCCAGCAGCTGCCGCGGCAGCGAAAGAAGTGAACGTGCCGGACATCGGCGGTGACGAAGTTGAAGTCACTGAAATTCTGGTGAAAGTGGGCGATACCGTTGCGGCTGAGCAGTCTCTGATCACCGTCGAAGGCGATAAAGCCTCGATGGAAGTGCCGGCGCCGTTCGCGGGTACCGTGAAAGAGATCAAGATCAACACCGGCGATAAAGTGTCCACCGGCTCCCTGATCATGATCTTCGAAGTGGCGGGCGCTGCGCCTGCTGCCGCACCTGCTCAGGCTGCTGCTCCGGCGGCGGCTGCTCCAGCTGCGGCTGGCGGTGCGAAAGACGTTAACGTACCGGACATCGGCGGCGACGAAGTTGAAGTGACCGAAGTGATGGTAAAAGTCGGCGATAAAGTGGCTGCTGAGCAGTCCCTGATCACCGTCGAAGGCGACAAAGCGTCTATGGAAGTGCCGGCGCCGTTCGCGGGCACCGTCAAAGAGATCAAAATCAGCACCGGCGATAAAGTCAAAACCGGCTCCCTGATCATGGTCTTCGAAGTGGAAGGCGCTGCGCCTGCCGCCGCACCGGCTCAGGCGGCTGCGCCGGCACCGGCTGCAGCTCCGGCTCAGGCCGCTAAGCCTGCCGCGGCACCGGCTGCGAAAGCGGAAGGTAAAACCGAATTCGCTGAAAACGACGCTTACGTCCACGCCACTCCGCTGATTCGCCGTCTGGCGCGCGAGTTCGGCGTTAACCTGGCGAAAGTGAAAGGCACCGGCCGTAAAGGTCGTATCCTGCGCGAAGACGTTCAGGCTTACGTGAAAGACGCTGTTAAGCGTGCTGAAGCGGCGCCTGCTGCTGCCGCTGGCGGCGGTATCCCGGGCATGCTGCCATGGCCGAAGGTTGACTTCAGCAAGTTCGGTGAAATCGAAGAAGTGGAGCTGGGCCGTATCCAGAAAATCTCTGGTGCCAACCTGAGCCGTAACTGGGTCATGATCCCGCACGTTACCCACTTCGATAAAACCGATATCACCGATCTGGAAGCGTTCCGTAAGCAGCAGAACGCCGAAGCTGAGAAGCGTAAACTGGACGTGAAATTCACCCCGGTTGTCTTCATCATGAAAGCCGTGGCCGCTGCGCTTGAGCAGATGCCGCGCTTCAACAGCTCGCTCTCCGAAGATGGTCAGCGTCTGACGCTGAAGAAATACATCAACATCGGTGTGGCGGTGGATACCCCGAACGGTCTGGTGGTTCCGGTCTTTAAAGACGTGAACAAGAAGAGCATCACCGAGCTGTCTCGTGAACTGACCACCATCTCGAAGAAAGCGCGCGATGGCAAACTGACGGCGGGCGAAATGCAGGGCGGTTGCTTCACCATCTCCAGCATCGGCGGCCTGGGTACCACCCACTTCGCGCCGATTGTTAATGCGCCGGAAGTGGCCATCCTCGGCGTGTCTAAGTCCGCGATGGAGCCGGTATGGAATGGTAAAGAGTTCGTGCCGCGTCTGATGCTGCCGATCTCTCTGTCCTTCGACCACCGCGTCATCGACGGTGCTGATGGTGCCCGCTTCATTACCATCATCAACAACACCCTGAGCGACATTCGCCGCCTGGTGATGTAATTGAAAAAGCCGGCCTGACGGCCGGCTTTTTTCTGATAACCTCAGGCTGTTTGGGATTATCAGCAACAAAGGACAAAATCGTTTGCCGTTTGTTGTTTAAAAATTGTTAACAATTTTGTAAAATACACGCGGATAGAACGTCCCGGTGGACTTGGGCGTAAAAATAATAGCGTCAGACCCGCCGGATATAAATTACAGAGGTCATGATGAGTACTGAAATCAAAACTCAGGTCGTGGTACTTGGGGCAGGTCCTGCAGGCTACTCTGCAGCCTTCCGTTGCGCTGATTTAGGTCTGGAAACCGTCATCGTAGAACGTTACAGCACCCTCGGTGGGGTGTGCCTGAACGTGGGTTGTATCCCTTCTAAAGCGCTGCTGCACGTGGCAAAAGTTATCGAAGAAGCGAAAGCGCTGGCCGAACACGGCATCGTTTTCGGCGAACCGAAAACTGACATTGACAAGATCCGCACCTGGAAAGAAAAAGTCATCACTCAGCTGACCGGTGGTCTGGCTGGCATGGCCAAAGGGCGTAAAGTGAAGGTGGTTAACGGTCTGGGTAAATTCACCGGCGCTAACACCCTGGAAGTGGAAGGCGAAAACGGCAAAACCGTGATCAACTTCGACAACGCCATCATCGCGGCGGGCTCCCGTCCGATTCAACTGCCATTTATTCCGCATGAAGATCCGCGCGTATGGGACTCCACCGACGCCCTGGAGCTGAAATCTGTGCCGAAACGCATGCTGGTCATGGGCGGCGGTATCATCGGTCTGGAAATGGGTACCGTATACCATGCGCTGGGTTCAGAGATCGACGTGGTTGAAATGTTCGACCAGGTCATCCCGGCTGCCGATAAAGATGTGGTGAAAGTCTTCACCAAACGCATCAGCAAGAAATTCAACCTGATGCTGGAAACCAAAGTGACTGCCGTTGAAGCAAAAGAAGACGGTATTTATGTTTCCATGGAAGGCAAAAAAGCGCCGGCGGAAGCACAGCGTTACGACGCCGTGCTGGTGGCTATCGGCCGCGTACCGAACGGTAAAAACCTCGACGCAGGCAAAGCGGGCGTGGAAGTTGACGATCGTGGCTTCATCCGCGTTGACAAACAAATGCGCACCAACGTGCCGCACATCTTTGCTATCGGCGATATCGTCGGTCAGCCGATGCTGGCGCACAAAGGCGTCCACGAAGGTCACGTTGCCGCAGAAGTTATCTCCGGCCTGAAGCACTACTTCGATCCGAAAGTGATCCCATCGATCGCCTACACCGAGCCAGAAGTGGCATGGGTCGGTCTGACCGAGAAAGAAGCGAAAGAGAAAGGCATCAGCTACGAAACCGCCACCTTCCCGTGGGCTGCTTCCGGCCGTGCTATCGCTTCCGACTGCGCAGACGGCATGACCAAACTGATCTTCGACAAAGAGACCCACCGTGTTATCGGTGGCGCGATTGTCGGCACCAACGGCGGCGAGCTGCTGGGTGAGATCGGCCTGGCTATCGAGATGGGCTGTGACGCTGAAGACATCGCGCTGACTATCCACGCTCACCCGACTCTGCACGAGTCTGTTGGCCTGGCGGCAGAAGTTTTCGAAGGCAGCATCACCGACCTGCCGAATGCCAAAGCGAAGAAAAAGTAACTTTTCCTTTCAGGCAAAAAGCATAAGCGGCTCCCGGAGCCGCTTTTTTTATGCCTGATGTTTAGAACTATGTCGCTATTCATAAACCGCTACACCTCATACATACTTTGTAAATAGTCACTTTGTAAACTTATAGGTAGTTAACGATATCAATGAGGTGTGTGATGAAACGCTTTTTAACTACAGCGCTGGTCGCAGCAGCGTGCTTATCCGGTGTCGCCTGCGCGGCTGACGCCACGATTCCGTGGGCGGATAACAGCGGTGGTACGGAAACGACCCATATTGCGGCGATGGGCCAGGATCTGAATGCTCAGCATCAGCAAGTGACCAAGACCAGTGAAGGAGTATGGGCGGCGAATTCCGGCAGCATCAGCGCTGACGAATCGGCATTGTCCAGTACAAAACCAGCCTTTGCCGGCGATCCGTCGCTGATGCCCCACCAGGGCTAAGCGAATGAAAACGCCCGGTTGCGTGTACGTAACCGGGCGTTTTTTATGGGTTGACCACCTGCCAGCCGGCGTCAGCGTCGGGGGCAAAGCGCGTTATCGCCTGGGCCTTTGCCGCGCTCTCTTCACCGAGATTGGCCTGATAAACGGTATCGTGCTGATCGATCATAAAGCTCATCACGCCGGTTTCCCCCCACGCCACCGGCCACGCCAGCAAGGCGACGCTCTGCTCATCTCTACCGGTGATAATGCGGAAGCGGTAGCCATGGTAGCCGCTGCCGGGAACCGTCGGGCTAAAGGCTGGCCCAAGCGGACTTGGCGCTTCGCCCGGCGAGGTGGGCCAGTACAGACCATCTTTTTTGCCTTCGCTACTGATGATTTTCTGCGCCCAGCGGTGGTTCAGTTGATAGTAATCCTGCTGGGCGTCAACGTAGGCATGCATGGCGGCTATCGCCGACAGTTCATTACGGCCGATAGCGCGGGTGAGGATCTCTTCTTCGCCAGCGGCCATATCAAAGCGCCAGCCCTGGGATGCTTTGACGATGGGGACTGGCAGCCGCCATGCTTCGCTACCGACGTCGAGCCAGGCTTTTTCACCCTGCTGCACAATCACATGTTTCACCTGCCAGTCGCGCTGGAAGCGGTCGACGGCAGTGGGGTCGATCCCGTCGGGGGGTAAAAAATGCTGCCAGTTATCGCCAAGCACTTCACTCAGCGCCGCATCATTTTGCTGGCCGATCGCCTCGGCCAGCGCGCTTGCGGCCTGCTCGGGGGTGGCATACTGCTGCTGGGCGAAGGCGGCAAGCGGCGACAGCATTAACGTGAACAGGGCAATTGGTAATGGGTTTCTCATTCTGCTCATCCTCAGCGGCGGCGTAGTTCATGGTGTTCAGAAAGACGCTCTCTGGCGCCGTCGCGCTGCTCGCGGTTTACGCTGGAAAACTGACGACTCTGCCGTCCCCGTTCCTGCTGCGCTTGCCAGGAGGGGGCGCGGCTTTCGTTGCCGCTAAGGGCGCTGGCGCGCAGATGACTGACCGTCTGCTGACGCTGGGCTGGCGTGGCGGACTGGAGCTGCTGCCGGCGCTGTTGCTGCTGCGGTGTAGTATTCTGCTCGCGGCTCTTAATGGTTTCCCTACGCTGCTGTTGCTGCGGCGTCGGTTTTTTCAACTGCGCTTTCGCCGCGTCTCGACGCTGCTGGGTCGATGTCGGCTCGCTGTCGTAACCGCGGTAGTTGCTGCGCTGGGTGGCTTGTTTCAACTGCGCCGAGGCCGCCTGACGCTGGGCATCGCGCGAGGCGGTGTTTGCCGCCAGGTTGCCCGCCGTGGCGGTCGGCGCGCTGCGCTGCTGAAGCTGGGCCATCGCCGCCTGGCGCTGCGTCTCACGATCGACCGGCGCATGCTGGGTCGCGCTCAGTCCGCCGGATACGTTGGTCTGATGAAAGCGCTGGGCGACGGTATTATCGGGGTATGGCACGTGACCGCGATAGGCGGGGTTGTGCTGCCAGTTTACGCGGTCGCCCGGCAGGTTTTGTCCGGTAATGCGGTTAAAGTTATTCACATTGATATTGATGTTATCGCCGTTATGCGAGTAATCGCCGCGGTGGTAGTCGTCATCGTGATGGTGGTGGTCATCATCATCCCAGTCGATGCTGCTGAACAGCGCCCAGGTGGTCGCCACGCCCAGGCTGTAACCGAAGCCTTTGACGAAGCTATCGGTAAACTGCTCCCCGGGAGGCGGCGGCAGATAGACCGGAGGATAGGCGCTGTTCGGCCAGGTACCATAGACGGTGGAGGGGTTGTAGTTGGGAACATAGACCACCTGTGGATCGGTCGGTTCTATTTTTATGACCTGCGTCGGTGCGGGCGCCGCCGCGCTGGTCGTTGACGTTGTTACCGTGCTGCTTTTCGAGGTGGAGGCCGGCGCAGGCGCCGCTGCGGCGACAATCACTTTTTGCTGCGGCGTAGATTTCAGCGTCCCTGTCTGCTGGGCGATGGCACGCAGACGCTGCACCGAGTCCATCACATCATGCGGCTGGGCCAAAAACGCATTACCCAGATTTTCCACCCAGGGCGGATTCTCGCCCATCATCGCCAGCAGGGCCGGGAAAGCGACAAGCGATTTGACGCTGGGATCCCACGGCTGGCTGGCAACAGCCTGAACGGCGGCATCCCCTTTCATGGAGGGATTATCCTGGGACCACTGCACCGCCTGCATGACGTTGTCCGGGTAGGTGGAGGCCATCAGCACCTGCGACAGCAGACTGTCCGGATAGAGCGCGATGGGGGCAACCCACTGATCAATCTGCGCCTGGGTGTAGGTGGTGGCTACCGGCTGCGCGGCGACTGGCTGTGTGGCTGGAGTGGGTGCCGGCGCAGCCTGCGCCGTCGGCTCAGTGACCGTCTCTGGAGTACGGCTTTGCACATAGAGTGTTCCCGCCGCCGCGAGTAAACCAGCGCTACAGAGCAGGGCGATAATATGGGGTTTGAACGGCAGTGACATAGAAGCTCCTGACCCAAAAAGTAACCCATCTCGCTAAAGTATCGGCGAAAACGGCGCGTTTGCTGAGTATAAGTAAGCGGTATGGCTTTTTATTGATGATTGTTGGGATCGGCCCATGGCGTTGTACATGGAAAGGAATTTTTGTCGCGGGATTTGAACAGAAAGCCTGCAATATCCTGCCCTTAACGATTCAGCTAAATTTTAATGTTGCTTTTTTGTAAACAGATTAACACCTTTCAAAAATCCTGCTATGCTGCCGACGCGGTATCGGGCATTTACCCTACAAACTGCTGTCTCACAGGAGCGTGAAGAAAATCGCCCAGCCACTAAATCCTTCAAGATGCGTCAAGGCGGCAAACTGCCAATACCGAAGCAGATTGATTGAAGACGTGTAGGCCGCATTATGACAATGAGAAGCGAGGAGAACCGTCGTGCTAGAAGAATACCGTAAGCACGTAGCTGAGCGTGCCGCCATGGGGATTGTTGCCAAACCCTTAGATGCAACCCAAATGGCCGCGCTGGTAGAACTGCTGAAAAACCCGCCTGCGGGCGAAGAAGAATTCCTGTTAGACCTGCTGATTAATCGTGTACCGCCGGGCGTTGACGAAGCCGCCTATGTTAAAGCTGGATTCCTTGCCGCGATCGCCAAAGGCGAAGCGTCCTCCCCCCTGGTTACCCCTGAAAAAGCCGTTGAACTGCTGGGCACCATGCAGGGCGGTTACAATATCCACCCGCTGATCGATGCCCTGGACGACGCGAAACTGGCGCCGATCGCCGCGAAAGCGCTGTCCCATACCCTGCTGATGTTCGATAACTTCTACGACGTGGAAGAGAAAGCGAAAGCAGGTAACGAGCACGCAAAACAGGTCATGCAATCCTGGGCCGACGCTGAGTGGTTCCTGAACCGCCCGCAGCTGGCAGAAAAAATCACCGTTACCGTTTTCAAGGTGACTGGCGAAACGAACACCGATGACCTGTCTCCGGCGCCGGATGCCTGGTCGCGTCCGGATATCCCGCTGCACGCCCTGGCGATGCTGAAAAACGCCCGCGAAGGCATTGAACCGGATCAGCCGGGCGTGGTTGGCCCGATCAAACAGATCGAAGCCCTGCAGCAGAAAGGCTACCCGCTGGCCTACGTTGGCGACGTGGTCGGGACCGGCTCTTCACGTAAATCGGCCACCAACTCGGTGCTGTGGTTTATGGGCGACGATATCCCGAACGTGCCGAACAAGCGTGGCGGCGGCCTGTGCCTGGGCGGCAAAATCGCGCCAATCTTCTTCAACACCATGGAAGATGCAGGCGCGCTGCCTATCGAAGTGGATGTGTCAAACCTGAACATGGGCGACGTGATTGACGTTTACCCGTTCAAAGGCGAAGTGCGTAACCACGAAACCAACGAACTGCTGGCCAGCTTCGAGCTGAAAACCGATGTGCTGATCGATGAAGTGCGCGCCGGCGGCCGTATCCCGCTGATCATTGGTCGCGGTTTGACTACCAAAGCGCGCGAAGCGCTGGGTCTGCCGCACAGCGATGTCTTCCGTCAGGCGAAAGACGTGGCGGAAAGCACCCGCGGCTTCTCTCTGGCGCAGAAAATGGTTGGCCGCGCCTGCGGCGTTGCCGGTATCCGTCCGGGCGCCTACTGCGAGCCGAAAATGACCTCCGTCGGTTCTCAGGACACCACCGGTCCAATGACCCGTGATGAACTGAAAGACCTGGCGTGCCTGGGCTTCTCCGCTGACCTGGTGATGCAGTCCTTCTGCCACACCGCAGCCTATCCGAAGCCGGTTGACGTCACCACGCACCATACTCTGCCGGACTTCATTATGAACCGCGGCGGCGTCTCACTGCGTCCGGGCGATGGCGTGATCCACTCCTGGCTGAACCGCATGCTGCTGCCGGATACCGTGGGCACCGGCGGCGACTCCCACACCCGTTTCCCCATCGGGATCTCCTTCCCGGCGGGCTCTGGTCTGGTGGCCTTCGCCGCCGCGACCGGCGTGATGCCGCTGGATATGCCGGAATCGGTGCTGGTGCGTTTCAAAGGTAAAATGCAGCCGGGCATTACGCTGCGCGACCTGGTCCACGCGATCCCGCTGTACGCCATCAAGCAGGGCCTGCTGACCGTTGAGAAGAAAGGTAAGAAAAACATCTTCTCTGGCCGCATCCTTGAGATTGAAGGTCTGCCGGATCTGAAAGTGGAGCAGGCGTTCGAGCTGACCGATGCCTCCGCTGAACGTTCTGCTGCAGGTTGCACCATCAAGCTGAACAAAGAGCCGATCGTTGAGTATCTGAACTCCAACATCGTCCTGCTGAAGTGGATGATCGCCGAAGGCTACGGCGACCGCCGTACCCTGGAGCGTCGTATCCAGGGCATGGAGAAATGGCTGGCGGATCCGCAGCTGCTGGAAGCCGATGCTGACGCGGAATACGCGGCAGTGATCGACATCGATTTGGCGGATATCAAAGAGCCGATTCTGTGCGCGCCGAACGATCCGGACGATGCCCGCCTGCTGTCTGACGTACAGGGCGAGAAAATCGACGAAGTGTTCATCGGCTCCTGCATGACCAACATCGGCCACTTCCGTGCCGCCGGTAAGCTGCTGGACAGCCACAAAGGCCAGTTGCCGACTCGCCTGTGGGTGGCGCCGCCAACCCGTATGGACGCCGCGCAGCTGACCGAAGAAGGTTACTACAGCGTATTTGGTAAGAGCGGGGCGCGTATCGAAATCCCTGGCTGTTCCCTGTGTATGGGTAACCAGGCGCGCGTCGCCGACGGCGCGACGGTGGTTTCCACCTCTACCCGTAACTTCCCGAACCGTTTAGGTACCGGCGCTAACGTCTATCTGGCCTCTGCCGAGCTGGCAGCGGTGGCTTCTCTGCTTGGTAAACTGCCGACGCCGGAAGAGTACCAGACCTTCGTTGCGCAGGTGGATAAGACAGCGGAAGATACCTATCGCTATCTGAACTTCAACCAGCTGGATCAGTACACTGAAAAAGCTGACGGCGTGATCTTCCAGACCGCGGTGTAAAACCATTCGGTCAGCCTGGCTGACCGTTTGGCTACAAACTCCCCAATGCCCGGTGAACATTGCATCACCGGGCATTTTTATTTCCAAACCTCCTGCCTGTTACGCTTTTTTTCTTTCGGTCTGCTGCGATAATTACTCCATGGGTACAGTGCAGCGGTGACGCATTGCCCTTGCAGAGGAAAAGACGATGGACTACGAATTTCTGCGCGATATTACCGGAGTGGTAAAGGTGCGAATGTCGATGGATCACGAGGCGATTGGCCACTGGTTCAACGAGGAGGTGAAAGACAATCTTGCTCTGCTTGACGAAGTGGAGCAGGCTGCGCGCACCGTGAAAGGCAGTGAACGTTCCTGGCAGCGTGCCGGACATGAATATACGCTGTGGCTGGATGGCGAAGAGGTGATGATCCGCGCCAATCAGCTGGAATTTTCCGGCGACGAAATCGAGGAGGGGATGAGCTACTACGACGAAGAAAGCCTCTCTCTGTGTGGTGTTGAGGATTTCCTGCAGGTGGTTGCCGCCTATCGTGAGTTTATGCAGCAGCGTTGATGACTCGTTTTGCGCCGGGCTGCGGAAAACCGTAGCCCGGCTAAGCGTCGCGTGCGCAGGGCACATCCCCGGGTCGCGACGAGTACCTTTCCCCCGCTTCCCGCCGGCGCAGAACCCAGGCCCGGCGCGCAAAATCGCCGCCGGGCATTTGAGGCATTACACGGCAGGAATATTGCGGCCGTAGTAAATCTCGCGCATCTCTTTCCACAGCAGGTCGGTAATGACCTTGCGCTCTTCAGCGGTCAACTCTTCCGGTCGGGTATGGAACATGTAATGCTTAAGGTCGAACTCCTTAAGCAACATTTTGGTATGGAAGATATTTTCCTGATAAACGTTGACGTCGACCATGTCATACAGCGACTTCATATCGTCAGACATAAAGTTCTGAATTGAGTTGATTTCATGATCGATAAAATGCTTCATCCCATTGATGTCGCGGGTAAAGCCGCGCACGCGGTAGTCAATGGTCACAATGTCCGATTCCAGCTGGTGGATCAGATAGTTCAGCGCTTTGAGCGGTGAAATAACCCCGCAGGTAGAGACTTCGATATCGGCGCGGAAGGTGCACAGACCGCCTTCCGGGTGGCTCTCCGGATAGGTATGCACGCAGATATGGCTTTTATCGAGATGGGCGACCACGGTTTCAGGCAGCGGGCCGGGGTGTTCGGTCTGGTCGATAAGCCGCGGGTCGACGGGCTCTTCGCTAACCAGAATGGTCACGCTGGCGCCCTGGGGTTCATAATCCTGGCGGGCGATATTCAGGATATTAGCGCCAATAATAGAGCAGGTTTCGGTCAGGATCTCTGTCAGGCGATTGGCGTTATAGAGTTCGTCGATATAGGCGATGTAGCCGTCGCGCTCTTCTGCCGTTTTGGCGTAACAGATATCGTAGATACAAAAACTCAGGCTTTTGGTCAGGTTGTTAAAGCCATGCAGCTTCAATTTTTTCAATTTAGTTCACCCCCTTATTTCGCTTCACGGTGCGGACAGAGCATCATGCAGATATTGTGGTAAGGCGAAGGCCGCCGTATGGATTGCCGGATTGTAGTAACGGCAGGTCAGGTTGGCTTTGTGAAAGCGCGCCTGAATGATTTCGCTGGAAAGATGGCGCAGCGCCTCGTTGTCGCTCGCCCAGGCAAAGGTCATGATCCCGCCGTAATAGGTCGGAATCGCCGCCTGGTAGAAGCTGACGTCGCGAAAATAGTGGCTCAGCTTACGATGACTGCCCACCGCTTCGTCCTGCTGCAAGAAGCAGACGCCGTTCTGCGCAACGAAAATTCCTCCCGGCTTCAGGCAGCGTTTGCAGCCTTCATAAAAAGCCGAGGTGAAGAGGCTTTCCCCCGGGCCGATAGGATCGGTACAGTCCGAAATGATCACGTCAAACGTTTGCGTCGTCTGGTTAACAAAATTGACGCCATCATCAATCACCAGCGTAAAGCGCGGATCGTCATAGGCGCCGGCGCTATGGTTGGGCAGGTACTGGCGGCAGAATGAGACCACTCCGGCGTCGATTTCCACCATGGTGATACTTTCGATGCTGCGGTGACGAGAGACTTCGCGCAGCATCGCGCCATCGCCGCCGCCGATGATCAGGACATGCTTGGCGTTGCCGTGAGCCAGCAGCGGCACGTGGGTCATCATTTCGTGATAGATAAACTCATCGCGTTCGGTGGTTTGCACGACGCCATCCAGCGCCATCACCCGGCCAAAGGCGCGGTTGTCAAAGATGATCAGATCCTGATGATCGGTTTTTTCGTGGTACAGCACGTTATCAACGCTAAAGTACTGACCAAAATGGTCATGCAGCGTTTCATGCCACAGTGGATTATCGGCCACGGTGAGGCTCCTCCTTCGTTAACATCTGTTACACCCGTAAAACGAGTGCAACATCATAGACAACTATAGATGAGGATGCACGGCGGTTATTGCAGCAATGCGGCAGGAATAACAGCACCGCCCGGAGAGGGCGGTGGGGAGACAGGGCTATTTTGCCGGCGCGGGTTGGCTATCCACTATCCGCACGGAATAGACCATGGTGGCGCCTGGGGGGATCTTCGGTGGCAACCCTTTACTGCCATAGGCTTTGTCGGGCGGGACGACCAGCGTCACGGAGCCGTGGTTCTGCAGGCGCTTCAGCGGCCCGCGAAATATCGGGGGATAGGCATCCAGTTTCTGGGTAAGCGCCTGATCTTTCGTCTCCATATCATTGATCACCGTTCCGTCCGTCAGCATCTCTTTGATCACCACGGTCACCAGATCGTTGCCGCTAATTTTTCCTTTACCCGGGTAATCGATACGGCTGTAGACGCCCTCTTTGAAGACCACACCTTTTTTGCGCGCAAACGCCTGCTGGTATTTCTGACCGGCGCTGATGTTTTTCTGCTCGATTTTATTCAGGTTCTGGAAAACCTGCTGTGAAATGTCAAACAGCGCTTTGTTACGCTCCTGTTCGCCGAGGCGAAGCTGGCCGCTGAAAGCATCTTCGATGCCCTGCAGCACCAGGCCAGCGTCGACGTTAACCCCCTGAGTGCGACGAGTCGTGAGGACATTAAGCGCCTCTGTACCCATCGAGGCGCCGATGGCGTAAGCCTGCTGTTCACCTGGCGCGCTGAGTTTGGCGGCGGTTTTGCCGGTGGTATTTCTCGGCGGGACCGTCAGCTGCGTCCGCAGCAGCTGGATTTCATCCTCTTTCATCCGCAGCTGGGCGTTATCTTTGTCCGCCTGCAGGCGATAGGCCGCCACTATGGCCGCCGTCTCGGAGGGCTCATCTTTTACCGCCACGGCGGCATCGGCGCGGCTCGATGGCGCTTTTTCCACCGCGGCGAGCCGGTTAGCCAGCAACTGCTTATCGGCGTTAAGGGCTTTGACCTGGTCGAGGGCGGTCTGCTGCGTCTTCTCTGCCGCGGCGAGCCGGTTAGCCAGCGTCTGCTTATCGGCGTTAAGGACTTTGACCTGATCAAGGGCGGTCTGCTGCGTCTTTTCTGCCGCGGCGAGCCGGTTAACCAGCGACTGCTTATCGGCGTTAAGGGCTTTGACCTGGTCGAGGGCGGTCTGCTGCGTCTTCTCTGTCGCGGCGAGCCGGTTTGTCAGCGACTGCTTATCGGCGTTAAGGGCTTTAACCTGGTCGAGGGCGGTCTGCTGCGTCTTCTCTGCCGCGGCGAGCCGGTTAGCCAGCGACTGCTTATCGGCGTTAAGGGCTTTGAGCTGCTCGAGAGCGGTCTGCTTCTCTTTTTCCATCACGGCCAGCCGGGTGGTTAACGACTGCTTGTCGGCGGCGAGGGCTTTTGCGTGGTCAGGAGCGGCCTGCTGCACTTTTTCCATCGCGGCCAACCGGGTAGCGAGCGTCTGTTTATCCGTATTCAGAGCGGTGAGGCTGGCGCTGAGCCGTTTATTTTCAGCTTCGGCTTTCTGAAGCTGTGACGTTAATTGTTGGATCTGCTGCAGCGCGGCGGCCTGATTTTGCTGCAGAATAGTATTCTGGGCTGTACTTTCTTTTTTAATTAACGCCTCATTTTTCGCGGTGGCGGCGGTTAAGGCGACCTGTAATTCTTTTATTTTTTTATTTAATGCCGCTTGCTCATTTGCGATGGAGGTTTCGGTGGCCGGAGTGTTAGCAAGCTGTTTTTTTAATTGCTGAATAGTTTTATCTTTTTTTTCAATGGTCGCCTGCTGGCTGGCGATTCTTTTTTGCATTTGCGCGGTATTAGGCGTCTTTTTTTTATTATCCGCATTTTGACGATCGCCTGACGTTTGCTTTGCGGTTGCAGCATCGCTTTTTTCATGCGCCTGGGTTTGCTGCTGGGCGTAGTCAAGAAACGCCGGCGCGGCGCCGGCGAAGAACGGTGTTGAAAGCGCCAGCGCCGCGACGAGCATCAGCAGGGGCGCGTTGAGGGTCAGCGTGGCGGCTCTGTTCATGGCTGTTTGCTTTCACCCCGCTGTACCAGGCTATCGATCAGCGTTTTCTGGATATCGGCGCATAGTTTGATGGATTTAAACTGATACATGGAGTCAATGCCAAGCCGGGTGGGATCCGCCACTTTCTCGCGCACGCTGTTGTATTGTGATGCCGCACGCACTAAGGCATTGAAGTCATTGCTGAGTTTGGTTGCCTGCTGTGGGTTAACCTCTTTTAGCGAGTCCAGCGCCTGTCGGCAGGATTCAATGCGCGCTTGTTCGCTAGCCGCGCGCTCCTGCTCTGCCTGCTGCTGTGACGTTAGCGGAGTGGTGAGCGGTTTTACCTGCTGGCGAGAGGCGGTATTGCTACAGCCGGCTAATAACATAGCGGCGAGTGGAATAATACGAAGAGTCAGCGAGATATTCACAATTTCAGTCCATGAAGTAGATATATTTTCAACGGATTCTAAAAGGCTGATTTTTATTTTGCAATATATCACTAGGGATATTTTATTGCTTTTTTTCTGGAAAGACTGTTAGTACGGGTTTAATTTATTTATTGGATTGATGTATTGCGATATATATAAGGTTTATTTTATATAAAATAATAATTGTAAATATTAGAGGCGGGTGAGGAGGGGAAAAGCGCGGCGCGTTGCCGCCCGCGCGGGAAATTATTTGACGTAAGCCAGCAGGCTAAGTGAATCGCGGGCCAGCGCTTTACATTTTTTCGCCGTCGGAAGGTTAATGCCGCTGAGATCGCGATAGCTGTCTTCGCCAAGCGCTTTCATGTTGTAGCTGTCGTAGTTGCTCAGGTCCCACTGGTTCTGTTGGGCAAAGAACACCAGAGCGCGCCGGATCTGTGTGTTGGGCAGGTTCTGGTAGCCACAGTCATTTTTCAGAAACACAAAAACCGCGGTTAAATCAGCCATGTCTTCCGCTTCGGATTCGCTGAGCGCGTAGCTGTTGGCGGAGAGAGTAAGCAGGCTGCCGAGTACCATTGTTCTGAAAAGCGTCTTCATTTTTTCTACCGTTAGATCACCGACGCTTCAAATTAGCATACTTCTTTACACAGCGCCGATCTTTATTCTCACTCTTCTGCTTGACCTTCCCGTTACGGTAGGGTTTAAGCTCAAATATTCGCCCGCAGAATAAAAGGATGTGAATATGCAACGTCGAGACTTCCTCAAACTGACCGCCGCGGTCAGCATGGCCAGCGCGTTACCGCTTTGGAGCCGTGCGGTCTTTGCAGCCAGTCGCCCGGCCCTGCCGGTACCGTCGCTGTTGACGGCCGATGCGCGCAACCGTATCGCGCTGACCATCCAGGCGGGCAAAACGCAATTTGGCGGGATGAACGCCACCACATGGGGGTATAACGGCTCGCTGCTGGGGCCCGCGCTGCAGCTGACGCAGGGGAAGACCATCACGGTGGACATTACTAACCAGCTGGCAGAAGAGACCACGCTGCACTGGCATGGTCTGGAGGTCCCGGGCGAGGTCGACGGGGGACCGCAGGGGGTTATCGCCCCGGGCTCCACTCGGACGGTGAGCTTCACGCCAACGCAACGGGCGGCCACCTGCTGGTTTCACCCCCATCAGCACGGGACCACCGGTCGGCAGGTGGCGATGGGGCTGGCGGGGCTGGTGCTGATCGAGGATGAAGAGAGCGGACGCCTGCTGTTGCCGAAGCAGTGGGGAATCGATGATGTACCGGTTATCGTACAGGACAAGAAGTTTACCGCCGCTGGCGAAATTGATTATCAGCTGGATGTCATGAGCGCCGCCGTCGGCTGGTTTGGCGATACGCTGTTGACCAATGGCGCTCTCTATCCTGAACATGCCGCCCCGCGCGGCTGGCTACGTCTGCGCTTGCTGAACGGCTGTAATGCCCGTTCCCTCAATTTTGCGACCAGCGATAAGCGCCCGCTGTACGTGGTGGCCAGCGACGGCGGTCTGCTGGCGGAGCCGGTGAAGGTCAATGAACTGCCGGTCTTGATGGGGGAGCGTTTTGAGGTGCTGGTGGACACCAGCGACGGTAAACCTTTTGATCTGGTGACCCTGCCGGTGAGCCAGATGGGCATGGCCATTGCGCCTTTCGATAAACCACAGCCGGTACTGCGCGTCCAGCCGCTGGTCATTCCTGCCTCCGGCAAGCTGCTGGATACCCTGGCCGCTCTGCCGGCGCTACCGTCCCTGACGGGGCTGACGCAGCGTCAGCTCCAGCTGTCGATGGATCCGATGCTTGACAGGATGGGCATGCAGGCGCTGATGGAGAAATATGGCGATCAGGCGATGGCCGGAATGGATCACGGCATGATGGGGCACGGCGGGATGGGCGACATGGGGAGTATGCACCACGGCGACATGAGCAACATGAACCACGGGTCCGGCATGAATCATGGTATGTCGTCGGCTAAGGGGTTTGATTTCCATAACGCCAACCGCATCAACGGCAAAGCCTTCGACATGAATGTGCCGATGTTTGCCGCCGCCAGAGGAGAGTATGAACGCTGGGTCATCTCCGGCAAGGGCGACATGATGCTGCATCCGTTCCACATTCACGGCACCCAGTTCCGCATCCTTAGCGAAAACGGCAAGCCGCCAGCGGCGCATCGTAGCGGCTGGAAAGACACCGTTCGTGTGGAAGGGGACGTGAGTGAAGTATTAGTGAAGTTTGATCATCCGGCGCCGAAGGAGTTTGCCTATATGGCCCACTGCCACCTGCTGGAACATGAAGACACCGGGATGATGTTGGGGTTCACGGTTTAGGGCGGTATAGCCCTGGCGCGTGGAAATAGGGGATCAAGACAAAAAAAACGGCAACTTTCGTTGCCGTTTTGCGTTTTATTTCGCCTCATCCGGGAGCGCATAGGCGACGATATAATCGCCCATTTTTGTGCCGAACGAGCCGTGACCGCCGGCAGAGATGACAACATACTGTTTGCCATTCACTTCGTAAGTCATCGGAGTCGCCTGGCCGCCGGCTGGCAGACGGGCTTCCCACAGTTTCTCACCATTGCTCATATTGTACGCGCGCAGGTAGTTATCCGCGGTCGCGCCGATGAACAGGACGTTACCCGCCGTGGAGATTGGCCCACCCAGCATCGGCATACCCATGGTGAACGGCAGTTTAACCGGCATCGGGAACGGCAGGCTATCCTGCGGAGTACCGATACGTTTTTTCCATACCACTTCGTTGGTTTTTAGATCCAGCGCGGAGATATAGCCCCATGCCGGCTGTTTGCACGGCAGGCCGAACGGCGACAGGAACGGGTTCAGGGTGACGCCGTAAGGGACACCGTACTGCGGCTGCACGCCGGACTCGGTGCCTGAGCCTTTCGCATCTTTCGGCGGTTCCATTGGGTTACCCGGGCCGCGTGGGATCAGTTTAGAGACGAACGGCAGCGCCATTGGGTTGGCGATAGCCACCTGACGGTTCGGATCGACGGAGATGCCGCCCCATTCAAACATCCCCAGGTTACCCGGGAAGACGAGGGTGCCCTGCTCAGACGGCGGGGTAAAGATACCTTCATAGCGCATCTGGTGGAAAATCACGCGGCACACCAGCTGGTCGAACATGGTGGCGCCCCACATGTCCGCGCCGGTCAGATCTTTCTTCGGACGGAAGCTCAGATCGGAGAAGGGCTGGGTTTTGGCCACATAATCGCCTTTGGCGGCGCCCTGCGGGACCGGTTTTTCCGGGGCCGGGACCACCAGCTCGCCGTTACGACGATCCAGCACGAAGATGTTGCCGGTTTTCGCCGGAGCATAGATGACCGGCACGGTTTTGCCATTGACTTCAATGTCAGCCAGCGTCGGCTGAGAAGGCATGTCCATATCCCACAGGTCGTGGTGGACGGTCTGGTAGCTCCAGGCCAGTTTACCGGTGGTGGCGTTCAGCGCGACAATCGAGCTGGCATAGCGCTCTTGCTCCGGCGTGCGGTTGCCGCCCCAGATATCCGGAGTGGTCACGCCCATCGGCAGATAGACCAGATCCAGTTTGGCGTCGTAGGCGGCAGGCGCCCAGGAGTTCGGTGAGTTGAGCGTGAAGTGATGCTCATCGCTTGGGATGGCGTTCGGATCTTTCGCGCCTGGATCGAAGGCCCACAGCAGTTTCCCGGTATTCACATCAAAACCGCGGATCACGCCTGACGGCTCACGGGTAGAGAAGTTATCGGTGACTGCGCCGGCAATCACGATGGTCTTATCGGTGATAATCGGCGGGGAAGTGGGTTCATACATGCCCGGCGTGGTCACTGGCATATTGGTCTGCAGGTTGAGAATACCTTTGTTGGCAAAGGTTTCGCACAGCTTACCGTTGTCGGCGTTTACTGCGAACAGGCGACCATCGTTCACCGGCAGGATAATGCGGCGCGGACAGTCGGCCACGACGTCAGCAGGGGCGTTATCCGCTTTCGCTTCGTGATACGAGACACCGCGGCAGGTGACGTGCTGGAATGACGGGTCGGCGTTCAGCTGCGGGTCAAAATGCCATTTCTCTTTACCGGTGGCGGCGTCAAGCGCGAACAGGCGCTGATGGGCGGTACACAGGAAGAGCGTGTCGCCGACTTTAATCGGTGTCACTTCGTTAGTGATTTCACCCGGATCGTTCGGCTGTTTCAGGTCGCCGGTGCGGAACACCCAGGCTTCCTTCAGGTTCTTCACGTTGTCGGCGTTAATCTGCTTCAGCGGGGAGAAGCGCTGACCTTCCTGGTTGCGGCCATAGGCCGGCCAGTCGCCGTCGGCAACGTTGGAGATCGGCGCGGCCGGGGTGGCGTCGGCGCTCAGGGTGCCGTTGATCTCCTGCGGGTCGTTAAAACCAGCCCAGGTCAGCATGCCGCCGCTGATCAGCAGGGCGACGACCAGCGCGCCTACGGCGCCAGCGGAAGGCACCGGCAGACGACGCCAGACAAAAGGCAGGATCAGCCAGATACCAAAGAAGACGAGGATGTCGCTACGCGGCGTCAGCGCCCAGAAGTCGAAGCCGACTTCCCAGACGCCCCAGATCATGGTCGCCAGCAGCAGCGCGGCGTACAGCCACAGCGCAGCGCGCTTGCCGCGCAGCAGCATCACGGTCACGCCCAGCATCACCAGACCGGCGATGGGGTAGTACCAGGAGCCGCCAAGCACGACCAGCCATGCTCCGCCGATTAAAAGATAGAGGCCGCAGAACGCTGCAAATAGCGCAGTCAGCGTCACCAGGAGCCTTGATTGTTGAGACTTTGTTTCAGCCATAGAAAGTTACTCATGTGTTTGTTAATTTTTTAACTGCAATTAATTATAGGATTTAACAAGTGTGATCGGAATCACAAATATGGCTTTATTAATCCCTGCACCGCAGATTTCTTTTTGCTGGTATACTGGATGGCTTGCCGGTCATCGTCGGGGCGAAAGCAGCGGCTTTGATGATTTATATTTAGAATCAAATGGTTAGTCTTATGAAACATACTGTAGAAGTGATGATCCCGGAATCCGAGATCAAAGCGCGCATCGCGGAACTGGGTCGTCAAATCAACGAACATTATCAGGACAGCGGCAGCGAAATGGTGCTGGTGGGGCTGCTGCGCGGCTCGTTTATGTTCATGGCCGACCTGTGCCGTGAAGTGCAGGTGCCGCATGAAGTCGATTTTATGACCGCCTCGAGCTACGGCAGCGGCATGTCCACCACCCGTGATGTGAAAATCCTCAAAGATCTGGACGAAGACATCCGTGGTAAAGACGTACTGATCGTGGAAGACATTATCGACTCCGGCAATACCCTGTCTAAAGTGCGTGAGATCCTCAGTCTGCGCGAGCCGAAGTCGCTGGCCATTTGTACGCTGCTGGATAAACCAAGCCGCCGTGAAGTGAATGTCCCGGTTGAGTTCGTCGGTTTCGCCATTCCGGACGAGTTCGTGGTGGGCTACGGTATCGACTACGCTCAGCGCTACCGCCATCTGCCGTATATCGGCAAAGTCACCCTGCTGGACGAGTAAGGGGATATTCCACTCAGGCGCGCGCCGCTCGCGCCTGAGTGGCTAAGTCTGAAGGCTATTTGTGGTTGATGTGCTTGATCTTGAGGTTGGAGATCCCGTGGCGATAGCGCTGTTCGAGGGTTTCCCGGCTCACGGCGGTGACATCCAGATCGCGCAGCAGTCCGTCGTGAATCCCGTAAGCCCAGCCGTGGATGGTCACCTTCTGTCCGCGCTTCCACGCGGATTGCATAATCGTCGAATGTCCCAGGTTGTATACCTGCTCCATCACGTTCAGTTCACAAAGGGTATCCAGACGGCGCTCCTCCGGCATTTCCCCCAGCAGCGAGCTGTGTTTAAACCAGATATCGCGGATATGCAGCAGCCAGTTGTCGATGAGCCCCAGCTCCGGGTTCTCCACCGCCGCCTGCACGCCGCCGCAGCCGTAGTGGCCGCAGATAATGATGTGCTCAACTTCAAGGACATCGACGGCATACTGCACCACCGACAGGCAGTTGAGGTCGGTGTGGATCACCAGATTCGCCACGTTACGATGCACAAACAGTTCGCCTGGCTCCAGGCCGGTGAGTCGCTCTGCGGGAACGCGGCTGTCAGAACAGCCAATCCACAGGAAGCGCGGTTTCTGCGTTTGCGACAGTTTCTCAAAAAAGCCGGGGTCCTCTTCCACCAGCATTTTTGACCATAGTGCATTGTTGCTGATGAGTGTATCTATATCATTCATGGACGTTATCGGCCTGTAACCAAGTAAGTGCGTTGCGCTAATATAGGGTAAGCTCACCTTTTTTAAAACCATCTTAACCCGTGATACTTCCGGCTGCAGATGCGCTGTCCGCGACAGTACAGCGCAAACGTCAGTCAGGCGGGTTAATGACGTGTCATGACACGAGAAGAGATATTTAATGACCATTGCTCTGGAATTAAAACAGCTCAAAAAAACCTACCCCGGCGGGGTTCAGGCACTGCGGGGAATCGACCTGCAGGTTGAAGCGGGGGATTTCTATGCCCTGCTGGGCCCGAACGGGGCGGGAAAATCCACGACGATCGGCATCATCAGCTCGCTGGTGAACAAAACCTCCGGTCAGGTCAATGTCTTTGGCTACGATCTGGAGAAAGATGTCGTCAACGCCAAGCGCCAGCTTGGCCTGGTGCCGCAGGAGTTTAACTTTAACCCGTTCGAGACCGTGCAGCAGATCGTCGTTAACCAGGCGGGCTACTACGGCGTTGAGCGTAAAGAAGCCATCGCCCGCAGCGAAAAGTACTTAAAACAGCTCGATCTATGGGAAAAACGCAGTGAACGCGCGCGGATGCTCTCCGGCGGGATGAAGCGCCGCCTGATGATCGCTCGCGCGTTGATGCATGAGCCGAAGCTGCTGATCCTCGACGAGCCGACCGCCGGCGTCGATATCGAACTCCGCCGCTCGATGTGGGGCTTCCTCAAGGATCTCAACGATCGCGGAACCACCATTATTCTGACCACCCACTATCTCGAAGAGGCCGAAATGTTGTGCCGCAACATCGGCATCATCCAGCACGGTACCCTGGTGGAAAACACCTCGATGAAAGCGCTGCTGTCGAAGCTGAAGTCAGAGACCTTTATTCTCGACCTCGCGCCAAAAAGCCCGGTACCGAAGCTCGAGGGCTACCAGTATCAGCTGGTCGATACCTCGACGCTGGAAGTGGAGGTCCTGCGCGAGCAGGGGATTAACAGCGTCTTCGCGCAGCTGAGCGCCCAGGGGGTGCAGGTACTGAGTATGCGTAACAAAGCCAACCGTCTGGAAGAGCTGTTTGTCACCCTGGTGCATGAGCGAAAAGGAGAGTCAGCATGATGCAGCTTTATTGGGTCGCGCTGAAAAGCATCTGGACCAAAGAGATCCACCGTTTTATGCGCATCTGGGTGCAGACGCTGGTGCCGCCGGTGATCACCATGACCCTGTACTTCGTGATTTTCGGCAACCTGATCGGCTCGCGCATCGGCGAGATGCATGGCTTTACCTATATGCAGTTTATCGTGCCGGGCCTGATCATGATGGCGGTGATCACCAACGCTTACGCCAACGTCGCCTCGTCGTTCTTCAGCGCCAAGTTTCAGCGCAACATTGAGGAGCTGCTGGTGGCACCGGTGCCGACGCACGTGATTATCGCCGGCTACGTGGGCGGCGGGGTGGCGCGCGGGCTGTGCGTGGGCATCCTGGTGACCGCGGTGTCGCTGTTCTTTGTGCCGTTCCAGGTTCACTCCTGGCTGTTTGTCGCCCTGACGCTGCTCCTTACCGCGGTGCTGTTCTCGCTGGCCGGGCTGCTGAACGCGGTGTTTGCCAAGACCTTCGATGACATCAGCCTGATCCCGACCTTTGTGCTGACGCCGCTGACCTATCTCGGCGGGGTGTTCTACTCGCTGACCCTGCTGCCGCCGTTCTGGCAGGGGCTGTCGCATCTGAACCCCATCGTCTACATGATCAGCGGTTTCCGCTTCGGCTTCCTCGGTATCAACGATGTGCCGCTGGTGACCACCTTTGCGGTGCTGGTGGTCTTCATCGTCGCCTTCTATCTCCTCTGCTGGTCGTTAATCCAGCGCGGCCGCGGCCTGCGTAGCTGATACTCATCACGGTTAGCGCTTCCGGACGCCAATACGCGAAGCGCTAACCGCTTATCTTTGACCGCCATCACCGATACGCCATCTTCCCCTTGCTACATTGTTGGCTGGCTAAGGAGGGAAGCATGCTTGGTTGGGTCATTACCTGCCACGATGAGCTGGCGCAGGAGATGCTGGATCGTCTTGAACAAAAATTTGGTCCACTGGCCCAGTGCCGGGCGGTCAATTACTGGCGCAATCTCAGCAGCAATATGTTGAGCCGGATGATGTGCGATGCGCTGCATGCCACCGACTCCGGGGACGGGGTCATTTTCCTTACCGACAGAACCGGCGCGGCGCCTTATCGGGCCGCGGCGCTGATGAGCCACAAACATACCCACTGCGAAGTGATCTCCGGCGTCAGCTATTCATTACTTGAGCGAATGTATCTGCTGCGGAATACGTTAAGCAGCGAGGCGTTTCGCCAGGCTATCGTCAGCGCGGGCGGTCCGATGGTGAGCAGCCTGTGGCATCAGCAGCAGAAGAACCCCCCGTTCCGGTTGCGTCATGATACCTTTGGAAATTAAGCAGCGGGACAGATGCCGCTTTTGTTACAATAACCGCCGTTGATGGTTTACCGGTTCGATGCGCATGCTTGCCCGATTTTTTACTCTGCTTCTTTTACTGACCTCACTCAGCGCCTCCGCCAGTCTGCTTAGCCAGCAGGGCGAGCCTGTGCGCTATATGCAAACCACCGAAGACGCGGTTATCTGGGCGCAGGTGGGGAACCATGTGGTCAGCGTCGGCAATGTGCGTGCCGGGCAAATCCTCGCGGTTGTCCCGACGGCGGCTGATTACTATGAGTTTCGCTTCGGCTTCGGCACCGGGTTTATTGACAAGGGCCATCTGGAGCCAGTGCAGGGTAAGCAGCGGGTGGAGGACCGTCTTGGGGATCTCAATAAGCCGCTGAGTAACCAGAATTTACTCACCTGGAAAGATACGCCGCTCTATGACGCTCCCTCTGTGAGTAGCGCGCCGTTCGGCACGCTGGCCAATAATCTGCGCTATCCGATCCTCAGCAAGCTGAAGGACCGGCTCAATCAGACCTGGTTTCAGATCCGCATTGGCGACCGGCTGGCGTGGGTCAGCAGTCTGGATGCGCAGGAGGATAACGGGATCCCCGTGCTGACCTATCACCATATTCTGCGTGACGAAGAGAACACCCGTTTCCGCCATACCTCGACCACCACCTCGGTACGCGCCTTTAATAACCAGATGACCTGGCTGCGGGATCAGGGTTATACCACGCTGACCCTCTATCAGCTGGAAGGCTACGTGCGCAATAAAATCAACCTTCCGGCGCGGGCAGTCGCCATCACCTTCGATGACGGCTTGAAATCGGTAAATCGCTACGCCTATCCGGTGCTGAAACAGTATGGCTTCCACGCCACCGCCTTTATTATTTCATCGCGTATTAAGCGTCATCCGCAGCAATGGGATCCGAAATCGCTGCAGTTCATGAGCATTTCTGAGCTCCGGCAGATCCAGGACGTCTTTGACATTCAGTCGCATACCCACTTTCTCCACCGGGTGGACGCCAGCCGGCGGCCGATCTTATTCAGCCGCAACTACCATAATATTCTGTTTGATTTTGCCCGCTCGCGCCGGGCGCTGAGCCAGTTTAATCCACATGTGCTCTACCTTTCCTATCCCTTCGGCGGCTATAACGCCACGGCGGTGCAGGCGGCGAATGACGCCGGGTTTCATATGGCGGTGACGACGGTGCGTGGGAAGGTGAAGCCGGGGGACAATCCGTTTCTGCTAAAGCGGTTATATATCTTACGCACGGATTCGCTGGAGACGATGTCGCGGCTGATCAGTAACCAGCCGCAGGGGTAAACTTCGGCGCTGCGCCTGAGCGCGGCGCCGTGGTCATCAGGCGACCTGCACCGGAATCGCTTTTGCCTGGCGCTTCATTTCGTTGTCGCCTTCGAAGTAGGCGATGTTGGGCTGCCAGCGGCGCGCCTCTTCGTCAGACATGGTGACGAAGCTGGCGATGATCAGGATATCGCCGACGCTGGCGCAGTGCGCGGCGGCGCCGTTAACGGAGATGATTCTGGAGCCCCGCTCGGCGGCAATGGCGTAGGTGGAGAAACGGTTGCCGTTGGTGACGTTCCAGAGGTGAATGGTTTCATTCTCCAGAATACCGGCCGCATCCAGGAAGTCCTGGTCAATGGCGCAGGAACCTTCATAGTGCAGGTCAGCCTGCGTCACTTTTACGCGGTGGAGCTTGCCCTGCAGCATATTACGCATCATAACTTCTACCCTTCAACCTTAATGTAGCAGAGCGGACACGACGTCCGCCCTGAGAAAAGCCCGGGCAAGTATTGCCCGATTTTTACCCGCTGTCTACTGACCGAGCGTGACGATCTGGTTGTCGATCAGGCGGGCCTGACCGAGCCAGGCGGCCATCAGGATCACCGCGCGCTGGCTGGCGTCGGTCAGTTCAAGCAGGGTGTCGGCATCGCGGATCTGAATGTCGTCGGCGCGGAAACCTTTCTCGTTCAGCTCCTGTTCGGCGATAGCGATGATCTCGTCGAGCTGACGGTCGCCGGCGGCCAGTTTTTCCGCCACCGCGCTCAGCACTTTATACAGGCCGGGAGCGATTTTGCGCTGGTCGGTGGTCAGGTAGCCGTTACGCGAGCTTAGCGCCAGGCCATCCTTGGCGCGGACGATCGGCACGCCGATAATATCGATATCGTAGCCCATGTCGGCAACCATCTTGCGGATCAGCGCCAGCTGCTGGAAGTCTTTCTCGCCAAAGCAGGCGACGTCAGGCTGAACCAGGTTAAACAGCTTACTGACGATGGTCGATACGCCGCGGAAATGGCCCGGGCGGCTGGCGCCTTCCAGCATGGTGGACAGGCCGGGGACGTCGACGTAGGTCTGGCCTTCGGTGCCCTGCGGGTAGACTTCCGCCGGCGTCGGCGCGAAGACAAAATCGACATGACGCTTGTTCAGCTTTTCACAATCATCCTGTAGGGTGCGCGGGTAGCGCGCCAGGTCATCGGCGCGGTCAAACTGCATCGGATTGACGAAAATACTGACCACCACCACGTCCGCGCTGGCTTTGGCTTCATCAACCAGCTTCATATGACCATCATGCAGGTTGCCCATCGTCGGGACCAGCGCGATACGCTTGCCTTCCTGACGCAGACGGCGGATATGCTGACGCAGCAGCAGCACGGATTCTATAATCAGCACAACAAGACTCCTTAATGGAAACTGTGTTCTTCGCCCGGATAGACCCCGGATTCGACTTCGGCAATATACTGCCGCACCGCGGCGCGGATGTCGCCCGCCTCGGCAAGGAAATTCTTGGCAAATTTCGGAATGTGGCCGCCGGTAATGCCGAAAGCGTCATGCATCACCAGGATCTGCCCATCGGTGACGTTGCCCGCGCCGATACCGATCACCGGAATGGTCAGGGCTTCGGTGATGCGTTTCGCCAGGGCGACCGGGACACACTCCAGCACCAGCAGTTGCGCGCCTGCCGCTTCCAGCGCTAACGCGTCTTCAAACAGGGTCTGCGCCGCATCGCCGCGTCCCTGCACTTTATAGCCACCGAAGACGTTCACCGACTGCGGCGTCAGGCCGAGATGGCCGCAAACCGGCACCGCGCGTTCCGCCAGCATCTTCACGGTCTCGGCCAGCCAGGCGCCGCCTTCGAGTTTGACCATATTGGCGCCAGCGCGCATCACGACGGCGGCATTTTCGAAGGCCTGCTCCGGCGTGGCGTAGGCCATAAACGGCAGGTCGGCGAGCAGCAGGCTGTTCGGCGCGCCGCGGCGGACGGCGCGGGTGTGATAGGCGATATCTTCTACGGTGACCGGCAGGGTGGAGTCGTGACCCTGCACCGTCATTCCCAGCGAGTCGCCCACCAGCAGCACATTAATGCCTTCATCGGCGAACAGCTTCGCGAAGCTATGGTCGTAGGCGGTAATGGTGGCAAAGCGCTTCTTTTCCTGTTTGCATTTCTGCAGCAGGGCAATGGTGGTCGGTTTCATAACATTTCCTGATGATGAAAGTCATATTAACCGGCATTCTAACAGCAGCATTCAGAGGGGCAATGATTTTGGGCAACCGATTACGACGATCGCCGCAAATGCTAAAAAAGGAGAGGGAATTACCAGATAGCGGGCTTTGCCGCGCCGAGATCATCCAGCACGGCGCGCAGCGCCATGCCGTCAGGAAAGTGGAGGTCCGGGGCGATCTCGAACAGCGGCCAGAGCATAAAGCCGCGGTTTCTCATATCGTAGTGCGGAACGGTCAGGCGCTCGCTGTTAATGAGCGCATCGCCAAACAGCATAATGTCGAGATCGAGGGTGCGCGGCCCCCAGCGTTCGGCTTTGCGCACCCGACCCTGCTGCAGCTCAATGCGCTGGGTGTGATCGAGCAGCGCCTCAGGGGACAGCGTGGTTTCCAGCGCGACGGCGGCGTTGAGATAGTCTGGCTGATCCTGCGGGCCCAGCGGCGGCGTGCGGTAGAACGAAGAGACGTTCACCACGCGGCTGTGCGGAATTTCGCCCAAGGCGTGGATAGCCGCCTGCACCTGCGCCAGTGGCGAAGCGAGGTTACTGCCGAGGGCGATATAGGCCAGGGTCATGCGTTACCCTGGCGTGGCGCGCGCTTGCGCGGACGGCGGTGGCGACGGCGCGGCGCCGGATCGTCCCCGAGGTCGTTGAGCATATCTTTTTGCGCCGGCGGCGCGGCGACCTGAAATTCGCCCCACCATTTGGTCAGACGCTGCAGTTCGCCGTTGTTTTCAGCGCCAGCGCGTAGCTCCAGCAGATCGTAGGCGGCGCGGAATTTCGGATGCTCCATCAGCTTCCAGGCGCGTTTGCCCTGGCGACGGGACATGCGCAGCTGCAGCTGCCAGATATCGCGGATCAGGGTGGTGATGCGCTTAGGGATCGCCAGCGTACGGCAGGCTTCGTCCAGTACGTCGTTCATCGCCAGGGCGAAGGCGTCATAGTACGCCAGACCGCTCTCCTGGGCGATTTTCTGCGCCGTCTCCAGCAGCGGATACCAGAACATCACTGCGAACAGGAAGGCCGGATTGACGCGCATGTCGTTACGAATGCGGGTATCGGTGTTCTTCAGCACCTGGTTGATGATCCGCTCCATCGGGCTATCGCCGCGCTCGGTAAAGTAGCGGGTGATGGTCGGGAACAGCGGCTGGAACAGGTTGTATTCCCGCAGCAGCAGGTAGGTCTGATAGCCATGCCCGGCCTGCAGCAGCTTGAGCACTTCTTCGAACAGGCGCGCCGGCGGCACGTCGTGGAGCAGGGCGGCCAGCCGCGGCAGCGGTTCGGCCGTTTCCGGACTGATGGTCATATCCAGCTTGGCGGCGAAGCGCACCGCGCGCAGCATGCGTACCGGATCCTCGCGATAGCGGGTTTCCGGATTGCCGATCAGGCGGATCACGCCGTCCTGCAGATCCTTCATGCCGCCGACGTAGTCGCGAACGGTAAAGTCCGCCACGCTGTAATAGAGGCTGTTGATGGTGAAGTCGCGACGCTGGGCGTCCTCTTCGATCGAGCCGAAGATATTATCACGCAGCAGCATGCCGTTCTGGCCCCGCTGGGAGGTGACGCGATCGGTAGTGTGCCCTTCGTGATGGCCACGGAAGGTAGCGACCTCAATAATTTCCGGCCCGAACATGACGTGCGCGAGGCGGAAACGGCGCCCGACCAGACGGCAGTTGCGGAACAGCTTGCGCACCTGATCCGGCGTGGCGTTGGTCGTGACGTCAAAATCTTTTGGCTTTTTGCCAAGCAGCAGGTCGCGGACGCCGCCGCCGACCAGCCAGGACTCGTAGCCCGCCTTGTTGAGGCGGTACATGACCTTGAGGGCGTTTTCACTGATATCTTTGCGGGAAATAGCATGCTGCTCACGCGGGATCACCGTCATAGGCGTTGGTTCGACGGCGGCTTCTGCCTCGCGCTCCTCACGGCTTAGCACCTTACGGCAAAAATTAGCGACTCGGGTAAAAATGGTGCACCTCGTAGTGTCAGACGGACTTCAGATCAACTGTACAGTGTAAAAATAGCGGCTAATCATAGCTCAGCGGGAGCCATTTGAGAATGCTCGATTTTCGCCGGCTGCCAGTTGGCGACGGCCTGGGCGAGTAAATCATCGATGCTCAGGGCCTGCCACTCCCCGGCGATCTCCTGATTCAGAAAGCGGAGCGCCCGGACGATTTCGGGGCGCGGATCGCCTTCCGGCAGCGCCGGCGCGTGGTTTTGTTTAGAGAGCTTATTGCCGTCGGCATTGAGGGCCAGCGGCAGATGGAGGTAGTCCGGTGCCTGCCAGCCAAAATGCTGATACAGCGAAATCTGCCGCACCGTCGGCTCAATCAGATCGGCGCCGCGGACGATCTCGGTGATCCCCTGAAAGTGGTCATCGACCACCACCGCCAGGTTGTAGGCAAACAGTCCATCGCGACGGTGGATAATAAAATCTTCTCGCGCCAGCGGCTCGTTGGCGACCAGCGTGCCGCGCAGGCGGTCGGTGAACTGCAGAACCGGACGGGTCTGGCGCAGACGCAGCGCGGCGTTTTCCGCCCCCAGCCCAAGGTCGCGGCAGTGACCATCATAGATCCCGCCTACGGCGTGGATACGCGCGCGGGTGCAGGTGCAGTAGTAGCTCAGCCCTTGCTCGCTCAGCCAGGCCAGCGCCTCGCGGTAGGCTTCGTGCCGTTGCGACTGCCAGATCACCTCGCCGTCCCAGTGCAGACCATAGTGGTCGAGCTGGCGCAGGATGGTGTCGGCGGCCCCGGGGACTTCGCGCGGCGGGTCGATATCTTCAATACGAACGCGCCAGATACCCTGGTTCGCGCG
Organism: Klebsiella sp. Q2; assembly: GCF_009900705.1. Classification (NCBI taxonomy): domain Bacteria; kingdom Pseudomonadati; phylum Pseudomonadota; class Gammaproteobacteria; order Enterobacterales; family Enterobacteriaceae; genus Klebsiella; species Klebsiella sp. Q2. The sequence goes on along the minus strand of NZ_JAAABE010000006.1, from coordinate 78,975 downwards.
GGCCTGCAGGTAGCTGCCGAGCGCGGCGATCAGAGAGCCGAAGTGGAGTTCGCCGGAGGGGGAGGGAGCAAAGCGCCCTATATAGCGTGAGTCAGTCATGGTACGGACAACAGAACCAGGCGGGAGAGACTCCCGCCAGAGAGTGAGGCAGCAGGGGATTAGCCCGCCATCTGTTTTTCGCGAATTTCCGCCAGGGTTTTGCAGTCAATGCACAGATCCGCTGTCGGACGCGCTTCCAGACGGCGAATGCCGATCTCCACGCCGCAGGATTCGCAGTAGCCGAAGTCTTCGTCTTCAACTTTTTTCAGCGTTTTCTCGATCTTTTTGATCAGTTTACGTTCGCGGTCGCGGTTACGCAGCTCCAGGCTGAACTCTTCTTCCTGGGCGGCACGGTCTACCGGGTCCGGGAAGTTAGCAGCTTCATCCTGCATGTGCGATACGGTGCGATCCACTTCATCCCTGAGTTGATTACGCCATGCTTCAAGAATACGCTTGAAGTGCGCCAGCTGGGCTTCGTTCATATACTCTTCGCCCGGTTTCTCTTGGTACGGCTCCACCCCAGCGATGGCGAGAATACTCAGGGACGATGTTTTACGGTTTTGCCCTTCTTGCATGTTGCTTCTCCTTAACACGCACTATCGATCCCCATGTGGGGGAAAATCAGGCCGCTATAAATAGCAGATGCTTTTCCGGATAGCAATTATCTAAACGTTACACTTGACAACCCTGTGAAGAAAAGCGTATTCGCGCTTGCGACCCGAACACTATTTAGCCACTTATTTACCGGGGTTTAACACCACGGCGATCGGCTTATTCAGAGTCATCCTCGTCGTAGAAAGTTCCGCTTTCCAGGCGAGAATTTCCACCCCCTTGTCGCGGGCTTCTGTTAACAGCTGTGCGTATCTGGCATCAATATGATGCGCGGGAGAGAAACGGTCAATTGCCGAATGCAGGACGGCAAATAAAATCACCGCGCGGTCGCCATTTGCCGCGACGGCCATCAGCTCCCGCAGGTGCTTCTGACCGCGCGTGGTCACCGCATCGGGAAAATAACCGTATTCTTTCTCCGCCAACGTAACCGATTTCACTTCAATATAGCAGTTTTGGCGATCATCTGCCTGTAACATAATATCGATACGGCTATTCTCTGCGCCATATTTCACTTCGCTTTTCAGCTGGTTATAGCCTGAAAGTTCAGGGATTATTCCGGCGGAAATCGCCTCTTTCGCCAGCGTATTCGCGCGCAGCGTATTGACGCAAATAACGGCGCCCTGCTGCGTTTCAGTTAATTCCCAGGTGTGGGCATATTTGCGCTTCACATTATCAGAGGTGGAATACCAGACGGTGTCGCCCGGGGCGGCGCAGCCGGTCATCGCCCCGGTATTCGGGCAGTGGAGCGTCAGCTCGCGGCCATCGGGGGTCACCACGTCGGCAAGAAATCGTTTGTAACGTTTAAGCAAAATGGAGGGTTGCAACGGCGGATCAAACTGCATCAACTTTCCTTATCAAACGGATAATGTTCCAGCGCCGTGTAGCGCGTGCGCCCCCGGCTAAAGCTGGATTCATAGAGCACGAACTCGTTCACCGGAAACGTCCAGCGAAAGCCGGGCGGCGGGATCGGCACCGCCTGACGGGCATCGCGCCACAGGGTAATGTGCGGATGAAACGGCTGCGGACTCTGATAGCAGCCGCTGCGCGCCGCCTGAGCGCGCAGCATACTGGCAAGCTGCAGCAGGCCGCGCGGTGGCTGACGGGTCCCGAGCCAGACCACCCGCGAACGCAGCCACTGTCCGGCATCGTCCAGCGTCAGGGTAAAGCCCGGCTGCTGGAGGCGGCCGGCGAGGGCAGACAGCGCCCGCTGTTTTTCCGCGCTCACCTCGCCGAGAAACGCCAGCGTCAGATGAAGGTTATCCGCCGCGACGGGCCTGCCGGCATCCTCAGGGAAGTGCGTTGCCCGCCACTGAACAATCTGTTTGCGGACGGCAGGCGGCAGTTCAATCGCAAAAAACAGCCTTTTCGGCTCAGACATGATAGAGACTCGGTAATGAATTAGGGGGATGCTACAATGCGAGCCCCTGAATGTTAACCCCCGGAGCCTTTTGTGTCCTCATTGCCGGTTGCCGCCGTCCTCCCAGAACTGTTATCCGCCCTGCAGCATGCGCCGCAGGTTTTGCTCAACGCGCCGACCGGCGCCGGGAAGTCGACCTGGCTGCCGCTGCAGATCCTCGCTGAGGGTAACATCGCGGGACGCATTATCCTGCTGGAGCCTAGGCGTCTGGCGGCGCGCAATGTCGCGCAGCGGCTGGCTGAACTGCTCGGCGAAAAGCCAGGGGAGACCGTGGGTTACCGCATGCGTGCCGAAACCTGCGTCGGGCCACAGACCCGCCTGGAGGTGGTCACGGAGGGGATCCTGACGCGCATGATCCAGCGCGATCCCGAGCTGACGGGCGTGGGGCTGGTGATCCTCGATGAGTTTCACGAGCGCAGCCTGCAGGCGGATCTGGCGCTGGCCCTGCTGCTTGATGTCCAGCAGGGGTTACGTGACGATCTCAAACTGCTCATCATGTCGGCGACCCTTGATAACGATCGCCTGCAGCGTCTGCTGCCTGAGGCGCCGGTGGTGGTCTCGGAGGGGCGCGCTTATCCGGTGGAGCGTCGCTTCAGCCCGCTCTCCGCGCACCAGCGTTTTGATGAGGCGGTGGCGATAGCGGCGGCGGAGCTCCTGCGGCATGAACAGGGATCGATGCTGCTGTTTCTGCCCGGCGTCGGCGAGATCCAGCGCGTTCAGGAACAGCTGACGGAGCGTGTGGCGGAGGATGTCATCCTCTGCCCGCTGTATGGCGCTTTGCCCCTAAGCGAGCAGCGCAAAGCGATCCTCCCGGCGCCGGCCGGGAAGCGCAAAGTGGTGCTGGCCACCAACATTGCTGAGACCAGTTTAACCATCGAGGGCATCCGCCTGGTGGTCGACACCGCCCAGGAGCGCGTTGCCCGCTTTGACCCGCGCACCGGCCTGACCCGGCTGGTGACGCAGCGCATCAGCCAGGCATCGATGACCCAGCGCGCTGGACGCGCCGGTCGTCTCTCCCCGGGGATCTGCCTGCATTTGCTCGGCAAAGAACAGGCCGAACGAGCGGCGGCGCAGAGCGAACCGGAGATCCTGCACAGCGATCTGTCGGCGCTGTTGCTGGAGCTGCTGCAGTGGGGTTGCCACGATCCGGCCTCGCTGGCCTGGCTGGATCAGCCGCCGGCGGTGAACCTGGCTGCCGCGCGCCGCCTGCTGGAGGCGCTCTCGGCGCTGGACGGCGAGCGGCTGTCGGCGTTTGGCCGCAAAATGGCCACCCTCGGCAACGAGCCCCGGCTGGCGGCGATGCTGGCCGCTGCGCAGACCGATGACGAAGTGGCGACGGCGGCCAGGCTGGCGGCGATCCTTGAGGAGCCGCCGCGCGGCGGGCTGGTGGATTTGGGCGCCGTCTTTTCCCGTCAGCAGGCCAACTGGCAGCAGCGCGCGCAGCAGCTGATGAAGCGTCTGGCCTGCCGCAGCGGCCAGCCCGATGCGGGACGAATGGCTGCGCTCCTGGCGTCGGCCTTCGCCGACCGCATCGCCCGCCGCCGCGGTCAGGAGGGACGCTATCAGCTGGCGAACGGTATGGGCGCGATGCTGGACGCCGACGACGCGCTGGGCCGCCATGAGTGGCTGATCGCTCCGCTGCTGCTGCAGGGCAGCGCCTCACCGGATGCCCGCATGCTGCTGGCTCTGCCGGTGGATATCGGCGAGCTGATCGCCGCCCGTCCCGAGCTGGCGCAGCGTTCCGACACGGTGGAGTGGGATGAAGCGCAGGGGACGCTGAAAGCCTGGCGGCGGACGGTGACGGGCCAGCTGGTGATTAAGACCCAGCCGCTGGCGAAGCCCTCTGAGGCGGAGCTGCATCAGGCGATGCTCAACGGGATTCGTGAGAAAGGCCTCGGTGTGCTCAACTGGACGCCAGAGGCCGAGCAGCTGCGGCTGCGGCTGCAGTGTGCGGCGCAATGGCTGCCGGAAGAGGCGTGGCCCGCGGTGGATGACGCTTCGCTGCTGGCCTCGCTGGAGGCATGGCTGCTGCCGCAGATGAACGGCGTTCACTCGCTGCGGGCGCTGAAGGCGCTGGATCTGCGGCAGGCGCTCCAGGACTGGCTGCCGTGGCCGCTGCGCCAGAAGCTGGATCGCGAGCTGCCGACGCACTATACCGTGCCGACCGGCAGCCGTCTGGCTATCCGTTACCATGCGGAGAACCCGCCGGCGCTGGCGGTGCGTATGCAGGAGATGTTCGGCGAGGCCACGACGCCGGTTATCGCCGAGGGGCGAGTGCCACTGGTGCTGGAGCTGCTGTCGCCCGCTCAGCGTCCGTTGCAGATCACGCGCGATCTCAGCGCCTTCTGGCAGGGGAGCTACCGTGAGGTACAGAAAGAGATGAAGGGACGCTATCCGAAACACGTCTGGCCGGACGATCCGGCCAACGCCGCCCCGACCCGACGCAGCAAAAAATATTCGTAGCCCCAGGCGCCGGGCGGCATTCTGCCCGGCCAGTCGAACCACTCACGCTAGACCATCTGCTGCCAGAGAAAAACGCCCCCTCCCGCCAGCGCCAGCCAGGGGCCGAAGGCCAGCGGCTGCTGCAGCGACTGCCGGGTCCACAGGCGCTGCAGCAGGGTCCACATCAGCCCGCTGGCCGAGGCGAACAACAGCACCTGCGGCAGAGCCTGCCAGCCGCACCAGGCGCCCAGCGCCGCCAGCAGCTTAAAATCGCCATAGCCCAGAGCCTCTTTGCCGGTCAGCAGGCGGAACAGCCAATAGACCGACCACAGTGCCAGATAACCAGCCATCGCCCCGGCGACCGCGTCCGGCAGCGCAATGTACACCTCGTTAAGATTAAACAGCAGTCCGGCCCACAGCAGGGGCAGGGTCAGGCGATCGGGCAGCAGCTGGGTCCGGGCATCAATCCGCGCCAGTATCAGCAGAAAGGAGAGCAGCACCAGGCCGCCCGCCAGTGCCAGTCCCGGCGCGAGCAGCGCCCCGGCGAGGATAAACAGCAGGCCGGTGGTCAGCTCGGTCAGCGGATAGCTCCACGAGATGCGCGCCTGACAGCAGCGGGCGCGACGGCCTAGCCAGAGGAAGCTGAGCAGCGGGATATTGTCCCGCCAGGCGATCGGCTGGCGACACTGCGGACAGGATGAGCCCGGCGTGCTGAGGGTTAGCGGCTCGTCGTCCGCGGTCTGGGCCAGCATGCGCGGCAGACGGTAGATCACCACGTTGTAAAAGCTGCCCAGCGCCAGGCCGAACAGCAGCAGAAAGCCATACCAGACAAGGGGGAAATGCAGCGATAATGCGGCTAATGTCGTCATTTTTGCTCCTTTAATCACCATTTTCCCTGCAGCTGCCACGGCGTCGGGCCCGGGTCGTTTTTGGCCATCGGGCGGGTGACCAGCAGCGCCAGCAGGGGCGGTATCCCCTGCCTGGGCTGTAGCGTACCGTGAAACAGATAGCGGCCATCGGGCGACAGGGTGCCCTCGCCGCTGAGGCTCAGCTGATGAGAATCCTGGCGGATGGCCAGCGCCACGGCGCCGGTCGCCGTACAGCTTAAGGTGCCACTGACCTGGGCTAACTCCAGGCTACCGACCGGAGAGTGCAGCCTGGCCTGACGCCACAGCGCGCGTCCGGCGGTGATTTGCCGACAGCGCCCCTCGCTGAAGTGCGCTTCGGCCAGGCTGAAAGTAACCTCTCCCTCGGCGCTGACGGGCATGGTCGGCGTTAGCCAGCGACCGAGCAGGCTGGCGGGGGCGGTGAGCCGTCCCTCCTGCAGGCGCAGATCGCGGATGCCCCACAGCCGGGCCTGACCCTCCACGCCGCGGGGATCGCTGAGCGCGATCTGCCAGCCAGCCAGGGTGAGTGACCACGTCAGCCGCTCAAGCCGTTCGCCGCGCCAGGAGACTGACTGCGCCGCGCCGCGCCAGATGCTGCCGCTGAGGTTGGCCACCTGTACCTCGGGCGGCAGCATCGGGACTAACAGACGCGCCGGGGCGGTGGCGGTCAACCACAGCAGATAGAGCGCCAGCAGTAGCCCAACCGCGAACCCGTTAGCTTTCATCGTCGCGCTCCAGCAGCAGATGGTTGACCGTGACCCAGCCCGGCCGCGACGGCTGTGCGGTTACGGATAGCGAGACCGCGTTGACGCCGCGCATCGCCGGGGCGTCCAGCCAGTCCATCAGCGCCTGAAAGGCGCAGGGCTGAAGGGTGACCTGAAGACGTTTTCCCTGCGGCTGCAGACGAACGACTTCCAGCCCGTGGCTCGCCGCCTCGCGCATCACCAGCGCGGTGAGCGCCTCTTTTGCCGCCGGCGCGGGCTGCTGGCTGAGCTGCTGCAGGCGCGGACCCTGCTGCGTCATCCAGCGCAGGCTGGCCTGTTCTTTCACCAGGATTTGCCGCCACTGCGCCTCGCGGGCTCGCCAGGGCTGCCACAGCCCGTACCAGAGGGCGCACACCACCAGCAGCCCCGCGAGTCCGAGCAGCAGGCGCTGCTCCGACGGCGTGCGCTGCCGCCACCAGATAAACAGATTAGCCATCGTTTTCCTCCAGCGTCAGTTGTCCTTCAATGCCATCCGGTTTCGTGCTCATGTCGCCTGGCCGGACGCGAAACCGCGGCTGCGCCCGCTGGGTGAACTGCTCCAGCGCCCGGGAAGAGGCCGCGGCGATATCCAGTTGCAGACGGTTGGCCGCGGCATCCCAGCTCAGCGCCCGCAGGCGGATCCCCGGCGTGTCGCTGATGATGTTCTGCAACGCGCTGAGGCGGTCGACGAGGGGGGCATGCTGCGCCTGACGGGCGAGGGTTTGCAGATGCTGCTGCATCTGCAGTCGCGGGTTAATCACCTTTTTCTCCGTAGGAAACCAGCGATGATAGTAGGCCCGGCTGGCCTGCTGGGCCGCCTCGGCCTGGCGCGCCAGATCGCGATGATCCAGAACGCTATTCACCGCCGCCAGCAGCGCCAGGGCCAGCGCGGCATACCGAGCCGGACGCCAGCTCCCCTGCGCAGGCTGCCGACGGCGGATGGCAAACTCTCCCTGCAGCAGGCTGATCTTCTGCGCCGCCGGATGATTTGCGGCGAGGGAGAGCAGCGTCTGCGCAGGCTGCGCGCGCCACGCTCCCGGCGCCGCGGGCGGCGGCGAATAGCTGTCGATGACGTGCTCTTCCGCCTCGCCCTGCAGCAGCTCCGCCAGCCAGGAGCTTTCCGCCGCCATGCCGCTCCATGGCTGGTGGCGGATCAGCCACTGCTCGTCCACCTGCACCGCGCTCCACGCCGGCGGTTGCCAGGGCAGGGCCAGCACATCGGGCGTCAACGCCAGGGGGCGTAGGGAGAGCGACTCGCAGCGCGCCAGCCAGTCGCGCATTTTTTGCCGCTGCACGGCGACGATCTCGCACTGGGCCTGCTGGCGGTGGAGCAGGGCAAAATGGGTGGCTTCCACATCGTCGGCCAGCTGCTCTTCCAACAGGAACGGGGCCACCTGCAGCGGCGGTTTACGCAGGCCCGCCGGCAGGCTGAGGGGGTGAAACGCGCAGTCGCTGGCCGGGATCAGCACCCAGGCCGGGTAATGCGCCGCCAGCGCCGGGAAAGGGCTGGCGTCGTCAGCCGGCCACCGGCCGCGGGCTTCGTGATGCGGATCGCCGGGGGCGAAGAGTTGCCAGTGCAGCGGCGCCTGCCCGGGGGCGAAGCGCACGATCAGCATGGCCTGGGGGGAAGCGTTAAACTTATTCATCAACCACCATAGAAAGTCCGTATCGCCGCTGGACGACGGTAAAGGCGCGCCCCTCCTGTTGCAGGACGCTGTGCAGCTGAAAGCGAAGGTTGCCGGTCACCACGGTGAAGGCGGCGATAAAGCGTGTGCTGCGCACCGTCAGCCAGGGGCGGGCGAGCGTGGTATCGGTTTTCTGCAGCGTAGGCTGCGCGAGAAACGCGGCGACGCTGCTCCATCCGGTTCGCGGGCGGTTGTGCAACAGCTGTTGCGCCTCCTGCAGCGTCAGATCGCCGGGAAAGAGGGCCACCAGCAGGGCGGCCTGTGAGGGCCGCAGGGTGTTGACATTGACCTGCAGCGCGTCATCCGGCTGGACGCAGACGAAGGGGAGCAGGCGCTGATAGAGCGCGGCGTCCATACCGGCCAGCAGGCGCAGCTCGCTGACGTCCTGCATCGGCTGGTTGGCGGCGAGATAGCCCGGGGTTTGTGCCATATAAACCTCGTCCTCCGCCCCGTTCAGTCGCGGCTGGCCGTCGCTGTCCGTCCAGTCGCCGAGGGCGGCGGCGATCTGGCTGGCGCGCAGCGGTGATTCGCCGAGCAGCGCCAGCAGCCGGACGAAGACGTCGGTCGGGTAGAGCGTTTCGCCGCTGGTCTCATCCGCGCGATGGTTGATGGCATTGAGGTTAAAGCAGGCGTGCCCGTCGCGGATCGTGGCGAGGATTTCGCCATCGTCGAGGGTAAAGCGGCGTCCCTCCTGCGCCCAGGTTTGCGCCAGGTTCGTTTGACTGGGCGAGTCCAGCGCGTCGCGTTGCAGCAGCGCGGCGGCCATGTTTTCCGCCGCCAGGGCGTACCATCTGGCCTGCAGATTATCGAGGGTCACGGCGGTGTGTTGATACATGACCGAGGTGCGTTCGGTCATGGCGCTGGCGAGGATCATCATCAGGGCGAGGATGAACAGCACCATCAGGAGCGCGACGCCGCGTTGCCGATTTTTCACTGGCCGCCCCCCGGGGTAAGTAAAAACAGGCGGGTTATCTCCCCGCTGTTCGCCAGGGTCAGGGTGATCTCCAGCCCCTGCGGCAGCGTCTGAGGGCGGTCCCAGGTCTCCTGCCAGCGCCCGTCGGCATAAAACCGCAGGCGAAACGCCGTCACCTCGCGCAGCAGCACCCGGACCGTCGGCTGGCTCCCGGTCAGCGGATCCTGCTGATCGAAGCTCAGCCGTTCAAGCTGCTGCTGGCGCAGGCGGTAGCTGACGTTCTGGATCTCCGAGCGCGGGAGGATCCCCAGCGGATTCGGCCAGCCGCTGCGGCTGAAGGCCAGCCCCCAGTCATCGCTCTGCAACTGAAAACGTCCGGCAAAGAAAAGCGTGTCGCTGTTTCTGGCGCGACGGGGAATGATGTGCGTGACATCGTCGGCTATCTGGCGAAAAGCGCGCTGGAGGGCGGCGATCTGCTGGCTCTTCTCGCGGGTGAGGCCATCGGCGCGGATGACGTTCTGCAGCACCATCACGGCGGCGGCGCTGAGGACGGCGAGGATAGCCAGCGCCAGCAGCGTTTCAATCAGGGTGAAACCGCGCATTTTCGTTATCATGGCGGCGTCACCCAGGTGCGCAGAGTCGCCAGCGGCGCGGGATCGTTTTTTTGCCGCCGGACCTCCACGTCCAGCGCCCGCAGCTGCGGCAGCGCGGTTTCCACCCCCTGCCAGCGGACGAACCAGCGCGTCCCGGCGGCCTCCACGGTGGTTTCAGACCAGCTGAGGGCAGGCCAGCGTTTCTCCAGCCGCAGCTGCACCAGCTGATTATCCGCCAGCCAGCTGGCGAGGATTTTCTCTTCCATACGCCCGAGCTGCCGCGTCTGCTGCAGGGTGGATTGCATCACCGCCAGGCCGGCGAGGGCGAAAATCACCAGCGCGACCATCACTTCGATAAGCGTCATTCCGCTCTCGCGTTTCATGGCTGCTCCCGCGCCGCCAGCGGCTGACTGTCGCCCTGGGCGTCGATGTTGATGCCCGTCGCGGCGTCAATCCGCAGCTGAAACGGGGTGACTTCGCCGCCGGGAAAGATGATCACGTCGGGCTGCTCGCCCGGCGTCCACGCCTGGCCGTTGGGAAAGCGCAGCGTCAGCCTGGCATGCGGGAGGGTTTCCGCCGTGGTGGCGCGCCCGGCCTGCAGCGGCAGCCACTGCGCGTTGCCCCAGCGGTCGTCAGCCGCCGCCGGGGCGCCTTCGTCGGCAGGCTGCAGGCGCATAAACTGCCAGCGGTCAGGGTGGATAACGATCCCGAAGAGCTGGCCGGTTTGCTGCCCGCGCTCGCGGACAAAATCCAGCTGCGCCTGAAAGCGCGCCAGGATCTGCGTGGCCTCCTGGGTGCGGGCGGAGGGAAACGCCAGCAGCACCATGCTGGCGCTGACGCCGATCAGCAGCAGGACCAGCATCATTTCCAGGAGGGTGAAACCGCGCTGAGACACTATTTCTTCCCGAGGGTCCAGTTGCCGATGTCGTCATTGGTGTCGGGCATCCCGTCCGGGCCGACGCTGAAGACGTCGATGGCGCCATGCTGACCGGGGCTTAACAGCTGATACTCATTTCCCCATGGGTCCTGCGGCAGGCGGCGGATATAGCCGCCTTCCGGGTAGTTGCGGGCATGCGGCTCGACGGCCGGGGCGGTCACCAGCGCCTGCAGACCCTGTTCGGTATTCGGGTAGCGGCTGTTGTCCAGCTTATACATGTCCAGCGCCCCCTCAAGCGCCACCAGATCGCTGACCACCTTCTGGCGGTCCGCTTTCTCCTTGTTGCCCATCAGGTTAGGTACCACCAGGCTGGCGAGGATGCCGAGAATGACGATCACCACCATAATTTCCAGTAACGTGAAGCCGCGTTGCCGTTGCATAGTTTTCTCCATTAATACAGTCACATACTCATAAGGGTATTCAGTTGCAGGATCGGCTGCAGGATGGCCAGCACGATAAACAGCACCATGCCGGCCATGGTGACCACCAGCAGGGGTTCAAACAGGCTGAGAGACATCTGGATCTGCGCGCTCAGTTCCCGGTCCTGGTTCTCCGCCGCGCGCTCCAGCATGGCGGTCAGCTCACCGCTCTGTTCGCCGCTGGCGATCATGTAGCGCATCATCGGCGGAAACAGCGCCGTGGCCTCCAGCGCGCGATGCAGGCTGACGCCTTCGCGCACCGACTCGCTGGCGGTCTCCAGCTGGCTGCGCGCCCAGGTATTGCTGAGAACGCCCGCGCTGATGCGCATCGACAGCAGCAGCGGCACCGCGCTGGCGTTGAGAATGCTTAAGGTGCGGGCGTAGCGCGCGCTGTTGACGCTGCGCGTCACGCGGCCGATGACCGGCAGGCGCAGCAGCGCCCGGTCCCAGGCGAGCCGCCGGGCAGGCTGGCGCAGCAGATAGCGCAGCCCCAGCAGCGCCAGTAACGACAGCAGCACCAGCCAGGGGCCCGCGCTGCGCACCATGTCGCTCAGGCTCATCAGCAGCCGGGTAGAGAAGGGCAGAGCCTGTTTAAGATGGACAAACTGCTCGACGACTTTCGGCACCACGGTGGAGAGCAGAATGGCGATCACGCTGATGGCGACCAGCGTCAGCACGATGGGGTAGATCATCGCCTGCAGCAGGCGGGCGCGAAGCTGCTGGCGCTGCTCGGTATAGTCCGCCAGCCGATTCAGCACGCCGTCGAGATGGCCGGAGGTTTCGCCAGCCGCCACCATGGCGCAGAACAGGCCGTCGAAGCAGGCGGGATAGCCGCGCATCGCCTCCGCCAGCGAATGGCCTTCGAGCACTTTGCTCCGCACCCCGGCCATTAACGTTCTCAGCGGCGCCTTTTCGCACTGTTGGGCGACGGCATCGAGCGCTTTCTCCAGCGGAATGCCGGCGGCGACCAGGGTGGCCAGCTGGCGAGTGAGCAGGGCTAAATCACCGGCGCTGGTGCGCCGGGTAAGGAGCCCGCCGCGCCAAAGCCGGCTCGCCGGGTCGGCGGCGGCCACTTCCAGCGCCAGCCAGCCTTTGTCCCGCAGCAGCTGGCGGGCGTGGCGGGCGGAGTCGGCTTGTTGAACGCCGCGGCGGGTTTTGCCCTGCGCGTCCAGCGCCTGATAGCGAAACAGGGCCATCTCAGACGCTGTCCGCCGTTTGCTGTTCGGTGACCCGCATCACCTCCTCCCAGCTGGTGATCCCCGCCAGCGCTTTATCGCGCCCGGCATGGCGCAGGGTCTGCCAGGCCGGCCCCAGCTGCTGGATCAGGGTGATCTCATTTTCGCCGCGGTGGATGGCGGCGCGGACGCGGTCGTCGATCGGCAGCAGCTCGTGAATGCCGGTGCGTCCGCGATAGCCGGTGAAATTACACCGGGCGCAGCCTTTTGGCCGCCACAGCGGCGTGCCGGTCGGGACCGCCATCTGCCGGGCGGCGTCAGCATCCGCCAGCCAGGGCTGACGACAGTGCGGGCACAGTTGGCGCACCAGCCGCTGCGACATCACCGCCAGCAGCGACGTGGAGAGTAAAAAAGGCTCCACGCCCATATCCTGCAGGCGGGAAATAGCGCCCAGCGCGCTGTTGGTGTGCAGGGTCGACAGCACCAGGTGGCCGGTGAGCGAGGCCTGAACGGCGATCTGGGCGGTTTCGCCATCGCGGATTTCGCCCACCAGCACCACGTCCGGATCCTGGCGCAGGATGGCGCGCAGGCCGCGGGCGAAGGTCATCTCGACTTTGGCGTTGACCTGGGTCTGGCCGATGCCCTCCAGCTCATATTCCACCGGATCTTCAATGGTCATGATGTTGCGCTCCCGGGCGTCGAGGCGGCTGAGGGCGGCGTAGAGCGTCGTGCTTTTCCCGGATCCGGTCGGCCCGGTGACCAGAATGATGCCGTGTGGCCGGGCGATCAGCGCGTCGACCTGGTCGAGCAGGGCGGGGGGCATGCCCAGCGTCAGCAGATCCAGGTTGACGCTGTTTTTGTCCAGCAGGCGCAGCACCACGCGTTCCCCATGGCTGGAGGGCAGGGTGGAGACGCGCACGTCTATCGCCCGCCCGCCGATGCGCAGCGCCATACGGCCATCCTGGGGAACCCGTTTTTCCGCAATGTCCAGGCTCGCCATCACCTTGATACGCGAAATTAACAGCGCGGCCAGCCGCCGCTGCGGGCGGAGAATTTCCCGCAGCACGCCGTCGACGCGAAAGCGGATCTGCAGATGGCGCTCATAGGTTTCGATATGGATATCGGAGGCTTTCTCTTTGATAGCCTCGGTGAGCATGGCGTTGATCAGACGGATAATCGGCGCATCGTCCTCGCTGTCGAGCAGATCGTCGGTATCCGGCAGCTCTTCGGCGAGGGTATAGAGGTCAAGCTCATTGCCGATGTCGGCCATCATCCGGTGCGCTTCCGCCGAGTCGCGCTGATAGCTGAGTACCAGCGCTTTCTCGAACGCGTCCGGCGCCAGACGGCTGATGCTCATCGGCCCGTCCGCCAGGCGGCGCGCTTCCAGCAGCGCCCGGGCGGCGGTGTCCGCGCGGCACAGCGCTTCGCAGCGTTCGCCGTCGCTCAGCAGCACCAGATGGTGCGCGCGGGCCCAGGCGAAGGGCAGCAGCGGACGGCGTTCGGCGGCTGGCGTCATAGGCGGCCTCCGAGGTTAAAAGCGTCAATGGCGGCGCTGACCTGGCGGAAGGCCTGGGTCTCCTGCTGCGGGTAGATGTGCAACAGATCGTTGCTGAGCGATGCTTCGCTGCTCTCTTTGCCCCGCTGTTTGGTTTGCGCATCGTTGAAGGCGGAGTACTGGCCGGAAGAGGCCTGGCGGTACTCATCGCGGTCGCGAATAATGGTCGGGCGGATAAACAGCATCAGGTTGCGCTTCGACACTTTCTTGCTGTCGGAGCGGAACAGCGCGCCGATCACCGGGATGTCGCCGAGCAGCGGCACTTTGTCGGCGGTATCGGTGACGCTTTTATCCAGCAGCCCGCCAACCACCACCGTTTCGCCGCTGCCGACCAGCACGGCGTTATTCACCGTCCGGGTATTAAAGGTCGCTCCGAGATCGCTGCTGGTGCTGGAGGCCGAATCGGCGACGCTCGATACTTCCTGCTCAATCTCCAGCAGCACGGCATCGCCTTCGTTAATCTGCGGCTTCACCTTCAGCTTAATGCCCACGGTTTTGCGCTCGACGGTATTAAAGATGTTGTCGCCGGAGGTGGTTTGCGAGCCGGTTAACACCGGGACTTCCTGGCCGACGTTGAAGGTGGCTTGCATATTGTCGAGAGTGACGATGCTGGGGGTGGCCAGAATATCGTTCTTGGTACTGCTGGAGAGGGCGGTCAGCAGCATCGCCCAGTTCCCCTGATAGAAACCGGCGGCGATACCGTTAAACGAGCCGAGGGCGCTGGCCAGCGAGCTGCTGATGGTGCCGTCTTTGTTGTACTGGTTGGCGCCGGCGATGACGCTGGATATCGGCAAACCGCTGTTGGTGAACTGGGTCATGCCGGCGTTTTTATTGGCCCACTGGATACCGAGATTGAGGCCGTCGGCATCCTGCACTTCGGCGATAATCGCCTCCACCAGCACCTGCGGGCGGCGGATATCCAGCTGGGCGATCACTCGCTCCAGATCGTTCATCACGTCCGGCGCGGCGGTGACGATCAGGGCGTTGGTCTGGCCGTGGGCTTTGATAATGATATTTTTATCGATCGCGGCCACCGGTTTGGCGCTTTGCTTATCGTTCTGCAACGAGCTGCTGATCCCGGTCAGTACCTCCACCAGATCGGCGGCTTTGGCGTACTTCAGGTAGATCACTTTGGTGTTGCCCTGCACCGCCTGCTGGCGGTCGAGCTGTTTGATCATGGCGATAATGCGCTGGCGCGAGTTTGGCTCGCCGCTCACCAGCACCGAGTTGGTACGCTCATCGGCCACCACGTTCGCCACCATCGATCCCGGCAGCGCCGATTTGCTGGTGTCTTTATTGAGTTCGGTAACCAGTTTGACCACCTCCGCGGCGGAGGCCCAGGAGAGAGGCACGGTCACCACGCTGCGATCCCCGGCGTTGTCGACGCGTTCGACAATAGTCAGCAGGCGTTTGATGACCGCCGCGCGGCCGGTCATCAGCAGGACGTTGGAGGGTTCATAATGGACCACGCTGCCGGCGCCAGCGTTATCGTTCAGCTGGCGGAGCAGCGGCGCGAGATCGCGGGCGGCGACGTTGGTCAGGGGCACCACCCGGGTGACGACCTCATCGCCTTCGCCCGGCGCGGCCTCGCTGGCGACCGGAACGGCCGAGGTCTTGGCGTCTTTAGCGCGGACCACCTTCAGCACGCCGTTATTCATATTAATCACGGCGAAGCCGTATACATCCAGCACGCTGAGGAAGAATTGATAATATTGCTCTTCATTGAGCATATCGTAACTGCGCACGGTGATAGTGCCGCGTACGCTGGGATCGATAATCACCGTTTTATTCAGGTTTTTGCTGACGGTATTGATAAATTCCTGGATATCGGTGCCTTTAAAACTGGCGGAAAATTCCTCCGCGGCGGCCGGGGAAAATAGCAGCGGGGTTAATATCAGCAGCGCAGGCAGCATTTTTCGCAGGCGTTTCATGGTTGGCAATTATTCATCCCCCAGGGCGAAAGCAATATCGTGTCGTTGGCCTTCCCGCTCAACGGTTAGCGTTATTTCGGTCATGTCGGCCAAATTCTGCAGCGCCTGTTGCGCTTGTTCCTGATCGCGTAAATCGATGCCATTTAAGGTAATCGCCAAATCATTTTCCTGTAGGCCGGCCTGGCGAAACAGCGAGGGGTCTTTGCCAGGGTTAAGTCGATAGCCCTGCAGTTTGTCGCCGCTGAGTACCGGCGAAATCGTTAAATACGTGAGGATATTTTGCGGCTGCTCGCGGAGTCGCTTCATCAGGGGCGGACGGGGCGCGGCGGCGGGCGATGACGACGGCGCGCGGGTATCGTTAAATAATAAAATGGCCTCCTGGCGCCCCTGATAGTTGACGATGATCCGGTCTGGCAGGATGGCAGCGATCTGCGCATCGTACCCCGGGGTGGTATCGCCGACGCTAAGGCTAACCTGCTGATTTCCCTTTTCAATAATCGCGATGGATCGCGCCGGGTTGCTGCTGGCGAGCAGCCCGGCCAGACGTAGCTTCAGGCTGGAAACCGGCACCTGATTGAGGCTGGTGGCCGCCGCTGGCGCGGGGGGGTTTTTAGCCGCCAGGCCAAACAGGGTAAATGCGGGCCGCACGTTTTTTAATTCCGGTTCCGCTGCCGGAGGTGCGGTTAACGGCAGGGCGGAAATATCCTCAGAACTGACAGGGAATACCACCCGCCAGGTTAATTTCGCCAGCTGCGGAATGGCGGTTATTAATATGATGAGCGTCACAATTTGGGGTAATAATTTAATTATCCCTTTATTTATATTTGTTAACCCCATCACAGAAACTGGCATTTTAATTCCTTTGCTAATTTATTTTTCTGCACGCTGGCGTAATACCCTACCGAAACAGGTAGGTGATTATTGGCTTTTGAATGAATTATTGCCGGAGAGTGGCGATAAGCGTGGCGAATCATAATCAGTTTGCGGTTTGCGGTCGTCATTCCCTTTATTCATTTACTCCCCCGGCTTCCTACGCCCCCCTCTCATTTGTGGGGGATGATTGCGCCTGGGAAAGCAAAAATATCTAATTAGCGCGCTGTAAAGATATTCATCCTTTCTTACCTTTTATAATTTAATAAGCATATTAGGGACTATCGAATGCTCAGATATACCTGTCATGCCCTA
This sequence comes from Klebsiella sp. Q2, assembly GCF_009900705.1. Lineage (NCBI taxonomy): Bacteria > Pseudomonadati > Pseudomonadota > Gammaproteobacteria > Enterobacterales > Enterobacteriaceae > Klebsiella > Klebsiella sp. Q2. The sequence continues at coordinate 62,442 of NZ_JAAABE010000006.1, read as the reverse complement.
TTTATTGGATCGTTAGTATTATTGAGTGGCTGTGATAACAGCTCTTCCTCCTCTTCCTCTGGCTCACCTGGCGACCCAGGTAATCCCGGCACGCCCGACCCACAGGATGTCGTCGTCCGTTTACCGGACGTTGCCGTCCCTGGCGAAGCGGTACAGGCCTCTGCCAACCAGGCTGTCATTCATCTCGTCGATATCGCCGGCATCACCAGCAGCACGCCGGCGGACTATGCCAGCAAAAACCTCTATCTGTGGAATAACGAAACCTGCGATGCGCTGAGCGCGCCGGTGGCGGACTGGAATGATGTCAGCACCACGCCGACCGGCAGCGACAAATATGGCCCTTACTGGGTGATCCCGTTGACCAAAGAGAGCGGATGTATCAACGTTATCGTCCGCGATGGCACCAATAAGCTTATCGACAGCGACCTGCGCGTCTCTTTCAGCGATTTCACCGATCGGACGGTATCGGTCATCGCCGGCAACAGCGCGGTCTATGACTCCCGCGCCGACGCCTTCCGCGCCGCCTTTGGCGTGGCGCTGGCCGATGCGCACTGGGTCGATAAGACCACTCTGCTGTGGCCGGGCGGGGAAAATAAACCCATTGTGCGCCTCTATTACAGCCACAGCAGTAAGGTGGCTGCCGACAGTAACGGCGAATTTACCGATAAATATGTCAAGCTGACCCCCACCACCGTCAGCCAGCAGGTGAGCATGCGCTTCCCGCATCTCGCCAGCTATCCTGCCTTTAAGCTGCCGGATGACGTTAACGTCGATGAATTGCTGCAGGGCGAGACGGTGGCGATATCCGCCGAAAGCGACGGGATCCTGAGCTCCGCCACCCAGGTGCAGACCGCCGGCGTACTGGACGATACCTATGCCGCCGCCGCCGAGGCGCTGAGCTATGGCGCCCAGCTAACCGATAGCGGCGTGACCTTCCGCGTCTGGGCGCCCACGGCGCAGCAGGTCGAGCTGGTGATCTATAGCGCGGACAAGAAAGTGATAGCCAGTCACCCGATGATTCGCGACAGCGCCTCCGGCGCCTGGTCCTGGCAGGGAGGGAGCGACCTGAAAGGCGCGTTCTACCGCTACGCGATGACGGTCTACCACCCGCAGTCGCGTAAAGTCGAGCAGTACGAAGTGACCGATCCCTACGCCCATAGTTTGTCGACCAACTCGGAGTACAGCCAGGTGGTCGATCTGAACGACAGCGCGCTGAAGCCGGAAGGCTGGGACGGGCTGACGATGCCGCACGCGCAGAAAACCAAAGCCGACCTGGCGAAAATGACGATCCACGAATCGCATATTCGCGATCTCTCCGCCTGGGATCAAACCGTTCCTGCGGAGCTGCGCGGCAAGTATCTGGCGCTCACCGCCCAGGAGAGCAATATGGTCCAGCATCTGAAACAGCTGTCGGCCTCGGGCGTGACCCATATTGAGCTGCTGCCGGTCTTCGATCTGGCGACGGTCAATGAGTTCAGCGACAAAGTCGCCGATATTCAGCAGCCGTTCAGTCGCCTGTGCGAGGTCAACAGCGCGGTGAAGAGCAGCGAGTTCGCGGGCTATTGCGACAGCGGTTCGACGGTTGAAGAGGTGCTGACTCAGCTGAAGCAGAACGACAGCAAGGATAACCCGCAGGTGCAGGCGTTGAATACGCTGGTGGCGCAGACCGACTCCTATAACTGGGGCTACGATCCGTTCCACTACACGGTACCGGAAGGATCCTACGCCACCGATCCGGAAGGCACGGCGCGCATTAAAGAGTTCCGCACCATGATTCAGGCGATCAAGCAGGATCTGGGAATGAACGTCATTATGGACGTGGTGTACAACCACACCAACGCCGCCGGCCCGACCGACCGCACTTCGGTACTGGATAAGATCGTCCCCTGGTACTATCAGCGTCTGAACGAAACTACCGGCAGCGTGGAATCGGCTACCTGTTGCTCCGACTCGGCGCCAGAGCACCGGATGTTCGCCAAGCTTATCGCCGATTCACTGGCGGTATGGACCACCGATTATAAGATCGATGGCTTCCGCTTCGACCTGATGGGCTACCACCCGAAAGCGCAGATCCTCTCGGCCTGGGAACGCATTAAAGCGCTGAACCCGGATATCTACTTCTTTGGCGAAGGCTGGGATTCCAACCAGAGCGATCGCTTTGAAATTGCCTCGCAAATCAATCTCAAAGGCACCGGGATCGGCACGTTCTCCGATCGTCTGCGCGACGCCGTGCGCGGCGGCGGGCCGTTCGACTCCGGTGATGCATTGCGCCAGAACCAGGGCGTGGGCAGCGGGGCCGGCGTCCTGCCGAATGAGCTGACCACCCTGACCGACGATCAGGCGCGTCACCTCGCCGATCTGACCCGTCTCGGCATGGCCGGTAACCTTGCGGACTTCGTGCTGATCGACAAAGACGGCGCGGTGAAGAGAGGCAGCGAGATTGACTATAACGGCGCGCCAGGCGGCTACGCGGCTGATCCGACGGAAGTCGTGAACTATGTGTCAAAACACGATAACCAGACGCTGTGGGACATGATCAGCTATAAAGCCGCTCAGGAGGCAGATCTCGATACCCGCGTCCGGATGCAGGCGGTGTCGCTGGCGACGGTGATGCTCGGCCAGGGGATCGCCTTTGACCAGCAGGGCTCAGAGCTGCTGCGCTCTAAATCCTTTACCCGCGACTCGTATGATTCCGGCGACTGGTTTAACCGCGTGGACTACTCCCTGCAGGACAACAACTACAACGTCGGTATGCCGCGCAGCAGCGATGATGGCAGCAACTATGACATCATCGCCCGCGTGAAGGACTGGGTGGCCACCCCGGGCGAAGCCGAGCTCAAGCAGATGACCGCGTTTTATCAGGAGCTGACCGCGCTGCGTAAATCGTCGCCGCTGTTTACCCTCGGCGACGGCGCGACGGTGATGCAGCGCGTGGACTTCCGCAATACCGGCGCCGATCAGCAGACTGGTCTGCTGGTGATGACCATCGATGACGGGATCCAGGCTGGCGCCAGCCTGGACAGCCGCGTCGACGGCATCGTGGTGGCGATCAACGCTGCCCCGGAAAGCCGGACGCTGCAGGATTTCGCCGGCACATCGCTCCAGCTGAGCGCTATTCAGCAGGCGGCGGGCGACCGGTCGCTGGCCAGCGGCGTGCAGGTTGCCGCTGACGGCTCGGTCACGCTGCCGGCCTGGTCGGTTGCCGTCCTCGAATTGCCGCAGGGCGAATCGCAGGGCGCCGGCCTGCCGGTGAGCAGTAAATAAGGTGACGTGGGGCGCCCGTAAGGGCGCCTTCTCGTTATCATGAGGGAACAGGAGACCGTTGTGATTGTTCGTGATGACAGTGAAAGAGGGATCCCCCCGCTGGTGGCGCATCAGTCGCCCACCACACTGGCGGACGCGCCGGTGGTCCGCGGCCGGATGGTGCAGATCCCTGGCTGGATTATCCCGCTATACGCCGGATTATTTATCGCGCTCGGCTGGTTTGGCGGCGAGCAGTGGCGTCACCCGGCACCGCCGCAAACGCTGCCCTTGCCGGTGGCGCATGCGGCGCTTCTGCCGTTAACCGCTGCCGGAGAGGCCGCGCCAAAGACGCCGCCACCGGCGGCAAAAGCCAGCGCGCCCGCCGCGCCGGTGGTGGACAGCGATACGCTGCCGCCTCTGCGCTACAGCGCCCATGTCTACGCCTCGTTAGCGGAAAAGCGCAGCATTGTGTTAAACGGCAAAGCGTGGACCGAGGGCGATTCCCCGCTGCCCAATCTGGTGGTGGAGCAGATCCAGCAGGATGTGACGATCTTTAGCTTCAATGGCACGACCTTTACCCTCGCGGCGCTGGAGGACTGGCCCGGCGGGAAAATTGACGAGGAGCCGAAAGGCGAATAAGGAGCAAGCGCAATTCAATGCGCGTTGAAGATATTTTGCTTAGTCGCCGCGTAGGCTGGCAATAAAGGGAGCAAGCTGGCGATTAAATTGACTGCACTGTGTGGCTTCCGGGGTGCTGTCCTGTAAAAGCTGTTGGTAAAGCCGGTCGCTATTTTGACTTAACGTTGCCGGGTCAATATTTCCCCATCCGCGCGCTTTGCCGACATTCACCACCGCCCGATAAATAGTTTCATCGGCGGGCAGATCGCTACGATTACATTTATTCTTGAGATAGCGCGTTCCTGCCGCCACGGACGAGAGCTGCTCGAGCTGTGCCTGGCTACTGATGGCCGGACTGAGCGTTGAGGCGGGTTTCTGTTGGCAGCCAGAGAGTAAGGCCACCACGCAAAGCGGGAATATAAGTGGAATGCGCATAGTAGAGTAATCAAAATAATGAATCACTGGCCGCTAGTTTAACAAATATTTCCCTGGTGTCATCATAAAATATTATTCTACATAAATGTTAACAGCCTCTCATTTTTATTGGCAGAAACTCGATTCATCCCCTTTACTTCTCTCAATAATAAATGCTGTCGTCCAGGAAATATATTTTCAGTCTGAGGCGATGCCGCCGCATTTGGCATCAGGGCGAGCGTCATTTTTTATGTTATTAAAAAACATACTCTTTCCCATCTTGTTACGTAAGCACGAGGTAAAATGCTGGTTAAGAATGTCGCATTTTAGTGCTATCCTGTATGCCCTGAACATTACGTGCTATGTTCTGACTTATTCTGCCAGTGATGCGTTTAACACATTGATTTTATGGTGAATTTCTATTGTTAGTATCATGTGAAGCGAAGCAAAGCAACCCTTTGAAAGGTGGGCGGCGCGTTCTGCCCGCCAGCAGGTTGTCGTCCTGAGGATGAGCAGCCTGAACGTTAATTTGAGAGATTTCTTCTTCCTCTGAACGGAGGAAGTATTGAGAATCAGGCCTTTGCGCCTGAACGTTGCGGAGAAAAAGCATGGCGGGAGATGACCGCGAGCCTATCGGACGTAAGGGAAGACCCTCACGTCCGACAAAACAGAAAGTCACCCGTCGCCGGGTCCGGGAAGAGGACTACGACGACGAGTATGATGACGATGATTATGAGGATGAGAAACCGGTGCCGAGAAAAGCCAAAGGCAAAGGTGGCAAGCCTCGTCGTAAGCGCAGCTGGCTGTGGCTGCTGGTCAAGCTGGGGATTGTCTTCGCGGTGCTGATTGCCGCCTATGGCGTCTACCTCGACCAGAAAATCCGCAGCCGCATCGACGGTAAAGTTTGGGAGCTGCCGGCTGCGGTCTATGGACGGATGGTGAACCTTGAGCCGGACATGCAGATCAGCAAAAACGAGATGGTGCGTCTGCTGAACGCCACCCAGTATCGTCAGGTTAGCGCGATGACGCGTCCCGGCGAATACACGGTGCAGGCCAACAGCATCGAGATGATCCGCCGTCCGTTCGATTTCCCGGACAGTAAAGAAGGGCAGGTGCGCGCGCGTCTGACCTTCGACGGCGACCATCTGGAAACCATCGAGAATATGGATAACAACCGCCAGTTCGGTTTCTTCCGCCTCGATCCGCGGCTTATTACCATGCTGCAGTCGCCGAACGGCGAGCAGCGTCTGTTCGTGAAGCGCAGCGGCTTCCCTGACCTGCTGGTGGATACACTGCTGGCGACCGAAGACCGCCACTTCTACGAGCACGATGGCATCAGCCTCTATTCCATCGGCCGTGCGGTGCTGGCGAACCTGACGGCAGGCCGGACGGTGCAAGGGGCAAGTACCCTGACCCAGCAGTTGGTGAAAAACCTGTTCCTCTCCAGCGAGCGCTCCTACTGGCGTAAAGCCAACGAAGCGTACATGGCGCTGATCGTCGACGCCCGCTACAGCAAGGATCGCATCCTTGAGCTGTACATGAACGAGGTGTACCTCGGTCAGAGCGGCGATAACGAAATTCGCGGCTTCCCGCTGGCCAGCCTGTACTACTTTGGCCGTCCGGTGGAAGAGCTGAGCCTCGACCAGCAGGCGCTGCTGGTGGGGATGGTGAAAGGGGCCTCGGTGTATAACCCGTGGCGCAACCCGAAGCTGGCCCTTGAGCGACGCAATCTGGTGCTGCGTCTGCTGCAGCAGCAGCAGGTCATCGACCAGGAGCTGTACGACATGCTGAGCGCGCGTCCGCTGGGCGTGCAGCCGCGCGGCGGGGTCATTTCACCACAGCCGGCGTTCATGCAGATGGTGCGTCAGGAGCTGCAGGCGAAGCTGGGCGATAAAGTAAAAGATCTCTCCGGCGTGAAGATCTTCACTACCTTCGACTCGGTGGCGCAGGATGCCGCGGAAAAAGCGGCTACTGAAGGGATCCCGGTACTGAAGAAACAGCGCAAGCTGGCAGATCTGGAAACTGCCATGGTGGTGGTGGACCGCTTTACCGGTGAAGTGCGGGCGATGGTCGGCGGCGCGGAGCCGCAGTTCGCCGGCTACAACCGCGCGATGCAGGCCCGCCGGTCGATTGGTTCTCTGGCCAAGCCGGCGACCTATCTGACCGCGCTGAGCCAGCCGAATCAGTATCGCCTGAATACGTGGATCGCCGATGCGCCAGTGACCATTCGCCTGTCCAATGGCCAGACCTGGTCGCCGCAGAACGACGATCGTCGCTTCAGCGGCCAGGTGATGCTGGTAGATGCCCTGACTCGTTCGATGAACGTGCCGACGGTTAACCTCGGGATGGCGCTGGGCTTGCCGGCGGTGGTCGATACCTGGACCAAACTGGGGGCGCCGAAGAATCAGCTCAACGCCGTGCCGGCGATGCTGCTTGGCGCGCTGAACCTGACGCCGATTGAAGTGGCCCAGGCCTTCCAGACCATCGCCAGCGGCGGCAACCGTGCACCACTCTCCGCCCTGCGGTCAGTGATTGCGGAAGATGGCACGGTGCTGTATCAGAGCTACCCGCAGGCGGAGCGCGCGGTGCCTGCCCAGGCGGCCTACATGACGCTGTGGACCATGCAGCAGGTAGTGCAGCGCGGGACGGGGCGTCAGCTGGGGGCGAAGTATCCGGGCCTCCATCTGGCGGGGAAAACCGGGACCACCAACAATAACGTCGATACCTGGTTTGCCGGGATCGACGGTAGCCAGGTGACCATCACCTGGGTGGGTCGCGACAATAACCAGCCAACCAAACTGTACGGCGCCAGCGGTGCGATGTCGATTTATCAGCGTTATCTGGCGAACCAGACGCCAACGCCGCTGGTGCTGACGCCGCCGGAAGATGTGGTCGACATGGGCGTGGACAGCAACGGCAACTTCGTCTGCAGCGGCGGGATGCGTTCGCTGCCGGTGTGGACGACGCAGCCGGATGCGCTGTGCCGCCAGGGCGAGATGATGCAGCAGCAGCAGTTGCAGCAGCAGGAAGCGAACAACCCGTTCAATCAGTCCGGGCAGCAGCAGCCTCAGCAGCAACAACAACCGCAGCAACAGCCGCCGAAGCAGCAGGAGAAGAGCGACGGCGTCGCGGGCTGGATCAAGGATATGTTCGGCAGTAACTGATTTAAGCCCTAAGACCAGACCCCTTAAGACGAAAGTATTAAGGGGTTTTTTTATGCCTGTAAAAAAGTTAACGGCTCTTTAACTCCATAATAACTATCTGGTTATTAATTCAGCCTTCAACCCGCAGCGACAGGCATATCGCTTGCCTTGCCTTCGACGTTTCGCCTATTATATCGCCCGTCATAATAATAATTCTCGTTTACGTTATCATTCACTTTCATCAGAGATATACCCATGGCGCGTCCAAAAACTGCTCAGCCAAACCACTCGCTGCGTAAAGTCGCAGCTGTAGTAGCCACGGCGGTTAGCGGCATGTCTGTCTACGCACAGGCAGCAGAACAACCGAAGCAAGAAGAAACCATTACCGTCGTTGCCGCCCCGGCCGCCCAGGAAAGCGCCTGGGGACCGGCGCCGACCATCGCGGCGAAACGCTCCGCTACGGCGACGAAAACCGATACCCCGATTGAAAAAACGCCGCAGTCTGTGTCGGTGGTGACGCGCCAGGAGATGGAGATGCGCCAGCCGACGACGGTAAAAGAGGCGCTCTCCTATACGCCAAGCGTCTTCTCCACCCGCGGCAGTTCGACCACCTATGACGTGGTCACCATTCGCGGCTTCACCACCTCGACGACCGTCAACACCAACCAGTATCTGGACGGCATGAAGCTGCAGGGGAATAACTACTCTGAAGTCTCCATGGATCCTTACTTCCTGGAGCGCGTGGAAGTGATGCGCGGGCCAACTTCGGTGCTGTACGGCAACAGCAACCCGGGCGGTATCGTCAGCATGGTCAGCAAACGCCCGACCACCGAGCCGCTGAAAGAAGTGCAGTTTAAAATGGGCACCGACAATCTGTGGCAGACCGGGTTTGACTTCAGCGACGCCATTGATGATGCCGGCGTCTGGTCTTACCGCCTGACCGGCCTGGGCCGCAGCCAGGATGCCCAGCAGCAGATGGCGAAATCGACCCGCTACGCGGTGGCGCCCTCCTTTAGCTGGCGTCCGGACGATAAAACCGACTTCACATTCCTGAGCAACTTCCAGAATGACCCGGATGCGGGCTACTACGGCTGGCTGCCGCGTGAAGGCACCGTGGTGCCGTATTACGACGCCAATGGTAAGGCGCACAAGCTGCCAACCGATTTCAATGAAGGCGAAGCGGATAATAAAATCTCCCGCCGCCAGAAGATGGTGGGCTACAGCTTCTCCCATCAGTTCGATGACACCTTTACCGTGCGGCAGAACCTGCGCTATGCCGAGGTCGATACCCTGTATCGCTCGGTGTACGGCAATGGCTATGTCGCGCCGGGCTACATGAATCGCGCCTATGTGCGCTCCGACGAGCACCTGAACACCTTTACCGTCGATACCCAGCTGCAGTCTGATTTCGCCACCGGCGCGGTCAGCCATACGCTGCTGACCGGCGTGGACTACTCGCGGATGCGTAATGATGTGGATGCCGACTACGGGACGGCGGATCCTATCAGCATGAATAATCCGCAGTACGGCAACCCGAATATTCAGGTTACCTTCCCGTACGCGGTGCTCAACCGGATGGAACAGACCGGCCTGTACGCGCAGGATCAGATGGAGTGGGATAAGTGGGTCATGACCCTGGGCGGTCGTTACGACTACGCCACCACCTCAACGTTAACCCGCGCCACCAACAGCCTGGCGGAGAACCACGACCAGCAGTTCAGCTGGCGCGGCGGCATCAACTACCTGTTAGATAACGGTATCTCTCCGTACTTCAGCTACAGCGAATCGTTTGAACCGGTATCGGGCTCCAGCAGCAGCGGCAAGCCGTTCGATCCGTCGCGCGGTAAGCAGTATGAAGCCGGCGTGAAATATGTGCCGAAAGATATGCCGGTGGTGGTCACCGCGGCGGTCTATCAGCTGACCAAAGATAAGAACCTGACGGCGGATCCGGCTAACCAGGCGTTCAGCATCCAGACCGGCGAGATCCGCTCCCGCGGCCTTGAGCTGGAGGCGAAAGCGGCAGTTAACGCCAATATCAACCTGACCGCAGCCTACAGCTATACCGATGCGGAATACACTCACGATACGGTGTTCAACGGCAAACGTCCGGCGGAAGTGCCGCGTAATATGGCCTCCCTGTGGGCGGATTATACCTTCCACGAAACCGCGCTCAGCGGTCTGACGATTGGGGCCGGGGCGCGCTATATCGGTTCAACGGTCAGCTACTACAAAAATGACACCAGCACCGGTAAGAAAAATGACTCCTTTAGTGTGGCCGGTTATGCGCTGATGGATGCGACGGTGAAATACGATCTGGCGCGCTTTGGCCTGCCGGGATCGTCGGTCGGCGTCAACGTCAACAACCTGTTCGACCGCGAATATGTCTCCAGTTGCTACAGCGAATACGCTTGCTACTGGGGGGCCGGACGTCAGGTCGTCGCCACCGCCACCTTCCGTTTCTAACCACCTACGGGCGCGGTTCGCCGCGCCCTTTATCAGGTTATCGCTATGCAGGAACAGACTCCGCACGCAGAAACCACCTTCGCGTTGGATCGCGTCACTTTCCGTGTGCCTGGCCGCACGTTGCTCCATCCGCTCTCGCTCACCTTCCCGGCTGGAAAAGTCACAGGCCTGATCGGTCATAATGGCTCCGGCAAGTCGACGTTACTGAAAATGCTTGGCCGTCATCAGCCGCCTTCCGCAGGCGATGTGCTGCTGGACGGGCAGCCGCTGGAGAGCTGGGGCAGCAAAGCCTTTGCCCGCAAAGTGGCCTATCTGCCGCAGCAGCTGCCGCCGGCCGAAGGTATGACGGTGCGTGAGCTGGTGGCCATCGGCCGCTACCCGTGGCACGGCGCGCTGGGTCGCTTTGGCGCGGCGGACCGCGAGAAAGTGGAAGAGGCGATTGCGCTGGTGGGGCTGAAGCCGCTCGCCCATCGCCTGGTGGACAGCCTCTCCGGCGGCGAACGCCAGCGGGCGTGGATCGCCATGCTGGTGGCGCAGGATAGCCGCTGTCTGCTGCTCGATGAACCCACCTCGGCGCTGGATATCGCCCATCAGGTTGATGTCCTCGCGCTGGTGCATCGTCTCAGCCAGCAGCGCGGCCTGACGGTGATCGCCGTCCTGCACGACATTAATATGGCGGCCCGCTACTGCGACTATCTGGTGGCCCTGCGCGGCGGAGAAATGATCGCCCAGGGGACGCCGGCGGAACTGATGCGCAGCGACACCCTGGAACAAATCTACGGCATCCCGATGGGGATCCTGCCGCACCCGGCCGGCGCGGCGCCGGTAAGCTTTGTCTATTGATGATGACCCCGACTCAGATAACCCGACGCCGCCTGCTGACCGCGATGGCGCTCTCGCCGCTGCTGTGGCAGATGCGCGGCGCGCAGGCGGCGAACGTTGACCCGCAGCGCGTGGTCGCCCTGGAGTGGCTGCCGGCGGAGCTGCTGCTGGCGCTGGGCGTCACGCCTTACGGCGTGGCCGATATCCCCAACTATCGCCTGTGGGTGAACGAACCCGCGCTGCCCGACTCGGTGATCGATGTCGGTTTGCGTACCGAACCCAATCTTGAACTGCTGACGCAGATGAAACCGTCATTTATCGTCTGGTCGGCAGGCTACGGCCCGTCGCCGGAGAAGCTGGCGCGTATCGCCCCCGGCCGCGGATTTACCTTCAGCGATGGCAAACGTCCGCTGGCGATGGCTCAGCGCTCGCTGCTGGAGATGGCTGACCTGCTGGGCAAAACACAACAGGCTCAGCACCACCTGGCGGAGTTTGAGGCGCTGATGGCGAGCCTGAAGCCGCGTTTTGCCGGGCGCGGCGACCGTCCGCTGTTGATGATCTCCTTGCTCGATCCGCGCCATGTACTGGTTTTTGGCGAAAACTGCCTGTTCCAGGAAGTGCTCGATCGCTTTGGCATCAAAAACGCCTGGCGCGGCGAAGCGGCGTTCTGGGGCAGCGTCAGCGTTGGCATCGACCGGCTGGCGGCGTTTAACGAGGCCGATGTGATCTGTTTCGATCATGGTAACGAGCGGGAGATGACCCAACTGCTGGCGACCCCGCTGTGGCAGGCGATGCCGTTCGTGCGCGCGGGGCGCTTCCAGCGCGTTCCGGCGGTGTGGTTCTATGGCGCGACGCTGTCGGCGATGCATTTTGCCCGCGTGCTGGCCGAGGCCCAGGGGAATCCGGCATGAATAGGCGTATTTCACCGTTAGCCATTATCCTGCTGGCCGGGCTGCTGGTTGCCGCCTTCGCGTTGAGCATCGTCAATCTCAACGTCGCCTTGCCCTATGCGCAATGGCGGCAGGCGCTGTGGCAGCCGGATAGCGATCGGATTGCCCAGATGCTGTTTCATTACAGCCTGCTGCCGCGGGTGACCATTTCACTGCTGGTGGGGGCCGGGCTGGGACTGGTCGGCGTACTGTTCCAGCAGGTGCTGCGCAATCCGCTGGCGGAGCCAACCACCCTTGGCGTCGCCACCGGCGCGCAACTGGGGATCACAGTCACTACGCTGTGGGCCATCCCCGGCGTGCTGGCGTCGCAGTTTGCCGCGCTGGCCGGAGCCTGTCTGGTGGGAGCGCTGGTGTTTGGCGTCTCCTGGGGCAAGCGCCTGTCGCCGGTAACGCTGATCCTGGCGGGCCTGGTGGTCAGCCTCTACTGCGGGGCGCTTAACCAGCTGATGGTGATTTTCCATCACGACCAGCTGCAGAGCATGTTCCTGTGGAGCACCGGGACGCTGACGCAAACCGACTGGAGCGTGGCGCAGCGCCTGTGGCCGCAGCTGCTGGGCGGCGCAGTACTCACGCTGCTGCTGCTGCGTCCGCTGACCCTGATGGGGCTCGATGACGGAGTGGCGCGCAACCTTGGGCTGGCGCTGTCTCTGGCGCGCCTCGGCGCCCTGACGCTGGCGATCGTAATGAGCGCGCTGCTGGTCAACGCGGTCGGGATTATCGGCTTTATCGGCCTGTTCGCGCCGCTGCTGGCGAAAATGCTCGGCGCCCGTCGACTGCTGGCCCGGCTGCTGCTGGCGGCGCTGATCGGCGCGCTGCTCCTGTGGCTTTCAGATCAGGTGATCCTCTGGCTGAGCAGGGTATGGCGGGAAGTCTCCACCGGCTCGGTCACCGCCCTGATTGGCGCGCCGCTGCTGCTGTGGCTGCTGCCGCGGCTTCGCAGCATCAGCGCCCCGGTGATGAACGGCGGCGATAACGTGCAGCCTGAGCGCTATCACGTGCAAGGGTTTGTTCTCGGGGGCGTCGCGTTGCTGCTGCTGGCGGTGAGCGTGGCGCTGGCCTTTGGTCGCGATGCCCACGGTTGGCTGTGGGCTCACGGCGATCTGCTGGAGCAACTGCTGCCCTGGCGCTGGCCGCGAGTGCTGTCGGCGCTGTTCGCCGGGGTGATGCTGGCGGTCGCCGGCTGTATTATCCAGCGCCTGACCGGCAACCCGATGGCCAGTCCGGAAGTGCTGGGCATCAGCTCCGGCGCCGCCTTTGGCGTGGTGCTGATGCTGTTCTTCGTCCCTGGCGACGCCTTTGGCTGGCTGCTGCCGGCCGGGAGCCTTGGCGCGGCCGGCACCTTGCTGATCATTATGCTGGCCGCCGGGCGCGGCGGCTTTTCGCCGCATCGGATGCTGCTGGCGGGGATGGCGCTCAGTACCGCCTTCACCATGCTGCTGATGATGCTGCAGGCCAGCGGCGATCCGCGCATGGCGCAGATCCTGACGTGGATCTCAGGGTCGACCTACAGCGCGACGCCGGAGAGGGTGGTCCGCAGCGGCGCGGTGATGCTGCTCCTGCTGGCGCTGGCGCCGCTCTGTCGCCGTTGGCTGACCATCCTGCCGCTGGGCGGGGAGGCGGCGCGAGCGGTGGGCATGGCGCTGACCTCATCGCGGATTGTTCTGCTGCTGCTGGCGGCCTGCCTGACGGCGGCGGCGACGCTGACCATCGGCCCGCTGAGCTTCGTCGGGCTGATGGCGCCGCATATCGCACGGATGATTGGCTTCCGGCGCACGCTGCCGCATATGGTGATCTCCGGGCTGACTGGCGGGCTGCTGCTGGTCTTCGCCGACTGGTGCGGACGAATGATCATGTTTCCCTACCAGATCCCGGCGGGGCTGTTATCAACCTTTATCGGCGCGCCGTACTTTATCTATTTGCTGAGAAAGCAGAGCCGCTAACGCGTGGCGTTAGCGCGAAAGATCCCGGATAGCGGCGCGTTGCGCTTTATCCGGGCTACCGTACGGTGCCGTTTTTTTTCGGGTAGCGGCTAACGCCTTATCCGACCTACGGTCCGTGCCATTGCGGGTTTGGTAGGCCGGGTAAGCGGAGCGTCACCCGGCATGCAGGGAGCTTACAGTTTGGCAAACACCCGACGCGCGGCGTCGATGGTATTGTCGATATCTTCTTCGCTGTGGGCCACGGACATAAACCCAGCCTCAAATGCTGACGGCGCCAGGTACACGCCTTCCTCCAGCATCAGATGGAAGAAGCGCTTGAAGCGTTCGACATCGCACTTCACCACATCCTGATAGCAGGTGACAGTTTCGGCATCGGTAAAGAAGATGCCGAACATGCCGCCGACGTTATTGACCACCAGCGGGATCCCGGCGTCACGCGCCGCATCAAGCAGACCTTGCGCCAGCTGGTTGGTCAGCTCGGTGAGGGTTTCATGCACGCCCGGCTGCGCCACTTCGCTTAAGCAGGCGAAGCCGGCGGCCATGGCGATCGGGTTACCGGAGAGGGTACCGGCCTGATAAACCGGGCCGGTGGGGGCCAGAGCGTCCATCACCTCGCGACGGCCGCCGAAAGCGCCTACCGGCATCCCGCCGCCGATGATTTTCCCGAGACAGGTCAGATCCGGCTCCACGCCGTAATAAGCCTGCGCGCCCGCCAGCGCCACGCGGAAGCCGGTCATCACTTCGTCGATGATCAGCAGGGCGCCAAATTCGTCGCACAGCGCGCGCAGGCCCGGCAGGAACTCCGGCTGCGGTGGAATACAGTTCATATTACCGGCGACCGGCTCGACGATGATGCAGGCGATATCCTGTGGATATTGCTCGAACGCCGCGCGCACCGAGGCGAGGTCGTTATAGGTGCAGGTCAGGGTGTGTTTGGCGAAATCAGCCGGCACGCCCGGCGAGTTCGGCTGGCCGAGGGTCAGCGCGCCGGAACCGGCTTTCACCAGCAGGCAGTCGGCATGGCCGTGGTAGCAGCCTTCGAACTTGATGATCTTGTCGCGGCCGGTGAAGCCGCGCGCCAGGCGAATCGCGCTCATGGTGGCTTCGGTACCGGAGTTCACCATCCGCACCATATCCATGGTCGGTACCAGCTCGGTCACCAGCGCCGCCATTTTCACTTCCATTTCGGTCGGCGCGCCAAAGCTCAGGCCGCGTGACGCCGCCTCGATCACCGCGTTGCGGATCGCCGGATGGTTGTGGCCCAGCACCATCGGACCCCACGAGCCGACATAATCGATATAGGCCTTTCCATCCACGTCATAGAGGTAAGCGCCATCCGCGCGTTCGATAAACAGCGGGGTGCCGCCGACGCCGGTAAAGGCGCGCACCGGCGAGTTAACGCCGCCGGGGATCAGTTCGCGCGCAGCATGGTACAGATTTTCAGATTTGCTCATGGCCAGGGTCCTGGTTCGTGAAAAATGTTTTATCGGCTATTCTAAGTTATTCCAGGATGGTTATGAAAGTTTTGCCCAATTGAAACAATGTGCCGCAAGGGCATTTTTTTGACGACGCAGCGCGCCGGGGCGGCTAAAATGCCTCTCTCTTCATTTGTATTACCAATAATTGATAACGGCATGAAAGCAGAAACTCCCTCTTTTGAAGCACATCAGTTCGTGCGGGTGCGTCGCGGCGATGCGGTGCGCCGCTTAATTCAGCGCGATAAAACGCCGCTGGCGGTGCTGTTTATGGCGGCGGTGGTCGGCACGCTGGCCGGGCTGGTGGGCGTGGCGTTTGAAAAGAGCGTGAACTGGGTGCAGAACCAGCGGATCGGCGCGCTGGCGCAGGTAGCGGACCACTGGTATCTGGTCTGGCCGCTGGCGTTTATCTTGTCGGCGCTGCTGGCGATGGTCGGCTATTTCCTCGTGCGCCGCTTTGCGCCGGAGGCTGGCGGATCGGGGATCCCGGAGATCGAAGGGGCGCTGGAGGAGCTGCGGCCGGTGCGCTGGTGGCGCGTGCTGCCGGTAAAATTCATCGGCGGCATGGGGACCCTGGGCGCCGGAATGGTGCTGGGACGCGAAGGGCCGATGGTGCAGCTTGGCGGCAACATTGGGCGCATGGTGCTGGATATTTTCCGCATGCGCAGTCCGGAAGCGCGGCACACGCTGCTGGCGACCGGCGCGGCATCGGGTCTCTCAGCGGCTTTTAACGCGCCGCTGGCTGGTATCCTGTTTATCATCGAAGAGATGCGCCCGCAGTTCCGCTACAACCTGATCTCCATTAAAGCGGTATTTACCGGCGTGATCATGTCGAGCATTGTGTTTCGCATTTTTAACGGCGAGGCGGCAATTATAGAGGTGGGCAAGCTGAGCAATGCCCCGGTGAACACTCTGTGGCTGTACCTGGTGCTGGGGATGCTGTTTGGCTGCTTCGGCCCGCTGTTTAATTTTCTGGTGCTGCGCACCCAGGATCTGTTCCAGCGCATTCACGGCGGCAACATCAAAAAATGGGTGTTAATGGGCGGGATCATCGGCGGGCTTTGCGGTCTGCTGGGGCTGATGCAGCCCTCCGCGGTGGGCGGTGGCTTTAACCTGATCCCCATCGCCGCCGCCGGTAACTTCTCCGTCGGTTTGCTGCTGTTTATCTTTATTGCCCGCGTGGTGACCACGCTGATCTGCTTCTCCTCCGGCGCGCCGGGGGGCATCTTCGCCCCGATGCTGGCGCTCGGCACGCTGCTGGGCACGGCGTTCGGCATGGCGGCTATCCCGCTGTTTCCGTCCTACCATCTCGATGCCGGCACCTTCGCTATCGCCGGCATGGGCGCGCTGCTCGCCGCCTCGGTGCGCGCGCCGCTGACCGGGATTGTGCTGGTGCTGGAGATGACCGATAACTATCAGCTCATTTTGCCAATGATTATTACCTGCCTTGGCGCAACACTACTGGCGCAATTCCTCGGCGGTAAGCCTTTGTATTCGACCATTCTGCAACGTACTCTGGCGAAGCAGGAGGCCGAGCAGGCGGCAAAAGCGCAGCAGGCGCCCCGGGAGAATACTTGAACGATTTACCAGGGTATTAGATAATGGCTCAAAAGGCCCGGTTATTCTTTAACCGGCCGGAAGTATCAATGGGAGCAAAAAATGAGTGATGACGTAGCGTTGCCGCTGGAGTTTACCGAAGCCGCAGCCAATAAAGTAAAACACCTGATTGCGGATGAAGATAATCCGAACCTGAAACTGCGCGTGTATATTACCGGCGGCGGTTGCAGCGGTTTCCAGTATGGCTTCACCTTCGACGATCAGGTGAACGAAGGGGATATGACCATTGAGAAACAGGGTGTCGGCCTGGTGGTTGACCCAATGAGCCTGCAGTATCTGGTCGGCGGCTCTGTCGACTATACCGAAGGGCTGGAAGGTTCGCGCTTTATCGTGACCAACCCGAACGCGAAAAGCACCTGCGGCTGCGGATCCTCGTTCAGCGTGTAAAGCGAGTGCGACCGGGCGTCTTCCCCTTCTGCGAGAGGGTGCCAACGTTAAAAACGGTAACCTCAGGTTACCGTTTTGCTTTTATGACCGTCCGTTATCGTCCAGCGCAAACGTCGGCAGCTTCAGGTGCCAGCGGATCGCCGCCAGACGAATCACCAGGGTCACCACCATCCCCATCATCGCCGAATTCTCCAGCGGGAGATGAAAGGTGTCGTGCGCGGTGGCGTGGACAATGCCGCCCACAATACAGGCGGTGGCGTAGATCTCGGTGCGCAGAATCATAGGAATTTCGCGCGCCAGCACGTCGCGGATTATCCCGCCGCCAACGCCGGTCACCACGCCCATGCACACCGCGACCAGCGGGCCGCTGCCGGCGAGAAACGCTTTATTCACCCCGATGCCGACAAACACCGCCAGACCGACGGCATCAAGAACGGGCAGGATCCATTTCGGCAGCCGGCGCGGCTGGCGGACCAGCAGGATGGTCAGCATGCTGGTGACCATTGCCACCACCAGATCGGTGGGATCTTTGACCCAGAATACCGGGCCATTCGCCAGCGCCATATCGCGGATGGTACCGCCGCCCACCGCCGTCACCACGCCTAACACCAGCACGCCGAATGGGTCCATACGCAATTTCCCCGCCAGCAGAACGCCGGAGATCGCGAAGACAGCTGTGCCAATAATATCCAGCCAATAGACAAGCATCGTTGATTCCCACTGAACATCCGGTATGCCGGATGGTTATTTTACCTGGTCGAGCGCCGCACAAAGTTGTTTGGCGGCGAGGATAATACGTGGGCTTGCGCGTTCAAACCAGTCGCTGTGTAACGCAATCAACGAAATGGTGAGCTGATGTTGCCAAAAGCGCTGCGCTTCGGCGATGCGGCTGGCGTCGCCGGTCACCACAATCGCCTGCGGCTGACGGGCCAGCACCTGTTCGCGGCTCACCTGCGGCCAGGGAACGCGGCTGGCGGCAAAGATATTCTCGCCGCCGCACAGCCTCAGCACCTGATCCTGAATTGAGCCGGGGCCGCTGGTGAATAGCGGTGCGGAACCGAACTGCAGGAAGACGCGTTTCTTCGGCGCGCTGGCATAGCGCGCTTTCAGCGCATCGTATTCCTGCTGCATCGACTGCGCCGCCTGCTGTGCTTTTTCCGGCTGTGGGCTCCACTGCGCCAGCTGACGCAGGGTGGCGATGATCTCTTCGATGGTCGAAGTCTGTACCCACAGGACGTGGATCCCCAGCGACTGCAGCTGGTTAACCTGACGTTCAGCATTACCCCCGCGCCAGGCCAGCACCAGGTCTGGCTTGAGCGCTACGATGCGCTCCAGGTTCATTCCCTGCCAGCTGGCAACTTGCTCAATCGTTTTGGCCTGCGGCGGATAATCGGAATAACTGCTGACGCCGACCGGCGTGATCCCGGCGGCAAAGGCCAGTTCGGTATTGGCGGGGGAGAGGGTGATCACCCGCGGCGCGGCCAGCAGCCACGCCGGGGCGAGTAACAGCAGCGCGGCAAGCGCGAAGGAGAGCGACTTAGCCACGTGCCAGGTTCTGTACCAGATTCTCCACCATCAGGGTGGACTGTCTGGCGGCGACCGCAAGGAACTCCTCAAAGCTGAGGTGGGACTGCTGGTCGGCCACATCGGAGATGGCGCGAACCACCACGAAAGGAACCTTAAAGTTATGGCAGACGTGAGCGATGGCAGTCGCTTCCATTTCCACAGCGATCGCCTGCGGGAAATTATGGCGGATCTTCGCCAGACCGACAGAGCCGTTAATGAAGGCATCACCGCTGACGATCAGGCCGCGAACGGCATTGAGATCTAACGCGTTAATGCAGCTCTCCGCCGCGGCCACCAGTTTTTCGTCCGCTTTAAAGCCGGCCGGGCAGCCAGGCAACTGGCCGTACTCATAGCCGAAGGCGGTGACGTCGGCGTCGTGGTAGCGCGCTTCATCGGAGACGACGATATCGCCGACCTTCAGCGTCGGCGCCAGGCCGCCGGCAGAGCCGGTATTAATGATCACGTCAGGCTGGCAGCGCTCCAGCAGCAGGGTCGCGCCCATCGCCGCCGCCACTTTCCCGATACCAGACTTCAGCAGCGCGACGTCAACGCCGTGAAGTTGGCCGGTATAGATTTCGCTCCCGCCAATAGTGATAGTCTGGCGGTTTTCGATTTTGTCGCGCAGAAGGGTAACTTCCTCTTCCATAGCGCCAATAATGCCAATTTTCATAGATTTACTCGCGATGTGTCAGGTTTAGTTGCATAGTCTATCATGCGCTTAAGGGGAAGCGTATTGCTCGCGCGGGAGAGGCTATGGCAAAGATTGATTTTCGCAACAAGATAAACTGGCGTCGACGCTTCCGTTCGCCGCCGCGTGTCGAGACGGAGCGCGACATCCTGCGGATCTTCGAAAGCGATCGGGGACGGATCGTCAACTCGCCGGCAATCCGTCGCTTACAGCAAAAAACTCAGGTCTTCCCGCTGGAGCGCAACGCGGCGGTGCGTACCCGCCTGACCCACTCGCTGGAGGTGCAGCAGGTGGGACGCTATATCGCCAAAGAGGTGTTGAGCCGGCTGAAAGAGCTGAGGCTGCTGGAAGAGTATGGCCTGGAAGAGCTGACCGGGCCATTCGAGAGCGTGGTGGAGATGGCCTGCCTGATGCACGATATCGGCAATCCCCCGTTTGGCCATTTTGGCGAGGCGGCGATTAACGACTGGTTCCGCCAGCGTCTGGCGCCCGGCGATGCGCTCGGGCAGCCGCTGACCGACGATCGCTGTGAAGTGCAGGCATTACGCTTGCATGAAGGGGAAACGTCGCTTAACGCGCTGCGCCGCAAAGTGCGCCAGGATCTCTGCAGCTTTGAGGGCAACGCCCAGGGCATTCGTCTGGTCCATACGCTGATGCGCATGAATCTGACCTGGGCGCAGGTCGGCTGTATTCTGAAATATACTCGGCCGGCGTGGTGGTCTGAGGCGACGCCAGCCAGCCACAGCTATTTAATGAAAAAGCCTGGCTACTATTTAGCCGAAGAGGAGTATGTGGCGCGCCTGCGTAAAGAACTGGATCTGGCGCCTTACAATCGGTTCCCATTAACCTGGATTATGGAAGCCGCGGATGACATCTCATATTGCGTCGCGGATCTTGAGGACGCGGTGGAAAAACGTATTTTCAGCGCTGAGCAGCTTTATCAGCATCTTTACGACGCCTGGGGCTGCCATGAAAAAGGATCGTTATTCTCACAGGTAGTGGAAAATGCCTGGGAGAAATCACGAGCCAATTCCCTGAAACAGAGCGCGGAAGATCAGTTTTTTATGTATTTGCGGGTGAACACGCTGAATAAGCTGGTGCCCTACGCGGCGCGCCGATTTATTGACAACCTGCCGGCCATCTTTACGGGCGACTTTAATCATGCGCTGCTCGAGGACGACAGCGATTGCAGTCAGCTGCTGGAGCTTTATAAAAATGTGGCGATGAAACAGGTGTTTAGCCATCCGGATGTCGAGCAGCTGGAATTGCAGGGCTACCGGGTGATCAGTGGCCTGCTGGATATCTATCAGCCGCTGCTGAAATTATCGCTCGAGGATTTCAGCGAATTAGTGGCGCAGGAGCGGGTACGGCGTTTACCCATTGCCTCCCGGCTGTATCAGAAACTATCAACCCGCCACCGGCTGGCCTATGTGGAAGCGGTAAATAAGCTGGCGCGCACGGCGCCTGAATTTGCGCTGATGGAATACTATTATCGCTGCCGTCTGATTCAGGATTATATCAGCGGGATGACGGATTTGTATGCGTGGGATGAATATCGGCGGCTAATGGCGGTGGAATAAGCTGGAGTTTTGTAAAGATGGACAATAAATTTTTACTTTTTCCAGAAACTTAATTCCGGAACTTAGCGCTATAAAATGACTCTGATAGTCACGTACACAGCAACTTTCGTTTTCTGATATTGAGATTGAAACTGATGAAAAAAACCACGTTAGCAATGAGTGCACTGGCTCTGAGTTTAGGTCTGGCGTTGTCCCCGCTCTCTGCGAGCGCGGCAGAAACGGCATCTTCGGCCACTAATGCACAGCAGATGCCAAGCCTGGCCCCGATGCTGGAGAAGGTGATGCCGTCGGTGGTGAGCATTAACGTTGAAGGTAGCACCACCGTTAATACCCCACGGATGCCACGTAACTTCCAGCAGTTCTTTGGCGATAACTCGCCGTTCTGCCAGGACGGTTCTCCTTTCCAGAGTTCGCCGTTTTGCCAGGGCGGCGGACAGGGCGGTCAGCCTGACGGCGGCCAGCAGCAGAAATTTATGGCGCTGGGCTCCGGCGTGATCATTGATGCGGCCAAGGGGTATGTGGTGACCAACAACCACGTCGTGGACAACGCCACCACAATTAAGGTTCAACTGAGCGATGGCCGTAAGTTTGATGCCAAAGTGGTTGGCAAAGATCCGCGCTCTGATATCGCGCTGATTCAGATTCAGGATCCGAAAAACCTGACGGCGATTAAGCTCGCCGACTCTGACGCGCTGCGCGTTGGCGACTACACCGTGGCTATCGGTAACCCGTTCGGTCTGGGCGAAACCGTGACCTCCGGGATTGTTTCCGCGCTGGGTCGTAGCGGCCTGAACGTGGAAAACTACGAAAACTTTATCCAGACCGATGCGGCGATTAACCGCGGGAACTCCGGCGGCGCCCTGGTGAACCTCAACGGCGAGCTGATCGGCATCAACACCGCCATTCTGGCGCCGGACGGCGGCAACATCGGTATCGGTTTTGCTATCCCAAGCAACATGGTGAAAAACCTGACCGAGCAGATGGTGAAATATGGCCAGGTGAAACGCGGCGAGCTCGGCATCATGGGGACCGAACTGAACTCTGAGCTGGCGAAAGCGATGAAAGTCGACGCCCAGCGCGGCGCCTTTGTCAGCCAGGTGATGCCGGGGTCGGCGGCCGCGAAAGCGGGCATTAAAGCCGGCGACGTGATCACCTCTCTCAACGGGAAGGCGATCAGCAGCTTCGCCGCGCTGCGTGCCCAGGTCGGCACCATGCCTATCGGCAGCAAAGTTGAGCTTGGTCTGCTGCGCGACGGCAAACCGGTGACCGTGACCGTCGAACTGCAGCAGAGCAACCAGACCCAGGTTGACTCCAGCACCATCTTCAACGGGATTGAAGGGGCGGAAATGAGCAACAAGGGTCAGGACAAAGGTGTGGTGGTCAATAATGTGAAAGCCGGTACCCCGGCGGCGCAGATTGGCCTCAAGAAAGGCGACGTCATCGTCGGGGCGAACCAGCAGCCGGTGAAAAACATCGCCGATCTGCGGAAAATCTTCGACGCCAAACCGTCCGTGCTGGCGCTGAACATTCAGCGCGGCGACGCCTCTATCTATCTGCTGTTGCAGTAACAGTCAGCGCTCGCTCTCCAGCCCCTTCCCTCGCCGAGGGCAGGGGCTTTTTTTCGTTCTGTGACCGCTTCCACAACTCCACATATCTCACCCGGGCTTCGGGCATATGCACAATGCAGCAGAGCAACGACTCTTTTATGCTGGTGCCCTGCAAAGGGGAGGATTACATGGCTGGCTGGCATCTTGATACCAAAATGGCGCAGGATATTGTGGCGCGGACGATGCGCATCATCGATACCAACATCAACGTGATGGATGCCCGCGGGCGGATTATCGGCAGCGGCGATCGGGAAAGGATTGGTGAATTGCACGAAGGCGCGCTGCTGGTGCTTTCCCAGGGGCGGGTGGTGGATATCGACGATGCGGTGGCTCGCCATCTCCACGGGGTGCGCCAGGGCATTAACCTGCCGCTGCGCCTGGAGGGGGAGATTGTCGGGGTGATCGGCCTGACCGGCGAGCCGGAGTCGCTGCGAAAATATGGCGAGCTGGTGTGCATGACGGCTGAGATGATGCTTGAGCAGTCGCGACTGATGCATCTCCTGGCGCAGGACAGCCGTCTGCGCGAAGAGCTGGTGATGAACCTGATTCAGGCGGAAGAGCATACCCCGGCGCTGAACGAATGGGCGCAGCGTTTAGGAATTGATCTGAATCAGCCGCGCGTGGTGGCGATGATTGAGGTGGACAGCGGCCAGCTCGGCGTGGACAGCGCGATGGCGGAGCTACAGCAGTTGCAGAACGCGCTGACCACCCCCGATCGCAATAATCTGGTGGCCATTGTCTCGCTCACGGAAATGGTGGTGTTGAAACCGGCGCTGAACAGCTTTGGCCGCTGGGACGCAGACGATCACGTCCGCCGCGTCGAGCAGCTTATCGCCAGGATGAAAGAGAATGGGCAGCTCCGCTTCCGCGTGGCGCTGGGCAACTTCTTCACCGGCCCCGGGAGTATCGCCCGCTCTTACCGTACCGCACGCACGACGATGATGGTGGGCAAGCAGCGGATGCCGGAGAGCCGCTGCTACTTCTATCAGGATCTGATGCTGCCGGTGCTGCTTGACAGCCTGCGCGGCGGCTGGCAGGCCAATGAGCTGGCCCGTCCGCTGGCACGTCTCAAGGCGATGGACAACAACGGGCTGCTGCGGCGGACGCTGCAGGCGTGGTTTCGCCATAACGTGCAGCCGCTGGCGACGTCAAAGGCGCTGTTTATTCATCGCAATACCCTGGAGTACCGTTTGAATCGTATCTCGGAGCTGACGGGGCTGGATCTTGGCAGCTTTGACGACCGGCTGCTGCTGTATATTGCGCTGCAGCTGGATGAACAACGCTAAGGCGTGGAGGTAAAAAAATGCCGGGTAGCGACTCGCCATACCCGGCCTTGGAGGATGTATACTGTCGGTAGCGGCTTGATACCGCCAGCCCGGTCAGGCGACGCGCCGCCGGGGATGCGCTTACTTACGGGTGAGCTTTTCCAGATCGGCTTCGATTTCGCTGATCTTGTTGGTGACCACACTTTCCAGATGGCGTAAATCGTCGAGGATTTTACGCTTGAGATCGATTTCAGTGCGATCGCGCTGGCAGATCTGATCCAGCTCATCGATAACGTAGCGCAGGTTCGGGCTGATCTCCTGGACCTCTTTGTAGCCCTGGCCGACGCCGTCGGCGACGACGGTTTTGCGCTGACGCGGATATTTGAACTTCACGCTCTTGGCGAAGAATTCGCCTTTGTCTTTCTGAAAGTAAATTTTCAGAATGTCGTTGTTAGCTTCCTGCCGCAGGCTATAGCGATCGATCTCATCAGGGTTGGTAATGCCAAGACTTTTCAGATTATCGTACATAACGGTACCTTTGATAGCATCATAACCATTGAATAATTAACGAAAAAATCCATTTTCGCCAGCATCAAATATAAAAAAAGCGGGATATCTCCCGCTTTTTATTTGCTTTAGTCGATGGTGCGCAGCAGTTCGTTAATGCCGACCTTGCCGCGGGTTTTGGCATCGACTTTCTTCACGATCACCGCGCAGTACAGGCTGTATTTACCATCTTTCGACGGCAGGTTGCCTGATACCACTACCGAGCCAGCCGGCACGCGGCCGTAGAAGACTTCGCCGGTTTCGCGATCGTAGATTTTGGTGCTCTGACCGAGGTAAACGCCCATGGAGATCACGGAGCCTTCTTCGACAATCACCCCTTCAACCACTTCAGAGCGCGCGCCGATGAAGCAGTTATCTTCGATGATGGTCGGGTTCGCCTGCAGCGGCTCCAGTACGCCACCAATGCCGACGCCGCCGGACAGGTGAACGTTTTTACCGATCTGCGCGCAGGAGCCGACGGTGGCCCAGGTGTCAACCATGGTGCCTTCGTCAACGTAGGCGCCGATGTTCACATAGGACGGCATCAGCACGGTGTTGCGGGCGATGAACGCGCCCTGACGAACCGCTGCCGGCGGCACCACGCGGAAACCTTCTTTCTGGAAACGCGCTTCGTCATAGTCAGCGAATTTCATCGGGACTTTATCGAAGTAGCGGCTTTCCGCACCATCGATAACCTGGTTATCGTTAATACGGAAAGAGAGCAGTACCGCCTTCTTCAGCCACTGATGCGTCACCCACTGACCGTCGATCTTCTCAGCGACGCGCAGCGCGCCGGAATCCAGAAGGGCGATAACCTGGTTAACCGCTTCGCGGGTCACGGTGTCCACATTAGCCGGCGTGATGTCGGCGCGACGCTCGAAAGCGGACTCAATAACGTTCTGTAACTGCTGCATTGTTTCTTTCCATTCACTAAAAAAAATACGTCACCCTTTATCGTTTGGATTGAGGGCCGCTGTCAACCGTTGTTGCACTTCTTGTTGCAGCTCATTATTAAGGGCACGCCGGTCGGCGGTAGCGATTATAAATAAATCTTCTACTCGCTCACCAATTGTCGTAATTCGCGCCCCGTGAAGCGAAATTCCGAGGTCGGCGAATACCTGACCGACACGGGCGAGCAGCCCGGGCTGGTCAAGGGCTATCAGCTCGAGAAACGATTTCCGATCGGTATGGGTCGGCAGGAAATTTACCTCGGTGTCCACCGAGAAATGACGCAGTTTTGCCGCCTGACGACGGGGCGCCGGGGGTTCCCAACTGCGCTGCGTGATAGTCTGTTCCAGACCCTGGCGGATCGCTTCGTGGCGATCGGCGGACAGCGGACTGCCGTCGGGTTCGAGGACAATAAAGGTGTCCATCGCCATGCCGTCGCGGGTGGTGAAGATCTGCGCATCGTGGACGCTGAGGTTGCGACGGTCCAGTTCGCCACACACCGCGGCGAACAGGTAAGGGCGATCCGGGCTCCAGATAAAAATCTCCGTTCCGCCGCGGGTGGCCTGCGAGCTCAGGAGGATCATCGGCTTATTCAGATTGTGGCGCAGCAGGTTGCGGGCGTGCCAGGCGAGCTGCGTCGGCGTATGTCGCACGAAATAGTTGGCGCGGCAGCGGTTCCAGATCTGATGCAGCGCCTCTTCATTAATATTGTCCATCCGCAGCAGGGCCAGCGCCTGCAACTGATGGTGACGCACGCGTTCGCGCATGTCCGGGGTGCTTTGCATGCCGCGACGCAGCTGTTTTTCAGTGGCGAAATAGAGTTCGCGCAGCAGGCTCTGCTTCCAGCTGTTCCACAGGGTTTCGTTGGTGGCGCAGATATCGGCGACGGTCAGACACACCAGATAGCGCAGGCGATTTTCCGTTTGCACCTCCTCGGCGAACTGCTTAATCACCTCCGGATCCTGAATATCGCGCCGCTGGGCGGTGACCGACATCAGCAAGTGGTGACGCACCAGCCAGGCGACCAGCTGCGTTTCCCGGGAGTTCAGCCCGTGCAGCTCGGCAAACTTCAGCACATCCTGCGCGCCGAGGATCGAGTGGTCGCCGCCGCGCCCTTTGGCGATGTCGTGGAACAGGGCGGCGATTAAAATCAGCTCCGGGTGCGTTAAGCGCGGCCATAGCTCCACGCACAGCGGGTGGCGGCTACGAGTCTCTTCTTTAGCAAAACTCTCCAGCTTGAGCATCACGCGGATGGTGTGTTCATCGACGGTATAGGCGTGAAACAGGTCGAACTGCATCTGGCCGACGATATGGGACCACTGCGGCATATAGGCCCACAGCACGCTGTGACGATGCATCGGCAGCAGTCCGCGACTCACTGCTCCCTGATGGCGCAGCATGCTGAGAAAGAGCGTGCGCGCCTCCGGGATATAGCACAGCGGCTGGGTCAGATGGCGGCGGGCGTGACGCAGATGGCGCAACGTCGTGGAGTAGATGCCGGTGATGGTGCTGTTGCGCACCATAATATAAAACATGCGCAGAATGGCCTGCGGCTCGCGAATAAACAGCGTATCGTCACGCAGATCGATCAGCGTGCCGCGCAGCTGGAAGTCATCATCGATCGGGCGCGGTTTTTCATCCTCGGTCAGCGCAAGGATGGCCTCTTCAAACAGCTGCAGCAGCATCTGATTCAGCTCGCTCACCCGGCGGGTGACGCGGAAGAAGTCCTTCATCATATGCTCAATCGGCTGGTTGCCGTCGCCTTCATAGCCGAGCCGGCGGGCGACGCTGAGCTGGCGGTCGAAAAGCAGGCGGTTGTCATAGCGAGTGAGTTCGAGATGCAGCGCGAAGCGGATACGCCACAGTTGATGCAGACACTCGTTGAGCTCATTGCGCTCGGCTTCGGTCAGAAAACCGAAGCCGACCATCTCATCCATTGAGGTGGCGCCGAAATGGCGGCGAGCCACCCACTGTAGCGTATGGATATCGCGCAGGCCGCCGGGGCTGCTTTTCACGTCCGGCTCGAGGTTATAGCTGGTGCCGTGATAACGCTGATGACGGACGTTCTGCTCTTCGACCTTGGCGGCGAAGAACTTTTCTGATGGCCAGAAGCCGTCGCTAAAAATATGTTTTTGCAGCTCAAGGAACAGCGCGACGTCGCCGATCAGCAGGCGCGATTCGATTAAGTTCGTGGCGACGGTGAGATCTGAAAGCCCTTCCAGTAAACACTCTTCGAGAGTGCGTACGCTATGGCCTACCTCCAGTTTGACGTCCCACAGCAGCGTCAGCAGTTCGCCGACCTTTTGCGCCTGGTCGTCCGGCAGCTTTTTGCGGCTGAGGATCAGCAGATCGACGTCAGAAAGCGGATGCAGCTCGCCGCGGCCATAGCCGCCGACGGCCACCAGCGCCAGGTCGCAGACGGATTCGAATCCACTGGCGATCCACAACCGCTGCAGCAGCTGGTCGATAAATTCGGTGCGCGCCGCAATGAGCAGCTCCGCGGCGATACCGGCGTCAAACGCCTCGCCCAGCCAGTGCTGAAAGGTATCGATGTGCGCCTTTATTGCAGCACAGTTCAGATCGCCCTGCGGCCAGCTCACCGGATGTTCCGGCGGGATGGGCAGAAGAGGGGAGGCTGTGTCAGGTAATGAGTTGCTCATCGCGTCACCATAAGAAAAAACTATCTAATAAAAAAGCCGGCGGGCGCCGGCTTTTCATCATTCATCGTGCGAGATTATCGCCGGGATGGTGTCATCCTTACGTAGCGTCAGAATTTCGCAGCCGTTGTCTGTCACCACAATAGTATGCTCATACTGTGCAGACAAGCTCCGGTCTTTAGTTTTCACCGTCCAGCCGTCTTTCATGCTGCGGATCTCTTTTTTACCGGCGTTGACCATCGGCTCGATGGTAAAGGTCATGCCTGGTTTGAGCACGACGTTGGTTTCCGGCGAGTCGTAGTGCAGCACCTGCGGCTCTTCATGGAAGCCGCGGCCGATGCCATGACCGCAGTATTCGCGAACCACGGAGAATCCTTCCGCTTCCACATATTTCTGGATCGCCGCGCCGATGGTGCGCAGATTGATGCCCGGCTTCACCATCTTCAGCGCCAGGTACAGGCTTTCCTGAGTGATGCGGCACAGGCGCTCGCCGAGAATCGTCGGTTTGCCGACGATAAACATTTTGGAGGTATCGCCATGGAAATCATCTTTAATGACGGTCACGTCGATATTCACGATATCGCCATCTTTCAGCAGTTTGCCGTCGTCAGGGATACCGTGACAGACCACTTCGTTGACCGAAATGCAGACGGATTTCGGATAGCCGTGATAGCCGAGACAGGCGGAAATGGCCTTCTGCTCGTTAACGATATAGTCGTTACAGATACGGTCCAGTTCGCCAGTGCTGACGCCCGGCTTAACCCAGGGTTCGATCATTTCCAGCACTTCAGCGGCCAGGCGACCGGCAACGCGCATTTTTTCAATATCTTCAGATGTCTTAATAGAGATAGCCATGGAGTATGTCCAGCAGTGTCGATATTTTCGACAATAATAGAGTAAGTCCTGTCAATGGTAACAGTCCGGGCAGGCTGGTGCCAAACTGAGAATCATTAACAGCACGCGACGTCAACAAGAGTTGGTGTCTGGGTGGATTTTGTGGTATAAAGCGCGCCGGACTTCCGATCCATCTCAGATACACAGGATGGACGGGAGCGACAAATCTCACTTTGTGTAACAACACACACGTATCGGCACATATTCCGGGGTGCCCTTTGGGGTCGGTAATATGGGATACGTGGAGGCATAACCCCAATTTAATCTATAGAGGTTTTAAACATGGCAACTGTTTCCATGCGCGACATGCTCAAGGCTGGTGTTCACTTCGGTCACCAGACCCGTTACTGGAACCCGAAAATGAAGCCGTTCATCTTCGGTGCGCGTAACAAAGTTCACATCATCAACCTTGAGAAAACCGTACCGATGTTCAACGACGCTCTGGCTGAACTGAACAAGATCGCTGCTCGTAAAGGTAAAATCCTTTTCGTTGGTACTAAGCGCGCTGCAAGCGAAGCGGTAAAAGACGCTGCTCTGAGCTGCGACCAGTTCTTCGTGAACCATCGCTGGCTGGGCGGTATGCTGACTAACTGGAAAACCGTTCGTCAGTCCATCAAACGTCTGAAAGACCTGGAAACTCAGTCCCAGGACGGTACTTTCGACAAGCTGACCAAGAAAGAAGCGCTGATGCGTACTCGTGAGCTGGACAAGCTGGAAAACAGCCTGGGCGGTATCAAAGACATGGGCGGCCTGCCGGACGCACTGTTCGTAAT
The DNA here is from genome assembly GCF_009900705.1 of Klebsiella sp. Q2. Taxonomy (NCBI): domain Bacteria; kingdom Pseudomonadati; phylum Pseudomonadota; class Gammaproteobacteria; order Enterobacterales; family Enterobacteriaceae; genus Klebsiella; species Klebsiella sp. Q2. The sequence goes on along the minus strand of NZ_JAAABE010000006.1, from coordinate 32,846 downwards.
CGACGCTGACCACGAGCACATCGCTATCAAAGAAGCAAACAACCTGGGCATCCCGGTATTTGCTATCGTTGATACCAACTCTGATCCGGACGGCGTAGACTTCGTTATCCCGGGTAACGACGATGCAATCCGCGCAGTAAGCCTGTACCTGGGCGCTGTTGCTGCTACCGTTCGTGAAGGTCGCTCTCAGGACCTGGCTTCTCAGGCGGAAGAAAGCTTCGTAGAAGCTGAATAATAAGGTTTAAGCCCTTATTAGTACCGTGTATGAATAGGGGCCCATTATCGGCCCCTTTTTTCAATTTACGCTGTTTGGCCGTTGGCCGGGCAGTATCCACATCTCCCGAGGATTTTAGAATGGCTGAAATTACCGCTTCCCTGGTAAAAGAGCTGCGCGAACGTACTGGCGCAGGCATGATGGATTGCAAAAAAGCGCTGACTGAAGCGAATGGCGACATCGAGCTGGCAATCGAAAACATGCGTAAATCCGGCGCGATCAAAGCGGCGAAGAAAGCAGGCAACGTGGCTGCTGACGGCGTGATCAAAACCAAAATCGAAGGCAACTACGGTTACATTCTGGAAGTTAACTGCCAGACTGACTTCGTTGCTAAAGATGGTGGTTTCCAGGCATTTGCTGACAAAGTACTGGACGCCGCTGTTGCGGGTAAAATCTCCGACGTTGAAGTTCTGAAAGCGCAGTTCGAAGAAGAACGTGTTGCCCTGGTTGCTAAAATCGGTGAGAACATCAACATCCGTCGTATCGCTGTTCTGGAAGGCGACGTTCTGGGCAGCTACCAGCACGGTGCGCGCATCGGCGTTCTGGTTGCCGCTAAAGGCGCTGACGAAGAGCTGGTTAAGCAGCTGGCAATGCACGTTGCTGCAAGCAAGCCGGAATTCGTTAAGCCGGAAGACGTGTCTGCTGAAGTGGTAGAGAAAGAGTACCAGGTTCAGCTGGACATCGCGATGCAGTCCGGTAAGCCGAAAGAAATCGCAGAGAAAATGGTTGAAGGCCGCATGAAGAAATTCACCGGCGAAGTTTCTCTGACTGGTCAGCCTTTCGTCATGGAGCCGAGCAAATCTGTTGGTCAGCTGCTGAAAGAGCACAACGCTGACGTGACTGGCTTCATCCGCTTTGAAGTGGGCGAAGGCATCGAGAAAGTTGAGACTGACTTTGCAGCAGAAGTTGCTGCGATGTCCAAGCAGTCTTAATTTTTACAAGGAGCCGCCTGAGGGCGGCTTCTTTTTGCGCCCATTTTGTAAATTCAGCCAACTGCTTATAGTGACCGCGCTGAAATGCGACATACAATGTCGCCGGAATTCTCACATCTCATTCGTTGACAGTCTCAGGAAAGAAACATGGCTACCAATGCAAAACCCGTCTACAAACGTATTCTGCTGAAATTAAGTGGCGAAGCGCTGCAGGGCTCAGAAGGCTTCGGTATTGATGCAAGCATACTTGACCGCATGGCTCAGGAGATCAAAGAGCTGGTTGAGCTGGGTATTCAGGTTGGCGTAGTAATTGGTGGCGGTAACCTGTTCCGTGGTGCTGGTCTGGCGAAAGCGGGTATGAACCGCGTTGTGGGCGACCACATGGGCATGCTGGCAACGGTTATGAATGGCCTCGCGATGCGCGATGCGCTCCACCGCGCCTATGTGAACGCTCGTCTGATGTCCGCCATTCCGCTGAACGGCGTGTGCGACAACTACAGCTGGGCAGAGGCGATCAGCCTGCTGCGCAACAACCGCGTGGTGATCCTTTCCGCGGGTACCGGCAACCCGTTCTTTACCACCGATTCCGCAGCCTGCCTGCGCGGTATTGAAATTGAAGCCGATGTGGTGCTGAAAGCCACCAAGGTTGACGGCGTATTCACCGCTGATCCGGCCAAAGATCCTTCCGCCACGATGTACGATCAGCTGACCTACAGCGAAGTGCTGGAAAAAGAGCTGAAAGTGATGGATCTCGCGGCCTTCACCCTGGCGCGTGACCATAAATTGCCGATTCGCGTCTTCAACATGAACAAACCTGGCGCCCTGCGTCGCGTGGTGATGGGCGAAAAAGAAGGCACATTGATCACGGAATAATTCCCGTCAGCGCCAAATCCGGGTAATATTCCGCTTTACTTTCGCGGGGATATTACCCGGTGATTTTCATTAAATCTGACTATACTTAGCTCATTTTCCGACGGGTGCCCCGTCTGGTCTGACTGAGACAAGCTTTCAAGGATTCGTAACGTGATTAGCGATATCAGAAAAGATGCTGAAATCCGCATGGAAAAATGCGTCGAAGCATTCAAAAACCAAATCAGCAAAATTCGCACGGGTCGTGCTTCTCCGAGCCTGCTGGACGGGATTGTTGTTGAATACTACGGTACGCCGACCCCGCTGCGCCAGCTGGCCAGCGTCACCGTCGAAGACTCCCGTACCCTGAAAATCAACGTCTTTGACCGTTCTATGTCCGCGGCCGTTGAAAAAGCGATCATGGCGTCCGACCTCGGTCTGAACCCAAGCTCTGCCGGCAGCGATATTCGTGTTCCGCTGCCGCCGCTGACCGAAGAGCGTCGTAAAGATCTGACCAAGATCGTACGTGGTGAAGCTGAGCAGGCGCGCGTTGCCGTACGTAACGTTCGCCGCGACGCCAACGACAAAGTCAAAGCGCTGCTGAAAGAGAAAGAGATCAGCGAAGATGACGATCGCCGTTCTCAGGACGACGTGCAGAAAATGACTGACGCCGCCATCAAGAAAGTTGACGCGGCGCTGGCAGACAAAGAAGCAGAACTGATGCAGTTCTGATGCTCTGCCCTTACTCGGGCCTGACAGCGTCTGGTCTGAGTAAAATCCGAAACGCCGTACAGAAGACTGTACGCTCAATTCTCGGGATTGCGTTGCGACCGCTGGCCTTGTAGCCTTTAGCGCTAAGTTGAAGGCCTAATGCCGCCGTCTTATCCCTGATAATTGCTGCGTAGGGGCTTGCTGGCGGCGTTTTGCTTTTTATTCTGTTTCCACTCTTCTGGACGTCTCATGAAGCAATTAACCGTTCTCGGTTCGACCGGCTCCATTGGCTGTAGCACGCTGGACGTGGTGCGCCATAATCCCGGTCGCTTTTCCGTCGCCGCGCTGGTCGCGGGGAAAAACGTTGACCGTATGGTTGAACAATGCCTTGAATTTACCCCCCGTTACGCCGTGATGGACGATGCGCAAAGCGCTGAGCGATTGCGCACCCGTCTGCAGGAACATGGCTGCCGTACCGAGGTGCTGAGCGGCCAGCAGGCGGCGGCAGAGGTCGCAGCGCTGGAGGAGGTCGATCAGGTGATGGCGGCTATCGTCGGCGCGGCGGGGCTGGTGCCGACGCTGGCGGCGATCCGCGCCGGGAAAACGGTGTTGTTAGCGAATAAAGAGTCGCTGGTGACCTGCGGTCGCTTGTTCATGGAGGCGGTTCAACGGTCGGGGGCGCGATTGCTGCCGGTCGATAGCGAACATAACGCGATTTTTCAGAGTATGCCGGAGACAATTCAGCAGCATCTGGGATACGCTGACCTGGCGCAGAATGGCGTTTCATCCATCCTGCTGACCGGCTCGGGCGGGCCTTTCCGTGAGACAGCGGTAGCTGAACTGGCGGCGATGACGCCGGATCAGGCCTGCCGTCATCCTAACTGGTCGATGGGACGCAAGATCTCCGTTGACTCCGCTACGATGATGAACAAAGGCCTGGAATATATTGAAGCGCGTTGGCTGTTTAACGCCTCGGCCCGGCAGATGGAGGTTCTTATCCATCCGCAGTCGGTGATCCACTCGATGGTTCGCTATCAGGACGGCAGTGTGCTGGCGCAGCTTGGGGAGCCGGATATGCGCACGCCGATCGCCCATACCATGGGCTGGCCGCAGCGGCTGAACTCCGGCGCTAAGCCGCTGGACTTCTGCCAGCTGAGCAATCTGAGCTTCTCCGCGCCAGACTATACGCGGTATCCGTGCCTGAAGCTGGCGATGGAGGCGTTTGACGTCGGCCAGGCGGCGACCACCACGCTGAATGCGGCCAATGAAGAGTCGGTTGCCGCGTTTCTGCATGGCGATATCCGCTTTACCGATATTGCGGCGGTTAACCAGACTGTGCTGGATAAGATGAACCTGCAGGAGCCGCAAAGCATTGATGACGTTCTGGTTATCGACGCTGAGGCCCGCGCGGTTGCTCATCAACAGCTGAAACGGTTGGTCACCCAGGCGTAACGCGGTGATATTTGTGGGCGCAAAGCTTCAGTGATATAGTCTGCGCCACCCGATCGTTGCATTTTGTTGTTAAAGATTACGGTGGCCGTGGCAAAACACGGCTTTTTTGCGTAAAGCTTTTGGTTGTTCTCTGCGATTGGCTGCAGCCCCGGCACCGGATAAAAATGCGTATCCAGCGCGGCCCGGTGGCCTCTGTTTGGTGGCTAGTTAATCCTTATTATGGACTTAAAACGCGTGATGTTGTCTGCTAATCAAACTGTCAGCGAAATATCGCCCACACATGGCTGCCGTCATGTCGCCATTATTATGGATGGCAACGGCCGTTGGGCGAAACGGCAAGGTAAAATTCGCGCTTTCGGGCACAAGGCCGGTGCGAAATCCGTGCGTCGCGCGGTCTCTTTCGCGGCGAATAATGGGATTGAGGCGTTAACGTTATACGCGTTCAGCAGCGAAAACTGGAACCGTCCGGCTCAGGAAGTCAGTGCGCTGATGGAGCTGTTCGTCTGGGCGCTGGATAGCGAAGTCAAAAGCCTGCACCGACACAATGTGCGTTTGCGGATTATTGGCGACACCACGCGCTTCAATGCGCGCCTGCAGGAGCGTATCCGCAAAGCGGAAGCGCTGACCGCGAACAATACCGGCTTAACGCTGAATATTGCGGCCAATTATGGCGGTCGCTGGGATATTACCCAGGGCGTTCGTTTGCTGGCGAAACAGGTACAGGACGGGACGCTGCTGCCTGAGCAGATCACGGAAGACATGCTGAGTCAGCAGGTCTGCATGCATGAACTGGCTCCCGTAGATTTAGTTATTAGGACCGGGGGAGAGCACCGAATAAGTAATTTTCTGATTTGGCAAATTGCCTATGCCGAACTTTACTTTACGGATGTTCTTTGGCCCGATTTTGCTGAACAGGACTTTGAAGGTGCACTCCATGCCTTTGTTAATCGAGAGCGTCGTTTCGGCGGCACTGAGCCGGGTGGCAGTCATGCCTGATGGGGGTCACTTTTGCTGAAGTATCGCCTGATATCTGCTTTCGTCTTAATCCCCGTCGTCATTGCGGCGCTGTTTTTATTGCCGCCTATGGGATTTGCTATCGTGACCCTGGTGGTCTGTATGCTCGCCGCATGGGAGTGGGGGCAACTGAGTGGTTTCACCTCGACGTCGCAGCGGGTCTGGCTGGCGGTGTTGTGCGGCCTTCTGCTGGCGGCGATGCTGTTTCTGCTGCCGGAATACCATTATGACGTTCATCAACCGATGGTTGAAGGCTCGCTGTGGGCCTCTTTCGTCTGGTGGATCGTCGCGCTGCTGCTGGTGCTCTCTTATCCGGCGTCGGCGGCATTCTGGCGTCACTCTAAAGTGCTGCGCCTCATCTTCGGTATCCTGACCATTGTCCCGTTTTTCTGGGGCATGCTGGCGCTACGCGCCTGGCACTATACCGATAACCATTACAGCGGTGCGCTGTGGCTCCTGTACGTGATGATTCTGGTCTGGGGCGCGGATTCCGGCGCCTATATGTTTGGCAAAATGTTTGGCAAGCACAAGCTGGCGCCGAAGGTTTCGCCGGGAAAAACCTGGCAGGGCTTTTTTGGCGGTTTGCTGACCGCGGCGGTGATCTCCTGGGCCTACGGGGTGTGGGCCCATCTTGACGTTACGCCAACGGTGCTGCTGGTCTGTTCGGTGGTAGCCGCCCTGGCTTCGGTGCTGGGCGATCTGACGGAAAGTATGTTTAAGCGCGAGGCCGGCATTAAGGACAGCGGGCACTTGATTCCCGGACACGGCGGTATTCTCGATCGTATCGACAGCCTGACGGCGGCGGTGCCGGTCTTCGCCTGTCTGCTACTGTTGGTCTTCAGGACGATTTGACGGAAGGTGATATGCTGAGCGTGCTCTGGAATCTGGCAGCTTTTATCATTGCGCTTGGCGTACTGATTACGGTGCATGAGTTTGGCCATTTTTGGGTAGCGCGTCGCTGCGGTATCCGGGTTGAGCGTTTTTCTATCGGCTTCGGCAAAGCGCTGTGGCGGCGGATGGATAAGCAGGGTACGGAGTTCGTCATTGCCCTGATCCCGCTGGGCGGCTACGTCAAGATGCTGGATGAGCGTGTTGAAGCGGTGGCGCCGGAGATGCGCCACTATGCGTTCAATAATAAAACCGTCGGCCAGCGCGCGGCGGTGATTGCCGCCGGTCCCATCGCTAACTTCCTTTTCGCTATCTTTGCCTACTGGCTGGTCTTCATCATCGGCGTTCCTGGGGTCCGTCCGGTAGTGGGTGAAATAACGCCCAATTCGGTTGCCGCGCAAGCACAAATTGCAAAAGGAACGGAACTTAAAGCGATAGATGGTATCGAAACGCCTGATTGGGATGCGGTGCGTCTGCAGCTGGTGGCCAAAATCGGCAACCCGCAAACAATACTTACCGTCGCCCCTTTCGGGACTAATCAGCGCCAGGATAAAATCGTCGATCTGCGGCACTGGGCGTTTGAGCCAGACAAGCAAGATCCCGTCACGTCGCTGGGGATCCAGCCGCGCAGCGCGCAGATTGATACAGTGCTGGCGGAGGTCCAGGCGGGCTCGGCAGCGCAGAAAGCAGGTTTGCAAGCGGGCGACCGGATCGTTAAAGTCGATGGTCAACCGTTAACGCAGTGGATGACGTTTGTTAATCTGGTGCGCGATAATCCGGGCAAAGCGCTGGCGCTGGAGATTGAACGGCAGGGGAGTGCGCTGCCGTTAACCCTGACGCCGGATGCAAAAACGGTGAAAGGTAAGGCAGAAGGGTTTGCAGGGGTGGTGCCAAAGGTCATCCCGCTGCCTGAAGAATACAAGACAGTACGTCAGTACGGACCGTTTGCCGCCATCGCTGAAGCCACGGATAAAACCTGGCAGCTGATGTCACTGACGGTCAGGATGCTGGGTAAATTGATAACCGGTGATGTCAAACTGAACAACCTCAGTGGGCCGATCTCTATCGCTCAGGGGGCTGGAATGTCAGCGGAGTTTGGGTTGATTTATTATCTGATGTTCCTTGCGCTGATTAGCGTGAACCTCGGAATCATCAACCTGTTCCCACTACCCGTACTGGATGGGGGACATCTGCTGTTTTTGGCGATTGAAAAGCTGAAGGGCGGGCCGGTATCCGAGCGAGTTCAAGACTTTAGTTATCGCATTGGCTCAATACTGCTGGTGCTGTTAATGGGGCTTGCACTTTTCAATGATTTCTCTCGGTTATAAGAGAGTTTGTTAGGAAGAACGCATAATAACGATGGCGATGAAAAAGTTGCTCATAGCGTCGCTGCTGTTTAGCAGCGCGACTGTATACGGTGCTGAAGGGTTCGTGGTGAAGGACATTCATTTCGAAGGCTTGCAGCGTGTCGCTGTTGGTGCGGCCCTCCTCAGTATGCCAGTGCGTCCTGGCGATACGGTGACCGACGATGATATCAGTAACACTATTCGCGCGCTGTTTGCCACTGGCAACTTCGAGGACGTCCGCGTCCTGCGCGATGGTGATACCCTGCTGGTGCAGGTGAAAGAGCGTCCGACGATCGCCAGCATCACCTTCTCCGGCAACAAGTCGGTGAAAGATGACATGCTCAAGCAGAACCTTGAGGCCTCTGGCGTTCGGGTGGGCGAGTCGCTTGACCGCACGACCATCGCGGATATCGAGAAGGGCCTCGAGGATTTCTACTACAGCGTCGGTAAATACAGCGCCAGCGTCAAAGCGGTCGTTACCCCGCTGCCGCGTAACCGTGTCGACCTGAAACTGGTCTTCCAGGAAGGCGTCTCCGCTAAAATTCAGCAGATCAACATCGTCGGCAACCATGCGTTTTCGACTGATGAGCTGATCTCCCACTTCCAGCTGCGCGATGAAGTGCCGTGGTGGAACGTGGTCGGCGACCGTAAATACCAGAAGCAGAAACTGGCGGGCGACCTTGAAACCCTGCGCAGCTACTACCTGGATCGCGGCTATGCCCGTTTCAACATCGATTCTACCCAGGTCAGCCTGACGCCGGATAAGAAAGGGATCTATATCACCGTCAACATCACCGAAGGCGATCAGTACAAGTTTTCCGGGGTACAGGTGACGGGCAACCTCGCCGGCCATTCCGCGGAAATCGAAGCGCTGACCAAAGTCGAGCCGGGTGAACTGTATAACGGCGCGAAAGTGACCAAGATGGAAAACGACATCAAGAAACTGTTGGGTCGTTATGGTTACGCCTACCCGCGGGTACAGTCGCAGCCGGAGATCAACGACAGCGATAAAACCGTTAAGCTGCACGTCAACGTCGACGCGGGCAACCGCTATTACGTGCGTAAAATTCGCTTCGAAGGCAATGACACCTCCAAAGACGCCGTTCTGCGCCGCGAAATGCGCCAGATGGAAGGCGCTTGGCTGGGCAGCGACCTCGTCGATCAGGGTAAAGACCGTCTCAACCGTTTAGGCTTCTTCGAAACGGTCGATACCGATACCCAGCGCGTACCAGGCAGCCCGGACCAGGTCGACGTAGTCTACAAGGTGAAAGAGCGTAACACCGGTAGCTTCAACTTCGGTATCGGTTACGGTACCGAGAGCGGCGTCAGCTTCCAGGCGGGCGTTCAGCAGGATAACTGGTTAGGTACTGGCTATGCTGTCGGGATCAACGGCACCAAAAACGACTACCAGACCTATACCGAGCTGTCGGTGACCAACCCGTACTTCACCGTAGACGGTGTGAGCCTCGGCGGTCGTATCTTCTATAATGACTTTGACGCGAACGATGCGGATCTGTCTGACTATACCAACAAAAGCTATGGTACAGACGTCACGCTGGGCTTCCCGGTCAACGAATACAACACGCTGCGCGCGGGCGTCGGGTATGTGCATAACTCCCTGTCCAATATGCAGCCGCAGGTGGCGATGTGGCGTTACCTGAACTCGATGGGCCAGTATCCGGACAACACCAACGACCGGAACTCGTTCAGTGCGAATGACTTCACCTTCAACTACGGTTGGACCTATAACAAGCTTGACCGCGGCTTCTTCCCAACCGAAGGTTCGCGCGTCAACCTGAACGGTAAAGTGACCATTCCGGGTTCGGACAACGAATACTACAAAGCGACGTTGGATACCGCCACCTATGTGCCGATCGACAACGATCATGAATGGGTGGTGCTGGGTCGTACCCGCTTTGGCTATGGCGATGGTATCGGCGGCAAAGAGATGCCGTTCTATGAGAACTTCTATGCCGGTGGTTCCAGCACCGTGCGTGGCTTCCAGTCGAACACCATTGGTCCGAAGGCGGTGTACTTCCCGTCGAGCAGCCGTCATGATGGCGACAGCGGCTATACCAACGACTGTAAGAGCACCGAATCCGCACCGTGTAAATCCGATGATGCGGTGGGCGGTAACGCCATGGCGGTGGCCAGCCTGGAGCTGATTACCCCGACGCCGTTTATTAGTGACAAATATGCGAACTCGGTCCGGACTTCCTTCTTCTGGGATATGGGTACCGTATGGGATACTCACTGGGATTCGAACGCGTACGCTGGATATCCGGATTACAGCGATCCGAGCAACATCCGTATGTCTGCGGGTATTGCCGTGCAGTGGATGTCGCCGTTGGGGCCGTTGGTCTTCTCCTACGCCCAACCGTTCAAAAAGTACGATGGAGACAAAGCCGAACAGTTCCAGTTTAACATTGGTAAAACCTGGTAATTGTTGGCGGCAACGGAATGCAAGTGCAGTATAGCGCTGACCGTAGGCGATAACGCGTTTATCGCCTCGCCACGCAAATAACGGTACCCCTGGGTACTCATGGGATGGTAAGGAGTTTATTGTGAAAAAGTGGTTATTAGCTGCAGGTCTGGGTTTGGCAATGGTAACTTCCGCTCAGGCGGCAGATAAAATTGCCCTGGTGAACATGAACAGCCTGTTCCAACAGGTTGCCCAGAAAACTGGCGTTTCCAACACGCTGGAAAACGAGTTCAAAGGCCGCGCTAGCGAACTGCAGCGTATGGAAGGCGACCTGCAGTCTAAAATGCAGCGTCTGCAGTCCATGAAGCCGGGCGCCGATCGTACCAAACTGGAAAAAGACGTGATGGCTCAGCGCCAGACCTTCTCCCAGAAAGCGCAGGCGTTTGAACAGGATCGCGCTCGTCGTTCCAACGAAGAGCGTGGCAAACTGGTGACCCGTATCCAGACTGCCGTACAGAGCGTAGCGAAAGATCAGAGCATCGATCTGGTGGTTGACGCGAATGCCGTTGCATACAACAGCAGCGATGTAAAAGACATCACCGCTGATGTGCTGAAACAGGTTAAATAAGTAATGCCTTCAATTCGACTGGCTGATCTCGCGCAGCAGTTGGATGCAGAATTACACGGTGATGGCGATATCGTCATCACCGGCGTTGCGTCCATGCAGAGCGCGAAAACGGGCCAAATCACTTTCATGGTCAACCCTAAGTACCGTGAGCACCTGGCCGCTTGCCAGGCTTCTGCCGTTGTGATGACGCAGGATGATTTGCCTTTTGCCCATAGCGCCGCGCTGGTAGTGCGTAATCCCTACCTGACCTATGCGCGCATGGCTCAAATTCTGGATACCACGCCGCAGCCGGCACAGGATATCGCGCCGAGCGCGGTTATCGATCCGACGGCGAAGCTGGGTAGCAACGTTGCCATCGGCGCCAACGCCGTTATCGAATCCGGGGTAGAGCTGGGCGATAACGTGGTCATCGGCGCAGGCTGCTTCGTTGGGAAAAATACGAAAATAGGCGCCGGCTCGCGTCTGTGGGCCAATGTGACCGTTTACCATGAGATTGAGATCGGCGAGAATTGCCTGATCCAGTCCAGCACGGTGATCGGCGCGGATGGTTTCGGCTACGCCAACGATCGCGGCAACTGGGTGAAGATCCCGCAGCTGGGTCGCGTCATTATTGGCGATCGCGTGGAGATCGGCGCCTGCACCACAATTGACCGCGGCGCGCTGGACGATACCGTGATTGGCAACGGGGTTATCATCGATAACCAGTGCCAGATTGCACATAACGTGGTGATTGGCGACAATACCGCGGTTGCCGGCGGCGTTATCATGGCAGGCAGCCTGAAAATCGGCCGCTACTGCATGATTGGCGGCGCCAGCGTGATTAACGGCCATATGGAAATCTGCGATAAGGTCACCGTCACGGGGATGGGGATGGTGATGCGTCCTATCAGCGAACCTGGCGTATACTCCTCCGGTATTCCGCTGCAGCCGAACAAGGCGTGGCGTAAAACCGCTGCGCTGGTGATGAATATTGACGAGATGAGCAAGCGCCTGAAAGCGATTGAGCGCAAGGTTAATCAACAAGACTAATTCATCATTTGGTCACATGACATTTCCGGCCTGTTGCATTCGCTAAAAGATTGCCGCAGGCCGTGTTATTATTGCCTTTTAGTACATTTAGACAGGAAGAGTATTTTGACTACTGACACTCATACTCTGCACATTGAAGAGATTCTGGAACTTCTGCCTCACCGTTACCCGTTCCTGCTGGTAGATCGCGTGCTGGATTTTGAAGAAGGTCGTTTTCTGCGCGCAGTAAAAAATGTTTCTGTAAACGAGCCGTTTTTCCAGGGGCATTTCCCTGGTAAGCCGATTTTGCCGGGCGTCCTGATTCTGGAAGCAATGGCGCAGGCCACCGGGATTCTGGCATTCAAAAGCGTTGGAAAACTGGAACCAGGCGAGCTGTATTACTTCGCGGGCATCGATGAAGCACGTTTCAAACGCCCGGTAGTACCAGGCGATCAGATGATTATGGAAGTCACTTTCGAGAAAACCCGCCGCGGCCTGACCCGTTTCAAAGGCGTTGCGCTGGTTGACGGTAAAGTGGTTTGCGAAGCGACGATGATGTGTGCGCGTAGCCGGGAGGCCTGATACGTGATTGATAAAACCGCTTTTGTTCATCCTACCGCCATTGTAGAAGAAGGCGCCGTGATTGGCGCTAACGTCCACATTGGTCCGTTTTGTATTGTTGGCGCCAACGTCGAAATCGGCGAAGGCACCGTACTGAAGTCTCACGTTGTCGTTAATGGCCACACCAAAATCGGCCGTGACAATGAGATCTATCAGTTCGCTTCCATCGGCGAAGTTAACCAGGATCTGAAATATGCTGGCGAACCGACCCGGGTGGAAATTGGCGATCGCAACCGCATTCGCGAAAGCGTCACCATTCATCGCGGCACAGTACAGGGCGGTGGATTAACAAAGGTGGGCAACGATAACCTGCTGATGATCAACTCCCACGTGGCGCACGATTGTACGCTTGGCGATCGCTGCATCCTGGCCAATAACGCGACGCTCGCGGGCCATGTTTCGCTGGATGATTATGTCATTATCGGCGGCATGACCGCGGTGCACCAGTTCTGCGTCATTGGCTCACATGTTATGGTTGGCGGCTGCTCCGGCGTGGCGCAGGACGTTCCGCCGTTCGTGATTGCCCAGGGCAACCATGCGACGCCATTCGGCGTCAATATCGAAGGCCTGAAACGCCGCGGCTTCAGCCGGGAAGCGATTACCGCGATCCGCAACGCGTATAAACTGCTGTACCGCAGCGGCAAGACGCTGGAAGAAGCCAAGCCGGAGATCGCCGAACTGGCGACTCAGCATCCTGAAGTCCAGCCGTTTGTCGATTTCTTCGCCCGCTCTACCCGCGGCTTGATTCGTTAATGACTGAACAGCGTCCCCTGACGATTGCCCTGGTCGCCGGAGAAACCTCCGGCGATATTCTTGGCGCCGGCCTCATCCGCGCCCTCAAAGCACGCATCCCGAATGCGCGCTTTGTCGGCGTGGCGGGACCGCTGATGCAGGCGGAAGGGTGTGAAGCCTGGTACGAAATGGAAGAGCTGGCGGTGATGGGTATTGTTGAAGTGCTCGGTCGCCTGCGTCGCTTACTCCATATTCGCGCCGATTTGACCCGCCGCTTCGGCGAGCTGCGTCCCGACGTCTTCGTCGGCATCGACGCCCCTGATTTCAATATTACCCTCGAAGGGAATCTGAAAAAGCAGGGCATCAAAACCATTCACTACGTCAGCCCGTCGGTCTGGGCCTGGCGACAAAAACGCGTTTTCAAAATCGGCAGATCCACCAATCTGGTGCTGGCCTTTCTGCCTTTCGAAAAAGCGTTTTATGACAAATTTAACGTTCCCTGCCGTTTTATCGGCCATACCATGGCGGATGCGATGCCGCTGGATCCTGACAAAGGCGCCGCGCGCGATCGGTTAGGGATCCCGCACGACGTGCGTTGCCTGGCGCTGTTGCCCGGTAGCCGCGGCGCAGAAGTCGAAATGCTCAGCGCGGACTTTCTGAAAACCGCTCAGCTTCTGCGGGCTAGCTATCCCGATCTGCAGGTGGTGGTGCCGCTGGTTAATGCCAAACGGCGGGAGCAGTTTGAGCGAATTAAAGCTGAGACGGCGCCGGATATGATCGTCCATATGCTGGACGGTCAGGCGCGCGATGCGATGATCGCCAGCGACGCCGCGCTGCTGGCCTCCGGGACGGCGGCGCTGGAGTGTATGCTGGCGAAATGCCCGATGGTGGTTGGCTATCGCATGAAGCCGTTCACCTTCTGGCTGGCGAAGCGGTTGGTTAAAACCGACTACGTCTCGTTGCCGAACCTGCTTGCCGGGCGCGAGCTGGTTAAAGAGCTGCTGCAGGATGAGTGCGAGCCTCAGGCGCTGGCTGCCGCTCTGGAGCCGCTGCTGGCCGATGGCAAAACCAGCCATGAGATGCATGAGACATTCCGCGCGCTGCATCAGCAGATCCGCTGCAACGCCGATGAGCAGGCGGCGGATGCCGTACTGGAGTTAGCAAAACAATGATGGAGTTCGTCTATCCGCATACCCATCTGGTTGCCGGCGTCGATGAGGTCGGGCGTGGCCCCCTGGTTGGCGCGGTGGTGACCGCGGCGGTGATCCTCGATCCGGCGAAGCCGATTGTGGGTCTGAATGATTCCAAAAAACTCAGCGAGAAGCGTCGTCTGGCGCTGTTCGATGAGATTAAAGAGAAAGCGCTGTGCTGGAGCCTGGGACGCGCCGAGCCGCACGAAATCGATGAGCTGAATATCCTGCATGCCACTATGCTGGCGATGCAGCGCGCCGTCGCCGGCCTGAGCATTGTACCCGAGTTTGTTCTGATCGATGGCAACCGCTGCCCATCGCTACCGATGCCCTCCCTGGCAGTAGTCAAAGGCGACAGCCGGGTGGCAGAAATCAGCGCAGCGTCTATTCTGGCAAAAGTCACTCGTGACGCCGAAATGGCCACGCTGGACCTCGCATTTCCCCACTACGGATTTGCCCAGCATAAAGGCTATCCCACCGCTGTTCACCTGCAGAAGCTGCAGGAACACGGCGCAACAGAGCATCACCGGCGCAGTTTTGGCCCGGTGAAGCGTGCCCTGGGCCTGGCGTCCAACTAAGTCACCGGGATCTAAAGATGGCTGAACCACGTTTCGTACACCTGCGGGTGCACAGCGACTATTCCATGATCGATGGGCTGGCAAAGACCGGGCCGCTGGTCAAGAAGGCGGCCTCGCTTGGCATGCCAGCGCTGGCGATCACCGATTTCACCAACCTCTGCGGGCTGGTGAAGTTCTACGGGACGGGACACGGCGCGGGGATTAAGCCGATCGTCGGCGCCGATTTCCACGTGCAGTGCGACCTGCTCGGCGACGAATTTACCGAGCTGACCGTGCTGGCGGCGAATAACACCGGCTACCAGAACCTGACTCTGCTGATTTCCCGCGCCTATCAGCGCGGCTACGGCGCCCTGGGGCCGTGGATCGATCGCGACTGGCTGGTGGAACATCAGGAAGGGCTGATTCTGCTCTCCGGCGGCCGTAAAGGCGACGTCGGCGTCAGCCTGATCCGCGGCAACATGCCGCTGGTTGAGCAGTGCGTCGCCTTCTATGAAGAGCATTTCCCGGATCGCTATTTTCTGGAGCTGATCCGCACCGGTCGTCAGGATGAAGAGAGTTATCTTCATGCCGCCGTGGCGCTGGCGGAAGCGCGTGGTCTGCCGGTGGTGGCGACCAACGATGTCCGCTTCCTCGATACTGGCGATTTTGACGCCCATGAAATCCGCGTCGCTATTCACGACGGCTTCACCCTCGACGACCCGAAACGGCCGCGCAACTACTCGCCGCAGCAATATATGCGCAGCGAGGAAGAGATGTGCGAGCTGTTCGCCGATATTCCGGAAGCGCTGGCAAACAGCGTTGAAATTGCCAAGCGCTGCAACGTCACCGTGCGGCTTGGCGAATATTTCCTGCCGCAGTTCCCGACCGGCGATATGACCACGGAAGATTTCCTGGTGATGAAATCGAAAGAGGGTCTGGAGGAGCGGCTGGAATTCCTCTTCCCGGATCCGGAAGTGCGCGCGAAGCGCCGGCCGGAATACGACGAGCGTCTGGATATCGAGCTGCAGGTGATCAACCAGATGGGTTTCCCCGGCTACTTCCTGATCGTGATGGAGTTTATCCAGTGGTCGAAGGATAACGGCGTGCCGGTCGGCCCGGGCCGCGGTTCCGGCGCCGGCTCGCTGGTGGCCTACGCGCTGAAGATCACCGATCTTGACCCGCTGGAGTTCGACCTGCTGTTCGAACGTTTCCTTAACCCGGAACGTGTCTCAATGCCCGACTTTGACGTCGACTTCTGCATGGAGAAACGCGACCAGGTTATCGAGCACGTGGCGGATATGTATGGCCGCGACGCGGTATCGCAGATCATCACCTTCGGTACCATGGCGGCGAAAGCGGTCATCCGCGACGTGGGCCGCGTGCTGGGTCACCCGTACGGCTTTGTCGACCGCATCTCCAAGCTGGTGCCGCCCGATCCGGGCATGACGCTGGCGAAAGCCTTCGAGGCCGAGCCGCAGCTGCCGGAGATCTACGAGGCGGACGAAGAAGTGAAAGCGCTGATCGACATGGCGCGTAAGCTGGAAGGGGTGACGCGAAACGCCGGTAAGCATGCGGGCGGCGTGGTTATCGCACCGACCAAGATCACCGACTTCGCCCCGCTGTATTGCGATGAGCAGGGGCTGCATCCGGTTACCCAGTTTGACAAGAACGACGTGGAATACGCCGGGCTGGTGAAATTCGACTTCCTCGGTCTGCGTACGCTCACTATCATTAACTGGGCGCTGGAGATGATTAATAAGCGCCGTGAGAAGAACGGCGAAGGGCCGCTGGATATCGCCGCCATCCCGCTGGATGACAAGAAAAGCTTCGACATGCTGCAGCGCTCGGAAACCACTGCGGTCTTCCAGCTTGAATCGCGCGGCATGAAAGATCTGATTAAACGCCTGCAGCCGGACTGCTTCGAAGATATGATCGCTCTGGTGGCCCTGTTCCGCCCGGGCCCGCTGCAGTCGGGGATGGTAGATAACTTTATCGACCGTAAGCACGGCCGAGAAGAGATCTCGTATCCGGATGTGCAGTGGCAGCATGAAAGCCTGAAACCGGTGCTGGAGCCGACCTACGGCATCATCCTGTATCAGGAACAGGTCATGCAGATTGCCCAGGTGCTGTCCGGGTATACCCTCGGCGGCGCGGATATGCTGCGTCGCGCGATGGGTAAGAAAAAGCCGGAGGAGATGGCCAAGCAGCGTTCTATCTTTGAGGATGGGGCGAAGAAAAACGGCATTGACGGCGAACTGGCGATGAAAATCTTTGACCTGGTGGAGAAATTCGCCGGTTACGGGTTTAACAAATCGCACTCCGCCGCGTACGCGCTGGTTTCTTACCAGACGCTATGGCTTAAGGCGCACTATCCGGCTGAGTTTATGGCGGCGGTAATGACCGCCGATATGGACAACACCGAGAAGGTCGTTGGCCTGGTGGACGAGTGCTGGCGGATGGGGCTGAAAATTTTGCCGCCGGATATTAACTCCGGCCTGTACCATTTCCACGTCAACGACGACGGCGAGATCGTCTACGGTATCGGCGCCATCAAGGGCGTCGGCGAAGGGCCGATCGAAGCGATCATTGAGGCGCGCAACAACGGCGGTTATTTCCGCGAGCTGTTCGACCTCTGCGCGCGGACCGATATTAAAAAGCTCAACCGTCGCGTGCTGGAAAAGCTGATTATGTCCGGGGCGTTCGATCGTCTCGGTCCGCACCGTGCGGCGCTGATGAATTCGCTGGGCGATGCGCTGAAAGCCGCCGACCAGCACGCCAAAGCCGAGGCCATCGGCCAGGCTGATATGTTCGGCGTACTGGCGGAAGAGCCTGAGCAGATTGAACAGTCCTACGCCAGCTGCCAGCCGTGGCCTGAGCAGGTGGTGCTGGATGGTGAAAGGGAGACCCTGGGGCTGTACCTGACCGGGCACCCGATTAACCAGTATCTGAAAGAGATTGAGCGCTACGTCGGCGGCGTGAGGCTCAAAGACATGCATCCGACCGATCGTGGAAAAGTGACCACGGCGGCGGGGCTGGTGATTGCGGCGCGGGTAATGGTCACCAAGCGCGGCAATCGTATCGGCATCTGTACCCTGGATGACCGTTCCGGGCGGCTGGAAGTGATGTTATTCACCGACGCGCTGGATAAATATCAGCAGTTGCTGGAAAAAGACCGCATACTTATCGTCAGCGGACAGGTCAGCTTTGATGACTTTAGCGGGGGGCTTAAAATGACCGCCCGTGAAGTCATGGACATTGACGAAGCCCGGGAAAAATATGCTCGCGGGCTTGCTATCTCGCTGACGGACAGGCAAATTGATGACCAGCTTTTAAACCGACTCCGTCAGTCTCTGGAACCCCACCGTTCGGGAACCATTCCAGTGCACCTCTACTATCAGAGGGCGGATGCACGCGCGCGGTTGCGTTTCGGCGCAACATGGCGCGTCTCTCCGAGCGATCGTTTACTCAACGATCTGCGTGGCCTTATCGGCTCGGAGCAGGTGGAACTGGAGTTTGACTAATACAGGAATACTATGAGTCTGAATTTCCTAGATTTTGAACAGCCGATTGCAGAGCTGGAAGCGAAAATCGATTCCCTGACTGCGGTAAGCCGTCAGGATGAGAAACTGGATATTAACATCGACGAAGAAGTGCATCGTCTGCGCGAGAAAAGCGTAGAGCTGACGCGCAAAATCTTCTCCGATCTCGGTGCATGGCAGGTTGCGCAACTGGCGCGCCACCCGCGCCGTCCTTACACCCTGGATTATGTCCGCCTGGCGTTCGACGAGTTTGACGAACTGGCCGGTGACCGTGCCTACGCTGACGATAAAGCGATTGTCGGCGGTATCGCGCGTCTTGATGGTCGTCCGGTGATGATCATTGGCCATCAGAAAGGTCGCGAAACCAAAGAAAAAATTCGTCGCAACTTTGGTATGCCGGCCCCGGAAGGCTACCGCAAAGCGCTGCGCCTGATGGAGATGGCTGAGCGGTTTAAAATGCCGATCATCACCTTCATCGACACCCCGGGCGCCTACCCGGGCGTTGGCGCGGAAGAGCGCGGCCAGTCGGAAGCGATCGCTCGCAATCTACGTGAAATGTCGCGTCTGAGCGTGCCGGTGATCTGCACCGTGATCGGCGAAGGCGGCTCCGGCGGCGCGCTGGCTATCGGCGTGGGTGACAAGGTCAACATGCTGCAGTACAGCACCTATTCGGTGATTTCGCCGGAAGGCTGTGCCTCCATTCTGTGGAAGAGTGCAGATAAAGCGCCGCTGGCTGCTGAAGCGATGGGTATTATCGCCCCGCGTCTGA
Organism: Klebsiella sp. Q2; assembly: GCF_009900705.1. Classification (NCBI taxonomy): domain Bacteria; kingdom Pseudomonadati; phylum Pseudomonadota; class Gammaproteobacteria; order Enterobacterales; family Enterobacteriaceae; genus Klebsiella; species Klebsiella sp. Q2. The sequence goes on along the minus strand of NZ_JAAABE010000006.1, from coordinate 13,914 downwards.
AAGAGCTGAAGCTGATCGATTCTATCGTTCCGGAACCGCTGGGCGGCGCCCACCGCAACCCGGAAGCGATGGCGGCAAACCTGAAAGCGCAGCTGCTGGCAGACCTGGCCGATCTCGATCTGCTCAGCGAAGAAGAGCTGCTTAACCGCCGCTATCAACGTCTGATGAGCTACGGTTACGCCTAAGTATTCCGCTAGCGAAAAAGACTAAGGGCCGGATTTTCCGGCCCTTTTTTTATGTGCGATGCGCCCAGGGGATTGCTATGATGCTGGACTTAGGTGAATACCAGGAGGAAAGCGTGAATATCATCGCCATCATGGGGCCTCACGGCGTCTACCACAAAGACGAGCCGATCAAAGAACTGGAAGCGGCGCTGCAGCGCCAGGGCTTCCAGACCATCTGGCCGCAAAACAGCGCCGACCTGCTGCAGTTTATCGAGCACAACCCGCGCATCTGCGGGGTGATCTTCGACTGGGATGAATACAGCGTCGATCTGTGCAGCGATATCAATCAGCTCAATGAATACCTTCCTCTGTACGCCTTTATTAACGCCCACTCGACGATGGATGTCAGCAGTCAGGATCTGCGCATGACGCTGTGGTTCTTCGAATATGCGCTGGGACTCTCCGAAGAGATCGCCACCCGCATCGGGCAGTATACCCGCGAGTACCTGGACAATATCACCCCGCCGTTTACCCGCGCGCTGTTTAACTATGTGCAGGAGGGTAAATATACCTTTTGTACGCCGGGTCATATGGGCGGCAGCGCCTATCAGAAAAGCCCAGTGGGCTGCCTGTTCTATGACTTTTTTGGCGGGAATACGCTGAAGGCGGATGTCTCGATTTCGGTCACCGAGCTGGGCTCCCTGCTGGATCATACCGGCCCGCATCTGGAGGCGGAGGAGTATATCGCTCGCGCCTTTGGCGCCGAGCAAAGCTATATGGTGACCAACGGTACCTCAACGTCCAATAAAATTGTCGGCATGTACTCGGCGCCCGCCGGCAGCACGCTGCTGATTGACCGTAACTGTCACAAATCGCTGGCCCACCTGCTGATGATGAGCGATGTGGTTCCCCTGTGGCTGAAGCCGACCCGCAACGCGCTGGGGATCCTCGGCGGTATCCCCCGGCGCGAGTTTACCCGCGACAGTATTCAGCAGAAAGTGCGCGACACGGGCGGGGCGCAGTGGCCCGTGCATGCGGTGATCACCAACTCCACCTACGATGGCCTGCTCTACAACACCACCTGGCTTAAAGAGACGCTCGACGTCCCGTCGATCCATTTCGATTCTGCCTGGGTGCCGTATACCCATTTCCATCCGATATATCAGGGGAAAAGCGGCATGAGCGGTGAGCGGATCCCCGGTAAAGTCATCTTCGAGACGCAGTCGACGCATAAGATGCTGGCCGCGCTGTCGCAGGCCTCGTTGATCCACATTAAGGGCAACTATGATGAAGAGACCTTTAATGAAGCCTTTATGATGCATACCTCTACATCGCCGAGCTACCCCATCGTCGCGTCGATTGAGACCGCGGCGGCGATGCTGCGCGGTAACTCCGGTAAGCGCCTGATCCAGCGCTCCATTGAGCGGGCGCTGGACTTCCGTAAAGAGGTGCAGCGACTGCGCGAAGAGTCGGACGGCTGGTTCTTTGATATCTGGCAGCCGGAAGCGGTGGATAAAGCCGAGTGCTGGCCGGTAGCGCCGGGCGAAGACTGGCACGGTTTCAAAGATGCCGATGCGGATCATATGTATCTCGATCCGGTGAAGGTCACCATTCTGACGCCGGGCATGGACGAGCAAGGGAATATGGATGAAGAGGGGATCCCGGCGGCGCTGGTGGCGAAGTTCCTCGACGAGCGGGGCGTGGTGGTGGAGAAAACAGGCCCCTACAACCTGCTGTTCCTCTTTAGCATCGGTATCGATAAAACCCGGGCGATGGGGCTGCTGCGCGGCCTGACCGAATTTAAGCGTGCCTACGATCTCAATCTGCGGGTGAAGAATATGCTGCCGGATCTGTACGCCGAAGATCCCGACTTCTACCGCAATATGCGGATCCAGGATCTGGCGCAGGGGATCCACCGCTTGATCCGCCAGCACCAGCTGCCGCAGCTGATGCTCAGCGCCTTTGACGTCCTGCCGGAAATGAAAATGACGCCGCATCATGCCTGGCAGCGCCAGATTAAAGGTGAGGTGGAAACCATTGAACTGGAGAACCTGGTGGGCCGGATTTCGGCCAACATGATCCTCCCTTATCCGCCGGGGGTACCGCTGCTGATGCCAGGAGAGATGATCACGGAGGAGAGCCGGGCGGTGCTCGACTTCCTGCTGATGCTCTGCTCCATAGGACGTCATTACCCGGGGTTTGAGACCGATATTCACGGCGCGAAGCGCGATGAGGACGGCGTTTATCGGGTACGAGTCTTAAAAAATGACGAAAGGCTTGCGCATTAACGGCGCGCACGAGTAACGTGGCTGGCTTAACAGAAGGAGTTTGACCATGCTGGGTTTGAAACGGGTTCACCATATTGCCATCATTGCGACCGACTACGCCCGCAGTAAAGCGTTCTATTGCGATACTCTGGGGTTTACGCTGCAAAGCGAGTTTTATCGCGCCGAGCGTGACTCCTGGAAAGGCGATCTGGCGCTCAACGGCGAGTATGTGATTGAGCTGTTCTCGTTCCCGTTTCCGCCGGCCCGCCCCAGTCGTCCGGAAGCCTGCGGGCTGCGTCATCTGGCCTTTAGCGTGGATGATATCGACGCTGCGGTAGCGCATTTGACTGCGCATGGCGTGGAGTGCGAAGCGATTCGCGTCGATCCCTTTACCGGTAAACGCTTTACCTTCTTTAGCGATCCGGACGACCTGCCGCTGGAAATATATCAGCAGTAAACCTTGCCAGCGCGACCCTGGCCCGGTAACGTGCCGGGCCATCACTTCTCGGTATGTTTGTGGTTATGACGGCTGACATTGCGCATACGCTTCATCCCCATCGCCAGCTGCTGGTGGCCTTCAGCGGCGGTCTGGACTCGACGGTTCTTCTGCATCAGCTGGTGCTGCTGCGGGAACAGGATCCCTCGCTGACGCTGCGGGCGGTGCATGTTCACCACGGCCTTAGCGCCCACGCAGACGACTGGGTGGCGCACTGTCGGCAGATTTGCCAGCAGTGGCAGGTGCCGTTGGTGGTGCATCGCGTGACGTTAGCCCGGGGCGGCCTGGGCGTCGAGGCCCATGCCCGTGCGGCGCGCTATCAGGCCTTTCAGGATACGCTCAATGCCGGCGAGGTGTTAGTGACCGCCCAGCACCAGGATGACCAATGCGAAACGCTGCTGCTGGCGTTAAAACGCGGCAGCGGTCCTACTGGTCTGTCGGCGATGGCGCCATCCTCTGCCTTTGCCGAGAGCCGACTACTGCGTCCTCTCCTCAATGAAACCCGCGAATCGCTACGCCAGTGGGCGCTCGCCCATCAGTTGTCGTGGATTGAAGATGAGAGTAATCAGGACGATACCTATGACCGCAACTTTCTGCGCCTGCGGGTGATCCCGCTGCTGCGCGAGCGCTGGCCGCACTTTAGCGAGGCCGTCGCCCGCAGCGCCAGCCTGTGCGCCGAGCAGGAGCAACTGCTGGACGAGTTACTGGCGGCGGAGCTCGCGTCGCTGGCGGCCGAAGACGGGTCGCTGGCTATCGCGCCACTGACGTCGATGAGTTCTCCCCGCCGCGCGGCGCTGCTGCGTCGCTGGCTCGCCGGGCAGCGGGCGCCGATGCCGGCCCGCGAGGTGCCGGAGCGCCTCTGGCACGAGGTGGCGCTGGCGCGGGAAGATGCCAGCCCCTGCCTGCGGTTGGGGGAATTTACCGTCCGTCGTTTTCAGCAGCGCTTGTACTGGGTGAGATATGTACCCGGGCAGGCGGATAGCGTCCAGCACTGGCCCGACTGGCGCCAGCCGCTGCGGCTGGCGGACGGTCTCGGCGAGCTGATGCTGCAGCCGGGCGGCAGGCTGCGCCCGCCCTCGGCGGATGAGCCGATCACCGTCCGCTTTCGCGCCAGCGGCAATCTGCATATCGTCGGGCGTCATGGCGGCCGTAAGCTAAAGAAGATCTGGCAGGAGCTGGGCGTTGCTCCGTGGCGACGAGACACCACGCCGCTGCTGTTTTACGGTGAAACGCCGATTGCCGCAGCGGACAATCTGTTTGTGACCCACGAAGGTGAAGTCAAAGACGGGGAAGGGGTCAGTCTGACATGGAGGAAAACGGGCGGTTAAGCCCGTTTTGATTCAGGATTCGCTCACCACCACGGTGCCGATTTCCGGGTGACTGAAGCTGGCGATTTTATCCAGGCGCAGCTCGCGGACGTTGCCGGCGAGTTCGACCACCAGATACTCGATATTTTTACGCGAGATTAGATCGCTGGCCTTCGCCTGCAGCTGTTCGCCATCCTTCAGCGCCAGCGTCAGCACCAGGTGATGCTGGCAGGCCAGCTCCAGGTTGTCGTAATCATCGCAGTTAATGGGTTGATAAGTATCATTCATTGACATAATCGCTCACCAGTAAGTTTGCTGCCGCATAAGCGGCCTTTTCCCTGACTGACTCCGAAAGGGCCTCATCCGCCGCAATCTCATTCAATACTTTCAACACGCAACCCAGCGCATCCGGGATATACCCTAAGTCTCCGCTGGCTATTTCCGCATACCGCTTGCGTATTAACTCACAATAGTGGTCCACATGCCCTCCTGTCAGCGTTCTGACTCAACCGTGGGATGCAAGTTTAAGCCTACGAAGATAAACTCTGTTTAGCAAGGGAACTATATCATAGTCATTTAAGCAATTTCAGCAGGATGAAACAGGTTGCTGCGATTGCTGACAGCCTTTTGCCGCCAGTTTCGCTACAATGTACGCCATTTTTTTCAGGAGTTTATTCATGGCGCTGAAAGCGACGATATATAAAGCCGCGGTGAATGTAGCCGATCTGGATCGCAACCAGTTTCTGGATGCTAACCTGACGCTGGCGCAGCACCCGTCGGAAACCCAGGAGCGCATGATGCTGCGCCTGCTGGCGTGGATCAAATATGCCGATGAACGGCTGCAGTTTACGCGCGGCCTCTCGTCAGACGACGAGCCGGAGCTGTGGCTGCTTAACGATCATCTCGGGGTTGATCTGTGGATCGAGCTGGGGCTGCCGGACGAAAAACGTATCAAGAAAGCCTGCTCGCGGGCGCAGGCGGTGGCGTTGTTCGCCTATAACAGCCGGGCGGCTGAAATCTGGTGGCAGCAAAATCAGAACAAGCTTGCGGCGTACCCGAAGCTGACCATCTGGTATCTTGATGATGCCCAGCTGGCGCAGCTTAGCGCTTTTGCCGACCGCACGATGACGCTGCAGGCTACTTTGCAGGAGGGGAGCATCTGGTTATCCGATGCTCAGAATAATCTGGAAATTCAGCTTACCGCCTGGCAAGCGCCGGCATGATTGCTATCAGCCGCAGTGTGGCCATTGCTGACAACGAGATCACGCTGGAAGGTATTCGCGCCCAGGGGGCCGGGGGCCAGCACGTGAACAAAGCGTCGACCGCGATCCATCTGCGCTTCGATATTAAAGCCTCGAGCCTGCCGGCGTTTTACAAAGAGCGCCTGCTCGCCGCCAGCCATCACTTAATTTCTGCTGACGGTGTGGTTATCATTAAGGCTCAGGAATATCGCAGTCAGGAGATGAACCGCGAAGCGGCGATCGCCCGGCTGGTGGCCCTTATCAAAGAATTAACCGCAGTGCAAAAAAGTCGCCGGGAGACGCGACCGACTCGGGCATCCAAAGAGCGTCGCCTTGCTTCTAAGGCGCAAAAGTCCTCAGTCAAGGCGCTGCGTGGAAAAGTTCGCCAGTGAAGGCGTCGGCGAACGGGTGGAATGGATCATAAGGAAAGTAGAGTGAAGAAAATCATATTCTCCGTGATAGCGGCCTGTTCGCTGTTCGCGCTGTTTGGTTGTAACCATCGCGCCGAAAATGACACGGTTCAGCCGGCAGCGATGGAAGAGCTCAAACCGATGCAGCAAAGCTGGCGTGGGGTGCTGCCCTGCGCGGATTGCGAAGGCATCGACACCTCGCTGTTCCTGGAAAAAGACGGTACCTGGGTGATGAATGAGCACTACCAGGGCGCTGGTCGTGAACCATCTTCCTTTGCCTCTTACGGCACCTGGGCGCGTACAGCGGATAAGCTGGTACTGACCAACAGCAAGGGCGAAAAATCGTACTTTCGCGCGAAGGGCGACAAGCTGGAGATGCTCGACCGCAACGGGAGTCCCATTCAGTCTCCTCTCAACTATACCCTGGAGCCGGTGAAGGCCAGCCTGCCGACCACCCCGATGGCGATGCGTGGCATGTACTTCTATATGGCCGATGCGGCAACCTTTACTGATTGCGCGACCGGTAAACGCGTCGCGGTGGCGAACAATGCCCAGCTTGAGCGGGATTATGCCGCTGCCCGCGGCAATGATTCACGTCCGGTTCTGCTGGTGGTGGAAGGGCACTTTACCCTCGAGGCGAACCCGGATACCGGCGAAATGATGAAAACGCTGATGACGGATCAGGCCGGCAAATTTATTCCAGGGAAAGACTGCGGACACTGATTGTCCGGCTCCTGCCCGGGGAATGGGCAGGAGATACGCCTCAGCGGTAGCCGGCCAGCGGACTTCGTTCATGGTGGTTTTACCGTCCCCCTTTTCCACCAACCATAGCGCACGAATCATGAGCCTCATGACGGGTGGGAAAGGGCAAATCGTTCTTTTACTCCGCACCGGCCTTCGGTTTGTTCACCAGATACAGCGCGACGTGGCTCACGGAAGAGGGACTGAAGGCGCGGATCCCAAACGAAGTGACGCCGAGGCTGGAGAAGAAGAGCAGGTCGCCGGAACGTAGGTCGCTTTCGGCGATTTCGCGCAGTCCGCTGCCGGCAATCGAGCTTTGGCGCTGGAGGGGGACCGCCCATGGCAGTGAGCGGCTATCGGTCGCGGATGCGGAAGGGGCGTTACGGCCGACGTCTACAGTGCAGGCGGTAGGCAGGAGCAGGGTGGAGGTCAGCAGCCCGCTGCTGAGAAGAGGTGCAGTCATGGGTACAGTCCTTGTAAAAAAAAGGCCCTGACATCCGTTCAGGGCCCTGGTTGGGTGATTAGCCTTTTATCGCTTTAACCAGATATTCCACAATATCCCCGGTCTTAATCAGCTGCTTCTCACCGTTGCGACGATACTTGTATTCGATATCGTCATTGTCGAGGTTACGATCGCCCAGCACGATGGTGTGCGGGATACCGATCAGCTCCATATCGGCGAACATCACGCCCGGACGCTCTTTACGATCGTCCATCAGCACTTCAATACCCTGGGCGCTCAGCTCGGCGTACAGTTTCTCCGCCAGCTCCTGCACACGGTAAGATTTGTGCATGTTCATCGGCAGGATCGCCACCTGGAACGGCGCAATCGCATCCGGCCAGACGATACCGCGATCGTCAAAGTTCTGCTCAATCGCCGCCGCCACTACGCGAGTGACCCCGATACCATAGCAACCCATCGTCAGGATCTGGTTGCGACCATCTTCGCCCTGGACCGCGGCTTTCATCGCCTCGGAGTACTTCGTCCCCAGCTGGAAGATATGACCCACTTCGATACCGCGCTTGATAAGCAGGGTACCTTTGCCGTCCGGGCTCGGATCGCCGGCGACGACGTTACGGATGTCCGCGACTTCCGGCGTGGCGACATCGCGGTCCCAGTTGATGCCGAAGTAGTGTTTGCCATCGATGTTGGCGCCGGCGGCGAAATCGCTCATCACCGCCACAGTACGGTCGATAATCACCGGCACCGGCAGGTTCACCGGACCCAGGGAGCCCGGACCGGCTTTCACCAGGGCGCGGATCTCTTCTTCGGTGGCGAAGGTCAGCGGGCTGGCGACCTGCGGCAGTTTTTCCGCTTTCACTTCGTTCAGCTCGTGATCGCCGCGCACCAGCAGGGCAACCAGCGGGGAAGCGCTATCTTCAACCGCTTTCACCAGCAGGGTTTTCACGGTTTTTTCGATCGGCAGGTTGAACTGCTCAACCAGCTCGGCGATGGTTTTGGCGTTCGGCGTGTCGACCAGGGTCATCTCCTGGGTGGCGGCCGCGCGCGGCGTTTTCGGCGCAACGGCTTCCGCAAACTCGATGTTTGCCGCGTAGTCGGAGCTGTCGGAGAAGATCACATCGTCTTCGCCGCTCTGCGCCAGCACCTGGAATTCATGAGAGGCGCTGCCGCCGATAGAGCCGGTATCAGCCTGTACCGCGCGGAAGTCCAGCCCCATGCGGCTGAAGATTTTACTGTAAGCGGCGTACATCGCATCGTAGGTTTCCTGCAGCGATTCCTGCGAAGTATGGAAAGAGTACGCATCTTTCATCAGGAATTCGCGGGAGCGCATCACGCCGAAACGCGGACGCACTTCGTCGCGGAATTTGGTCTGGATCTGATAGAAGTTCAGCGGCAGCTGCTTATAGGAGTTCAGCTCGTTGCGGATCAGGTCGGTGATGACCTCTTCGTGGGTTGGACCGAGGACGAACGGACGATCGCCACGATCGGCAATGCGCAGCAGTTCCGGGCCGTACTGCTCCCAGCGACCGCTCTCCTGCCATAGTTCAGATGGCTGAACGACCGGCATTAACACCTCGATCGCACCGGCGTTGTTCATCTCTTCACGCACGATGTTTTCGACTTTTTTCAGGACGCGCACGCCGGTCGGCAGCCAGGTGTATAACCCGGAGGCCAGCTTGCGGATCATCCCGGCGCGCAGCATCAGCTGGTGGCTGATTACCTCGGCGTCGGCAGGTGTCTCCTTCAGAGTGGAGAGCAGATATTGGCTAGTACGCATGTTGTAACGGTTCCAGTTAAACGAGCGGAACAGGCTGGTTGCCCAGCCTGAAACAAAAAAAGTGGTTTAGTTTACCAGTGTGGCAAAGATGCCAAAAGAGAGGAAAATAAAATTAGCGCGCTTCGAGGGCAAAGACTTCAAAACCGGCGGCAGTCACCCGCCAGCGGACGTTGAAATCCAGCAGCCAGACAGCGTAATTTTTACCTGCCTCTTCCTCTTTACGGTAGGCCGGGCGCGGATCCTGCGCCAGCACCTCTCGGATAAACGCCTTCAGATGCGGATAACGCTTCTCCAGATGCAAAAGCTGCGTTTCGACCTCGGCGGTAAAACTGACGACCTGATCCGCCTGCGGTGCCTGTTGCGCGTAGCTGGCGTGCGCGTTGGGCAGCGCTTCGGCAAACGGCAGATAGGGTTTGATGTCGACCACCGGCGTACCGTCGACGAGATCGAGGCTGCCGAGCTCCAGTATCACCTGCTCTTTCTGACAGCGAACGCCCTTCAGCTCAACCAGCGACATGCCAATGGGATTGGGGCGAAACGTGGAACGGGTGGCGAAGACGCCCATACGCGCGTTGCCCCCGAGACGGGGAGGGCGCACCGTCGGACGCCAGCCGCCTTCCATGGTCTGATGAAACACAAACAAGATCCACAGATGGCTGAAGCTTTCCAGACCACGCACGGCGTCGGCCTGGTTGTAGGGCGCGATCAGATGGAGTTCTCCGCCGCCGTGCTTGACCAGACCCGGCTGGCGAGGCACGGCAAACTTCTCTTTATACGGCGAGCGGATAACGCCTATCTGCGCGAACTGAAATGCACTCATTGCGCCGATACGTTAAGCGCCGAGCCCAGACAAACCGCCTGACGGTAGCAGCCTGGGGTACCGCTGGTCACTTCGCAGCGGTGCAGCAGGACAGCATTGGCTTTCATTCGTGCGGCATTAATCTGCAGGCGCTTGCGGGCGGTAGGGATATTCGGCGGAGAATCCTGATTCGAAGCCTGGCAGGACTCGCCAGACACTTCACCCAGATCGCGGAACGGTTTACCTACCAGCTCTGACGCATCGGTATAAATACGTACCGGCGCCGGACGGGTTGCGCGTGGTTTGGTCGGCTCCGATTTAACCGGAGGAGTTGCAGTGCTTTGAACAGGCTCGACGGGAGATCTGCTTAGCATGGAACAACCGCTTAACATGAGTGCTATCAAACAGACCGGTAAAGCACGCATAATATTTCCTCAATGAATAAAAAACAGGGCGTTATTGAATCAGGTGCTTGCATAAATGACAAGACGGGCGTGAAGCCCGTCCTGAATGATATTACGGTGAGAAAAGATTACCAGCCTTTCACTGCGCCGCCGTTAAAGATCTTGTTTGCTGCTTCGTAAACTTCATCGCTCTGGTAAGCCTGAACGAATTTTTTCACATTCTCAGCATCTTTATTGTCTTCACGCGCCACGATCAGGTTCACGTACGGCGACTCTTTCCCTTCAACAAAGATGCCGTCTTTCGCCGGGGTCAGGCCAATCTGACTGGCGTAAGTGGTGTTGATAACGGCCAGCGCAATCTGCGCGTCGTCGAGAGAACGCGGCAGCTGCGGCGCTTCCAGTTCAACAATCTTCAGGTTTTTCGGGTTCTCGACGATATCCAGCGAGGTCGGCAGCAGGCCAACGCCGTCTTTCAGTTTGATCAGGCCCACCTGCTGCAGCAGCAGCAGAGAACGACCGAGGTTGGTCGGATCGTTAGGGACGGCGATCTGCGAGCCCGGCTGCAGTTCGTCCAGCGATTTGATTTTCTTCGAGTAACCCGCGATCGGGTAGACGAAGGTGTTGCCGACAGCCACCAGCTTGTAGCCGCGGTCTTTAATCTGCTGGTCGAGGTACGGTTTATGCTGGAAGGCGTTGACGTCGATATCACCTTTGCTCAGCGCTTCGTTCGGCAGAACGTAATCGTTGAAGGTCACCAGCTCAACGTCAAGGCCATACTTCTCTTTTGCCACTTTCTGCGCGACTTCAGCGACCTGCTGCTCCGCCCCGACGATAACGCCGACTTTAATATGATTCGGATCTTTTTCATCCTGACCGCAACCCACCAGCGCCAGAGAACCGATTAACGCACCAACTGCCGCAAAGGTTTTGAAATTAAAGGCCATGTTATTTCCTTCCTGTAAGAATGAGTGTTGTCTGCCAATAACGTTATTTATGAGTCACAGCCCGGACGATGCGATCGCCAGAGAATTGAATTAAATAAACCAGAATAACCAGCAATACCAGTACGGTATTCATCACGGTGGCGTTGTAGCCGATATAGCCATACTGATAACCAATCTGCCCCAAACCGCCGGCGCCCACCGCGCCGCCCATGGCGGAATAGCCCACCAGGGTGATAAGAGTGATAGTGGCGGCGTTGACCAGACCCGGCAGCGCTTCAGGCAGCAGAACCTTACGCACGATCTGCAGCGGCGTAGCGCCCATTGCCCGGGAGGCTTCAATAAGGCCTGTCGGGATCTCCAGCAGCGCGTTCTCCACCATGCGAGCGATAAACGGCGCGGCGCCCACTGTCAACGGCACGATCGCCGCCTGCAGGCCGATTGAGGTGCCGACGATCACGCGGGTAAACGGGATCATCCAGACCAACAGGATAATGAACGGGATGGAGCGGAAAATGTTCACCAGCGCCGACAGCGTCCGGTACAGTTTAGCATTGGCGACGATTTGCCCCGGACGGGTCACGTACAGCAGCACGCCCACCGGCAGACCAAGGACAAAACCGAAGAAGCCGGAGACAAAGGTCATTGCCAGCGTTTCCCATACGCCGCGCAACAGCAGCCACATCATTGCCTCAGACATAACCCAATACCTCTACTTTTACATGATGTTCCTGCAGCCAGGCGATAGCCGCCTGAGTGTCTTCCTGTGTACCGTGCATTTCAGTCAGCATGATGCCGAACTTCACTCCGCCGGCATAATCCATCTGCGCGCTAATAATGTTGTTATTCACGTTGAAGCGACGCGCGGTTTCAGAAAGCAGCGGCGCATCGACGGAGTGGCCGGTAAATTCCATGCGCAGCATCGGTACGCTATCCGCTGTAGCGGTAGGTTTCAGGCGCGCCTGGTAGTCATCCGGAATATCCAGGTGCAGGGTCGACTGAATAAACTGCTGGGCCAGCGGCGTCTTCGGATGGGAGAAGACTTCGCTCACCGTGTCCTGCTCAATCAACTGGCCGTTGCTAATCACTGCCACGCAGTCGCAAATGCGTTTCACCACATCCATTTCGTGGGTGATCAGCAGGATGGTCAGCCCCAGACGACGGTTAATATCTTTCAGCAGTTCGAGAATGGAACGGGTGGTGGCCGGATCCAGGGCGCTGGTGGCTTCATCGCACAGCAGTACCTTGGGGTTACTGGCCAGCGCGCGGGCAATGGCGACACGCTGTTTCTGACCGCCGGAGAGATTAGCCGGATAGCTGTCGTGCTTATCACCCAGGCCGACAAGATCCAGCAGCTCCGTCACGCGGCGTTTGATTTCTGCCTGTGGCGTGTTATCCAGCTCCAGAGGTAACGCCACGTTGCCGAAAACGGTGCGGGATGCCAGCAGGTTAAAATGCTGGAAAATCATGCCAATCTGACGGCGAGCGCGGGTTAGCTCTTTTTCCGACAGCGCAGTCAGCTCCTGACCGTCAACCTGTACGCTGCCCTCGGTCGGGCGCTCCAGCAGGTTAACGCAGCGAATCAGCGTACTTTTACCGGCGCCGGAGGCACCGATGACGCCGTAAATCTGTCCGGCAGGGACATGCAGGCTGACGTTATTCAGCGCCTGAATGCTGCGATTCCCCTGCTGGAACACTTTGGTGATATTGGAAAGTTTAATCATCAGTTATTTATTATCGTTTAGCCGTTTGCCGTGGCATTTTCTTCTGCCGTATCCAGGCGATGCCTGGCAATGAAATGGATGTTAAGGCATCCAGACGTCTAAATCAATCTGACTCTTTATAATGAGCACTTTCTTGCATGCGGAAACATGCGATACTAACGGCACTAGCCTTTTTCAGGAGCAAACCGGTGGCAAAGTCAGTACCCGCAATTTTTCTCGACCGTGACGGCACTATTAATGTCGATCATGGCTACGTCCACGAAATCGACAATTTTGAATTTATCGATGGCGTCATTGACGCAATGCGCGAACTAAAAGAGATGGGCTACGCGCTGGTGCTGGTCACTAACCAGTCCGGTATTGCTCGCGGTAAATTTACCGAAGCCCAGTTTGAAACGCTGACCGAATGGATGGACTGGTCCCTGGCAGACCGTGGCGTCGATCTGGACGGTATCTATTATTGCCCGCATCACCCGCAGGGTGCGGTTGAGGAGTACCGTCAGACCTGTGATTGCCGTAAACCGCATCCGGGGATGCTGATCTCCGCCCGCGATTATCTGCATATCGATATGGCCGCTTCCTATATGGTTGGGGACAAACTGGAAGATATGCAGGCTGCAGCGGCTGCTGATGTCGGTACTAAAGTGCTGGTGCGTACCGGTAAGCCTGTTACTGAAGAAGCGGAAAAAGCCGCGGACTGGGTGCTAAATAGCCTGACAGAGCTGCCGGCGGCGATTAAAAAGCAGCAAAAATAAGCGTTACGTATAAAAGATGAGCGGTTGAAATAAAATTGTATTTTTCCGCTTGTCATTCCCGGCGGGCTCCCTATAATGCGCCTCCATCGACACGGCGGATGTGAATCACTTCACACAAACAGCCGGTTCGGTTGAAGAGAAAAATCCTGAAAAACGGGTTGACTCTGAAAGAGGAAAGCGTAATATACGCCACCTCGCGACAGAGCGCTAAAGCGCGTCGCAACTGCTCTTTAACAATTTATCAGACAATCTGTGTGGGCACTCAAAGTGACATGGATTCTTAACGTCCCCGGACGAAAAATGAATACCAAGTCTCAAGAGTGAACACGTAATTCATTACGAAGTTTAATTCTTTGAGCATCAAACTTAAATTGAAGAGTTTGATCATGGCTCAGATTGAACGCTGGCGGCAGGCCTAACACATG
>NZ_JAAABE010000005.1:0-372273 GCF_009900705.1 Klebsiella sp. Q2 | reverse complement strand
AGCACCGGTGATCATGTTTTTAACATAGTCGGCGTGGCCCGGGCAGTCTACGTGCGCGTAGTGGCGAGTCGGGGTGTCATATTCAACGTGAGAGGTGTTGATGGTGATACCACGAGCTTTTTCTTCCGGCGCGTTATCGATCTGGTCGAATGCGCGAGCGGAACCACCGTAGGTTTTAGCCAGAACGGTAGTGATGGCAGCAGTCAGGGTAGTTTTACCATGGTCAACGTGGCCGATAGTACCAACGTTGACGTGCGGTTTTGTACGTTCAAATTTTTCTTTAGACACGGCTATATTCCTTACTATAGTGCTCTCCCCTTCGGAGAGAGCACGGGACTTAGGTTTTAATCCTGTGGATTATTTACCACGGGCTTCAATAACGGCCTGAGCAACGTTGTTCGGCGCATCATCATACTTCAGGAATTCCATGGTGTATGATGCACGACCTTTGGTCAGAGAACGCAGCTGAGTTGCATAACCGAACATTTCGGACAGCGGTACTTCAGCGTGGATCTTAACGCCGGTTACTTCGGATTCCTGACCGCGCAGCATACCGCGACGACGGCTCAAGTCACCGATAACGTCACCAGTGTTCTCTTCCGGAGTTTCTACTTCAACCTTCATGATCGGCTCAAGCAGAACTGGTTTTGCTTTCTTAAAGCCTTCTTTAAAGGCAATAGACGCAGCCAGTTTAAACGCCAGCTCAGAGGAGTCAACGTCGTGGTAAGAACCGAAGTGCAGACGGATACCCATATCAACTACCGGGTAACCTGCCAGCGGACCAGCTTTCAGCTGTTCCTGGATGCCTTTATCAACGGCCGGGATGTATTCGCCAGGAATTACACCACCTTTGATGTCGTTGATGAACTCGTAACCTTTCGGGTTAGAGCCCGGCTCCAGCGGGTACATGTCGATCACAACGTGACCGTACTGACCACGACCACCAGACTGCTTGGCGTGTTTACCTTCGATATCGGTAACTTTCGCGCGAATCGCTTCACGGTAAGCAACCTGAGGTTTACCGACGTTCGCTTCAACGTTGAATTCACGCTTCATACGGTCAACGATGATGTCGAGGTGCAGCTCACCCATACCGGCGATAATGGTCTGGTTAGACTCTTCGTCAGTCCATACGCGGAAAGACGGGTCTTCTTTAGCCAGACGACCCAGAGCCAGACCCATTTTTTCCTGGTCAGCTTTGGTTTTCGGCTCAACGGCGATGGAGATTACCGGCTCAGGGAATTCCATACGCTCCAGAATGATCGGCGCATCCGGGTCACACAGGGTGTCACCAGTAGTTACGTCTTTCAGACCGATTGCAGCAGCGATGTCGCCCGCGCGAACTTCTTTGATCTCTTCACGTTTGTTAGCGTGCATCTGTACGATACGACCGAAACGCTCACGTGCAGCTTTCACGGAGTTCAGTACGGTATCACCAGAGTTAACCACACCGGAGTACACGCGGAAGAAGGTCAGGTTGCCCACGAACGGGTCGGTAGCGATTTTGAACGCCAGTGCAGAGAACGGCTCGTCGTCGCTTGCGTGACGCTCAGCCGGAGTATCTTTACCGTCGTCCAGGATGCCGTTGATCGCCGGAACGTCAACCGGGGATGGCAGGTAGTCAACTACCGCATCCAGCATCGCCTGAACACCTTTGTTCTTGAACGCAGAACCACAGGTTACCAGGATGATTTCGTTGTTCAGAACGCGCTGACGCAGAGCTTTTTTGATCTCTTCTTCAGTCAGTTCTTCACCACCCAGGTATTTTTCCATCAGCTCTTCAGAAGCTTCAGCTGCGGACTCGATCAGGTTCTGGTGCCATTCGTCAGCCAGGTCCTGCATGTCAGCCGGGATATCTTCGTATTCGAAGGTTACGCCCTGGTCTGCATCGTTCCAGTTGATGGCTTTCATTTTCACCAGGTCAACAACGCCGGTGAAACCTTCTTCAGCACCAATTGCCAGCTGCAGCGGAACCGGGTTCGCGCCCAGACGGGTTTTGATCTGACCAACAACTTTCAGGAAGTTAGCGCCCATGCGGTCCATTTTGTTAACGAACGCGATGCGCGGAACTTTATATTTGTTTGCCTGACGCCATACGGTTTCAGACTGCGGCTGAACACCACCAACTGCGCAGTAAACCATTACCGCACCATCAAGAACACGCATGGAACGTTCTACTTCGATAGTGAAGTCAACGTGCCCCGGGGTGTCGATGATGTTTACACGGTGCGGTTCATACTGCTTAGCCATACCAGACCAGAATGCAGTAGTCGCAGCGGAAGTGATGGTGATACCACGTTCCTGCTCCTGCTCCATCCAGTCCATGGTAGCGGCGCCGTCATGAACTTCACCGATTTTGTGGTTTACACCGGTGTAGAACAGAATACGTTCGGTAGTAGTGGTTTTACCGGCGTCGATGTGCGCACTGATACCGATGTTACGGTAGCGTGCGATGGGTGTTGTACGAGCCATTTGATTCCTCGTTTATTTCTTTAGGCGTTCAGTTAAGTTATCCAGAGCGGGCGACTCATCTGAAGCGCCCGCCTGGTGACTATGACTCCGAAGGGATTACCAACGGTAGTGAGCGAACGCCTTGTTGGCTTCGGCCATACGGTGAACGTCTTCACGTTTCTTAACTGCAGTACCTTTGTTGTCTGCAGCATCAGTGAGTTCGTTCGCCAGGCGCAGAGCCATGGATTTATCACCGCGTTTACGAGCAGCTTCAACGATCCAACGCATTGCCAGGGCATTACGACGGACCGGACGAACTTCAACTGGAACCTGATAAGTAGAACCACCTACGCGGCGGGACTTAACTTCGACAGTCGGGCGCACGTTTTCGAGCGCAACTTCGAAGGCTTCCAGTTCAGATTTACCAGAACGCTGAGCCAGGGTCTCCAGCGCGCTGTATACGATAGTTTCTGCAGTAGATTTTTTACCATCTACCATCAGGATATTGACAAATTTAGCCAGCAGTTCTGATCCGAACTTCGGATCCGGCAGAATTTTACGCTGACCAATGACGCGACGACGTGGCATGGAAATACTCCGTTGTTAATTCAGGATTGTCCAAAACTCTAAGAGTTTAGTATGACATTAAGATAAATCAGTTTGGCCTTACTTAACGGAGAACCATTAAGCCTTAGGACGCTTCACGCCGTACTTGGAGCGAGCCTGCTTACGGTCTTTAACGCCGGAGCAGTCAAGCGCACCACGAACGGTGTGGTAACGAACACCCGGAAGGTCTTTAACACGACCGCCACGGATCAGGATCACGGAGTGCTCCTGCAGGTTGTGACCTTCACCACCGATGTAGGAGGTGACTTCGAAACCGTTAGTCAGACGCACACGGCAAACTTTACGCAGTGCGGAGTTCGGTTTCTTA
Organism: Klebsiella sp. Q2; assembly: GCF_009900705.1. NCBI lineage: Bacteria > Pseudomonadati > Pseudomonadota > Gammaproteobacteria > Enterobacterales > Enterobacteriaceae > Klebsiella > Klebsiella sp. Q2. The sequence continues at coordinate 368,888 of NZ_JAAABE010000005.1, read as the reverse complement.
GGAGTGGTGGTATATACGCGAGTACATACGCCACGTTTCTGCGGGCAGGCTTCCAGCGCTGGCACGTTGCTCTTTGCAACTTTGCGCGCGCGTGGTTTGCGTACCAGCTGGTTAATTGTTGCCATTAAATAGCTCCTGGTTTTAGCTTTTGCTTCGTAAACACGTAATAAATCGCCTCATATATTATGAGGACGCAGAATTTTAGGGCGGTGCCGAAAAGGTGTCAAGAAATATACAACGATCCCGCCATCACCAGGCCAACTGACCGGCATGTTTGACTGTGAGTCTGACGAAATCAGTATAGCTAACCCTGCCGACACTGTCCGCAATTTGACCAGTTAGCCCGCGGGCGTCAACGTCGTCTTGCAGCACGTAAAGGGTTATGGGGGCGGATTGCAGGATCTCAAGGAAGCGGCCGCCGGCGATAGCCGCCGCGACACCATCAGACAGCAGTAACAGATCGTCACCCTGCTCCATCAAGCGAAGCATTGCTGCGATATCGGCATGCCAGGGAGAAACACTGAGCGTATGGAGCATGGGGGCCTCAGAAACGCAAAATCACATCAAATTCATGCAGACGGGCGCGCAGGGCATCCGGCGCCAGGCATTCGGCATCCACCACCCACGGGGTCGCGGGATCCAGTCCGCGCTCTCGCGCCGACTCGGCGCACAGCCAGCACTGGTCGATATCGTATAGCGACAGCAGTTTAAAGGTGGCGATGTAGTCGCGGGCCAGCACAGCACCAGGCCGCTGGGCGGGCAACAGCTGAAACACGCCGTCGCCCACGAAAAACACGCCAATCTCGTCGGTGAGGGCGGAGGTGGCTAATAAGGCATCGAGGCCCTCCCTGCCGGCGGCGCTGCCGTGCGGCGCGGAAGAAAAAACGAAAGCCACACGTTTCATCAGAACTGTACCATCCGATCGCAAGTGAGCGCCGCTTCCGCCAGCGCGCCAAGTCCGCTTAACGTAAAACCCGGCTGCAGATTATGGCCAGGCAGAGCGAGCTGTTGCGCTTCGCGTTCGTCCGTTACGCCACGACGCAGGGCGGCCGCCACGCAGATATGCAGCGCGACGCCGTGCTCATTGTGGAGGGATTGCCACCCGCGCACCAGATCGAACTCATCGCTGGCGGGCGCCGTCAACTGGTTAGCGTTAAGCACGCCTTCGCGATAGAAAAAAACGCACGCCAGCTCATGGCCTTCCTGCAGCACGGCCTGAGCAAATTGCCAGGCGCTGCTCGCCTGCTGCGTGCCATAGGCAGGTCCGGTCACCGTGAGGGCAAAACGCATTACTTATCCAGCCCCTGGAAATCACCGCTTTTGAACTGGCGAATATAGAGGTAGACGGTGTGCTTGGAGATATTCAGACGATCGGCCACCTGGTTAATGGCGTCTTTAATATCGAAGATCCCTTTCTCGTAGAGATTCAGCACGATTTGACGGTTTTTAGCATTGTTCGACACGCTGCGATCGGCATTCACCTCTTCGATGGTGAATTCCAGAGTCTGGGCGACCAGATCGTCAACCGAGGAAGCAAAGTTCACCGGCGAGTTAACCTCAGGCGTTTCTGGTGGAATAAAGGTGCTCATGATCTGCGAAAACGGCACATCCAGATTCATGTTGATGCACAACAGACCAATCACCCGGTGATCGCGGTTGCGGATGGCAATCGTCACCGACTTCATCAGGACGCCGCTTTTGGCGCGGGTAAAGTAGCATTTGGAAACGCTGCTATCGGCGCCCGTCATATCGTGCAGCATGCGCAGCGCAAGATCGGTAATCGGTGAACCGATTTGGCGGCCGGTATGTTCACCATTGGCGATACGGATGGCAGAGCATTTCAGATCCTGCAAAGAATGCAGCACGATTTCACAGTGCGAACCGATGAGCATCGCCAACCCGTCCACCACCGCTTCATAAGATTTAAGAATATCGAAATCGGTCTGGTCAAAGGGACGTTGATCCAGCAGGTCAAGCTCGCTGGTTTCGTTGGTTAAAAGCGACCTGGACATGAAAAAAAGCACTCCTTTTCAGGAGCCTGTCGTTATTGTCAGGGCAGGCTCATCATCATTATTAAGCTATCTAAAGTAATACAGCGCCTGAGGATCTTTCCAGTTTTAATTATATCTGCGCGCAATAAAAAAGCCGCCGCCTCTGACGAGACGGCGGCCTGAACCCGATTACTTCTTAGCGTCAGCTTTCGCGTCTGCGGCTTTCGCATCGCCAGCGGCTTCCGGCTGAGCATCTGCTTTCGGCGCCGGTTTGATATCCAGCAGCTCTACATCAAAGACCAGAGTGGAGTTGGCCGGGATCCCCGGGACGCCGGTTTTGCCGTAGGCCAGATCTGGCGGAATGACCAGCTTGATTTTGCCGCCTTTCTTGATGTTCTTCAGACCTTCAGTCCAGCCCGGGATCACCCCGTCGAGACGGAAAGAGAGCGGCTCGCCGCGGGTATAAGAGTTATCAAACTCTTTGCCGTCGATCAGCGTACCTTTGTAGTTAACCACCACGGTGTCGCTGTCTTTAGGCGCATCGCCAGTGCCTTCTTTCTCGACTTTATACAGCAGGCCAGTCTTAGACGTTTTCACGCCCTTCTCTTTGGCAAAGCTGTCACGGAAAGCTTTACCTTTGGTTTCGTTCTCAGTAGCGTCTTTTTCCATTTTCTGCTGAGCTGCGGTCTTCACGCGCGTTTCAAAGGCCTGCAGAGTCTGTTCGATCTCCTGGTCGGACAGTTTGCTCTTATCGGCAAACGCGTCCTGTACGCCGGCGATCAGCTGGGCTTTATCCAGCTTAATGCCCAGTTTTTCTTGTTCTTTCAGGGAGTTTTCCATGTAACGCCCCAGGGACGCGCCCAGCGCATAGGCCGATTTCTGATCGTCATTTTTAAATGCCGATTTACTCTCAGCCGCCGGGGCTGCTTTCGCCGCGGTATCTGCAGCAAAGGTCAGCGGTGCATTCAGGGCGACGGCCATTGTGGTCGCCAGCAGCGTTACTTTAAACAGTGATTTCATCCATTTCTCCAGGGCCGGGGCCTCTCACCCCAGGGTTATCGTAAAAAGCAAAAAACGTACTATAGAACGTCGCCGTTAAAATCTACATACGGACGTTCCTGAATATCGCCTCTTTTAGGACTATTTTTGTATGAATAAGTTTCCTGTAGGACGCAGCGATGCTGCGCGCCGGGGGAAACTTAAGTAGAATCCGCCCGCAGGATCAGACTAAAGAGGTTACCCATGCACGATAGCACATTAGAAACGCGCCTTGCGGAGCTGGAAAGCCGGCTGGCGTTTCAGGAAATCACCATCGAAGACCTCAACAAAACCGTGACCGCCCACGAGATCGAGATGGCGAAGATGCGGGAGCATATGCGTCTGATGATCGAGAAGCTGAAGGCGACCCAACCCTCCCATATCGCCTCCCAGGCCGAAGAGACGCCACCGCCGCACTATTGAGGCGTAAAAAAAGCGGGTTTCCCCGCTTTTTGTCGTCTTCGTGCCGAGGCGCAAAGATTAGTGGCAGCCGCAGCCACCGTGGCCGCCGCAGCCGCCTTTACCATGGTCGTGGCCATGATCGTGGTCGTGACCGTGACCGCCGCAGCAGCCATCGTGACCATGATCGTGGTCGTGATCGTGACCATGCGCGCCGTGCACGTGACCGTGCTCCAGCTCTTCAGCGGTCGCTTCGCGGATGGCGACAACTTCCACATTGAATTTCAGGTTCTGGCCTGCCAGCATGTGGTTGCCATCAACCACAACGTGGTCGTCTTCAACTTCAGTGATTTCTACTGGTACCGGACCCTGATCGGTTTCCGCCAGGAAGCGCATGCCAACCTGCAGTTCATCAACGCCCATGAAGACGTCTTTCGGTACACGCTGCACCAGGTTTTCGTCATACTGACCGTAAGCGTCGTTAGCGCCGACGGCTACGTCAAATTTGTCGCCCACTTCGTGGCCATCCAGCGCGTTTTCCAGGCCGGAAATCAGGGAGCCGTGACCGTGCAGGTAATCCAGCGGCGCGCTTACCGGAGACTCATCAACCAACACACCGTCTTCTGTACGTACCTGATAGGCCAGGCTGACCACCAGGTCTTTTGCTACTTTCATGATATCTCCTGAGATGGGAAGAATAGTGGCGCAGATTGTAGCGGAATTCTGCTGCCGTGTACCCTTTAGCTTAAAAAAAGCCGACGGATAACGCTAGTCGGGATGAAAAATGCCAATCACCTGCTCCTCTTTGCGTACATGCTCACGGGCCTCTTTATCCGCCTCACGCATCTGATGACCGCACTTAACGCATTCAACAACATCGACATTATTCTCACGCCACATCGCCAGTGAATCCTGCGCCTGGCACGCCGGACATTTCGCCCCGGCAATAAAACGTTTACGCACTGCCATATGATTTACCTTTATTCAAACTCGTCCCAGCCGTCCAGCTGCCGGCTCTCTTTCTGCATTTCGCGCTGAAAAATCTCTTCCAGTTCGCGCCGGGCTTCCCGCACGCGTGATATCTGTACCGTATCAGTATGCACCGGCATTAACTCACGCAGCATTCGCATATCGAGGCGTCGGAAGTGCAGCTGCGCGCGCTGGGCCTGGTGAGGATGCATCCCCAGGGTAATGAGGGCTTTACGCCCCAGCTCAAGCGCACTGGAGAAAGTCTCACGAGAAAACTGCGTCACGCCGGCCTGCAGCAGCTCATGCGCCTCGACGCGCCCGCGAGCGCGGGCCAGGATGTGCAGATGTGGAAAGTGTTGTTGACACATCTCCACCAGCCGCATGGTGTCTTCCGGCTCATTACAGGTAATGACGATCGACTGCGCCTCCTCCGCCCCTGCCGAGCGCAGCAGCTCCAGCTGGGTAGCGTCGCCAAAATAGACTTTATAGCCATAGTTGCGCATCAGATTTACCGCGCTGATGTCTCGCTCCAGCACCGTAATACGCATCTTATTAGCCATCAGCAGGCGACCGATGACCTGGCCGAAACGGCCAAAGCCAACAATAATCACCTGCGGTTTATCATCCTCTACCCACGGCGCCTCATCGGTATCCTCCGCTGGATTCAGGCGTCGCGACAATATCTTATCGATCCCTTTCATCAGCAGCGGCGTGGTCATCATCGACAAGGTGACGGCTACCAGCAGCAGCGCCATCTGGTCGTGCTGGAACAACCGCTGCGAGGCGGGCAGCGAAAAGAGGACAAACGCGAACTCGCCGCCCTGGCTTAATACGCCCGCAAACTGCATACGTTCGGAACTCCGCAGGCCATAGAGACGGGCCAGCAGATAAAGCACCAGCATTTTTACCGCCACCAGCACCGCCACGCTCACCGCCACCCACAGCAGATGGGTGTACAGCACGCCAAGGTTCAGCGCCATACCGACGGAGATAAAGAACAGCCCAAGCAGCAGCCCCTTGAACGGATCGATGGCGATCTCCAGTTCATGGCGATACTCGCTTTCCGCCAGCAGCACGCCGGCGATAAAGGTACCCAGCGCCATCGACAGCCCCAGCGCCTCCATAAACAGGGCGGATCCGAGGACCAGCAGCAGCGTGGCGGCAGTGAACACTTCCCTGACCCCGGAGCTGGCGATAAAGCGGAACACCGGCCGCAGCAGATAGCGTCCGCCAATCAGCATCCCGGCAAACGCCAGGACCTTCATGCCGACCGTCAGCCAGTTCACATGCTCATCCGCGGAACCAGCCAGCAGAGGCACCAGCGCCAGCGCCGGGATCACCGCCAGATCCTGAAACAGCAGGACCGAAAAGCCTAACTGCCCTGATTCGCTGCGGCTCATTCCCTTCTCGCGCATCAGCTGCAGTGCCATCGCGGTAGAGGACATCGCCAGGCCAATCCCGCCGACCACCGCCGCCTGCCATGAAAACCCTGTCGTCATCAACAGACCGCCGAGGATCGCCGCGCTGAGCATCACTTGCGCCGCGCCAACGCCGAAGATGGAGCTTCGCAGCCGCCATAGCTTGGCGGGATTGAGCTCCAGGCCGATGATAAACATCAGGAACACCACGCCGAGTTCAGAGAAATGGAGAATTTCATCCACATCGCTGATAAACCCGAGCCCCCAAGGGCCAATGGCGATCCCAGCCAGCAGATAGCCCAGCACCGCGCCAATCCCCAGTCTTGAAGCCAGAGGGACGGCAATGACGGCCGCGAACAAAAACAGCACCCCCGCCAGCAGCAGATCAAATCCCGCCATGGACACCTCCGGCGGCAAGGGGGTTGGCCAGCCAGTCCCGATAGGCCAGGGCGCGGCTGCGCAGCTCCTCTGGCTGCTGCCGCCGGGCCCAGTAGACGATAATGGGGCTCATCCAGTGCATACGGCACATACCGGCGGTCAGTTCAAAAGGACGCAGAATATCGTTCATCGGATAGCGATTTGCATCGCGACGGTAAGCGCTCTCTGGTTCGCCGGTGGTGATCACGCTGCGCCAGTACTTTCCCGCCAGTTCGTTCCCTCCGGCGCCGCTGGCGAAGCCGCGGCTTAAGACACGATCCAGCCACTCTTTGAGCAGCGCAGGACAGCTCCAGGTATATAAAGGATGCTGGAAAACAATCACCTCATGCTGGCGCAGCAGGTCCTGTTCGTGAGCAATATCGATAAAAAAATCCGGATAGTGCGCGTAGAGATCGTGCACGGTGACGTTCGGCAACTGTAAGGCGGGTTGTAATAAAACCCGGTTGGCCACGGAATCCTGAGATTCTGGGTGGGCATACAGCAGCAACACTTTCGCTGTCTGAGACATCATTCCCCTCCCGTAGGTCTTCTGGCGGCCTGCACAGCCCCGGCTTTTTGACACAGCCAGAATGACTTTGTGTATCGTCTTCGTTTTGGGCTACCATGGCGGCCCGGTGAAGCGATTCGCTTCCAAACTACATTATCATAATGACAAATTAACATAGTCTGAACATACGGCGCCTTATGATTGTTTTCTCCTCGTTACAAATTCGTCGCGGCGTACGCGTCCTGCTGGACAACGCCACCGCTACCATCAACCCTGGCCAGAAGGTCGGTCTGGTGGGGAAAAACGGCTGCGGGAAATCGACGCTGCTATCGCTTTTGAAAAACGAGATAAGCGCTGACGGCGGCAGTATGACCTTTCCCGGCAACTGGCAGCTGGCCTGGGTGAATCAGGAAACCCCGGCCCTGCCGCAGCCGGCAATCGATTATGTCATTGACGGCGATCGTGAATATCGCCAGCTGGAAGCCGCGCTCCAGCAGGCTAACGAGCGCAACGACGGCCATGCCATCGCCACCGTCCACGGCAAGCTGGACGCCATCGACGCCTGGACCATCCGCTCCCGCGCCGCCAGCCTGCTGCACGGCCTGGGTTTCAGCAATGAACAGCTTGAGCGGCCAGTCAGCGATTTTTCCGGCGGCTGGCGTATGCGCCTTAACCTCGCGCAGGCGCTGATCTGCCGCTCCGATCTGCTGCTGCTCGATGAACCGACTAACCACCTCGACCTTGATGCGGTGATCTGGCTGGAGAAGTGGCTGAAGGGCTACACGGGGACGCTGATCCTGATCTCCCACGATCGCGATTTCCTCGATCCTATCGTCGACAAAATTATCCACATCGAACAGCAGACGATGTTTGAGTACACCGGCAACTACAGTTCGTTTGAAGTGCAGCGCGCCACCCGGCTCGCTCAGCAGCAGGCGATGTACGAAAGCCAGCAGCAGCGTGTCGCGCATCTGCAAAGCTATATCGATCGCTTCCGCGCCAAAGCCACCAAAGCCAAGCAGGCGCAGAGCCGTATTAAAATGTTGGAGCGGATGGAGCTCATCGCCCCGGCGCACGTGGATAACCCGTTCCACTTCAGCTTCCGCCAGCCGGAGAGCCTGCCTAACCCGCTGCTGAAGATGGAGAAAGTCAGCGCCGGCTATGGCGAGCGTATTATCCTCGACTCCATCAAGCTCAATCTGGTGCCGGGGTCGCGTATCGGTCTGCTGGGCCGCAACGGCGCCGGGAAATCGACGCTGATTAAGCTCCTGGCTGGCGAACTCCAGCCCGTAAGCGGGGAGATCGGCCTCGCCAAAGGCATCAAGCTCGGCTACTTCGCCCAGCATCAGCTGGAGTTTCTGCGCGCCGATGAGTCGCCGCTGCAGCATCTGGCGCGCCTGGCGCCGCAGGAGCTGGAGCAGAAGCTGCGCGATTATCTGGGCGGCTTTGGTTTCCAGGGCGATAAGGTCAGCGAAGAGACCCGCCGCTTCTCCGGTGGAGAAAAGGCGCGTCTGGTGCTGGCCCTGATCGTCTGGCAGCGCCCTAACCTGCTGCTGCTCGACGAACCGACCAACCATCTCGACCTCGATATGCGTCAGGCTTTAACCGAAGCGCTGATCGACTTTGAAGGGGCGCTGGTGGTCGTATCGCACGATCGCCACCTGATCCGCTCCACCACCGACGATCTGTACCTTGTCCACGATGGCAAAGTCGAACCGTTCGACGGCGATCTGGAAGATTATCAGCAGTGGCTCAGCGACTCGCAAAAACAGGAGTCCCAGAGCGGCGACGCGCCAAAAGAGAGCGGCAACAGCGCGCAAGCGCGCAAAGACCAGAAGCGTCGGGAAGCGGAGCTACGCAGCCAGACCCAACCGCTGCGCAAAGAGATCGCCCGTCTGGAAAAAGAGATGGATAAGCTCAACGCGCAGCTGGCCAGTGCAGAAGAGAAACTTGGCGACAGCGAACTCTACGACGCCTCGCGTAAAGCAGAACTGACTGAATGCCTGCAGCAGCAGGCCAGCGCGAAATCCGGGCTGGAGGAGTGCGAAATGGCCTGGCTGGAGGCACAGGAGCAGCTGGAGCGCATGCTTCAGGAAGGCTAATCGCCGCGTCATCATTCTGCCTGCGCCTACTATGGCGCGGGCAGAGTGTATTTCTGCCCGCCCTCGCGGTCTGGCCATCAGTGACATCAATGGTTTGTTGTGGTGTAACCTGGCGTCACTGGCCACAAGACCACATATTGGCTAACTCCTGCGCGCCCTGCGCGGTATAGTCATCATCACGTTTATTAATTATTCTGGTGCTATGGTTGAAATCATCCCCACAGACATGACGCCCCCCGAAAACGATTCGCGTGAGTTCCATCCCATGCGCGGCGCGGGCAATCGTCATCTGCAAACCATGCTGCCGCGGCTGATCCGCCGTAAATTGCGCTTTACCCCGCACTGGCAGCGCCTTGAGCTGCCAGACGGCGATTTTGTCGATCTCGCCTGGAGCGAAGACCCGCACCAGGCGTGCCACAAGCCGCGCCTCGTCGTCTTTCATGGTCTGGAAGGGAGTCTGCACAGCCCGTATGCCCATGGACTGATCCACGCGGCGATGCAGCGCGGCTGGCTTGGCGTAGTCATGCATTTTCGCGGCTGCAGCGGCGAACCTAACCGCAATCACCGCATCTATCACTCCGGCGAAACGGAAGATGGCACCTGGTTTCTGCACTGGCTGCAGCGCGAGTTTGGCCCCGCGCCGACCGCCGCCGTCGGCTATTCGCTGGGCGGCAATATGCTGGGCTGCCTGCTGGCAGAAGAAGGCGACCGCTGCCCGCTGGATGCGGCGGTGATCGTCTCCGCGCCTTTCATGCTGGAAGCCTGCAGCTATCATATGGATAAGGGCTTCTCGCGGGTTTATCAGCGCTACCTGCTCAATCTGTTAAAAGCCAACGCCTCACGCAAGCTGAAAGCGTATCCTGGCTCGCTGCCCGTCGATTTACGTCAGCTCAAAGGGATGCGCCGCATCCGGGAATTTGACGATATGATCACCGCCAAAATCCATGGCTTTGCCGATGCGCTGGATTACTACCGGCAATGCAGCGCCATGCCGCGGCTCAGCGATATCACTAAGCCGACGCTCATCATTCACGCGAAAGACGATCCGTTTATGGACCACCATTCCATTCCCCCGCAGGAACAACTGCCGGCGAACGTCGAGTATCAATTGACTGAACAAGGCGGCCACGTTGGCTTCGTCGGCGGCACCCTGCGTAAACCGGAGATGTGGCTGGAAAGACGCATTCCCGACTGGTTAAACCGCTGGCTGGAGGTTCCCGTATGATTATTCCCTGGCAGGATCTGGATCCCGAAACGCTGGATAACCTGATTGAAAGCTTTGTGTTACGTGAAGGCACCGATTATGGTGAACATGAACGTTCACTTGCCGATAAAGTCGCCGATGTAAAACAGCAGCTGAAACGCGGAGAGGCAGTCCTCGTGTGGTCGGAACTGCATGAGACGGTCAATATTATGCCGCGCGCCCTGTTTAACGGCTAAGGCGACGCCACTACATCGTTTAACCAGGGAGTTGTTATGTCTGCCAAACATCCGGTGATCGCCGTCACAGGCTCCAGCGGCGCGGGCACTACCACCACCAGCCTCGCCTTTCGCAAAATCTTCGCGCAGCTAAATCTGCACGCTGCGGAGGTGGAAGGCGACAGCTTTCATCGCTACACCCGCCCGGAAATGGACATGGCGATCCGCAAAGCGCGGGATCAGGGCAAACATATCAGCTACTTTGGCCCGGAGGCGAACGACTTCGGTCTGCTGGAACAGACCTTTGTCGACTATGGCCGCCATGGCAAAGGTCAGTCGCGTAAATACCTCCACACCTATGACGAAGCCGTGCCGTGGAATCAGGTGCCGGGAACCTTCACCCCGTGGCAGCCGCTGCCGGAGCCGACGGACGTGCTGTTCTATGAGGGGCTGCACGGCGGGGTTGTCACGCCGCAGCATGATGTCGCCAGCCATGTCGACCTGCTGGTCGGGGTCGTGCCTATCGTTAATCTCGAGTGGATACAGAAACTCATTCGCGACACCAGCGAGCGCGGCCACTCCCGGGAGGCGGTGATGGACTCCGTCGTCCGATCGATGGAAGATTACATCAACTTCATCACCCCGCAGTTTTCCCGCACCCACATCAACTTTCAGCGCGTGCCGACGGTGGACACCTCCAACCCGTTTGCCGCGAAAGCGATCCCCTCTCTGGACGAGAGCTTTGTGGTGATCCATTTCCGCAATCTGCAGAACATCGACTTCCCCTGGCTGCTGGCGATGCTACAGGGCTCGTTTATCTCGCACATGAACACTCTGGTGGTGCCGGGCGGTAAAATGGGGCTGGCGATGGAGCTTATTATGGCGCCGCTGGTCGAACGCCTGATGGAAGGCCGCAAGATCGGCTAACAGAAGAAACCCCGGCCAGGCCGGGGTTAAGAAAATTCACAACAGCAGGCGAAGACTACGCCTCGATCACTTCATAGGAATGGGTGATCTTCACCGCTTTTTCCAGCATCAGCGCCACCGAGCAGTATTTCTCTGCCGACAGATCCACCGCACGGGAGACCGCGGCATCTTTCAGCGCCTTACCGGTGACGATAAAGTGCAGATTAATATGCGTGAACAGGCGCGGCGCCTCTTCCCGGCGTTCAGAGGTCAGCTTCACTTCGCAGTTAGTCACCTCATGGCGACCTTTTTGCAAAATGGAGACCACATCGATCGCACTGCAACCGCCCGCCGCCATCAGCACCATTTCCATCGGACTGGGCGCCTTATCCCCGGAGTTGCCATCCATCAGAATCTGGTGTCCTGACGCGGACTCCCCGATAAAGGTTAACCCTTCAACCCATTTCACACGCGCTTGCATAAAATTTAACTCCAGTATCGCAATATTCTTGTCAGATTACGCGCACATAACAATTCTCGCAACGGAAGGCGACCTGCGTCATGCTGAAGCGAGACACCAGGAGACATGCGGCGAAAGCTATGCTAAAACAGTCTGGATGCTACAGTAATACATTGATGTACTGCATGTATGCAGAGGAGTTCACATTACGGGCTGTCGAAAAATCATCAGCCAGCTTCCCAGGTATAGGGAAACAATACGATTGCATGCCCGGACGCCGTGTAGTGTCGGCGCCCGGAGATAGCTTATAACAGAGGATAACCGCGCATGGTGCTTGGCAAACCGCAAACAGACCCTACCCTTGAATGGTTCTTGTCTCATTGCCACATTCATAAGTACCCATCAAAGAGCACGCTGATCCACCAGGGTGAGAAAGCAGAAACGCTGTACTACATCGTTAAAGGCTCCGTGGCTGTACTCATCAAGGATGAAGAAGGTAAAGAGATGATCCTCTCCTACCTCAACCAGGGCGATTTCATCGGTGAATTAGGCCTGTTTGAAGAGGGTCAGGAGCGTAGCGCCTGGGTACGGGCGAAAACCGCATGTGAAGTGGCCGAAATCTCTTATAAGAAATTCCGTCAGCTGATCCAGGTGAACCCGGACATTCTGATGCGTCTCTCTTCGCAAATGGCTCGCCGTCTGCAGGTGACGTCTGAGAAAGTGGGCAACCTCGCCTTCCTCGACGTGACGGGCCGTATCGCCCAGACGCTGCTGAACCTGGCGAAGCAACCCGATGCCATGACCCACCCGGACGGTATGCAAATTAAAATTACCCGTCAGGAAATTGGTCAGATCGTCGGCTGCTCTCGTGAAACCGTTGGCCGTATTTTGAAAATGCTGGAAGATCAGAACCTGATTTCCGCCCACGGTAAAACTATCGTCGTCTACGGTACCCGTTAAGTTGCTAAGCGGCGTATTGCTCCTGCAGTACGCCGTTTTTGTTTTTCCCTCATGTGGCGCAGGCTGATTTACCACCCGGAAGTTAACTATGCACTGCGGCAAACGCTGGTGCTGTGTCTGCCTGTGGCCATCGGTCTTCTGCTCGGCCATCTCCAGCAGGGCCTCCTGTTCTCCTTAGTCCCCGCCTGCTGCAACATCGCCGGCCTCGACACCCCGCATAAGCGCTTTTTTAAACGTCTGATTATCGGCGGCTGTTTGTTTGCCGGATGCAGCCTGGTGGTGCAGCTGCTGCTCGCCCAGGCGATTCCCCTGCCGCTTATTCTCAGCGGCCTGGCGCTATTGCTCGGCGTCACCGCGGAGATCAGTTCGCTGCACGCGCGCCTGCTGCCCGCGTCGCTGATCGCCGCCATTTTTACCCTCAGCCTGGCGGGCAATATGCCCATCTGGGAGCCGCTGCTGATCTACGCCTTCGGCACGCTATGGTACGGCGTGTTTAACTGGTTCTGGTTCTGGCTGTGGCGTGAACAGCCGCTGCGGGAGTCACTCAGTCTGCTCTACCGGGAACTGGCCAATTATTGCGAAGCCAAATATAGCCTGTTGACCCAGCATACCGATCCCTCGACCGCCCTGCCGCCGCTGCTCATCCGCCAGCAGAAGGTGGTCGATTTAATCACCCAGTGCTATCAGCAGATGCATATGCTGGCCGCCAACCAACGTAACGACCACAAACGTCTTCTGCGGGCGTTCCAGATGGGGCTGGATCTACAGGAGCATATTTCGGTCAGCCTGCATCAGCCGGAAGAGGTGCAAAAACTGGTAGAACGCAGCCATGCCGAAGCGGTGATCCGCTGGAACGCGCAGACCGTCGCCGCCCGTCTGCGGGTGCTGGCGGATGACATGCTCTATCATCGCTTTCCGCAGCGCTTCCAGATGGATAAACAGATCGGCGCCCTGGAAAAGATCGCCCGCCAGCATCCGGACAACCCGGTCGGCCACTTCTGCGCCTGGCACTTCAGCCGCATCGCCCGGGTGCTGCATACCCAGCGCCCGCTGTATGCCCGGGATCTGATGGCTGACAAAGAGCGTCGTTTACCGCTGTTTCCCGCGCTAAAAAACTATCTTTCGCTGAAATCGCCCGCGCTGCGCAATGCCGCCCGCATCAGCGTGATGCTGAGCATCGCCAGCCTGATGGGCAACGCCCTGCATTTGCCGAAGCCCTACTGGATCCTGATGACGGTGCTCTTTGTTACCCAGAATGGCTATGGCGCCACGCGGGTTCGTATTGTCCACCGGGCGGCGGGGACGCTCGCCGGCCTGATCATCGCCGGGCTGACCTTGCACTTTCACGTTCCGGAGAGCTACACCCTGAGCGGGATGCTGCTGATCACACTGCTCAGCTATCTGATTATCCGCAAACACTATGGCTGGGCGATGGTGGGCTTTACGGTGACGGCGGTATATACCCTGCAGCTGCTGACGCTCAACGGCGAACAGTTTATTATCGCCCGGCTGATCGACACGCTGATCGGCTGCCTGATCGCCTTCGGCGGGATGGTCTGGCTGTGGCCGCAGTGGCAGAGCGGCCTGCTGAAAAAAAACGCCCACGATGCGCTGGAGGCCGACCAGCAGGCGATTCGCCTGATCCTCAGCCCCGATCCCAAAGCGCCCGCGCTGGCCTATCAACGTATGCGCGTTAATCAGGCGCACAACGCGCTCTACAACTCCCTGAATCAGGCGATGCAGGAGCCGGGGTTCAATACCCACTACCTGGAAGATATGAAGCTATGGGTGACGCACAGCCAGTTTATCGTCGAACATATCAACGCCATGACCACCCTGGCCCGGGAGCATACGATGCTCACCCCGGATCTTGCCCAGCGCTATCTCGAATCCTGTGAGATTGCCCTGCAGCGCTGTCAGCAGCGGCTGGACAGCGATGGCCCCGGCAGCACAGGGGATGTCAATATTATGGAGTCACCGGAAAGCGAGGTGCCGATCGGTCCGTTAAGCACCCTGGAGCAGCATCTGCAACGCATTCTGGGCCATCTGAACACCATGCACACTATCTCGTCTGTAGCATGGCGTCAGCGGCCGCATCATGGCATCTGGCTACGGAAGATCAGCCGTTAATCACCTTTGCCACTGCCTGGGCAAAGCGCGCCATCCCCTCGGCGATATCCTGCTCTTCGATGATCAGCGAGGGAACAAAACGCATCACGTCCGGCCCGGCGTTAAGCACCATGACGCCGGCTTCCGCAGCGGCATAGAGGAAATCGCGCGCGCGGCCCTTGTGCTGCGGCTTAAGTTCGGCGCCAATCAGCAGGCCCATCCCGCGAATATCACTGAACAGATCAAACTCGGCATCCAGCTGCTGCAGGTGTTTGACGAACAGTTCGCGTTTCGCGTTCACGCCATCCAGCACCGCCGGAGTATTGATCAGATCGAAAGCGGCGTTGGCGACCGCGCAGGCCAGCGGGTTGCCGCCGTAGGTTGACCCATGGGAACCGGCATGGAAGGCGCTGGCGATCTCGTGGGTGGTCAACATGGCGCTGACCGGGAAACCGCCGCCCAGCGCTTTCGCGCTGGTGAGAATATCCGGGGTTACGCCATAGTGCATGTAGGCGAACAGCGATCCGGTACGCCCCATTCCGCACTGCACTTCATCAAAGACTAACAGCGCCTGGTGCTGATCGCACAGTTCGCGCAGTCCCTGCAGGAAGGCCGGCGTCGCTGCCGTCACGCCGCCTTCGCCCTGAATCGGCTCCACCACCACCGCGCAGGTGTGGTCATCCATCACCGCTTTTACCGCCTGCAGGTCGTTGAAGGGAACATGGACAATATCCGCCGGTTTAGGGCCGAAACCATCGGAGTACTTCGGCTGCCCGCCGACCGAGACGGTAAACAGAGAGCGGCCATGAAAGGCATTATGGAAGGCGATGATTTTGGTTTTATATGGGCTATGGCGGGTCACCGCATAGTGACGCGCCAGCTTAAAGGCTGTTTCATTGGCTTCGGTACCGGAGTTCATAAACACCACTCGCTCGGCGAAGGTGGCATCGACAAGCTTACGTCCCAGGCGCAGCGCTGGCTCATTGGTAAAGACGTTGCTGGTATGCCACAGCGTTTCGCCCTGCTCGTGAAGCGCCGCCACCAGCGCCGGGTGGCAATGGCCCAGCGCCGTTACCGCGATACCGCCGGCGAAATCAATATACTCTTTGCCCTGCTGATCCCAGACGCGGCTGCCTTTCCCCTTTACCGGGATGAATTCTGCCGGTGCATAAATTGGCAAAATAACTTCATCGAATGTGGCGCGGGTGATTGCCGGTTGTTCAGTTGCCATGTCTTGCCCATCCCTCTTCGTTATGCAGATATGATTATGATAATATAATCACAAAATATGCATAAAAAGTCAGTCAATGGCAACCGAAATCACCGCTTTATAAAGTTCGCCAGCAATTGATGGCCCTGTTCGCTGAGGATGCTTTCCGGATGGAACTGCACGCCCTCGAGATCCCAGTCGCGATGACGGATCCCCATAATCTCACCGCTGGCGCTGCGGGCGGTGACGATAAACTCAGGCGGCAGCGTCGGCGGGTCAATCACCAGCGAATGATAGCGGGTCACCGTCAAAGGATTATTCAGCCCCAGAAACACCCCTTCGCCGTTATGCTCGATAAGCGAAGTTTTTCCATGCATCACCTGCGCCGCCCGCACAATGGTCGCGCCAAACGCCTGGGCTATCGCCTGATGCCCGAGGCAGACGCCCAGCAGCGGCGTTTTCCCTGCATAGTGACGGATTACCGCGAGGGAAATCCCCGCTTCATCCGGCGTACAGGGACCGGGCGAAATCACTATCTTCTCCGGCGCCAGCGACGCTATCTCCTCCAGCGTCAACGCATCGTTGCGCCTGACCAGCACTTCCGCCCCCAGTTCGCAAAAGTACTGGTACAGATTCCAGGTGAAAGAGTCATAGTTATCGATAAGCAGGATCATAGCGGCTCCGGAACAATCAAACCGGGCTATTCTACTCAGATTCCCGCGCTTCGCTTACCACTTTGCGAAAGATCGCCGCCAGCGGGTCCGGATCGCCCATCGCGCCCTGCTGGCAGGCGGTGCTCCAGGCGGCAGGATCGACATCACGCCAGTCAAGAAGGTAGCCGGCATGTATCGCCAGCTGTTCAAAGAAAATGCGCTGGGTTAGGCCATTGCCGAGACGAAAAGGGTGCAGCACATTAATTTCACCATAGAACCAGCTCAGGCGTTCGATAAAGGTATCCCGCGGCAGGCCGCAGAGATAATCCTCCTGCTCCAGGGCCTGCATCAGGGCGTTCCCTTCCTCTTCAATGCGGGCAAAGTGACAGAACGGCGTATCGCCCAGGTAGAGGTTCACTTCACGCAGCCTACCCGCCCAGTCAAACAGATCCTGATACAGCTGATGATGAATCGCGCACAGATAGGGTAAGCCGCGCACCCGCGGACCCAGCGGCAGGGTAGCCGCCCGCAGCGATGTCATCTCCAGGGCAGCCTGCTGCAGAGTGTTGGCCTGGCGGATGCCGAGGCGGTTGCGCAGGACGTTCAGGGCCGGATAGAGGTAAGGATCGCGTTCATCGCCAAATTTATCGCTCATACTCCCTCCGCAGCGTCGCGAGGCGCGCCTGCGCCTCCTCGGCAGTCAGCGTAACCAGTGGCACCGATACGCCTTCGAGGCGACGGCTGGCCTGAAAATTGCTATTACGTGTCTGTTCCCAGAGTCGGGATTTTTGCTTATCGGTGAGTGGACGCATCGTCGCCCCCTTATCGTCCCCTGTGTGCCACAAGTATAAGCAGCAATTACAGGTTATGCCGGGAGGCAACCGGCGCGGCGATAGACTACCGCGCCGTGGGAAGATTAGGGCAGCACTTTCGCAGAGAGGATAACAACCGGTTTAGTCGGCACATTCTGGTATGGGCCGACGTTATGGGTCTGAACCTGGGAGATCTTATCCGCAACGTCCATGCCTTTCACTACCTTGCCAAACACCGCATAGCCAAAGTCGCGCTGGCCATGGTCGAGGAAGGCGTTATCCGCCACGTTGATGAAGAACTGGCTGGTGGCGCTATCCTGATCGGCGGTACGCGCCATGGCGATGGTGCCGCGGGTGTTGCGCAGGCCGTTGTCTGCTTCATTTTTGATCGGCGGGTTAGGCTGTTTCTGCTGCATCTGCTCGTTGAAGCCGCCGCCCTGCACCATGAATCCCGGGATCACGCGATGGAAGGTAGTGTTGTTGTAGAAGCCGCTGTTAACGTACTTCAGGAAGTTATCCACGGAAATCGGGGCTTTCTGGCTGTTTAACTCAAGCTCAATGTTACCTGCCGAGGTGGTCAGCAGCACATGCGGATCGCCCTTTGCCGCCATGGCCGGGGAGAACGCTGAAATGGCGAAAACGGCAGCCATCGCCGCCAGTGTTGATTTGAGCATGGAAAATCCTTAACGGAGCAGAATAAAAGCGAGTGCCTTGATTCTAAAGAGCCTTTGCATCCTGGGCCAGCCTTTTACCAAATTTTACTTAGCTGTAATAATTGTAACCGCGCAAACGTTCTCTCTGGCGTCGAAAAAACGTGATTCAAGTCACATTAAAACATGCAAAAGATAACGTATTTCACAATAAACATTTAATTACATCACCTGAACGACTAAAATCTGTCCGCCCGGCGCGGCGTCAACGCGCTTTACCTTTCTATTCACAGGCCAGTCATGACTAACAGCAACCGTATTAAGCTCACATGGATCAGCTTCTTCTCCTACGCCCTGACCGGCGCGTTGGTGATCGTCACCGGGATGGTGATGGGTAACATTGCGGATTATTTCCATCTGCCCGTTTCCAGTATGAGCAACACCTTTACCTTTCTGAACGCCGGTATTCTGATCTCCATCTTCCTCAATGCCTGGCTGATGGAGATCGTGCCGCTGAAAACTCAGCTGCGTTTTGGCTTTATTTTGATGGTGCTGGCGGTGGCCGGCCTGATGCTCAGCCACAGCCTGGCGCTGTTCTCCGCATCAATGTTCGTTCTCGGCCTGGTGAGCGGGATCACCATGTCGATCGGGACCTTCCTGATCACCCATATGTATGAAGGCCGTCAGCGCGGGGCGCGTCTGCTGTTTACCGACTCCTTCTTTAGCATGGCGGGAATGATTTTCCCGATGGTCGCCGCAGTCCTGCTGGCGCGCAGCATCGAGTGGTACTGGGTCTACGCCTGTATCGGTCTGGTGTATGTCGCTATTTTCGTCCTGACATTCGGCTGTGACTTCCCGGTACTCGGCAAAAAAGCGCAGAGCGAAAACAGCCAGCCGGTGGTGAAAGAGAAGTGGGGCATCGGCGTGCTGTTCCTCTCCGTCGCGGCGCTGTGCTATATCCTCGGTCAGCTGGGCTTTATCTCCTGGGTACCGGAATATGCCAAGAGCCTTGGCATGAGCCTCGGCGATGCCGGTAAGCTGGTGAGCGATTTCTGGATGTCCTACATGATCGGCATGTGGTCATTCAGCTTTATCCTGCGCTTCTTCGACCTGCAGCGCATCTTAACCGTCCTCGCCGGCCTCGCGACGGTGCTGATGTACCTGTTTATCAATGGTTCGCCGGAGCATATGCCGTGGTTTATTCTGACCCTGGGCTTCTTCTCCAGCGCCATCTACACCTCGATCATTACGCTCGGTTCGCAGCAAACTAAAGTCGCTTCACCAAAGCTGGTGAACTTTATCCTCACCTGCGGCACCATCGGCACCATGCTGACTTTCGTGGTCACCGGCCCGATTGTGGCAGCCAGCGGTCCGCTGGCCGCGCTGCACACCGCTAACGGCCTCTACGCCGTGGTGTTCGTGATGTGCTTTATCCTCGGCTTCGTCTCCCGTCACCGCCAGAACAACGCTCAGGCGGCGTCTCACTAAGCCTTCGGCCCCTTTGCGTCCGCAAGGGGGCTGTTTCTCATAAAAGAAAGCTCCTCGCCACCGCGGTCGGTCTGGATCCAGGTTTGCGCCAGTTGGGTGGTCGCAATCACCCTTCCCTCGCGAATTGACCAGCGCACCGGCACCTGGCAGCGTACCGCCTCAAAGCCATTCTCCGCCGGCAGAATGATTAGGTTAGCCGGATTGCCGCTGACGATGCCGTAATCCGTCAGGCCAAACGTGCGGGCGCTGTTGTCGGTGACAAGCTGCAGGCCGTCGTTAATTTGCTGGTAGCCCATCAGCTGGCAAACGTGGAGCCCCATATGCAGGACCTGCAGCATATTACCGGTCCCCAGCGGGTACCACGGGTCAAAGACATCATCATGACCAAAGCAAACGTTGATCCCCGCCGCCATCAGCTCCTTCACCCGGGTAATGCCTCGTCGCTTCGGGTAGTCGTCAAACCGGCCCTGCAGATGAATATTGACCAGCGGATTGGCGACAAAATTGATGCCGGAGAGCTTAAGCAGGCGGAACAAGCGCGAGGTATAAGCGCCATTATAGGAGTGCATGGCGGTGGTATGGCTGGCCGTCACCCGCGGCCCTATTCCCGCTTTTAACGCCAGCGCGGCAACGGTTTCCACAAAGCGCGACTGTTCGTCGTCAATTTCATCGCAGTGAATATCCAGCGGGCGGTCATATTTCCGCGCCAGCCGGAAAGCGATATGCAGCGATTCCACCCCATATTCACGGGTGAACTCAAAGTGCGGGATCGCCCCGACGACATCCGCCCCCAGCTTCAGGGCCTCTTCCAGCAGCGCCTCGCCGTTGGGGTAAGAGAGGATCCCCTCTTGCGGAAAAGCGACAATCTGCAGCTCGACCCATGGCGCCACCTCCTGTTTGACCTCCAGCATCGCCTTCAGCGCCGTCAACGTCGGATCGGAGACATCGACATGGGTACGGACAAACTGCACGCCATTGGCGATCTGCCACTTGAGGGTTTTCCACGCCCGGGCTTTAACGTCTTCATGGCTGAGCAGCGCTTTCCGCTCCGCCCAGCGCTCAATCCCCTCAAACAGAGTGCCGGACTGGTTCCAGTTTGGCTCGCCGGCCGTCTGGGTGGTATCCAGATGGATATGCGGCTCAATAAAAGGCGGGATCGCCAGCCCGCCGCGAGCGTTCAACACTTCGTAGCTTTCGTCCCGCGCCTCCCCCATCGGCGTGATCTCGCCAAAGCGCCCCTTATCTATCGCTATCTGCCACAGGCCGTCGCGGTCTGCCAGGCGTACGTTCTGAATCAACCAAAGCGGCGCTGCTGTCATATCAACCTCTCCATTCAATACGGCTTGTTTTCTACTCAACCCCAATCGCGACCCACCCAATTCTTGTACACAAAATCAGCAAAAAGGAAAAGTCAGCGTTTTCCACAACTTAGAAAAATACAGACAAATCAATTATATACCCATTAAGTGGTAGGTGAAGTTGTCATTGATTTGCATCAATAAGCCTGATGGCTGAATCGTTAAGGTAGGCGGTAATAGAAAAGAAATCGAGGCAAAAATGAGCAAAGTCAGAATCGCTATTATCGGTAACGGCATGGTTGGCCATCGCTTTATCGAAGAGCTTCTTGATAAGGCGCCTGCCGGACAATTCGACATTACCGTGTTCTGTGAAGAGCCGCGTATCGCCTACGACCGTGTCCACCTGTCGTCTTATTTCTCCCACCATACCGCAGAAGAGCTGTCGCTGGTCCGCGAAGGTTTCTATGAGAAACACGGCGTCAAGGTGCTGGTCGGCGAAAGGGCCATCACCATCAACCGCCAGGAGAAGGTGATCCACTCCAGCGCCGGGCGCACGGTGTTCTACGACAAGCTGATCATGGCGACCGGCTCATACCCCTGGATCCCGCCGATTAAAGGCGCGGAAACCCAGGATTGCTTCGTCTATCGCACCATTGAAGATCTCAACGCCATTGAATCCTGCGCCCGTCGCAGCAAACGCGGCGCGGTGGTCGGCGGCGGTCTGCTCGGCCTCGAAGCCGCAGGCGCGCTGAAAAACCTCGGCGTGGAAACCCACGTCATCGAATTCGCGCCGATGCTGATGGCCGAGCAGCTCGACCAGATGGGCGGCGAGCAGCTGCGGCGCAAAATTGAAAGCATGGGCGTGAAAGTTCACACCAGTAAAAACACCAAAGAGATCGTTCAGCAGGGCATCGAGGCGCGCAAAACCATGCGCTTCGCCGACGGTAGCGAGCTGCAGGTCGATTTCATCGTCTTCTCTACCGGGATCCGCCCGCGCGATAAACTGGCCACCCAGTGCGGGCTGGCGGTTGCCCAGCGCGGCGGCATCATGGTCAACGATAGCTGCCAAACCTCCGACCCGGATATCTATGCCATCGGCGAATGCGCCAGCTGGAACAACCGCGTGTATGGCCTCGTCGCGCCGGGTTATAAAATGGCCCAGGTGGCCGTCGATCACCTCCTCGGCAGTGAAAACAGCTTCACCGGCGCCGACCTCAGCGCCAAGCTGAAGCTGCTGGGCGTGGACGTGGGCGGCATCGGCGATGCCCACGGCCGCACGCCGGGCGCCCGCAGCTACGTCTATCTTGACGAAAGCAAAGAAGTCTATAAGCGTCTGATCGTCAGCGCCGACAACAAAACCCTGCTCGGCGCGGTGCTGGTCGGCGACACCAGTGACTACGGCAACCTGCTGCAGCTGGTGCTCAACGCCATCGAGCTGCCGGAGAATCCGGATTCGCTGATCCTCCCGGCCCACGCCGGCAGCGGCAAGCCGTCGATCGGCGTCGATAAACTGCCGGACAGCGCGCAAATCTGCTCCTGCTTCGACGTCAGCAAAGGCGACCTGATCGCCGCCATCAACAAAGGCTGCCATACCGTCGCGGCGCTGAAAGCGGAAACCAAGGCCGGTACCGGCTGCGGCGGCTGTATCCCGCTGGTCACCCAGGTGCTCAACGCCGAGCTGGCGAAACAGGGCATCGAGGTCAACAACAACCTGTGCGAACACTTCGCTTACTCCCGCCAGGAGCTGTTCCACCTGATCCGCGTGGAAGGCATCAAAACCTTCGACGAACTGCTGGCCAAACACGGCCAGGGCTACGGCTGTGAAATTTGTAAACCGACCGTCGGCTCCCTGCTGGCCTCCTGCTGGAATGAGTACATCCTCAAGCCTCAGCACACGCCGCTGCAGGACACCAACGACAACTTCCTCGCCAACATCCAGAAAGATGGCACCTACTCGGTCATTCCGCGCTCCGCGGGCGGCGAAATCACCCCGGAAGGGCTGGTCGCCGTGGGCCGTATCGCTCGTGAATTCAATCTGTACACCAAAATCACCGGCTCCCAGCGCATCGGCCTGTTTGGCGCGCAGAAAGACGACCTGCCGGAGATCTGGCGGCAGCTGATTGAAGCGGGCTTCGAAACCGGCCACGCCTACGCTAAAGCGCTGCGGATGGCGAAAACCTGCGTCGGCAGCACCTGGTGCCGCTACGGGGTCGGCGACAGCGTCGGCTTCGGCGTCGAACTGGAAAACCGCTACAAAGGCATCCGCACCCCGCACAAAATGAAGTTCGGCGTCTCCGGCTGTACCCGCGAATGCGCGGAAGCCCAGGGCAAAGACGTCGGGATCATCGCCACCGAGAAAGGCTGGAACCTGTACGTATGCGGTAACGGGGGGATGAAGCCGCGCCACGCCGATCTGCTGGCCGCGGACCTCGATCGCGAGACGCTGATTACGTATCTCGACCGCTTTATGATGTTCTACATCCGCACCGCCGATAAGCTGACCCGCACCGCGCCGTGGCTGGACAACATGGAAGGCGGGATCGACTATCTGCGCAGCGTGATCATCGATGACAAGCTCGGTCTGAACGACCATCTGGAAGAGGAGCTGGCTCGCCTGCG
Source organism: Klebsiella sp. Q2 (assembly GCF_009900705.1). Taxonomy (NCBI): domain Bacteria; kingdom Pseudomonadati; phylum Pseudomonadota; class Gammaproteobacteria; order Enterobacterales; family Enterobacteriaceae; genus Klebsiella; species Klebsiella sp. Q2. The sequence goes on along the minus strand of NZ_JAAABE010000005.1, from coordinate 345,462 downwards.
CGCCGCCTTCGCCTGCGAGTGGACCGAGACCGTCAATAACCCGGCGGCGCAGACTCGCTTCAAACACTTTATCAACAGCGACCAGCGCGACCCGAACGTTCAGGTGGTGCCGGAACGTGACCAGCATCGCCCGGCCACGCCGTATGAGCGTATCCCGGTTACTCTGGTGGAGGAAAAAGCATGAGCCAGTGGGTAAACATCTGCAAAATTGACGACATCCTGCCCGCCACCGGCGTCTGCGCCCTGCTCGGTCAGCAGCAGGTGGCGATCTTCCGTCCCTATCATGACGACAGGGTGTTCGCCATCAGCAACATTGATCCGTTCTTTAACGCCAGCGTACTGTCTCGCGGAATTATCGCCGAGCATGACGGCGCCCTGTGGGTTGCCAGCCCGCTGAAAAAACAGCGCTTCCGCCTGAGCGATGGCCTGTGTATGGAAGATGCCAGCCACTCTATCGCCCGTTTCGACGCCCGGGTAAAAGACGGCCACGTTCAGCTTAAAGCGTGAGTCCCGCTTCCTCCCCCCGGTCACGGGGGGAGATATAAGTAACACTTCTGACCGACAGCGCATGAGTGCGGGATATGTCGCATGTTTTGTATTACCTTTGCTGCTATTCTACGACCACTCACTTTCTACCCCTTATTTTTATGAGGTTATTCTGTGGATCACTTACCCATATTCTGCCAGTTACGCCAGCGGGATTGTTTACTGGTTGGCGGCGGGGATGTCGCCGAACGCAAGGCCCGTCTGCTGCTGGATGCTGGCGCAAACGTCACGGTCAATGCGCTCGACTTTACCCCTCAGTTTCAGGTGTGGGCCGATTCACAGATGCTGACCCTGGTGCAGGGGGAGTTTATCCCCTCGCTGCTGGACAACTGCTGGCTGGCCATCGCCGCTACCGATAATGAAACGGTAAACCAGCAGGTCAGCGACGCGGCCGAAGCGCGGCGTATTTTCTGTAACGTGGTGGATGCCCCGCGCCAGGCCAGCTTTATCATGCCGTCGATCATCGACCGCTCGCCGCTGATGGTCGCCGTCTCCTCGGGCGGGACATCACCGGTGCTGGCGCGCCTGCTGCGCGAGAAGCTGGAGTCAATCTTACCCCTGCATCTTGGTCAGCTGGCCCGCTACGCCGGCCATCTGCGCGCTCGCGTCAAGCAGCAGTTTGCCACCGTAGGCGAACGCCGACGCTTCTGGGAGAAGCTGTTCGTTAACGACCGCCTGGCGCAGTCGCTGGCCAATGACGATCGGCAGGCGGTGGCGGATACCACCGAGCAACTGCTGACCGAGCCGTTAGAGCATCGCGGCGAGGTCGTCCTGGTTGGCGCCGGCCCCGGTGACGCCGGGCTGCTCACGCTCAAAGGCCTGCAGCAGATCCAGCAGGCCGACGTGGTGGTCTATGACCGACTGGTCTCCGACGACATCATGAATCTGGTGCGCCGCGATGCCGACCGGGTGTTCGTTGGCAAGCGCTCAGGCTATCACTGCGTGCCTCAGGAGGAGATCAACCAGATCCTGCTGCGCGAAGCGCAAAAAGGAAGACGCGTGGTCCGGCTGAAAGGCGGCGATCCCTTTATCTTTGGCCGCGGCGGAGAGGAGCTGGAGACCCTCTGCGAGGCGGGCATCCCCTTCTCGGTTGTGCCAGGCATCACCGCCGCCTCCGGCTGCTCCGCCTACTCGGGGATCCCGTTGACCCATCGCGATTTCGCCCAGGGCGTGCGCCTGGTCACCGGCCATCTGAAAACCGGCGGCGAGCTGGACTGGGCGAACCTGGCGGTGGAGAAGCAAACCCTGGTGTTCTACATGGGTCTGAACCAGGCGCCGGCGATCCGCGAGAAGCTTATCGCCCACGGCATGGCGGAAGATATGCCTGCCGCCATCGTCGAGAACGGCACCGCCGTGACGCAAAAAGTGGTCAGCGGCACCTTAGGACAGCTGGATATTCTGGCGCAGCAGATGGCCAGCCCGGCGCTGATCATTGTCGGCCGCGTGGTCGGCCTGCGGGATAAACTGAACTGGTTCTCGAACCACTAACCTTCGCCTCGCGGCGTGAACGACAGGCATAAAAAAGGGCGGGATAATCCCGCCCTGTTTAGCTGTTGCGTCGCTTACGGCTTGGCGACAAAGCCAATCGCTTCGTATACCGCTTTCAGGGTTTGAGAAGCCCGCGCGCTGGCCTTTTCTGCGCCGTCTTTCATCACCTGATTGAGAAACGCTTCGTCGTTACGGAAACGGTGATAGCGCTCCTGCAGGTCAATCAGCATGCCCGATACCGCTTCGGCGACTTCGCCTTTCAGGTGGCCATACATTTTGCCTTCGAAGTGCTGCTCCAGCTCAGGAATGGTTTTCCCGGTGACCGCGGAGAGGATATCCAGCAGGTTGGAGACGCCCGCTTTCTCTTTCAGGTCGTAGCGCACCACCGGCGGCTCGTCGGAATCGGTGACCGCACGTTTGATCTTCTTGACCACCGATTTCGGGTCTTCCAACAGGCCGATGACGTTGTTGCGGTTGTCGTCGGACTTGGACATCTTTTTCGTCGGCTCCAGCAGCGACATCACGCGCGCGCCGGATTTAGGGATAAACGGCTCAGGCACTTTAAAAATATCGCCGTAGATGGCGTTAAAACGCTGGGCGATATCGCGACTCAGTTCAAGGTGCTGTTTCTGATCTTCGCCCACCGGAACCTGGTTGGTCTGGTACAGCAGGATGTCAGCGGCCATCAGTACCGGATAATCAAACAGACCGGCGTTGATGTTCTCCGCGTAGCGCGCGGACTTGTCTTTAAACTGGGTCATGCGGCTCAGTTCGCCGAAATAGGTGTAGCAGTTCAGCGCCCAGCCTAACTGGGCGTGTTCCGGCACGTGCGACTGAACGAAGATAGTGCTTTTCTGCGGGTCGATGCCGCAGGCCAGATACAGCGCCAGGGTGTCCAGCGTCGCCTTACGCAGCTGCTGCGGATCCTGGCGCACGGTGATGGCGTGCTGATCCACGATGCAATAGATGCAGTGGTAATCGTCCTGCATGTTTACCCACTGACGCAGCGCACCCATGTAGTTGCCAATGGTCAGTTCACCTGAGGGCTGTGCGCCACTAAAAACGATGGGCTTAGTCATGTTTCAATTCCTGAGTTTCACTGTGCGGTAACCCGAGAGCGGGTAAGAGTTCATTAAACTGGTCGAAGAGATAGTCCGGCTCGCTCAGCGCAAGCGGTTCGCCATAGTTATAACCGTAGGTCAGGCCAACCGAGCAGCAGCCAGCCGCTTTGGCCGCCTGAATATCATTACGTGAATCGCCGACGAACAGCAGCGCCTCCGGCGTCAGGCCGAGCTTTTGCGCTACCAGCAGCAGCGGTTCCGGATGCGGCTTTTTGTTCTGGACGTCATCGCCGCCGATCACCACGGTAAAATATTTCGCAATATCGAGCGCGTCCAGCAGCGGGGCGACGAACGGCGTCGGCTTATTGGTCACCAACGCCAGCGGCAGACCTTTGCCCTGCAGCGCGCCGAGCGTATCGGCCACTGCCGGAAACAGGAAACTGCCCTCTTCCGCCGCTTCGGCGTAATAGCGGTCAAACAGTTTACGCAAAATGCGCAGCTGTTCGTCTTGCGGAATATCATGATCGTCGACGGAAGGCTTGCCCATCGCCGCACGTAACGTGGCACGCTCCTGGCGAGCCCAGCTCAGCGCCCGCTCCATCAGGACATCGGCGCCGTTGCCGATCCAGGTTACGACGCGCTCTTCTCCCGCCACCGGCAGTTCCAGGGCGTAGAGGGCGTTATCAACGGCGGCGGTCAGACCCGGCGCGCTGTCCACCAGCGTGCCGTCGAGATCAAACGCGATGCCGCGGATCGCCTGTAATTTATCCATGACTCACCTTCGCTAATTCACTACGCATTTGATCAATCACTTTCTTGTAGTCCGGCTGGCCGAAGATCGCCGAACCGGCAACGAACATATCCGCGCCCGCCGCGGCGATTTCGCCGATATTGCTCGCTTTCACCCCGCCATCCACTTCCAGACGGATGTCGTAGCCGGACGCATCGATGCGCTGGCGCACTTCACGTAGTTTATCCAGCGTCTGGGGAATAAAGGACTGGCCGCCAAAGCCCGGGTTAACCGACATCAGCAGGATCACGTCCAGTTTATCCATCACATAATCGAGATAGCTCAGCGGCGTCGCGGGGTTAAACACCAGGCCCGCTTTACAGCCATGCTCTTTGATAAGCTGCAGGCTGCGGTCGACGTGTTCGGAGGCTTCCGGGTGGAAGGTGATGATGCTGGCGCCAGCTTCGGCAAAATCAGGAATGATGCGGTCGACCGGCTTCACCATCAGGTGGACGTCGATCGGCGCGGTAATACCGTAGTTACGCAGCGACTTCAGCACCATCGGGCCAATCGTCAGGTTCGGCACGTAGTGGTTGTCCATGACGTCGAAGTGCACGACATCCGCACCCGCCGCCAGCGCCTTCGCGGTATCCTCACCCAGACGGGCAAAATCAGCCGACAGAATCGAAGGGGCAATCAAATACTGCTTCATCCGCATCTCCTTGAAATTTATTTGGTCTTAGGCGGACGGTAGAGCGCTAAGAGCTCGTCCACCTTTTTACGCGTACCACCGTTGCTGCTGATGCTGCGCCGAACCTTCACAATATGCGTTTCTGCCGCGTTTTTATACCACTCCTGCGTCAACGGCGTGCGGTGGTTGGAAATCAGCACCGGGATCCGTTTCTTCATCAGCGACTCCGCCTTTTGCGCCAGCAGCACCTGTTGCTCCAGGTTGAAGCTGTTGGTGTGGTAGGCGGTAAAGTTCGCCGTCGCCGTCAACGGCGCATAGGGCGGATCGCAATACACCACCGTGCGGCTATCCGCACGCTGCATGCACTCTTCATAAGATTCGCAGTAAAACTCAGCGTTTTGCGCCTTGTCGGCAAAATGATAGAGCTCAGCCTCGGGGAAATAGGGCTTCTTATAGCGGCCAAACGGCACATTGAACTCGCCGCGCAAATTGTAGCGACACAAGCCGTTGTAACCGTGACGGTTCAGATACAGGAACAGCACCGCGCGACGCAGCGGGTCCTGGCTCTGATTGAACTCATCACGGTACTGGTAGTAGCGCTCAGCGACGTTATTTTCCGGGGTAAACATCTCGCGGGCGGCAGCGACGTACTCGTCGGTGCGCAATTTGACGATGTTGTACAGGCCGATTAAATCACTGTTGATATCCGCGAGGATATAACGAGAAAAGTCGGTATTGAGAAATACCGACCCGGCGCCCACAAAGGGCTCGATTAAGCACTCACCTTCCGGCAAATGCTTTTTAATATCGTCAAGCAGGGGGTACTTCCCCCCTGCCCACTTTAGAAAAGCGCGATTCTTTTTCATGCTGCCTAACTAATTACACGTTCTCCGGCTGTGGAGAAAGCTCCGACAGCATCCTGCGCTTAAGACTACCCCACGGCATTATTTCAGATCAGCCTGAACCTGATGCAGTGGTTTTGCCCATGGATTTTTCGCCTGCACGTCCGGCGGCAGCGAGGTGACCGCGCGTTTCGCTTCATCTTTCGATGAATAGATACCGCTCACCAGCACGTACCACGGTTGGCCGTTACGCGATGTTTCATAGACAACATATCTGTCCAGCTTCTCTTTCTTCGCCCAGTTGTTCAGGTTTTCATAGTTAGAGGAGCTGCTGAGCTGCAGGGTATAGTTACCCGACGGCGCAGATTTCATCGAGCTGACGTCGCCTGCCGTTTTACCGCTCTTCGCCGCCGGCGCTGCCGCGGCCGCCGTTGCGGCTGGCGCAGCAGTGGTGGTGGTTGCTGGTGCTGCAGGTTTACTCTGCGCGGTGGCTACCGGTTTGCTTTCCGCGACGGTCGTTTTTGCCGGGGCAGTGGTCGCCGCGCTTTCAACATGCTTCGGCTGAACCGGCTTTGTTTCTACCGGCGCTTTTGCCACCGCCTGTGGTTTCGGCTGCGGCTTCGCTTCGATGACGGTGTGCTTACGCTCAGCAGGACGCGGCGTTGCCGCCGTCTGACGTTCGGTCGTCTGGCGCGGCGCCGCGGTGCCACTGGCGCCATTACGGATCGGCGCGACGGTTGCCGGTTCAGTTGGCAGCGTCGAGTTAGCTACGGCGCCGTCCAGCTGGCCCTGCTGCTGGGTCAACGCATTATTCAGATCGCCCTGAACTTCAACGCGCTGCTGGCCCTGCGGCTCTGCCGCGGCCTGGCCCTGGGTCGGGTTCGCGGCAATAGGCGGTACCGTGACGTCCTGCTGTGTGGTGGTATTGGCGGCAGTCTGATCCTGGCCGGCAGCTGGCGTGCTGGTGGACTGGTCGTCAGACAGATTAATGCTCTTCTCGCCGGAAGCGGTCTGCTGGCTGGAAGAAGATGGCGATTTCAGCGCGGAACCGATACCCACGATTAACAGCAACAGTACCAGAATGCCCACGCCCATCATGATGTACTGGCGGGAAGCGGGTTTCGCCGGCGCTTTTTTACGCTTACGCGGACGACGCTCTACAGGCTGCTCTTCGAGCATCTCCTCATCTTCCGCATCCAGTTCTTCTTCGAATTCTTCCTCTTCACGCTCACGACGGGCCTTGCCGGCGCGCGTCGGACGGCCTTCATCGGCATCAAGATCGACATCGTCAAAATTGATCTGCGGATCGGCATCACGCTCGGAAGACTGACGGGAACGACCAGCACGACGATCGTTGCGATCGGCTTTCATATCGTCTTCTGGTTTGAAATCATCCATTTAACACCCCACTAAAAGGCTTATGCTCACGATTATTGCACATCACCCGAAATGATAACGCCGCGCGAACGCGGCCAGACCTTCTTATTGTTGCGCCTGCTGAGTGTCAGCAATCGCGCCAAGAACCACATCGTGCGGCACTCCGCCGCGCAGCTCGCTGCTTCCTATTGCGAGCGGGAGCACCAGCCGCATTTCGCCAGCCAGTACTTTCTTATCGCGCATCATATGGGGCAAATACGCCTGCGCACGCATTTCCTGCGGGCCGCGTACCGGTAAGCCTGCACGCTTGAGCAGATCGATAAGGCGCTGAGTATCCTGCGCGCGGAACTGCCCCAGCCGTTCGGACGTATGCGCCGCCATCACCATACCTGCCGCCACCGCTTCGCCGTGCAGCCAGTTACCGTAGCCCATTTCCGCTTCGATAGCATGGCCGAAGGTATGTCCAAGATTGAGTAAAGCACGTAACCCGGTTTCACGCTCGTCGGCAGCCACAACTTCCGCTTTCAGCTCACAGCAGCGGCGAATGCAGTACGCCATGGCCTTTTCATCCAACGCCAGCAAGGCATCAATGTTGTTTTCCAGCCAGCTGAAGAAGGCGCCATCGAGGATCACCCCATACTTAATGACCTCAGCCAGTCCGGAAGCGAGTTCGCGCTTCGGCAGCGTCTTCAGACAGTTAAGATCAACCACCACGGAAACCGGCTGCCAGAAGGCGCCAATCATGTTTTTGCCGAGAGGGTGGTTCACTGCGGTTTTGCCGCCGACCGACGAGTCGACCTGCGACAGCAGGGTGGTAGGGACCTGGATAAAACGCACGCCGCGCTGATAGCTTGCCGCGGCGAAACCGGTTAAATCACCGATAACACCGCCGCCGAGCGCCACCAGCGTGGTGTCGCGGCCATGGGGTTTTTGCAACAGCGCGGTAAATACGGTATCCATCACCGCCAGGCTTTTATACTGCTCGCCGTCGGGCAGGACTACGCTGTCAACGTTGACCCCTGCCTGCTCAAGCGCAGAGCGGACGGTATCCAGATAAAGCGGCGCCAGCGTTTCGTTGGTGACCAGCATAGCCTGGTCGCCCGACTTAAGTGGCAGGAAGGAAGCTGGATCGTTGAACAAACCAGCCGCGATGGTAATCGGGTAACTACGTTCCCCGAGGGTAACAGTAAGCCTCTCCATAACGCGACATCCACCTCAGTGACTTTTACTCTGACGCACTTTTATTAAGCCAGAATCAGTTGCTTTCCAGCATGTGAATAATCTGGTTCGCGACGACTTTCGCACTCTGATCGTCTGTGCGGATAGTCACATCGGCGATCTCTTCATACAGCGGGTTACGCTCGTCAGCCAGCGCTTCCAGTACTTCACGAGGCGGCGCATCGACTTGTAGCAAAGGACGCTTTTTATCGCGCTGCGTACGGGCCAACTGCTTCTCGATCGTTGTTTCCAGGTAGACCACCACGCCGCGGGCGGAGAGACGGTTACGCGTTTCACGGGATTTTACAGAGCCGCCGCCAGTCGCCAGCACAATTCCCTGTTTTTCCGTCAACTCATTGATAATTTTTTCTTCACGGTCGCGGAAGCCTTCTTCGCCTTCAACATCGAAGACCCAGCCCACATCAGCGCCAGTGCGTTTCTCAATCTCTTGATCGGAATCGTAAAATTCCATGTTGAGCTGTTGGGCTAACTGGCGCCCAATAGTGCTTTTGCCGGCACCCATAGGCCCAACCAGAAAGATATTGCGTTTCTCTGCCATTTTTTCGGTACTACTAAGACTATTCGTTAATGATAAACCCGCTTCGCAGACACCCAGCGCCGCAGGGCATGAACTGAAACCTCATATGCAATAGAGCGAGAGTCAGACTAAAAATTATCTCAATACTCCGGCTGGTTTGGCAACTGAATAAAATCGCCGGACAATAAAGGGAGGATTGATGTCGTACCCGACTCTCAAATCGGTACCCCTTGTATGCTAAATCCGTCCTCACGTCAAACACCTGAAACGTGTTTAGCATGAAAAACCTGCTTAACGTACTGCCAGAATCCGTGGCGTAATAAAGACAACCAGTTCACGGCGTTCATTATCTTTCCCGTCGCGGCGAAACAGACGCCCCAGCACCGGGATATCGCCAAGCAGCGGGACGCTGTCGCGGGCGGTTTTGTTTTTCTGCGAAAAGATGCCGCCCAACGCCAGGGTCTCGCCGCTGCGGACTTCCACCAGGGTCTCGATCTCCTGTTTATCAATGGCCAGCGCCTCGCCGTTATCCTGCTTCAGCACCTGGCCTGGCGTGTTCTCGCTTATTCGCAGCTTCAACCGCACTCTCCCCTGCTGCAGCACCGTCGGCGTCACCTCCATGCCCAGCACCGCCTCTTTAAACTCCACCGACGTGGCGCCGCTTTCACCGCTGGAGACCTGATAGGGGATCTCGCTCCCCTGCTTGATGCTGGCGGGCTGCATATGAGAGGCGAGCAAACGAGGACTGGCGATAATCTCGACCTGCTGCTTGCGCTCCAGCGCGGAAAGCTCCAGCTCAAGCAAGCGCCCGTTAATTTTGCCGATGTTAAAGCCTGCGCGGGTGCTGGCGTCGTTGACTGACAGATCGCTGCTTAGGGTGGTAATGCGCCCGGATCCTGGCGTGCTTTCAGCCTCCGCCAGCCGCCATTTCACCCCCAGTTCACGCAGGCTGGTTTCGCTCATTGACACGATATGGGCGGCCAGCTCCACCTGTCCGACCGGCAGATCCATCTCCTGCGCCCAGGCCTTCAGCGCCGGTAGATGGCGGTCATCATCGCGGATCAGCAGCCGATTGGTCCGCTTGTCCGCCATCAGGTTTCCCCGGGCGCTAAGCAACTTACCGCCGCTTTTAGCCAGCTCCTCGGCATCGGCATAGTGCAGGGTCACGCTCTCCGCCCGCAGCGGCAGATTCTGCAGACGTTTCGCCTGTTCCGCTTCGCGCTGCGCCAGGTTGGCCTTTTGCCAGGCCTGCGTATGTGCGTAGATGACCGTTCCCTGCTGTTGCAAAGAGAGGCCTGCGCTATCCGCCACTGCCCGCAGCGCCTGGGTCCAGGGAACCTTCTGCAGGCGCAGGGAGAGCGTGCCGCTGACGTCCGGTGCGACAACGAGATTCTTCTGGTTCATTTCGGCCAGGGCTTGCAGCACCTGGGCCACTGGCGCGTCGTCAACGACCAGCGAAACCGGCTTATCATTTCGCGCGGCGACCACCGCCAGCGGTAGCAGCAAAAGCAGGCTTATCCATCGCATCATCTTGTTTTCCTTTACGTTGCCAGCGCCACGCTGGCGGTTCACATCCCGGAGGCGTGACGATGTCCAGTTCACTGTCCGTCAGCCGGTTCACCCGCCAGCCCGTGGGCAATTGCTCATCCAGGCGCACCCGTCGCCACGTGCCGCTTCCGTCCTGCAAAAAACCCATCCAGCCTGCACCATCGCCGGCCGCGCCGCCATAACGCCATTGCGACAGCTGCGCCGCGCGGCAGGGATCCTCAACCGGCTGAAAAGGATCGCGCTCGGCCGCCAGCAGCGACAGCGGCAACCACAGCAAAACCCAGCATTTACCAACCATCTTCCGCCTCCAGCTGCAGCCGCATGCGCAGCGCCTGCCCCTCGCGCTCCAGCGAGAACGAACGCGGGTTCATCCCGCTGCGCGCCAGCCATGAAAACAGAGCGGGTACCGTCGGCCAGGAGAGAGCCAGCTCCATCTCGCCGCCGCTCCCCTGCGGATGCCAGGCGATTAGCTTCGCCCCGGCGAGCGGAATGGCTATGGGCGAGAACGGCTGCTTGTCGATGCGCTCCCCGGATCTTTCACCGTCAGGGATGCGCAGCGCCATGATCCGCCGCCACTGCGTTTGCAGAGCGCCATCGCGGGACAGCGCCGCCAGCGGCGGCCGGGCATCGCGCCAAAGCGCCACGCCGCCCCCCGTCAGCCCCATCGCGAGCAGGATCAGCAGCCCCGCCCGGGTGCGCAGGGTATTAATCCTCATCGGCGCGCGCTCCCGACAGGGTGAAACTGAACCGCCAGCGCCCCTCGGCGTCGCGCTGCGTTCCGCCGGCTTTAGCCGGCGCGAATCCCGTGACGCTGGCCAGAGAAGCCTCCACTCCGGCCAGCGCCTGCAAATTGAGGGCCAGGCCATCCAGCGTCAGGCGCGCCCCCTGGTACTCCAGCCGCGTCAGCCATGCCTGAGCGGGCAGGTCCGCCGCGAGCGCCATTAGTCGGGGTTGCCAGGCAGCGATCGTCGATCTGCGCTGGAGCTGCTGGCGCTGGCGTTGATGCTGCTGCCACGCTTCGCGCATCGCCTGTTCACGTTGTTTGAGCGAGGCGAGCAGCGCTGCGTCGGCCGTCGCGTGGAGCCTCGCCAGGGCGTCGCGCTGTAGACCAGCCGTTCGCCCCACCAGCAGGATCATCCCCGCCAGCAGCACGATACCGATGGCTAACAACAGGGTGTAGCGCAGGCGCTGGCGGCGACGCAGGTCACGCCAGGGGAGAAGATTAACGACATGCGTCATGGCGCCCGCCCCCCCAGCGCCAGCCCAAGGGCAATGGCGTAGCGATCGCCATCGGCTGGCAGCGGAGGCTGCCGGCGGTGAACCACCTGCCAGACATCAAAACGACTGGCCTCGTCGCCCGCGTCAGCGCACAAGCGCAGAGGAACCTGAAGCTGCCCCGCCAGCTGGCTCAAGGACCCTATCGCATCGCAGGCGTCACAGCCCCAGGCCTCATGGGTCGCCCATAGCCAGTGCTTTTCATCCCGCCACGCCAGGCCTTGCTCTGCTGCCGTCACCCAAGGGAAAAAAGCGCCGAGCGCGCTGGCATCCGGTACGATGGCAGCTACCCGCAGCCGCAACCGCCCTGCCAGCTCCCGCAGAACATTGATATCCAGCCGCTGCGCCGCCGTAACCTGCCAGCCGTCATTTCGCGAGGTGGGCGCATAATCAATACAGAGAGAGGAGGCGGGCATCGCCAGCTGCTGGGTCATGGCGCTGGCTATCCACGTCGCCTGTTCCCGCTCTCGCAGGGCGAACTGGGGATAAGGCACGCGTTTTTGCAGCGTGCGAGCCGCGGGAAAGGCGATATTGATCTGATGCTGTACCGGTAGCTCCCGCCGCCAGGCTGCCAGCCGTGAGCCGAGGGCGCTGACGTCCGCCACCATCCCCTGCCGCACCAGGCCTGGCGGCAGCGGAATGCGCCACCAGCGGCGCAGCGCCCAGTGTGAGCGCTCAAACAGTAGCGCGACAATGGCAATGCTATCTTGTTGGATATGCATTCCGATCCGCCAGTTTCTGAAAGCCATGCTTACGATCTCCTTATCCGGCAAAACTGTCCGGCTATATCAATGCACCTGGCTTGCCTTTATACTACCGCGCGTTTGTTTATAAACTGCCCAAATAAAACTAAATGGGAAAACACCGGTGAAGTTCGTAAAGTATCTATTGATCCTTGCAGTCTGTTGCGTACTGCTGGGAGCAGGCTCGATTTTTGGCCTCTACAAATACATAGAGCCGCAACTCCCCGACGTCGCAACCCTGAAGGATGTGCGTTTGCAGATCCCGATGCAGGTCTATAGCGCCGACGGTGAGCTTATTGCGCAGTACGGCGAAAAGCGCCGTATCCCTGTCACGTTGCAGCAAATTCCCCCCGAGCTGGTGAAAGCGTTTATCGCTACCGAAGACAGTCGTTTCTATGAGCATCACGGCGTCGATCCGGTGGGTATTTTCCGCGCCGCCAGCGTGGCGATGTTTTCAGGCCACGCCTCGCAGGGCGCCAGCACCATCACCCAGCAGTTAGCGCGTAACTTCTTCCTCAGCCCCGAGAAGACGTTGATGCGTAAGATTAAAGAGGCCTTTCTGGCTATCCGCATCGAGCAGCTGCTGAACAAAGATGAAATCCTTGAGCTGTACCTGAACAAGATTTACCTCGGCTACCGCGCCTATGGCGTCGGCGCCGCGGCGCAGGTCTATTTTGGCAAACCTATCGACCAGCTGACCCTCAGCGAAATGGCGGTGATTGCCGGTCTGCCGAAAGCCCCGTCCACTTTTAACCCGCTCTATTCGATGGATCGCGCCACAGCCCGGCGCAACGTGGTGCTGTCGCGTATGCTGAGCGAGGGGTACATCACCCAGGCGCAATACGATGAGGCGCGCAGCGAACCCATCGACGCCAGCTACCACGCGCCGAAAATCGCCTTCTCCGCGCCCTATCTGAGCGAAATGGTGCGCCAGGAGATGGTGAATCGCTACGGCGAGCAGGCCTACGAAGATGGCTACCGGGTGTACACCACGATTACCCGCAAAAACCAGCAGGCGGCCCAGCAGGCGGTCCGCAATAACGTGCTGGATTACGATATGCGTCACGGCTACCGCGGCCCGGCCAGCGTGCTGTGGAAGGTCGGCGAAACGCCGTGGGAGGCGAAAAAGATCGTTGACGCCCTGAAGCGCCAGCCTGGCTTTGGCCCGCTTTCTCCTGCGGTGGTCACCTCCGCGAATGCCCAGGAGGCTGTCGCGCTGTTGGCTAACGGCGACTCCGTTTCGCTGACGATGGACGGCGTGCGCTGGGCTCGCCGCTTTATCTCCGATACGCAGCAGGGGGCAACCCCGCGTAAAGTCAACGACGTCGTGCAGGCCGGGCAGCAGATCTGGGTTCGCAAAGTGGGAGACAGCTGGTGGCTGTCGCAGGTGCCGGACGTCAACTCGGCATTGGTCTCCATTAACCCGCAAAACGGCGCGATTATCGCCCTTGTCGGTGGGTTTGACTTTAACCAGAGCAAGTTCAACCGCGCCACTCAGGCGCTGCGCCAGGTCGGCTCCAACATCAAGCCATTCCTCTACACGGCTGCGATGGATAAAGGCTTAACTCTGGCAAGCATGCTCAACGATGTGCCAATCTCGCGCTGGGACGCCGGAGCCGGTTCCGACTGGCGGCCGAAAAACTCGCCGCCGCAGTATGCCGGTCCGATTCGTTTACGCCAGGGCCTGGGGCAGTCGAAAAACGTGGTCATGGTGCGCGCCATGCGCGCCATGGGCGTTGACTATGCCGCCGAGTATTTGCAGCGCTTTGGCTTCCCGGCGCAAAACATTGTCCACACCGAATCGCTGGCGCTGGGCTCCGCCTCCTTTACGCCTCTGCAGGTCGCCCGCGGTTATTCGGTGATGGCCAACGGCGGCTTCCTGGTGAACCCGTTCTTTATCAGTAAGATTGAGAACGATCAGGGCGGGGTCCTCTTCGAAGAGCGTCCGAAAATCGCCTGCCCGCAGTGTGATTTACCGGTGATTTACGGCGATACGCCAAAATCCAACGTGCTGGAAAACAAAGATGTGGAAGATGTCGCCACCTCGACGGAACCGCAGAATGGCACCGTGCCGCCGCAGCCGCAGCTGGAGCAGGCCAATCAGTCACTGGTGGCGCAGAGCGGCGCCCAGGAATACGCGCCGCATGTGATCAACACCCCGCTGGCCTTCCTGATCAAGAGCGCGCTGAACAGCAACATCTTTGGCGAACCGGGCTGGATGGGAACCGGCTGGCGCGCCGGACGTGACCTGCAGCGGCATGACATCGGCGGCAAAACCGGGACCACCAACAGCTCGAAGGACGCCTGGTTCTCAGGCTACGGACCGGGCGTGGTGACCTCGGTTTGGATCGGCTTTGACGATCATCGTCGCGATCTTGGCCGGACCACCGCATCGGGGGCGATTAAAGATCAGATCTCCGGCTACGAAGGCGGCGCCAAAAGCGCCCAGCCGGCCTGGGACAGCTTTATGAAGAGCGTGCTGGAAGGCGTTCCGGAAGAGCCATTAACGCCGCCGCCGGGAATCGTCACGGTGAATATCGATCGCAGCACCGGTCAGCTGGCGAACGGTGGCAACAGCCGGGCGGAATACTTTATTGAGGGTACCCAGCCCACGCAGCAGGCGGTCCATGAGGTGGGCACCACCCTGACTGACGGCGGCGGTGAAACCCACGAGCTGTTCTGACAAAAAAAGCGCCTGCGGGCGCTTTTTTATTGCTGCTTAGCGTAAACGCTCGTTCAGAGTCGGCCCTGGGCCTGCAACCATTCCCGCACTAAAAACAGCGCACTAACGTTGCGGGCCTCGTTAAAATCTTCTTCATCCAGCAGCGACATCAACTGCGCCAGCGGCCAGCGCACCTGCGGCAGCGGCTCGGGCTCATCGCCCGGCAGCGACTCCGGATAGAGATCTTCCGCCACCAGGATGTTCATTTTGCTGGAGAAGTAAGAGGGAGCCATACTGAGCTTCTTCAGAAACGTCAGCTTATTGGCGCCGAAGCCAACCTCTTCTTTCAGCTCGCGATTGGCCGCTTCATCCACGGTTTCACCCGGATCAATCAGCCCTTTGGAGAAGCCCAGCTCGTAGGACTCCGTCCCGACGGCATACTCGCGAATCAAAATAATATGATCATCAACAATCGGCACAATCATCACCGCTTCGCGGGTGGAAGGCCGCATACGTTCATAAACGCGACGCACACCGTTGCTGAATTCCAGATCGACGCTTTCGACATTAAAGAGGCGCGAACGGGCGACAGTTTCAACATTGAGAATGGTGGGTTTTTGTAATGATTTGCTCATTGTCATCGGTCTATGCTGTGATTAAGCAGTCATTGTGCGATACGCAACACGCTTTCGGCAATCCAAATCGCTACTTATTTACAGAGTTGTAACCTTTTCACTGCAAAGGGAAAAGTAATAAAGATAAAAAAGTCAATAGCTTGAATTCTCTTTGAGAATTTACCGATTTCTGGCCTTTAACGTTTTTGGTAAGCTAATACGCTGCTGCATGACATATTTACTACCCTGCAAGCAGGTGCGCCGCTAACACTGCAGCTTGACGTTAGTCTTCACGTTCACCGACGATTTCGTAAGAAAAATATAACTATGATGGGATGGGCATGGGCACCTTTCTGATATTCCTTACAGCTCTGCTAATCTGCGTATTGCTCATTGGATGGTGGTATCGCACGCACGCCAGACGCCGCCGGCTCCCTCTACTGCACGCCTTTAGCGATGCCACCACGCGGCCGATCGCGGCCGATGAGCGCCAGGCCATCGAAAAGTATCTTGCCGAACTGAGCCGCGCCCAGCAGGTTCCCGCGTCCGGCGCCACCAGCGCGCCCGTCGCTCTGGCGCTAAACGAACAGAGCGATACCGTCTATGGGGTGACGCGAGCCATCACCCGCTACGGGATCACTACCGACGCGCCGAATAAATGGCGCTATTTTCTCGATTCGGTGGAGGTACATCTGCCGCCGTTCTGGGAACAGCATATCAACGATGAAAACAGCGTCGAGCTGATCCCCACCGACAGCCTGCCGCTGGTTATCACCCTTAACGGCCATACCCTGAGCGACTATCGTCAGGAAGCGCAAAGCTACGCGCTGGAACGCGCCTCGGCCACCCAGGCCTCAATTCGCGGCGAAGAGAGCGAACAGGTAGAGTTGCGGCAGATCCGTCGGGAAAGCCCGGAAGAACACGCCCTGAACCGCCCGGATGGTCTGCGCGAAGCGATCCTGATCGTCGCCTCTTTCCTGTTCTTTTATTTCAGTCTGATTGGGCCTGCCGTCTTTACCCCATGGCTGGTGGCTGCCGGTTTGCTGCTGCTCGCCGCCGGCCTATTGGGGATCTATGCCCCGCCGCGCCGCGCCTCGCTGCGCGAAATCCATTGCCTGCGCGGCGTCCCTAAGCGCTGGGGGCTGTTTGGCGAAAACGATCAGGAGCATATCAATAATATCTCGCTGGGCATTATCGATCTCATCTATCCGCGCCACTGGCAGCCCTGGATCGCCCAGGACCTCGGACAGCAGACCGATATTGATATCTATCTCAACCGCCATGTAGCCCGTCAGGGACGCTACTTGTCGCTTCATGATGAAGTGAAAAACTTCCCGCTGCAGTACTGGCTGCGCAGCGCGATTATCGCCGCCGGCTCCCTGGTGATGGTAATCATGCTATGGGCCAGCGTACCGCTGAATATGCCGTTTAAGTTCACCCTGTCGTGGCTGAAGGGGGCGCAGACCATTGAAGCCACGACCGTCAGCCAGCTGGAAAAGGCCCATGTGCGCATTGGCGATACGCTGCGCCTGACCGGCACCGGGATGTGCAACATCCGCACGCCGGGCAGCTGGACGGCCAAAGAGGATTCGCCGTTCCTGCCTTTCGATTGTTCGCAGATTGTGTGGAACGATGCCCCTCCTCTGCCGCTGCCGGAGTCTGACATTGTCAGCAAAGCGACTGCTCTGATGCAGTCCGTCCAGCGTCAGCTGCACCCGGAAACCGACGACGACTCCCGCGTCAGCCCGGCGCTGCGCTCCGCCATTCAGAAATCTGGCATGGTGCTACTGGATGATTTCGGCGATATCGTTCAGAAAACCAACGATCTCTGTTCCGCTGCCGATGATTGCCTGCGGCTGAAGAATGCGCTGGTTAATCTCGGCAATACCCGTAACTGGGAGACGTTAACTAAGCGTGCGTCCGCCGGGAAACTGGATGGCGTGAACGTGCTGCTGCGGCCAGTCAGCGCCGAGTCGCTGGAGAATCTGGTGACCACCTCAACCGCCCCCTTTGTCATGCGTGAAACCTCGCGGGCGGCGCAGGCGCTCAACAGCCCGGCCCCGGGCGGCTTCCTCATCGCCAGCGACGAGGGCAGCGTGCTGGTCAATCAGCCGTGGCCGGCGGTGAGCCTGTATGATTACCCGGCGCATGAGCAGTGGGGGGAACTGCGGCGGCTGGCCGGTATGCTGATGCATACCCCCTTCCATGCCGAAGGGATAGTCACCAATCTGTTTACTGACGCCAACGGCACTCAGCATATCAACCTGCACCGCATTCCTGACCGCAGCGGCCTGTGGCGCTATCTGGGCATCACCCTGCTGCTGCTGTCGATGGTGGGATGCATGGCTTACCACGGGGTGCAGGCGCTGCGTCGTTATCAACGCCATCGCCAGCGTATGGAAGAGATTCAGAAATATTACGAAAGCTGCCTGAACCCGGTGCTGCTCCCCTCGTCGTCTGACCCGCAAGATTAATTTTCCCGGCGACAGGGTGTGATACCCTGTCGCCCATTTCCCGCTCGCTGGAGAGTCATCATGCATTTTGATATCGCCTGGCAGGAGGTCGATACCGTTCTGCTGGATATGGACGGCACGCTCCTGGATCTCGCTTTCGACAACTATTTCTGGCAAACGCTGGTGCCGGAAACCTGGGGGGCCGCCCGCGGCCTCAATCTGCAACAGGCGAAAGAGGCCATGCACCAGGAGTATCACGCCGTGCAGCATACGCTAAACTGGTACTGTCTGGATTACTGGAGCGAGCGCCTGGGTTTGGATATTTGTGCGATGACCAGCGAACAGGGTCCGCGCGCCACGCTGCGTGAGGATACCGTGCCGTTCCTTGATGCGCTCAAGGCCAGCGGTAAGCGACGTATTCTGTTGACCAATGCCCATCCCCACAATCTGGCGGTGAAACTCAAACACACCGGCCTGGATGCGCACCTTGATTTATTACTTTCCACCCACACATTTGGTTATCCGAAAGAGGATCAGCGTCTGTGGCGCGCCGTGGCGGAGGAAACCGGCCTTGAGGCGCATAAAACGCTGTTTGTCGACGACAGCGAGGCAATTCTGGATGCCGCGAGGGAGTTTGGCATTCGTTACTGCCTGGGCATTACCAATCCCGACTCCGGGCTGGCGGAAAAGCAGTATCTGCGCCATCCGGGGCTGAATGATTACCGACGACTGATCCCTTCGCTTACCCCGAAGGAGAGGCGATGAAAGAGAAGCCTACCGAAACCGTCAGACTGGACAAATGGCTTTGGGCCGCCCGCTTTTACAAGACCCGCGCGCTGGCGCGAGAGATGATTGAAGGCGGCAAGGTGCATTACAACGGACAACGCAGCAAGCCCGGGAAAATCGTCGAACTGGACGCCATGCTAACGCTGCGTCAGGGCAACGACGAGCGGACGGTGCGCATCGTCGGTATCACCGAACAGCGCCGCCCGGCAAGCGAAGCCGTCACCCTGTATGAAGAGACGGCTGAGAGTATCGAGAAGCGTGAAAAAATGGCCCTGGCGCGCAAAATGAACGCCCTGACCATGCCGCACCCTGACAGACGTCCGGACAAGAAAGAGCGCCGCGACTTGATGAGATTTAAACACGGCGAGAGTGAGTAACTCGCGCCAGAAAGAGAGATGATTATGACTCAACACGATCAATTACATCGTTATCTGTTTGAAAACTATGCCGTGCGCGGCGAGCTGGTGACGGTGTCGGAAACCCTGGAACAGATTCTGGCAAATCACACTTATCCCCAGCCAGTGAAAACGGTGCTGGCGGAGCTGCTGGTCGCCACCAGCCTGCTGACTGCGACGCTGAAATTTGCCGGCGACATCACCGTGCAGCTGCAGGGCGATGGGCCCTTACAGCTGGCGGTAATAAACGGCAATAACCAGCAGCAGCTGCGCGGCGTCGCGCGCGTGCAGGGCGAGATTGCGGACGATGCGGATCTGAAAGCGATGGTCGGCAACGGCTATCTGGTCATCACCATCTCCCCGGAAGAGGGTGAGCGTTATCAGGGCGTGGTCGGTCTGGAAGGCGATACGCTGGCCGCCTGCCTGGAAGATTACTTCCAGCGTTCAGAGCAGCTGCCGACGCGCCTTATTATCCGCACCGGCGAACATGAAGGCCAGCCGATGGCGGGCGGGATGCTACTGCAGGTGATGCCGGCGCAGGATGCCCAGACTGCCGACTTTGAGCACCTGGCGACGCTCACCGAGACCATCAAGGCGGAAGAGCTGTTCACCCTGCCGGCGAACGATGTGCTGTGGCGTCTGTACCATGAAGAAGAAGTCACGGTCTACGATCCGCAGAGCGTGGAGTTCAAGTGCACCTGCTCCCGCGAACGCTGCGCCGGCGCGCTGAAAACCCTGCCGGACGAAGAGATAGATAGCATCCTTGCCGACGAAGGCGAGATTGATATGCACTGCGACTACTGCGGTAACCACTATATCTTCAACGCCATGGACATCGCCGAGATCCGTAACAACGCCTCTCCGGCCGATCCGCAGGTCCATTAATCCTCACTTCTTCTTCAGGCACCGGGCGGCGATGTGGTATGTCGCCCGGTGCCTGACTTTTTATTCACGAGTTGAATCGATTTTCGCTGAAAGAGTTACGTAATTTTATTCCAGGAAAGCGATTACATTCACATTTCAGCAGTTTTTTTAATTACTTTTTAACCATTGAGAAACATCTAACCCCACCATCCGGCCATTTCCTGAGATAATCCACTTCACTTCGTGACAGGAGTCACCGTTTTTTTCGTCATTCTGAAGAATGTCGAGATACGTAAATCTATGAGCCTGGTCGCGGTCAATACCCGGTAATAAACCCTACAATTTACAGCAGTACATCTTGGCTAAGGAGCAGTGACATGCGCGTTAATCATGGTTTAACCCCGCAGGATCTCAAGGCTTATGGTATCAATGACGTTCAGGATATCGTCCACAATCCCAGCTACGACATGTTGTTTCAGGAAGAGCTCGACCCCAACCTGGAAGGCTACGAACGTGGCGTATTAACCAGTCTCGGTGCTATCGCCGTCGACACGGGCATTTTTACCGGTCGTTCTCCGAAAGATAAGTACCTCGTGCGCGACGACACCACCCGCGATACCGTCTGGTGGTCCGATAAAGGCAAGGGTAAAAACGACAACAAGCCGCTTTCGCAGGAAACCTGGCAGCATCTGAAAGGGCTGGTAACACAGCAGCTGTCCGGTAAACGCCTGTTTATCGTCGACGCCTTCTGCGGCGCTAACGCCGATACCCGTCTCAGCGTACGTTTCATTACCGAAGTGGCCTGGCAGGCGCACTTCGTTAAAAACATGTTCATCCGCCCGAGCGACGAAGAGCTGGCGGAATTCACGCCCGACTTCATCGTGATGAACGGCGCGAAGTGCACCAACCCGCAGTGGAAAGAGCAGGGCCTGAACTCGGAAAACTTCATCGCTTTCAACCTCACCGAGCGCATTCAGCTGATCGGCGGCACCTGGTACGGCGGCGAGATGAAGAAAGGGATGTTCTCGATCATGAACTACCTGCTGCCGCTGAAGGGCATCGCCTCCATGCACTGTTCTGCCAACGTGGGCGAGAAAGGCGATGTCGCCATTTTCTTCGGCCTCTCAGGCACCGGCAAAACCACCCTCTCCACCGACCCGAAACGCCGCCTGATTGGCGATGACGAACATGGCTGGGATGACGACGGGGTGTTTAACTTCGAAGGGGGCTGCTACGCCAAGACCATCAAGCTCTCTGAAGCGGCCGAGCCGGATATCTATCACGCCATTCGCCGCAACGCCCTGCTGGAAAACGTGGTGGTGCGCGCCGACGGGACAATCGATTTCGATGACGGCTCAAAGACCGAAAACACCCGCGTCTCCTACCCCATCGACCATATCGATAATATCGTCAAACCGGTCTCCAAAGCGGGTCACGCCACCAAAGTGATCTTCCTGACGGCCGATGCGTTCGGCGTACTGCCGCCGGTCTCCCGCCTGACCGCCGATCAGACGCAGTACCATTTCCTGTCCGGGTTTACCGCCAAACTGGCCGGCACCGAGCGCGGCGTGACCGAACCCACGCCAACTTTCTCCGCCTGCTTCGGCGCCGCCTTCCTGTCGCTGCACCCGACGCAGTACGCCGAAGTGCTGGTCAAACGCATGCAGGCGGCCGGCGCGCAGGCTTATCTGGTCAATACCGGCTGGAACGGCACCGGCAAGCGCATCTCGATTAAAGATACCCGCGCCATCATCGACGCCATCCTCAATGGCTCGCTGGACAACGCGGAGACCTTTACCCTGCCGATGTTTAACCTGCAGATCCCGACGGCCCTCCCGGGCGTGGATCCTCAGATCCTCGATCCGCGCAGCACCTATGGTTCCCCGGAGCAGTGGCAGGAAAAAGCCGACCAGCTGGCGAAGCTGTTTATTGAGAACTTTGAGAAGTATACCGATACGCCAGCGGGCGCCGCGCTGGTGGCGGCAGGGCCGCAGCGCTAACGGGCGCAAAGATGAAAAAGCCGGGCTTGCCCGGCTTTTTATTGTGCAGCGTTCTGACCAACCAACCGCGGGCGCGATCAGCTCTCTTTGGCCGGTTTCATCGGCGCCAGTACCCGGTGCACCGGCAGCCAGGCGCGGATCAGTAACCCGCCGCGTTCGCTGGAGCCAATCTCCAGCCGCCCGTTGTGATTATCGATAATACGCTGAACAATCGCCAACCCCAGCCCGGTGCCGCTGGTGCTGCGGGCGCTGTCTCCACGTACAAACGGCTGAAACAGGTGCTCTCGCTGCTCAGGTTTAATCCCCGGTCCGTCATCTTCTACCTGGAACCAGGCCCGGCTCGCTTCGCTGCCGCTGCTGACCTTGATCCAGCCATTGCCATAGCGGGCCGCGTTGACCACCATATTCGCCAGCGCGCGCTTGATAGACAGAGGATGCATGCGTACCGGAATTTCGCCGGCCTGCAGGGCGGTAGCGATCTCCCGCTCATAGCCGCTCTCCGCAGCGATCACTTCCCCCAGCACCGCATTCAGATCCGCCAGCTCCATCGGCATCTCCTGCCCGGTGCGCAGATAGTCGATAAACTGCTCGATGATGGCGTTGCACTCTTCGATATCTTTGTTGATCGACTCCGCGAGATAGCCGTCCTGCTCGCCCATCATCTCGGTGGCCAGACGAATGCGGGTCAGCGGAGTCCTTAAATCATGGCTGACCCCAGCCATCAGCAGCGTACGGTCGTCGGCCAGCTGCTTCACGCCCGCGGCCATGTGGTTGAAGGCGCGCGTCACCGAACGCACTTCGGAGGCTCCATACTCGCGCAGCGGCGGCGGAATAATGCCGCGCCCGACCTGCAGCGCCGCATGCTCCAGATCCACCAGCGGGCGGTTCTGAATACGGATAAACAGCCAGGCGCCGCCTATCGCCAGCAGCATGATCGCCAGGGTATAGCGGAACAGCGGCGAGAAGTCGCCCTGATGGATCTCGGTCAGCGGCACCCGCACCCAAATATTGGGCGACAGCCAGGTCTTCAGCCACACCACGGGGGAGCTTTTATTGACCTCCACCCGCACCTCAGTGGGGCCGCCAAGCTGATGAGCCATCTGCTGGCTCAAGAATTCATAATGCTGCGCCCAGCGCAGGCCTGCGTCTTCCGCCGCTTCATTGGAATAGAGCGAAATCCCCAGCTCGCGATAAATTTCACGGCGAAACGCCGGGGGCACCACCAGCTGGGTGCCATCCTCCAGCTGCAGCTTATCAGTCATCAGCATACGCACTTCGTAGGCCAATACTTTATTAAACTGCTGGAGACTTGGCAGGATCGCGAAATTCAGTACTACCAGATAGGTCGTCACCAGGCTGACGAACAGCAAGGTGACGATCAGGAGCAGCGTGCGAGCAAAGGAGCTGCGCGGCGAAAAGCGCACGCGTTTCATGCCTTAGAACCGTCCGGGACGAAGACGTAGCCCAGACCCCAGACGGTCTGGATATAGCGCGGATGCGCCGGGTCCTCTTCCACCATGCGGCGCAGGCGGGAGATCTGTACGTCGATGGAACGCTCCATCGCAGAGTATTCGCGGCCGCGAGCGAGGTTCATTAACTTATCGCGCGACAGCGGCTCACGAGGATGGCTTACCAGCGCCTTCAGGACCGCAAACTCGCCGCTGGTCAACGGCATCGGCTCGTCTTCACGGAACATCTCGCGGGTGCCCAGGTTCAGTTTGAATTTACCAAAGGCGATAACCGCCTCTTCCTGCGACGGCGCGCCCGGCAGCTCGTTCGCCTGACGGCGCAGCACCGCCCGGATGCGGGCCAGCAGTTCACGCGGGTTGAACGGCTTCGGAATGTAGTCGTCGGCCCCGATCTCCAGGCCCACAATACGATCAACCTCTTCGCCTTTCGCCGTCACCATAATGATCGGCATCGGGTTGCTCTGGCTGCGCAGACGGCGGCAAATCGAGAGACCATCTTCCCCAGGCAGCATCAGATCCAGCACCATCAGGTGGAAGGATTCGCGGGTTAACAGACGATCCATCTGTTCGGCGTTCGCCACGCTACGAACCTGGAAGCCCTGCTCGGTCAGATAACGTTCGAGCAGCGCACGCAGGCGCATGTCGTCATCCACAACCAGAATCTTATAATTCTCTTGCATTGTTTGTACTCCCAAAGGTTCACTGCAATAGTCAGTGCGTATTCTCAAAAAAGCCCGGCGCGCTCACCAGCTAAATCTGGTATATATTCCAGGCTAAATTGTTACAAAGCATATTTAACAGCAGGTTAAGTATACATTTAATCATAAGACACAGTATTTATCCTGTCGGTATTATTACGCGCTACAAATTGTGCGCAACGACAGACTGTCAGAAGGTTGAACTCACGATGAAAACGCCGCTGATCACCCGCGAGGGATATGAAAAACTGAAGCAGGAGATGGACTACCTGTGGCGCCAGGAGCGCCCGGAAGTGACCAAAAAGGTGACCTGGGCCGCCAGCCTCGGCGACCGCAGCGAGAACGCGGATTACCAGTACAACAAAAAGCGCCTGCGCGAGATCGATCGCCGGGTCCGCTATCTGACCAAATGTCTGGAACAGTTAAAGATCGTCGATTACTCCCCACAGCAGGAGGGCAAAGTCTTCTTCGGCGCCTGGGTAGAGATTGAAAACGATGAAGGCGATATCAAGCGCTTTCGCATCGTCGGTTACGATGAAATTTTTGGCCGCAAAGACTATATCTCCATCGACTCGCCGATGGCGCGCGCACTGTTAAAAAAAGAGGTTGGCGATCTGGCCATCGTCAACACGCCGGCGGGCGAAGCCAGCTGGTATGTCAATGAGATCGAATACGTTAAATAGACAAGAACTTTCCGAGAGACGCCCGGCGCGACTGGCATTTTTAGCCGTCAGTCCGTATAACTAGTCCCTGTTTTTTGACCCTAAAGATGAATTAAAAGCCATGATGAATGATTCGCTCTGCCGCATTATTGCGGGTGAACTTCAGGCCAGAGCCGAACAGGTAGAAGCTGCCGTTCGCCTGCTTGATGAAGGGAACACCGTGCCGTTTATTGCACGTTATCGTAAAGAAGTCACCGGCGGTCTGGATGACACGCAGCTGCGTAATCTGGAAACCCGCCTCGGCTATCTGCGCGAACTGGAAGACCGTCGTCAGGCGATCCTCAAATCCATCGCTGAACAGGGCAAACTGACCGACGCGCTGGAAAAAGCCATCAACACCACGCTCAGCAAAACTGAACTGGAAGATCTCTACCTGCCGTATAAACCGAAGCGCCGCACCCGCGGGCAAATCGCTATCGAAGCGGGGCTGGAGCCGCTGGCTGACCTGCTGTGGAACGAACCGTCCCACGATCCGGAAACGGAAGCCGCAAAATATATTGATGCCGATAAAGGCGTGGCCGACAGCAAAGCGGCGCTGGATGGCGCGCGCTATATCCTGATGGAGCGTTTTGCCGAAGACGCCGCGCTGCTGGCGAAGGTCCGTGACTATCTGTGGAAAAACGCCCACCTGGTCTCCACCGTCGTCAGCGGCAAAGAAGAGGAAGGCGCCAAATTCCGCGACTACTTCGATCACCATGAACCGATCGCCACCGTGCCGTCGCATCGCGCGCTGGCGATGTTCCGCGGTCGCAACGAAGGCGTCCTGCAGCTCTCTTTAAACGCTGACCCGCAGTTTGACGAGCCGCCGAAAGAGAGCCACGGCGAGCAGATTATTATCGACCATCTGGGCCTGCGCCTGAATAACGCCCCGGCGGACAGCTGGCGTAAAGGCGTCGTCAGTTGGACCTGGCGGATCAAAGTCCTGATGCATCTCGAAACCGAGCTGATGGGTACCGTGCGCGAGCGCGCCGAAGACGAAGCTATTAACGTCTTCGCCCGCAACCTGCACGACCTGCTGATGGCTGCGCCCGCCGGGCTGCGCGCTACCATGGGCCTTGACCCGGGCCTGCGCACCGGGGTGAAAGTGGCCGTGGTTGACGGTACCGGCAAACTGGTGGCCACCGATACCATCTACCCCCACACCGGCCAGGCGGCTAAAGCGGCGATTGTCGTGGCGGCGCTGTGCGAGAAGCACAACGTCGAGCTGGTGGCGATCGGCAACGGCACCGCCTCGCGTGAAACCGAGCGTTTCTTCCTCGACGTGCAGAAACAGTTCCCGAAGGTCACCGCCCAGAAGGTGATCGTCAGCGAAGCCGGGGCTTCCGTTTACTCCGCCTCCGAGCTGGCGGCGCAGGAGTTCCCTGACCTCGACGTGTCGCTGCGCGGCGCGGTCTCCATTGCCCGCCGTCTGCAGGATCCCCTGGCCGAGCTGGTGAAAATCGACCCGAAATCCATTGGCGTCGGCCAGTATCAGCACGATGTCAGCCAGACCCAGCTGGCGCGTAAGCTGGACGCGGTGGTGGAAGACTGCGTGAACGCCGTTGGCGTTGACCTGAACACCGCCTCCGTGCCGCTGCTGACCCGCGTGGCCGGCCTGACCCGCATGATGGCGCAGAACATCGTCGCCTGGCGCGACGAGAACGGCCAGTTCCAGAACCGCCAGCAGCTGCTGAAGGTCAGCCGCCTGGGGCCGAAAGCCTTTGAACAGTGCGCCGGCTTCCTGCGTATCAACCACGGCGACAACCCGCTGGATGCCTCCACCGTTCACCCGGAAGCCTACCCGGTGGTCGAACGCATTCTGGCCGCTACCCAGCAGGCGCTGAAAGATCTGATGGGCAATAGCAGTGCGCTGCGCCACCTGAAGGCCGTGGATTTCACCGATGAGAAGTTCGGCGTACCGACCGTGACCGACATCATCAAAGAGCTGGAAAAACCGGGCCGCGACCCGCGTCCGGAGTTTAAGACAGCGAAGTTCGCAGACGGCGTAGAGACCATGAACGATCTGCTGCCGGGGATGATTCTGGAAGGGGCCGTCACCAACGTCACCAACTTCGGCGCATTTGTCGATATCGGCGTCCATCAGGACGGACTGGTCCACATTTCGTCGCTTTCTGACAAGTTTGTTGAAGATCCGCACACCGTGGTGAAAGCGGGCGACATCGTGAAGGTCAAGGTCATGGAAGTCGATCTGCCGCGTAAGCGTATCGCCCTGACCATGCGTCTCGACGAGCAGCCGGGCGACAGCAACGCCCGCCGCGGCGGCGGTCAGGATCGCCCGCAGGGCAACCGCCCGGCCGCGAAAGCCGCCAAACCTCGCGGTCGCGAAGCGCAGCCTGCCGGCAACAGCGCGATGATGGATGCCCTCGCGGCGGCGATGGGTAAAAAACGCTAATCCCACCCTGCCCCTTTTCAGGGGCAGTTTTCTTTTCATGACCAGGCCATCGCCATCACGCGCAAAACAGGTTCAGTTGTTTCTGATAACCTGTTTTTATTCCACGCCTGAAGACAGCGAAATTAATATTTTCATTTCGTTAACTTAAGAAACCTTAATTAAACATTAGATCGCCGAAATAATATTTCGTGCATTTTCGATCACAGACAGATTTTGCGGCACATCAATAAAAAAGTGATTTCCGCTTTAAAAATAGCGTTGATCGCATCATATGTATTGATGATAAAAACCATTCTCATTATCATCACTTTCAGAATGATTTTTTCTTTTTTCGTTGGCTATGGTATCCGGCGCGGTGACATCCCGACGCCCGGTCAATTCATCTTCGGTTAGCGATAGACAAGTAGGCCCTATGCAATTCACACCTGATAGTGCGTGGAAAATCATTGGATTCTCCCGCGATATTAGCCCAGCATACCGTCAGAAATTGCTCTCCCTCGGCATGCTGCCCGGATCCTCTTTTCATGTGGTGCGCGTGGCGCCGCTCGGCGATCCTGTTCATATTGAAACCCGACGCGTCAGTTTGGTATTACGCAAAAAAGATCTCGCCTTAATCGAACTGGAAGCGGTTGCACAATAACGGCTGGCCCGGCACAAGAGTCTGAAATATGAAAAAATTAACCGTTGGTTTAATTGGTAATCCTAATTCCGGCAAGACCACTTTATTTAATCAACTGACCGGCGCCCGCCAGCACGTGGGCAACTGGGCCGGGGTCACCGTTGAGCGTAAAGAGGGCGTATTCGCCACCACTGACCACCAGGTCACGCTGGTTGACCTCCCCGGGACCTACTCTCTGACCACCATCTCTTCGCAGACCTCGCTGGACGAGCAGATCGCCTGCCACTACATCCTCAGCGGCGAGGCCGACATGCTGATTAACGTGGTCGACGCCTCCAACCTCGAGCGAAACCTCTATTTGACGCTGCAGCTGCTTGAGCTGGGGATCCCCTGCGTCGTGGCGCTGAACATGCTGGATATTGCCGAAAAGCAGCAGGTGCGTATCGATATCGATGCCCTCGCCGCGCGCCTCGGCTGCCCGGTCATTCCGCTGGTTTCGACCCGCGGACGCGGGATCGAAGCGCTGAAGATTGCCCTCGACCGTCATCAGGCGAACAGCGATATTGAGCTGGTCCATTATCCGCAGCCGCTGCTGCGCGAAGCTGACCTGCTGGCGCAGCAGATGTCAGCGCAGATCCCGGTCAAGCAACGGCGCTGGCTCGGTCTGCAGATGCTGGAGGGCGACATCTACAGCCGGGCCTATGCCGGCGACGCCGCCGATAAACTGGATATCGCCCTGGCGAATCTTAGCGACGAGATCGACGACCCGGCGCTGCATATCGCTGACGCGCGCTATCAGACCATCGCCGCCATTTGCGACGCCGTCAGCAACACCCTGACCGCCGAGCCAAGCCGCTTTACCGCGGCGATGGACAAGGTGATCCTCAACCGCTTCCTCGGGTTGCCGATTTTTCTCTTTGTCATGTATCTGATGTTCCTGCTGGCGATCAACATCGGCGGCGCGCTGCAGCCGATTTTTGACGCCGGCTCGGTCGCGGTCTTTATTCACGGTATTCAATGGCTGGGCTACACCCTGCACTTCCCGGACTGGCTGACCGTGTTCCTCGCCCAGGGGATCGGCGGCGGTATCAACACCGTGCTGCCGCTGGTGCCGCAGATCGGCATGATGTATCTGTTCCTCTCTTTCCTTGAGGACTCCGGCTACATGGCGCGCGCCGCCTTTGTCATGGACCGCCTGATGCAAGCCCTCGGCCTGCCGGGAAAATCCTTTGTCCCGTTGATTGTCGGTTTCGGC
Organism: Klebsiella sp. Q2; assembly: GCF_009900705.1. Lineage (NCBI taxonomy): Bacteria > Pseudomonadati > Pseudomonadota > Gammaproteobacteria > Enterobacterales > Enterobacteriaceae > Klebsiella > Klebsiella sp. Q2. The sequence goes on along the minus strand of NZ_JAAABE010000005.1, from coordinate 316,476 downwards.
TGTAACGTGCCGTCGGTGATGGGCGCCCGCACCCTCGACGCCCCGCGCGAACGTCTGATGACCATTATGATGGCGCCGTTTATGTCCTGCGGCGCGCGGCTGGCGATCTTCGCCGTCTTCGCGGCCGCGTTCTTTGGTCAGAACGGCGCGCTGGCGGTCTTCTCGCTCTACGTGCTGGGCATTGTGATGGCCATTCTCACCGGCCTGATGCTGAAGCACACCATTATGCGCGGCGAAGCCTCGCCGTTCGTGATGGAGCTGCCGGTGTACCACGTCCCGCATATCAAGAGCCTGATTATCCAGACCTGGCAGCGCCTGAAAGGCTTTGTTCTGCGCGCCGGGAAGGTGATCGTCATTGTCAGCATCTTCCTCAGCGCGCTGAACAGCTTCTCGCTGAGCGGTAAGGTCGTCGACAACATCAACGACTCCGCGCTGGCCTCGGTGAGCCGGGTCATTACTCCGGTGTTTAAACCGATCGGCGTGCATGAAGATAACTGGCAGGCCACCGTGGGCCTGTTTACCGGCGCGATGGCGAAGGAGGTGGTGGTCGGTACGCTGAACACCCTCTATACCGCCGAAGATATCCAGAACGAGGAGTTCAATCCGCAGACCTTCAGCCTCGGCGAAGAACTGCTGGCCGCCGTCGACGAGACATGGCAGGGACTGAAAGACACCTTCAGCCTCAGCGTCCTGGCCAACCCCATCGAAGCCAGCAAAGGCGATGGCGAAATGGCCACCGGCGCGATGGGCGTGATGGGCAGTAAATTTGGCAGCGCCGCGGCGGCTTACAGCTATCTGATCTTCGTTCTGCTCTACATCCCCTGCATCTCGGTGATGGGCGCCATCGCCCGCGAATCGAGCCGCGGCTGGATGACCTTCTCCATTCTGTGGGGGCTGAATATCGCCTATTCGCTCTCGACGCTCTACTACCAGACCGTCAGCTTTAGCGACCATCCGCGCTACAGCCTGGCGTGTATCCTGGCGGTGGTATTGTTCAACGTAGTGCTCTTCGGTCTGCTGCGTCGGGCGCGCAGCCGGGTTGACGTCTCGCTGCTGGCCACCCGGAAAACGCCGACCTCCTGCTGTTCCAGCCCGGCTGGCGATTGCCACTAAGGAGGAGCGGTGGCGTCGTTAATGGAAGTCCGCGATATGCTGGCCCTGCAGGGCCGCATGGAGGCGAAACAGCTCAGCGCCCGCCTGCGGACGCCTCAGCCGCTGATTGACGCCATGCTCGAACGCATGGAAGCCATGGGCAAGGTGGTACGGATCAGCGAAACGAGCGAGGGCTGCCTCTCCGGCAGCTGTAAAAGCTGTCCTGAAGGGAAAGCGGCGTGCCAGCAGGAGTGGTGGGCGCTGCGATGAAGGGAGTAAGGCCAGCCAGCGCCATGGGGTAAAACGAGTGTGACAGCAGAGAAAAACGGGCCAACAGGCCCGTTTTTTATGACTGGATTATTTATACACGTCAGCGTTAGCGTGAACGGTTTTTTCGTTTTTCTGCCCGGCAATCACCACAAAATATTTTCCACCCAGCTCATCAGCTTTTTTCGACAGATCGCGTCGGGCGTCCATCGGCGAGGTCGTCCTTGAGGTCGTGATGCTGCCGACCTTGGTCAGATTCATCTTCGCCACGTCCTCTTTTTGGATCTCTTTCGCTGCGAATGCGCCAAAAGACAGACAGCCAATCACCAGAGATGCAACCATTCCTGTAACAAGTTTCATAGCCTCTACTCTCCATTAGGTTGTTATTGTAGGTCACGGTGGCGGAATGAAATAATCAACCACCGTAACAACCTAAGTATTGCTGTGAATGGCCCTTTTACCATGGCGCGGCAAAAAAAATTACCCCAGCCGTTTTTTCAGCGCCATCAGCGGCTCGCAAAAGGCCGCGGGATGGGAAACAAATGGCGCATGCGCTGCCTTGTCAAAGAGAATTGACTCGCTTTCCGGCCATAGCTTATCCAGCAGCGGGACAATCTTGCGCGGCACCAACCCGTCCAGTCGACCATACAGCCGCAGAAACGGCATCGGCAGCCCGACCAGCGCCTGGCGCAGATCGACGGTTCTGAGGATCTCCAGACCGCCGTTCAGCGCCTCAGCGGAAGGCATCGGCAGCGAGAGCACCGCCTGCTTTAACGCCCGCGCATCCTGACGGGCGCTCTCCGTTCCCATGGTTTGCAGTGCGAGGAACCGCTCGACGGTGCGCTGGAAATCCTCGCTCAGCTGCTGCTGAAATCCGGCCAGCACCTCCGGCTTGATGCCGGGCCAGTCCTCATGAGCCGCGAAACAGGGGGAAGAGGCAACCGTTACCAGCGCCTGCACCCGTTGCGGACGCATAATCGCGACCTGGCTGGCCACCAGCCCGCCCAGGCTCCAGCCCAGCCACACCGCCTGAGGCGGAGCCTGCTCCAGCACCCGCTGCGCCATCGCCTCCAGCGACATCGCCCCAAACCCGCCGCTACGGCCATAGCCAGGCAGGTCCACCAGGTGAAGGGTAAAATGCGAAGCCAGCTGCGGCGTGATGCAATCCCAGACCTGAGCGTTCAGTCCCCAACCGTGCAGCAGCACAAGATGACAATCACCTTCGCCGATTGTTTGCCACCAGATGTCGTTCATCCGTTACCGTTCTCTTTTTTACTGGACAGAAGGCCAAATATGCTAACAGCACACAGCTTATGCTGGCTATGCCAAATGCCGCTGGCGGTCGCCCGCTGGGGGATCTGCTCTCGCTGCAGCCGCGCCCTGCTCGCCTGCCCCCCGCTCTGCCCGCAGTGCGGCCTGCCGGCGGCAATGTCCCGGCATCCCTGCGGCCGCTGCCTGCAAAAGCCGCCGCCCTGGCATCGAATGGTGGCGCTCAATGACTATCGTTCGCCGCTGAGCGACCTGGTGCGGCAGCTGAAGTTTCACCATCGTCCGGAACTGGGCCCCGCCCTGGCGCGCCTGCTGCTGCTGCGCCTTAAACAGCGCGACGATTTGCCGCCGGTAGACGCGCTGGTCGGCGTGCCGCTGTGGCATCGCCGCCGCTGGCGCCGGGGTTATAATCAGTGCGATGAGCTGTGCCGACCGTTGGCCCGCTGGCGTGGGTGCGTCTGGCGTCGCGACGGCCTGACGCGCCAGCGAGCGGGCGCCGTGCAGCATTCGCTCAATGCCCGCCTGCGCAGGCAGAACCTGAAAAATGCCTTTCAGCTTGAATTTGCCGTCCAGGGACTCCATATCGCTCTGGTGGATGATGTCGTCACGACCGGCAGCACCGTCGCCGAGATATCCCGCCTGCTTTTGCGAAACGGCGCCGCGACGGTTCAGGTATGGTGTATATGCCGTACCTTGTAGACCCCCGCTGATGGGCGTATTATAACCCAGTAAAATAGTCAACTATTAGGCCAACGCTATGATCCGTATTTCCGATGCTGCACAAGCGCACTTTGCCAAACTGCTGGCAAATCAGGAAGAAGGGACGCAAATTCGCGTATTTGTGATTAATCCCGGCACCCCAAACGCTGAGTGCGGCGTATCCTACTGCCCACCGGATGCGGTGGAAGACACCGACACGGCGCTGAAATTTGAACAGCTGACCGCCTATGTCGATGAGCTCAGCGCGCCCTATCTGGAAGACGCTGAAATTGATTTCGTCACCGACCAGCTTGGCTCGCAGCTGACCCTGAAAGCGCCGAACGCCAAAATGCGCAAAGTCGCTGACGATGCCCCGCTGATGGAGCGCGTCGAGTATCTGCTGCAGTCGCAGATTAACCCGCAGCTGGCCGGCCACGGCGGTCGCGTGTCGCTGATGGAGATCACCGACGACGGTCTGGCTATCCTGCAGTTCGGCGGCGGATGCAATGGCTGCTCGATGGTCGACGTAACCCTGAAAGAAGGTATTGAAAAACAGCTGCTGAACGAGTTTCCGGAGCTGAAAGGGGTTCGCGATCTGACCGAGCACCAGCGCGGCGAGCACTCCTACTACTAAGCCTTTCCTCCGGCGGCACCCTGTCGCCGGCTCTCCTTGCTCCTTTCTGTGTTACCGCGCAACATCTCCCACTAAACGACCGGCAAAAACCGGGGAAAGAGTATGACTTAAGTCTCATATTTAACATTTTCCCCGGTCAGGTGATTCTCAACCCTCACATGTTACCCGTATCATCCACTTCAGGCACCACCGGCAAAAAAATAGCCAGCTATCCTTTCTCTGGGTAAGGATAATGCAAGCGTTTACGGTGCCAGACTATTTTGCTCCCTGACGGAGCGGATGCTCTACAGGTTCAAACTTTGACGTTACCCATAACAAATTAAGGCCAGGTAAATCATGCCATTAGTCATCGTTGCTATCGGGGTTGCCCTGTTATTGCTGTTAATGATCCGTTTCAAAATGAACGGCTTCATTGCGCTGGTTCTGGTGGCGCTCGCCGTCGGATTAATGCAGGGTATGCCACTGGATAAAGTGATCGTTTCCATCAAAAATGGCGTTGGCGGCACCCTTGGCAGCCTCGCGCTGATCATGGGCTTCGGCGCTATGCTCGGTAAGCTGCTGGCAGACTGCGGCGGCGCTCAGCGTATCGCCACCACGCTTATCAATAAGTTCGGTAAGAAGCATATTCAATGGGCGGTGGTCCTGACCGGCTTCACCGTCGGTTTCGCCCTGTTCTATGAAGTGGGCTTCGTACTGATGCTGCCGCTGGTGTTTACCATCGCCGCCTCGGCCCGTATTCCGCTGCTGTACGTCGGCGTACCGATGGCCGCCGCGCTCTCCGTCACCCATGGCTTCCTGCCGCCGCACCCGGGTCCGACCGCGATCGCCACCATCTTCCACGCCGATATGGGTAAGACGCTGCTCTACGGCACCATTCTGGCTATCCCGACGGTTATTCTCGCCGGCCCGGTTTTCGCCCGTTTCCTGAAAGGCATTGATAAGCCGATCCCGGAAGGCCTGCATAACCCGAAAGTGTTCACTGAAGAAGAGATGCCTGGCTTTGGCGTCAGCGTCTGGACCTCGCTGGTTCCGGTGATCCTGATGGCGATGCGCGCCGTGGCCGAGATGATCCTGCCGAAGGGCCACGCCTTCCTGCCGATTGCCGAATTCTTCGGCGACCCGGTCATGGCCACCCTGATTGCGGTACTGATCGCCCTGTTCACCTTCGGTTTGAACCGCGGCCGCTCCATGGAGCAGATCAACGATACCCTGACCTCTTCTATTAAAATCATCGCCATGATGCTGTTGATCATCGGCGGCGGCGGCGCCTTCAAACAGGTGCTGGTGGATAGCGGCATGGATAAATACATCGCTTCTATCATGCACGAATCGAATATGTCTCCGCTGTTTATGGCATGGTCCATCGCCGCGGTACTGCGTATCGCGCTGGGTTCGGCGACCGTTGCCGCCATCACCGCGGGCGGGATCGCCGCGCCGCTGATCGCCACCACCGGTGTCAGCCCGGAGCTGATGGTTATCGCGGTCGGCTCCGGCAGCGTTATCTTCTCCCACGTGAACGATCCGGGCTTCTGGCTGTTCAAAGAGTACTTTAACCTGACCATCGGCGAGACCATCAGGTCCTGGTCGGTGCTGGAAACCATTATCTCGGTCTGCGGCCTGGTAGGCTGTCTGCTGCTGGGGATGGTGGTGTAAGGCCACTCCCGCTACAGAAAAAGGCCGGTCCGCATGATGCGGACCGGCCTTTTTTATCGGACATACTCTTCGCCGCGCAGAGGAGCGCGCGGCGGGGTGTCATCAGGAGGCGGCTTTTTTGCTCGCCGCCTTGCGCCGTTTATCCAGATCCTTAATCAGCTTATTGACCTGTTCATCGGCAAACATCTGCTCAAGGGTGACGGAAAGCTTCCGGCGCCAGTTCGGGTACTCGGTGCTGGTGCCTGGAATATTGACCGGCGACGCCATCTCCAGCCAGTCTTCCGGCTGCAGGCCCAGCAGGGCGCTGTTGCTGTCGGCAATATAACGTTGCATCCCCCGATTGAGGATCCCCGTCATGCTCATCAGGGAGGCCTTATGGCCGGCACGCTTGGGCAGACAGCCGTACTTATGCAGCGCATCCAGCAGCCCTTGTTTCGCCAGCTCACGGTCCTGGTACAGCCCGCGCAGCACCACCTCATCAGGATAGAGACCCAGCGCTTTACCTAACGTCAGATCGCCGCTTTCCCAGTAGCCGCGGAGGGTGGGCAGGTCGTGCGTCGTCGCCACAGCCATTGATTGCTCCGGGTACAGCGCCGGCGCGCGGAACGTTTTCTCTGCATCGCTCTCAAAATAGAGCACCTTATAAGAATAGACGCCGCTGTTGCGTAACTTGCTGACGATCTCCACTGGTACCGTGCCCAGATCTTCGCCGATCACCATGCAGCGATGACGCTGGCTTTCCAGCGCCAGAAGCGACAGCAGATCGTCGACGGGATACTGGACGTAAGCGCCATGGTCGGCGGTTTCACCATAGGGGATCCACCACAAACGCAGCACAGACATCACGTGATCGATGCGCAGCGCGCCGCAGTTCTGCATATTGGCGCGCAGCAGGTCGATAAACGGCTCATAGGCGCGAGCGGCAATAATATGCGGATCCATCGGCGGCAGGCCCCAGTTCTGGCCCAGCGGACCCAGAATATCCGGCGGCGCGCCCACAGACGCTTTCAGGCAGTACAGCTCACGGTCGCACCAGGTCTCCGACCCGCCTTCGGCGACGCCCACCGCCAGATCGCGGTAGAGGCCGATCGGCATCCCATCGCGCTGGCTGGTTTCCCAGCAGGCGGCAAACTGGCTCCAGGCCAGCCACTGCAGCCAGAGATAGAAACTGACGTCGTCCTCATGCTCGACGCAGAAGGCTTTCACCTCCGGGCTGTCGATATCCTGAAAGGCCTTCGGCCAGGCCGGCCAGCCCCAGCGCAGCGGGTCCTGTTGAACCTGCCAGGCGTGCAGCGCATCGAAAGCGGCCTGCCAGTAAAGGCTTTCCCCTTCACGCAGAACAAACTCGCGGAACGCCGTCATCTGCTCATCTTCACGACGAGAGAATCGTTTCCACGCCATACGCAGCGCGGTCATTTTCAGCGTGGTGACCGCGGTATAGTCCACATCATCCGTTTGCCGCGCCGCCTGCAAGGCCTGCTGCGTCGCTGCGGACTGCCACCACGCCTGCGCCTCTTCGCTACGCTGGAAATCTTCAACCGCATTGACGTCGATGTAGATAACGTTCAGCCAGCGACGTGAAGACGGGCTATAGGGGCTGGCGCTCTCCGGGTTCGCCGGATAGAGGGCATGGATCGGGTTGAGACCAATAAACGACCCGCCGCGGCGGGCGATTTCCGGCAGCATGGCGCGCAGATCGCCAAAATCGCCGATCCCCCAGTTTTTCTCCGAACGCAGGGTATACAGCTGCACGCAGGTGCCCCACAGCTTTTTCCCCTCTTTCAGCGGCTGCGGCTCATAGCAGCGGGCCGGGGCGACGATGGTCCGGCAGTGCCAGCGCTCCCCCTCCTGGGTGAGCGTCAGGGAGTGATACCCCTCCGGCAGTTTGGCCGGCAGCGGCAGCGTCTCGCCGCCGCGGGTTTTACCCTGATACTGCTTACCGTCCTCAGTGGTCAGGATCCACTGATACTCACCGCGTCCTGCCACCGGCAGCGACATTTTTTTGCCGTGGGTGAAGATCTTCACGTTCGGCAGCGGGTAAACCGCCACTTTCGTGGCGGCGGTTGAGCGATGCATCGCATCCAGTAGACGCTGTTTGGTGACAGCCGCGATAGACTGCGGCTTGCCGTGCGCGTTGATATAGCTGGGGCTGATGCCCGCCGCCAGCGCGGCATTATCGAGGCGTTTACTCTCCATAGGCCTTCCTTTAGCGTTTCGCCTGCCAGATACGTTGCTGATAATCGCGGATCGAGCGGTCGGAGCTGAACATGCCGCAGCGCGCGGTGTTGAGAATTGTCGCGCGGGTCCAGGCCTCCTGGTCGCGATACAGCTCATCTACCCGTTTTTGCGCCGCCACGTAGGCTTCGAAATCGGCCAACACCAGATACGGGTCGCCGCCCTGCTGCAGGCTGTGCAGCATCTGGTCGAAGGCATGCTTGTCGCCGTTGCTATAGGTGCCGTTCTCCAGCTCCTTAAGCACCGCATCAAGCAGTTTGTCTTTTTTACGCCATTTCAGCGGATCGTAGCCTTTCGCTTTCAGGGCTTTCACTTCTTCTACCGTGTGGCCGAAGATAAAGATGTTCTCTTCACCGACCTGCTCGGCGATTTCCACGTTGGCGCCATCCAGCGTCCCGACGGTCAGCGCGCCATTCAGCGCCAGTTTCATGTTGCCGGTGCCAGAGGCTTCTTTGCCCGCGGTGGAGATCTGCTCGGAGATATCTGCCGCCGGGATCAGTTTTTCCGCAGCCGAAACACAGTAGTCCGGCAGGAAGACCACTTTCAGCTTATCGCCGACTTTCGGGTCGTTGTTGATCGCTTCCGCTACCTTGTTGATGGCGAAAATAATGTTCTTCGCCAGATAGTAGCCCGGCGCCGCTTTCGCGCCGAACAGGAAGACGCGCGGTACGCGATCGGCCTGCGGGTTTTCGCGGATCTCTTTGTACAGCGCAAGGATATGCAGCAGGTTGAGGTGCTGACGCTTGTACTCGTGCAGACGTTTGATCTGAATGTCGAAAATCGCCTGCGGGTTGATCTCAATCCCGGTACGCTGCTTCACAAACTCGGCCAGATGAACTTTGTTGGCCTGCTTGATATCGCGATAAGTCTGACGAAACGCCGCATCGTCAGCGTATTTTTCCAGATTGATCAGCTGGTCAAGGTCATTGGCCCACTCTTTTTTCAGCGTCTCATCCAGCAGCGTGGCCAGCGCCGGGTTGCACTGCTTGATCCAGCGGCGCGGTGTGATGCCGTTGGTCACGTTATGGAATTTGTTCGGCCACAGCTGGTTATATTCCGGGAACAGATCTTTCACCACCAGGTCCGAGTGCAGCGCCGCTACGCCGTTGACGGCAAAACCGCCCACCACGCACATGTTGGCCATCCGCACCTGCTTGTTATGCACCACCGCCAGTTTCGCCCAGACCTGCTTATCGCCCGGCCAGGTTTTGTCCACCAGCAGTTTAAAGCGGTCGTTAATCTCTTTAATGATCTGCATATGGCGCGGCAGCAGCGCTTTCACCAGCTTCTCATCCCAGCACTCCAGCGCTTCCGGCATCAGGGTATGGTTGGTGTAAGCAAAGGTTTTGCTGGTGATCGCCCAGGCGTCATCCCAGCTCAACTGGTGCTCGTCGATCAGCACGCGCAGCAGCTCCGGGATGGCGATGGTCGGGTGCGTATCGTTCAGCTGGATCACTTCGTAATCCGCCAGCTCGGCCAGCTTGCGGCCTGCCAGATGATGACGACGCAGGATATCGGCCACTGAGCAAGCGCACTGGAAGTACTGCTGCATCAGGCGCAGTTTTTTACCGGCCTGATGGTTGTCGTTCGGGTACAGCACCTTGGTCAGTTTTTCCGCGTCGATGCCCTGCTGCTCGGCGCGCAGGAAATCGCCGTCGTTGAATTTGGTCAGGTTAAACGGATGAGCATGTTTGGCCTGCCACAGACGCAGCGGCTGGGCGACGTTGTTGCGATAGCCTAGCACCGGCAGGTCCCAGGCTTCGCCGGTAATGACGAACGCCGGCTGCCACTCGCCGTTTTTACTGACTTTGCCGCCGATACCGACCTGGACATCCAGCGCGTCGTTATGGCGGAACCACGGGTAGCTGCTGCGGCCCCAGTCGTCCGGAGCTTCCTTCTGCTGGCCGTCGTCAAAGGACTGGCGGAACAGACCATACTGGTAATTGAGGCCGTAACCGGTCGCCGACTGCCCCACGGTCGCCATGGAGTCGAGGAAGCAGGCTGCCAGACGGCCCAGGCCGCCGTTACCCAGCGCCGGGTCGGTCTCTTCTTCCAGCAGATCGGTGAGGTTGACGTCATAGCCTTTCAGCGCGTCGCTCACGCCCTCGTACCAGCCCAGGTTGAGCAGGTTGTTGCCGGTCAGGCGGCCAATCAGAAACTCCATCGAGATGTAGTTAACGTGACGCTGTCCTTGCGCTGGTTTTGCCACCGGCTGCGCCGACAGAAGTTCCGCCAGCGCTCCGCTGACGGCGCGCCACCATTGACGCTGCGTCATCTCGGAAGCGGACTGTAAACCAAAACGCTGCCACTGACGCGTCAGTGCAGCCTGAAACTGAGCTTTGTTAAATGAAGTCTGTGACATAATGAGATCCGGGTCCTTTACTAAAACGATGGCGCTAGTGTGCCGACCTCCCGATTCATCGTCCTCATCCCGACGGGGATTAGACAGGGAGGAGTGCCGGGGATGAGCGAAAAGTGTGATCCTGACCACTATAGTGTGGGTGAGAAGGCCAAAATATGCTGTAAAAATCACCGCAGTATGACAGTCGAGATGCCATTTCAGCCGACCAAAAATTTGTTACAGGCCAATACGCGGCAAAAATTTTCCCGCCCTTCGCAGGGTTATTAAAAAAATAAATAGAGACCTCCGGGAAAATAAGCACATTTCATCACATTAACCCGCAAAAAAGATTACTTCTAAGAAATCACTGACAATAATTTAATAAAAACAAACAACTACTTCAGACATAAAATTAATCTCTCCCCGCTCCGCTCACCACCGGCTAAAAACCGCTGACGACGAGTCCTGCCTGCGATTTTTCCCCATTCGCAACCAATGTCGAAATTTGTGACATAGAGCAAATTCAAGAGCATAAACTTCGGACATAACTTGCAATAAATTTCATAATCACCGACCTTATTAGATATTAATTACGAAGCGCAAAAAAAATCGCAACCTCTCTCTTGCACAGCGAAATGTAGAACTATGTTGATTCCGTCCAAATTAAGTCGTCCGGTCCGCCTTGAACACACCGTGGTTCGTGAGCGTTTACTGGCGAAACTTTCCGGCGCGAACAATTATCGTCTCGTGCTGATCACCAGTCCTGCCGGGTACGGTAAAACAACGCTCATTTCTCAGTGGGCCGCAGGTAAAAACGATCTTGGGTGGTTTTCGCTGGACGAAGGCGACAACCAGCAGGAGCGTTTTGCCAGTTATCTGATCGCGGCGATCCAGCAGGCCACCGGCAACCACTGCGCGGCCAGTGAAGCGATGGTGCAAAAGCGCCAGTACGCCAGCCTCTCCTCTCTTTTTGCACAGCTGTTTATTGAACTCGCCGACTGGCAGCGCCCGCTGTACCTCGTCATTGATGATTACCATCTGATCAATAATCCGGTGATCCATGACGCGATGCGCTTTTTCCTCCGCCATCAGCCGGAGAATATGACCCTCGTGGTCCTGTCGCGGAACCTGCCGCAGCTGGGGATTGCCAACCTGCGCGTCCGCGATCAGCTGCTGGAGATTGGCAGCCAGCAGCTGGCCTTTACCCACCAGGAAGCGAAACAATTTTTCGACTGCCGTCTGACGTCGCCTATCGAAGCCGACGACAGCAGCCGGCTGTGCGACGACGTCGCCGGGTGGGCCACCGCGCTGCAGCTCATCGCCCTCTCCGCCCGCCAGAATAACTCCTCCGCCCAACACTCCGCCCGCCGACTCGCCGGGATTAACGCCAGCCATCTGTCGGATTATCTGGTGGATGAAGTGCTGGATAACGTCGACGCCCGCACGCGCAACTTTTTGCTGAAGAGTTCGCTGCTGCGCTCAATGAACGACGCGTTAATCGTTCGCGTCACCGGCGAAGAGAATGGCCAGATGCAGCTGGAGGAGATCGAACGTCAGGGGCTGTTCCTGCAGCGGATGGATGATTCCGGCGAATGGTTCCGCTATCACCCGCTGTTTGGCAGTTTCCTGCGCCAGCGCTGTCAGTGGGAGCTGGCGGTTGAACTGCCGGAGATCCACCGCGCCGCGGCGGAAAGCTGGATGGCGCAAGGCTTCCCCAGCGAGGCTATCCACCATGCGCTGGCGGCCGGCGATGCCAAAATGCTGCGCGATATCTTGCTCAATCACGCCTGGGGCATGTTTAACCATAGCGAACTGGGCCTGCTGGAGCAGTCGCTGTCGGCGCTGCCCTGGTCAAATCTGCTGGAAAATCCGCGCCTGATCCTGCTGCAGGCCTGGCTGATGCAGAGCCAGCATCGCTACAGCGAAGTCAACACCCTGCTGGCGCGCGCCGAGCAGGAGATGAGCGTCGAAATGGATACCGCGATGCATGGCGATTTCAACGCCCTGCGCGCGCAGGTGGCGATTAACGACGGCGACCAGGACGAGGCGGAACGTCTGTCGATGGTGGCCCTGGAAGAGCTGCCGCTGGCCAACTATTACAGCCGCATCGTCGCCACCTCGGTACATGGCGAAGTCCTCCACTGTAAGGGTAAACTGACCAAATCTCTCGCCGTGATGCAGCAGACCGAACAGATGGCCCGCCGTCACGACGTGTGGCATTACGCCCTGTGGAGCATCATTCAGCAAAGCGAAATTCTGTTCGCCCAGGGCTTCCTGCAGGCCGCCTGGGAGAGCCAGGAGAAAGCCTTCCAGCTGGTACGCGAACAGCATCTTGAGCAGCTGCCGATGCATGAGTTCCTGTTGCGCATCCGCTCTCAGCTGCTGTGGGCATGGGCGCGCCTCGACGAAGCTGAAGCCTGCGCCCGTCAGGGGATGGAGGTCCTCTCAACTTATCAACCACAGCAGCAGCTACAGTGCCTGGCGCTCATGGTGCAATGCTCGCTGGCGCGCGGCGATCTGGATAATGCCCGCAGCCACCTGAACCGACTGGAGAACCTGCTCGGTAATGGTCACTATCACAGCGACTGGGTCTCCAACGCCGACAAGGTGCGGGTGATCTACTGGCAGATGACCGGCGATAAAACCGCGGCGGCCAACTGGCTGCGCCAGACGCCGAAGCCGGAATTCGCCAATAACCACTTCCTGCAGAGCCAATGGCGCAATATTGCCCGCGCGCAGATCCTGCTGGGCGATTTCGAACCCGCGGAAATGGTGCTGGAAGAGCTGAACGAAAATGCGCGTTCGCTGCGTTTGATGAGCGATCTCAACCGCAACCTGCTGCTGCTCAACCAGCTGTACTGGCAGGCAGGACGCAAGAGCGAAGCGCAGAAAGCCCTGCTGGAAGCCCTGACGCTCGCCAACCGCACCGGCTTTATCAACCACTTTGTGATTGAGGGCGAGGCGATGGCCCAGCAGCTGCGCCAGCTGATCCAGCTGAACACCCTGCCGGAGCTGGAGCAACACCGCGCCCAGCGTATTCTGCGCGACATTAACCAACATCATCGCCACAAATTCGCCCACTTTGACGAAGGGTTCGTCGAGCGGCTGCTGAATCACCCGGAGGTGCCGGAGCTTATCCGCACCAGCCCGCTGACCCAGCGCGAATGGCAGGTGCTTGGCTTAATCTATTCCGGCTACAGCAACGAGCAGATTGCCGGCGAGCTTGACGTGGCGGCCACCACCATCAAGACCCACATTCGCAATCTGTATCAGAAACTGGGCGTCGCCCACCGTCAGGACGCGGTGCAGCATGCCCAGCAGTTGCTTAAGATGATGGGATACGGCGTCTGACGACGCCGTTGCCGTTTAGCACAGCTCGAGCTGGAGGTTGTTATCGGTAATGACCTTCAGCACGCCCGCCGGGGGCAGCACGTCGGTATAGACCGCATCGACCATGCTGATGCTTCCCATGTTGACCATCGCGTTACGGCCAAACTTAGTATGGTCCACCACCAGCATCACGTGGCGTGAATTCTCAATGATCGCGCGCTTGGTGCGCACTTCATGATAATCAAACTCCAGCAGCGAGCCATCGCTGTCGACGCCGCTGATGCCGAGAATGCCGAAGTCGAGACGGAACTGCGAGATAAAATCGAGGGTAGCTTCTCCGATGATCCCGCCGTCGCGGCTGCGCAGTTCGCCGCCGGCAAGAATAATGCGGAAGTCCTCTTTCACCATCAGCGTGTTGGCGACGTTAAGGTTATTGGTCACAATCCGCAGATCGTTGTGATCGAGCAGGGCGTGCGCCACCGCTTCCGGCGTGGTGCCGATATCGATAAACAGCGTCGCCCCGTCCGGGATCTCGCTGGCCACCCGCCGGGCGATACGCTCTTTCTCCGCCGTCTGGGTCGCTTTGCGATCGTGCCAGGAGGTGTTCACCGAGCTGGAGGGCAGCGCCGCGCCGCCGTGGTGGCGGAGGATCATTTTCTGTTCGGCTAAATCGTTCAGGTCGCGGCGGATGGTCTGCGGGCTGACCGCAAACTGCTCAACCAGCTCTTCCGTGCTGACGTAACCCTGTTTTTTTACCAGCTCGATAATGGCGTCATGACGTTGTGTTTGTTTCATGAAATATCCCTGGAAAAATGTCGCCTACCCGACCCCTGTCGGTAAGTCTTTATGCGCGTTTTCGCCCATGCAAGGTATCGACAAACGCCATCGCCAGACCGGTCGCCAGACCAGCCACGTGCGCGCCGTTGGCGATCGCCATGCCGAAAACATCAAACCAGCCAGCAATTAACCACACTAAAGAGAAGAGTATTAACCCGCGCTGCAGATAAATACCGCTCTGCGGATCGCGCTCGCCCCGCAGCCAGACATAGCCCATCAGCGCGTAGACCACGCCCGACAGGCCGCCAAACCACGGGCCGCTAAACTGGTGCTGCACAAAGCCGCTCAGTAGGGCGCTGATGACGGTGATCACCACCAGCTTGCCGCTGCCGATGCGCTTTTCCACCGCGCCGCCGAGATACCACCACCATAGCAGGTTGAAGAGAATATGCATCAGCGAGAAATGCATGAAAGCATGGCTGAAATAGCGCCAGGCTTCGAACTGCAGCGAAGGATCGTAGGGCCAGGCCAGCCAAATCATCACCGGCTGATCGCCCACCAGATTTTGCAGGATGAACACCGCGATGCAGATTAGCAGAATCGCCCAGGTGAACGGGCCGGCGTTATGCCGCAGCGTGGCAAAGAAAGGAAAGCGCTGATAGCGCAACCCGCTATTGGTCTGTCCGGACTGCCAGCTCGCCGCCAGATAGCGCGGGTCCGCCGGGTTTTCGAGAAAACGCGCCAGCTCAGCCCTGACGCGCCCGGCCTGGCTCTCATCAGCCAACCAGACGTCGCTCTGGGTGTGCTGCTGGATAGTCAGGATAATCCCCTGCGTCGCCATATAATCGACAAACGCCTGGGCCACGCGCGGGTTGGCAAAAGAGGTAATCATTAACATGCAGCGAATCGCTTATTCCACACAAAGGGAGATAGTATACCTGCCAGTCGTTAAAACGTCCCGTGCGCCACTTCCGCCGGGAAATGGCGATGCCAGGCGTCGAACCCGCCGTCAACGCTGTAGACCTTATCAAACCCCTGCTGCAGCAGATATTGCGCGGCGCCCTTGCTGCTGTTGCCGTGATAGCACATCACCATCACCGCCGTGTCAAAGTCGTGGTCACGCATAAACGCGCCCAGCGTATCGTTGGTCAGATGAAACGCGCCCGGCGTATGGCCCATCGCATAGCTTTGCGGATCGCGGATATCGACCAAAACCGCCGTCTGCTGATGCAGTTTCTGGTGCGCTTCTTCAACGTTGATACATTCAAACTGTTCCATGGTTCTCTTCTCTTACTCGTCATGACGGGCGATGGCCGGCCCAATTTTACCCTGTAGTGTACCGTCAGGCGGTAAAGAAACGCCAATATGTTACACCCATCACTCCAAAATGTTTTTTTGATGTTACCAAAAGCGCGTTTGTTTGCTATAGTGAGCGATATCGAGCATTTGTGAGCTTAAACGAAAGTGTGAGAGGGTAAGAACGTGGAAACCAAAGATCTGATTGTGATAGGCGGAGGCATCAACGGTGCCGGTATCGCGGCAGATGCCGCCGGGCGTGGTTTATCCGTACTGATGCTGGAAGCGCGCGATCTCGCCTGCGCCACCTCCAGCGCCAGTTCCAAACTGATCCACGGCGGGCTACGCTACCTCGAACACTATGAGTTCCGCCTGGTCAGCGAAGCGCTGGCCGAACGCGAAGTGCTGTTAAAAATGGCCCCGCATATCGCCTTCCCGATGCGCTTTCGTCTCCCGCATCGCCCGCATCTGCGTCCGGCATGGATGATCCGTATCGGCTTGTTTATGTACGATCATCTGGGCAAACGCACCAGCCTGCCGGGATCCACCGGCTTGCGTTTTGGCGCAGAATCGGTACTTAAGCCGGAAATTGTGCGCGGTTTCGAATATTCCGACTGCTGGGTCGACGATGCCCGCCTGGTGCTGGCCAACGCGCAGATGGTCGTCCGCAAAGGCGGCGAAGTACGCACCCGCACTCGCGCCATCTCGGCAAAACGAGAGAATGGCCTGTGGGTGGTGGAAGCGGAAGATATTGATAGCGGCGAGAAGTTTACCTGGAAGGCGCGCGGTCTGGTCAATGCCACCGGTCCATGGGTCAAACAGTTCTTCGACGAAGGGATGCATCTGCGCTCGCCTTACGGTATCCGCCTGATTAAGGGCAGCCACATCGTGGTGCCGCGGGTACATACCCAGAAGCAGGCCTACATTCTGCAAAACGAAGATAAACGTATTGTGTTTGTTATCCCGTGGATGGATGAGTTCTCGATCATCGGCACGACGGACGTCGAGTATAAGGGCGATCCGAAAGCGGTGGCCATTGATGATAAAGAGATTAACTACCTGCTGAACGTCTATAACGCGCACTTTAAAAAGACCCTCAGCCGGGACGATATCGTCTGGACCTACTCCGGCGTCCGTCCGCTGTGCGACGACGAGTCGGATTCGCCGCAGGCGATCACCCGCGACTACACGCTGGATATTCACGATGAGAACGGCCAGGCGCCGCTGCTCTCTGTCTTCGGCGGGAAGCTGACCACCTATCGCAAACTGGCAGAGCACGCGCTGGAAAAACTGACCCCCTATTACAAAGGGATCGGCCCGGCATGGACCAAAACCGCGGTGCTCCCCGGCGGCGATATTGGCGGCGACCGCGACGACTACGCGGCAAAACTGCGCCGTCGCTTCCCGTTCATCAGCGAATCACTGGCCCGCCATTATGCCCGCACCTACGGGAGCAACAGCGAGTGGATCCTGAAGGAAGCCAGCGCCCTGAGCGATCTGGGAGAAGATTTTGGCCATGAGTTTTATGAAGCCGAGCTGAAGTATCTGGTTGAGCATGAATGGGTGCGCAGCCTGGATGACGCTATCTGGCGCCGTACCAAACAGGGCATGTGGCTGAATGGCGAGCAGCAGGCGCGCATCAGCGAATGGCTGGCGCAGCATGCGGGAAAGTCTGAGCTGTCGTTAGCGTCGTAACGCTGCCCGGCGGAAACGCCTGAGGCCAGGTTCAACCGCAATAATGAAACAACGGGGCCAAATGGCCCCGTTGTGTTGCGTTGACTGGCTTACAGCCTTACCGGGTCGATATGCCAGATATATTTCGCGTACTCCTGGATCGTCCGGTCGGAAGAGAAGTAGCCCATGTTGGCAATATTCAGCATCGCCTTATAGGCCCACTCTTCCGGATGTTGATACAGCTCGTCGACGCGATCCTGGCAGTCCACATAGCTGCGATAGTCCGCCAGCACCTGGTAGTGGTCGCCAAAGTTAATCAGCGAATCCAGCAGGTCGCGGTAGCGCCCCGGTTCTGACGGGCTGAAAACGCCGGTACCGATCTGCGTCAGCGCCTGGTGAAGCTCTTCATCCTGTTCGTAGTATTCGCGTGGTTTATAGCCGCTGCGACGCAGCTCCTCCACCTCTTCCGCGGTGTTACCAAAGATAAAGATATTCTCTTCGCCCACGTGCTCCTGCATCTCCACGTTCGCCCCGTCGAGGGTGCCGATAGTCAGCGCGCCGTTAAGGGCAAACTTCATATTACTGGTGCCGGAAGCTTCCGTGCCTGCGAGGGAGATCTGTTCCGACAGGTCTGCTGCCGGAATGATCAGCTGCGCCAGGCTGACGCTGTAGTTGGGGATAAAGACCACCTTCAGCTTGTCGCCAATCTGCGGATCGTTATTGATTACCGCTGCCACATCGTTGATCAGGTGAATAATATGCTTGGCCATGTAGTAGGCTGAAGCCGCCTTACCGGCGAAAATATTCACCCGCGGCACCCACTCGGCCTGCGGATCGGCTTTGATCCGGTTATAGCGGGTAATAACGTGCAGCACATTCATCAGCTGGCGTTTGTACTCGTGAATGCGTTTGATCTGCACATCAAACAGCGCCTTCGGATTCACCACCACATTGAGCTGCTGCGCAATATAGCTGGCCAGCCGCTGTTTGTTTTCCAGTTTAGCCTGACGCACTGCCTGGTTGACCGTCGGATAGTCGATATGCTGCTTCAGCTCGTCAAGCTGGCTCAGATCGGTCCGCCAGGTGCGGCCGATATGCTCATCCAGCACTTTCGACAGCGGCGGGTTGGCCAGCGCCAGCCAGCGGCGCGGCGTGACGCCGTTGGTCACGTTGGTAAAGCGCATCGGGAAAATTTTAGCGAATTCGGCAAACAGCGACTCCACCATCAACCGGGAATGGAGCTCCGACACCCCGTTGACTTTGTGGCTGACCACCACCGCCAGCCAGGCCATCCGCACGCGACGGCCGTTGGACTCGTCAATGATCGAGGTACGGCTGAGCAGCGCGGTATCGTTGGGATACTGCTCCTGCAGAGTCTTGAGAAAGTAGTCGTTAATCTCAAAGATAATCTGCAGATGGCGCGGGAGAATTTTACCCAGCATATCCACCGGCCAGGTCTCGAGCGCTTCGCTCATCAGGGTATGGTTGGTATAGGAGAAGACCTGGCAGGTCACCTCGAACGCCTCGTCCCAGCTGAATTTATGCTCATCGATAAGCAGGCGCATCAGCTCCGGTATCGATAGCACCGGGTGGGTATCATTCAGGTGAATGGCAATTTTGTCCGCCAGGTTGTCATAGGTCTTATGCAACATGTAATGGCGGCTCAGGATATCCTGCACCGTGGCCGAGACGAGGAAATACTCCTGGCGCAGGCGCAGCTCGCGGCCGGAGTAGGTTGAGTCGTCCGGATAGAGCACGCGGGAGACGTTTTCGGAGTGGTTCTTATCCTCTACCGCGGCGAAATAGTCACCCTGGTTGAACTTACCGAGGTTTATTTCGCTACTGGCCTGTGCGCTCCACAGACGCAGCGTGTTGGTGGCGTCAGTGTCAAAGCCGGGGATAATCTGGTCGTAGGCTTCAGCGATGATCTCTTCCGTCTCAATCCAACGGGTTTTCTTCCCCTCCTGCTGAATGCGGCCGCCGAAGCGCACTTTATAGCGGGTATTGTGGCGCTCAAACTCCCACGGGTTACCGTACTCCAGCCAATAGTCAGGGGACTCTTTTTGCCGGCCATCGACGATATTCTGTTTAAACATCCCGTAGTCGTAGCGGATCCCATAGCCGCGTCCCGGCAGGCCTAGCGCCGCCAGGGAGTCAAGGAAGCAGGCCGCCAGGCGGCCCAGACCGCCGTTGCCAAGCCCGGGGTCGTTCTCTTCATCGATCAGCTCTTCGAGATCGAGCCCCATCTCCGCCAGCGCGCTGCTCACATCGTCATAGATGCCGAGCGACAGCAGGGCATTCGAGAGGGTACGGCCGATCAGGAACTCCATCGACAGATAGTATACCTGGCGCACTTCCTGCGAGAGCTGCGCGCGGTTGGAGCGCAACCAGCGCTCCACCATGCGATCGCGAACGGCAAACAGCGTGGCGTTAAGCCATTCATGCTTGTTGGCGATGGCCGGATCTTTACCGATGATAAACATCAGCTTATAGGCAATAGAATGCTTTAACGCCTCAACGCTCAGCGTCGGTGATGCATAGCTAAAGGGTACATTCATAACAATGACTCCAGTGGTTACATCAAGCGTTGATAAAGTTCGCGATAGGAGTTCGCGGCAACCTGCCAGCTAAAATCCATATTCATCGCCTGACGCTGCACATAGCGCCAGAGCGATGGGCGCGACCAGAGGACAAAGGCGCGACGAATAGCGCGCAGCAGTGACAGCGCATTGCTGTCCTCAAAGACAAAACCTGTCGCCAGACCATCGGCAAGGTTCTCCAGCGAACTGTCTGAGACCGTGTCCGCCAGACCGCCGGTGCGGCGCACCAGCGGCAGCGTACCGTACTTAAGACCGTACAGCTGGGTCAGGCCGCAGGGTTCAAAGCGGCTCGGGACCAGAATGACGTCGGCGCCCCCCATAATGCGGTGGGAGAAGGCCTCATGGTAGCCAATCTGCACGCCCACTTTGCCTGGATGTTCGGCGGCGGCGGCGAGGAACCCTTCCTGCAGCACCGGATCGCCGGCGCCCAGCAGCGCCAGCTGGCCGCCCTGCTCAAGCAGGCCCGGCAGCGCTTCGAGCACCAGATCCAGCCCTTTCTGGCTGGTGAGACGGCTGACGACAGCAAACAGCGGCGCTTTATCATCGACCTTCAGGCCCATGGCGATCTGCAGCTGACGCTTGTTCTCCGCCTTCTCCTCCAGCGTGTCGCGATCGTAGCGCATCGGCAGCAGGAGGTCGTTTTGCGGGCTCCAGATACCGTCGTCAACGCCGTTGAGAATTCCCGACAGCCGTCCTTCATGATGGCGCTGACGCAGCAGCCCCTCCATGCCGTAGGCGTACTGCGGCTCGGTGATCTCGCGCGCGTAGGTCGGGCTCACCGCCGTAATATGATCGGCGTAGTAAAGACCGGCCTTCAGAAACGAGATCTGGCCGTTAAACTCGAGGCCATGCATGTTGTAAAACGACCACGGCAGTTCGATATCATTCATATGCCAGGAGTAAAACATCCCCTGGTACGCCAGGTTATGCACGGTAAAGACCGATTTAGCCGGGCGGCCGCGCGCCGCCAGGTAGGCCGGCGTCAGGCCGGCGTGCCAGTCGTGGGCATGGACCACATCCGGACGCCAGAATGGATCCAGTCCGCTGGCCATTTCGCTTCCCACCCAGCCCAGCAGCGCGAAGCGCAGAACGTTGTCGGTATAAGCGTGCTGGTTGGTATCGTGGTAAGGGCTCCCCGGCCGGTCATAGAGATGCGGGGCGTCTATCAGATAGATCCCCACGCCGTTAAAGTGGCCGTACAGCAGCGTGATCCGCCCGGCGAACGTATCCCGGCGGGTCACCACCTGGGCATCCACCACGCCGCGGCGGATATCAGGAAACGCCGGCAACAGCACGCGCGTATCGATACCCTCCGCGATTTGCGCCGCCGGCAGCGCGCCGATGACGTCCGCCAGACCGCCCGTCTTTAACAGCGGGAACATCTCAGAACATACATGTAAGACCTGCATTAGCGCTCCTGTTTGTGCCCCAATTTCCGCAGCATGTCGCGGGTCACCAGCACGATACCTTCCTCTGAGCGATAGAAGCGGCGTGCATCCTCTTCCGCGTTCTCACCAATCACCATACCTTCCGGGATGACGCAGGCGCGGTCAATCACGCAGCGACGCAGGCGGCATGAGCGCCCCACCCAGACATCTGGCAACAAGACTGCCGAATCAATGTTACAGAATGAGTTCACCCGCACGCGCGGGAACAGCACCGACTGCACCACCACCGACCCTGAGATAATGCACCCCCCGGAAACCAGCGAGTTCAGGGTCATGCCGTGGCTACCGGAGCGGTCCTGCACGAACTTCGCCGGCGGCAGCGATTCCATATGGGTACGGATCGGCCAGTTCTGGTCGTACATATCCAGCTCCGGCGTGACTGACGCCAGATCGAGGTTGGCCTTCCAGTAGGCTTCCAGCGTCCCCACGTCGCGCCAGTACGGCTCGGCGTTCGGGTCGGACTGCACGCAGGAGAGCGGGAAAGGATGTGCATAAGCCATGCCAGCTTCAGTGATCTTCGGAATGATGTCTTTGCCGAAATCATGGCTGGAGTTCTCGTTGCGATCGTCTTCTTCCAGCAGCTCATAAAGATAGGCGGCATCAAAGACATAAATGCCCATGCTGGCCAGCGATTTGGTCGGGTCGGTCGGCATCGCCGGCGGGTTGGCGGGTTTCTCGACAAACTCAATGATCTTTTCGTTTTCGTCGACCGCCATGACGCCGAAGGCAGATGCCTCTTCAATGGGCACCGGCATGCAGGCCACGGTGCAACGCGCCCCTTTTTCGACATGGTCGATCAGCATGCGCGAGTAGTCCTGCTTATAAATATGGTCGCCCGCGAGGATCACCACGTACTCGGCCTTGTAGCGGCTGATGATATCCAGGTTCTGCGTCACCGCATCCGCCGTGCCGCGATACCAGTTTTCGCCGTGTACGCGCTGTTGAGCCGGCAGCAGATCGACAAACTCGTTCATCTCTTCGCTGAAGAAAGACCAGCCGCGCTGGATGTGCTGCACCAGCGTATGCGACTGATACTGGGTAATAACGCCGATGCGGCGGATCCCTGAGTTAATGCAGTTAGATAATGCGAAATCGATAATACGGAACTTGCCGCCGAAGTGAACGGCAGGTTTCGCACGCTTAATGGTGAGATCCTTAAGCCGGGTGCCACGGCCGCCCGCGAGGATCAACGCCACGGATTTGATGGGTAATTGACGCGCCAGCATCAGCGGATCGTTTTTTTCAAGCCTAACCATGATTAACTCCTTTTTACACCCCCGCTTTCCTGCTCATCCCGCCGCGCCGCCGCCACGGGTTTACCGGAAGCTTCAGGGCTTACGACCTTTGAAATACGCACACTCCGTGCGCGGGCCCATGCCAGACAGCCATGATGACCGGATTATCCTCTCCGGCGAATGGAGGAACGGCGCGCCATTCCCCCTCGGGTAAAACCATATCGACCACCTCTGCGGTGGCGTTCAGCGTGAGCAGCCAGCGATCCGACAACTGGATTTGCATACACGCTGCACCCTGCTGCCACTCCCCGGCAGTCAGCGGCTGGGCATTGCGATTAAGCCAGCGGACGCTGCCATCCCCCTCCTGCCACCAGCGGTTGCGGGTGAGCGCCGGAATGCGCCGGCGCAGGTGGATCAGCGCCGCGGTAAAGGCGGTTAATCCCGGGTTCGCCTGGCGCCAGTCCAGCCACGTCAGGGCATTGTCCTGGCAGTAAGCATTATTGTTGCCGTGCTGGCTGTGGCCTTGCTCATCGCCCGCCAGCAGCATCGGCGTCCCCTGAGCCAGCAGCAGCGTCGTCAGCAGCGCATGCACGCTGGCGCGTCGCCGTTCAATCACCGCAAAATTAGCTTCTAATCCTTCTATACCATGATTGTTGCTGTAGTTATTGTTAGTCCCATCGCGATTCTCCTCCCCGTTTGCCTCATTGTGTTTCTGATTGAAACAAACGCAGTCGCGCAGCGTGAAGCCATCGTGGGCCGTCACCAGGTTGACCGTCGCCGATGGCGGCTTGCCATCACGGGCAAAGAGATCGCTGGAGGCCGCGAAGCGTTGCACGAAATCCCCCAGGGAGACGTTTTGCTGCAGCCAGAAGCGGCGGGCGCTATCGCGAAAATGGTCGTTCCACTCGGCGAACAGCGGGGGAAAATTGCCCACCTGGTAGCCCCCCGGGCCGATATCCCAGGGTTCGGCGATCAGTTTCACCTGCGACAGCACGCTGTCGTGGCGGATAGCCTCGAACAGTGGCGCATCCTGGCGGAATTCCGGTGTCCGCCCCATCACTGAGGCGAGATCGAAGCGAAAACCGTCGACATGGCACTCATCCACCCAGAAGCGCAAACACTGGCGCGCCAGTTCCACTACCCCCGGGTGGCTGAGATTGAGCGTATTCCCGCACCCGGTCCAGTTGTGATAATCACCATCTTCCCTTACCCAATAATAGCTACGGTTGTCGATTCCGCGCAGGGAGACGGTGGGACCTTCAAGATCGATTTCCGCGCTATGGTTGAGCACGATATCCAGTATCACTTCGATACCGGCGGCGTGCAGCGCCTTAACCGCATCGCGAAACTCATCCAGGGCGCGCGTCGGGTCGCTGGCATAGCGCGGATCCAGCGCGAACCATGCCAGCGGGTTGTAGCCCCAGTAGTTGCTCAACCCCATCCGCTGCAGTCGCGGCTCGCTGGCGAACTGCGCCACCGGCAACAGCTCAAGGGCGCTAATGCCCAGCGATTTGAAGTAAGCGATCATTACCGGGTGGCCCAGCGCCTTATAAGTTCCGCGAATGGCTTCCGGCAGCTGCGGATTAAGCAGGGTGAGCCCTTTCACGTGCGCTTCATAAATCACCGTTTCCCCCCACGGGGTACGCGGCGGTTGATCGCCCAGCCAGTCGTAATGCAGATCCACGACCTGCGATTTTGGCGCTATCGCGGCGCTGTCGCGATGATCCGGCTGCCACATTCCGCCGTGCAGGCGTTCGTCGTCCGGCAGCTCGCCTTCCACCCGGTGCGCGCAGGGATCGAGCAGCAGCTTGGCCGGGTTAAAGCGGTGTCCCTGCGCCGGATCCCAGGGACCATGCACCCGGTAGCCGTAACGCAGGCCCGGCCCGACGGCAGCCAGCCAGCCGTGCCAGATGTCGCCGCTGCGCGCCGGGAGATCGAAGCGTTGCTCGTTGCCCTGCTCGTCGAACACGCACAGCTCCACCCGCTCCGCGTGGGCGGAGAAGAGGGCGAAGTTCACCCCTTTGCCGTCATAGCTGGCGCCCAACGGCGCAGGTTTGCCTGCCGCGAGGTTGGTCATTGCGCCTCCCGGACCAGCCAGATCGTCGCCAGCGGCGGCAGGGTCAGGGACAGCGAATGTTCGCGACCGTGGCTGGGGATAGCATCGCTTTCCACCACGCCGCCGTTGCCCTGGTTGCTGCCGTGATAGTGCATTGAGTCGGTATTCAACGCCTCGCGCCAGCGGCCCGGCTGGTTGATGCCGAAGCGGTAGTCATGGCGCGGTACCGGCGTGAAGTTGCTGGCGACGATAATCTCGTTCCCGGCCCGGTCGCGGCGCACAAAGACAAACACCGAGCGCTCATGGTCGTCGACCACCAGCCATTCGAAGCCGTACGGGTCGAAATCCAGCTCGTGCAGCGCCTTATGGTGGCGATAGGTATGGTTCAGGTCGCGCACCAGCCGCTGAACGCCGTGGTGCCAGTTGTCGCCGCCCTCCAGCAGATGCCAGTCGAGGCTGCCGTCGTGGTTCCACTCGCGGCCCTGAGCGAACTCATTGCCCATAAACAGCAGCTTTTTCCCCGGGAAGGCGAACAGCCAGCCGTAGTAGGCGCGCAGGTTAGCGAACTTCTGCCAGGCATCCCCCGGCATGCGGTCGAGAATCGATTTTTTGCCGTGCACCACTTCATCGTGGGAGAGCGGCAGCACAAAGTTCTCGGTGTAGTTGTAGAGCATGCCGAAGGTCATTTTGTCGTGATGGTAGCGGCGATGCACCGGATCGAGCTTCATGTAATCCAGGGTGTCATGCATCCAGCCGAGGTTCCATTTGAACCAGAAACCGAGGCCGCCGCCGGCTGGCGGACGGGTTACCCCGGCGAAATCGGTGGACTCTTCCGCCATGGTGACCGCGCCCGGCGTCTGTTCGCCAAGGATGCGGTTGGTGTTGCGCAGAAACTCAATGGCTTCCAGATTTTCCCGGCCGCCGTATTCGTTAGGGATCCACTCCCCCGCCTTGCGGCTGTAGTCGCGATAGATCATCGAGGCCACCGCGTCGACGCGCAGCGCATCGATGCCGAAGCGTTCGATCCAGTACAGCGCGTTACCCACCAAGTAGTTGCTGACTTCCCGACGTCCGTAGTTGTAGATCAGGGTATTCCAGTCCTGGTGATATCCCTCGCGCGGATCGCTGTGCTCATACAGCGAAGTGCCGTCAAACGAGGCAAGGGCAAAATCATCCGCCGGAAAGTGGCCGGGCACCCAGTCAAGAATGACGTTCAGCCCGGCGGCGTGCGCGGCGTTGATAAAGTAACGGAAATCGTCACGAGTGCCGAAACGGCGGGTCGGTGCATAGAGGCCGGTAGGTTGATAGCCCCAGCTGCCGTCGAACGGGTGTTCGTTAACCGGCAGCAGCTCGAGATGGGTGAAGCCCATCCATTTCGCGTAGGGGACCAGCTGGTCGGCCAGCTCGCGGTAGCTCAGCCAGAAATTATTGTCGGTATGGCGGCGCCAGGAGCCGAGATGCACTTCATAGATAGAGATCGGGGCATCAAACTGGTTCGCCGCTCTGCGGTCCGCCGGCTGTTCCACTTTGGGCGGCAAGTCGCAGATAAGCGAGGCGCTTTCCGGACGCATTTGCGACTCAAAGGCATAAGGATCGGCTTTGACCCGCAGGTGGCCGTGGGCGTCAATCAGTTCGAATTTATACAGCTGGCCATTGTGCGCGCCGGGAACGAACAGCTCCCAGATCCCGGACTCTTTGCGGAATCGCATCGGGTGGCGTCGGCCGTCCCAGTAGTTAAACTGCCCCACCACCGAGACGCGGCGGGCGTTCGGCGCCCACACCGAGAAACGGGTGCCGGTAACGCCGTCCATGGTGGCGGCATGCGCGCCCAGCGTTTCGTAAGGGCGCAGGTGGGTCCCTTCCGACAGCAGCCAGACGTCAAGATCCTGCAGCAGCGGACCAAAGCGATAAGGGTCATCAATCAGATTCTGCTGTCCGTGCCAGGTGACGGCCAGCTGATAGCGAAAGGCGTTTTTACGCCGCGGCAGAACGCCGCTGAAAAAACCACGCGAGTCGAGGCATTCGAGCTTGCCGACTTTGCGTCCGGTTTTTGGTTCAATAACCCACACATCGGTGGCATCGGGTAATAATGCGCGCACTTCCAGCCCGGCGTCGGTACGGTGCATGCCGAGCACGGAAAAAGGGTCCGCGAAATGACCGGCGATTAGCGCATTAATCACGTCTCTATCGATATGATTAGACATGCTTTCATCCTGTTGTAAGTGTCGCTCATTCCTGTAACTGGCGACTTTTTTGACCTGAACGGCGCAGCGCTTTTTGCATCCTTCTGCTCCGTCCCACCTTCAGGTAAGGAATTCCTTACTTAAAGCATAGCCAAGGCTGAGTTACCTCCGTGGGGAAAAATCTAACATCCGCGTTTACTCCTTGTATTACGCAAAAAAAAAGGGGGCTCGAAGACCCCCTTTCTGTTCATCCTGCGCTTACGCCAGCTGGCGAAGCATCCGGCGCAGCGGCTCGGCGGCGCCCCACAGCAGCTGGTCGCCAACGGTAAAGGCCGACAGGTATTCCGGTCCCATATTCAGTTTACGCAGGCGTCCGACCGGGGTGGTCAGGGTGCCAGTCACCGCGGCTGGGGTCAGCTCGCGCATGGTAATGTCGCGATCGTTCGGTACCACTTTGGCCCACGGGTTGTGCGCGGCCAGTAGCTCCTCAACGGTCGGGATAGAGACATCTTTTTTCAGCTTGATGGTGAACGCCTGGCTGTGGCAGCGCAGCGCGCCAACGCGGACGCACAGGCCGTCTACAGGGATAACGGACGAGGTGGCGAGGATCTTGTTGGTCTCCGCCTGGCCTTTCCACTCTTCGCGGCTCTGGCCGTTATCCAGTTGTTTGTCGATCCACGGGATCAGGCTGCCCGCCAGCGGAACGCCGAAGTTATCCACCGGCAGCTCGCCGCTGCGGGTCAGCGACGTCACTTTGCGCTCGATTTCCAGAATGGCGGAAGCCGGGTCCGCCAGCTCTGTCGCGACGTGGTTGTGCAGCTGGCCCATCTGGCTCAGCAGTTCGCGCATATGACGCGCGCCGCCGCCGGAAGCCGCCTGGTATGTCGCCACGCTGACCCACTCCACCAGATCCTGGGCAAACAGGCCGCCGAGGGACATCAGCATCAGGCTGACGGTACAGTTGCCGCCGACAAAGGTTTTTACGCCGTTGTTCAGGCCGGCGGTGATCACGTCCTGGTTAACCGGGTCGAGGATAATGATCGCATCGTCCTTCATGCGCAGCGAAGAGGCGGCGTCAATCCAGTAACCCTGCCAGCCGCTTTCGCGCAGCTTCGGATAAATCTCGTTGGTGTAATCGCCGCCCTGGCACGTGACAATAATGTCCAGTGCCTTCAGCGCGTCCAGATCGAACGCATCCTGAAGCGTGCCACCGGTGCTACCGCCGAATGACGGCGCTGGCTGTCCCAGCTGGGAGGTAGAGAAGAACACCGGGCGAATGGCGTCGAAATCGCGCTCTTCAACCATGCGTTGCATGAGAACAGAGCCGACCATTCCGCGCCAGCCGATAAAACCAACATTTTTCATAACGTATTCCTGCGAGGTGTGTGCTGTTTGTGCCTGACCAGTTTCCAACTGGATTATCCCTCACCTTACAAAATGCAGCTAAAGTCGCAAGTGAAATTAATCAATGATTGCTGAACAATCAGAAAAGCAACTTATCCTGCGCATTGTCCACCGTCGCTGGTAGTCGTCAAAAGCGCAATGATTATCGGGGAAATCACCCAGGGAATGGAACATTTTCCGTTGCGATTTTATTGATCCTGATTATGGATTAAGCACGAAATCGGCTGATTTTCCCCTTGCCAAAAAGAAGCAACAAACCCAGGTGCAGCAAGGCTTGCCGAAGGATACGAGTATCGTCGTAGCGCTAATAAGGGCGAGGAGCCGGAAGAGAAAAGAGGGAAAAAGCGCGGCTTATTGCCGGGAAGCCAGGGTAAACGGCGTTACCCTGGCTTTTGGCCTCCCGCGAGCGGGTGACGAACAGACTTAGCTCAGAAGCTGGAAGGCAATCATGCCGACAATCGCCCCGGTGGTGCCGAGGATGGTTTCCATCATCGTCCAGGTTTTCAGCGTCTGGGCTTCGGTGGCGCCGGTAAATTTACCGAACAACCAGAAGCCGGCGTCGTTCACGTGGCTCACCACAATCGAGCCTCCGGCGATACAGATAGATAATGCCGCCATCTGCGCGCCGCTGTAGTTCAGCTGCTCAATCACCGGCATCACCAGGCCGACAGCCGTCAGGCACGCCACGGTGGCAGATCCCTGGATGATACGCACCGCCGCCGCCAGCACGAAGCAGGTAATGGCGATCGGCAGCCCCATGCCGGTCAGCGCTTCACCAAGCGCCGGGCCGACGCCGGAGTCAACCAGCACCTGCTTGAAGACGCCGCCAGCCCCGATCACCAGCAGGATAATTCCCGCCGGCTGCAGCGCATGGCCGCAGATCTCCATTACCCGGTCTTTCGCCATCCCCTGACGTACCGCCAGGCCGTAGATCGCCACCAGGCAGGCCACCAGGATCGCGGTGAACGGGTGACCGATAAATTCGAACCATTCGTAAGCGGTAGACCCCACCGGCACAAAGCGCGCGGCGATGGTTTTCAGGCCTACCAGCACCAGCGGTAGCAGGATCAGCGACAGGCTGAAGCCGAAGGAGGGCATTTTGCCTTCGCCGAGATGCGGCTCGGTCACGTCGTCAGGAATATGCAGCTCAACGTAGCGGCTGATGAAGTTGCCCCACAGCGGCCCGGCGATAATCATCCCCGGAATTGCCGCGCACAGGCCAATCAGGATCATCCAGCCAAAGTCGGCGTGCATTTGCGACGCCAGCAGCATCGGCGCCGGTCCCGGCAGCAGGAACGCTGCGGCGGCGGCCACCCCGGCAAACAGCGGGATCACCAGCTTCACGAGGTTAGTGCCGGTATGGCGCGCCATCGAGAAGGCGACGCTGATCAGTAGTACGATCGCCACTTCGAAAAACAGCGGCAGCGCGCAGATGAGGCCGGCGAGACCAATCGCATAGTGCGCGCGATTGTGGCCGAAGGATTTGAGCATCTTGACGGCAATCTGATCGACCGCCCCCGTTTCATGCAGGATCTTGCCGAACATCGCGCCCAGCGCGACGACGATCGCCAGGAAGCCCAGCGTACCGCCCATCCCCTTCTCCATCGTCGCCGCGATTTTATCCAGCGGCATGCCGGAGAAGAGACCTGCACCAATAGAAACCACCATCAAAGCCACGAAGGCGTGCATCCGCGCCTTCATGACTAAAAACAGCAGCAGCAATACCGAGCCGACTGCTGTTAAAACAAGCGTTAAAGTACTCACTAGTGACTGCCTTTGTTGATCACCTCAATGGTGCTGGCCACCACGCCTTCCAGCGGCTGGTCGATATCGACGATAAGCACATCGCTCTCGTCGGCGCCTGGTTCCTGCAGCGTTTCAAACTGCGTCACCAACATTTGGGTTTTGAAGAAGTGCCCTTTACGCGCCTTCAGACGGTTTTCGATCACCTCGAAGTCGCCTTTCAGGTAGATGAAGGAGAGGTTCGGGTTGCCCTTGCGCAGAATGTCGCGATAGCTCTTCTTCAGCGCCGAGCAGACGATCAGCGACACCTTATTGGTACGCTGCATGGCAAACGCGGCGTCATTTAACGCCTGCAGCCACGGGGTACGGTCGTCATCGTTGAGCGGCTCACCGGAAGCCATCTTGGTGATATTGCTGCGCGGATGCAGAAAGTCGCCGTCGAGAAACGCGGCATGCAGCTGATGCGCCACTTCGCTGGCGACAGCGGATTTTCCGCTGCCGGAAACGCCCATCAGAACGTAGACGTGGTGATCATGATTAGTCGTGCTCAAAGCATCCTCCCACCGGACAGGTACGCCGCGCCGTGGCTGAGACTCATTGAGCGCGAAGGCGGCGTATCGGTTAATTGTTACGGGTAACTGTTATCGGTAACATTGTCATGCCGGACCTGTGGAGAAGCAATATCCATTCGTGCCAGATGTGAATATGTGTGATCTACTTCAAACTTGTCAGTTTAAATTGATCCGCCCGGTGACAATGTGAAACCTAAATCTAACATCTTAGGGGTAATCGCTTCGCCACGAATGCGCGCCAGCAGACGTTCGGCGCCGATGCGCCCCATCCGCTCACGCGGAGTCAGGACGCTGGCCAGCCGCGGCTCCATCACCTGGCCGATATCGTGGCCGTGGAAACCGGCAATTGCCATATCATCGGGGATCTTCAGCCCCAGGCGCTGGCACTCAAAGGCCGCGCCGACCGCGAGGTCATCGTTGGTGCAAAAGATGCCGTCAAGCTGCGGGTATTCGCGACGCGCCTGGCGCATCAGCTCAATCCCGGATGAATAGGACGAGGACTGCTCCACCATCACGCTGTAGGGCGTCATACCGGCGTCGAGCATCGCCTGCTCGTACCCCTTCTGTTTGATGATAGTACGTTCATCAAGACGCGCCCCCAGATAGGCGACGTGGCGGTGGCCGCGGGCGATGATCGCCTCGGTCATCTGCCGGGCAGCTTCAAAGTTATCAAACCCGACCGCAATATCGAGGCATGGCGACCGGCTGTCCATCAGCTCCACCACCGGAATGCCGGCGACTTCAATCATCTTCAGGGTGCGAGGCGTATGGGTGCGTTCGGTGAGGATCAGGCCGTCAATGTTCCAGGAGAGCATTGATTCGAGGCGTTTCTCTTCCATTTCCGGCTTGTAGCCGTAGTGCGCCAGCATGGTTTGATAGCCGAAGGCGTCGGTGACGCTTTCAATACCGCGCAGCACTTCCGAGAACACCTGGTTGGTTAACGATGGCAGCAGCACGCCAATCGCGCGGCTGGTGGCGTTGGAGAGAATGTCAGGGGCGCGATTGGGAATATAACCCAGTTCATCGAGAGCAACGGCAATCTTGCCACGCAGCGCTTCGGAGACCTGCTCCGGGTTGCGTAAATAGCGACTGACCGTCATTTTGGTCACGCCGACAAGATCGGCTACATCCTGAAGTACGGGTCTTTTCTTTTTCATCGTCCTGACTGTGATCAACGGGGAAACATTTTCTCAGTTTATCACGGACAAAGCGCAACCTTCCCTCATGTTAGGGAAGGTTGCGCAATTTATTTATACCCATCATAGTTCAAGTTGCATGCGCGTTGGCTTTCCTCGCTCACCCCAGTCACTTACTTATGTAAGCTCCTGGGGATTCGCTGCGTCGCCGCCTTCCTGCAACTCGCATTATTTTGGGTATAGACTACCTCAGATAACTATCAAACCGGCGGCAGATCGAACAGCAGGATTTCGCTATCGCTGTCGGCATGAACCGAAATCGCCTGCTCATCCCAGATGGCCAGACCATCGCTGGTGGTAGCTTTGGTACCGTTGATGGTCACTTCGCCTTTGACGACCTGGATCCAGACGCGGCGTTCCGCAGCAATCTGGTGAACCGACTGCTCATCTTTCAGCAGCGCCCAGCGATACAGTTCCATATCCTGGTACACCTTCAGCGAGCCATCTCGCGCATCCGGCGACAGCACCAGCTGTTTGCCCTGGGCGGCGTCGAAGCGGCGCTGCTCGTAGCGCGGGGTAATGCCGGTTTCTTCCGGAATAATCCAGATCTGGTACAGACGCAGACGATCGGTTTTGCTCGGATTGTACTCAGAGTGACGCACCCCGGTACCCGCGCTCATGATCTGAAACTCGCCCGCCGGCACCTGCTCTTTGTTGCCCATGCTGTCCTGGTGCTCCACCGCCCCTTCCAGCACATAGGTCAGGATCTCCATGTCTTTGTGCGGGTGGGTACCGAAGCCCTGACCGGCGTCGATGACGTCATCGTTAATCACCCGCAGGGCGGAGAAGCCCATAAAGTTCGGGTCGTAATAGTTGGCGAAAGAGAAAGTATGCCAGGAATCCAGCCAGCCATGGTTAGCATGGCCACGTTCGTTCGCTTTGCGTAAGTAGATCATGTTGCACCCCCATATGTTTTCGATGGAGTCAGTGTGGACCCATTTCGCCAACGATCATAGAGGGTGAAAATTGACTCCTCTGTTCAAAAAATATGAACAAGCGCAGAGGAGCCGATTGGGCTTATTTCACCAGGGTAATAGTGGCCGGTGATGGCTGCTCAAAGCCGCGCTGCAGGATCTCCATATTGGTAAGAACGTCAGATTCCTTGACGTAATTTGGCTGGCCGTTGACGAGGGTATCGTACAGCGCGTCGTATACCCGGCCATAGTCGCCGCTCTCCAGCGGGACCGCTTCGCGCACTGTCTCCCCCGCGTCGTTGACATACACCAGCTCGCCGACGCTGTCATCCGCGCCAAAGCCCGGCTCGCCCGGCATGATATTGGCTTTCAGACTGGTTTCCTGCTGGTCGATACCATATTTCACAAACGAGCCTTTATGGCCGTGGACGATGAATTTCGGGTAGTCGATCTGCACCAGATGGCTGGTCTTAACGATAGCCTTCAGATCGCCGTAGAACAGCTGGGCCTCAAAGGTATCGTCCGGGTTAGCTTTGTTGCGCAGCGAGCGCAGATCGTAAGCAACATGGTCCGGGCGGCCGAACAGCGAAATAATCTGGTCCAGGGTATGTACGCCAAGGCCATAGAACTCGCCGTTTTGCGGACCGCCAGGGTTGGTCTCCGCCAGCGGGCGGTAGTTGTCAAAATGGCTTTCGATCTCCACCAGTTCGCCAAGCTTGCCGCTCTCAATCACCTTCTTGGTGGTCAGGAAGCAGGAATCGAAGCGGCGGTTCTGGTAGGGCGTCACCGTCAGGCCTTTGCTGTTCGCCAGCGCAAACAGGGTTTTGGCTTCCTCCAGCGTCGGGGTGAACGGCTTTTCCACCAGCACATTTTTCCCCGCCTCCAGCGCCTTTTTCGCATATTCAAAATGGCTGTCGGCATGGGTGCAGACCACCACCAGCCTGACCTGCGGGTCGTTTAATACTTCATCGAGATCGCTGGTGAAATGGATGTGGGAATACTGCGGCGCCTGCTCTTCGGGCTTCGCCCGACGGCGGTAGATGTGCGCCACCTGCCAGCGGTCCTGGCGGTGTAATACGTAAGGAAGATGGTAGCGGGTGGTGCTTTTGCCGAAGCCAATAAATGCGCAGTGCAGAGTCATAACGCTGTCCTTAGTGAATGAGCTACCTTCAACCATAGCGCAAGCCGGGACATGACTTCATCCTCTCAGTCCGTTTTCCGTGAAGATTCGTCAAAAAAATAGGTAGTGCACTACTTATACGTAATTATTAATAACTAATTGATTAATAAGTGATTAAATCACCATTTTCCGGCTAAACCTCTTGATCTCAATGGCGAAACTGCGGATAAGTGGAGGGCAAACCAGGACGTTGCTGATGACTAACGGAGTAGCCAGCCGCTGCTAATGGACAAACAGTATCTCGCCTTAAACGGCGCCCTTTTTTTCTGGCTTCTCGCGCTGATCGCCTGGTCTGTCGATGCGATCGTGCCGGCGCGCCTGGCGGCCGCCTGCGCGCTGGTCGCCTTCCTCCTCTATAGCCAACGGAACAAGATTAACCCAATGTTTATTAAGAAAAATAAAACGGAACCCCAGACTTCAGAAGTGGTCACGCCTCCGGCAAATAACCCAGAATCCCCAACGGTCGCCAGTAAAAAACAAGAGACCACGGTCATCGCCAGCGGGGTGCATTTCGTTGGCAATATTGTCGCCAGCGGCCATGTCTACATTCACGGCCAGCTTACCGGCAACATTGAGGCTAAAGAACATCTGATTAAGGTGATGCGTGAAGGCCAGGTGGAGGGCAACATCAGCTGCCGGGAGCTGATTATTGACGGCAAGGTGCAGGGCCAGTGTCGCGGCGACAGTATCACCATTGAGGAGCATGGCAATTTGGATGGCACCCTCACCTATCGCTCGCTGGCGATTAAAAAGGGCGGCCTGTTCACCGGCAGCGCCGAGGTGCTGGCCGCGGCGGAAAGCAAAAGTCATCTCATCGGCCTGGTTGCGGAAGACGGCGTGACGTCCGCCAGGCCGCAAAGCGCCTGAGATTGCAGCAAAAAAAAAGCCAGCACCCGGCTGGCTAAAGTAATACTGGAAGCAATGTGAGCAATGTCGTGCTTTCAGGCTTTCCGCAGGGGTCTTCCTGAATGCAGGACAATAATAATCATTCTCATTCGCACTTGTCTATCTTTTTTTGCAAAAAACAACATTGACTCCCCGGCTGCCGTCAGAGATGGTGAAGGGGAATCAACCACCAAAAAGAGGATAGGGGAATGAGTGACATAGTGATACGCCATGCCGAACCGCGCGATGCTGAACCTTTACGTATGCTGATGGCGCACCCGGAGGTCTATCATGACACGCTACAGATCCCTTACCCCGCCATGGAAGCCTGGCAGGAGAAGCTACAGCCCAAACCCCATACCTTCCACCTGGTAGCGACGCTGGACGATCGGGTTACCGGGCATCTGTCGCTCCATGTCGAGCCGCGCCCTCGTCGCAGCCACGTTGCGACCTTTGGTATGGCGGTTTCAGCAGGCCATCAGGGCCGCGGTATCGGCAGCGCCCTGATGCGCGAGATGATCGACCTGTGCGATAACTGGCTGCGCGTTGACCGCATCGAGCTGACGGTATTCGCCGATAACGAGCCAGCGATTGCGGTGTACAAAAAACACGGATTTGAGATCGAAGGCACCGGCAAGCGTTACGCGCTGCGCAACGGTGAGTATGTGGATGCGTATTATATGGCGAGAATGAAGTAGCTTATTGCCGGGTGGCGGCTTCGCCTTACCCGGCCTACTTTCGTGCCGTGGTTGGCCCGGTAAGCGCAACAGCGCCACCGGGCAACATATCAATACCCCGCCGTTAAATCATCCGGCGAACGCGGATCGGAGGCACCATACAGCATCCCGTCCGGCCCCACCATAATGCTCTGGGTACTGCCCATCGCCTCTTTCAGCGCCACTTTCTGCCCCTTCGCCTCCAGCAGCTTCAGGGTATCCGGGCTAAAGCCTTTCTCTACCCGCAGCTCATCCGGCAGCCATTGATGGTGAAAACGCGGGGCGTTGGTGGCTTCTGCGACGTTCATCCCGAAATCGATGGTATTGACCACCATCTGCAGTACGGTGGTGATGATCCGGCTGCCCCCGGGACTGCCCGTCACCAGCCAGGTTTTGCCGTCTTTCACCACAATGGTCGGCGACATCGACGACAGCGGGCGTTTTTTCGGCTCCACCGCATTGGCGTCGCCGCCCACCAGGCCATAGACGTTAGGCACGCCGGGCTTCGCCGAGAAATCATCCATCTGGTTATTCAGCAGAATGCCGGAGTCGCCGGCCACAATGCCGGTACCGAAGGTGGTATTCAGCGTATAGGTCACCGCCACCGCATTGCCCTCTTTATCCACCACCGAGAAATGGGTGGTCTGGTTGCTTTCATAGGGCGCCAGTTTGCCCGGGCGGATCTGGCTGGAAGGCTTCGCCTTATTGACGTCGATCTCAGCGGCGATCGCTTTGGCGTAGGCTTTGCTGGTCAGCGCCTGCCACGGCACTTTGACGAAGTCAGGATCGCCGAGATATTCAGAGCGGTCGGCATAGGCGTGTTTCTCCGCCTCCGCCATCACCTGCATGGCGTCGGCGCTGCCGAAGCCATATTTCTGCAGATCAAAGTTTTCGAGGATATTGAGGATCTGCACGATGTGGATCCCGCCGGAAGACGGCGGCGGCATGGAATAAACCTCATACCCGCGATATTCGCCGCTAATCGGCGTGCGCTCCACCGCCTTATAGTTAGCGAGGTCGGCTTTGGTGATAAGCCCGCCGTGCTTTTTCATCTCCTCAGCGATCTGGTCGGCGATGGCGCCTTTATAGAAGGCATCCGGACCGTGCTCGGCAATCAGCTCGAGGCTTTTCCCCAGGTTCTTCTGTACCAGCCGGTCGCCCTTCTTTAGCGGCTCGCCGTTCTTCCAGAAGATCGCTTTGCTGTTTTCGTGCTGCGGGATCACTTCGCTGCCGTAGGTCTTCAGATCGTCCGCCAACGCATCGTTAACGATAAAGCCCTCTTCCGCCAGCTTAATCGCCGGGCGGATCACTTTGTTCAGCGGCATGGTGCCGTATTTTTCCAGGGCAAGAGAGAAACCGGCGACGCTGCCTGGCGTGCCGGAGGCGAGATGCGAGGTGAGCGATTTTTTACTGTCCGGGTTACCCTGATCGTCAAGGAACATGTCGCGGGTGGCCTGCTCCGGCGCCATTTCGCGGAAATCGATGGCCGTGGTCTTGCCGTCTTTCGTACGCAGCAGCATAAAACCGCCGCCGCCGATATTCCCGGCCTGCGGATGGGTGACCGCCAGCGCGTAGCCGACCGCCACCGCCGCATCGACGGCGTTGCCGCCCTGGCGCAGAATGTCCACACCGACGCGGGTGGCCAGGGCATCCACCGAGGCCACCATCCCCTGTCGGGCGCGAACCGGGTGGAACACATCCTCCTCTACGCCATAAGAGACCGGCGGCGGCGGTGGCGGACTGGCGGCAACGGTAAAACTCCCGCCCGCCAGCAACGCAGCGATGACCACCTGACGCCAGATTGTTGTTTTTATCATTGTCTTACTCCTGATAGGTAGGTTTCATTCCCCGCTTAAGCCTGGTTGATAACTCCTAAAAAATCATTGTTATGGCGGATTCGAGGTACACTTAAGTGATCCCACGCACGGGAGGAGAAAACCATGAAAGCGATGTTATTTCTGGCGGCGCTGATGCCGCTCGGCGTTTTAGCCCAGCCAATCAATATTGATAACAACCCCAATCAGCCGGGTTACGTGGTCCCCAGCCAGCAGCGCATGCAAAATGAGATGAAGGTGCAGCAACAGCAGCAGCAGAGCATGCTGAAGCAGAATCTGAACAATCAGACTCGCTCCCAGCAGCAGCATCTGCAAAACCAGCTGCAGACCAATCAGCAGCGTGCCGCACAGGGCGGGAATATCAATCCGCCGCAGCAGGTGCTGCCGAACAATAATGGAGGGATGCTGCGGCAGACCAACCCGTAAAGGCCAGCCGCCGCGCAGTGGATATTAAGGCTGGAAATCCGGCCCGATGACGTCAATGGCATCGGTGCAGATGCAGTCTACGCCCCAGCGCAGCAGCTCGGCGGCGCGCTGGGGTTTGTTAACGGTATACACCAGGATATGCAGGCCGGCCTGTTTCAGGCTTGCCACCCGCCCGGCGTCCAGCAGCTTGTGGTTGAGGTGAATGGACACGCAGCCCAGCCGGGTGGTCAACTCCCGCCAGTCATCGCGCCACTCATCCAGCAGCAGCCCGCGCGGCAGCTCGGGAGCGGCTTCCTGCGCCGCCTCCAGGGCATCGATTTCAAACGACGACAGCAGCGGTGCGGTCATTCCCGCCCACAGCTCCCGTGCCGCCAGGGCCACCACGTTGCCGGTCTGCGGCCCAAGGCCAGTGGTCGGTTTAATTTCGATATTCGCCATCATGCCGTGACGGCGGCAGCGCTCCGCCACCTGGGAGAGCAGCGGCAGCGGCTCGCCCTTAAATTCACGGCTGAACCAGCTGCCAGCATCGACCTTCAGCAGATCGTCCCATGGCAGCTCCCCCGCCACGCCCCAGCCGTTGCTGGTGCGTTCGAGATTATCGTCATGCAGCAGAAAGATCTGCCCGTCCTTTGACAGCTTGGCGTCAAATTCAATCATCGTATGCCCGTAGCGGGCGCCAACATCGATAGCCGCCAGGGTGTTCTCCGGCGCCAGTTTACCGCCGCCGCGATGGGCGACGATACGGGGATAAGGCCAGTTACTCATGCGCGTTGTCCTGTTTCACCATCAAAGAGGTGCAGATGTTCCAAAGGCAGATGCAGCCATAGCGTGCTGCCTGCCGCCGGACGCTGCTGGTGCGGCAGTCTGACCACCAGCTTCTGTTCGCCCCAGCGCCCGTGGGCGAGGTTATCGGCACCTAAAATTTCCAGGGTGTCCATCAGCAGC
Organism: Klebsiella sp. Q2; assembly: GCF_009900705.1. Taxonomy (NCBI): domain Bacteria; kingdom Pseudomonadati; phylum Pseudomonadota; class Gammaproteobacteria; order Enterobacterales; family Enterobacteriaceae; genus Klebsiella; species Klebsiella sp. Q2. The sequence goes on along the minus strand of NZ_JAAABE010000005.1, from coordinate 277,871 downwards.
GGAATGCCGCCTTGCGCCTGCGAGCTTAAGATAAAATGCTCCGGGCGGATACCGAGCGTCATTTTACGCCCGGCGTGGCGCCGATGCTCATGATTCGTCGGCAGCTGCATGCCGCCCGCCAGCTCAAAGCGACCGCCGTCATCGCTGATGCGCCCTTCCAGCAGGTTCATGGCCGGGCTGCCGATAAAGCTCGCCACAAAGCGGCTGGCCGGTTTCTCATATACTTCGACCGGGGTGCCGATCTGCTCGGCAACGCCTTTGTTCATCACCATCACCCGCTGGGCGAGGGTCATCGCCTCCACCTGGTCATGGGTAACGTACAGCGAGGTGGTTTTCAGGCGGCGATGCAGCTGCTGCAGCTCAAGACGCATCTGCACGCGCAGCTTGGCGTCGAGGTTTGACAACGGTTCGTCGAAGAGGAATACCGCCGGGTCGCGCACGATGGCGCGGCCCATCGCCACGCGCTGGCGCTGGCCGCCGGAGAGCTCGCGCGGGCGGCGCTTGAGCAGGCCGTCCAGCTCAAGAATACGCGCCGCCTCCTGCACCCGGTCGGCGATCAATCCCTTACCCATGCCGCGGATCTTCAGCCCCCACGCCATGTTCTCTTCCACGCTCATATGCGGATAAAGGGCATAGTTCTGGAACACCATGGCGATACCGCGATCCTTCGGCTCCATCTCGGTCACCCGCTTGCGGTCGATCCAGATATCGCCGCTGGTCACCCGCTCCAGTCCGGCGACCATCCGCAGCAGCGTAGATTTCCCGCAGCCCGACGGGCCGACCATAACGATAAATTCCCCGTCCGCCACGTCCAGCGTCAGCGGTTGAATCACCTGGGTTTTGCCATCCCAGCTTTTGCTTACTGCCTGTAGTTTTAAACCAGCCATTTTATTTCTCACTATCGACCAGGCCACGCACAAACGCGCGCTGCATGGCTAAAACGATGACAACCGGCGGGATCAGGGTCAGCAGCATCGCCGCCATCACCTGATTCCACTGGGTAGTGCCTTCGCCGGTGGCGATCATGCCTTTGATGCCGGCGACGGCGGTGCCAAGATTCACATCCTGAATAATCAGCAACGGCCACAGATACTGGTTCCAGCCGTAGATAAAGGTGATGACGAACAGCGCGGCGAGGTTGGTTTTCGACAGCGGCAGCACGATGTCGCGAAAAAAGCGCATCGGCGAAGCGCCATCGATACGCGCCGCTTCAATCAGCTCGTCCGGCAGGGTCATAAAGAACTGGCGGAACAGGAAGGTGGCGGTGGCCGAAGCCATTAGCGGCAGCGTAAGCCCGGCATAGCTGTCGAGCATTTTGAGATTGGCGATCACTTCCACCGTCGGGAAAATACGCACCTCGACCGGCAGCATGAGGGTGATAAAGATCAGCCAGAAGAACAGGTTACGCAGCGGAAAGCGGAACCATACGATGGCGAACGCCGAAAGCATCGACACCAATATTTTGCCCACCGTAATGGCGAACGCCATGATGAAGCTGTTGAGCATCATCAGCCAGAACGGCGCGCTGTTGACGCCGACGCCGTTCACCCAGATGGTCTTCATGTTCTCCAGCAGATGTCCGCCGGGGATCAGCGTCATCGGCGTTTCGAACACCGATTGGTTATCCAGCGTCGCCGCCACGAAGGCAACATATAGCGGGAATAAAATGACGGCGATGCCCAAAATCAGCATGGTGTGGCTGAAAATCGTCAGCCCGCGACGGTTCTCAATCATTGGTAACGCACCTTACTTTCAACGTAACGGAATTGCACCACCGTCAGGATAATGACGAGGAACATCAGCACCACCGACTGCGCGGCGGAAGCGGAAAGATCGAGCCCGGCGAAACCTTCGCGATAGATTTTGTAAATCAGGGTGGTGGTCGCCTGCACCGGGCCGCCGGCGGTGGCAGCATCGATCACCGGGAAGGTGTCGAAGAAGGCGTAAACCAGGTTGACCACCAGCAGGAAGAAACTTACCGGCGCAATCAGCGGCAGCGCCAGCTTGAAGAAGCGGCGGATTGGTCCGGCGCCGTCGATGGCAGCGGCCTCAACCAGCGAACGCGGGATCGACTGCAGCGCGGCGAAGAAAAACAGGAAGTTGTAACTTATCTGCTTCCATACCGAGGCAAAGACCACCAGGAACATCGCCTGGCCGCTGTTCTGCGCGTGGTTCCAGTCGTAGCCCAGCTCGCCAAGGAAGTGAGTGATCAGCCCGCGCCCGGGGTTAAAGAGGAAGATCCACAGCACCGCCGCGACGGCGGGGGCCACGGCGTACGGCAGCAGCATCAGCGTTTGATAAAAGCGGCTGCCGCGCACCACATAGTCGACCAGCGCGGCAAAAAACAGCGAAATGAGCAGGCCGCTGACGGTCACCAGGGTGCTGAATTTTATGGTGGTCCAAAATGAGTCCAGATAGTACGGGTCATGGAACAGCGCAACGAAGTTATCCAGGCCGACGAACTGGCTGGAGAGGCCAAACGGGTCGACGCTCTGTAGCGAATACCACAGCGCTTCGCCCGCGGGCCAGATAAAGAAAATCAGCGTGATAATCAGCTGCGGCGCGACCAGCACGTAGGGCAGCCAGCGCGAGCGGAATACCGGACGGGATGATGACATGGAGATTGGGTTCCTGAACAATGCCGGATGGCGGCTACGCCTTACCCGGCCTACATAGGGCACATCGTAGGCCCGGTAAGCGCAGCGCCACCGGGCAAGTTACAGATTACGATTTGGTCGCTTGTTCGAAGCGGCGCAGCAGCTGATTCCCACGCTGAACGGCGGAATCCAGCGCCTGTTGCGGGGTTTTCTTGCCGGTCCACACGCTCTCCAGCTCTTCATCGACGATGGTGCGGATTTGCGGCATGTTGCCCAGGCGCAGGCCTTTGGTGAACGGCAACGGCGGCTTGTTCAGCATCTGGCGGGTGGCGATATCGGCGCCCGGGTTCTTATCATAGAAGCCCTGCTGACGGGTCAGATCGTAGGCCGCGGTGGTGATCGGCAGATAGCCGGTTTTCTGGTGCCACTCGGCGGCGTTTTCCGGTTTGGTCAGGAAGTCGAGGAACTTCGCCACGCCGGTGTAGGTCTCTTTGTCTTTGCCCTGCATCACCCACAGGCTGGCCCCGCCAATGATAGCGTTCTGCGGCGCGCCTTTCACATCGGCATCGTAAGGCATCATGCCGACGCCGTAGTTAAATTTGGCGTACTGGCGGATATCGGCCAGCGAGCCGGACGAGGCAGTGGTAATGGCACAATCGCCGTTATAGAACTTTTCAGTGGACTCGTCTTTACGCCCGAAGTAGCTGAAATCGCCCTTCTTGTTCATCTCTTCGAGCAGCGCAATATGCTTCACCTGCTCCGGCTTATTGAACTCAAGAACCGCGTCGGTGCCGTCAAAGCCATTATTTTTCGTCGCCACCGGCAGACCATGCCAGGCGCTGAAGTTCTCGATCTGGATCCAGCCCTGCCAGCCGCTGGCGTAGCCGCACTTCATCCCGGCAGCTTTCAGCTTCGCGGTGTAGGCCGCCAGATCCTGCCAGGTCTTCGGCGGCTGCTCTGGATCTAAACCGGCTTTTTTGAAGGCGTCTTTATTGTAGTACAGCACCGGGGTGGAGCTGTTAAACGGCTGGGAGAGCAGATGGCCGGTTTTCGAATCGGTGTAATACCCGGCGACCGTCGGCACAAACTGCGATTCATCAAACTTGATGCCCGCCTCGCTAAACACCTGGTAGACCGGCTTAATGGCTTTCGACGCCATCATGGTGGCGGTGCCCACTTCATACACCTGCAGGATCGCCGGCGCGTTGCCGGTACGGAAGGCGGCGATACCGGCGCTCAGGCTCTGTTCATAGTTGCCCTTGTATACCGGAACGATTTTGTAATCAGGATTGGCCGCGTTAAAGCGTTGCGCCAGAGAATCCACTTCTTTACCCAGTTCGCCTTCCATTGAGTGCCAGAACGGGATGGTGGTAACCGCCAGGGCCTGACCGGCAAAAGCCAGGCTCAGCGCCAGTCCTAAAGCTGTATGTCGTAACGATATCATCGGTTATCTCTCTTGTTGTGCCGGATGCGCGATTTCACGCGTTTTATGCTCGCGGGGTAACATGACATGTTCGAATTACAGAAAAATAACTTTTTTATTACAAAAAAAAGATAGTAACGGGTCAGAGAGATGACAAGCCGATGAAAGGACGGGGGAAGTAAAGTGGGAGCTGAGACACGGATAATAGTTGTGCGATCGGCTCCCGGGGTCGGCGCAAGCGCCTCGCCCGGGCTACAAACCGGCGAAGTGAACGACGCCGGGTTGCGATGAATTAACCGCCGAGATAGGCGCTGCGCACCGCCTCGTTGGCCAGCAGCGCGTCGCCGGTATCCTCCAGCACCACGTGACCGTTCTCCAGCACGTAGCCGCGGTCGGCCAGCTTCAGCGCCTGGTTGGCGTTCTGCTCGACGAGGAAGATAGTCATCCCCTGCTCGCGCAGTTGCTCAATGGTATCGAAGATCTGCTGAATAATGATCGGCGCCAGCCCTAATGACGGTTCATCCAGCAGCAGCAGACGCGGCTGGCTCATCAGGGCGCGGCCGATCGCCAGCATCTGCTGTTCGCCGCCGGACATGGTGCCGGCGCGCTGGATACGGCGCTCGTGCAGACGCGGAAACAGCTCATACACCCATTTGATGCGGGTCTGGAACTGATCGCGGTCGGCAAAGAAACCGCCCATCGCCAGGTTCTCTTCCACCGTCATACGCGAAAAGACGCGCCGCCCTTCCGGGACGATCGCCACCGCCTCGCGCATGATCTTCGCCGTCTGCCAGTCGGTAATATCCTTACCGTCAAAGACAATGCGCCCGCTGGAGGCGCGCGGATCGCCGCACAGCGTGCCGAGCAGGGTGGTTTTCCCCGCGCCGTTGGCGCCGATAAGCGTCACAATCTCGCCCTGTTTGATATGCAGGCTGACGTTGTGCAGCGCCTGAATCTTGCCGTAGTGGGCACTGACGTTGTCAAAAGTTAACATCGCGTTTTCCATCTTATGCCTCACCAAGGTATGCGCGGATCACGTCCGGGTTATTACGAATCTCTTCCGGCGTCCCGTTGGCCAGCGGTGTCCCCTGGTTCACGACGTAGATACGATCGGAAATGCCCATCACCAGCTTCATATCGTGTTCGATAAGCAGGATGGTGGTGTTGTGATGGTTACGCAGCTCGGCGATAAGCTCGTCCAGCTCTTTGGTCTCTTTCGGGTTCAGCCCCGCCGCGGGTTCATCGAGCATCAGAATTTCCGGCTGGGTCACCATGCAGCGGGCAATCTCCAGCCGGCGCTGGTCGCCATAGGCCAGGTTGCTGGCCTGGCGGTTAGCGTGCTCCAGCAGGCCGATACGCTCCAGCCAGGTGGCCGCGCGATCCAGCGCTTCGCTCTGCGCCCGACGGAAGGCCGGCGTTTTCAGCAGACCGGAGAAGAGTCCGGTTTTCAGCTGCTGATGTTGCGCCACCAGCAGGTTTTCAATCACCGTCATTTCGCGGAACAGACGCACGTGCTGGAAGGTCCGCACCACGCCCATCCGGGCAATCTGCTGGCCCGGCAGCCCTTCCAGATGCTGGTCGCGCAGCAGAATGGTGCCGCCGGTAGGGTTATAGAAACCGGTCAGGCAGTTAAAGACCGTGGTCTTCCCGGCGCCGTTGGGGCCGATCAGCGAGACGATCTCGCGCTCTCTGAGCTCCAGCGACACATTGTTGACGGCCAGCAGACCGCCGAAACGCATCATCAGGCCGCTGACGGATAATAATGGCTGACTCATGCCTGCTCTCCTTTCGCCTGACCGTTTTTCAGCTTCAACTGCACGCGCGTCATTGGCAGAAGCCCCTGCGGACGCCAGATCATCATCAGCACCATCAGGCCGCCGAGCATTAACATGCTGTATTCGTTAAAGTCACGCATCAGCTCACGCGACACCACCAGCAGAATAGCCGCCAGGATCACCGCGAACTGCGAGCCCATCCCGCCCAGCACCACGATCGCCAGTACGAAGGCGGACTCGGCGAAGGTAAAGGATTCCGGACTGACGAAACCCTGGCGCGCGGCGAACAGCGTCCCGGCAAATCCGGCAAACGCGGCGCTGATGGTAAAGGCGGTCAGCTTAATGCGCGTCGGGCTCAGGCCCAGCGAACGACAGGCGATTTCATCTTCACGCAGCGCTTCCCACGCCCGCCCCAGCGGCATCCGCAGCAGGCGGTTGATAACGAACAGGCTCAGCACCACCAGCAGCAGCGCCACCAGGTAGAGGAAAATCACCCGGTCGGAGGGATCGTATTTGACGCCGAAGAAGTTGCTGAAGGTATCCCAGCCGCCTTCGCGGGCGCTACGGCTAAATTCGAGGCCAAAGAAGGTCGGTTTCGGGATCTGGCTGATGCCGTTCGGCCCGCCGGTGATTTCGGTATTGTTGAGCAGCAGAATACGCACGATCTCGCCGAAGCCTAAGGTCACGATCGCCAGGTAGTCGCCGCGCAGACGCAGTACCGGGAAACCGAGCAGGAAGCCAGCCGCCGCGGAGACCAGGCCGGCCAGCGGCAGACAGGTCCAGAAACCAAGACCGTAATAGTGGTTCAGCAGCGCGAAAGTGTAGGCGCCGATGGCGTAGAACCCGCCGTAGCCCAGCACCAGCAGGCCGGAAAGCCCGACCACCACGTTCAGCCCGAGGCCGAGGATGATATAGATCATCGTCAGGGTGGCGATATCCACCGTGCCGCGCGACACCATAAACGGCCAGGCCACGGCAATGACCAGCAGGGCGATCAGGAACAGCTTCTGCTTCACCGTTGAGCCGTCAATCGCCGGCATAATAAACTTCGGCCCGGAGACGTTCTTAACCGCTTTCTGGAACAGCGGCCGCAGCAGCTGGAAGAAAAAGACCACCGCGGTGCCGATGAAGATCCACTGCCAGCGAATATCGGCGGCGGTATCCACCACCAGTTTGGTGCCGTTCAGCTCCAGCTGCACGCCCATAAAGACGCCCGCCAGAATGAAGAACATCGCAGCAGAGAGCAGCGCCATTGCAATTTGCATCGGTTTCATACTTTTTCCACCTCCGGGCGGCCCAGAATGCCGGTCGGCATTACTAACAGCACCAGAATCAGCAGCGCGAAGGAAACCACGTCCTTATATTCAGTGCTGAGATAGGCAGAAGAGAGCGCTTCGGCAATACCCAGGATCAGGCCGCCGATCATCGCGCCCGGAATACTGCCGATACCGCCGAGCACGGCGGCGGTGAAGGCCTTCATCCCGGCCATAAAGCCGATGTAGGGGTTAATCACGCCGTAGAACTGCCCCAGCAGCACGCCGGCCACCGCCGCCATCGCTGCGCCTATGACAAAGGTCAGAGCGATAACGCGGTCGGTGTTAATCCCGAGCAGGCTGGCCATTTTCAGGTCTTCGGCACAGGCGCGGCAGGCGCGCCCCATCCGCGAGTAGCGAATGAACAGCGTCAGGGCCAACATGGCGATAAAAGTCACCACCCAGATCACCAGTTGCATGGTGGTGATCGTCGCGGAGAAGCTTTCGCTGTGGCCGACAACCCACTGGCCGTTAAACAAGCTCGGCAGCGCCACGTCGCGGGAGCCCTGGGTCAGGCTGACGTAGTTCTGCAGGAAGATAGACATCCCGATAGCGGAGATCAGCGCAATAAGACGTTTGGAGTTACGCACCGGCCGATAGGCCACGCGCTCAATGCTCCAGCCGTAGGCGCTGGCAATCACAATGGCGCCCACGAAGCCGGCGGCGACCAGCAGCCAGCTGGTGTCGATGCCCATCATCATCAGCGCGGCGATGATCATGAAGGAGACATAGCTGCCAATCATATAGACCTCGCCGTGGGCGAAGTTGATCATGCCGATAATGCCGTACACCATCGTATAGCCGATGGCGATCAGCGCATAGGTACTGCCCAGCGTGACGCCGTTAAACATCTGCTGCAGAAAATAGAGAAACTGCTCGGACATAAGGTAACCTTTTTCAAACCGCCCGCGGTTCGCGGGCGGAGGGATAACTCATCTTCAGCGCTTATTTCGCCGCGCTCGAAGAGCCGTCGGCGTGCCACTGGAAGACACCAAACTCAAATCCCTTCAGATCGCCTTTTTCATCCCAGGTCAGCGGCCCAATCACGGTTTTCGCCCCGTGCGCTTTCAAATCTTTGATTAAATCCAGCGGCTGCTGGCTGCCGGTTCTGTCCATCGCCTGCGCCAGCGACTGAACCGCGGCGTAAGTGATCCAGACATACGGCCCGCTCGGATCTTTCTTCTCCGCTTTCAGCGCGTTGACGATGGTGCTGTTGGCAGGGTCCTGATCGTAGCGTTTTGGCATTGTCACCAGCATCCCTTCCGCCGCGGCGCCCGCGATATTGGACAGCGAGGCGTTGCCGACCCCTTCCGGCCCCATAAACACGGTTTTCAGCCCGACGGAGCGCGCCTGGCGCAGCATCTGGCCCATTTCCGGGTAGTAGCCGCCGTAGTAGACGAAGTCGATGTTCTCTTTCTTCAGGCGCGCCAGCAGGGCGGAGAAATCTTTTTCCCCCGCGGTGATGCCGTCAAAGAAGACGATGTTGGCGCCGGCTTTTTTCAGGTTGTCCTGCACCGAACGCGCCAGCCCTTCGCCGTACTGCTGCTTGTCATGAATGATGGCGATACGCTGCGGTTTCACTTTCTCGACGATATATTTCGCCGCGGTCGGCCCCTGCGAGGAGTCGAGGCCGGCGGTACGCATGATGTACTGATAGCCGCGCTGGGTCAGCTCCGGGTTGGTCGCTCCCGGGGAGATCATCAGGATGCCTTCATCCTCATAGATATCGGAAGCCGGCTGGGTGGAAGAGGAGCACAGGTGGCCGATAACGTACTGAATACCGTCGTTGACGATTTTGTTGGCTACCGCGACCGCTTGCTTCGGATCGCAGGCGTCGTCGTATTCGACGGCCACCAGCTTGTCGCCCTTAATGCCGCCGCTGGCGTTGATGTCTTTAATCGCCTGACGCGCGCCATTGAACTCCATGTCGCCCCACTGGGCCACTGGGCCCGACATCGCGCCGACCACGGCGACCTTAATATCCTTGGCCATCGCCGCGTGCGACATCGCTAATGCGACAATGCCCGCGACGATGGTTTTCGCGTTCCTTTTCATGCTGCAGAACCCCGTTCGTGATGTGGTGTAAATGTTTTGTATTTTTATGGTTAAAAAGCATTCTGTGCTTTTATTAAACAACGCCATTTTTACCATTGAGTTTAATGGTTTAGCGCAGCTTTTCACTAAAAAACAGATTAAAATCTCTATTTTTCAGTCGATTAAGCAAAGATAATATTCTGTATTTTGCTGAAGATAAACAAAAAAAAGTCCATGCGGCAGCATAAAATAACGATACATAAGGCGGAATAAAACGCTGCACATTAGGTTAAAATTCTGCTTATTTTTCGATCCATGACGGATTGCGCTACCCCAACAACGCCAGGAAAACGAATCCCCTGATGTATGCGCAAAAAACAGCGCTCCGCCAGACAGCAATTTTGGGTACACTGGCGCCTCTGTTTTGCACTGGACTTGCCGCCCATGAAACTGACCATTATCCGTTTACAGCACTTCAGCGATCAGGATCGCATTGATCTGGGAAAAATCTGGCCGTCGCAGGATCTGTCGACGCTGACCCTTGATGAAAACCATCGTCTCTACGCCGCCCGCTTTAACGAGCGCCTGCTGGGCGCCGTGCGCGTTACCCTGCGCGGCGTTGAAGGTGAGCTCAGCGATCTGTGCGTGCGTGAAGTGACCCGCCGCCGCGGCGTCGGGCAATATTTAGTGGAAGAGACGTTGCGTGATAACCCGGCCATCAAAAGCTGGCGCGTCGCCGACCAAGGGGTGGAGGACCGCGGCGTGATGGCGGCCTTTATGCAGGCGCTCGGCTTTAGCGCCCAGCAGACCGGTTGGGAAAAGCATTAAGAAAAGCGTTCGTCAGGTAACACAGCGCTTGTTTGTTGCCTCCCGGCAACGGAATAAAGCCCAGCCGCGGGTGAACGGCTGGGCTTGTTTATTTCATACTGCGACGATAATGCCATGGTGCCCCGAACGTGAAACTGCGGATTGTCCTGTCAGATATCCGCCAGGACAAAGGCTCGCGTGATATTTCAGAATTTAATCTGCAAGCACAGTTTCTCCTGGCGTTTCACGTGCGGTAAGATTCGCTGACGCGTAAAATTGCGCAGAAAGTATTCAGCGCAACGCGATCATCAGCAGTCAACATGGAATAAACATATGGAAATGTATATCGGGCTGGCTATTGTCGCCGTGATCCTTATCTGGGCGATCTTCACCTATAACCGTTTTATCTCTCTACGCCGTTTCAAAGATGAAGCCTGGAGTGGCATTGCCGTCCAGCTCAAGCGCCGTCACGATCTGGCGCCCAATCTGTTCAGTCTGGTCAAACGCTATGCGCAGCACGAAAAAGAGCTGCTGGAAGAGATCGGCCGCCAGCGCAGCGTCCTGATCGGCAATCCCCGACAGGTGGCCGACAGCGAGCAGCAATATGCCGGAACGTTGAGTCGTATCTTCGCCCTGGCGGAAGCCTATCCGGAACTCAAAGCCAGCGAAAATTTCCTCTCGCTGCAGCAATCCCTTGGCGAAATAGAAGAACAGCTGCAAATGGCCCGCCGTTACTTCAACGCCACGGTCCGTGAGTTTAATATTCTGGTGGAGTCTTTCCCCAGCCTGCTGCTGGCCCGCCTGTTTAGCTTCAGGGCGGAACTGTTCTTTGAACTGGAGTCCCCTGAAGAAGCCAAATTGCCGCGGATGGAGTGACCTATGTCCACCTGGTCCATGCGGATACTGCGCAGTATTGGCCTGTTGCTGCTGCTGTTGAGCATCTCTGGCTTAGCCGTCAGCGACGATAACGCTATCACCGAGGCGTCGCCACTCCCGGCCAATGTCCGCCGGGTTCCCGCGTATGAACATATTCTCTTTTTCGATTCCCTGGCGCGTTTTCAGCCAAACGGCAGCATGGAGATGCGGGAAAATATCACCGTGCTGTCCCTCGGAAAGGAGATTCGTCGAGGCATTTTCCGCACGCTACCTCTCTCCTGGCACCGGCAGGACGGCAAAATTTTTAGCGTTGATTACGTCATCAAATCGGTCTCACGCAATGGACTCCCTGAACCCTACAGCCTCGATCGCACGACAAAAGCGCTGACCGTGCGCATTGGCAGCGCCGATCGCACCCTGAAGCCAGGTATTTATAACTATGAAATTCGCTATCAGGTTAGCAACCATTTCAGCCGCTTCCATGACTGGGATGAGCTGTACTGGAACGTGACGGGCAACGACTGGAGCTGGCCAATCGGGAAAGCCCGTTTCCAGCTTGTACTGCCTGACGCCGCCGGGCAGCTGAATGCGGATGGCAGAGATGCAAGGTTGCGCACCATTGATGTTTACACTGGTCGTCAGGGGGCGAAAGACCACCATGCGATCATCCTGCCTGATGGCAGCATACAAACTTCCCGCCCCCTTGCCACCGGCGAAGGGCTAACCGTGGTCTATACCTGGCCTCGAGATATTCTGGCAGGCGCCGCCGCGCCCGAAGCGGTCTGGCCGTTGGTCCATTTACTGGTGCCGACGCTGGCCACCAGTATTATCTGGCTTCCCCTGCTACTGCTTGTTGGCTACTACTGGCTGTGGTGGCGCAAAAACGTCATCGCGGCGGGGTTAAAAATGCCGCCGGTGACGCCGCTATTTTCGCTGCCCGCCGCGATGTCGCCAGGCTATCTGCGCTTTATTACGCAACGTAAGTATGATGATGTGGCATTCAGTAGCGATTTGCTGGGACTGGTTGCCAAACGAGCAATCAGATTAACGAGTAAAAAAAGCCAAACCAAAGGCGCGTGGTCTTCATCCCCTGTTGATGAGCAGTGGCTTTCCCGTCAGCCAGACGAAAAACATAAGCCGCTGAACCCCAATGAAAAGCAGTTGATGAGCCTGCTTTTCAGCGCTAAACGTAAGAACATCAATCTCAGTACGCCGCATCAAACGTTGATGCAAAACGCGCGCAGATGGCTGGAAAAATGTTGTGAAGAGCAGAAATCGCAGCTGTGCCGGACATGGGGTAAACCGCTGCGTCATTGTATTTATATTGCTCTGCTGATCCCGATCGTTTGCGGCATCGGATTTAGCCCGGCGGCGGCGGCGCTCACCGTTCCCTGTCTGCTGTTTGTATCGGTCGGCGGGGTGATGACGTATTTGTGCCTGAGGTTTTTACGCAATCCGATGAAAACCCTGCGTAGTTTGGGACCAGTGATGATCCTGATGGCGCTGGTATTTAGCCCTTTCGCCACCGTGGCGGGCGGTGTTTTCCTGCTTGGCATGCTACCCCTCACCCAACTTCCTGCCGGCTATCCTGGCGCCTTGTTAACCGCCATCGCACTGTGCGCGTTCGTCGCCTGGAAAACACCTCGCTATACGCAGAAGGGGTTAAACGATCTGGCCGTCGCCAAGGGCTTGAAGCTGTATATTAAAACCGCCGAAGAGAAGCGTTATCAGACACTTTATCCACCTGACCAGATGGTCGCTCACTTTGAAAGCCTGCTGCCGGTCGCTCTGGCGCTCGGCGTAGGAAAGACCCTGGCGAACACTTTTTCCCGATATTTAAGCAGCACCGGCGCGATGTCGGAAGTGTTAGCGCAGGCAGACTGGCAGGATATGCATCATTTCTACCAGAGCTGTCATTCCGCCGCCGGCGAGAAGCCGGTGCAGCGTTCAGAGGGTGACTCGTCAGGGTCGGGCTATAGCGGTTCCGGCTCTTCCGGTGGCGGATCGTCAGGCGGCGGTTCCGGTGGTGGTGGCGGCGGTGGCTGGTAAGAGAAGGCCGGATAGCATTTATCCGGCCAACACATCTGGGGCGTGAAAGGCGCCCCACCCATTTAACCCAGCATTTCGCGTGGCAAAAAGGCGTCAAGACCCGACATCCCCGGGAGCTTACATCAGTAAGTGACCGGGGTTGAGGGCCGCAGACAACGCATTTGCAGTGTGAAAGGCCCCCACCCATTTAACCCAGCATTTCGCGTTGCAAAAAGGCGTCAAGACCCGAAATCCCCGGGAGCTTACATCAGTAAGTGACCGGGGTTGAGGGCCGCAGACAACGCATTTGCAGCGTGAAAGGCGCCGGTTAAATTATTTGGCGTCGGTCGCCGTACCATTAGCATGCCAGGTAAAGACCCCGAACTCGAACCCTTTCAGGTCGCCTTTCTGATCCCACGACAGCGGGCCCATCACGGTGTCTACCGTCGCGCCTTTCAGGTATTTAGCGATTTCTGCCGGATCGTCAGACTGATTCAGGCCTGCCTGCAGCGACTGCAGCGCCGCGTAGGTGGTCCACACGAAGGCGCCGCTCGGATCCTGTTTCTTCGCCTTGATCGCATCCACGATCGGTTTGTTCGCCGGCACCTGGTCGTAGTTCTTCGGCTTGGTCACCAGCAAACCTTCCGCCGACTCGCCGGCGATGTTAGACAGGGAGACGTTCGCTACGCCTTCCGGGCCCATAAACTGGGTTTTCAGACCGGCAGCGCGGGCCTGACGCAGGATCTGGCCCATTTCCGGGTGATAGCCGCCATAATAGACGAAGTCGATATTCTCTTTCTTCAGGCGCGCTACCAGCGTGGAGAAGTCTTTCTCACCGGCGGTGATCCCGTCGAAGAAGACCACGTTCGCCCCGCCTTTTTTCAGGCCATCCTGCACCGCACGGGCCAAACCTTCGCCGTACTGCTGTTTGTCATGCACCACTGCGATACGCTGCGGCTTCACTTTGTCGAGAATGTATTTCGCCGCGGTTGGTCCCTGGTCGGAGTCCAGTCCGGTGGTGCGCAGGATCAGCTTATAGCCGCGCGCGGTCAGCTCCGGCGCGGTTGCTGCCGGGGTGATCATCAGAATGCCTTCGTCTTCATAGATATCAGACGCCGGCTGAGTGGAAGAGGAGCACAGGTGGCCGATAACGTATTTGATCCCGTCGTTGACCACTTTGTTGGCGACCGCTACCGCCTGTTTCGGGTCGCAAGCGTCATCATATTTTACGATCTGCAGCTTATTGCCCTTAATGCCGCCCTTAGCATTGATATCCGCTACCGCCTGCTCGGCGCCGGTAAATTCCTGATCGCCGTACTGGGCCACCGGGCCGGACATCGCCCCGACTACCGCGATTTTGATATCTTCCGCCAGCGCCGCGCTGCTCATAACTAAGGCAATACATCCTGCCAGTAACGCTTTACCCTTCATATTCATCCTGAGGCTCCCCATTATTATGGTTTTTGCATTTGTTGTGATGTTGTTTGTTAGCGCATTATTTTGTTTATATCGATAGGAAAAGCATATGATAGCTAATCTACCGGGGGCTACTCGCGCTTTTGCAGCACACTATGCTAAACATACCGTCATTCTGAGGAATTTGAAACGACTAAATTGCGGGCTATGTAACAGATAAGTGACAAATAAAAAAACCGCGCCAGCATGAACCGGACGCGGTGCAAAACAGGCCCTAATTACCAGCCAGCGGGCAGGTAGCCTACCGCGGACGCTATCGCGTAGACGGCGCTGCAAAGATACAACAACACAATGAAGCATTGGATAAGCGGATGGGTCATCCAGGCCGGACAGGTCCAGCCCGGCGTCAGGTCGCCACGCTGGCGGGCGCCCTTGAGCATCAGGATCGGCATAATCGATAAAATAACGCCGCTGAACACCCCGGCAAAATAGAGCGCGTTGACGAAGGAGACCATGCCGCTGTAGGCCAGCGCGAACGGCGGGATCGCCACCACCAGCAGCACCATCAGGCGACGGGCGGGCTGTTCGTCATTCCCCAGGCGGAACTGATCGAAGATATTGGTCAGGAAGCTGCCGCCCAGTCCCCAGTAGGAGGTCAACATCGCGCACAGCGCAAACAGGTTGGCGGAGAAGAAGGCCCATTCGCCAAGCGCCCTGCCCCAGGAGATGGTGGCCACATCCGAAATATTCTCCAGGCCGTTAAGCGAGATCACCGACAGCGGCACCAGCGCCAGCAGGGTAAAGGTCAGCGCCATGCCGACCATAATGGCTTTAGGCAATTTTTCCGGTTTGTCGGCGAAGCCCCGCGCCATTTCCGGGACGATATACTGTGCCGAGAAGCAGAACGCCACGACGTTGAAGACCGGAACCATATACAGCCAGTTGCCGTCGAGCAGATAGCCCACGCGGGTGGTCTCTTTCAGCAGCGTGGCAATCACCAGCACCGAGATCATCACCACCATGCCGATGCTGATAAATTTCTCGCCGCGGCCGATCGCCTTCAGCCCCAGATAGAGCACCCCTGCCGCCGGGACGAAAAACAGCACGCTGCCCAGCGCCGGCGAGATGCCAAACAGCGAGTGCAGCAGCTTGCCGCTGCCGGTCATATAAGCCGTCAATGCCCCGACGCTGTTGACGCAGACGGAGAGGAACATCATTAGCGCGCCGAAGCCGCCGACGTAGCGCTTTGATAATCCGCTGAGCTGCAGATGTTTACGCGTGCGGAGCGTGGATTCCGCGACATAGAGCATGGTCACCGTGGTCAGACTACCCACCAGCACCAGCCAGAACAGCAGTGGTAAAAAGCCCGCTTTGCTTGACGCATAGGCGATAGAGAGGACACCCGCGCCAATATTGGTACCGACAATCATCGATACCCCTTCGACGAAGCTCAGAGATTTTGCAGGGACAGCCGTACGTTCCCGGCCGGTGAGGACGGGAGAAAAGGTGGAGTTTTCAGACATAATACTTTCCGTTTTACTCCGGCGGTTTTCACCGCCGGAAAAAAGGTGATATCAGGGTGATAAACCACTCACGCTGAGCATAAACAGCCGGCTGCGGCGTCCTGTTTCTGTTCGGCTTCCCTGCCGCCGCAGCCCGCCGGGGAGACGTTAGCTCTTCAGTACGCGCGCCAGAATATCCAGCGCTTTCGAGAACTGGGCGTCCGGAATCGTCAGCGGATAGAGGAAGCGGATCACGTTGCCGTAGACGCCGCAGCTCAGCAGCAGCAGGCCGTTCTCCTGCGCTTTCTGTTGCACCTGGCGGGTGAACTCCGGCGACGGCTCGCCAGTTTGCGGATCGTTAAACTCCACTGCCACCATCGACCCCCGGCCGCGGACATCGACAATCGCCGGACAGGTGGCGCGCGCCTGGTTGAGCACTTCCTGCAGATGGCTACCCAGCTGCTCAGCGCGCTGGCACAGCTGCTCTTCGGCAATCACATCCAGCACCGCGTGCGCCGCGGCCACCGCCAGCGGGTTACCGGCATAGGTCCCGCCCAGTCCGCCTGGCGCTGGGGCATCCATTACCTCGGCGCGACCAACGACGCCCGACAGCGGGAAACCGCCGGCGAGGCTTTTCGCCATCGTCATCAGATCCGGTTTCACATCATAATGCTGCATGGCGAACAGCTTGCCGGTACGAGCGAAACCGGTCTGCACTTCATCGGCGATCAGCAGAATGCCGTGGGTATCGCACAGGTCGCGCAGCGCCTGCATGAAATCGGCCGGCGCGACGTTAAAGCCGCCTTCCCCCTGGATCGGCTCGAGGATGATGGCCGCGACCTGATCCGGCGCAATATCCGCTTTGAAAATGCGCTCCAGGCTTTTCAGCGCATCCGCTGTGGTCACGCCATGCGCCGCATTCGGGTAGACACCGTGATACACCGAGCCCGGGAACGGCCCGAAGCCGATTTTGTAGGGTGCGACCTTACCGGTGAGGGCCATGGTCATAAAGGTACGGCCGTGGAAACCGCCGCCGAAAGTTATCAGCCCCGGACGACCGGTGTAAGCGCGGGCAATTTTCACCGCGTTCTCGACCGCTTCCGCGCCGGTGGTGAAGAAGGCCGTTTTTGCCGGCCCGTCAATCGGCGCCAGATCGTTGATACGTTCAGCCAGCGTGACATAGCTTTCGTACGGCACAATCTGATAGGCGGTGTGGGTGAACGCCTGCAGCTGGTCAGCGACCGCGGCAACCACCTTCGGATGACGGTGACCGGTATTTAACACGGCGATACCGGCGGCGAAATCGATCACCTCATTGCCTTCGATATCCCACAGCGTGGCGTTCTCCGCCTTCTCGACAAAGTAGTTACACATTACGCCTACGCCGCGCGGCGTCGCCTGCTGGCGACGTTGATTCAGTTCTGAGCTTTTCACCTGCGAATCTCCTGTCGTGTATGTCACGTTATCGCAACAAATTAGAAACGATGTCGTTTATTTACACAGGAGTTGGCCCTATAATCGAGTACCAATTTTGAATATCTGAGGGATCCAATTGCGTTCGCTGGTGGGTGACCTGGTGCTGGTCCGTCTGCAGGAAGAGCGCGACCCTCTTCTGCACAAACGCTTATACAACGCGCTTCGCCGCGCGATCCTTGACGGTTCGCTGGCGCCGCAAAGCCGCCTGCCGCCGTCGCGGGACCTGGCGGGAGAACTCGGCGTATCAAGAAACACCATATTAACAACTTATGAACAATTACTGGCGGAAGGATATGTGGTTTCCCGTCGGGGAAGCGGAACATTCGTTGCCCAAACCGCCTCTGAAAGTTCCTTGACCGCTAAGGGTGAGCGGGAAAACAGCAGCATCGCGACATCGACGGCGCATCTTTCACGCCGCGGCCAGCACCTGCTCGGCCAGGTCAGCGCCAGCCCGCGCCAGTGGGGAGCGTTTATTCCCGGCGTACCGGACGTTAACGCCTTTCCCCATCCGCTGTTCAGCAAGATCCAGGCGCGCATCAGCCGTCGGCCAAAGCCCGAGCGGCTCAGCTACAGCTGCAACGGCGGTACCCCGGAGCTGCAGCAGGCGCTGGTGGATTATCTGCGGGTATCGCGCGGCGTCCACTGTCAGGCAGATCAAATTCTTATCACCGAGGGGATCCACCAGGCTATCGATCTGGTCACCCGCATGCTGTGCGACAGCGGCGATCTGGCGTGGGTGGAGGAGCCTTCCTACTGGGGCATTCGCCACCTGCTGGCGATGAACGACGTCCGGGCGGAGCCCCTGACCGTCGATGCCAACGGCCTGTGTCCGCCGGAAACGGTTGACGATGCGCCGCGGCTCATCTTTGTCACCCCCTCTCACCAGTATCCGCTGGGCGCAGTGATGAGCCTTGAACGTCGTCAGCGGCTGCTGGCGCTCGCCCGCCAGCAGGGGAGCTGGATCGTCGAAGATGATTATGACAGCGAGTTTCGCTTTTCCGGCCAGCCCATCCCCGCCCTGCAGGGGCTGGTGGCCGACGCGCCGGTGGTCTATATCGGCACCTTCAGTAAAACGCTCTATCCCGGCCTGCGTCTGGGCTATGTGGTGATCCCCCGTCCGCTGGTCAGCGATCTGAAGCACGCCCACGCCGAGCTTTACCGCGGCGGCCATTCGCTGATCCAGATGGCGCTGGCGGAGTTTATTACCGCTGGTCACTACTCGGCCCATATCCGCCGCATGCGCCTGCTCTACAGCCGTCGCCGCGCCTTTTTAACCGAGCTGATTCAGCGGCACTGTATGCCCGACGCCCTGTCGGACTTCAGCGATAATGCCGGGCTGCATTTGATCCTCAATTTACCGGAAGAGGCTGACGATGTGGCGATCGCCCGCGAGGCCAATGCGCGCCACATTCTGGTGCGGCCGCTCTCGCGCTACTACCTGACGGCGGCGCGTAAGAAAGGATTATTGATGGGATTTGCCAGCCAGCCCGAGGAGCAGATGGCGTCGGCGTTCAGCGTCTTACTCGGCTGCCTGCAGACGCACTGCCCGCAGATGCTCCTGCTCCGGGAGGACGCAGAAAAACAAAACGCCCCAACCTGAGGCGGGGCGTTATCGGGGAGCCTGATATCAGGTATCAGGCAGGCGTGGCGTATCAGGCTTCGATCGCTGCACGCAGTTTTTTCATGGCGTTCTTTTCCAGCTGACGCACGCGCTCTGCGGAGACGCCGTAGCGGTCAGCCAGCTCCTGCAGCGTGGACTTGTTGTCTTCGTCCAGCCAGCGGGCGCGGATGATATCCTGGCTACGCTCGTCCAGGCCCTGCATCGCGTCAGTCAGCTTATTCGCCGCCTGCTCTTCCCAGTTATCGTCTTCGATGCCATCGGCAAAGTTTGACGTTTTGTCCTGCAGATACAGGACCGGCGCCATCGGCTGGCTGTCGGATTCATCGTCCGACGACATGTCGAACGTCATGTCCTGGGCCGCCATGCGGGATTCCATCTCGCGGACGTCTTTGCTCGACACGCCCAGCTCACGGGCCACCATTTCCACTTCATCCTGGTTGAACCAACCCAGACGCTGTTTGGTTTTACGCAGGTTAAAGAACAGCTTACGCTGTGCTTTGGTGGTAGCGACCTTCACGATACGCCAGTTGCGCAGCACGTATTCGTGAATTTCGGCTTTAATCCAGTGCACGGCGAAGGAGACCAGGCGCACACCCACTTCCGGGTTGAAGCGACGCACGGCTTTCATCAGGCCGATATTGCCTTCCTGGATCAGATCCGCCTGCGGCAGGCCATAGCCCGAGTAGTTACGAGCAATGTGAACAACAAAGCGCAGGTGAGACAGAATCAGCTTTTTCGCTGCTTCCAGATCGCCCTGGTAATGCAGCTTTTCAGCAAGCTCCCGCTCTTCATCAGCCGACAGCATCGGCCAAGTGTTAGCGGCCCGGATATACGATTCCAGGTTACCAACGGGGGCTAAAGCTAAAGTTTGCATTTCTTTGGTCATTCAAATCCTCTCAATTGATATCTTCTGACGTGGTCTTGTCCCCATCAGGCAACAAGCATGCCAGCATTCATGAGCAACGAGAATATCACTCACATTAGTATCAGACAGTGATTTTATCCACAAGTTCCCTGCAACGGTGTGAATAAATTACGCACAAAATGTGACACCACGATGAAAAAGTGAGGGCAGGAAAAGGAGAACAAGCTTGCGGTATCTTTCCCTGCGAACAGGAACTCATTGCAGCAGGGAAAGATTATATCACGCTTTTTTTAATCGGGAGTAAAGTGACGTAAATGTTGCACTGTCGCCAGCCAGGCGGCCACCCACCCGATCATCGAGCAGACGATCAGCATCAGCAGACACTCGTCAAAGCCTAAGCCGCTCAGCTCAAACTGGGTGCCGAACACCTTCGCCACCTCGGTCACTGCCGACGAGAGGCGCATCACCAGAATCTCCGACAGGATCAGCGATAAAAACGCGCCGGAGAAGCCCAGCATCGCCCCGCCGTAGAGGAACGGACGCAGGATAAAGCCGTCGGTGGCGCCGATCAGTTTCTGCACGTTAATGGTATCGCGGCGGGCGAAGATGCTCAGGCGCACGCTGTTGCCGATCACCAGGAACACCGCCGCCACCATCAGCACGCCGATCATCGCCGACACGCGGCCCACCAGCCCGGTGAGCGAGGAGAGGCGGGCAAACCAGCTGTCGTCCATCCGTACTTCATCGACCCCCTGGATCCGCGATACCCGATCGCGCAGGGTGTTCAGCGCTTCCGTGCTCTGGAAATCCAGCTTCGGCACCACGATGGCGACCGCCGGCAGCGGGTTCTCTTCCAGCATATCCAGGGCGCCGCCAAAGCCGGACCAGTTACGGAATTCACCCAATGCCTCGTCACGTGACAAATAGTTCACCTTGTCGACGCCCTGCTCCGCCTGCAGCTGGCCGACCACCCGCGCCGCGGCATCGTCATCCAGCGTTTTTTCCAGATACACGGTGATCTGCGGCGAGGGATAGTACTGTGACGCCGCGCTGCTGACGTTTTTGTAGACCATGTAGCAGACGCTTGGCAGGGTCAACGAGATGGCGATAACCATCACCGTCAGGAAGGTGGCCAGCGGTGTGCTTTTTAAATCCTGGAGCGCGCCGTGCCAGGCGTAGCGCACCTGCTCGTTGAACACGTTGCTCTTACGCGAGGCCGGGTTAGGCGCCGCTTTCGGCCGTTTTGGCGCATTGCGCCCGCCGCCGCCGCCGCCCGCCGCGTTGCGCAGGCGATCGAACTTGCTGCCGAACTGGCGGATTTGGTTCATTGCGTCGCGCTTATTCACCCCGAATGCCTCCATGCAGATGGCCGTCGCTGAGCGTCAGCACGCGGTACGGACGGCTGGAGATAAGCCCCAGATCGTGCGTGGCCATCAGTACCGTCACCCCGACGCGGTTAAACTCTTCAAACAGACGTAAAATCCCCTCCGAGAGCGCCTCGTCGAGATTACCGGTCGGTTCATCCGCCAGCAGTACCGCCGGCTTGTTGACCACCGCGCGAGCGATCCCCACGCGCTGCTGCTCGCCGCCGGAGAGCTGAATCGGAAAGTTCTTCGCTTTGTCCAGCAGCCCGACCTTGTCCAGCGCCGCCGAGACGCGGCGACGAATGTCATCGCCGCTGGCGCCGGCGATAATCAGCGGGATCGCCACGTTGTCATACACGGTGCGATCCATCAGCAAATGGTGGTCCTGGAAAATCATGCCGATCTGGCGGCGCAGGAACGGCACCTCACGGCTCTTCAGGCGGCTGATTTCATGACCGCTGAAGAAGATTTTGCCGGCGCTGGGCCGTTCGATACCACAGATAAGCTTCAGCAGGGTACTTTTCCCTGCGCCGGAGTGGCCGGTCAGAAACGCCATCTCGCCCGGCTGCAGGTGGAAGTTCACCCCCTGCAGCGCTTGTCTCCCACCGAGATAGGCTTTGCTGA
Source organism: Klebsiella sp. Q2 (assembly GCF_009900705.1). Lineage (NCBI taxonomy): Bacteria > Pseudomonadati > Pseudomonadota > Gammaproteobacteria > Enterobacterales > Enterobacteriaceae > Klebsiella > Klebsiella sp. Q2. Next base: position 256,150 of record NZ_JAAABE010000005.1, on the reverse strand, counting down.
CTTGTTCAAAGCGAATCATTCTTAATCCTCTCGGGCAAAAAGTGCCTCAATAAAGTCGCCCGCATTAAACGGACGCAGATCCTCAATACGCTCGCCGACGCCAATATAGCGAATCGGAATGCCGAACTGGTCGGCCACCGAGAAGATCACGCCGCCTTTGGCGGTGCCATCCAGCTTGGTCAGGGTGATCCCGGTCAAACCTACCGCCTCATGGAACAGTTTGGCCTGGCTAATCGCATTCTGCCCGGTGCTGGCGTCGATGGTTAACATCACCTCATGCGGCGCGTCGACGTCCAGCTTTTTCATCACCCGGACGATCTTCTTCAGCTCTTCCATCAGGTGCGATTTATTCTGCAGACGCCCAGCGGTATCGGCAATCAGCACATCAACATGGCGCGCCTTCGCCGCCTGAATGGCGTCGAAAATCACCGAAGCGGAATCGGCGCCGGTGTGCTGGGCGATCACCGGGATATTGTTACGCTGCCCCCAGACCTGCAACTGTTCTACCGCCGCCGCACGGAAGGTATCCCCCGCCGCCAGCATCACCGATTTGCCCTGCTGCTCAAACTGACGCGCCAGCTTGCCGATGGTGGTGGTTTTCCCCACCCCGTTCACGCCGACCATCAGAATAACAAATGGCGTTTTGCCTTCAACGTTCAGCGGCGCATCCACTTTGGCGAGAATCTCACCCATCTCTTCTTTCAGCAGGCCGTACAGCGCCTCCGCATCGCGCAGCTGCTTACGGCTGGCGCCCTCAGTGAGGTTAGTAATGATCTTGCGGGTGGTCTCCACCCCGACATCAGCGATCAGCAGCTGCTCTTCCAGCTCTTCAAACAGATCGTCGTCGATCTTCTTACCGCGGAACAGGCTGATAAATCCGGAACCGAGATTTTCTTTTGTTTTCAGAAGACTACGTTTTAGGCGGGCAAAAAAGCCTTCTTTCGTCGGTTTTTCCTGCTCCTGGGCCAGTTCTTCCACCGGCGCCTCGTCTTCTGGCGCCGGCACCACCACCGCCGCCTCTTCTGCCGCCTCGGCCGCCAGCGCCTGCGCTTCCAGCTCTTCATCGCTTAACGGCGCGTCCTCTTCCGGCGCTTCCGTCTCCTGCGGCTGGGCAACAGCATCCTCTACAGGCTGCTCAGCCACGACCTCCGCCGCCACCGGTTCGGCGATAACCTCTTCCGCCAGCGACTCAACCACCGCAGGCTGTTCAACCGGTTCGCTGACCGCGGGCTCCGGTTCAACAACAGGCGCTTCTTCGGTCAGAGCAGGCGCTTCCACCCACTCTTCTTCCTGCGCGCTGGCAGGCTCCGCAAGGTGGGCCTTTTCGTTTTCGACCACCGTCTCGGTGACGTCGACGACCTCTTCGGCAAACGCCTCCGGGTCCGCTTTCGGCGCGCTCGGCTCGGCAGGGGTTTCCGCCGCCGGTGTCTCATCGGCAACCGCTTGTTGTTCTTCTACTTTTTGTTCAGTCTCGGTTTCCTGTGCCTGTTCTTTCTGTCCAAAGCCCAGCCAGGAAAAGAAGCCACGTTTTTTCTCTTTTGCCATTTGCGACCACACTCCTCGCTGTTTATTCATGGCGCAGCTTCATCAGAAGCTGAAAAAATGATGAAATTAGTTGGATAGTCTATCACTTAACTTAACTCGCAGCACCGCCCCCGGATTAAGGTTTCGTCAACCGCCGTCGATCGCTAGAATAGCAGGCCGGAAGTTGAGACTTGAGCAGAGAGATGAAAAAACCAAACCACGCGGGCAGCGGTCAGATCCGCATCATCGGCGGGCAATGGCGCGGCCGTAAATTACCGGTGCCGGAGAGCCCGGGCCTGCGGCCGACCACCGACCGGGTTCGCGAAACCCTTTTTAACTGGCTGGCGCCGTCCATCGTTGACGCGCACTGCCTCGACTGCTTTGCCGGCAGCGGCGCGCTGGGGCTTGAGGCGCTGTCCCGCTATGCGGCCAGCACTACGCTACTGGAGATGGAGCGCGGCGTCGCTCAGCAGTTGCAAAAAAACCTGGCCACCCTGAAAGCGGATCGCGGCAAGGTGATCGCGACCAACACCCTCAGCTTCCTGAGCCAACCGGGCACGCCGCATGAGATCGTATTCGTCGACCCACCGTTCCGTCAGGGGCTGCTGGAGGAGACGCTGCGCCTGCTGGAAACGCAGGGCTGGCTGGCCGATGAGGCCCTGGTGTACGTCGAAAGCGAAGTCGAAAACGGTTTACCGCCGGTACCGGCAAACTGGCATCTGTATCGTGAAAAAATGGCCGGACAGGTCGCGTACCGTCTTTACCAACGTGAGGCCCAAGGAGAGAACCATGCTGATTAATTTAGGCCGCCTGCTGATGCTGTGCGTCTGGGCCTTTCTGTTATTGAATCTGTTTCAGCCCTTCCCGAAGCCGCTGAATATCTTCGTCAACGTCGCGCTGATTTTTATGATCCTGATGCATGGCCTGCAGCTGACGCTGCTCAAGGCGACGCAGCCGAAAGATGCCCCGCCGCTGGGCCGCTTTGAGCAAATCCGCATTTTTATCTTCGGCGTGTTTGAGCTCGTCGCCTGGCAGAAAAAACTGAAGGCGACGCTGAAGAAATAGTCCTGACAAGGGCTCAGGGATCGGGCGTAAACGCCACGAACGCTGTGCCCTTATAACTCAACATCCCGCGATCGCCGACGCTCAGCGCATGATACTGCGGCGCGTCAAGGCGAAACACCACCTCCAGCCCGCCGCTCTCAGGGCGAAAGCTCGCTTCATAGCGCATCTCGCTGCCCGCAGGCGTCACCGTCTGCTGGCGCGAACGCCGATCGTTAATCACTTTTTCCCGCTTATTGCTGACGATCACCCGCTTTTGCAACACCGGCGCGGCGTCGTTCGCCAGTTTTTCGCGGCGCTGCTGCACATAGCGAAACGAAGCCGCCACCACAATCACCGCGACGACCAGAACAAAAAAGAGCGGCATTTTACTCATTAAGGTTACCCATAAAAAATATCAGGAATCAGCATACTGCGACTGGAATAACATTGTCATCTGCTGCGCCAAACCACTACACTGAGTGGTAGCTTCACGCATCCGTAACTTTCTTTATGATAACAGATACAGGGACTTACTATGCTTTGGTCATTTATTGCTGTCTGTTTCTCCGCATGGCTTTATGTCGATGCATCCTATCGCGGGCCGGCCTGGCGACGCTGGGTATTTAAACCTGTCACCCTGATTCTGTTGCTGTTGCTGGCCTGGCAGGCGCCGATGTTCAATGCCATCAGCTACCTGGTGCTGGCTGGCCTGTGCGCCTCGCTGCTCGGCGACGCCCTCACCCTGCTGCCGCGTCAGCGGGTGATGTACGCGGTGGGCGCCTTCTTCCTGTCGCATCTGCTGTATACCATCTGGTTTGCCAGCCAGCTGACGCTGTCGTTCTTCTGGCCGCTGCCGCTGGTGCTGCTGGTATTCGGCGCCCTGCTGATGGCGGTGATCTGGAGCCGCCTGGAAGAGATGAAAATGCCGGTGCTGACCTTTATCGGCATGACGCTGGTGATGGTCTGGCTGGCCGGTGAGCTATGGTTTGCCCGCCCTACCGACACCGCGCTGTCCGGTTTCGCCGGCGCCGCTCTGCTGCTGCTGAGCAATGCCGTGTGGCTGGTAAGTCACTATCGTCGCCGTTTCCGCGCCGATAACGCCATTGCCGCCGCGTTTTACTTTGCCGGCCACTTCCTCATCGTGCGCGCGCTGTACCTGTAATTTAGTCCTTGACTCTGGAGTCGACTCCAGAGTGTATCCTACGGCTAATGAGAAAATTATCATTTACCGGAGGGTGCCATGTCGACTCCAGACGCGCAGGATAAAAAAGTCCCACAATTCTCGTCATTCACCATGCGGCCAGCGCCCGCCCCGGCGGAGAGCTGCTGCACAGACCACGCCTGCGCCGCAGAGACCGCACCAGCCGCCGAAGCGCTTAGCGACGCCCGCTACAGCTGGCAGGTTGCCGGCATGGACTGCGCCGCCTGCGCCCGCAAGGTGGAAACGGCGGTTCGTCAGGTGCCCGGCGTCAGTCAGGTTCAGGTGCTGTTCGCCACGGAAAAATTATTGGTTAACGCCGAAGGCGACGTTCGCGCTCAGGTTGAGCAGGCGGTACGTCAGGCAGGCTATACGCTGCGCGATGCCGATGCCTCCGCGTCAGAGAAAACGCAGGGCTCGCGGCTGCGCGACAATTTACCGTTGCTGACGCTGGTCATTATGATGGCCCTGAGCTGGGGGCTGGAGCAGGCCAACCACCCCGCCGGTCAGTTAGCCTTTGTTGCCACCACCCTGGTCGGCCTGTGGCCGGTTGCCCGTCAGGCGCTGCGCCTGATCAAAAGCGGGAGCTGGTTCGCCATTGAAACGCTGATGAGCGTCGCCGCCATCGGGGCGCTGTTTATCGGCGCCACCGCGGAAGCGGCGATGGTCCTGCTACTGTTCCTGATCGGCGAGCGTCTCGAAGGCTGGGCCGCCAGCCGCGCGCGGCAGGGCGTGAGCGCGCTGATGGCGCTGAAGCCCGACACCGCCATCCGTCTGCGCAACGGCGTGCGGGAAACCGTCGCCCAGCGTGACCTGCGCCCCGGAGATGTGATTGAAGTGGCTGCCGGCGGGCGTCTGCCGGCGGATGGACAACTGCTGTCGCCGTTTGCCAGCTTTGATGAAAGCGCCCTGACCGGCGAGTCGGTGCCGGTGGAGCGCCAGGCCGGAGAACGGGTAGCGGCGGGCGCCACCAGCGTCGACCGCCTGGTGCAGCTGACCGTGATCTCCGAACCGGGCGACAGCGCCATCGACCGCATCCTGAAGCTGATTGAAGAGGCGGAGGAACGTCGGGCGCCGATCGAGCGTTTTATCGACCGCTTCAGCCGGATCTACACTCCGGCCATTATGGTGGTGGCCCTGTTGGTGGCCATTGTCCCGCCGCTGTTCTTCGCCAGCGCCTGGCTGCCATGGATCTATAAAGGCTTAACGCTGCTGTTGATCGGCTGCCCGTGCGCGCTGGTCATCTCCACCCCGGCGGCCATCACCTCCGGCCTGGCGGTCGCCGCCCGACGCGGGGCGCTGATCAAAGGCGGCGCGGCGCTGGAACAGCTGGGCCAGGTGCGCCAGGTGGCGTTCGATAAAACCGGCACCCTGACCGTCGGGCAGCCGCAGGTGACCTCGGTCATCGCCACGGCTGAGAATGACGACAACGCGCTGCTGGCGCTGGCGGCGGCGGTGGAGCAAGGCTCCAGCCATCCGTTGGCGCAGGCCATCGTCCGCGAAGCGCAGCGGCGCCAGCTGAGCATTCCGCTGGCCAGCGGCCAGCGGGCGCTGGCAGGTTCCGGTATCGAAGCCGAGGTCAACGGCAGCCGGATTTTAATCTGCGCGGCCAGCAAAGCCGCCCCGGCAGAGCATGAGGCGCAGATCCAGCAGCTGGAGAGCGCCGGGCAAACGGTGGTGCTGGTCATGCGCGGCGAGACGCTTCTCGGCATCCTGGCGCTGCGCGACACCCTGCGCGACGACGCGCGTCAGGCAGTGGATGCCTTACACCAGCTGGGGGTGCAGGGGGTGATCCTCACCGGGGATAACCCGCGCGCCGCGGCGGCCATCGCCAGCGAACTGGGGCTGAAATTCCGCGCCGGCCTGCTGCCGGCGGACAAAGTCGAAGCGGTGATGGCGTTGAATGCCGATGCGCCGCTGGCGATGGTCGGCGACGGCATCAACGACGCCCCGGCGATGAAAGCGGCGACCATCGGCATCGCCATGGGCAGCGGTACCGACGTGGCGCTGGAGACTGCCGACGCCGCGCTGACCCACAACCGTCTGACCGGCCTGGCGCAGATGATTTCCCTGGCGCGGGCGACTCACGCCAATATCCGCCAGAACATCGCGATTGCCTTAGGGCTGAAGGGGATTTTCCTTGTCACCACCCTGCTCGGCCTGACCGGTCTGTGGCTGGCGGTGCTGGCGGATACCGGCGCCACCGTGCTGGTAACGGCTAACGCGCTGCGGTTATTGCGTAAGAAGTTGTAGCATAGATACCGGCTTCCCTGCTCGCGCTACGCTTAGCAGGGCTACGGTTCCAGACCGTCGGGTAGCCCGGATAAGGCGCTACGCGCCGCCATCCGGGGTATTCCCTGCTCGCGCTACGCTTAGCAGGGCTACGGTTCCGGACCGTCGGGTAGCCCGGATAAGGCGCTGCGCGCCGCCATCCGGGAGAGGCTCAGTGGCTTTTGCGGATCAGGTAGCGGTACGGCAGGGCTTCGGTTTCCTGGGCCACCAGCTCATGCTCCATAAAGCGGCAGAATCCCGGGATATCGCGGGTGGTGGCCGGATCGTCAGCAATAATCAGCAGCGTCTCGCCCACCGGCATCGTCCGCACGGTTTTACGCACCATCATGACCGGCTCCGGGCAGCGGAGTCCCAGGGCATCCAGAGTGTGGTCAGGAGTGGAGAAAAGTTCGCTCATTTTAGTCTCACGTCAACAAAACGGCCCTAGTTTACCCCCTGCTCGCCAGTACGCAAGCCAGGTTAACGTTTGCGCGAAAAACAACCATTGCATTACGCCGGCAACGCAGTATCATGCAGCCGTTTTTAATTGGGTTCCCTCACCCCAACGTTCCGCTGCCGATTGCTCATTTACCTGAAGCATGACGGGCATAAAAAGGTCACAATATGAATCCGTTTACTACCGTACAGCGCAAAAAAGCGCTCGTCTGGCTTTCGCTATTTCATCTGCTGGTGATTACCTCCAGCAACTATCTGGTTCAGCTGCCGATCTCCATCTTTGGTTTCCATACCACCTGGGGCGCGTTCAGTTTTCCGTTTATCTTCCTCGCCACCGATCTGACGGTGCGAATTTTTGGCGCACCGCTGGCGCGACGCATTATTTTTGCGGTGATGGTCCCGGCGCTGGTCATCTCCTACGCCATCTCCGCCCTGTTTTACATGGGCGAGTGGCAGGGCTTCGCCGCGCTGGGCACCTTTAATCTCTTCGTCGCGCGCATCGCCATCGCCAGCTTTATGGCCTATGCGCTGGGGCAGATCCTTGACGTCCACGTCTTCAACCGCCTGCGGCAGAGTCGTCACTGGTGGCTGGCCCCCACCGCCTCGACGCTGTTCGGCAACATCAGCGATACCGTAGCGTTCTTCTTCATCGCCTTCTGGCGCAGCCCGGATCCGTTTATGGCCGCTCACTGGGGGGAAATCGCCCTCGTCGACTACAGCTTTAAAGTGCTTATCAGCATCATTTTCTTCCTGCCGATGTACGGCGTGCTGTTAAATATGCTGTTGAAAAGGCTGGCGGATAAATCTGATTTGTCGGCATTGCAGCCGAGTTAAAGGTACTCGCGGACTGATGTGTTAAGATAGCCGGATGAGCCATTAGTGGCCGTTTATCGAAAGGAAGATGTCAATGCGCAATTTGGTTAAATATGTCGGTATTGGCCTGCTGGTGATGGGGCTTGCCGCCTGCGATAACAGCGATTCAAAAGCGCCAACCGTTGGGGCAGCAGCGGAGAGCAATGCCAGCGGCCAGGCAATCAGCCTGCTGGATGGCAAGCTGAGCTTCACCCTGCCTGCGGGCATGGCCGACCAGAGCGGCAAACTGGGTACTCAGGCGAACAACATGCACGTCTATTCTGACGCCACCGGCCAGAAAGCAGTCATCGTCATCGTCGGCGACAGCACCAATGAAGACCTGGCGGTGCTGGCGAAACGCCTGGAAGATCAGCAGCGTAGCCGCGACCCGCAGCTGCAGGTGGTGAGCAATAAGTCGCTGGAGATCAAAGGTCACACCCTGCAGCAACTGGACAGCATCATCTCCGCCAAGGGGCAGACCGCGTGGTCTTCCGTACTGCTCGGCAAAGTGGATGACAAACTGCTGACCCTGCAGGTCACCCTGCCGGCGGACAACCAGCAGCAGGCGCAGACCGAAGCGGAAAGCATCATCAGCACCCTCACCATCCAGTAATTACTGGCCTGGTGCGACGGCCTCCGGTTCGCCACCCGGGGGCCGTTTTTTTAGCCGCCAGCCCAGCAGCAGCGCCGCCATCACCAGACCTGCCGCCGCCAGATATATCACCGGGATCCCGGTCCACGCCATCAGCAAGCCGGCCAGCGGCCCGGTGACGCCTAACGACAAATCCATAAACACGGTATAGGTGGCCAGCGCCGACCCCTGGTTATGCTGCGGCACCGCTTTCACCGCCACCACGCCCAGCGCCGGAAAGACCAGTGAGAACCCGGCCCCGGTAAGAAAGGTGCCGATTTTCGCCAGCAGCGGCGTATCGGCAAAGCCGACCAGCAGCAGGCCGATGATCTCCACGCTAAAGCAGAGCATCGCCACGTTCAGCCCGCCGAGGCGGTTAATGGCATTGGGAAACAGCAGCCGCGCGCCAACGAACGCGCAGCTGAACAGCGTCAGGGCGAAGGCCGCCCCGTCCCAGCCTTTGGCCTCATAAAACAGCGTGATAAAGGTGGCGATAACCCCGAAACCGGCGGAGCCCAGGGCCAGCGCCATGCCGTAGGGCCACACCCGCCCGAGCACCGCGCGAAACGACATCGCTTTGCCTTTCGCCGCCTTCACCGCTGCGCGGGGCAGCGCGCAGAGGATAGCCGCCAGCGCAACCGCCATAATGACCCCGGCCAGGCCGCTGAGGCCAATGTACGAATAGCACAGCACGCCGAGCGGGGCGCCCATCGCCATCGCCCCGTAGGTCACAATGCCGTTCCACGAGATCACCCGCCCGATATGCAGCGACCCAACAACGCCGACGCCCCACAGCGTCGAGCCGGTGCCGGCAAAGCTCTGGCCGATGCCGAGAATGACCCGCCCGAGGCATAGCAGCAGCAGGCTAACCAGCGGCCAGCCGCTGCTCCAGGCGGCAAGCAGGTAGCTCAGGCCGCTTAAAAAGCAGCCGCAGAGGCCGAAGACAACGATCTTTTTGGGCCCCAGCAGGTCAGCATAGCGCCCGGCGTGCGGGCGGCTGAGCAGCGTGGCGAAATATTGCAGACTAATCACCAGGCCGGCCCAGAAAGCGCTAAAGCCCATTACATCATGCACATAGCCGGGAAGCACCGCCAGCGGCAAGCCGATGGTGAGATAGCTGGCAAAGTTAAAAATGACGACGGAGACAATCCGCAGATTGAGGCGCAGTCCAGTGAGCGCCGGTTCGGCGACGGGTTCGGGCATCAGGTTCCACCAGATTTCGACAACCAGCTTTCACTATTACCACGCTGGCGGCGGAAAAGCAGCTCGCCTTTCGGAATATTGGCAGTCGGCGAACCGCTACACTTATCAGGCGCGACTCACAAAAGGAATACCTATGTCCCCTCCGCAGGCTGATAAAGCCGGGCTCCATATTTTACTTAAGCTGGCGGCGCTGGTGATTATCCTCGCCGGGATCCACGCCGCCGCCGATATTCTGGTGCAGCTCCTGCTGGCGCTGTTTTTCGCTATCGTCCTCAACCCGCTGGTCACCTGGTTCATTCGCCGCGGGGTGCGGCGCCCGTTCGCCATTACCCTGGTGGTGACGGCAATGCTGGTGATGCTCACCGCGCTGCTTGGCGTGCTGGCGGCGTCGCTCAATGACTTTGTCGCCATGCTGCCCGATTTCAACCGCGCCCTGACGCGTAAGATCGTCCAGCTCCAGGAGTATCTCCCCTTTCTCAACCTGCATATCAATCCGGAGCGCATGCTGCGGCGTATGGATTCAGAACGGCTGATGACCTGGGCCACAACGCTGATGACCCAGCTTTCCGGGGCGATGGCCAGCATTGTGCTGCTGGTGATGACGGTGATCTTTATGCTTTTTGAGGTTCGCCACCTGCCCTACAAACTGCGTTTTGCCCTCAATAACCCTCGCCTGCATATCGCCGGGCTGCACCGGGCGCTGAAAGGCGTTACCCACTATCTGGCGCTGAAAACGCTAATCAGCCTGTGGACCGGGCTGATTGTCTGGCTGGGGCTGCTGGCGATGGGGGTGCAGTTCGCGCTGATGTGGGGGGTGCTGGCGTTCCTGCTGAACTATGTGCCGAATATCGGATCCGCCATCTCCGCTATCCCACCCATGCTGCAGGCGCTGCTGTTCAGCGGCATCTATGAGTGCCTGCTGGTCGGGGCGCTGTTTCTGGTGGTGCATATGGTGCTGGGCAACATGGTGGAGCCGCGCATGATGGGCCACCGGCTGGGGATGTCGACCCTGGTGGTGTTCCTGTCGCTGCTGGTCTGGGGCTGGCTGCTGGGGCCGGTGGGAATGCTGCTCTCGGTGCCGTTAACCAGCGTCTGTAAAATCTGGATGGAGACCACCGTCGGGGGCAGCAAGCTGGCGATCCTGCTCGGCCCGGGGCGTCCCAAAAGCCGGCTCCCCGGCTAGCGGCGTTTCACCGGCCAGAAGATGGTCAATACGCCGGCGACGATAATCGCCACGCCCAGCAGCGATTGCCAGTAGAACGGCTCATGCCAGCCGGGCAGCCAGATGGCGGCAGCCCACACCAGGATATAGCTCAGGCTCAACAGCGCATACGCTTTTGATAACGGTAGACGGTGGAGGGCAAAGTACCAGCAGACCATTGACAACAGGTAGCCCAGCAGGCCGAAAAACAGGCCGAAGGTACCAGGCTCGAAATGCAGCAGATGCTGGAGAAAGGCCAGAATATCGGTCAGCGGCGGCAAGGCCACCATGGCGCTGCGCAGCAGCAGCTGCGCGGCGCTGACAAGGCCGACGCTGAATAATGCCCAGAGAAAGCCCATCAAACGCTGGTCCCCAGAATGACAATGCCCACGACGATCAACCCGACGCCAAACCAGTGGCGGCGAGCGACCGGCTCATGCCAGATGCCCCAGCCCGCGAGGGTGACCCAGACGAAGTTCAGGCTCAGCATCGGATAGGCGATGCTCACCGGAATAGACTGCAGGACGCTCAGCCACAGCAGCATGCCGCAGCCGAGGCATAGCAGCGCCATCCCCAGCCAGAAGAGTATATGGCGACTCCGCCGTCCGCGACGGGACGGGCGGGTCGCCTGTTTCTGGCACAGCTGTCCGGCGCAGCTCAGCAGGCTGGCGAAAACCAGACAGATCCAGACGCTCATTGCGGCAGGTACTGAAGGAAGACCACCCGACCCAGCTCATAGGCGTTATCGGGTTTCGGTAACGGTAAGTCGACCATACTCTCTCCTTTATCCATCAACAGCACCAGCGAGACCGGCCCCTGCTGACGGTGCGTGGCCAACCAGTCGGCAAACCCGGCCTGGCTGACAAAGCTTCCCTGAGCGTCCGGCCAGTCGAGACCGTACTTCAGCTCACCCTGTTTGTCGAACATAATAATATCGCTTCGCTTCAGCTCCCAGGCCAGGCCGCCGGCGATCCCGACGTTGTTCGTCAGGACGTAACGGCTGGGCTGCAGGGATTCGCTGACGATATCCACGAGGAACTGCGGCTGTTTGCTGTCGATAACCCGGTCCGGAATGGCGAAGCCCACCAGCAGCGCCAGGCCAAGCGGGCAAAGCGCCGCCAGGCTCCAACGGCGGCCAGCGTCTTTCATCGCCAGCCAGCCCATCAGCGCCCAGACGGCGAAGGCGATGGCCGCCAGCAGACATTTATACAGCTCAATCTTGGTCCACACCGGCTTGTGCATCACGCCCCAGGGCGAAACTACCAGCACGGCGATCAGCCCCAGCAGGCCAAAGCCCAGGTTGATCATCCCATTGATGCGCAGCGCTTTCGCGCCGGTCTTCGCCGCCTCCAGCGCGTAGCGCGCCATCAGGATCGACAGCGGCGCAAAGCACGGCAGGATATAGGTCGGCAGTTTGCCTTTTGCAATACTGAAGAACAGGAGCGGCATCGCCACCCAACCGAGCAGATACAGCGCGCCGCGGGCCTCATCGCGCTCACGCCAGCCGCGCTTCAGCGCCCCTGGCAGCAGGGCCAGCCACGGCAAGCTGCCGGCAATCAGGAACGGGATGTAGTACCAGAACGGCGCTTTGTGCTGGGCGTCTTTTTCGGCGAAACGCTGAATATGCTCGACCCAGAAGAAGTAGCGCCAGAAGTCCGGCTCGCGCTGGGCGATAGCCAGCCCCCAGGGCAGCACCACCAGCGTACAGACGACCACCGCCAGCCAACCGTAGGTCAGCACTTCACGCCAGCGTTTACGGGCGATCACCCATGGCAGAACGCCCACCACCGGCACCGCCAGCGCAAGGAAACCTTTGGTCATCACCCCCATACCGCAGGCGACGCCCAACAGCACGTAACCCAGTATTTTGCCGCCGCGGCTCTGCGCCTGCGTCGCGCCCCAGAAGCTGCACATCGCCAGCGCCAGCCACAGGGTGATCATCGGGTCCAGCACCGCATAGGTACCAATCGCATACACCAGCATCGCGGTGAGAAAAATCACTGGCGACAGGACGGCTACCCGCTTATCGCGAAAGATGCGCCACGCCAGCCAGGCCACCAGCACGGCGGTCATGGTGATGGCGAAGACCGACCCGAAGCGTACGCCGAAGTTATTATGGCCAAACAGCCACTGGCCGACACTGTTGATCCAGTAACCGGCAATCGGCTTTTCGAAGTAGCGCAGCCCGAGAAAATGCGGCACCACCCAGTCGCCGGTGGCCAGCATTTCACGGCTGATCTCCGCATAGCGTGTTTCATCGGGTTGCCAGAGCAAACGGAAATTGAGCGGCAGCAGGTAATACAGCGCAAACAGCGCAATCAGAGAGACGCCATAGCGAATGCTTTTCATCAAACACCCGAAGTCAGTAATTGTTCACGTCCGAGCCAGCCTTCCCGGCCAGCCAGTTCACCCCGAACCACTTTGCCGGACGGCAGCTCGCTAAAGTCAGCGGGCAGCAGCTGGCTCAGTGGGCAAAACTGAATTTCTTCTTCCGCCGCCATGGTCAGCAGTTCATCGAACTGATCGGCATAGGCAATACCTTCCACTTCGGCGTGAATGGTATAGACCGGCACGCCAGGGTCGCGATGGATGCAGTCGAGGAGATAGCGGTTAAAGCCGGCGATATCCACCGCCGTGCCCACCGCCTCGTCCCAGGTCGGCAACGTGACCGGGATCTGCACCGTACCAGAGACGCCGCTGCCGAGCTGGGGCAGAAACGGCCGCGTGCCGCGACAGTCGCTGTTGTAGAGAAAATCGAAGGATTCTTTGGCTTTCACCACCCGCTGATCGGCGCGCCAGCCGGCAACGGCCGAACAGGTGACCGGGCGGCCGATGATGCGCTCGAGCTCCAGCAGGCCACGCTCGACCTCCAGCGTCAGCCGTTCCTGCGGCCAGACGCCGCTCCACGCCTGCCAGCTGTAGTGGTCCCAGGCGTGCAGGCCCACTTCATGAGACTCGGCGGTCGCACGGATCACCGCCTCGTTCCCCGCGCCGATGCGGCGTCCCGGCCACGCGGTGCCGGCCAGCAGAATATCCCAGCCGTACAGCGAAGCCGCTCTGGAACGCAGCATCTTCCACAGAAACTTCGGTTTTACCAGGCGCCACAGGTGACGCCCCATATTGTCCGGCCCGACGCTGAAGAAGAAGCTTGCCTGAATCCCGTGCTGGCCCAGCAGGTCCAGCAGCCGCGGAACACCGTCCCGCGTCCCGCGAAAAGTATCGACATCTATGCGTAAGCCGACCTGTTTCATGGATTTTTATCGTCCACCAGTTCAACCGTGCGCAGGAAGAAGTCCAGGGTATGCTCAACGGTCTCTTCCATCTCCACCTTCGGCTCCCAGTTCAGGCAGCGTTTGGCGTTGCGGATGCTCGGTTTGCGATGCTCAACGTCCTGATAGCCCTTGCCGTAGTAGTCGCTGCTTTCCACTTCGCGGAAGCCGGCAAACGGCGGGAAGCGATCGCGCAGCGGATGGCGTTCGAAGCAGGCCAGCAGCATCTCCGCCAGCTCTTTGATGCTCGCTTCGTTATCCGGGTTACCGATGTTGATGATCTGCCCATCGCAGCGGCCGTCTTTGTTCTCGATGATGCGGAACAGCGCTTCGATACCGTCGCTGATGTCAGTAAAGCAGCGCTTCTGCTTACCGCCTTCGATGAGCTTGATCGGCGAGCCTTCCACCAGGTTGAGGATCAGCTGGGTGATGGCGCGGGAGCTGCCGATACGCGCGGCGTTGAGGTTATCCAGACGCGGCCCCATCCAGTTGAACGGACGGAACAGGGTGAACTTCAGGCCATTCTTATCGCCGTAGGCCCAGATCACGCGGTCCAGCAGCTGCTTGGAGACCGAGTAGATCCAGCGCTGTTTGTTGATCGGCCCGACCACCAGGTTGGAAGTATCTTCGTCGAAGTTTTTGTCGGTGCACATGCCGTACACTTCAGAGGTCGACGGGAAGATGATGCGCTTATTGTATTTCACGCAATCGCGGATGATCTTCAGGTTCTCTTCGAAATCCAGCTCGAACACGCGCAGCGGGTTGCGGGTGTACTCGATAGGGGTGGCGATAGCTACCAGCGGCAGCACCACGTCGCATTTCTTAATGTGATATTCGATCCACTCGGAGTGAATGCTGATATCGCCTTCCACGAAGTGAAAACGCGGGCAGTCGAGGAAACGGCTGATGGCGTCGGAGCCGATATCCAGGCCGTAAATCTCATAGTTGTCGTCCTGCAGCAGGCGTTCGGTCAGATGGTTACCGATAAAGCCATTGACGCCGAGGATCAGCACCCGGGTACGACGCTTAACCGCCACCACCGGTTTGCTGCTGATCACCGCCCCGGACACCAGGCCCAGCGCCTGCGCCAGCTGGGCGCCCTGCATGTACACGCCGCGTTCGGTCTGGCCGGTGACAATCTCCAGCGCCCCTTCCTGGCACGCCACGATCAGCGGTGCAACGGAGATAACGGTGCCCGGTTTGGCTGCAGGTAGATCACTGCGTACACGGGATTTCCAGACAATAAATTTGTTCGCGCCAGCGTAGCCGAAGGCCCCCGGCCACGGATCGGAGACCGCGCGCACCAGATTGTGCAGCGTCTGCGCCGGCTGCTCCCAGTCGAGGCGGCCATCTTCCGGGGTGCGACGCCCCACATAGGTCGCCTGGCTGTGATCCTGCGGACGTTCATCGGTGGTTCCGGCGAGGATCGCCGGCAACGCCTGGCTCAGCAGCTCAGTGGCGGCAGCGCACAGCTTGCGGTGCAGCGTCAGGGCGGCGTCATCCGGGCCAATCGCCACGGTTTGCTGAGCGACGATATCGCCGGCATCCGCGCGGTTCACCATCCGGTGCAGCGTCACGCCGGTTTCGCTTTCGCCATTGACCAGTACCCAGTTCAGCGGCGCGCGGCCGCGATATTTCGGCAGCAGCGAACCGTGTAGGTTAAACGCCCCTTTCGGCGCAAGACTGAGGATCTCATCGCCCAGCAGGTTGCGGTAGTAGAAGGAGAACAGCACGTCCGGCTTCATCTCGCGGATACGCTCAATCCACAGCGGATGGTTCACGTCTTCCGGCGCCCACACCGGAATGCCCTGCTCGGCGGCAAGGCGCGCCACGGAGCCAAAGAAATGGTTTTCGCCAGGGTTATCCGGGTGGGTGAAAATAGCAGCGATATCATATCCAGCGTCCAGCAGAGCCTGGATACCGGTGCAGCCCATATCGTGATAAGCGAAGACTACGGCTTTCATGAACGATCTTCCTCTTTAGATGCCGTTTCCGGCTGGCGAACAACACGTTGAATAAAGTAGCGGGGACGCGCGCGCACGTCGTTATAGATGCGTCCGATATACTCCCCGAGCAGGCCCATCCCGATAAACTGAGCGCCGATGAACATAAACAGCACGGCGAAGAGCATAAATACCCCTTCCGCCGCCCACTGCGGGCCAAAGGCCAGACGCAGCACCACCAGCATCAGGCCAAAGGCGAAGCCCAGCAGGGCTATCACGCTGCCGAAAATGCTGAGCAGACGCAGCGGCGTGGTGGTCAGACAGGTCACCAGGTCGTACATCAGGTTGATCAGGCGCATAAAGCTGTATTTGGAGTCGCCGAATTCGCGCTCGGCGTGCATCACCGGGATCTCCACCGCGCGCCGGGCGAAGGTATTCGCCAGGATCGGGATAAAGGTGCTGCGCTCATGGCAGTTGAGCATGGCGTCGATGATATGGCGGCGGTAAGCGCGCAGCATGCAGCCGTAGTCGCCCATCGCTTTGCCGGTGGTGCGCTGGATCAGGCGGTTGATCATCTTCGACGCGGTTTTGCGGAAGATGCTGTCCTGACGGTTCTGGCGAACGGTGCCCACCACGTCGTAGCCTTCATCCGCCTTCTCTACCAACCGCGGGATCTCTTCCGGCGGGTTTTGCAGGTCGGCGTCAAGCGTAATGATTAAATCGCCGGTTACATGGCTGAAACCGGCCATGATCGCCGAGTGCTGCCCGTAGTTACGGTTTAACAGCACGGCGACGACGTGACTGCCTTCCGCCTCGGCAGCTTCGGTGAGCATGCGCGCGGAATCGTCGCTGCTGCCATCGTCGATCAGCAGAATTTCATATTGCCGCCCCAGCGTGGCGCAGGCGGTATCCGTACGACGAAGCAGCTCCGGCAGGCTATCCTGTTCGTTATAAACCGGAATAACCACCGAGACCTTCTTCACGGGAGGGTAAGTAAGCATATCAACGTCCTGACAGCTGGCGCAGTGCGGAAATGACGCGAGTGACATCGTCATCGGTCATGTCCGGGAACAACGGGAGAGAACAGATGCGGGCGCTGTTCCATTCGGTATTCGGCAGGGAAACCTCCGGGAAGCGCTCGCGGTAATATTTTTGCGTATGGGCCGCACGGAAGTGCAGACCGGTGCCGATACCCATCGCCTTTAGCTTTTCCATCAGCGCGTCGCGGCTGATGCCGCAGGCAGCCTCATCGACGCGGATGATAAACAGATGCCAGGCGTGCTGGTGATCCCAGGCCGGGACGGTCAGGGGCGTAAACGGCGTGTCCGCCAGTTCGCGCAGATAGCGCTGGGCAATTTCCGCCCGCCGCTGGTTGGCGTGAGGCAGTTTTTCCAGCTGGACCAGCGCCAGCGCGGCGTTGATGTCGGCAAGATTGTATTTAAAGCCCGGAGCGATCACCTCCGCCTGCGGCGCGCGGCCATGGGTCTGGCGGTCATAGGCGTCCACGCCGAGGCCATGGAATTTCAGGCTGCGGATACGGGAGGCCAGCTCGTCGTCGTCGGTGACAATCAGGCCGCCTTCAGCGCAGGTCATGTTTTTGATCGCGTGGAACGAGAAAATCGCGGTCCCCTGCCAGCCCACGTGGCGGCCTTTATAATGGGTACCGGCCGCATGGGCGGCGTCTTCGATCACCGGAATGCCATGGCGCTCGCCCACCGCGCGAATGGCGTCGATATCGGCTGGCGCCCCCGCGTAGTGCACAGGAATAATTGCTTTGGTACGCGAGGTGATCGCCGCTGCCACCGCGTCAGGGGTAATCATCAGATTGTCGTTATCGACATCGATCATCACCGGCGTGGCGCCCAGCAGGCAGATCATATTGAGAGTGGAGATCCAGGTCTGGGACGGCGTAATGACTTCATCGCCGGGGCCAATACCCAGCGCCATCAGGGTCACATGCATCCCGCCGGTCGCTGAACTGACGGCAATCGCATGACGGTTGCCGGTCAACTGGCAAAATGCCGCTTCAAGTGCCTGATTCTTCGGTCCGGTGGTGATCCAGCCCGACGTTAAAACTTCACGCAGGGCTGCCAGCTCTGCGTCGCCCATCGACGGGCGCGAAAAAGGCAAAAAATCGCTCATCATCATCCTGTTCTGTAGATGACCCACGCACAAACCTGGGTCGTTAGAATAAAATATCCTGCGCCTGCGGACTTAAACGAAATTAAAATGAAGTGAGTTCAGCGCGGCATTCCATTTCAGGGTATTTCGACCACTATTAATGTAGTTGACCTTGCTTAGGATAATATTAAGAAATTAATCTTTTCTCAGCATAGCCAAATAAATCATTAATAAACAGAATGATAGGTTTTATTTATGGCAGAATTTTGACAAAAAAGCGTTCCTGTCTGGAAAAGCAAACAGGAACGCTATCGCGGAAAGTAAACGGGGGTTAAACCAGATAACAATTAATGACGCTGTCTTTGTCACGCTTGATGACAAAAAGTTAGCGCAGATCACAAAGTTATTTCTGCTTAATTACAAATTTGCAGGAAAATCAGCTGGCAATTCACTTGCCGGGCAATTAATAACCTCGTCATTATCCGCGCCACAGTCGCGAATGAAGGTGATAGTAGCAAACTCGTCAATCACTTCCGTCGGGTAGGCCGGGCCGGCATCGCGGTACGAATTCATCAGAGGAATGTGATCGTTCTGGAAGCAGACGGTTTTTTCCGGGTTATTCATGATCCAGCGCGGGAAGAAAATGGTGCCGTGGAACAGTTTATCGCCCAGGTTGACGATCAGGCTGACGTCGGTACCGGTCGGTTCGGTCCATGAGATTTTGTAGATACTTTCCCCCACCCGCACGATGTACGCTTCCTGATCTTTCACCCAGCGATTGCCGACGATGCCGCTGTGAATACGGTAGTCGAGGGTGTGGCCGTTTTTGACGTAAATTTCGTAGTTCCAGCCGTTGTCGTAGGTGTAGACCAGATGTTTACCGATAAAGCCGCTGAGGTCATGTTTGTCGAAAGTGCTCATCATTTATTCTCCTCTGTGTTGTTGAGGACAGCATACGTCTTTAAAAATTGAATGAATAACGCTATGTTTGGATTAAATACATCCAAATTTTAGATTGATTATGCACAAGACAACCCTGGAGCAGTGGGCGTTACTCGAAAAGGTAGTGGAATTGGGGAGCTTTGCCAGAGCGGCGGAGGAGACCAATCGCAGCCAGTCTTCGGTGAGTTATAACCTCGCGCT
The DNA here is from genome assembly GCF_009900705.1 of Klebsiella sp. Q2. NCBI lineage: Bacteria > Pseudomonadati > Pseudomonadota > Gammaproteobacteria > Enterobacterales > Enterobacteriaceae > Klebsiella > Klebsiella sp. Q2. The sequence continues at coordinate 237,294 of NZ_JAAABE010000005.1, read as the reverse complement.
GCTGCAGGAGCGTTTAGGGGTAGCGCTGCTGGCGCCGTCCGGGCGGCGGGCGGTGCTGACCCCGGCCGGCGAACTGCTGCTGAATCAGGTCAAACCGCTGCTACAGGCCTTCGCCTACGTTGAGACGCATGCCGCCACTCTGCGCAACGGGGCGCGCACCCGTCTGGATCTGGTGGTCGACAGCATTTTCCCGCGCCAGCGGTTGTTCGCCATTTTGCGCCAGTTTCAGCAGCGCTATCCGCAGACGCAGGTCAGACTCACCGAAGTGCTGGAAAATATGGATGACGAGGGCGCGGCGCGAACGGAAGCCGATGTCATGGTTCTGACCCGCCGCCAGGATATTACCGGCCGCGGAGAGTGGCTGATGAATATTGATTTTATCGCCGTCGCCCACCGCGACCATCCTCTCGCCGCGCTCGACGGTCCGCTGGAGGATAGCGCGCTGGCACCATGGCCGCTGGTGCGCATTGCCGACCAGACCGGCGATGGCCAGGCGACGCGTGACGCCTGGACTTTCTCCACCATTGACGCCGCCATTGATGCGGTGATGTATCAGGTCGGCTTCGGCTGGCTGCCGGAAGAGCGCATTCGTTCCCATCTCGATCAGGGCGTGCTGAAGCGGCTGCCCCTCAGCCATGGCGCGCGCCGCGCGACGCCGCTGCATCTGATCGTCAAGCGGGATCTGGCGCCGATCGACGAACAGGTGGCCACGCTGCTGGGGTTGTTCCGGGCGCCCTGAGGGGTAAAGCGGCGCCTGCCCCTGCGCATAATCATACGGATTACTTATACTTTTCGGCGCAATATTGATCCAGGTTACTCCGAAAGTATGATGAATCACTAAAATCGTCATACTTTCCTGTCGTTGAGATTGCCGTCTTGTCTATTTTCCGCCTCACTCTGCTGGCGCTGATCGCCTGCGTCCCTCTGCTGGCTCAGGCCGCGCAGCACTCGCTCACCACCGCCTGGCCGGTGAACGTCGGCCCGCTGAATCCGCATCTTTATACCCCCAACCAGATGTTTGCCCAAAGCATGGTCTATGAGCCGCTGGTGAAGTATCAGGCTGACGGCAGCGTGCAGCCCTGGCTGGCGACCCGCTGGCGTCACTCCGACGATGGTAAAACCTGGTGGTTCACCCTGCGCGAGGATGTGACCTTCTCCAACGGCGAACCCTTTAACGCCCAGGCCGCAGCGGCGAATTTCCAGGCGGTGCTCGCCAACCGTCAACGCCACGCCTGGCTTGAGCTCGCCAATCAGATAACCGACGTGCGGGCGCTCAGCGCCAGCGAGCTGCAGATCACCCTGAAAAGCGCCTACGCCCCCTTGCTACAAGAGCTGGCCCTGCCCCGCCCGTTCCGCTTTATCGCCCCCTCGCAGTTTATCGATGGCGGCACCGCCAACGGCATCAAAGCCCCGATCGGCACCGGGCCGTGGCGACTGGCGAGCTCGCAGCTCAATCAGCGCGACGTGCTGGTACGCAACGAACAGTACTGGGGTAATAAACCCGCGCTGCAGCAAATCACCATCAAAGTGATCCCTGACGCCACCAGCCGCGCGGTGGCGTTCGAAACCGGGGAAATTGACATGCTCTACGGCGACGAAGGGCTGCTACCGCTGGATACCTTCGAACGCTTTCGTCATCACCCCGGCTACGTGGCTCGACTCTCCGCCCCGACGGAGACGGTGATGCTGGCGCTGAACGCCAGCCAGGGCCCGACCCGCGAGCAGGCGGTTCGCGAGGCGCTCAACTACGCCGTCGACAAGCAGACCCTCGTCGATAGCGTGCTCTACGGCACCCAGCAGGTTGCCGACACCCTGTTTGCGCCCTCGGTCCCCTACGCCCCGCAGGATCTGACGCCGCGCCGTTACGATCCGGCAAAAGCCCGCGCCCTGCTGGCGCAGGCCGGCTGGCAGCAGCCGGAAGGCCAGCCCTGGCGACAAAAAGCCGGGCAAGCGCTGGCGATTGAGCTGGCGTTTATCGGCACCGACGCGCTGGCTAAATCGATGGCCGAAATTATTCAGGCCAATCTGCGGGAGGTCGGCGTCCGCGTCACCCTGGTGGGCGAGGAGGAGAGCAGCATCTATGCGCGCCAGCGCGAAGGCCGGTTCGGCATGATCTTCAATCGCACCTGGGGCGCCCCCTACGATCCGCATGCCTTTTTAAGCTCGATGCGCGTGCCCTCGCATGCCGATTATCAGGCCCAGCGCGGCCTGCCCGACAAAGCGCTGATTGATAAAGAGATTAGCGAGGTGCTGACCACCAGCGACGAGGCGCAGCGGAAACGGCTGTACCACGATGTGCTGACCCGTCTGCATCAGGACGCGGTGTACCTACCCATCAGCTATGTCTCGCTGATGTCAGTTGCGCGCCAGGAGGTCGGCGAGATCCCGTTCGCGCCGGTGACCACCGAGATCCCGTTCGACCAGATTAAACCGGTAACGCCATAATGCTACGCTATATTTTACGCCGCCTGCTGCTGCTGATCCCGCTGTTGCTCGCCGCCTCCGCCATCATCTTTCTGCTGCTGCGGCTCGGCACCGGCGACCCGGCGCTGGATTATCTGCGCCTGTCGAATCTGCCGCCCACGGAAGAGATGGTCGCCTCGACCCGCGAACTGCTGGGTCTCAACCAGCCGCTGGCGATGCAGTATCTGCACTGGCTGTGGCGGGCGCTGCACCTGGACTTCGGCCTCTCTTATGCCACCCGGCGGCCGGTGCTGGACGACCTGCTGCACTTCATGCCGGCCACCCTGCTGCTTACCGGCGCGGCGCTGGCGCTGATCCTCGTCACCTCGCTGCCGCTGGGGATCTGGGCGGCGCGCCATCGCGATCGCCTGCCGGATTTTGCTGTACGGCTGATTGCCTTCCTCGGCGTGTCGATGCCGAACTTCTGGCTAGCCTTTCTGCTGGTGATGCTCTTTTCCGTGCATCTGCAGTGGCTCCCGGCGATGGGATACGGCGACTGGCAGCACCTGATATTGCCCGCCGTCTCCATCGCCTTTATGTCGCTGGCGATTAACGCCCGGCTGCTGCGCGCCAGCATGCTGGAGGTCTCCGGCCAGCGTCACGTGGTATGGGCGCGGCTGCGCGGGTTGAGCACGCGCCAGGTGGAGCGGCGGCATATCCTGCGCAACGCCACCCTGCCGGTGGTGACCGCCATGGGCATGCACATTGGCGAGCTGATCGGCGGCACGATGATTATCGAAAATATCTTTGCCTGGCCGGGGGTTGGCCGCTACGCGGTTTCCGCGATCTTCAATCGCGATTATCCAGTGATTCAGTGCTTTACCCTGATGATGGTCACGGTGTTCGTACTGGCTAACCTGGCGGTGGATGTGCTTAACGCGGCGCTCGACCCGCGCCTGCGCCGCCATGAGGAGGTGAGCGTATGAGATGGCTGCGAAACTTCCGCTGGCCGGTGAAACTGGCCCTGCTGGTTATCGCGCTGCTGGCGGTCATCGCCCTCGGCAGTGGCTGGTGGCTGCCCTGGGATCCGGCGGCGATTAACCTGCAGCAGCGGCTGCTGCCGCCAGGGGGGGCGCACTGGCTGGGAACCGATCATCTTGGACGGGATATTTTCTCGCGCCTGCTGGCCGCCACCCGCGTCTCGCTGGGGGCGGTAATGGCCTGCCTGCTGCTGGTGCTGCTGATCGGTTTGGCGGTTGGCGGCAGCGCCGGGCTGCTGGGCGGCCGCGCCGACCGCGGCCTGATGCGCCTCGCCGAACTGTTTATGACCTTTCCGACCTCGATCCTGTCGTTCTTTATGGTGGGGGTGTTGGGTACCGGGCTGACCAACGTGATCCTCGCCATTGCGCTGTCGCACTGGGCCTGGTACGCCAGAATGGTGCGTAATCTGGTGGTCTCCCTGCGCCAGCGCGAATTTATCCTCGCCGCCCGCCTGAGCGGCGCCAGCCAGTGGCGGCTGTTCAGCGACCATCTGGCAGGGGCGGTGATCCCCTCGCTGCTGGTGCTCGCCTCGCTGGATATCGGTCATATGATGCTTCACGTGGCCGGCATGTCGTTCCTTGGCCTCGGCGTCAGCGCGCCGACGGCGGAATGGGGGGTGATGATTAACGACGCCCGGCAGTATATCTGGACCCAGCCGCTGCAGATGGTCTGGCCGGGGCTGGCGCTGTTCATCAGCGTGATGGCCTTTAACCTGCTGGGCGACGCGCTGCGCGATCGCCTCGATCCTCACCTGATCGCGGAGCATAGCCACTGATGCCGCAGAAGATCCAACTGCAACAGATCGCCCTTACCGCCGACCGCCCGCTGGTCAGCGACGTCTCGCTTACCCTGCGCCGCGGCCAGGTACTGGCGCTGCTCGGCAGCAGCGGCAGCGGGAAATCGCTCACCTGCGCCGCCGCGCTGGGCCTGCTGCCGCCCGGCGTCAACCAGACCGCCGGCCGGGTGTTGCTTGACGGCATGCCGGTGCACGGCGAACAGCTGCGCGGCGCGACTATCGCCACTATCATGCAGAACCCACGCAGCGCCTTTAATCCGCTGCATACCATGGCCGCCCACGCCCGGGAAACCTGCCGGGCGGCGGGCCGCGAAGCAAGTGACGCCGCCCTGCTGGCGGCAATGGAAGAGGTGGGTCTGGATAATCCGCGGGCGCTGCTGAAACGCTACCCCTTTGAGATGAGCGGCGGCATGCTGCAACGGATGATGGTCGCCCTCGCCCTGCTCAGCCGCGCGCCCTTTATCATCGCCGACGAACCGACCACCGACCTCGATGCCATCGCCCAGGCGCGGATCCTCAATCTGCTGGCGGATATCGTCGCCAGCCGCGGTCTGGGGCTGCTGCTGGTGACCCATGACATGGGCGTTGTGGCGCGGCTGGCGGATTACGTAGCGGTCATGGAGAACGGTCGCCTCGTTGAACAGTGCGATGTAAATACGCTGTTCAGCGCCCCACAGCACCCGCTGAGCCAACGCCTGTTGGCGGCGCATCTGGCGCTGTACGGACTGGAGAAAACAGCATGAATTTACTCAGCGTCACCGGGGTGAGCCACAATTACCCGCACCACGGCAGGGTCCTGCACGAGATCCAACTCGCCATCGCCCCCGGCGAAACGGTGGCCCTGCTCGGGCGCAGCGGCTGCGGCAAGAGCACCCTGGCGCGGATGCTGGTGGGCCTGGAAACGCCGCAGCACGGCGATATTGTCTGGCGCGGCACACCGCTGACCGCCCTGAAGGGCGAGGCCGTCGGCGCCTTCCGCCGCGATATTCAGCTGGTGTTTCAGGACGCCTTCAGCGCGGTGAATCCGCGCAAAACGGTGCGCGAGATCGTCAGCGAGCCGCTGCGCCATCTGTTGCGCTTGTCGCGCGAGGAACGTGCGCGTCAGGTGGAAGAGATGCTGCAGGCGGTCGACCTTTCCACGACGCTGCTCGATAAACGCCCGGCGCAGCTCAGCGGCGGACAGCTGCAGCGCGTCTGCCTGGCTCGCGCCCTCGCGGTACGGCCGCAGCTGTTGATTCTGGATGAAGCGGTCTCGAATCTCGATCTGCTGCTGCAGGCGGAGATTATCGCCCTGCTGAAGCGTCTGCAGGCCCAGTTTGGCACCGCCTGCCTGTTCATCACTCACGACCTGCGGCTGGTGGAGCGCTTTTGCCAGCGGGTGCTGGTGATGGAGCACGGACGCATCGTCGAAACCGCGGCGGTCAGTCTACCACTGCGCCTGCGCTCCCCTGCCGGACAGGCGCTCCAGCAGGCGGTGCTGCCACCTTTTCCTGCCACTCTGCTTAACGAGGCCATGCCATGCAGCGCGTAACCCTGACTCTTGATGATGACCTGCTGGCCGCTCTCGATGCGCTCAGCGCCCGCCGCGGCTACCACAATCGTTCGGAGGCGGTACGCGATATTCTGCGAGACGCCCTCAACCAGGATCCCGCACCGTCGGAGCCGCGGCGCGGTTATGCCGTCCTGTCATATGTGTACGAGCATGAAAAACGCGAACTGGCGAGCCGGCTGGTGGCCACCCAGCATCATCATCACGATCTCTCCGTCGCCACGCTGCATGTGCATATCAGTCATGACGACTGCCTGGAGATTGCGGTGCTGAAGGGAGACATGGTCGAGATACAGCATTTTGCCGACGACGTGATTGCCCAGCGCGGCGTGCGCCATGGGCATTTGCAGTGTTTAGCGGATGATTAACGATTTGAAAATTCTTGGGTGGTTTATCAACAGTTGATAAACCACATAAATTATACGCTTTGTGAATTATCCCGCTTCGCCAATAATGGCGCTTCATTTAACGATCTCGTTATGGCGAGGCTCCTGCATAAATACAAGTTACCGCCCTGTTGGTATCGAGAGAGACCACTAAGGGAAATACAGGCTTCCATCGAATCAAGGTGTTGCCAAGGTAACTTCTGGCGGTCATGACCGTTCAGATACGTTATGCAGTGCTAAAACCAGGACGTAGGGATCTGCCTGCGCTAACCCTGTCTTGTTCGCCCCTATGAGTGATTTTTTATAGGGATTTTAATCATGTCTTCCATTCAACTCTGCGCCGCCCATCAGGCGACCTCTGGCTTCAACGGCGATGCCATCGCCCAGTACATGCGTACCGACTTTATTACGCTACAGGAACATCTCAGCGTCCATGAGGCGCGGGAGCACTTTATCTCGCAGCTCACCAGCGATGATATTCCCGGCCAGGTGTTTGTTGTCGCCGGTAAAAAGCTGCGCGGCAGCCTGTCGGTCAAAAAGCTACTGCAGGAAGGGGATGCCGGGCAGTCTATCCGCTACCTGATGGACAGCTGCCTGTTCCGCGTCAAACCTGACGATGAACGCCCGCAGGTCATTGCCGAGCTCAACGAGCGCGGCCTCGAGCTGGTTCCCGTCGTCGATAAAGGCGAGCTGGTCGGCTGCCTGATGGAAAAGGAGATCGCCCATCTGCTGGAGGATGACGTCACCGAGGACGCTCAGCTGCAGGGGGCGACGCTGCCGCTGGAAAAACCGTACCTCGAGATCAGCCCCTGGACGCTGTGGAAGAAACGCTCGGTGTGGCTGCTGCTGCTGTTCGTGGCCGAAGCCTATACCAGCAGCGTGCTGCAGCATTTCGAAGAGGCGCTGGAGTCGGCCATTGCGCTGGCCTTCTTTATTCCGTTACTCATCGGCACCGGCGGCAACAGCGGAACGCAGATCACCTCGACGCTGGTGCGCTCGATGGCGCTGGGAGAAGTACGGCTGCGCGATATGGGGCGGGTGATCCGCAAAGAGGTGTCGACCTCGTTTCTGATTGCCTTAACGCTGGGGCTGGCGGGCTGCCTGCGCGCCTGGATGATGGGCATCGGTATGGAAATCACGCTGATCGTCAGCCTGACGCTGGTATGCATTACCCTGTGGAGCGCAGTTGTCTCGTCGGTCATTCCGATGGTGCTTAAACGGATCGGCATCGACCCGGCGGTGGTTTCCGCGCCGTTTATCGCCACGCTGATCGATGGCACCGGACTGATTATCTATTTCAAAATCGCTCAGTATTTTCTTGGGTTGAACTGATCATATACGTCCGGGCGCCAGGGCGCCCGGACGCTTAGATTACCCTTCCACCAGCGCCTGCGCGCAGGCCCAGGCGCTTGACCACGCCCACTGGAAGTTATAGCCGCCGAGCCAGCCGGTGACGTCCATCACTTCGCCGATAAAGTAGAGGCCCGGCGCCTTACGCGCCTCCATGGTACGCGACGAGAGCTCATTGGTGTCCACGCCGCCGAGGGTCACTTCCGCCGTCCGGTAGCCTTCGGTACCGTTCGGCTGCACGCGCCAGGCGGTCAGCGTCTCCACCAGCGCTTGCTGATCGCGAACGTTCAGCTGCTTCAGCGTGACATCAGGAATTTGCCCCAGCTGCTGCAGACACTCCACCAGCCGCTTCGGCAACTGCATCGCGAGGGTGTTTTTCAGGCTCTGGTTGGGATGCGCGCCGCGCTGCTCGTTAAGGAATTCCTCAAGATTGCAGTCCGGCAGCAGATTCACGGTGACGAACTCACCGGGCTGCCAGTAGCTGGAAATTTGCAGCACCGCCGGTCCGGAAAGGCCGCGATGGGTGAACAGCAGATTTTCGCGGAACAGGGTGCCGTTCTCGGCGGTGATGGTCGACGGCACCGAGACGCCGGAGAGAACCTGGAGCTGCTCAAGCAGCGGCTTGTGCAGGGTAAACGGCACCAGACCCGCACGGGTCGGCAGCACCTTCAGGCCGAACTGTTCGGCGATTTTATAGCCAAACGGCGAGGCGCCGAGGCCCGGCATCGACAAGCCGCCGGAGGCGATCACCAGCTTTTTGGTCGCCAGCGTTTCGCCGTTTACCTGAAGCCGATAGCCTTGCTCGTCGCGCTCCACGCTGAGAATTTCGCTGCGCAGGCGGATCTGCACGCCGCCCTTTTCGCATTCCGCCAGCAACAGAGTGACGATCTGTTCCGCCGAATCATCGCAAAACAGCTGACCGAGGGTTTTCTCATGCCAGGCGATGCCATATTTGCCGACCAGCTCGATAAAGTCCCACTGGGTGTAGCGCGCCAGGGCTGATTTGCAAAAATGCGGGTTTTGGCTCAAATAGGCCGCCGGCTCGACATACATATTGGTAAAGTTGCAGCGGCCGCCGCCGGACATCAGAATTTTTCGCCCCGGCTTTTTGCCGTTGTCGAGCAGCAGGACGCGACAGCCGAGCTGCCCCGCCTGCGCTGCGCAAAACATTCCCGCCGCTCCGGCGCCAACGACAATGGCATCAAACCTTTCCACACCGCATTCCTCGTTCCCCAATTGTCGGGTTTTGTAAATATTTCACTCTGGTCACACCAGCGGGAAAAATCCCGCATTAGATACATCATTGAAAGATATAGGATTACTCCCAACAGGGTAAAACCTAAACAGGAAGAAAATCAAAAAAAGTCTATATTTCACTTTGCCCGCGCAGCTAAAGTCACTGATAATGCGCCGCGTTCATGTCCTCAAAATGGCGTAACGTCCTATGCTACATTTATTTGCCGGTCTGGATTTACATACCGGACTATTATTATTGCTTGCTTTAGCTTTTGTACTGTTTTACGAAGCGATTAACGGTTTCCATGATACCGCAAACGCGGTGGCTACGGTTATCTACACTCGCGCTATGCGCTCACAGCTCGCTGTGGCGATGGCGGCGCTCTTCAACTTCTTCGGCGTTCTGCTGGGCGGTCTCAGCGTAGCCTATGCCATCGTGCATATGCTGCCGACCGATCTGCTGCTTAACATGGGTTCCGCGCATGGCCTCGCCATGGTGTTCTCTATGCTGCTGGCGGCGATCATCTGGAACCTCGGGACCTGGTACTTCGGTCTTCCGGCATCCAGTTCTCATACCCTGATTGGCGCCATCATCGGTATTGGTTTAACCAATGCGCTGATGACAGGCACCTCCGTGGTTGATGCGTTGAATATCCCGAAAGTCATCGGCATTTTTGGTTCGCTTATCATCTCGCCTATCGTTGGTCTGGTGATTGCGGGCGGCCTGATTTTCCTGCTGCGCCGCTACTGGAGCGGCACCAAAAAACGGGCGCGTATCCACCTGACTCCGGCGGAGCGTGAAAAGAAAGACGGCAAGAAAAAGCCGCCGTTCTGGACCCGTATCGCCCTGATCCTGTCCGCTATCGGCGTGTCGTTCTCTCACGGCGCTAACGATGGACAGAAAGGCATTGGTCTGGTGATGCTGGTCCTGATCGGCGTCGCCCCGGCGGGCTTCGTGGTGAATATGAACGCCTCCGGTTACGAAATCACCCGTACCCGCGATGCGGTCAACAATGTGGAAACTTTCTTCCAGCAGCGCCCTGACCTGCTGAAGAAAGCCACCGGCGTTGACCAGCTGGTTCCCTCTCCGGACACCAATACCGCGGCCAACGGCGAGTTTCATTGCCATCCGGCGAACACCATCAACGCCCTTGACCGCGTGAAGACCATGCTGACCGGCGTTGAGAACTACGAGTCGCTAAAACCGGAACAGCGCGGCCAGCTGCGTCGCATCATGCTCTGCATCTCAGACACTACCGACAAAGTGGCGAAACTGCCGGACGTGAGCGCTGACGACCAGCGTCTGCTGAAGAAACTGAAAACCGATATGCTGAGCACCATCGAGTACGCGCCAATCTGGATTATCATGGCGGTCGCGCTGGCGCTGGGTATTGGTACCATGATCGGCTGGCGCCGCGTGGCGACCACCATCGGTGAGAAGATCGGTAAGAAGGGCATGACCTACGCCCAGGGGATGTCGGCGCAGATGACCGCAGCGGTCTCAATCGGTCTGGCGAGCTACACCGGAATGCCAGTTTCCACCACCCACGTGCTCTCCTCCTCGGTAGCGGGGACGATGCTGGTGGATGGCGGTGGTCTGCAGAAAAAGACGGTAACCAGCATTCTGATGGCCTGGGTACTGACCCTGCCGGCAGCGATTATCCTTTCAGGCGTCCTTTACTGGCTCTCCCTGAAGCTGATTTAAGCGTTATTCGTTCAAAACGGGCCAGCTTGCTGGCCCGTTTTTTATTCTGAAAATATCGTTAGTGCCAGATCATCAGCGCAATCAGGCTCACCACCACCAGGCCGCACAGGGCGCTGGTCAGAATAAACTGGCGACGAACACGTTCGCAGCGACGAATAAATTCATCGTCATGATGGTCACGGTAGCGCTGGGCATAGATATACCAGACCAGCCGCATCTGTTTGCTGGGCTGCCCGTGCGAGGTAAAAAAGCCGCCGCCATCGACGTACTGATAGAGCAAGGGATCGCAACCACGTAGCACAACCAATAATGCACGCAACGATGAGAAGTAGCGTGCCATATTCACCACACAAACGACACACAGGGCCCAAAACAGCGCAATAGTGCTGATCATACCTCCTCCCCGGCGACCCGCCCACGGAGAAATCCTCCGCGGCTACCGCTCCCCAAATAACCGACGACAATACCGTAAAGAGTGCGATTCCGATCACATTTATTTTTCCGACCGGCTCATTAAATAGTGTAGGAGATCCATTAATTTTTTTACCACAAGGTTATTCGTTATCAATACGTAAGACGGATAAATTTGTTTAGCTTTTAGGTGAACCCAGTGCATTGACGGAGTGCGGGGGGCGCTATAAGGTAAGAAATATCTTCTACAATGAAGTCCTTAAAGGCTACCCTCCCGCGAATGTAGCACGCAGGACGCGGGCGAAACGGCAGCGCCAGCTGTCAGGTCCAATGGTCATCGACAAACTTATGGAAGGAGTAACACTATGGCTTACAAACATATTCTGATTGCAGTAGACCTGTCCCCGGAGAGTAAAGTACTGGTTGAAAAAGCCGTTTCTATGGCCCGCCCTTATAACGCGAAAGTCTCCCTGATCCACGTGGATGTAAATTACTCCGACCTCTACACCGGGCTGATTGACGTGAACCTCGGCGATATGCAAAAACGCATCTCCGAAGAGACCCATCACGCGCTGACCGAGCTCTCAACCAACGCCGGCTACCCGATCACCGAGACCCTGAGCGGCAGCGGCGACCTCGGTCAGGTGCTGGTCGATGCGATTAAAAAATACGATATGGACCTGGTGGTCTGCGGCCATCATCAGGACTTCTGGAGCAAGCTGATGTCCTCTGCCCGTCAGCTGATCAACACCGTCCATGTCGACATGCTGATCGTCCCGCTGCGCGACGAAGAAGACGAATAACCCTCCCGTTGTGTCATGCCAGACGCCCGCCGCTGCGGGCGTTTTTATTTTCGCTTCTGCCCCGCCAGACAACAGAGATTAACTCCATAAAAAAGCTATTCAATTAGTGTGATCAGCCAGTTATTCACTAAAACATCTATATAATAATCTACTCATTAAGCCAATAACCGCAGCATGGCGAGTTATCAGACATTTTCGGCGCGTTCTGGCATACGCGTTCATACTTTTTGGGAAAGTAATACAAGGCGAAGGAATATGAATACAACTGCACCTACGGGTTTGCTGCAGCAACCTCGTCCGTTCTTCATGATCTTCTTTGTGGAGCTCTGGGAACGTTTTGGCTATTACGGCGTTCAGGGGATCCTGGCGGTCTTCTTTGTTAAACAGTTGGGCTTCTCTCAGGAACAGGCCTTTATCACCTTCGGCGCCTTCGCGGCGCTGGTTTACGGGCTGATCTCGATCGGCGGCTACGTGGGCGACCATCTTCTGGGGACCAAACGTACCCTGGTGCTCGGCGCGGTTGTGCTGGCTATCGGCTACTTTATGACCGGGATGTCGCTGCTGAAACCGCAGCTGATCTTTATCGCCCTCGGCACCATCGCCGTCGGCAACGGTTTGTTTAAAGCCAACCCGGCGAGCCTGCTGTCAAAATGCTATCCGCCGAAGGATGCCCGTCTCGACGGGGCGTTCACCCTGTTTTATATGTCGATAAACATCGGTTCGCTGCTGTCGCTGTCGCTGGCGCCGGTGATCGCGGAAAAGTTTGGCTACGCGGTGACCTATAACCTGTGCGGCGCGGGGCTGATTATCGCGCTGCTGGTCTACTTCGCCTGCCGCGGGATGGTGAAAGATATTGGCTCCGAGCCCGATCATCGCCCCCTCAGCCTGCGCAATCTGGCGCTGGTGCTGGCCGGTACGGTGGTAATGATTTTTCTCTGCGCCTGGCTGATGCATAACGTGATGATCGCCAACCTGGTGCTGATTGTCCTGTCGGTCGTGGTCATTGCGTTCTTTTTCCGCGAGGCGTTTCGCCTTGATAAAACCGGGCGCAACAAAATGTTCGTCGCCTTTATCCTGATGATCGAGGCGGTGCTGTTTTACATTCTCTACGCCCAGATGCCGACCTCGCTGAACTTCTTCGCCATCAACAACGTCCATCATCAGATCCTGGGTTTTACCATCAACCCGGTCAGCTTCCAGGCGCTGAACCCCTTCTGGGTGGTGGTAGCCAGCCCGGTGCTGGCGGCGATTTACACCCATCTCGGTCATAAGGGTAAAGACCTGACCATGCCGGTGAAATTTACCCTCGGGATGTTCCTCTGCGCGCTGGGCTTCCTGACCGCCGCGGCCGCCGGGATGTGGTTCGCCGACGCCCAGGGATTAACCTCGCCGTGGTTTATTGTGCTGGTTTATCTGTTCCAGAGCCTGGGCGAGCTGCTGATCAGCGCCCTGGGGCTGGCGATGGTCGCCGCGCTGGTGCCGCAGCATCTGATGGGCTTTATTCTGGGGATGTGGTTCCTGACCCAGGCCGCCGCGTTCCTGCTCGGCGGCTATGTGGCGACCTTCACCGCGGTGCCGGAAAATATCACCGACCCGCTGCAGACGCTGCCGGTTTACACCAGCGTGTTCAGTAAAATTGGCCTGGTGACCCTGGGGGTCACGGTGGTGATGGCGCTGATGGTGCCTTGGCTGAACCGGATGATTAATACCCCGGCCAGCGCCGAGTAACCGTTTAAGATGGCCGATCCGCACTGGCGCCGTTTGTTCAAATATTACGGTTCCCGGCTTGCGCTACGCTGAGCCGGGCTACAATGCGGTAGCCCGGATAAGGCGCGTTGCGCCGCTATCCGGGAGATACCACCACGGCGTAATATTACTCCGGTGTGCCGGCGTAGATATCAAACCGATGCCCTTTGGTCACCACCGCGTTCGGCGTGGCGACTTCCGCCAGCGGCGGCGCGTAATCCGGGCGCTTTACCACCACCCGTTTGGTCGCCAGCTGGCGCGCCGGGGCCAGCAGGCCATCGGCGTCTAAATCAGGCCCCACCAGCGACTGAAAAACGCGCATCTCTTTCTTCACCAGCGCGCTTTTCTGCTTATGCGGGAACATCGGGTCGAGGTAGACCACCTGCGGACGCGGGGTGATATCGGTCAGCGCCGTCAGGCTGGAGGCGTGGATCAGCTGCAGCCGCTCCTGCAGCCAGCCGCCGATTTCCGCATCGGCATAGCCGCGGGCCAGACCATCGTCGAGCAGCGCGGCGACCACCGGATTGCGCTCCAGCATCCGCACGCGGCAGCCGACCGACGCCAGCACGAAGGCATCGCGCCCCAGGCCGGCGGTGGCGTCAACCACATCCGGCAGATAATCGCCTTTAATGCCCACCGCTTTGGCTACCGCTTCACCGCGGCCGCCGCCAAACTTGCGCCGGTGGGCCATCGCCCCGCCGACGAAATCGACGAAGATACCGCCAAGCTTAGGCTCATCGCGCTTACGCAGCTCCAGATGCTCAGCGGTCAACACCAGCGCCATCAGGTTATCGTCATCCTGCTCCAGCCCCCAGCGGGCGGCTAAAACAGATAAGGCGCCGTCTCCGGCGCCCGTTTCATCAATTAAGCAGATCTTCACGTAGCAATCAGCCTTTGATCCCGTAATGCTCAAGCATCGCGTCCAGCTGCGGCTCGCGCCCGCGGAAGCGTTTGAACAGCACCATTGGCTCTTCGGAACCGCCGCGGCTCAGGATGTTGTCGAGGAACGACTGACCGGTTTCGCGGTTGAAAATCCCCTCTTCTTCGAAGCGTGAGAAGGCGTCTGCCGCCAGCACGTCGGCCCACAGGTAGCTGTAGTAACCCGCCGCGTAACCACCGGCGAAGATATGGCTGAAGGCGTGCGGGAAGCGGCCCCAGGTTGGACCCGGCACCACGGCGACCTGCTTTTTAATCTCCGCCAGGGTCTCAAGGATTTTCGCCCCCTGCTCCGGCTTGTACTCCGCGTGCAGGCGGAAATCGAACAGGCCGAACTCCAGCTGGCGCAGAATAAACATCGCCGCCTGGTAGTTTTTCGCCGCCAGCATTTTCTCCAGCAGCGCCTGCGGCAGCGGTTCACCGGTTTCATAATGACCGGAGATAAAGGCCAGCGCTTCCGGCTCCCAGCACCAGTTTTCCATAAACTGGCTCGGCAGCTCGACCGCGTCCCACGGCACCCCGCTGATGCCGGAAACCCCGGCGGTATCGATGCGGGTCAGCATATGATGCAGACCGTGGCCGAACTCGTGGAACAGGGTGATCACTTCGTCGTGGGTGAACAGCGCCGGTTTGCCGTTGACCGGACGGTTGAAGTTACAGGTCAGGTAGGCGACCGGCTTCTGCAGGGAGCCATCCAGCTTACGCATCTGGCCGACGCAGTCGTCCATCCACGCCCCGCCGCGCTTGTGCTCGCGGGCATACAGGTCGAGATAGAAGCTGCCGCGCAGCTCGTTGTGTTCGTCATACAGCTCGAAGAAGCGCACTTCTGGATGCCACACATCGACATCGGTACGCTCTTTGGCGGTAATGCCGTAAATGCGCTTCACCACTTCGAACAGACCGTTAACGGCTTTGTTTTCCGGGAAATAGGGGCGCAGCTGCTCATCGCTGATGCTGTAGAGATGCTGTTTCTGTTTTTCGCTGTAGTAAGCGATGTCCCACGGCTGCAGCTCTTCGACGCCGAACTCGGCTTTAGCGAAAGCGCGCAGCTGGGCCAGCTCTTTTTCGCCCTGTGGACGGGCGCGTTTTGCCAGGTCGGTGAGGAAGTCGAGCACCTGCTGCGGATCCTCCGCCATTTTGGTGGCGAGGGATTTAAAGGCGTAGCTGTCAAAGCCCAGCAGCTGCGCCAGCTCGTGGCGCAGAGCGAGGATCTCCGCCATCACCGGGCTGTTATCCCATTTCCCGGCGTTCGGCCCCTGATCGGAGGCGCGGGTGGAATAGGCGCGGTACATCTCTTCGCGCAGCGCCTGATTGTCGCAGTAGGTCATCACCGGCAGGTAGCTCGGGATATCCAGCGTCAGCAGATACCCTTCCTGCTCTTTGGCCTGGGCCTGCGCCTGAGCGGCGGCCAGCGCGCTTTCCGGCATACCGGCCAGATCGGCGACGTCGGTCACCAGCTTGTTCCAGCCCATGGTGGCGTCAAGAACGTTGTTGCTGTACTGGTTGCCCAGCTCAGAGAGGCGCGCGGCGATTTCACCGTAGCGTTTCTGTGCCTCCGGCGGCAGGCCAATACCGGATAATTCGAAATCGCGCAGCGCGTTATCAACCGCTTTTTTCTGCGCGGTATTCAGCGTGGCGTAGTTATCGCCATCGCGCAGGTCGCGGTAGGCTTTATACAGGCCTTCATGCTGGCCGACCCAGGTGCTGTACTCGGAGAGCAGCGGCAGCGTCTGTTCGTAGGCCTCGCGCAGTTCCGGGCTGTTTTTTACCGAATTGAGATGGCTGACAGGCGAGAAGATGCGTCCCAGCACATCGTCCACTTCCGCCAGCGGCTGGCAAAGATTTTCCCAGCTATACGGCGCGCCGTGCGCCACCGCGCTTTCCACTGCGGCCCGGCAATCCTCCAGCGCTTTGGTGACCGCGGGGACCACGTGCTCTGGTTTGATCGCAGAAAAAGGCGGCAGGGAAAAAGGCGTCAGTAATGGATTGGTCATATGCGCTGTCCTGTTGAAAAGGGTGAGTGAAGCGCGCGTCCGGCGCTTATGCATGAGATCTAGAATGGGGGATAGTTGGGGGAATTTCAATGACGGGCGGTGCGTCAGCCTGGGTATTGCTGCGATAAGTCCGCCCGTTGCCGGAAAAACGCGGCACGCGGTGCAGCGTGCCGGAAACCGCATTAATGCCCTTTTTGCGCCATTTCCCAGGCCGCCGACAGATTTACCCGCTGCCAGAACTGCTGCTCGGGGGTGGCGCCGGACAGCGGGTAGCCCGCCGGCAGCGCGGTATTGACCATCAGCGCCCGACGCTGGGCCGCAGACAGCTGCGGCAGGGCAGCCTCCAGCAGCACTTCCGCCCCCTTCGGCACCTGCAGGCGCGGCTGCGGCCCCGTCTGCCGCGGCAGGTCGTAGGTCATGGTGAAACGAGTGAAATCACGCATCGCCGGATCGCGCCAGGGATCGTCTTTCAGGCTGCTCTTCGCGCACTCGGCAAGCGATGTGCCGCAGGCTTTCGCCAGCGCGGCGCGCAGCTGATCGCGGGCTTCGTTAAATAATACCCGGTAGCGCGGATCGTTAAGATAATGGGCCACGTTGCGCTCGGCCACCATCCGCGAGCCGATCACATCCAGGGGATAGTGGACACCCAGCACGATGCGCGAATAGCCATAGCGTGCGCCGCGCGCCACCAGCGCGTCGTAGCGCTCCGGGATCATCGCCGCCAGCAGCAGCGCATCAGTATAGCCAGTGTTGGTGTGACCGCTGGGGAACGAGCCGCCGTCGGCGGTATAGGGCTGGTTATCCTTCACCACCACGTCGTCCGGCACCAGGTGAATGGTGTTGCCCTGCACCAGAAACGGCCGCGGATTGTTGTAGTGCTTTTTCGCCTCGCCGGTGCTGACCTCCGAGGCTTTGATCAGCGCCGCCGCTTTCCCTAGCGCGCCCTGGTCATAGGCGGTCAGAAACGCGTTGCCCAGCCGCGGCCCCAGCGCGTCGCTGAGGAAGTAGAGGTAGCTAATCCCTTCCGCATCGGCCAGCGCCTGACGGCGGGTGGTCTGTACGGCGTCGCGGTTAATGGCGGTGACCGTCGCCAGATTCTGCTGCACGACGGTCTCCCGCAGGCTGCTGAACGCCGACAGCAGCGCAACGCCCGCCTGCTGATTGGCCCGGGTCTGGAAGTCATAGCCGCTGGCCTTCAGCCATGCGGTATCGGCCTGGGTTGTGTTTTGTTTCGTGTGCGCCAGCCGATCGCGTGTCAGCGCGGCGGCATCCCCCTGCAGAGCGTGGCGCAGCTGCGCCAGCGCCTGTTGCTCAAGATCGTCATACGCCTGGCTGGAGGCAGCCGGCGTCACGCTATTGGCGAGGGCCGCCGCCCTGTTCAGCGGGATGTCTTTAGCCAGAACCGGTTGCGCCAGCAGCAGCGCCACGGCCAGCAGCGAGAGTTGATTTTTCATTATTTTTCCTTTTATTCAAACAATTACCTTGCCTGTATCCGACGCTAGCGCGGCCGTTTGACGCTTTTATGACATCGTTATGTTTTGCAACGCTTTTGGCAGAAATGAAACAGCGCGGCGGCGCAGCGGTAATCTCGGCCGATCTGCGGTAAACTATCGGTTAACTTGTTTATTTCCCGGAATCTCTGCATCCATGCTCAGTTATCGCCACAGCTTTCACGCAGGCAACCACGCCGACGTCCTCAAACACACCGTTCAGAGCCTGATCATCGAAGCGCTGAAAGAGAAAGAAAAACCGTTTCTCTACCTGGACACCCACGCCGGCGCGGGCCGCTATCAGCTGAGCGGCGAGCACGCCGAGCGTACCGGCGAGTATCTCGAAGGCATCGCCCGGATCTGGCAGCAGGACGACCTGCCGGCAGAGCTTGAGCCCTATATTTCGGTGGTCGAACACTTCAACCGTAACGGCCAGCTGCGCTACTACCCGGGCTCCCCGCTGATCGCCCGCCAGCTGCTCCGCGAGCAGGACAGCCTGCAGATGACCGAGCTGCACCCGAGCGACTTCCCGCTGCTGCGCGCCGAGTTCCAGAAAGACAGCCGCGCGCGCGTCGATAAAGCCGATGGCTACCAGCAGCTGAAAGCTAAGCTGCCGCCGGTCTCGCGCCGCGGTCTGATTCTGATCGACCCGCCGTACGAAATTAAAACCGACTATCAGGCGGTGGTGACCGGGATTAACGAAGGCTATAAACGCTTCGCCACCGGCACCTACGCGCTGTGGTATCCGGTGGTGCTGCGCGCGCAAATAAAACGCATGATCAAAGATTTAGAAGCCACAGGTATCCGCAAAATTCTGCAAATCGAGCTGGCGGTGCGTCCGGACAGCGACCAGCGCGGCATGACCGCCTCCGGGATGATCGTCATCAACCCGCCGTGGAAGCTGGAGCAGCAGATGAACAATGTGCTGCCGTGGCTACACAGCAAGCTGGTGCCGGCCGGTACCGGTCACACGACCGTCAGCTGGATCGTGCCGGAGTAATCGCAACCATCGGTGGAACCTTTTACGCCTCGCGCTACAATCGCGGCAATCAACGATTAAGGACATATGGGCATGAGCAAACATTATGATTACCTCGCCATCGGCGGCGGTAGCGGCGGTATCGCCTCGATTAACCGTGCGGCCATGTACGGCCAGAAGTGCGCGCTGATTGAAGCCAAAGCGCTGGGCGGCACCTGCGTCAACGTCGGCTGCGTGCCGAAAAAAGTGATGTGGCATGCGGCGCAGATCCGCGAAGCCATTCATCTTTACGGCCCGGACTACGGTTTCGATACCACCATCAACCATTTCGACTGGGAGAAGCTGGTCGCCAGCCGCAGCGCCTATATCGACCGCATTCATACCTCCTACGACAACGTGCTGGGTAAGAATAACGTCGACGTGATCAAAGGGTTTGCGCGCTTTGTCGATGCCCACACCGTGGAAGTGAACGGCGAGACCATTACCGCCGATCATATCCTGATCGCCACCGGCGGCCGTCCGAGCCACCCGAACATTCCGGGCGTGGAATACGGTATTGATTCCGACGGTTTCTTCGAACTGCCGGCGCTGCCGAAACGCGTGGCGGTGGTCGGCGCGGGCTACATCGCCGTTGAACTGGCGGGGGTGATTAACGGCCTCGGCGCTGAGACCCACCTGTTCGTGCGTAAGCACGCGCCGCTGCGCAGCTTCGATCCGCTGATCGTCGACACGCTGGTGGAAGTGATGAACGCCGAAGGTCCGCAGTTGCATACCAACGCCATCCCGAAAGCGGTGGTGAAGCATGCCGACGGTAGCCTGACCCTTGAGCTGGAAGATGGCCGCAGCCAGACCGTTGACTGCCTGATCTGGGCGATTGGCCGCGAACCGGCGACCGATAACTTCAACCTGGCGGCTACCGGCGTGAAAACCGACGATAAAGGCTACATCGTCGTCGATAAGTTCCAGAACACCAGCGTGCCGGGCATCTACGCCGTGGGCGATAACACTGGCGCCGTCGAACTGACCCCGGTGGCCGTGGCCGCAGGCCGTCGCCTCTCCGAACGCTTGTTTAACAACAAGCCGGAAGAGCATCTGGACTACAACAATATTCCGACCGTGGTCTTCAGCCACCCGCCTATCGGCACCGTCGGCTTAACCGAGCCGCAGGCGCGCGAGCAGTATGGCGACGACGCGGTGAAGGTCTACAAATCCTCCTTCACCGCGATGTACACCGCCGTCACCTCGCACCGCCAGCCGTGCCGCATGAAGCTGGTGTGCGTTGGCCCGGAAGAGAAGATTGTCGGCATCCACGGCATCGGCTTCGGAATGGATGAGATGCTGCAGGGCTTTGCGGTGGCGTTGAAGATGGGCGCTACCAAAAAAGACTTCGACAATACCGTCGCTATTCACCCGACGGCGGCAGAAGAGTTTGTCACCATGCGCTAACACGCGAGCGCCGGATGATAAAAAGAAGCCCTGAGGGGCTTCTTTTTTTATGCTCAGGCCACGCCGTTATTGCCATGGCGCATAAACGCCGGGCGCTGATTGAGCGCCATATACCAGCGCTCCACGGCCGGCATTTCCGGATGCGCAAAGGGCGTCATCTTCCAGCGATGCACCGACAGCCCCAGCACGATATCGGCCAGGGTGAAGCGCTCGCCGGCTATCCACGCCCCGGTACGCTGCAACTGCGCCTCGACAATGCGCACACAGTGGGTCCAGGTGGCAATGCTCTCTTTAATCGCCGCCGGATCCTGAAAGCGAGGATCTTTACGCACCAGCCCCATAAAGGCATGGCGCCAGGCATTATTGAACTCGGTCGCCTGCCAGTCCATCCAGTGCTCCACCTCGGCGGCGGGCTGCGGCTCAGCGGGCAGCAGATCCCAGCGCTCCGCTTTCCGCGCCAGATAGCGGCAGATGCTATTCGACTCCCAGAGCACAAAGTCATCGTCCAGCAGCACCGGCACCAGGCTGTTAGGATTCAGGCGCTGAAATTCAGGGGTGTCCAGGGGCTTAAACCCGCTGCCGTAATCCTCCTGCTGGTACGCCAGCCCGATCTCCTCGCAGGTCCACAGCACTTTCCGTACATTGATTGAAGAGCGTTTGCCCAGAATTGTTAGCATCGTCAGCGATTCCTCAGCCATAAAAGACAGTTCATTCACTCTACTCTATTGCCAGCCAGCAACAAGGCAGAGCGCTGGATAATGTGTATAGTTGATTCCAGCCTGTTTGCCGAAAAGGAACCCGACATGTTGACCCCTTTTACCGTTTTGATGCCCGCCAATATTCGTTTTGGTCGCGGTCAGGCCCAGAGCGCCGCCCCCTGGCTGGCGCAGCAGGGTGGTCCCATTCTGCTGGTGCATGGCGCCAGCCCGCAGCGGGCGGCGTTTCTCCGCCAGCAGCTGGAGGCGCTGCAGCTTGCAGTCACGACGCTGGCGATAAGTCGCGAACCCTGGCTTAGCGATATTGAGCAGGGCGTCCAGCTGGCGCGCGAAAAAGGGATCAGGGCGGTGGTCAGCCTCGGCGGCGGCGCGGTGATTGACGCCGGTAAGGCGATTGCGGCGCAGGTCCCCGCCACCGGCCCGGTGATCGACTATCTGGAGGTGGTGGGAACGGGCCGTCAGCTGGAAGCCAGTCCCCTGCCGTTCGTGGCGATCCCCACCACCGCCGGGACGGGCGCGGAGGTTACCAAAAATGCGGTGATCAACGTTCCGGAACAGCAGCGGAAGGTGAGCCTGCGCGACGACCGGATGCTGCCTGACCTGGCGATTGTCGACCCGGCGCTAACCGACAACGCGCCGCGGAGTATCACCCTGAGCTCCGGCCTTGACGCCCTGACCCAGGTGATAGAGCCGTGGCTCTGCAGCCGGGCCACCCCTTTCACCGACGCCCTCTGTCAACAGGCGATCCCGCGGGGTATCCGCGCGCTGAAGGTTCTGATGGAAAAAGAGTGCCCGGCCAGCCGCGACGAGATGGCCTGGGTCAGCCTGTGCGGCGGACTGGCGCTGGCGAACGCCGGGCTGGGGGTGATCCACGGCCTCGCCGGCCCGTTGGGCGGCCTGAGCCGCGCCTCGCACGGTGCCCTGTGCGGCAGCCTGCTGCCGTTTGGGCTGGCGCTGAATGAGTCGCAGATAAACGACCCCGCCCTGCGCCAGCGCTTCAACGACGTTCGCCGCTGGCTGGCCGACGGGCTGGAGGTCCCGGCGGATCGGGTCTGGGACAGTCTGCGGGAATGGAGCCTTCGCGCCGGTCTCGGCACCCTGCGCGACCTCGGCGTGGCGCGCGACGCGCTGGAGCCGGCGGCGCTGGCCGCCAGCACCTCCTCATCCATGAAGGCCAATCCGGTCAGCCTGAGCAGCGAACAGCTGCTGGAGATGCTGGAGGCGGCGTGGGAGTGAGCGCCCCGGGATAAAATTTTGTTGCATAATGAATGCTCCGAATTTTATCTTCGCCCAAGCGCGGACTTATTAATGATTTATCAAGGCTTTACTTAAAAATCACGGCGTCCCCTGCAGGCGGAAAAGCGTGATCTAACGCACAGTTTGCTTCACACTCACCGAAGCGACTGTCTACGCTTAAAAGACAAGGCCGGGTACGCCCGGCCGCGAACTCACGCTATCCGGAGGTCCGTATCGCTATGTTCAGCCAGAAATTACGCCACGTTGAAGACGACGAGTTAAGGATCGACATCGATCCCTGCTACGAAGCCGATCCGTACGAATTAAAGCTGGATGAGATGATTGACGCTGAACCGGAGCCTGAGGTGATCGAGGGGCTTCCGGCGTCTGACGCCCTCACCCCGGCGGATCGCTATCTTGAGCTGTTTACCAACGTGCAGAAATCACGCATTTTTGCCGACAGCAAAACGTTTCCCGACTGCGCGCCGAAGCACGACCCGCTGGACATCCTGCGGAACTACCGGAAGGTCAAACGTCAGCCCAATTTCGATCTACGGCAGTTCGTTGAGGACAACTTCTGGCTGCCGGAGAGCCAGACCGACGTTTACACCTCCGACCCCAACCTGACGCTGAAAGAGCACATCGATAAGCTGTGGCCGGTGCTGACCCGCGAGCCTCAGGATCATATCCCCTGGTCGTCGCTGCTGGCGCTGCCGCAGGCCTATATCGTCCCCGGCGGCCGCTTTAGCGAAACCTATTACTGGGACTCTTATTTCACCATGCTGGGGCTGGCGGAGAGCGGCCGGGAAGATCTGCTGAAATGCATGGCCGATAACTTCGCCTGGCTGATTGAAACCTACGGTCATATTCCGAACGGCAACCGCACCTACTACCTCAGCCGCTCGCAGCCACCGGTGTTCGCCCTGATGGTCGAACTTTTTGAAGAGGACGGCGTGCGCGGCGCGAAGCGCTATCTGGATCATCTGAAGATGGAGCACGCCTTCTGGATGGACGGCGCCGAGTCGCTGATCCCGCATCAGGCGTATCGGCACGTGGTGCGCATGCCGGATGGCTCCCTGCTCAATCGCTACTGGGACGATCGGGACACGCCGCGGGATGAATCGTGGCGCGAGGACGTGGAGACCGCCCGCCACTCGGGACGGCCGGCTAATGAAGTCTACCGCGATCTGCGGGCGGGCGCCGCGTCCGGCTGGGACTACTCCAGCCGCTGGCTGCGGGATATCACGCGGCTGGCCAGTATCCGTACCACGCAGTTTATCCCCATCGACCTGAACGCCTTCCTGTTCAAGCTGGAGACGACCATCGCCAACCTCTCCGGGCTGAAGGGCGATCGCGAGACGGAAGCAGCCTTCCGCCAGAAGGCTCAGGATCGGCGGGCGGCGGTTAACCGCTACCTGTGGGACGATGAGAACGGCTGTTTTCGCGATTATGACTGGCGCCGCGAACAGCTGGCGCTGTTTTCCGCCGCCAGCATTGTCACCCTTTACGTCGGCCTGGCGACCCACGAACAGGCGGAACGCCTTGCCGATGCGGTGCGGGCCCGCCTGCTCACCCCCGGAGGGATCATGGCCACCGAATACGAAAGCGGCGAGCAGTGGGATAAACCCAACGGCTGGGCGCCGCTACAGTGGATGGCGGTGCAGGGATTTAAACGCTACGGTCAGGATCCGTTGGGAGATGAGATCGCCTGGAGCTGGCTGCAGACGGTCAACCACTTCTACAAGCAGCACCACAAGCTGATTGAGAAATACCACATCGCCACCGGCGTGCCGCATGAGGGCGGCGGCGGGGAGTATCCCCTGCAGGATGGCTTCGGCTGGACCAACGGCGTGGTGCGCCGGCTGATTGGCCTGTACGGTGAGCCAACCTAGTCGGGCTGTTCCCGGCGGCCTTCTCCTGCTATGTTCAGGGGATTCGCCCTGCCCGGAATGACGCTTATGCCTGAACTTCTGACGCCGCGCCTGCGCTGCTCACCGCTGCAGCTGGACGACTGGTCGTTTTTTCTTTCCCTGCAGCAGGATCCGCAGGTCATGCTCTATGTGGCCGACCCCCGGCCGCAGGCGGCCATCCGCGAGGCGTTCGATTCGCGGCTGCCGCCGTGGACGCCCGGGGATGCACACTGGCTGTGCCTGGTGGTGCGCGACAGGCTGACCCATACCCCGCTCGGCCTCACCGGTTACCTACATCATCAGCGCGACATAGCCGAGGTCGGCTTTCTCTTCGCCCCGGCGGCGCAGGGCCGGGGCTACGGCTACGAATCGCTGCGCGCGCTGTGCGACTACGCCTTCACCACCGGCGGCGTCCGCCGCCTGACCGCCACCGTCACCGCCGGCAACGAGGCGTCTAAGCAGTTACTGCTCAAAGCCGGGTTCCGGCTGGAGGGGGAGCTGCGGGAGAACTACTGGCTCAACGGACGCTGGCACAACGACTGGCTGTTCGGTCGGCTGCGCCCTAGCGCGCCGCCGCTCACGGTCTGACGACAGCGGGGTTCAGAGGAACATCCCTCCCGAGACTTCCACACGCTGCGCGTTCATCCACGCCAGCTCATCGCTGAGCAGGGCGGCGATGGCGTCGCCGATATCATCCGGTAGCCCGACGCGCCCCAGCGCGGTCTGGGCGGCGATATGCCGATTCACCTCGGCGTTATCACGCACCTCCCCGCCGCCAAAATCGGTCTCAATGGCCCCCGGCGCGATGATGTTCACCGATATCCCCCGTCCGCCCAGCTCTTTCGCCTGATAGCGGGTCAGGACCTCCATCGCCCCCTTCATCGCGGCGTAGGCCGCATAGCCCGGCAGGGCAAAGCGCGCCAGGCCGCTGGAGACATTAAGGATCCGCCCCCCGTCCTGCAGGAGGGGCAGCAGCCGCTGGGTCAGAAAAAACGGCCCTTTGAACTGGATGTTCATCAGCTCGTCAAACTGCGCTTCACTGGTCTCGGCGAAGGGGACGTTGAGGCCGATCCCAGCGTTGTTCAGTAAATAATCAAAGGTAGTGCGTCCCCACTTCTGCGCCAGCACCTGCGCCACCTCGCTGGCAAAGGCGTCGAATGTTGAGGAATCGCCGACGTTCAGCGCCAATGCTGCCGCCTTGACCCCTTTTTGCTCAATCTCCGCCACCACATCAAGAGCCGCCTGGCGGTTGCTGTGATAGGTCAGAAGAATGTCGGTTCCCTTCGCCGCCAGCTTCAACGCGGCGTTTTTACCCAGGCCACGGCTGCCGCCGGTCACTAAAGCGATACGTTGTGTCATCAGAAGACCCCTTTCAGGTTGCGTTGTGATTGTGTCCTAGCTTATTAACTGCCAGTAAAACAATAAATACGCTACATTACGTTTTACTGTTTCATTCACAACAACAATAGGCCATGAGCATGGATAAAATTCATGCAATGCAGTTATTCATTCGCGTAGCGGATCTGGAGAGCTTCTCCCGCGCCGCCGAGACCCTGGCGCTGCCGAAAGGCAGCGTCTCGCGGCAGATTCAGGCCCTGGAAAGCCATCTTGGCGTGCGGCTCCTGCACCGTACCACCCGTCGGGTTCAACTCACCCAGGATGGGATGGTCTACTACGAGCGGGCGAAGGATCTGCTGAGCAATCTCGACGAACTGGACGGGATGTTCCAGCACGATCCGGCGAGCATCAGCGGTCGGCTGCGGGTGGATATGCCGGTCGGTTTTGCCAAAAAGCTGGTGATCCCGCATCTGCCGACTTTTTTGCAGCAGTATCCGGGCATCGAACTGGAGCTGAGCAGCAGCGACCGGCTGGTGGACGTGATCCGCGAGGGGTTTGACTGCGTGGTGCGCGTCGGCGCGCTCAAAGACTCCGGGCTTATCGCCCGCCCGCTGGGCAAGCTGACGCAAATTAACTGCGCCAGTCCGGACTACCTGGCCCGTTTTGGCTACCCGCAATCCCTGGAGGATCTGGCGGATCATGCCCTGATCCACTACGCCAGCACTCTCGGAGTCCGTCCTTCCGGCTTCGAGGTGGTGATCGACGGCGCCGTGCGCTGGGTAAAAAGCGGCGGCATATTGACGGTCAACAGCACGGAAACCTATCAGGCGGCCTGTATCGCCGGGCTGGGAATTATTCAGGTGCCGCGCACCGGCGTGCGCGAGGCGTTACGCGCCGGCGAACTGATCGAGATCCTGCCCCAGTACCGCGCTGAGCCGCTGCCGGTCTCGCTTATTTACCCGCACCGGCGCAACCTCTCCCGCCGCGTGCATCTGTTTATGGAGTGGCTGGGTAGCCTGATGAAAGATTACGTCGATTGATCCGCACGAAGGATGAACGGGGGGGCGGGCAGATGCGTTCCTGCAGGATACGGCATTTAAGGTATACTTTTTGCTGAATCTCGCGGTAAAAAAGGAAGAAATTACGTATGACGCCGGAAAACGACGATCGACGCCCACCACAGGAACCGGACACGCAGCCGGAGAAAAGCAAAAGCCCCCTCGACGCCCTCAATGACACGGCCGTCGGCCAAAAAGCCAGCCAGGCGCTGAAGACCGTCACCGGAACGGCGGCTAAAGTGCAGCGCAACCCGGTGATCGCCCACCTGCTACGCGCCGCAGAGCGCTTCAACGACCGGCTGGGAAATCAGTTCGGCGCGGCCATCACCTATTTCTCGTTCCTGTCGATGATCCCGATCCTGATGGTCTCATTTGCCGCCGCCGGCTTCGTTCTGGCCTGGCATCCGACCCTGCTGCAGGACATTTTCGACAAAATTCTGCAAAACGTCAGCGACCCGACGCTGGCGGCGACGCTGAAAAACACCATCAACACCGCGGTGCAGCAGCGTACCGCCGTCGGTGTGGTCGGCCTGCTGGTGGCGCTCTATTCCGGTATTAACTGGATGGGCAACCTGCGCGAAGCGATCCGCGCTCAGTCACGCGACGTCTGGGAGCGCCGGCCGCAGGACGAGGAGAAAATCTGGATAAAATACTTCCGCGATCTTATCTCGCTGATCGGTCTGCTGGTGGCGCTGATTATTACGCTGTCGATCACCTCTGTCGCCGGTTCCGCCCAGCAGTTGATTATCTCCGCGCTGTATCTGGACAATATTGAATGGCTGAAACCCGCCTGGCGGCTGATCGGTCTCGCCATCTCTATTTTTGCCAACTATCTGCTCTTTTTCTGGATCTTCTGGCGGCTGCCGCGCCATCGTCCGCGGCGCAAGGCCCTGTTTCGCGGCACGCTTATCGCGGCGATTGGCTTTGAAATCATCAAAATCGTCATGACCTGGACGCTGCCGGCGCTGGTGAAATCCCCCTCCGGGGCGGCGTTCGGATCGGTGCTCGGGCTGATGGCCTTTTTCTATTTCTTTGCCCGCCTGACGCTGTTCTGCGCCGCGTGGATCGCCACCGCGGAGTATAAAGACGACCGACGGATGCCGGGCAAAACCCACCGCTGACGTATTGCGAGGATGAATAAAAGAGGCAAAATTCATCCTCGCGCTTGATTTCAGCAGATAAATCCAGCGCGTAACTTTTATTTAACGAAAAACTGGTTTTATTCTCTATCCTTTTAATTGTGTGAAGCATTTCATAGAACTATTTTTTCTGGCGTAAAAATTATCCGCTTTTTGCCGCTTTTTTGCGCATTCCCCTCGTTTGTTACAGATTGAAATGTCCCTGTGGCTGTGGCTATATGGCTTTTCGTTCGCGCAAAAATAAGAAAGATCTATGCAAGCCACAGCCACCACACTCGAAAACACGCAGGAAACCGCCCCGGTCAACTCACGCAATAAAGTCGTTGTCGCCTCGCTCATTGGCACCGCCATTGAGTTTTTCGACTTCTACATTTATGCCACTGCCGCGGTCATCGTCTTCCCGCATATCTTCTTCCCGCAGGGCGATGCCGCCGCGGCCACCCTGCAATCGCTGGCCACCTTCGCCATCGCCTTCGTCGCCCGGCCAATCGGCTCCGCGCTGTTTGGCCACTTCGGCGATCGCGTCGGCCGCAAGGTTACCCTGGTGGCTTCGCTGTTAACCATGGGGATCTCCACCGTGGTGATCGGCCTGCTGCCCGGCTATGAAAGCATTGGCATTGTCGCGCCGATGCTGCTGGCGCTGGCGCGCTTCGGTCAGGGACTTGGCCTCGGAGGGGAATGGGGCGGCGCGGCGCTGCTGGCTACGGAAAACGCCCCGGCGCGCAAGCGCGCCCTGTACGGCTCCTTCCCGCAGCTGGGCGCGCCGATCGGCTTCTTCTTCGCCAACGGCACCTTCCTGCTGCTCTCCTGGCTGTTAACCGATCAGCAGTTTATGGAGTGGGGCTGGCGTGTGCCGTTTATCTTCTCCGCGGTGCTGGTGATCATCGGTCTTTATGTTCGCGTTTCGCTGCATGAGACCCCGGTCTTCGCCAAAGTGGCGGCGGCGAAAAAACAGGTCAAAATCCCGCTGGGTACCCTGTTGACCAAACACGTTCGCGTGACGGTGCTGGGCACCTTCATCATGCTGGCAACCTATACCCTGTTCTACATCATGACCGTCTACTCGATGACCTTCAGCACCGGCGCGGCGCCGAATGGCCTGGGCCTGCCGCGTAACGAAGTGCTGTGGATGCTGATGATGGCAGTGATTGGCTTTGGCGTGATGGTGCCGATCGCCGGCCTGCTGGCGGATGCCTTTGGTCGTCGTAAGAGCATGATTATCATCACCACGATGATTATTTTGTTCGCCCTGTTCGCCTTTAAACCGCTGCTGGGCTCCGGCAATCCGCTGCTGGTCTTCGCCTTCCTGCTGCTGGGCTTAAGCCTGATGGGACTGACCTTTGGCCCGATGGGCGCGCTGCTGCCGGAGCTGTTCCCGACGGAAGTGCGTTACACCGGGGCATCGTTCTCCTATAACGTGTCGTCGATCCTCGGCGCCTCGGTGGCGCCGTACATTGCCGCCTGGCTGCAGGGCAACTATGGCCTCGCGGCGGTCGGCACCTATCTGGCGGCGATGGCGGCGCTGACGCTGATCGCCCTGCTGCTGACCCACGAGACCCGCCACCAGTCGTTATGATCCTTCGCCCTGACGCCGCTGGCGTCAGGGCGCTCTCCTACTTTTTCATCTGCGACAAAATGGTCCGGCACTGGTTGCTATCGCCCTCCGCCGGAGAAACCAGCGCCAGCAGCGCGGCAGCCGGGGTCACCAGGGTGGCCAGCGCCGCCGCTACCGCGCCGCGGACAATCAGCGGCCCGGCCTTCACCCCCGCCTGCGGCGATTTAAAGGTGCCGCGAACATACAGCGGGGAACGCAGGGTGATCACCCGGAAGCCTTTGCTTTCCGGATCGATGGTCAGGTCCAGCTGCTCGGAGGCGAAGCTGGCGGTCCCGGTTACATTGATCAGCGCGTTTTCCGTATCGAAGGCAAAAATCTGCGGCCGGGCGACGCCGTTGGTCACGTCGATATTGGCCGCCGCGCAGTTCACCCGAACCTCCTCATCGCCAAAAATCTGGCCGATCAGGTAGTTGCCAACGTTAAGGCCGAGAATTTCCATCAGGTTGCGACTGATCAGGCCGTCGTTCATCAGCAGCTTCAGGTTGCCGTTGCTGTTGCCGAGCAGGGCCGCCACCGAGTTGCCGCTGCCGCGCAGCTGAACGTCGCCATTCATCTCGCCGAGGGTTTTCTGCATCATCTCGACGTTCGGCATCAGCGCCTTCAGCTTCAGGCGCCGCGCCTGCAGATTGGCCTCACCCTGCAGCGGCTTTTTATCGCCCTGCAGGTGCACGCTGCCGGCAATCGACCCGTTGGCCAGGCCAAAACGCACCGGCTGCAGGCGCAGGTCGCCATCCTCCAGGATCACGTGAGTCGCCAGATCGCTGATCGGCAGCGTGCCGCCGTGCTCGATTCTCCGGCCCTTAAAGCGCACATCGGCATCCATCACCTGCCATTTATCGGTTTCAAAGCGGTCCGCCGGCAACACTTTACCCGCCGGCTGCGGTCGGTCGCCCGCCTGGCGCGCAGCGCCTTTCTTCGTCCCTTTGCCGGAGTCGACGCCGATTAACGGCCCGAGATCCGCCAGCCGCAGCTGCTTCGACTCCATGTCGCCGCTGAGCTTCGGTCGCGGTTTGCCAGTGGTATAGGTCAGGGAGCCATGAATGTCGCTATCGCCGATCCGGCCGTTAAAATCCTGATAGTCAAAGCGCATGCGGTTTTTCTGCTTAAAGTCGGCGCGCAGGTGGCCGTCGGTGGAGAACGACGGCGTCTCCGGCAGCAGCACGCCGGTCAGGTCGTAGAGGTCGCGCAGCGAATCGCCGGCGAATTTCAGCCGCAGGTCAATGCCACCGACGTTGAGCGGGTCGCTGACCGTGCCGCTAAACGCCACCCGCGTATTGCCGGAGCGGAAGTCGCCCTGCAGCGGGAAAGGCGTGCTTGCGCTGCGCAGGGCCAGCATGCCGCCGATTTTACCGTTGCCGCTAACCGGCTGGCCCTTGTAGCGGCCCTTCAGCGACAGGCCAAAGACATAGTCGCCTGGTTTCGCCGCGCTCTGCCGATCCTGCGTGCCGGTGACTTCGCTGAACGGCAGCGGTTTGCCTAGAGGATCGACGAGGATGGTGATATCGCTGCGGGTAACCTTGTCATCGATGGCGATAGTCCCGCGGTCGAAAAGAATATTATCAAGGCGGAAAGACCAGCTGGAGGGGGCGCTGTCCCCCGCGGCACGCCTATCGCCAGCCAGCTGAAAGGTCCAGTTATTGTTGTCTTCCGCCAGGCGGATCAGCCGCACGTCGGGCCGTTCCAGCTTGATCCACGGCAGATACACCGTTTTGCTCAGCAGCGCCAGCGGGGCGAGGGTCGCCTCCACCCGCGGCAGGTGGATCATGGTCACCTGGGGAATGGCCGGCGGATTGCCCAGCACGATATCCTCCGCGTGCACATGGGGCCACGGGATCCAGCTGCGCCAGCCGCGCTCCTCCGGCTGACGCTCCCAGACCACGCCGAGATCGCCGCGGATGGCGAACGGGCGGTTCAGCTCGGCAGACACTTTCTGATTGATCGTCGGCTTCAGCCGGTTCCAGTCAAAGGTGGCCAGCACGATAAAGAAGAGAACGATCAGCAACAGTATCGTTCCTGTGATGATTACCAACGTTTTACGGGTTCTGCTCATCCCTACTCCGCTCCTTTTGCATCACGTCAGTCCTGAATATAGTCAAAAAGCGGCGTTTCTCCTGGAAATGCGCTTTTCGTCACATTACGCGCGTCAGGTCAAAAAAATAATGGAACGATGTTTTAATATGATTGACCAGCAAAACAGCGCAGCGCACACTAGCGCTTATATCGATTCCATTGCAGGTTCTGGCTATGTCTAAAAAAATTGCCGTCATTGGCGAATGCATGATTGAGCTGTCAGAGAAGAACGGGGCCGTTAACCGCGGCTTTGGCGGCGATACCTTAAACACTTCGGTCTATATCGCGCGGCAGACAGATGCCAGCGCGCTGAGCGTCCACTACGTCACCGCGCTGGGAACCGATGCGTTCAGCCAGCAGATGCTCGACAGCTGGCAGCAGGAAAACGTCAACATCGATCTTATCCAGCGGATGGCCGACCGCCTGCCGGGGCTGTATTACATTGAAACCGATGACGCCGGCGAGCGCACCTTCTACTACTGGCGCAACGAGGCGGCGGCAAAATTCTGGCTGGAGAGCGATCGCGCAGCGGCGATTTGCGAAGAGCTGGCCACTTTCGACTATCTCTATCTGAGCGGTATCAGCCTCGCCATTCTCAGCCCGGTCAGTCGTGCAACGTTGTTCACGCTGCTGCGTGAGTGCCGCGCCAACGGCGGCAAGGTGATCTTCGACAACAACTATCGCCCGCGCCTGTGGGCCAGCCAGGCGGAGACGCAGCAGGTTTATCAGGAGATGCTCGCCTGCACCGATATCGCGTTTCTGACCCTCGACGATGAAGACGCGCTGTGGGGCGAAAAACCGGTCGCCGAGGTGATCGCCCGCACCCACGCCGCCGGCGTGGAAGAGGTGGTGGTGAAGCGCGGAGCGGATGCCTGCCTGGTCTCGGTTAGCGGGCAACCGCTGCGGGAAGTGCCGGCCGTCAAGCTGGCCAAAGAGAAGGTGGTGGATACCACCGCCGCCGGCGACTCCTTCAGCGCCGGCTATCTGGCCGTTCGCCTGACCGGCGGCGATGCTGAATCCGCCGCCAGACGCGGACATCTGACCGCCAGCACGGTGATCCAGTATCGCGGGGCGATCATCCCGCGGGAAGCGATGCCGCAATAATCCTCACCTGTAAGCGCTCTCCGGCCGCCGCTGGCGCGCCGGAGAGGCGTCAGGTTACTGCCCCGACGGGATGTCGCTGGCCTCGCTGTGGGCGTCAACCGTATCGGCGCTGCCGCTGGTCGCTGCGGCCGCCGGACTCGCCGGACTCGGCGCCATCAGTTTTTCCCACGTGGCCTGCAGCTCCTTCATGTTGTATTCCGGTTCGCCTTTCGGCTGCTGTAACACCAGCGCCATATCCTGAGAGAGTTGCTGACGCAGGTACTGGTTCAGCATGTCCACCGTCAGGGAGTTGAGGAACTCCTGACGCAGCTTCTGGTACTGCTCCGGCGCGATATCCACCACCTGATTTTGCAAGGAGCGCATGCGCTGGCTCATCAGAATGTCGGTATCGGTGCGCGCATAGGTGGCAAACAGCTTCTGCAGCTCGAGGCTTTTCTGGGCGATAAGCGCGTCAAACTCCTCCTGCGGCAGGCCGTTGTCGCGCACTTTCGCCAATTCGCGCGAAACCACGCTCAGGTTGTTATTCAGGCGCTCGCCCGGCGATTCGATATTGATGGCGCACTGCGCGCGCTGATAGAGCACCCGGCAGTCGAAACCAAGCCCAATATCCTTGACGTTATTTTTGCTCAGGCTCTGCTGCACGTGCCAGAACAGCGCTTCGCGGGCGAGGTCGTCGCGCCAGTAGCGCTGCAGCGCTGCGGAATCGCGGATCGGCTGCCAGGGGGCGTCCCACATGATGGACAGTTTGTCCTGGCGCACGGCGCTGGTCATGATGCTGACCGGCACGGTGGGCAGCGGCGATAAGGTCGGCACCGCCGCCGGCGTTTCCCGCTTACCCTTCAGATCGCCAAAGGTCTTGCTGATTTGCTCAGCGACGCTGCGGCTGTCGACGTTACCCACCACGATCAGCGTCATGGCGTCAGGGGTGTACCATTTTTGATAAAAGTCTTTCAGCTGCGCCACGTCGATCGGCTGCTTCAGCGGCGCGGCGGGATCGTGGCCCAGCATGGTGGAGCCCTTCAGGCGATAGCGCCACCAGCCCTCTTTGGTATCCAGCGGCCAGGTCGCCACCATGTCGTTGCCCTGCAGCGCGTGATTGATCGATTCAGGCGTAATGGTCAGTTTACCGCTGGCGTCCGCCAGCCAGCTCAGCGCCTCTTTCAGCAGATCGTTGCGGTTATTCGGCAGGCTGAGATTAAACATCGTGTAATCGTAGGAGACGATGGCCGGCGGCAGAGGACGCTTCGGGTCAATACTCTGCTGCCACAGCGAGCGCGCCTGCATCGTCGGCAGGCTGCCGCTTTGCGTCAACGCCAGACGGGGAATAAAACGGCTGAAACCGCTCTGCTGAGTGCTTTCGCTCAGCGAGCCAATATTCACGGACAGACGGACTTCGATACGGTCGCTGGGACGCTGCGGCGTGGCCAGCACCTGCCACGACAACCCATTCGCTAAGGTCCCTTGTTGCCAGGCCGGATCAGGCTGGAGCGCTTCTGCCTGCACATAACCGGCCGCCGCTACCATCAGCAAACCGCCCGTTAAGAGTTTAATTGTTGTGCCCTGCATGTGAACCCCTGATGAACATTCCTGGTTACAACAGCATCCCACTGACGGGCTGCCGAAAAAAGTGAGAGTGAAATACGTCGGTTAGACCACACGGAGACGAAAATGTCGCATGACAACGTAAAATAATCATTTCGTGTCATTCCCGCCGGGCGGAAATGACCTCTAATTATGCGCAGGAGCCCGTACTCCAGCAAGGGAGTACGGGCCTAAGAGGAGGATTTAAGAGGATAATTCGTGCGTTTTGTTCGCGGGAACGCGGTTATTCAGCACATCATCCATCTGTTTGGCATCGAGTTCTTTCACCCATTTTGCCACCACCACCGTGGCGACGCCGTTACCGACCAGGTTAGTCAAAGCGCGGGCTTCGGACATAAAGCGGTCGATACCGAGGATCAGCGCCAGGCCAGCGACCGGTAAATGCCCAACCGCCGAGATGGTCGCCGCCAGCACGATGAAGCCGCTGCCGGTCACTCCCGCAGCCCCTTTCGAGGAGAGCAGCAGCACCACCAGCAGGGTGATTTGATGGAAAATATCCATATGGCTGTTGGTCGCCTGGGCGATAAACACCGCCGCCATCGTCAGATAGATAGAGGTGCCGTCGAGGTTAAACGAATAGCCGGTCGGGATCACCAGGCCCACCACCGACTTACGACAGCCGAGCTTCTCCATCTTGTCGAGCATGCGCGGCAGCGCCGATTCGGATGAGGAGGTCCCCAGCACGATCAGCAGCTCTTCACGGATATAGCGGATAAATTTAAAGATGCTGAAGCCGGTGGCCCGGGCGATGCTCCCCAGCACCAGCACCACGAACAGGATACAGGTGATATAGAAGCAGATGATCAGCTGCCCCAGCTGCACCAGGGTGCCGACGCCATATTTACCGATGGTGAAGGCCATGGCCCCGAAGGCGCCGATCGGCGCCAGGCGCATAATCATATTGATGATGCCGAAGATGACCTGCGAGAAACTTTCAATGACGTTGAAAATCAGCTGGCCCTTGCTGCCCAGACGATGCAGGGCAAAGCCAAACAGAACGGCGAACAGCAGAACCTGCAGGATGTTGCCGCTGGCGAAGGCGCCAATGACGCTGCCCGGGATCACATCCAGTAAAAAGGCCACCACCCCCTGGTCTTTCGCCTGCTCAGCGTACACCGCCACCGCTTTCGCATCGAGCGTCGACGGGTCGACGTTCATCCCGGCCCCCGGCTGCACCACGTTGACGATAATCAGACCGATAATCAGCGCGATGGTGCTGACCACTTCGAAATAGAGTAGCGCTACCGCCCCGGTACGGCCAACGGCTTTCATGCTCTCCATCCCGGCGATCCCCGTCACGACGGTACAGAAGATAACCGGAGCAATCACCATTTTAATCAGCTTAACGAAGGCGTCGCCGAAGGGTTTCATTTGCGCGCCCAGTTCCGGGTAAAAATGGCCCAGCAGAATACCGATCGCTATGGCCGTCAGAACCTGGACATAGAGGCTTTTAAAGATAGAGGTTTTCATAGGGTGTCCTTTGGGAATAACCACAGAGCAAGAAGGGATATTTGACGTCTGTGGCTTAAAAATAACACCCTGGAAACATTTCAGAAATAACTAACGCCGAAAGTGCAAAGCAATTGTTAAAATCTTTGAGCTGACTCGCACAAGTCAACAAAACATTTACAAATTTGCATCCTCCCGGACCGGGGAGAGATAGCGCGCGCTGAACGCCTCCTGCGGTAAAGCGCAACCGAACAGATGGCCCTGGAGCACCTCGACGCCGGCGGCTTGCAACCAGCGGTACTGGGCCTCGTTCTCCACCCCTTCCGCCACGATACGTAGCGACAGGCCGCGCGCGAGCTGGATCATCGCCGGCACCATGCTGACATCCTCCGGCAGCATATCGATGAATACCTTATCGATTTTCAGGATATCCACCGGCAGGGCCTTCATCTGCTGCAGCTGGTGCAACCCGGCGTAACCCATGCCAAAATCATCCAGCGCAATACGTACCCCGGCCTCGCGCAGAGGCCGCAACCGCGCCATCACGTCCTGCGGATCGTCCATCCGGCAGCTCTCCGTCACCTCGAGGATTAAGGTACCCGGCGCGATGCGGTAGCGGGCGATCAGCTTCAGCATCTCCTCGCCGCGATCGTGCTCCAGCAGCTGAAGCAGCGAAACATTGACCGACAGCGGCAGCATAATCCCCTGGCTTTGCCAGGCCGCCAGCTGGCGGCAGGCCTCTTCCATCACCCAGTAGCCGACCGGGATAATCAGCCCGCAGGACTCAATGCGCTCAATCAGCGCCGGCGGTAGCGACCAGCTGCCATCCGCCTGCCGCTGACGCAGCAGCACCTCGGCGCCGCAGATCTCGCCGCTGGCGCAGGCCACCTGCGGCTGCAGCCAGATAGCGAACTGCTGGTTGTCGAGGGCGGTCATTATATCGTGCTCTTCCATCAAGCGACGCTGAGCCTTTTCCATCTGCTCGGGATCGAAGAACTCAATCTGGTTTTTACCTTTGCGTCTTGCGGTGACGGCGGCTGACACCGCGCGCCGGTAAAACTGTTCGGCGCTGAGGCCGGGGTGGAACATAACGATCCCGACGCTGGCGTAGGGTCGCAGCTGCAGACCATGCAGCGGCAAACGTTCATTAATAATAGTGAGCACTTGCTTACTTAACGTCACCGCCTGCCAGGATTCGGCGAGGCCATCGGCGAGAATGGCGAAGTCATAGCCGCTCACCTGGGCCAGCACCATCTGCGGCGGGATCGCGGCGCGCAGCTTCTCCACCAGCGTCAGGAGCAGCATTTCGCGCTGGCTCTCCTTGAGCACGCCGGCGGCGTCCTGTAGGGTTTCACAGGCGACGACGATCAGCGCGGCGCTCTGCGGGCGGGCCACCGTCTGCTCCAGCATCGCCAGCAAAAAGGCTTTATTCGGCAGCTCGGAGACCGGGAAGCGGGTCGACTGGATGGACAGCTCATCATGCTGGCGCACCAGGCTCTGCTGGTTGCGGTTATAGCTGCGCACCAGCATGCCGATCTCGTCGTCATGGTGCAGGCGCGGGAGGGTCAGCTGATGCCCAAGACGCTCCTGCTGGGAGAGATCGTTCAGCTCGCGGGCGATACGCCGCAGAGGGCGAACCATCAGCCGGTTGATGCACCAGGTGAGCGCCACCGTCAACATCAGCACCAGAAGTAAGTAAGCAGTCACTAACGTGGCAAGGGCGCTCATGACGAATTTATACATGCGATAGGAATCGGCCTGCAGCACCAGATAGGCCAGCGGCTGCGGGTTGGCCGGCCGCTCCAGCGAATAAATGGGCAGCGAAATCTGCACCGGCAGCTCAAACAGCCGGGTGATGGTCACCGGCACCGACCGCTCGGGGATAAACCGCATCCGTAACGCCTGGAACTGGTTGGGCAAGACCACATCCGCCCGGCTGACGATGCCAGCAGGCTGGATACGGCTTAAAATAGCTTCCGCTTCCGGAATATCGGCTTTCAGAATAGCCGCCGACAGCGGTTCGCGAACGGATCGCGCGATACTTTCTAACTGCGTGGCCGTGGTAAAGCGACTCTGTTGCACAAAGTGAAACAGCAAAATAGTGCAAAAAACCAATACAAAGGCCATGGACACGCTCGCGACCATCGCCATCTGTTTGATTGTAAGTGAACGGCTGACGCGCAACGGTGTTCTCCACTGATACTGAATGCATACCCGGTATCAATCCTTCAATCCCGGTCGTTTCAGGCTGATTATATACTCAAATCCTTCGCCCACGCCCGCGAGGGATGAAGTGACGGGATATTTCCGCGCGGTGACGCAGACGCCGGAGAGACCTCCCCGGCGGCCGACGGTGGGCAACGCCTCACGAGTATACGCGAAGCGCGCCGTGGAGTGGCGCTCTGTGACGTAATTCAGCCTATTCTGCTACCAGTCGGCGTAAGGCACCAGCGGCTGGGGCGGCATATCCAGATCCCCCTGCCAGCCTGCCGCCGAGTAGCGGACGTAAAGCAGCGCATGGCTTGGGGTATAATCCTTCGCCTGCTGAATATCGACCGCGGCGCCAACGAACCAGTTGCTGGTCACCCGCCGCTCCACCAGCGCTCTGGCGGTGTAACCGAATCCCTGGCTGCTGCTGCCCTGCTCCGTCAGTTCGCTGGCGCGCTGCCGGTAGTCGGACGGGATCAGGTTCAGCAGCGGATAGCGGGCCTGCGTTTGGGTACGCGAATGGGACCATGACACCGACCCGCCGAGTTCCCAGGACCAGTTCTCCGTGCGCTGACGCCAGGTCACCGGCACGGCGAAAGAGAGGTACTCCTGCGGGCTGTAATAGCCGCCCTGGCCGAGGGTGTAGCCGCTGAGATCTTTGTCGTAGTGCCAGATCATATTGTTGAGGCCGACGGTGACGCGACGATTATTCTCGTTAATCACCTTGTAGTAGTAGCCGGTCATCCAGCGCACGCGCCAGTTATCCGCCACGTTTTTACCGGTCAACGAGTCGGCCCCCAGCGAGGACCAGATCCCGTGCGCTTCGCCCCGGTCATAGCTGAGGCTCACACCGCCGCCGTCGGCGCGGACACCGCCCCAGGTGGTGCCGGTATGGCTGTTGCTGTCTTTCTGCCCGCCGAAGGAGAGCAGCGAGCTGGAGATGGGCCGCCGGTGGACGTTGACCGTGTACCCCACTGGCCCGACGTCGCTGCTGTAGCTCAGGCCGCCGACCACATCGACGACATTGAAGCCCATCGGCGTGGTGCCGATATCCCCGCTCCAGGTGTCGTTCTGCCAGCCGACCGCCACGCTGGCCCCGCTGTCGGTCTGATTTTTACTGCCGCTGGTGCAGGCGATCTCCCCACAGGTGCCCCAACTGGGCGAGTAGCTCCCGTCACTGTGGGTGGAAAAGCTGCCGGCATCCATATTGACCAGGTCGGTGCGGAAGAACATCCGGCCATCCGCTAGCGGGGCATCCACCTGCAGCATGGTGGTATGCGCCTTCAGATCGGAATAGCCGCCGGTGCCGCTGGATCCCCAGAAGTCATGTTCCAGGGTGACGTTCAGATCCTGCTGGCGATAAAGATCGGCGGCATCGCTGCGGATCCCGCGCTTCAGCCAGTCATCCCGGCTGTCGTTGCGCGTCAGCCGGGTAAAGGTATCGTTATCCTGCGGCTGCGCGGGGGTGATGCCGGAGGCCACCATCGCCTCCCGGTAGTGGGTCAGCGCCTGCTGCGGCTCCCCGTTCCGGGTGGCAAAGCGCGCGGCATCGCGCAGCACCAGCGCGCTCTCCATCGAGGGCGGCTGCGCCTTCGCCTGCGGCACAATCTGGTTAAAAATCCGTTGGGCGTCAGCGGTATCGCCAAGGCCAGCTCGCGCCAGGGCGACCCGCCGCTGCATATTCATGGATTCGGCCTCTGCGCCTTTCAGCTGCATGACCTGCGCCCGGGCGGCCGGTTTATCCCCCTCGGCCAGGTAGACTTCCGCAAGGCCGAGGCGCGCATCGCCGTTGTCGGCTTCCTGACGCAGCACCCGCTGATAGTCGGCAATCGCCGTCTGGTTGTCGCCGCGCTGCTGCGCCCAGTCGGCCAGCGTCAGGTTATAGCGTACCGAGGCCGGCTGCTGTTTGATGAGGGCGATCGCCTGCGCTTCCTCGCCGCTGTCGCGCAATTGGTTCGCCTGGCGCAGCACCCGGTCGCTTTGCAGACGCGCCTCCAGTTCACGGATGTTATCCGTCCACGCGCTGCGCGGCAGGGTGGCGATTTGCGCCAGCGCCAGATCGTCCTGGTCGTTCCCCGACAGGTACAGCCCCGAGGCGTATATCCGTTCAGCATCCTGCGGCTGGCGGTTGACCATCGCCCGCATCAGCGCATCGGCTTGCTGGCGTTCGCCGGCGCTGACCAGATCCCGCGCCAGACGATAGGTGATCCACACGCTGTCCGGATCGAGCGCCAGGCGCCGACGCTGGACTTCCGCCGCCTGCGCCCAGTTGCCCTGGCTCTCCAGGGCCTGCGCCTGTTTCTCCAGCCGGTCGTTGGTCAGGCTGCGCTCGATATCATCAATACTGCGCCGCTGGGCAGCAGGAAGGCCGGCGATCCAGGCGCTGGCTTTCTCGGGCGATTCGGCGCGATAGAGGTTGGCCAGGCCGCGCACCGCCAGGTTATTGCCGCGATCCAGGCGCAACGCCTGCTGATAATAGCGCTCCGCCGCCGCCGACTCTTTGCGCGCCGCCGCGACGTCGCCCAGCCCCAGCACGGCATAGCTGTCGGTCCGATCGACCCGCTGCGCCTGGGCATAATAATTCTGCGCTTGCGCAAGCTTACCGGCCTTCAGGGCGTTATCCCCCTGCTTGATCAGCAGCCAGTAGAGGTTGGTTTGCAGCAGGCTGTCCCATTTGCCGCGATTCGGGCTGTCGGGATCCATGGCGATCGCTTTATTGAGCTGGGCCACCGCCCGCGCGCGGTCGCCGCGCTGGGAATAGGCCTGGCCGAGGGCGCCCACCGCATCGCTGTCGCGGCTGTCGGCCTGAACGGCTTTCTGCAGATCCGCCACCGCCTGCGAGGTATTTCCGGATTTGATCGCCGCCAGCCCTTCCGAGCGGGCGCGGAACGTCGGATCCTGCAGCTGCGCCTGCTGTTGGTCGAGCAGGACGCGGGCGTTCGCCGCCACCGAGCCGGTAGGAAACTGCAGCAGGAATTGCTGCAACGCCTGCACGCTGGCCTTGCTCACCGGCATGCTTTTCACCTCGCTGTACCACATATCGGCGGCGATACCGCGTCCTGAGGCCGAGCGGGCCATTTCCGCCAGATAGGCGAACCCTTCCTGCGGTTTGTTATCGGCAAACATCTGCTTCGCCAGCGCCGTGAGCAGGCTGACGTTGCCCGGCGCGCTGGCGTTCAGTTTTTTCAGCTGGCTGACGCCTTCGCTATGACGGGCCGGCAGGCGCGCCACCAGCGTCCAGTATTCAATCGCGGCATCAACATCATCCGGCACGCCGCCGAACAGCTTTTCGTAGGCGGCGATGGCTTCATCGACCTTCCCGGCCACGCCCAGCAGTCGCGCCTGCTGCAGCGCCTGACGACCCTCGCCGGTGTTGCTTTTCATCTCATTGCGCGACGCCTTCAGCTCCGGGGAGTCCGGCGCCAGCTTCGTCAGTCGCTCCAGCTCTTTTTGTGCCCCGGCGGCATCCCCCTGGCGCAGCAGATAGCGCATCCGCGCGGCAATCAGGTCCGGGTTGTTGGGGTCAATCAGCTCCAGACGGTACAGCGACTGGCGCACCAGGTCTTCACGATTGCTGGCCTCGCCGAGGCGCACCTGCTCCAGCAGATGTTCCTGGGCGGGCGTCGTCGCCGCCTGCGCTAACGGCAGCAGCGCAACGCCGAGGGACAGCGTGAGTAAACTTAGTGAGAGCTTGCGCATTCCTGGTTCCAGTCAGGTTGTAATTCGCCACCCGCAGTGAAACGAAAACGGTGTTGATCCCAACCCTGGCCAAACAGCGTCAGGACCGCGCTGTAGTAGGCATCCGCGCCGGGATAGTTATCGGCGACGCGCTGCCGTTGCACCGACCGGGCCTCGTCGTTCTGTAAAAACGGCAGCATCACCGCGGAAAAGCCCACCGGCCCCTGGCCGCTGGTTTTGCCGGTGGCGATATTCACTTTCTCCGGCGGTACCCCCTGCTCCGCGGTCTGCGCCGCCATCGGCGCAAAGCGGGCCAGCAGACGCGCTTTCTGCTTATCGCCGTCATGAAGCATGCCCACCCACAGGTAGACGCGAATCGCGTCATAGCTGCCGATCGGCGGCTTCTCCGTTTTCAGCTGCCAGCCTTTCCCTTTCTCATAGCGCACCCAGTCCGGGGTAAAGCCTTTCGGTGCGGTCTCCAGCAGCAGACGCAGGTTAGTATCGCGCAGGGCAGGCCACGGCGCGCCAAAACGCACAAAATAGGTGGCCAGCTGCGGTGGAAGATAGCTGGGGTTAAACCGCCAGCCGCTGTCATCGGCAAAACCGACTTTTCCCGGCAGCAGCATCGTGCCAAGGCCCGGCACCGCCACCGTCTCTTCATCGACAATCCGCGCCAGCAGCGCTTTCCCGGTCTCGGTGTACTGCGGCTGCTGCCACAGGCGCCCCGCCTCCAGCAGCGCCCAGGCTATCCACAGATCTGAGTCGGATGCCGAATTGCTGTCCAGCAGCGTCCACTGCTCGTCGTCCTTTTTCCCCCACAGCCAGCCCGGCAGATGCTGCCGCAGGTCGCCCTCCGCCAGGTTGTTCTGTGTCCAGGTCAGCAGCTTGTCGAACCCCGCGCGATCGTTGGCCGCCAGGGCAAAGAACAGGCCATAGCTCTGTCCTTCGGAAGTGGAAATTTTGCGCGCATCGCTGGGGTCGATCACCCGCCCCTCGGGGCTGACGTAGGCTTGCTTAAACTGCTCCCAGGCGGGCCACTGGCAGGCGGCGCTCGCCTGGCCCGCCGCCAGCACCAGCGCGGAGAGCACCGCGCCGCAAAGTACTTTCATCATGGTTTACTCATCATCCAGGCTAAGGCGGCGGCGGCTGATAATGCGCAGCATGCGCCACAGGACCCACGCCAACAGCACGATACTGACCGCGGCGAAGATCGCCAGCAGTATCGGGTGGTTAGAGAGCGCGAACCAGATGCGCTCGAACCAGGGCAGATGGCCGACATAGTAAACATCGCCCACCCGCAGGCTGTTGACGCCGGATTCGCGGATCACCGCCACCGAGCCAAACATCGCCGCCCGCTTACCACTGTCGTTGAGGGCGTTGGTTAGCAGTTCATTACCGCGCGGGCTGTCGGCCAGCAGGGCCACCACGCTGCGCTGATCGTTGTAGGGCGACTGGAAGCCAATCACCGCCGCCATCGGTCCGGAAGAAGTGATGTCGGTGCGGGTGTTGGGCGTGCGGGCCTCGTCATCGGGATAAATGCTCGCCAGGTCGTAATGACGCATCGGCATTTTCACCCAGCTTTTGGTCGCCTCGACCAGCAGGTTGATTTTGGTATCGTCCTTGAGGGACGAGGGGATCGCGCCGATCAGCAGCAGATCCGCATCTTTATTCTTGATCTGGTTGCCATCGTCAGTCATTTGCAGATTAATCGCCGCCAGGCCGGTCTGCGAACCGATGCCGCCCAGCGCCTGCAGCAGCGTCGCCACCTGGCCCTGGGTCGGCGCCTTCGGCACCACCACCAGGGTGTCGGCGAGGTCCGCCATACGGCTGTAAGGGAAGCCAGCATTGGCGAAGACGCGCAGGTCCGGTAGAGCAATAAAGTGATAATACTTCGAGAAGTCGATGGTCGAATCGTCGCCGATCACCACATGGTTCTGCACCGGCTGGAAGGTAATACAGTTGTCGATAGAGC
Source organism: Klebsiella sp. Q2 (assembly GCF_009900705.1). Taxonomy (NCBI): domain Bacteria; kingdom Pseudomonadati; phylum Pseudomonadota; class Gammaproteobacteria; order Enterobacterales; family Enterobacteriaceae; genus Klebsiella; species Klebsiella sp. Q2. Next base: position 193,928 of record NZ_JAAABE010000005.1, on the reverse strand, counting down.
CGCCGGGCATCGGGTTCATGTACTGGAAGTCAAAGCGCAGCTGGTTCACCGCCCCAAGACGCAGCGCGGGTATGGTAACCTCCGATTTGCCGTCCAGCAGCCCCTGCAGCACCGGCAGGCGCAGGATCAGTTTGTTCACGTCCTGCGAGCTGTTAAGGCTGAACGACTGCAGGAACTGGTCGTTAAGGCTGATATCCATCCGCGAGCTATCCTTCACCGGCGGCATGGTATAGCGATATTTCAGATCCATATCGATGCCGTTGGCCCGCAGCAGATAGAGATCCGGCGGCAGGTTAAGCGCCACGGTGATGGCATCCGGCACCAGCCCGCTGGACTGCAGCTGTTGCTCATAGGTTTTCAGCTCAGCAAAGGTGACCGAGCGGTCGGTGCGCACCCAGTTTGGCGCATCGTATGGCTGCCGCGGCTGCAGGGTTTTGATGCCGTCCACGGTGACGCTGCTGCCGCGGAACAGAATATTGCCCTGGGCAATCCCCTTCGCCGCCAGCAGCAGGTCTTTATCATCGCGGCCGAAAATAACCAGCAGCTTGACGTAAGGATCGTTCGGGTTGTCGATCATTTCGATGGTCGGCGCGTTGACCGGCGGATGATCGCGCAGGAAATCCGGACGCTTGTCGTTGGTGGCGAAGACAATGGCGTTACGATCCGGCAGTTCGTTGAAATAGACCGGGAACTGCTGGCCGCGCCAGCCGGCCTTGCTGCCGAACCATGAAGCGATAATCGCCGCCGCCTGCTGCTGGGCCACCGCCGGCGAGCCCGGGAAAATCATCGGCAGCGTCAGCGGGCGGTTGTCGCGCGGATCGTAGAACGGTACCGGGAAGTGCGACAGATCGTTATGCACCTTCAGCGACTGGTAGGTGAGATCCAGATAGCTTTCGCGCCCGACGTCCAGCCATAGCGTGCTGCTGGCCGGGTTTTCGCAGACATCGCGGTAGTGGCCGACAAACTCCAGCCGTATACGGTTGAAGTCGGTGATATACAGCGGGTCAATCGGCAGCTGTGCGCGGATCTTTTTCCCCAGCTGCTCTTTGGTGACGGGCAGGACGCCCATCAGCTCATCGTTGAGATAGACTTTCAGCTGCGACTGCACGGGCAGCAGCGAGGGCGACGGGGTGTATTCCAGATTGAGCAGCGCGTTAGCGACCAGCTCATCGCTACGCATGCCGAATTCAACCGAGGCGTCAGGCCGTGAGCCGCGCAGCACAATGCTGCCCGGAGGCGGCGCGATGGTGGCAAAGGTCAGCTTCACCTCCCGCTGCGGGACGTTCTCGGCGACCACCGCCGGAGCGGTCGGTTCGGCGAGGGTTGCCGTCGGCTCGCCTGTCGTCACCGGCGCGAGCGGGGAGGCCGCCTGCGGCTGAACGCCAGGGGCCGGATTCACCACGGTGGCCGGCGCCGCGTAAGAGGCCAGCGGATACCAGCTGCACATGCCCACCGCTACTGCACACATCCAGGAAAGTTTTCTTTTCATCGCATTATCATCATTGTTGAGCCATTGCCGGGTCTGCGGAGAGCGTCGGCGCGGCGCGTTCAGGGCGTCGGGGTACAAACGACACTATCCATGCCACCAGCGAGGTGAGCGCGCGGAAAACCACCTTCACCGACGGCGGCGAAAACTCCGCCAGGTGACGATAGCCACGGAACCCCAGCTTGAGGATATCCAGCAGGCTTTCCATCGGCTTGTCTTCCGGGAAGCTATCCTGCCAAAGCGCCCACGTATCGGCGCGGGCAAACGTACACTGCACAAAATCGATATGCTGCTGGTTGGTCAACGGCAGCAGCTGCAATCCCACTTCGCTGCCGTTGACCCGCGCGACCCGCACCGGGAAGGCATACTCCTGCTGTCCCCGTTTGAGCAGCAGCCTGGCGTTCTGCCCCTCCAACACCTGAGCGTCGCCGTGAATTTTGATCCCCAGCCCACCGTCGGAATAGTCGTGAACGGTGCAGGAGAACAGATGGCCATCTTCGCGGGCAATTGCCGCCGGCATGCTCATTTCGACACGATGCGACCGGCGGACCTGCTTGCTTTCGACCGAGACCGCCACCGCGCCGCCAAGAATAATCAGGTTGTAGAACACCCAGACAATACTCACCCAGACGGTGAGAATTTCGTTTTCCGGGCCGTACATAAAGCGCCAGATCCCCACCGCGACGCCGACCAGGTTGAGCAGCACGAGGTAGATATAGGGCCGGGAAATCACCCAGTCGACATACTCCTCTTCCACCAGTCCGCCCTTCGCGGTGACGTTGAATTTGCCTTTATGCGGATTAATCAGCGCCACAAAGGTGGGCGGCGCGATATACCAGGCGAGCACCGTCTCGTAGATTTCACTCCAGAACGAATGGCGATATTTGCCCTGAATCTTCGAGTTGGTCAGGCTGGCGTGGATCATATGCGGCAACACGAATAGCGCGATCATCAGCGCTGGCGCATAAATGATATAGGCATGGAGCAGCAAAAAGGCCAGCGGCGCCGTGAGGAAGATGAGGCGCGGAATACCGGAGAGAAAGTGAAGCATGGCGTTGGCGTAGCAGACACGCTGTACCAGCTTCAGGCCTTTGCCAAACAGCGGATTATCGAGGCGGAATATCTGCACCATCCCGCGCGCCCAGCGGATGCGCTGGCCGATATGCGCGGATAAACTCTCCGTCGCCAACCCCGCCGCCTGCGGAATACGCATATAGGCGGAGGTGTAACCCCGCCGGTGCAGGCGCAGCGAGGTGTGAGCATCTTCGGTCACCGTTTCGACGGCGATTCCGCCGATCTCATCCAGCGGGCCACGGCGAATCACGGCGCAGGAGCCGCAGAAGAAGGTGGCGTCCCACATATCGTTCCCGTCCTGCACCAGGCCGTAGAATAGCGTCCCTTCGTTCGGCGTTTTGCGAAAACGACCAAGGTTGCGCTCGAAGGGATCGGGCGAGAAGAAGTGGTGCGGGGTCTGCATCATCGCCAGCTCTTTCTCTTTCAGGAACCAGCCCATGGTCATCTGCAGAAACGAGCGCGTCGGCACATGGTCGCAGTCAAAGATCGAGACGAACTCCCCTTTGGCGTATTTCAGCGCATTGTTGATGTTGCCGGCTTTGGCGTGCTCATGGCTGGTACGGGCGATATAGTGCACCCCGACATCTTTGGCAAACTGGCGAAACGCTTCCCGTCCGCCGTCGTCGAGGATCCAGATGTTCAGCTTGTCCTTCGGCCAGTCGATGCCCTGCGAGGCGTAGATGGTGTTTTTCACCACGTTGAGATCTTCGTTGTAGGTGGGGACGAAGATGTCCACCGTCGGCCACAGATCCATGTCCTCCGGCAGCGGCACCGGTTGGCGGTTCAACGGCCAGACCACCTGGAAGTAGCCCAGCACCAGCACCACCCAGGCGTAGGTCTCAGCGAACAGCAAAATAATCCCGCACACCAGGCTTACCGGGTCGTTCCAGTTCAGCGTCGAGGTATAGCGCCACCAGATATAGCGGCACGAGACCGTCAGCGACAGCACGATCAGCATCAGCGCCGAGAAGCGGCCGGGGATGCGCCGCACCAGCAGCGCCACGCCCCACAGCAGCATCAGGAAGATAAACTGCGACAGCGGGTTAAAAGGCTGCGTAATACACATCAGCGCCAGCACCAGCGAGCAGCAGGTCACCCCCCCAAGGATCGCCCGGCGCAGTTTGGGATTGAGGTGCGCCAGCTCTTTCTGTTTATCCAGATGACCGGTGCGGGCGTTGACCTGCTCAGGCAATTTTTCCAGCCACTGCGTATAGCGACCGTGCACCCCTTCCAGCGCCGCCAGCGAACGCCAGTTGACCTTTTTCTCCGGCTCCGGCACGCGCGTTGTCAGTAACCACAGGGATTGCAGCAGGTAGCGCAGCGGATCCAGCGGACGTGGCCGATGCGGATTAATATGGGGGAAATAGGTGTCATGGTGCGCCAGAATCGCCTGCCAGCGCGGCGTCTCCAGCGGCATTAGCGCCCAGACCAGCGATGCCCACAGGCAGCCAAGCGACGCCGACAGCCAGGAGGCTCCATGCTGCCGGTAGTCGTCATAGCGCGCGCGCAGCCGCTCCCCCACCGGCGGGGTCAGCAGCAGCGTGCTGAGGCGGATCATGCCGGCCTCCCGCCGGCATAGTGGATCAGGCACCAGTTCGCCAGGGTCAGTACCTCTTCCGCCGCCAGAGAGTCCTGGCGATACTCCCCAAGGGGCTGCTTCGCCGCCAGGCACTCGGCCATCGCCTCGTCGCGATGAATGGTCACCGGCAGGATGCGCGGCTGGCTCTCGAGCCACAGCTGGTAGAGATCTTCCTGCAGCTGGCTGCCGACCCGCAGATCGTTAATCAGAATATCGCTGTTGGCCGGAAAGGGCTGCTGGTGCAAACGGATATGGCTGTTGGCGTCGGGATGGACCACCACCAGCGAGCGGTCGCAGAGCGTCAGCAGCTCGCGGGTCAACGGCGAATAGCCCGCCGGCAGATCCAGCAGTAGCCAGCGGTACTGCCCCTGCAGCTGCAGTACGGCCTCCGTCATCGCCCCCAGGGTGGGCTGCAGCTGGTCGACGTTTTCTCTTTCGCCCGCGCTGAGCTGGCCAAACGGCAGCAGATCGATATGCTGCGTATAGCGCAGACCCGCGTCGCGCCAGTCCCGGCCATCGAGCAGCGCCCGCGCCCAGCCGTCCTGATGATGGATGTCGGTATTGAAGAAAAAACGCAGCATATTATCCGGGCTGGCGTCGATCGCCAGCACCGTTTCACCGAGCAATTGCAGCGCCCAGGCGAGTGCAGCCGTAATGGACGTGACGCCAGTCCCCCCTCGCACGCCCTGTAATCCCAGAATAGCCATCTCCGGCTTCCTTATTTTTTCTCTGCAAACTCTGCCAGCAGCGGCCAGCGCTTCAGCGCCGCGTTCAGCTGTTCGCGCCTGGAAATATCATGATAATCAATATCCGGCAGGGAAAATGCCCGGCTAAGCGCCAGAAAATCATTTTGAAAGGTGTACCCCAGCGTGGCGTCCGTGGGTACCGCAGGATCTTTTGCTGGCATATCTCTGTCCGTTCGAAATTTATTATTAAACCAGAGGACGTATACAGCGCATCCTTAAAAAGCAGGTGTACATGCTAAAACTGATGACCTTTAATTTCAATGTTAGGTTTACTCTGTCAGTTTCGCTAGTAAACTTATCCAGTGTGAATCAGGGCGCACGAGGGATGCCGTGGATAGTGTATTTACTTTGGGTATTTCATCATTATGGGATGAAGTGTGCCATATGCCGGTCGGCGGGGTATGGTGGCTCAACGTTGACCGTTATGCCGATGCCGTCAGTCTATTTAATCAGACGCTGGCCACGCAGGCGAAAAACAGCAAGGTTGCCGCGCTGGTGATGGGGAATAAACCAAATGATATCATTTCATTAGAACACATTCACGGCCCGGATAATATTGCACTGTTTACCCTGCCGAATCGTCCGGAGGCGCTGGAAGAAATACATCGCGACTTGGTCTGCTCCCTCGAACCTGGCAATTATTTATTTATTCTGCTATGTGCTGAAAATGCCTGGCAAAATATAAATAACGAAAAGTTATGCGCCTGGGTGGAAAAGACCAGCCGCTGGGCGCAATATCATCGCTGCGCATTCTTAGCGATCAATTCCGCGCAGGATATTGATCGGCAGCTCACGCCTTTATTACGCGCGTACCGCTCCCTTTCCGGTCTGGCAAGTATTCGCTACCAGGGCGATCGCCATCTTTTTGATATTGCCTGGTGGGGAAGCGATAAAGGCATCAGCGCCCAGCAGCAGCTGATGGTGCAACATGATGACGCCGGCTGGCGATTAGCGCAGGATGCTGAAACCAGCGTGCAGCCGCGCAGCGATGAAAAAGCGATCCTCAGCAATGTGCGCGTGCTGGAAGGTGCCCCGCCGCTGTCGGAATACTGGACGCTGTTTGACACCAACGACGAGGTCTTCAACGCCGGGCGCACTGCGCAGGCGGCGACGATCCTCTTCTCCATTACCCAGAACACGCAAATTGAACAGCTGGGACGCTATATTCATACCCTGCGCCGTCAGCGCGGCACGGCGCTGAAAATTATTGTCCGCGAACAAACCCCCAGCCTGCGCGCGACTGATGAGCGGCTGCTGCTCAGCAGCGGCGCCAGCCTGGTGATCCCTAACAGCGCGTCGCTTTCCCGCTGCCTGACGCTGATTGAAAGCGTTCAGAACCAAAAGTTCTCCCGCCATATCCCGGAAGATTTTGCCACCCTGCTGACCTGGAGCCAGCCGTTAAAGCTGCGGGGCTATCAGAAATGGGACGCCTTTTGCGAAGCGGTGCATAACGTGATGACCAATACCCTGCTGCCGGCCGACAGCAAAGGCGTGATGGTGGCCCTGCGCCCGGCGCCGGGGCTGCGCGTTGAGCAGGCGCTGACGTTATGCAAACCCAACCGGATGGGCGACATCATGACCATCGGCAATAACCGGCTGGTGCTGTTCTTGTCGTTTTGCCGGATCAATGACCTCGATACCGCGCTAAACCACATTTTCCCGCTGCCGACCGGCGATATTTTTTCTAACCGCATGGTGTGGTTTGAAGACAAGCAAATCCTCTCGGAAATCGTAATCATGCGCGGCGTCGAGCCGGCGCGCTGGAACACACCGCTGCCTCTCACGGTCGGTAAAAACGAGACCATCAACGCCACCCATGATGGACGCCACTGGCGACGCTACCCCGAACCACACCGGTTAACCACCCGTGAGGAGCAAGTCTGATGATGTCTATCGCCGATATTCTGCAACTGGTGGTGCTCTGCGCCCTGCTGTTTTTTCCGCTGGGCTACCTGACGCGCCACTATCAGCGCCGGATCCGCACGACGTTAAGACTGATGTTCTTTAAACCCCGTTACGTGAAACCGGCAGGGGTATTACGCCGGGGAACAACGGTTAAGCAAGGCAAAGCGAACAAATGACAAATAAAAAAACGACCGCGGCACCGCTTCCGCTCTGGCAGTACTGGCGCGGCCTTGGCGGCTGGAACTTCTACTTTCTGGTCAAGTTTGCCCTGCTGTGGGCCGGGTATCTCAATTTTCACCCGATGCTTAACCTGGTGTTTCTCGCCTTTCTGCTGGTGCCAATCCCGCGCGAAAAGCTGCACCGCATCCGCCACTGGATCGCCATTCCGCTGGGATTCGCGCTGTTCTGGCACGATACCTGGCTGCCCGGGCCAGAGTCGATTTTTAGCCAGGGATCGCAAATCGCCGGCTTCAGCGCCAGCTATATCTGGGATCTGATTGTCCGCTTTATCAACTGGAGCATGGTCGGCGCCTTCTTTGTTTTACTGGTGCTGTGGCTGTTTATCAGCCAGTGGCTGCGCGTTACCGTGTTTGTCTCCGCGATGGTCGTCTGGCAGGCGGTCAGTCCGCTGCTGCCGGCCTTTACCATTTGGCCTGCCGGTCAGCCCACCACTGCCGCCGCCACCGCGCCGGCCAACGTCGGGACCAACGCCGCCGCTGGCGCCGCGTCCAGCCCGGCCAGCAGCGATATTCCGCCGCAGACCGAACCGCCGACCTCGGCCAACCTCACCAACTGGCTGAACGGTTTCTATGCCGCCGAGCAGAAGCGCAAGACACCGTTCCCGGACCAGCTGCCGGCGGATGCGCAGCCGTTTGACCTGCTGGTGATCAATATCTGCTCGCTCTCCTGGTCGGATATTGAAGCCGCCGGGCTGATTGACCACCCGCTGTGGAAGCATTTCGATATCGTCTTCAAAAACTTTAACTCAGCGACCTCCTACAGCGGACCAGCGGCGGTGCGTCTGCTGCGCGCCAGCTGCGGCCAGCTGTCGCATACCAACCTGTATCAGCCATCCGGCGCCGATTGCTACCTGTTTGAAAACCTGGCGAAACTCGGCTTCAACCAGCAGTTGATGCTCGGCCACAACGGCCTGTTCGGCGACTTCCTAAAAGAGCTGCGTTCGCTGGGCGGCATGCAGAGCCCGCTGATGGACCAGAGCGGTCTGCCGGTCAGCCTGCAGGCATTTGATGGTTCGCCAGTGTATGAGGATCTCGCGGTTCTCAACCGCTGGCTGAAGACCGAAGAGGCCAGCAGCAATCCGCGGAGCGCCACGTTCTATAACACCCTGCCGCTGCATGACGGCAATCACTTCCCGGGGCAAAGCAAAACCGCGGACTACAAAGTGCGGGCGCAGAAGCTGTTTGACGACCTGGATAACTTCTTCACCGAACTGGAAAAATCGGGGCGTAAGGTGATGGTGGTGGTGGTGCCGGAACACGGCGGCGCGCTGAAGGGCGATAAGATGCAGGTGTCTGGCCTGCGGGATATCCCGAGCCCGTCGATCACTAACGTCCCGACGGCGGTGAAATTCTTCGGCATGAAGGCGCCGCATGAAGGCGCGCCAATTATCATCGATCAGCCCAGCAGCTACCTGGCGGTGTCGGAGCTGGTGGTGCGCGCCCTCGACGGCAAAATGTTCAGCGAAGACAGCGTCAACTGGCAGCAGTATGTCGCCAACCTGCCGCAGAGCGCGGCGGTGTCCGAAAACGCCAACGCCATCGTTATCCAGTATCAGGGCAAGCCTTATGTCCAGCTGAATGGCGGCAGTTGGGTGCCTTATCCGCAATAAGCGACAAGGCCGCCTATTCTGGCGGCCTTACATCGTGAGACGTTCCTGCTCTTTTCTCTCAGCCCGCAGGCATACGGGCTGAGAAACCTGCAAAGCCATCACAGCGCTAGCGCTGATCCTGTTTCGCCAGCCAGACCAGCAGCTTGAGGCTGGCGGAGTAATAATCATCCTTGTCGTCAATCTGCGGCGCTTCCAGCGGTTCGCCAAGCGTTAAATCACGCACCGCCAGCAGGCCGCCGGCCATATTCCACGGGGCGACCTCGTTGGTGCTAACGTTGATCCACGCCGGAGTTTGCAGGCGCGGGTAACTCTGCATCCAGGCTTTCCACGGTGCGAGCAAGGCGCTGTGCGGATCGACCCACAAGATATACAGCGGGATACGGATCGCATCGAAACTCATCCGCGGCGGCCACTCTTTGGCCGGCAGCATCTTGCCATCCGCCCGCAGCGCCACCCAGTCGCTGGGCAGATGCGATTTCCCCCAGCCCATCTGCCCCAGCAGCGCCTGCCCGTCACTCTGCAATGTCCGCCAGGCGGTCAGGTGCGTCCGCTCCGCAAAGGCGCGCCAGGCCGGGAAGATGAAATAGGAGGGGTTAAGGTTCAGGTGGTCGTTGCGGTTAAACCCCTTCACGCCCGGGAGCATCACCTGGCGACCGGCGAAAGTCACCACCGTATATTTCAGCAGGGAGGCGGTGATGGCATCGGAGGCCGTGGCGTAGCGCTTGTCCTGCCACTGCTTTTGCGCGCGCAGCAGCGCCCAGGCGATCAGGGTATCGCCATCGGTGGCGTTGTTTTTATCGGCGATCGGGTCCGGCGCCACCGGGTTATAGCGCCAGTAAAACAGCCCGTTAGACTTGTCGCGCAGGGTGCTGTCCGTCCACTGCCACAGCTTGTCGAACGCCGGGCGATCGTTATTCGCCACCGCCAGGAGCATGGCGAAGCCCTGGCCTTCCGTATGCGACACATTGCCATTGGCGGTATCAATGATACGGCCGTCCGGCATCATAAAACGGGCCTTATAACGCTCCCAGGCCGTATCCGCCCACGCCCGGGGCACCAGCATTACTGCCGTTGTCACTATCACCGCCACTAAAGCACGCAGGGGCATAAATTCACTCATTATGGATGGTAGTAAAGAAACTGAACGTCAGAGACAGAGAACACCCGCTCACGCTGCAATATTACGTGAGCGCTGCCTCCCTGACTCTGCAGCCAGCGAGAATATAACCCCTCGAGTATGGCACAGAACGCGTTGCACCAGCGCACGCGCCCCGCATCATCGCGGCTGACCGGCAACGCCTGATGGCGCAAGCGCAGGCCATCCTCACCGACGTCGATGGTCACCACCCCCCAGTGAAAATGGGTCAGCAGCCGGTTGATATTCGCCTCCAGCTCCCCTACGGTCTCCGACGCCGGCAACGGATGGGTCTCCGCCAACGAGGCGCCCATCTGACGCAGGAAGGGCTGACTTTCCAGCTCGCCGGCATTATTTAACATACCTTCGACCATAATAATCAACAGATCGAACCATCCGGCAGGCGTTTGCTGCTGCTGAAACCAGGTCATCACCACCGGGTTATTGTTCTCCGTCATCATCAATGATCTCCTAACATATAGCGAATATAGAGCCCGGCGGTGCTTTCGTTATAATCCCCGAAGGTGTCATAGCCAATCTGGCCCCCCAGCGTCATCTGTTTGTTGACCTTGTAATCCGCCCCGGCGCGCAGGGTATAGCCGATGCCGCTCTTCGAGGTCGCGGAATAGTAGGCTTCCTTGGCAAACCCATTGCTCACCGCCGTCTCCAGGGTCTGCTGCCACTCCGAATTGGTCGGGAAATAGGCGCTCTTATCCTGGCTGTAAGACTGGTAGCCCACCGAGCCGCCGAGCTTCATGGTCCAGTTATCATATTTTTCCGTCAGACTGACCGGCAGCGACACGCTGACGTAGTTTTGCGGACTAAAGTAGCCCCCCTGGCCATAGGTGAAGTAGCTGAGGTTTTTGGAGTAATCCATATAGCTCATGCTCAACCCGGCCTGCAGCTGGCGGTATTCGTCATGATAGGGCCGCAGATAGACCCCGGCATTGGCGTTGATGCTGGTGTTGCTGGCGACGTTCTGCCCCAGGTAGCTGTAACCGCCGCCGCCAACGTAGAAGCCCGCGTCACCGTCGTCATAGCTCAGCTGCAGGGTGCCGCCGTTTTTCGTCACCTGCCCCCAGGTTTTACCGGAATAGGCATCCTTCAGACCGACATACGAAAGCAGGCTGTCGGTGAGCGAGCGGCGTTCGCCGGTGAGGATCAGCGACAGATAGTTGGTCAGCTTGGGCGACCATTTCACCCCGCCGACAACGGTATTCAGATCCTGGCCCAGCGGCGTGCTGCCGATATCGACCCGGTAATCGTCACCGCTTAGCGCCAGCGCCAGTTCGACGCCGTTGGCCTTCTGCGAATCGGTCGAGCCGCTGGTCTGGTCAACGTTCGGCTTACGGCTGGACGAGGAAAGATAGCTGGCCACCTGCCCCGAATCATAGCTCCCGAGCTTCGCCAGGTTTTCCATCCCGCTGCTGGTGGTCGGATTGAAGTCCGCCGCGTTCAGGGTGCCCAGGCCGCTTAACGCCTCTGCCCCCGGATTGCTGGCAAAATAGGCCGTCCGCTCCGCCTCGGTCATCGAGGCGATCGCCGCCTGCTCGCTGGTGGCGGTACTCACCATATTGGAGACCGCGTTGGCCAGCGGGTTGGCGCCGTAGCGACGCCAGGCGTCGCCGCTGGCGGTCCCGGCGTTTAACGACACCGGGGTGACGGTAAAGTCAAAGCGCGAGTCGCCAAACGGCGAGGAGGACCAGGTCAGCGGCGTTCTGAGCTCCGTCAGCTTGCTGGTGCCCGATTCGCCGTCGCGTCCGCGCACGTCCATTCCCCCCTGCAGCCAGCTGCCGGTTTTCTCCTGCAGCGACTCCATCATGGTGTCCACCTGACGCAGCATCCGCGTCTGGGCGGTGTCCACCGGCAGATCGGTGCGCTGGATCCCCGGCAGCGAGGAGCCGGGCGCGGCGGCCGACTGGGCAACCTGCCACGGCATATACTGCCCGTAGGCGGAAGCCGTCCGCGTCGGCGCCGACGTTTGCGACACGCCGATGAAGGGGTTATCCGCCGCCAGCACCCCGCCGACGGTCGGCGTTTCGCTGCTGTTGGTGCTTTGCATGCCCAGCAGTTTGCCGCGGGCGCTGCGCAGGTAGGTCATCGCCTGCTGATGATGACCCTGGGCCTCCGCCACTCTCGCCAGCAGCAGCAGGCGATCCGGGGAGTTATCCTGACGCAAGCCGCCGGCCAGCTGTTCCGCGCGATCGTTGTTCCCCGCCGACAGCGCGACGTCGATAGCCCCGGCGCGCGCATCCTGGTTCGGCGTATCGCGCGTCATCAGGTAGTCATAGACCACCCCGGCCTCTTTGTTCATTTTGCCGCTCTGGTACAGCCGCGCCATCGCGAACATCAGATCGGTATTCTGCGGATCGCTTTGCATGGCGCGGATCAGCTTGTCATACGCCGCGGCATAGTTGCCCTGCTCGCGCAGGCGGTCGGCCTCGTTGATCACATAGCCATTGCGAATGCTCGCCAGCTGCGTAGGCGTACTGCTGGCCTGCAGCTGCGGATTGCTGATCAGGTTCTGCGCCTCGCCGGTCAGCCCGGCCTGGTTCAGGACGGCGATCTGATCGGCGTAATCCCCGGCGTTGCCGGACACCCCGCCGCTGATATTGTTGCGCACCAGCGATACCGCGGTGGTCAGGTCGCCGCTCTCGGCCAGCAGCCGCGCCAGCTTGCCGGCGTCCGCCGGGGCTTTCGGCGGCGTGGAGGCCATCGCCCGCAGGGTATTGCTGGCGGCGATGGTATTGCCCTGCGCCAGGTAGTTTTCGGCGGTCACCAGCTGCAGGTTGTAGTTCACCCGCTGACGTAAATCGCGCATGTCGCTGGTCTGGCTGCCGCCGGGAATGCGCGCCAGCAGCGTCTGCGCCTGTTGCCAGGCGCCGTTTTCGCTGGCGAACAGCGCGGCGGCATACAACGCGCTGTTGCTGGCGCCGGGGCGATAGGCCGCCGACATCAGCGAAGAGGCCTCGCTGGCGTTACCCGATTTTTGCAGCAGTCGTGCCAGATCGAGACGCAGCCAGGGATCGTCCGGATAGCGGGCAACGCCTTCGCGCAGTGTGGCTATTGCGCCAGCTGGGTTACCGCTGCTGACCTGCGCCTGGGCCTGACGACGCAGGGCGTCGCCTGGCATGCCGGCCACCACTCGCGGCTGCAGTTTTTGCTGCAGGCTCTGCGGCAGCGTCTGCAGCATCGCCTGCGCCTCGGCGGATTTATTCTGCTCGCGCAGCACGTAGTAGAGGTTTTCCCGCGCCGCCGCATTCTGCGGGTCGTCGTTTAACAGTGAGCGCAGCGTTTGCTCGGCCTGGGGTAAATCTTTGTTATGCCGCAGCACATCGGCGCGAAACAGCTTCGCCGAGGCGCCCCGCGCCCCGCTCTGCTGCGCAAGCGGCGCGGAGAGCGCCAGCGCCTGGCTGATATTGCCCTGCTTATAGGCCTGCTGAGCCTGCGCCAGCTGGCCGTAGAACAGGGCATCAGCCGCCTGCTGACGGCGGGTCGCCGAGGCGTCGCCGCCGAGGTCCGCCGCCCGGCTCAGATATTGCGATGCGGCCTGGTAGTCGCCGCTGCGCTGCGCGATATAGCCCATGCCCGCCAACGCATCGGCATCCTGCGGGTTGGTCTGCAATACCTCTTCAAACTGCTGCTTCGCGGCAGCGGTATTGCCGCTGTTGAGATTGGCGTAGCCCTGGCCGCGCGCCTGGCCGCTGCGCCGTTCACGAAAGTAGTTCTGAACTTCGCTATCCTGCGGATGACGCTGCATCCAGGTATCGTAATACTGCTCATCCCCGGCCTGCGGACCCAGCCAGAGCAAGGCCTGACGCAAGCCGCTGTCCGCCTCTTTATTGCCGCTGGCCATCGGCTCGAGCAGGGCGATCCCTTCCCGACGGGTATCTTCCCGCCAGGTTAACGCTTTGCCCAACGCTACCCGCGGGGCGTTCTCCTGGGGATGCTGCGCCACGTACTGCCGCAGTTCGCTAATGGCCTGCGGATAGAGCGATTTGTCGCTGGCCATGGTCAGGTAATATTCCGCCGCCAGCCCGGCAGGCGGCGTATTGCCATTGAACATGCTGCGCCAGGTCGCCAGCGCGCCGGGGATATTGCCGCCGCGCGCCTGCTGGCGAGCCAGACTGAGCTGGCCCTGCGGCACCTGCGACATTTTTTTGGCGTTGTCCAGATCCTGCAGTCCCGGGCTGTCCGGCGCCGCTTTCGCCAGCCGCGCGCGCCACTGCGCCGCCGCCTGCATATCGCCGCCCTGCTGCGACCAGAGCGCCATCAGATACAGCGCCTGGGTGTTGTTGGCATCCACCGAGAGCACCTTCTGCAGGGACTCCATCGCCAGCTCGTCATGGGATTTCTCATGCCAGTAGTTGGCCTGGGCGAACAGCGCCTGCAGCGCCGCGTCGTTACCCGCCGCCAGCGCGCCGCCAGAAGCGCCGAGAGCCAGGGCGCCGGTGAGGCAGAATGTGGTGAGCCGCCGGGAGCTTTTCATCGTTATCGTTATCTTTCTTTTCATTGGTTATCCCCCGAACCCAGACGCTTACGGGCGTGACGTTTAAACATCGCGGTCAGCGCCAGTCCCATTATCGAGGTGGCAATCAGCCCCAGCAGAGCGAGGAAACCGGAGTGCTGGCTGGCATACCAGACCGCCATCATGTACCACGGCATCTGACCGCTGGGGAACGGCGTACTTACCTGGAAACTACGCACCCCGTTATCGCTGGTGATCACCGCGGTATCGCCACGGATCCCGGCATTGATGCGCGGTGAGTCCAGATCGTTTTTCAGTCGCGCCAGCTGGTCATCATTGCTGGCCATCGCCACCACCACCAGGCGGGCGGGATTCCACGGCGAACGATAGCTGATAAACCCGCGCCAGGCGCTGCTGGATGAGAAGTAGCGATCGGCATCGAGGCTGGCGGAGGTCCAGTCGCCGGTGAGTCGGCGCTGCGCTTTTTGCCACAGGTCGGGCTCGCGGACGCTCAGCACATTATCCACCGGGCGGTAGGGTGAGTCGGCCAGCAGGCTCTGGTTGAAGGCCTGCTGATCGAGAGCGGTGACCGCCAGCACATCACGTTCGCGCAGCGACTGCAAATCCCCGCCGCCGGTGGGCATCCCAAGCACGACGCGGTTATTCGCCAGCGCGGTGCCGGTCGCATTCCCGGAGCGCGCCGCCAGATTCAGCAGGGTTGCCACCTGGGTCTCAGACGGTTCCGCCGGCAGCAGGAGCGTCGTTTGCGAATAGTCCGCCAGCCGCGAGAAAGGGAAAGAGGCGCCGACGAAATAGGAGAGGTTTGGCAGCAGCGAGAAGTGTCGTGTTTTGCTCAAATCAATCCATGAGTCGTCAGTGATGCGGCTCTTGATATTGTTATTCAGCAGAACCGAGCACGGAACATCGTCCTTCGGCACCACATTGAAGTACATCGACAGCTGGTTATCGCCATAGATCAGGTAGGGTGCCAGCGGGATGGTAAAGCGCTCCTGGCGCGCATCGCCCCCGAGGTAGCGCCAGACTTTCTCCAGCGGCCCCTGCTTGTTCATCGGCAGGTTGTTGAGGAAGGTGCCGTTGAGCGTGACGCTCAGCAGGGACTTGTCTTCATTGATCCAACTCTCCGACGGGAAGCGGTAGCCAACCTGCAGCGGGATCGTCTCGCCATCCCACAGATAGAGGTCCGGCGCGGCGCGGAAGGCGATACGTAAAGGTTCGTGCCAGACGCCGCTGACGGTCGGGCTTTGATCCTTACGCAGCAGTTCGCTGAGTCTGACTGGACGATCGGTGGGGATCCAGCGCGGCGCATCGTACGCTTTGCCAACCGGGATGGTCTGTGGTTCAACATCCAGCGTCGCGGTTTGCGGCGCGAAGTTGCCGCGGGTCAGGCGCCAGGCGGCCATGCGCAGCGCGGTATCGTTTTTGCCGACAATCAACAGCAGCTTGTAGGCTGGATTGGCGGGGTTGGCGATGATGCGCAGCAGTGGCTTATCGGTTTCCGGCAGCGTCATGCCGCCCACCTGCTCGCCCGGGTGGCCAATCACGATACCGTGGCGTTCCGGCAGGCGGTCGCGCAGCGCGCTGAAGGCGATGCCGCGATAGTCCGCCTGGATACCCAGCCAGGAAGAGACCAGCGCCGCGGCGCTGAAGACGTCGGCCGACGGCTTCGCTCCATAGGAAACGGCGATGTCCGCCGGCGTCATCTGCATGCTGTCGAAGAATGGACGCGGGAAGTGGCTCAGATCGTCGCTGATGTTCAACTGCTGGCTTTCCCAGCTGAAATGCGACGTGGGCAGCACCGTCACCCGCGACGAATCATGAATGTCACGCTGGCACTGCAGGGTATCGCCATCGTTGATCTTCACGCTCAGGTTATTACTGGAAACCATCAGCGCGGGCGGGATATCCAGTTGATAATGGGAGACATCCTCGCCATCGGCGCCCAACGGCAGGGTGCCGAGCGGTTGACCGTTGAGCATCAGCTGCAGGGTGGCGTTGCGGCTCGCCATTTCCGGCGATACGCGAACGGCAAGGCTAAGCTGCGAATGGATCACCACCTGATCGGAAGGCAGGGTAAAGCTGACGCCCCCCTGCCGCTGACCGCCGCTGAGAATAATGCCGTCCGGCATCCCCATCTGCGCCAGATTCAGATCGCCTCCCCAGACCGGGGCAACAGGAATGACCTCCGGCGCGGCCGACCCGCTCACCGGCGGGGGCAAGTCCGGCATATCCGGCGCAGGGGCCGTCGCCGCCGCATCGCCGGCGGTGTCGGAGGCTGTCGGGGAGGCGCTCTCCTCCGGCGAGGCGGCCGGGGGTTCGTCGCCTGGCTCGCTGTCCGCCGCGCCATTGAGCTGCGGAAAGCTCAGCGGCGCGGCGGCGCCGGAGCCCGGTTCTTCACTGTGCAGCGCAGGCGCAGAGAGCATCCCTGCCAGCAGCGCCAGCGTCGTTAATCGCTTCATAACGTGCCATCCTCCTGCGCCGTTTTCGCCACTGTTGCCCGATTGCGCTGGCTGCGACGGGTTTTCCACGTCAGCCAGAACAGTTCGAACACGCAGCGTAAAATGGTGAAGAAGGAGCGGAACGGGTTATCCTGCGGGCGCGGCGGATTAATCCACGCATCCGCGCGGGCCAGCACCACGCGCACCAGCTCACGGCGGCGCGAAAGCGGAATATCTTCATCAAACTTGAGGCGCAGGAAGCGCTCGTCAGAGGTGACCAACTGAGCCGGGATGGAGATAGCCCCGGACTGCAGGATCAGCTCAACCTCTTCGATATCATCCTCCAGATGGCGCTTATCCGGCGCCACCACGCGGCAACCGCCCATCGACAGATCCTCGGTGTGGCTGCGGGACACGATGCCGCTGGCGTAATGGATCACTACCGGGATATCGACATCGATACGAATGGTTTTCCGCACCTGCCGCGTTTCACGCGCCACGGCAATCGCCGCCAGCAGGAAGATCAGGCTGTAGATCCCCCACCCGACGTTCAGAGCGATAACGTTGGGGTCCGAGCCAAAGTAGTCATGGCCAATCGCCCGGACGATGCCGACGATCACCCCCAGCGCCAGCAGACAGGCCACCACCAGGTGCGGACGCACCACGGTGAAATCGAAGTAGCCGACGTCCAGCAGGCCGCCCTTATCGGTGACGTTGAATTTGCCGCGTTTGGGGAAAATCATCGTCACCAGGGTCGGCAGCACCAGGTGGAAAGCCAGCACAATGTCGTAGATTTCCCCCCAGAAGCTGTAGCGATAGCGGCCGTTCATTCGCGAACCGACGTAGATGGCGAGAAACAGGTGCGGCAGCGCATAGGAGACGATCAGGCTCGCTGACGAGTAAATGATATTGAGGTTAAACAGCAGATAAGCCAGCGGGGCAGTGACAAACACCACCCTCGGGAGCGCAAACTGGTAGTAGAGCATGGCGCTGAGATAGCACAAGCGCTGCTGGAAGGTCAGCCCGCGGCCAAACAGCGGGTTATCGACGCGAAAAATCTGCGTCATGCCACGCGCCCAGCGGGTACGCTGGATAACGTGTACCACCAGGCGCTCGGTGGCGAGGCCAGCCGCCAGCGGAATATCGAGAAAGGCCGACTTCCAACCAAGGCGCTGGAACTTGAGCGCCGTATGGGCATCTTCGGTCACCGTTTCAACGGCGAAACCGCCGATCTGCGCCAGCGCCTCGCGGCGGATCACCGCGCAGGAACCGCAGAAAAAGGTGGCGTTCCAGTTATCGTTGCCCTGCTGAATCGGGCCATAGAACAGCATCCCTTCGTTTGGGATGTTGCGCCCGACGGAGAGGTTGCGCTCGAACGGATCCGGGGAATAGAAGTAGTGCGGCGTCTGCACCAGAGCCAGCATCGGATCTTTCAGGAAGCCGCCGACGGTGGCCTGCAGAAACACGCGCGTGGCGACGTGGTCGCAGTCGAAAACACAGATAAGCTCCCCCTGGGTCAGGGTTAGGGCGTGGTTGAGGTTCCCCGCTTTAGCGTGTTTGTTATCGTTGCGGGTGATATAGCCCACCCCGACGTCGGCGGCGAAGACGGCAAACTCGCTGCGTTTACCATCATCCAGAAGATAGATTTTCATTTTATCTTTTGGATAATCAATACATTGTGCCGCGAGGACGGTGTCACGCACCACCTCAAGCGGTTCGTTATAGCTCGGAATATAGATATCCACCGTCGGCCACTTGCTCATATCATCCGGCAGCGGAACAATACCGCGCTTCAGCGGCCACACGGTCTGCAGATAGTTAAGCAGCAGCATCACCCAGATATAGACTTCCGCCAGAAAGAGCCCCATGCCGAGGATAGTTTCAATAGCTGAGTTGAAGTGCAGGGTCTGCGTGAGGCGAAAATACATGTAACGGGTAGACATCAGCAGCGACGTGACGACCATAATGACCGATACGCTGCGGCGCTTGCTGAACCCCATCAGAAAGAGAATACCGATGCTCAGCAGACCAAAAATATACTGCTTCTGGCTGTCCATCGGCGTGATCACCACCAGCACGGCGACGGGTGACAGCACCAGCGCCAGCAACCAAAAAAGAGATTTTTTCATTCAGCAGCCCTGCAATAAGTTAAAGCCCTGACATGCGTGGCTGGCTGTGCACCGTGCCATCGCCAATATGGATACCCAACAGCGAAGATATTTTTTTAGCAATAATTTCAATATCGAAGGCCGCTGCCGAGGAAGCGTTAAAGTCCAGAATCGACTTCTGCGACGCATTGGCCTCCACCACGCTTTCATCACGATGGACGATGCCAAGCAGTCGCTCGCCCAGCTTCTCTTCCATCAGGCTGGTGACGTCCCGGCTGACCTGGCGACGGCTATCGCTTTGGTTAATGACGAAATAGTGCCCATGCTTGTGATTCAGCGCCGCGCCGGTCAGGCGCTGTTTTTCCACGTGCGCCAGGGTCGACATCGAGGCAGTATCAGCCAGCAGCGGGATCAGATGCAGGTCCGCCAGCCCCGTCAGCGCCTTTAGCGCCGGCGAAGGCCCTGGCGGCATATCAGCGATGGTGATAAGTCCGGGATAATTCAGCAGTGCGGACAGTCCGCGCTGGAGAAAATGGTCATTGTGGGTCAGCTGCTCATCAAACGCCTGACGCTGCGCTTCGCTCACTTCGCCATACGGCAGGACGAAAATGTTGCTGCCGGCGCTCAGCACGCACTGGCTCCAGTCGTGCAGCTCCAGCGCCTTCGCCACATAGCCGCGCTCATCGTTCAGCGGCACGCCAAAATGCAAACGCAGCGCGTTCTGGACATCAAAATCCAGCGCCAGCACTTTGCTGCCGGTCCGCGCCAGCGAATAGGCTAAATTGGCCGCCAGGGTCGTTTTCCCTACGCCACCTTTCGGTGAACAGACGCAAATCAACGGCATGTTGCGATCCTTTCCAGAAGTGATTTCAAAGGCTGGTCTTTATTTTTCGCCACCGGCTCTGCGCTTTTCGCCGCGAACAGGTGGGCATAGTTCTCGGCGGTGGGCGCGGGTCGAGGAGCCATTCTCGGCGGCGCCATTGCCGGTTCAGGCGCCGGGATTGAAGGCGCAGGGGTCACCGCAGGCTCCTGCCTGACTGGCTCCGGCGCGGCGGTGGCGGTCTCCACGGCCGGCTGCGGGGCCGCTGGCGCGGCCGGAGCGGCAGGCACAACGGAAGCGGAGGCTGGCGCCGCCGCTACGGCCGCTTCTATCTGGTGGAACAGATCCGCGGGCACTGACTGCGGCAGGGGCGCGGAAACCGAGCCTCCCAGCGCCAGGGAAGAGGGTTTCTCTGCGCCGGGATTTAGCTGATTGAGGATCGCCCAGTCGCCATGCTCGCGCGTGGCGGCTTGCGATGAAAGATCCTGAAATTTGAGGTTTTGCGTCCGCGTTTTTTCCTGAAAGCGCTGCAGATCATCATAATGGTTCATTGATAACCTCATGATTTTAAAAATTTCATATTAAGTTTGTTGTTATTTTCTAAGTATATTTAAAATATCGTTGCGTCTCTGGTATGGCAGAAAACGCGCCGTTGGAGACGTACCAATACATACGGTTGACAGGGTTATAATAGTTTAGAATTTGATTTCCGGTGTGATTCCACGGCAGAAGTATCGCTACACTAACATTTTCTTTTCAGAAGGATAGCCCCATTTTTTAGGTATGCGTCCATCCTTAAACCACGCTTCCACCGCGCTTCCCGTCCGTTTTTATATAAATGTATTAGGTAATGATAGAATCATAGCGTCAGATCAGCGAAAGAATAAACCTGAACCATTTTAATTTCTCTTTAATTCTATAAAAATGGACTGAAAGTCTTATTTTTTCGGATAATCGACGAAGAATGCGCCGAGGACGTGGCATTCACTGCGATAAAAGGCGATATCGCCGGGTTTTATCCCCGGCGGGAGAGAAGCCCCCGGTTATCGGACCGGGAGCGTGCCGTCAGGCGTGGGGCTTTTGCGGATTCTCATCCTGGTCGACGGCAAAGCAGGCCACCAGCTGGCCGCCGTAATCCTTCAGCTGCGGCTGAAGCTGGGTGCAGGGGCCGAAGCGCCGGCGGCAGCGCGCGTTGAAGGCGCAGCCCGGCGGCGGATTCAGCGGGCTCGGCAGCTCGCCGGTCAGCTTAATCCGCTCGCGACGGTCGTCCGGGTTCAGACGCGGCGTCGCCGACAACAGCGCCTGGGTGTACGGATGACGCGGATTGTTAAAGATCTGGTCCTTGGTGCCCTTCTCCACGCAGCGGCCGAGATACATCACCATCACTTCATCAGCGATATGCTCGACGACCGACAGATCGTGGGAAATAAACACGTAGGACAGACCTAAATCCTGCTGCAGATCCATCATCAGGTTCAGCACCTGAGCGCGTACTGAAACGTCCAGCGCGGAGACCGGCTCATCGGCGATCACCACGTCCGGATCCAGCATCAGCCCGCGGGCAATGGCGATACGCTGGCGCTGACCACCGGAGAACATATGCGGGTAGCGATCGTAATGCTCTGTTTTCAGGCCCACTTTCGCCATCATCGCCAGCGCTTTTTCGCGGCGCTGCTCTTTGCTCAGGCTACTGTTAATCAGCAGCGGCTCTTCCAGAATCTGCCCCACTTTTTTACGCGGGTTCAGAGAACCGTAGGGGTTCTGGAACACAATCTGGATTTTTTGCCGGCGCAGCTTCTGCGCCTGTGGGTCGTGCTTAAGTAGATCCTGCCCCTGATAATAGAGCTCGCCGCCGGTGGGAATTTCAATCATCGTCAGCAGACGACCGAGGGTCGATTTACCGCAGCCCGACTCTCCCACCACCGCCAGCGTTTTACCGCGCTCAAGAGTAAAGGAGACGCCGTCCAGCGCCTTCACCAGCCGTTCCGGGGCGAATAATCCCTTCTTCACCGGGTAGTGTTTTTTCAGATCAATGGCCTGCAACAGCGGTTGTGGCGTGGCGGCCTTTTGCGTACTCATAATCCAGGCCTCCCGGCATCATCGAGTGGGTAGTGACATTTAGACTGGCGACCGCCATTGAGATCCGCGAGCGCCGGCTCTTCGCTACGGCATTTATCCGTAGCATAGGGGCAGCGCGGGTTCAGCAGGCAGCCGTTGGGACGGTCATATTTCCCCGGCACTACGCCCGGCAGCGACGCCAGACGCGCTTTATCCTGGGCAAACTCCGGCAGCGCACGCAGCAGCGCCTGGGTGTATGGATGGCGCGGCGCGCGGAAAATATCCTTCGCATCGCCAGTCTCCACCACCTGACCGGCATACATAACGATAATTTTATGCGCGGCCTCGGCCACCAGCGCCAGGTCGTGGGTGATCAACACCAGCGCCATATTCTCCTGCTGCTGCAGTTCCAGCAGCAGCTCGATGATCTGCGCCTGAATGGTCACGTCCAGCGCGGTGGTCGGTTCATCGGCAATCAGCAGTTTTGGCCGACAGGCAATCGCCATCGCGATCATGACGCGCTGGCTCATCCCGCCGGAAAGCTGATGCGGGTAGACGTCCAGCCGCGACGCCGGATCGGGAATGCCGACCTGGTTCAGCAGGTCGATGGCCCGCTGGCGGCGGGTTTGCTTGTTGCCGCCCTGATGGACTTTTATCGCTTCCATAATCTGGAAGCCGACGGTAAAGCAGGGATTGAGGCTGGTCATCGGATCCTGGAAGATCATCGCCACCTCCGCCCCCACCAGCTGGCGCCGCTCTTTTTCAGAGATGCGCTGCAGGTCGCGGCCGTTAAACTCCAGTTTGTCCGCCATGACCCGGCCGGGGTAATCAATCAGACCCATAATCGCCAACGAGCTGACGGATTTACCGGATCCAGACTCCCCGACGATGCCGACCACTTCGCCCTGCTTCACGCTATAGCTGATGCGGTCCACGGCGCGGAACGGCGCGTTTTCATCGCCGAAATGCACCGATAATTTATCTACATTCAATAACGCCATCTCGAACCTCTTACTGCTTCAGTTTGGGATCGAGCGCGTCACGCAGACCGTCACCCATCAGGTTAAATGCCAGCACCGTCAGCAGGATCGCCACGCCCGGGAAGGTCACCACCCACCAGGCGCTCTGCGCGAACTGCAATACGTCGGAGAGCATGGTGCCCCACTCCGGCGTCGGCGGCTGCGCGCCCATGCCGAGGAACCCCAGCGCGGCCATGTCGAGAATGGCGTTAGAAAAGCCCAGCGACGCCTGAACGATCAGCGGCGCGAGACAGTTAGGCAGAATATTGACGAACATCTGGCGCATCGCCCCGGCGCCCGCCACGCGGGAAGCGGTCACGTAGTCGCGGTTGACCTCCACCAGCACCGCCGCGCGCGTCAGACGCACATAGTGCGGGAGCGCCACGAAGGTCAGCGCCAGCGAGGCGTTGACGATGGAGGGTCCGAAGATAGCCACCAGCACCAGCGCCAGAAGCAGACTCGGCAGCGCCAGCATAATATCGACGACGCGCATGATGATTGAGTCCACCACTCCGCCGAAATAGCCCGCCACCAGGCCGAGCACCACGCCGAGGATCAGCGACAGGACCACCACCAGGCAGCCCACCAGCAGCGACAGGCGCGCGCCATACATCAGGCGAGACAGAATATCGCGGCCCACGTCGTCGGTGCCGAGCAGATGCGCCAGGCTGCCGCCCTCCTGCCAGAACGGCGGCGCCAGCAGCGAATCACGGAACTGATCCGCCGGGTTATACGGGGCGAGAAAGTTGGCGAACACGGCGATAACGATCATCACCGCCACGTACACCAGACCGACCACCGCCCCTTTATTGCGTTTGAAATAGTGCCAGAACTCCTGCAGCGGGGTCATGGGCACCGGCGCAGTGATAACTTTATTTTCAGTAACTTGTGACATGATGACCCCTTACTTCTTATGCCGGATACGCGGGTTCACCACGCCGTACAGCAGGTCGACCAGCAGGTTGACGAGGATAATCATCGTCGCCACCAGCAGCACCCCGCCCTGCACCACCGGATAATCGCGACGCTGCAGCGCGTCGATCAGCCAGCGGCCTAAACCAGGCCATGAGAAAATGGTTTCCGTCAGGATGGCGCCCGCCAGCAGCGTGCCCACCTGCAGGCCAATCACCGTGACCACCGGCAGCATCGCGTTACGCAGCGCGTGGATCACAATCACCCGCATCCGGGTCAGGCCTTTGGCGCGCGCGGTGCGGATGTAGTCTTCGCCGAGCACTTCCAGCATCGACGATCGGGTCATACGCACGATCACTGCCAGCGGAATGGTGCCCAGCACGATGGCGGGCAGGATCATATGCATTAAGGCGTCAATAAAGTCGCCCTGCTCGCCCCAGATGGCGGTGTCGATCAGCATAAAGCCGGTCAGCGGCAAGGTATCGTCAAGGAAGACCGTATCGCTGATACGCCCGGAGACCGGCGTCAGGTTCAGCTGCACCGAAACCAGCATAATCAACATCATGCCCCACCAGAAGATAGGCATCGAGTAGCCGGTCAGCGCCAGGCCCACCGCGGTGTGGTCAAAGATGGAGCCGCGTTTTACCGCAGCCAGCACGCCCACCGGAATGCCGACGGCGACGGCGAAGATCATCGCGCAGACGCCCAGCTCAAGGGTGGCTTTAAAGCGTGGGACAAACTCCTGCCACACGGGAATGCGGCTTTTCAGCGAGATGCCTAAATCGCCGTGCAGCACGCCCCAGATATAGTGGGCATATTGCTGCCACAGCGGCTTATCAAGGCCCATTTCGGCCAGCAGCTGCGCGTGACGTTCGGGGGAAATACCACGTTCGCCCGCCATAATCATCACCGGATCGCCGGGGATCATATGGACGAAGGCAAAGGTGAGAAGGGTGATACCGATAAATGTCGGGATGACAAGTCCCAGACGTCGGAGAATAAACTGCAACATAACCCGGATTCTCTCTAGTGACGCCCCGCCTGGCGACAGGGCGTCTGTATTGCTCACAAAAGCATTCCCCGGAATAGCGGGAATACGCCCCCCACCTCTCCCACGCGGGGAGAGGGGGTCAGGCATCGTGCTTATTATTCGACAGAGACGTTATCGAAGTGGTGTTTACCCAGCGGATCCACCACATAGCCTTTGACTTCTTTACGCACTGGCTCGTAAACGGTGGAGTGAGCGATGATCAGCGCCGGAGCCTGGTCATGCATCACTACCTGAGCCTGTTTGTACAGTTCAATACGCTTGTTGTGGTCGTCGGTGGCGCGGGCCGGCTGAATCAGATCTTCAAACGGCTTATAGCACCAGCGCGAGTAGTTGGAGCCGTCTTTCGCCGCGGCGCAGCTGAACAGGGTGGCGAAGAAGTTATCCGGATCCCCGTTGTCGCCGGTCCAGCCCATCATGACGCTCTGGTGCTCGCCCGCTTTCGCGCGTTTCAGATACTCGCCCCACTCGTAGGTGACGATTTTGGCCTGGACGCCAATCTTGGCCCAGTCGGCCTGGATCATCTCCGCCATACGGCGGGCGTTCGGGTTATACGGACGCTGTACCGGCATCGCCCACAGATCGATAGTGAAGCCTTTTTCCAGGCCCGCTTCTTTCAGCAGCTGCTTCGCCTTCTCCGGATCGTAGGTGTAGTCTTTAACGTCGTCGTTATAGCCCCACATGGTCGGCGGGATCAGGTTCTTCGCCGCCTGGCCTGCGCCCTGGTAAACGGCTTTGATGATCGCTTCTTTGTTAACCGCGTAGGTCAGCGCCTGACGAACTTTCACGTCGTCCAGCGGTTTCTTCTCGGTGTTGAAGGAGAGATAACCGACGTTCAGGCCCGGCTGTTCCAGCAGGGTAATGTTCTTATCTTCCTTCATGCGCGCGATGTCCGCCGGGTTCGGATACGGCATCACCTGGCACTCATTTTTCTGCAGCTTGGCATAGCGCACGGAGGCATCCGGGGTGATGGAGAAGACCAGACGATCGATCTTCGGCTTGGTGCCCCAGTAGCCCGGGAAGGCTTTATACAGAATGCGGGAATCTTTCTGATACTGCAGCAGCTGGAATGGACCGGTACCGATAGGATTGAGGTCTACTTTTTCCGGCGTGCCGGCTTTCAGCATGTTGTCGGCATACTCTTTAGAGAGAATAGAGGCGAAGTCCATGGCCAGGTCAGCGAGGAACGGCGCTTCCGGGCGGGTCAGGACGAACTGGACGGTTTTATCGTCCACTTTCTTCACTTCGCTAATCAGGTCGGGTAACCCCATCCCTTCAAAGTATTCATAGCTGCCGCCAGAAACTTTATGGTACGGGTTATTGGTATTCTTCTGACGATCGAAGGAGAACACCACGTCATCGGCGTTCAGGTCACGGGTTGGTTTAAAGTCTTTATTATCCTGCCATTTCACGCCCTGACGCAGGTGGAAAGTATAGGTTTTACCATCCGGGCTGACTTCCCATTTTTCAGCCAGTCCAGGAATAACTTCCGTCGTACCGGTTTTGAATTCGACCAGGCGATTGTAGATCGGTACGGAACTGGCGTCATAGGTGGTGCCAGAGGTGAAGAGCTGTGGGTTAAAGCCTTCCGGCGAGCCTTCTGAACAATAAACCAGGGTTTTCGCTTGCACGCTGGCAGCGACGGTCATGGCGACAAGGCTCAGACCAAGCTTCAGCATCCCTGATTTCTTCAAGGAAATACTCATTATTCTGCTCCAAAACTGTGATGTTGTTTGCATATATCCGCCGGACCTTTATTTATTTTTATTCGTCATATTCGAATGATGGATGCGTTGGCTGTGCTCAATAAGCCAGTCACATAGCCATCTATGCTCCTGGGGATGCTCAAGCTTGCCGCCTTCCCGCAATTCGAACTATTTAGAATATACCCGGTCCAGTCGGTGGTGCCCGAAGGCGTTGAGAGAGATGGGGATTCCTTTCGCAAAAACGACTGAGTTGCAGTACGGATTCTCCATGAAATGCCCCTCATGCCCTACAATCTGTCAACAGAATGGGGAAACGTCAATACAGCCAGCCGGGTTTTACATCCAGCGTGAGAAACGACAGGCAAAGATTAAAAAAACTTCAAGACGCTATTTTCAGCAGAGAAATTTATGCTACTGGCTAATATGCAGAATAAAGACCTTATTAATTTGCGACACCCAGTGGGAAACAATGCCAGTAAATGAGAAAAAATTCTTGCTATGTGACCAATATGTGAGCGGTTAATAGCGTGAACGTTAAAACGCACAGCGGAAAATGCTGTATTCAGCCATAAGCTTCGCGAAAAAAGATCTGTTCATCGATAAAAAAATGCAATGGAAGATGTCACAAAATAGCGAACAGCTGGCTGGAAACGGGGGTAAAGATGTTTTTTGTGATTTTGATGCGGTTTTGGGCCGGGAGACTGCAGACGGTGCCCGGCGGCGCTGCGCTTGCGCGGGCCTACGAGATCTGGAGCGAACCTTCGGGGTTCTCATCCTCACTGGCCGCAGAAGCAAAAAAGCCTGCTCATTGAGCCGGCTTTTCGAATTTGGTCGAGGATGACTCGCCACTTTGTGGCTCGCCCTGCGGGCCGTTGCTGACGCAACGTTCTCTCGCTTCGCTCGAGTCGAACCTCCTGCCCCCGGAGGTTCTCATCCTCACTGGCCGCAGATGCAAAAAAGCCTGCTCGTTGAGCAGGCTTTTCGAATTTGGTCGGTGATAGAGGATGACTCGCCACTTTGTGGCTCGCCCTGCGGGCCGTTGCTGACGCAACGTTCTCTCGCTTCGCTCGAGTCGAACCTCCTGCCCCCGGAGGTTCTCATCCTCACTGGCCGCAGAAGCAAAAAAGCCTGCTCATTGAGCAGGCTTTTCGAATTTGGTCGGTGATAGAGGATGACTCGCCACTTTGTGGCTCGCCCTGCGGGCCGTTGCTGACGCAACGTTCTCTCGCTTCGCTCGAGTCGAACCTCCTGCCCCCGGAGGTTCTCATCCTCACTGGCCGCAGATGCAAAAAAGCCTGCTCATTGAGCAGGCTTTTCGAATTTGGTCGGTGATAGAGGATTCGAACCTCCGACCCCTTCGTCCCGAACGAAGTGCGCTACCAGGCTGCGCCAATCACCGAATGCGGGGCGCATCTTACTGCTGGGATGCCTACCCGTCAATGCCTTATTTTCAAAAAATCGTTCAACCGGCGAGAAACTCAGCACCCTGCGCAGCGAATCGCCGGTTGGTCCGCTTTTTTAGCGGCAGCTGACCTCAAACGCTTTGCGATGCTCGGCTACCTTACAGGTCACCGGCTCACCGAGATAAGTTGGGCCCGCCGGTTTGAATGTAAACTCTCCCAGCAGCATCGTCAGTTCCCCCAACCCCGGGCAGGTATGCTGATGACGCATAATGTCCGGGCGGGTATCGTTGTTTACCGCGCGGGCGATGTCGCTGTACGCCAGCTTGTCGGCAAACGCATTGGCGCAGAACTGCAGTTCGCTTTGCGCCATATGCGCGGCCTGCCCTTTCAGCTCGGCATGCTGCGCCAGCAGCAGCTGGCGAACCTCGCCGGCCCGGCTGTAGCCAATCGCCGTATACCCTGCCTTATTGCTGAGATTGACGCTGGCGCCGGCCTCGAGGAGTGCCTCGACATTGGCTTTATTATTCATTTTGACCGCCAGCATCAGCGGGCTGAGGTCGTTGGCGGAGAGCTGGTCCACCTTTGCGCCGCGCTGCACCAGCGCCGCGATCACCGCAGGCGACCCCTGACCCGCCGCCACCTGCAGCGCCGTGAGCCCTTCCCGGTTCGGCTTATCCACCTCCACGCCGGAGGCTGACAACGCCAGCACCAGATTGGGATCGTCCCCCGCCGCCGCCAGCATCAGCGGCGTGGTGCCGGATTTATCCGCCAGGCTGGTATCCGCCCCGGCGTTGGCCAGGGTCGTGATGGTTTCCGCCGAACGCGCGTGATCGACAGCGAGGAAAAAGACCGATTCCCCTGAAGCATTGACGGCCTTCACGTCCGCCCCATGCCCGATCAGCAACGCCACGATCTCGTCAACGTTCTTCTTAAACGCGCCGGGGGCCAGTTGTAACGCCATGTCTTCCGTCATCAGCGCGCGGCTGCCCGTCGCCAGCGATTTCGCCGCCGTTGCGCCGACAATCTTGTCCAGCGCACTCTGCTCCTCCACAGGCGCATCGGGCTTTTTCATCGCCAGAATATGCTGGTAGTCGCTTCTGACGTCCCCGCCGTCGGCAATGGCGGACATCAATGCCGTGCTCTTGTCGACGGTGGTCTGATTCACCGACGCTCCCGCCTGGAGAAGATCGCCGATAAGCGCCGCATCGCTGCCTCGCGCCGCCGCCAGCATCAGCGCCGTGACGCCCTGGCGCGTCTGGAGATTCGGCTGCGCCTGACGCTTAAGCAGGAGCGCTACCACCTCGCGACGATTTTCCGCGGCAGCGACCATCAGGCCACTTAAGCCGGTTTTATCCTGACCATCCACATCGATGCCGTTATTCAGCATGGCTTCGATCGTCGCCGGCGCATCGTATTTACAGGCCAGCAGGAACTGGCGGGTTTCCTCTTCGGACTGACAGCCCGTTAACATCAGCAGGCACAGCAGGGCCAACCCCTTTATTACCTTCATCCTTTCTCTCCGTGAAAAGTGGCTGCACAGGAGGAGCGGGAACACTGGAGGGTATTCAAAGAAGAAGAGGCAACCTGCCAGACACATCCGCTGTGCAAAAAAATCCCTCGCCCGGCGGACGCCGGCGAGGGATTAGCTTATCCTGGGCTCAGGAAAGGAAAACAGACCCGAGAATCTGAAAAATCCGCTGTCTTACTTTTTCCACCGACACCAGTTATTGTTCTCGTTGATCCCGCCATCCGGCGAGGTATAGCCGAGGCAGCCCATAATGGTGTCGTACAGCTCGACGTGGCGGCGCGGCACCTTCATCGCGGCCTGCTGCTGCAGATGGGCAAACGCAGCGGCATGATCCGGATTCTCCAGGTATTTATCCGACATCCAGACCATCATCGGCACACGGAACTGTTCCGGCGGCGCCATCTTGCGCGGCGTACCGTGCAGATGTTCACGCTCGTTAATCGACTCGCCATGGTCGGCGGCATAGAACACAATCGCTTTCTTATCCCGCAGCTGGTCGAGGACGCTGACGATAAAGTGATCGACATAGGTCACGCTGTTGTCGTAGGAGTTGATCAGCTCCGCTTTCGAGCACTTGTTATCAACACCGACGCACTCCGGCTTCCACTGGGCGAAGCTGCGCGGATAGCGTTGGGTGTAGTTAAAGTGCGAGCCTTTCGTGTGGAGGATGATCAGGTGCTTACCAGAGGCGTTGCCCTGCTCCATACCGCGCTTCATCTCATCCACCAGCAGCATATCGTCAACGCTCTTGCCGCGGTTGCGCGGCTCGGCGCCAATCTGCTCGCGATAGGCGATATTGTTGGCCATCGTGTTGCTGTAGAACCACATCTCACTCTGCATGGCGTACAGATTGCCGCTGAAGCCCAGCTGATGAAGCACCGCAAAGACGTTCTGCTCTTTGAGGGTCCGCTGCGGGTTATCCTCTGCCCCGCCCTGACGCACAAACATGCAGCGTAACGACAGCTTGGTGGCGGTATCGCACGAGTAGCCGCGGAAAGCGACCAGATTCTTCTCTTTCGCCAGCTCTGGCGTGGTGTTACGGCTATAGCCAAGGATGCCCATATGATCCCAGCGGGTGGTTTCGCCAATGATAAACACCACGTAGGTGTCATCGAGCCCTTCCGGGGCGACGTAGGTAAATTTCTTCGCCGGGTTAATCAGCGATTTGTTATCTGAGGATTCATCCACCTGCGCCCAGGCGTACAGCCCCAGCGCCGACAGCCAGTTCGACGGCAGGTAGGAGTTGGCGATCACCCCGCCGTAGCTCGGCATATCCACTTCCGAATGGCGCTCGACATCGTGTTGGCG
Source organism: Klebsiella sp. Q2 (assembly GCF_009900705.1). Taxonomy (NCBI): domain Bacteria; kingdom Pseudomonadati; phylum Pseudomonadota; class Gammaproteobacteria; order Enterobacterales; family Enterobacteriaceae; genus Klebsiella; species Klebsiella sp. Q2. Next base: position 163,320 of record NZ_JAAABE010000005.1, on the reverse strand, counting down.
CAGCTCAAGCAGGCGGATAGGTCCCCAGACGATGAGGCCGGCCAACACCACGATCAGCACGTTTTTAACCCGCTGGCCCGGGGTACGCAGTTGGCGCAGCAGCGTATGGCGGCAGCGGTTGCTCCAGATAAACAGCAGTGGCGGCGCGCTCACTGCCGCCAGCCAGAGGATCAGATGCCAGCCGATGACCTCTTTCGACAGGTCGATATCGGTGGTCAACACCGAGGCGATAATCCCGTAGCCAATCACCACGTTAAGGAACGTCATGTAGTAACTGGCGGCGGCGGAAAACAGAACAATCAGTGTCGCCAGAATGCGCCAGATACGGCGACCGAACAGCGACAGAAGACGTAACAGGAAGAAGGTGACAAAGACCGTGGCCACCAGTTCAACGACACCGGAAAGCCCTTTCCAGACAGTGAACTCTTGAGCATAACCATCGAAACGCCGAAAAAAAACGGCGACGTTCATAAACCAGCCGATGTACAGCGCCAGCCAAAAACTAAGCTTCTGCTGCGTCATCGTTCTAATATATTTCATGCAAGCAAACCTGGAAAAAGAAGAATAAAACACCGCCTGACGCTGTGGCATGAGTCAGTAGGCTAATAGGGTGCGTTAGGGTTGGTTATCAGAAACCTCTACAAAGCGCGATAAGTAGACCACAGGGAACGGGAAAAGTATCAGGAGGGAATGTGATCCAGCCAAACATTTACAAAATATTTGGCTGGATTGGCACTATTTGCTTAGGGTATTAATCAGGGGCACGTTTCACGCTGCAGGTTTCAGGCATGCGCCTCGCTATAGACACTGCCTTTCGGCTGACGAATGGTGGTGGAAAGCGCCAGCGAAATAATCAGCAGGGCGAAGATCACGCAGAAGGTGACGTAGAAGCCCCCGAACAGCGAAGCGATGAGGGAACCGCAGATGCTGCCGATACCAAAACCCAGATAAATCACACCATAGTTTTTCGCCAGGTTGTTCAGACCGAAGAATTCACTGACCAGCGATGGGAAGACGGTGATGGTTCCGCCGAAGTTAAAAGCAACGCAGGCGATGGCGGCGAAAAAGGTCATGGCATTCAGCGGAGCGAACAGCAGCGCGGCCATCCCCACCAGCGACACCACCTGACCGATGGTGATCACGCGAATGCGGGAAATTTTATCGGACAGGATACCTAACACCAGGCGACCGCTAAGGTTAGCGATTGAGATAACCGTTACCGCATTGGCCGCCGTGGCGACATCCAGGTGGACCATTCCCTGCGCGATATCTTTCGCCACGCCAATCACATACAGACCGCTCATGCAGGCCGTCAGGAACATCACCGCCAGCATCCAGTACTGCGGTTTACGCATCGATTCGGCGAGAGTGAAGTCGTTTTCCACGACGCCGTTGGCCGTGGTGGTCGCCGTATGATTTGGCGCATCTTTCATCAAGGTCGCGCCAAAGACGATCATCACCAGCACGATAGCGCCCCAGATAACGAAGGTTTTTTCCAGACCAACGGTGGCCAGCAGATGAGTATCAATGAATTTGAACCCCAGGCTGCCGAGGCCATAGGAACCGATGGAGAAGGCGGAGATCAGCCCTTTGCGTTCCGGGAACCACTTGACGCAGTTCGACAGGGTCAGCAGATAACCGGCGCCGTCCGCCAGCCCCACCAGCACGCCAGCGCTCAGCCACAGCATCATCAGGCTGCTGGAGTGGGCGGTCAGAAAGAAGCCCAGACCAAGCAGGATCCCGGAGGCCATGGTGACGCGCTTCACGCCAAAACGCTCCTGCAGCTTGCCGGCGACCGACGAAGAGAGCGCCAGCCCGAGGCTCAGCAGGCCAAAGGAGAAGGCGACCTGGCTGACCGGCTCGCCCAGTTTGTCAGACAGTGAACTGTTAAACAGGCTCCAGGTATAAACCGAACCGAGAGCGAATTGGGTGATGATGGTGCCGATAAGCGTAAGCCAGCGGGTCGATTGACGGTTTGCAGCGTTCATAGCAGTTGTCCTGATAAATTAACTGCCGCCACAATAGCGAAGGCCCCTCATCCAGTGGGGGAAAAAGGCATGAACTGCCATCAGCAGGGAATGAAATGCATTAATGGCGGAATGAATGACATTGCATGACATTCATTCCGCGAATTTCAGGGAAAAAGTTAGTGTGCGCTATCTCACAGAAATGCGCCATTACTGAGATTTAACAATAACCACATCGTTTCAAATGCGTAACAATCGCGGGTCAAAAGTTGGCGCTGACCCCCATCAGATAGAGCGTATTTTCCCCCGATGGGACGTTGTCCGCCTGTGACAGCGTGGCCCATGCCGCCACATGCGATCCCAGCGGCATATCGGCGCCCAGGGTGACATCACTCCAGCCGCCCTCTCTGGCGCGGGTGGTCGGCGACCAGGCATCGCTGGCGAGCGACTGGTTATAGCTCACCTGCGCCCAAGGGTGCACGCCCCACAGCGACTGATAATCCATACGCCAGCCGAGCGTGTTGACATATCCCGTCTCGCCCACGCTTTTCGTCGCCGGCGCGGTGTAGTCGCTGCGCAGGCTGGCCACCGGCCCGGAGGTCATGCCGTTTGCCAGCAGATAATTCCAGCCGACGCTCATCCCACGGCTGCTGTCCGGCGGCGCCAACCCCTGGTTTAACGCCAGTCCGCCCGGCGTTTCAGACGACTTCATCCGCTCGGCGAGGATATCTTCATAGCGTGGTTGGTGATCGCTATCCCATGTATAGCGTTCCGACGTATTACTTTTTGTATCGATAGCGATATATTCCTGTTGCCAGGCATTCGCTCCAGAGACACACGACACCCAGACGGATACGCACACCGGGAACAAGAACCCCCGGAGGCCATTGCATTTCTTTATTATCATTAATGCGACTCCAGAAAAGAGCCGAATCGGCATTATTGCTGTGTTTTTTTGGGGGATACGATTTCCCTGTATTAACTATTATCTTTATCTTTCAGTCGTCAAGCCGGGGCGTCCACTTTTTTAGCGCAGAGGGAGAAATAGCTATGCAGCGTTGCGGATGGGTGAGTCAGGATCCGTTATATATCGAGTATCACGATACCGAATGGGGTGTCGCGCAAAAAGCGTCCCAGCGGCTGTTTGAAATGATCTGCCTTGAGGGTCAGCAGGCCGGGTTATCATGGATCACGGTGTTAAAAAAACGGCAAAACTATCGCCAGGCTTTTCACCAGTTCGATCCGGTGCGCGTGGCGGCGATGGGGGATGAAGATATCGAGCGGCTGCTGCAGGATGCCGGGATTATCCGCCATCGGGGAAAAATCCAGGCCATCATCGGCAACGCCCGGGCGTATCTGGCGATGGAGGAAAATGGCGAGTCGTTCACTGATTTTGTCTGGTCCTTCGTCGACAATGCGCCCCAGGTCACCCGCGCGGCGACGCTGGCGGAGATCCCGACCACGACGCCGGCCTCAGATGCGTTGTCTAAGGCTTTGAAAAAACGCGGTTTTAAGTTTGTCGGTTCGACGATCTGTTACTCTTTTATGCAGGCCTGCGGGCTGGTCAACGACCATGTCACCGGCTGCTTCTGTCACCCGGGAGGTCAGGATGATCCGCAAGTGGGACGCTAAAGATAACCTGCCGCTGCTGGACCTGTGGCTGGAAAGTACGATTCATGCCCATCCCTTTATCAGCGAAAGCTACTGGCGCGACAGCGTCGCGGTGGTACGGGATGTCTATCTTCCCGCCGCCAGCACCTGGGTCTGGGAGCGCGACGGGGAGCTAAAAGGCTTTGTCAGCGTGCTGGAGTCCCGTTTCGTCGGCGCGCTGTTCGTCGCGCCGGACGCTATTCGCCAGGGCATTGGCCGGGCGCTGCTGGATGAAGTCAAGCAGCACTACGCCTGGCTTAGCCTTGAGGTTTATCAGAAAAACGAATCAGCGGTCAGTTTCTACCATGCGCAAGGCTTCCGCATTGAAGATTGCGCATGGCAGGACGATACTCAGCACCCCACCTGGATTATGCGTTGGCCGGCGGATCAAATGCCGTAAGCGGCAGCGCCGGGCCGGTATATTTCTCCAGCCACGCCAGGGCGGTGTTACCGGCGCAGCCGTTGCCCAGGCGGGATGTTGGGATATCTTTAGTTAAGACGTTCACCGCCCCGTTTTTGCAGATGCCTGCCACCGGATCCAGGTCGGGCCACGCTCCTTCATGCAGGCATATCACCCCCGGGCGGATCCCCTCCGTCACCACCGCGCCGGCCAGCACCTGACCGCGGGCGTTCCACACCCGCACCAGATCGCCATCGGCAATCCCCCGCGCCCGGGCATCCTGCGGATGAATAGTCAACGGTTCGCGTCCGGCAACGGCATAGCGTTCGCGCAGCGCGGAGTAGTTCAGTTGACTGTGCAGCCGGTGGGCCGGATGGGCCGACAGCAGCTGCAGCTGCCCCGCCTCGGCGTTGCCATGCCACTCGTCGGGCTCCAGCCACATTGGGTGCGGCGGGCAGTCGGTGTAGCCAAAGGCGGCGATGGTCGGCGAGTGGATCTCAATTTTACCGCTCGCCGTTTTCAGCGGGTTGGCCTGGGGATCGTCGCGGAAGGCGGCAAAGCGGATGAAACGGGCATTCTCCGGCTCCTCCGGCATCTCAATCAGCTGGTTAGCCTGCCAGAATTCGGCAAACGGCGGCAGCGTCACCTGCTGCTGGGCGCCGCGCCGGGCGGCCATCTGATAGAAGGTCTCCAGCCACTGCAGATCGCTCTTCCCTTCGGTAAAGCGCTCGCGGCCGCCCGCCTCCCAGCGTTCGCTGAGGTCGGCAAAGACCGCGAAATCATCGCGCGCTTCACCCTGCGGGGCGACCACCTGCTTCATCGGCACCAGATGCTGATTGCTGTAGTCCCCGGTCATCGTCAGATCGTTGCGCTCAAACGAGGTGGTCGCCGGCAGGACGATATCGGCATGACGCGCGGCGGCGGTCCAAAAGCATTCGGAGATGACGATAAGCTCTGGTTTCTGCCAGGCCTGAATCAGGCGGTTGGTATCCTGATGATGGGTAAAGTTGGCGCCGCCGGCCCACCAGATAAAGCGAATATCGGGGAAGCGCCGCGCCATGCCGTTGTGCTGATACTCCGCCCCCGGGTTCTCCAGCGCCTCGACAATCCGCGCGACCGGGATCTTCTCCACGGCGTCCACGCCTCCGGCCACGCTCCCCTGCATCGAGCCCAGCACCGCCGCGCGGCGGGTCGGATTGCCGCCGTTGGCGAAATGGTAGGAAAGACCAAACCCGCCCCCCGGGGTGCCAATCTGCCCCAGCATCGCAGCCAGGGTGACCAGCATCCAGTGTTTCTGCTCGCCATACTGCTGGCGCTGCATGCCCCAGCCAGACATCAGCATAGTGGTGTTTTCGTGGAAAAGTTTCGCCAGTTCGCGGATCTTATCCGCTGCGACGCCGCAGATAGCCGCCGCCCAGTCGGCGGTTTTCGCCACGCCGTCGCTTTCGCCGGTCAGATAGCGGGCAAAAATCTCGTAGCCGCTGGCGCAGCGGGCAAGAAACTCGTCGTCCTGCCAGCCATTCTCCACCAGCGTATGGGCGATACCCAGCATCAGCGCGACGTCGGTGCCCATATGCGGCGCGATCCACTCCATCGAATCGCCAAAGAAATCGACAGTTTCCGATCGCATCGGATCGATGCAGATCAGGCGTTTTCCGCTCTGGCGCAGCCGGTCGAACCACGGGATACCCTGCTCGTCGGAGGCGTTCCAGGCAATTTTCAGCGTATTCAGCGGGTTGGCGCTCCACAGCACCACTACCTCGCTGTATTCCAGCACCAGCGGCCAGCTGGTCTGCTGCTGATACACCTCATTGCCGCCCACGACGTAAGGCATGATCGCCTGCGCCGCGCCGGTGGAGTAATCCCCGAGATGGCCGGTGTAGCCGCCCGCCAGGCTCATATAGCGCTGCAGCAGGGTGGCCGCCTTATGCAAGACGCCGTTAGAACGCCAGCCGTAGGAGCCGGCAAAAATAGAGGCCGGTCCGTAGCTTTCGCGGATCCGACGATGCTGGGCATCGATCAGATCCAGCGCCTGCTCCCAGCTCACCCGCACAAATTCATCCTGACCGCGGACCCCCTGGGGCTTGTCCGGAGAGGCAAGGAAACCTTTGCGCACCATCGGGTAGCGCACGCGGGTTTTACTGTGCACCTGGTCGCGCACCGCCGTTTGCAGCGAGTTGGCAAACGGTGTCGCCAGCGCGCCGCGGGAGGAAAGGACGTTTTCCCCGTCCGTTTCCACCAGCATCGGTCCCCAATGGGCGGCGGTTAAAATGGTTTTGGTTGCAGATGAGGTTGGCAAGGGCAGCTCCTGGTCAGCGAAAGCAGGTGTGGTGACGGTGCGATCGGCGCCGTTCAATGTTATTTACAAAATGAGATGGTGTTTGGGGAATTTTCTACGTATTCGCGCGTCATAATCAACCGTCACGTTCGCTGTGACAAAGAATAAAAAGGATTAAGGACATTAAATGAAAAAACGCGTACTTATGATTGCGGCGCTGGTCAGCGGCACCCTGGCGATTTCTGGCTGCACCACCAACCCCTATACCGGTGAGCGTGAAGCAGGTAAATCCGGTATTGGCGCAGGTATTGGCTCCTTAGTGGGCGCTGGCGTCGGCGCGCTCTCCTCTTCCAAACATGACCGCGGCAAAGGCGCGCTGATTGGCGCAGCGGCAGGCGCGGCGCTGGGCGGCGGCATAGGCTACTACATGGACGTGCAGGAAGCGAAGCTGCGCGACAAAATGCAGGGAACCGGGGTCAGCGTGACGCGAAATGGTGACAATATCGTGCTGAACATGCCGAATAATGTCACTTTCGACAGCAACAGCGCCAACCTGAAACCGGCCGGCGCCAACACCCTGACCGGCGTGGCCATGGTGCTGAAAGAGTATGAGAAAACCGCCGTTAACGTGGTCGGCTACACCGACAGCACCGGCAGTAAGGATCTGAATATGCGTCTGTCGCAGCAGCGTGCTGACAGCGTCGCCAGCGCGCTGATCACCCAGGGCGTGGCGGCCAACCGCATTCGCACCACCGGCATGGGGCCGGCGAACCCGATCGCCAGCAACAGCACGGCGGAAGGTAAGGCGCAGAACCGTCGCGTGGAAATCACCCTCAGCCCGCTGCAATAAGCGCATCCTCATGTTGCCCGGCCGCGCCTCTGCCGGGCAAAATGCTTGATATCGCTATTTTTCGCGCTAAGGTGTTGGCAGATTTTCAGCAAAGGAAGCCATCATGGCGAAAGCGGCGCGTGCAACCATTAGCGATGTGGCGAAAGCCGCAAAGACCGGCAAAACCAGCATTTCACGGTATCTTAACGGCGAGAAGCACCTGCTTTCCGACGATCTGTTATCACGTATTGAAAAAGCCATTGCCGAACTCGACTACCGCCCCAGCCTGATGGCCCGCGGCCTCAAGCACGGCCGCACCCGCCTCATCGGCCTGATCATCGCCGATATCACCAACCCCTATTCGGTCAATGTCATGAGCGGCATTGAAGCGGCCTGCCGGGAAAAGGGCTTTACCCTGCTGGTGTGTAACACCAATAACGAGCTTGACCAGGAGCTGCACTATCTCGACCTGCTGCGCAGCTATCAGGTGGAAGGCATCGTCGTCAACGCGGTCGGCATGCGGGAGGATGGCCTGAACCGCCTGCAGCAGTCGGCCCTGCCGATGGTGCTGATTGACCGTAAAATCCCCGATTTCGCCTGCGATGTGGTCGGACTTGATAACGCTCAGGCCGCCACCACCGCCACCGAACACCTGGTGGAGAAAGGCTTTGAGGCCATCCTGTTTCTCAGCGAACCGCTGGGCTCGGTCAATACCCGCCGCGAGCGCCTGAGCGCCTTTCGCGCCACGCTCGCCCGCCACCACGGCGTGGTGGCCGAAAACGCCGAAGTACAGCTCAACGACGGCGCGATGATGGACAACGTCCTGCGCCAGTTCCACGCCCGCCACCGCGGGATGCGCAAAGCGGTGATCTCCGCCAACGGCGCGCTGACGCTGCAGGTGGCCCGCGCCCTGAAGCGCGTCGGCCTGATCTGGGGCAGCGATATCGGCCTGCTGGGCTTCGACGAACTGGAGTGGGCGGAGCTGGCCGGCGTCGGCATCACCACCCTCAAACAGCCGACGTGGCAGATCGGCTACGCGGCGGTGGAACAGGTGATTCGACGCATTGCCGGCACTAACGACCCCATCTGCGAGCGGGTCTTTTCCGGCGAGCTTATCGTCCGCGGATCAACCTCCCGTTAACGATCCTTCGTGATGCCGATCATAAATTAAACATCTCGCCCTTTCTTATGGAACCGATACCATCTAGCGTAATAAGGAGATTAAGCAACAAACGCCGGGAGTAAGAGCGCGATGGCCAGAAAAATTATTGTCGTTACCGCTGCCTATGGTAATGACCATGTTAAATCCTTAGGCGGCCAGGCCGCCGTCCTGCCGTTTATCGCCGACGCCGGCGCGGACGGCGTCGAAATCCGCCGCGAGCTGTTCAGCGCCGAAGAGCTCAACGCCCTACCGGCGCTGGCAGCCGCCATCGAGCGCCACGGCCTGCTGGCTTGCTACTCCGCGCCCCAGGCGCTGTTCGCCGACAACGGCGAGCTTAACCCGCATCTCCCGACGCTGCTCGCGGAAGCGCAGACCCTTAACGCCCTGTGGCTGAAGCTCTCCCTTGGCCATTTCCGCCACAACCAGCAGCTCGACGAGCTGCGCCATATCCTCAGCGACAGCGGCATGGCGCTGGTGGTGGAGAATGATCAGACCGACTGCGGCCAGCTGGCGCCGATGCAGCGCTTCAAAGCCGCCTGCCGGGTCCATCAGCTGCCGATCACCTTAACGTTTGATATGGGCAACTGGCTGTGGGTCGGCGATTCGCCGGAAGAGGCAGCCCGCCATCTTGCGCCGGCGGTCAGCTATATTCATGTGAAAGCGGCGGAGCCACATCAGGAGAAATTCCGCGCTGTGCCGCCGGATCAGGCCGCCGACCGCTGGCTGGCCCTGCTCGATAATCTTCCCGCCGACGCGCCGCGTGGAATCGAGTTTCCGCTGACTGGCCATGACCTGACGGCCGTGACCCGCCGCTACGTCAACCTGTTACGCGAGGAATAAGCCGTGGAAAATTTAGATGTCATCACCATCGGCGAAGCTATGGCCATGTTTGTCGCCACCGAAACCGGCGATCTGGCCGAGGTGGAGCATTTTATGAAACGTGTCGCCGGCGCCGAGCTGAACGTCGCCACTGGCCTGGCGCGCCTGGGTCTGAAGGTCGGCTGGGTCAGCCGCGTCGGTAACGATAGCTTTGGCCGCTTCGTACTGCAATCGCTGGCGAAAGAGGGGATCGATAGCCATGCTGTCGCCATTGATAACCGCTTCGCTACCGGTTTCCAGATGAAATCGAAAGTCGAAAATGGAACCGATCCCATTGTGGAGTATTTCCGCAAAGGTTCTGCCGCCAGCCATCTGTCGCCTGACGATTTTCGCGCCGACTACTTCACCAGCGCCCGTCATTTGCACCTGAGCGGCGTGGCCGCCGCGCTCTCTGAAAGCTCATATGCGCTGCTGGAGCATGCGGCGAAGGTCATGAAAGCCGAGGGCAAAACCCTCTCTTTCGATCCCAATCTGCGTCCGGTGCTGTGGAAAAGCGAAGCCGAGATGGTGGAGAAACTCAACCGTCTCGCCTTCCAGGCTGACTGGGTTTTGCCAGGCTTAAAAGAAGGCGTCATCCTCACCGGCCAGCAGACTCCGGAGGGGATCGCCGATTTCTATCTCTCGCGCGGCGTCAAGGCGGTGGTCATTAAAACCGGCTGCGACGGCGCCTGGTTCAAGAGCGCCAACGGCGAACAGGGCACGGTTGATGCCATTAAAGTCGAAAACGTCGTCGATACCGTCGGCGCCGGCGACGGCTTTGCCGTTGGGGTGATTAGCGCCCTGCTGGAAGGCAAAACCCTGCTTCAGGCGGTGAACCGCGGCAATAAAATCGGTTCGCTGGCGATTCAGGTCCAGGGCGACAGCGAGGGGCTGCCCACCCGCGACGCGCTGGGCGAATAACATTTATACGCAACAATAACAGCCGCCCTGTACCCTACCTGCAGCGCGGCACAGCAGCGCCCGTTTCGACGGACGTATGTCACCTCATTGACAGAGGCAAGCCTATGAATAGCTCAACAAATGCAACGAAACGCTGGTGGTACATCATGCCTATCGTGTTTATCACGTATAGCCTGGCGTACCTCGACCGCGCCAACTTCAGCTTCGCCTCCGCGGCAGGCATTACCGAAGACCTGGGCATCACCAAAGGGATCTCTTCCCTGCTGGGGGCGCTGTTCTTCCTTGGCTACTTCTTCTTTCAGATCCCCGGCGCTATTTATGCAGAGCGCCGCAGCGTTCGCAAACTGATCTTTATCTGCCTGATCCTGTGGGGCGGCTGCGCCTCCCTGACCGGGATTGTGCATAATATCCCGGCGCTGGCGGCCATTCGCTTTATTCTCGGCGTCGTCGAAGCGGCGGTGATGCCGGCGATGCTGATCTATATCAGCAACTGGTTCACCAAATCCGAGCGCTCGCGGGCCAATACTTTCCTGATCCTCGGCAACCCGGTGACGGTCCTGTGGATGTCGGTGGTCTCCGGCTACCTGATTCAGGCCTTCGGCTGGCGGGAAATGTTTATCATCGAAGGGGTGCCGGCGGTGATCTGGGCCTTCTGCTGGTGGGTGCTGGTGAAAGATAAACCGTCGCAGGTATCCTGGCTGGCGGAGAGTGAAAAAGCCGCGCTGCAGGAACAATTGGATCGTGAGCAGCAGGGCATCAAAGCGGTGCGTAACTATGGCGAGGCCTTCCGCTCCCGCAACGTGATCCTGCTCTGCGCCCAGTACTTTGCCTGGAGCATCGGCGTGTACGGCTTTGTACTGTGGCTGCCGTCGATTATCCGCAGCGGCGGCGAAAATATGGGGATGGTGGAAGTGGGCTGGCTCTCCTCGGTCCCATACCTGGCGGCGACTATCGCCATGATCGTGGTCTCCTGGGCTTCCGATAAAATGCAGAACCGTAAGCTGTTCGTCTGGCCGCTGCTGCTGATTGGCGGACTGGCCTTCATCGGCTCCTGGGCGGTCGGCGCCAACCACTTCTGGGTCTCTTACACCTTGCTGGTAGTGGCTGGTGCGGCAATGTATGCGCCTTACGGCCCCTTCTTCGCCATTATTCCGGAAATGCTGCCACGCAACGTCGCCGGTGGCGCCATGGCGCTGATCAACAGCATGGGCGCCCTGGGCTCCTTCTGCGGCTCGTGGTTTGTTGGCTACCTGAACGGTGCCACCGGCAGCCCAGCAGCTTCCTATATTTTTATGGGGGTGGCGCTTTTCGCCTCAGTATGGCTGACTTTGATTGTTAAGCCTGCTAATAATCAAAACCTTCCACTTGGCGCTCATCACGCCTGAACGACTCACACTACGGAGATTCGCATGAAGCCGTCTGTCATTCTCTATAAAACGCTTCCCGACGACCTGCTACAGCGTCTGGAGGAGCACTTTTCCGTCACTCAGGTGAAAAACCTGCGGCCGGAGACCGTTTCGCAGCACGCTGAGGCCTTTGCCCAGGCTGAAGGCCTGCTGGGCTCCAGCGAAAAGGTTGACGCCGCGCTGCTGGAGAAGATGCCGAAGCTGCGTGCGACCTCCACCGTGTCCGTTGGTTATGACAACTTCGACGTGGAGGCGTTGAACGCCCGCCGGGTGCTGCTGATGCATACCCCGACCGTGCTGACCGAGACCGTCGCCGACACGATCATGGCGCTGGTGCTGAGCACCGCCCGCCGGGTGGTGGAAGTGGCGGAGCGCGTTAAAGCGGGCGAATGGACGAAGAGCATTGGGCCAGACTGGTTCGGTACCGACGTACACCATAAAACCTTAGGTATCGTCGGCATGGGCCGCATCGGCATGGCGCTGGCGCAGCGCGCCCACTTCGGGTTCGGCATGCCGATCCTGTATAACGCGCGCCGCCAGCATCCGCAGGCGGAGGAACGTTTCAACGCACGCTATTGCGATCTTGATACCCTGCTGCAGGAAGCCGATTTTGTCTGCCTGATCCTGCCCCTGAGCGAAGAGACCCATCATCTGTTCGGCCAGGCGCAGTTCGCCAAAATGAAATCTTCCGCCATCTTTATTAACGCCGGGCGCGGACCGGTGGTCGATGAGCAGGCGCTGATCGCCGCCCTGCAGGCGGGTGACATTCACGCTGCCGGCCTTGATGTCTTCGAGCACGAGCCGCTGGCTAAAGATTCGCCGCTGCTGAGCCTGCCGAACGTCGTCGCGCTGCCGCATATCGGCTCCGCCACCCATGAGACGCGCTACAACATGGCGGCCTGCGCGGTGGATAACCTGATCGACGCCCTGAACGGCAAGGTCGAAAAAAACTGCGTCAATCCGCAGGTAAAATAAGCCATAAAAAACCCGGGTAGCGGCGGCAATCGCCCTCCCCGGGTTCTTTTTTGCATTCTGTCCGTTATCCAGCCCGTTCGCAACAGCTCACGTCAGCCAGACAGGGCATTAGCGGGTCGCGTTCACCGCCGCCGTCCATGCCTGATTAAACGCCTGATGCTGCGCCGCCAGCGGCCCAATCAGCGCATTGTACTGACTAGCCTGCTGGGAAGTCGGGAATTGAATGCCGTTGGCCACAAAGCTCACCTGGGTTCCCTGCTGGGCGACAAAATCCCCCACCTGAACCAGCTGCTGGGTAAAGATCTGCGCGGCCGGGATCAGCGGCTGCAGCGCGTCGGCTGGCGCCGTCACCACCTTGGCGTAAACCTGATCGAAGACCGGCTTGAGATCGTCCGCCTGCTTCAGCGCGCCATGCGCGGCATCGGCCTGCATTTTGGCATTCTGCAGCTGCTGGCTGAGCACGCCCAGCGCGCCGTTCGCCTGACGCAGCGGCTCGCGCTGGGTCATATAGTCCTGCGGAACGCGGATCGCATTGACGCTGTCCACTACCGGGCGCAGACCAGCGTCCATCGCCTGGCTCACCTGCTGCGAGTAGCCGTAGATCACCGCGTAGTCAGAGACAAACGGCCCAAACTGTTTTTTCTGATCGGCGGTCAGCGTCGGCAGTCGTTCACCGCTACGCATCGCCGTATTCTGCAGGAAGTCGATAAACGCTTTGCGCTGATCGCCTTCTTTATCAAAACACCCACTCAGGCTAACCACCATTAATAAGGCCGCCATAGCCGCAAACCAGCGAGAGCAGGACTTTCCTGTCGCCATTTTTTTACTCCTTTCAGCCAAAAAAAGCGCACAAAGACACACACGTGCCAGACGCTGACAAGGATAGTCCAGCTCGGCCTCGCAGGATACCCTTTACTGCTAATCTTACGCAGGAAAAACGCCATTCCGCACGCCGCTGCCGTCGCCTGGCGCGTCTGTTATGCGCATCACAAATATGCGCTTCAAATTAGACCGATGAATATCAATTAACTGATTGATATTTTTGAAATTTATAATCCACTGCCCAACGCCGCGCCCTGAAGCGGACGATAATCGCACGCTTTGGCGCCCACCCGGATTGCCTGGTCAGCGCTTCAATGATTTGATGAATGAGCGATTAACGGCGATGCGTTCGATTATCGCACAAATCAATCTCAACGACGCGAAGGCGACGATAATAACAAACCTCTGTCCCTCGCTCAGTCTGCCAGGAAAGCCGTATGACTAAGACAACCATCGACATTCAGGCCTTTATCAACGAGCACCCCTTCACCCGCTACCAGTGGATGATCCTCGCGCTCTGCTTCATCACCGTCGCGATGGACGGGTTCGACACCGCGATCATCGGATTCATCGCCTCCGACCTGGTCCAGGAATGGGGCGTGGAAAAATCAGCCCTCGGCCCGGTGATGAGCGCCGCGCTGGTTGGCCTGGCGGTCGGCGCGTTAACCGCGGGACCACTGGCTGACCGTATCGGCCGCAAGAAAGTGCTGATTATGTCGATCGTGGTGTTCGGAGGATTCAGCCTGCTCACCGCCTTTGCCACCAGCCTTAACCAGCTGACGCTGCTGCGCTTCCTGACCGGCCTGGGCCTCGGCGCGGCGATGCCCAATGCCGCGACGCTAATGAGCGAATATGCGCCGGAGCGCCGTCGGGCGCTGCTGGTGAACCTGATGTTTGTCGGCTTTCCGATGGGCTCGTCGCTGGGCGGCTTTTTATCCGCCTGGATGATCCCGCACTATGGCTGGCAGAGCGTGCTGGTATTGGGCGGCGTGATGCCTCTCCTGCTGGCGGTAGCATTAATTTTCCTGCTGCCGGAGTCCGCCCGCTATCTGGTGGTGAAGCGTCAGCCGGCGCAGCGCATTGCCGCCATCCTGCGGCGTATCGCGCCGCTGCCGGAGACGGTGGAGTTTGAGCTGCACGAAGCAGGCCAGGTGAAAGAGAAGTCGGCCATAGGCGTCATTTTCTCCCCACGCTACGCGGTGGGCACCGTGATGCTGTGCCTGACCTACTTTATGGGCCTGCTGATTTTCTATCTCCTGACCAGCTGGCTGCCGCTGCTAATCCGTGAAACCGGCGCATCGATGAGTCAGGCCTCAATTATCACCGCCCTGTTCCCGCTCGGCGGCGGAATTGGCGTGCTGATCCTCGGCGCTCTGATGGACAAGATCAATCCCAATAAGGTGGTGGCCGTCGGCTGGCTGCTGACCGGCGTTTTCGTCTGTTTGGTGGGCTTCTCTACCAGCAGCCTGGCGCTGATGGGGGTGATGGTGTTTATCGCCGGCAGTATTATGAACGGCGCGCAGTCGTCGATGCCGGCGCTGGCGGCAGGCTTCTACCCGACACAAGGGCGCGCCACCGGCGTGGCCTGGATGCTGGGCATTGGCCGCTTCGGCGGGATCCTTGGCGCGTTCAGCGGCGCCTTCCTGATGCAAGCCCAGCTCTCGTTTGAGACCATTTTCACCCTGCTGGCTATCCCGGCATTCCTGTCAGCCATCGCGCTGCTGATTAAATATCGGGTCAGTAAATCAGCGCCGGCGGCGACAGAGGACGCGAGAGGTCTGCAGAAAGCCTGATCGACAAGCCGGCGTCCCGCGCCGGCTTTGCCGCTTTTTTCTTATCCGTTTACAAAAATTTTCGAAGCCACTCCATCGTATTAGTAATCATGCTCTTAGGCACCGCTGCCGTTCGGCTATTGGGGCTGATTCGATAACCTGCTGGCAAATAATCACGGGCGTTACCATCCTTGATGCTTTTTTCTGACTATTCTTAAAGAGCTTTAGAAAAATCTCTTCCGCTGTGTGATAAAAGGAGTTCTCAATGGAATATAAAGATCCCGTGTTTGAACTGCTGAGCAGCCTGGAACACATCGTTTTTAAGGACGATAATCAGACACTTACCCCAAACCGTAAGTCCACTGTGTTTAGTGAATTTGAACAGCTGCGTAAAGGCACTGGACTTAAGATTGACGACTTCGCCAACGCCATGGGCGTGAGCGTCGCTATGGTAAGAGAGTGGGAATCGAGACGGGTAAGACCATCCCCCACTGAGCTAAAATTAATGCGCCTGATTCAGGCCAACCCGCAGCTTTCAAGGCAGTTACTCGATTAATCCCGAGCGCAGCGGTAAGGGCCAGCAAGGGAGCTTTTACCGCTGCACCGTAAAAAAAGTTTGCTATCAGGTGCTGAACGTGCGTTAATGCTCGCAGGTTTGATGTACAGACCACAGAGCAGTCGAATAGAGCAGTCCTTCTAAGGTTATCCAAAGATACCCCCGTAGTGAACTTTCCCTTTATCGCTTTAAATCTGTAGTCCAGACCGCTACGCCGCAAGGCTCACTTATTTTTTTAAAGGTAATTCACTATGTCCGGTAAAATGACTGGTATCGTAAAATGGTTCAACGCTGACAAAGGCTTCGGCTTCATCACTCCTGACGATGGCTCTAAAGACGTGTTCGTACACTTCTCTGCTATCCAGAACGATGGCTACAAATCCCTGGATGAAGGTCAGAAAGTCTCCTTCACCATCGAAAGCGGCGCTAAAGGCCCGGCAGCTGGCAACGTAACTTCTCTGTAAGTTCAAGCCGCTAAGAATCAAGAATCCCTGCCTGATGGCGGGGATTTTTTTTATCTGTCGCCAACAGCCGCCAGCATACGATGGCGGCTGTTGGGCATTCAGAGCCGGGTATAGCGCCAGCCCGTTTCCTCCCATGCCAGACTATGGGTCAGCCTCAGACCTTGTAAAAACGCCTCATCATGCGACACCACCAGCATCGCGCCGGGAAACGCCGCCAGCGCGCTTTCAATAGCCTGCGTCGATGCTAAATCGAGATGGTTGGTCGGCTCATCCAACAACAGCAGCTGGGCCGGATCGCGTCGCCAGAGTACGCAGGCCAGGGCCGCTTTCAGGCGTTCGCCGCCGCTGAGCGCCGACAGCGGCAGAGTGACCTTATCCGCGCCCAGCTGCAGCTGCGCCAGGCGGGTGCGCAGGAGGCCCTCATCCAGCGGGGTATCTTCCAGGCTCAGGTGCGCCATGACCGACAGGGATAAATCCAGCTGCGTCAGATGTTGATCGAGGTAAGCGGCGCTCACCGACAGCCGGACATCGCCTGAGGCGGCCTGCTCCAGCCCCAGCAGCGTTTTCAGCAAAGTGGTTTTGCCACAGCCGTTCGGCCCCTTTAGCGCGATGCGCATCGGACCATCCACGCGCCAGTCCAGCGGCGCAGCCGGTGCATGGTCGAGCTGTAATGACTCCACCACCAGCACCTGCTTGCCGGCGGCCACTTCGCTGCCCGGCAGGGTGAACATCACCGGCGTATCCTCTTCCACCCGCTCTCGCGCCTGCTGCACGGCGCCATTCAGACTGCTGTTCTGTTCACGATGCTGACGGCGCAGCGTTCCCGGACGCTCTTTTGCCGCGCCTTTGTACTTCACACGTTCAAAAGAGGCGATATTCAGGGTATCAACGGTACGCAGCGTCTGCGCCGAGCGCCGCTGGGCGGCGTCATGCTCCTTTTGCATTCGCGCGCGGGTGCGCCGTCGTTCGGTCACGGCATGCTCCAGCGCCGCGCGCGCGGCCTGCTGCTCCGCCTCGCGCTGCCGCTCATATTCAGCATAGTTGCCGCCGTAGCTGCGCAGCGCCGTCGGCGTCAGCTCAATAATCCTCGGCATCCGCGTCAGCAGCTCGCGGTCGTGGCTGGCGATCAGAGCTCCGCCCTGCCAGCTTTCCAGCTGGTGATAGAGCCACTCCCGCCCCTGGCGGTCCAGATGGTTGGTAGGCTCATCCAGCAGCAGATAATCGGCGCCGGAGACAAAGGCGCCGCACAGCAGAGCCTTCATCCGCTCGCCGCCGCTGAGTGAAAAAGCGGGGCGATCGGCAGAGAACGGCGGGAGATCGGCTTCACGGAAAGCTAAACTCAGGCGATCGGTGAGATCCCAGTGGCCATCCAATAGCTCGAAATCGTCGGCCAGTCCATTACCCTGTTCCAGGCGGAACAAGGCGTCAAATACCGGCGCATAGCCGAGCAGCGCGGCGAGGGTGGTTTCCGGCGTAAGCGTCGGCTGCTGCGCCACCCAGGCCACGGCGGCGGCGCGCTCAATATGGCCGCCGGCAGGAGAATCAAGGCCCGCCAGCAGGCGCAGCAGGCGCGTCTTACCGACGCCGTTCCGGCCGACCAGACCGCAAAGAGACGGTTCCAGCGATAAATTTAGCGGACCAAACAGGGTCTGTCCCGTCGCAAACTGACAGGTGACCTGATGTAAAACAAAAGCGGGGATGTGGGCGCAATGAGCCATAAGCACTCCTGAATGAAATCAATACTCCCCTACCCGCAACATCTGCGAGGTAAGGCGTGAAATTCATCAGTCGTGTTTGTTCATTTGTGGGGCGCGCTCCAGTGAGACGAGGGATTCGTCGGGGCATAGGATAGCCACACTCCGCTATGAATTTCAAGCCCGTTTAATTCAACGGCCGTGTAAAAATAAAAAGGCCTCCTGATATCAGGAGGCAAAGGATTTATTTGGTGAACAATGAAAGGGTGCATTGAGAATACCTGACACCGCAAGCATGGTGGGGATAGATCCCCACCAGATGCTCTTACTGTTTAATATCACAGGCTAAGAATGCCACCAGCTCAATATTTCCCTGCCTGATCTGTAATTCACATAGCGAATCACGAACCATCCAGGTCAATAATAAAATAGTGAAGCAAATCACTACTAAGCCAAACAACAGATACTTTTGCGGCATTCCTCGCCTCCCGTGTTGATTTTCAACAAGTAAGAGGCTACTCTTATGGTGTTCATGCATAGGGGAGCCTCACTTTGATTACTATCAGGTGGGGCTTTTCTCTGTCTGCCTCCCGCTGAATACCTGAGACACACAGTCTCAAGCACCCGCCGCCATTCTAGCGTAAATACCTCGCGGAATTATGTTTATATATTCCTAAACATTTCTTATCGATGAATGAAAATAATGAAGATATCAATGACAGAATTATTAGCGGTTCACCTATTTATATTTCACGTATAAAAAAACCTGCCCTGAGGCAGGTCTTTTATTATTTCCGATACGCTTACTGCAACAGAGAAATATCCGCTACCTGCAGGAACAGCTCGCGCAGTTTGGACAGCAGCGTCAGACGGTTGATGCGAACATCTTTGTCTTCAGCGTTAACCATCACGTTCTCGAAGAACTCATCCACCGGCTCGCGCAGGGCGGACAGCTCAATCAGCGCATCCTGATAGCGGCCTGCGGCGAAGTACGGCTGCAGCTTGTCGCGCAGCACCACCAGATTGCCCGCCAGCTTAATTTCCGCCGCTTCTTTCAGCACCGAAGCGTGAACGATGTCGTTCAGCGTTTCGTCGGATTTCGCCAGGATGTTGGAGACACGCTTGTTCGCCGCCGCCAGCGCGGAGGACTCTTCCAGAGTACGGAAGTGCGATACCGCCTTCATACGCGCATCGAAATCCGCCGGGCGGGTTGGACGACGCGCCAGTACCGCCTGGATAGTGTCGACACCGTAGCCTTCGTCCTGATACCAGGCGCGGAAACGGCCCAGCATAAAGTCGATCACGTCATCGACCACGTTGGCGTTGGTCAGCTTCTCACCGTACAGACGCACCGCCTCTTCAGTCAGCGTTTGCAGATCGAGATTCAGGTTCTTCTCGACGATAATACGCAGGACGCCCAGCGCGGCGCGGCGCAGCGCAAACGGGTCTTTATCGCCTTTCGGGTGCTGGCCGATACCGAAGATACCCGCCAGGGTATCCATCTTATCGGCAATCGCCACCGCGCAGGCCACCGGGTTAGACGGCAGCGCGTCGCCGGCAAAGCGCGGCTGATACTGTTCGTTCAGCGCCACGGCCACATCTTCCGCTTCGCCATCATGGCGCGCGTAGTGCATCCCCATCACGCCCTGGGTGTCGGTGAACTCGAAGACCATGTTGGTCATCAGGTCGCACTTGGACAGCAGGCCCGCGCGGGTCGCGTGGTTCACGTCAGCGCCAATCTGCTCGGCAATCCAGCCCGCCAGCGCCTGAATGCGATCGGTCTTGTCGCGCAACGTCCCCAGCTGCTGCTGGAACAGCACGGTTTCCAGACGCGGCAGGTTGTCTTCCAGACGTTTTTTACGGTCGGTGTTGAAGAAGAACTCGGCATCGGCCAGACGCGGACGGACTACCTTCTCGTTACCGGAGATGATCTGCTGCGGATCTTTCGACTCGATGTTAGCGACGAAGATAAAGTTCGGCAGCAGCTTACCGGCGTTGTCGTAGACCGGGAAGTACTTCTGGTCGCCCTTCATGGTGTAAACCAGCGCTTCAGACGGCACCGCGAGGAATTTTTCTTCGAACTTCGCCGTCAGCACCACCGGCCATTCCACCAGCGAGGTGACTTCTTCCAGCAGGCTTTCGCTCAGATCGGCTTTACCGCCAATCTTACGCGCCGCTTCTTCCGCATCGGCTTTGATTTTGGCTTTACGCTGTTCGTAATCGGCGATGACTTTACCGCGTTCCAGCAGGATCTGCGGGTACTGGTCGGCATGGTCGATGGTGAATTCCGGCTCGCCCATAAAGCGATGGCCGCGGATCACGCGATCGGACGGAATACCGAGGATAGTAGCCGGGATCACTTTGTCACCCAGCAGCAGCGTGACGGTGTGAACCGGGCGCACGAAGTGGACGTCAGACGCGCCCCAGCGCATCAGTTTCGGGATCGGCAGCTTCGCCAGCGAGCTGGCAATCATGTTCGGCAGCAGGGCTTCAGTGCTTTCGCCCTTTACATGGGCGCGATACAGCAGCCACTCGCCTTTGTCCGTGGTCAGACGTTCGGCCTGATCGACGGTGATACCGCAGCCGCGCGCCCAGCCTTCGGCCGCTTTGCTTGGCTTGCCTTCGGCATCGAACGCCTGGGCAACGGCCGGGCCGCGTTTTTCCACTTCGCGATCGGCCTGCGCCGCCGCCAGGTTGGCTACCTTCAGCGCCAGACGACGCGGAGCGGCAAACCATTCCACTTTACCGTGCGCGAGGCCGGCGTTATCCAGCTCTGCGGTCACGTTCGCAGCAAAAGATTCCGCCAGGCTGCGCAGCGCTTTTGGTGGCAGCTCTTCAGTGCCGATTTCCACCAGAAAAGTATTCTCAGACATGGCCGCCTCTTATTTATTCTTGTTGCACATCGGGAAGCCGAGCGCTTCACGGGAAGCGTAGTACGCTTCCGCCACTGCTTTCGTCAGGGTGCGAATGCGCAGGATATAGCGCTGACGCTCGGTGACGGAGATGGCTTTACGCGCATCCAGCAGGTTGAAGCTGTGAGCCGCTTTCAGAATACGCTCGTAGGCCGGCAGCGGCAGCGGGGTCTCCAGCGCCAGCAGCTGCTGGGCCTCTTTCTCATACTGCTCGAAGCAGGAGAAGAGGAAATCGACGTCGGCGTATTCGAAGTTATAGGTGGACTGCTCCACTTCGTTCTGGTGGAACACGTCGCCGTAGGTGGTTTTCCCCAGCGGGCCGTCGCTCCAGACCAGGTCGTAGACGCTGTCGACGCCCTGGATGTACATCGCCAGACGCTCCAGACCGTAGGTGATCTCGCCGGTCACCGGCTTACACTCCAGGCCGCCCACCTGCTGGAAGTAGGTGAACTGCGTCACTTCCATGCCGTTGAGCCACACTTCCCAACCCAGACCCCAGGCTCCCAGCGTCGGGTTTTCCCAGTTGTCTTCGACGAAGCGAATGTCGTGAATGGTCGGGTCCATACCCAGCTCTTTCAGCGACCCGAGGTACAGCTCCTGGATGTTGTCCGGAGAAGGCTTAATCACCACCTGGAACTGATAGTAATGCTGTAAACGGTTCGGGTTTTCGCCATAGCGGCCATCGGTTGGACGACGGGAAGGCTGTACGTAGGCGGTCGCCATCGGCTCCGGCCCTAGCGCGCGCAGGCAGGTCATCGGGTGAGAGGTGCCGGCGCCGACTTCCATGTCCAGTGGTTGAACAATGGTGCAGCCCTGACGAGCCCAGTAATCCTGTAAGGTCAGGATCAGGCCCTGGAAGGTCCTGGTATCAAACTTTTGCATATGATTTCGTGCTGGATACGTGTGGATTTAAAGGAAGGAGTCAGTATACCCGCTGGCTGCGAGATATACAGTACGAAACGGCGTAGTTTCAGGAAAACGGACGAAATTTACGCCAGGCGGGGTCGATTCAGCGCATCGAAAGATGCATAAACTGGCCGTCCGGGTCAAAGGAACAGATGAAACGTTCATTCTTGCCGGTACGGCCCGAAAGCTCATAGCTTGCCTGGAATTGTTCAAAATGGTTCACGTCAACTAACTGCGTTTGCGTGTTATAGCGGATAGCGGCCTGGTCCTTGCAAAGCTGCGCCATATTGAGCGTGGTTTGCGGGGTAATACGCGCGCGCTGCGCTTTTTGCGCCGGCGGGGAAACGGTCTCGCTGCAGCCCGCAAGGAGCAGCACCAGCATTATGGAAACGACACCTTTCACC
Organism: Klebsiella sp. Q2; assembly: GCF_009900705.1. Classification (NCBI taxonomy): domain Bacteria; kingdom Pseudomonadati; phylum Pseudomonadota; class Gammaproteobacteria; order Enterobacterales; family Enterobacteriaceae; genus Klebsiella; species Klebsiella sp. Q2. The sequence goes on along the minus strand of NZ_JAAABE010000005.1, from coordinate 141,344 downwards.
ACGTTCTCCTCCACCGCCTTGTCAGCAAGTTGTTATCGCAAAGATCCAGTATTACAGGTATTTTGCGAATATCATGAAACATCGACAAGCCTGTGACCAAAAACTCAGACTAATCTCGTGCGACACCGGGGCATAAGGCGGGTCAGACCTTATTTCGCCAGTAGACTTTGAGGGACGGATGCAAGAAAAGATTCACTGGATCACCAACCTGCGCGGCATTGCCTGCATGATGGTGGTGATGATCCACAGTACCAGCTGGTATATCACTCATCCGCATGCGATTACACTGCTGCAATGGGATATCGCCAATCTGCTCAATTCCGCCTCCCGCGTCAGCGTGCCGCTGTTTTTTATGATCTCGGGCTACCTCTTTTTTGGGGAACGCAGCGCCCAGCCGCGCCACTTCTGGCGGATTGGCCTGTGCATTGCGTTCTATAGCGCGCTTTCTCTGCTGTATATCGCGCTGTTTACCCATATCAACGTCGAGCTGTCGTTAAAGAATGTGCTGCAGAAGCCTGTCTTCTACCACCTGTGGTTTTTCTTTGCTATCACCGTTATCTATCTGCTCTCGCCGCTTATTCAGGTTAAGTCCGTCAGCGGCAAAATGCTGCTGACGCTGATGGCGATCCTCGGCATTCTGGCCAACCCCAATATGGTCGGCGTCAAAGCCGCCGGGATTGAGTGGTTGCCGGTCAACCTCTATATCAATGGTGACACCTTTTATTACGTGCTCTACGGCGTGCTGGGCAGGGCCATTGGCACCCTGAACACGGATAAAAAATGGCTGACCCCGCTCTGCGCCGCGCTGTTCCTCGCCGCCGTGTGGGTCATCTCCCGCGGCACGCTGCATGAGCTGCGCTGGCGCGGGGACTTCGGCGACACCTGGTATCTCTACTGCGGACCGGCGGTGTTCGTTTGCGCGGTCACCCTGCTGACGCTCGCCAAAAACTGGCTTAACGTGCGTCCCCTGCCCGGTATCGAATGTATTGCGCGTCATTCTCTGGGGATTTACGGCTTCCATGCCCTGATTGTACATGCGCTGCGCGCCAGCCATCTGGAACTGAGCCGCTGGCCGCTGCTGGATATTGTGTGGATTTTCAGCGCCGCCCTGCTCGGCAGTCTGCTGCTGTCCGGCCTGGTGCAGCGGGTTGATCGCCGCCGGCTGGTCAGCTAACGGCCCGGCGCACCGGACAACCGGGCGCCTATTCCGTTTTTTGCACCGCGCGGGCAACGCGGGCCCGTTCGGGGGTCGCAGATGCGCCGTATAAGCAGACAAACCACGCCGCGATATAGACGGCTTTTTCATACCAGTCTGCCGGCACATGCCAGGCGCCCACCAGCAGCAGGCCCGCCGACAGCAGCAACACCAGCCGGCATAACGCGATAAATCCGTCGTCCTGCCCCTGCCACCGTCTGGCGCGCTGATGGGCGAGGACGGCAAACATCCCCATCACCAGTACGCCAAGAAAATAACCTTTACCGCTAAACAGCGGGCAGGTCCGCCAGATACCCAGCAGATAAACCAGCGACCCTGCTGCCATCATCCCTCTGGCAATACTGCGTTTTATATTCATCGCTCCTCCCTGTCGACACGCGCTGATTATGACCGAACCGCCCGGCGATGGCGCAGGCCAGGTGCAGCAAAGCTGACATTTCGGAATTAATAAATACGTGTTTTGGATGAATGCAGCCTGGGCATTCAGGGGAGTAATCCGCCCGGCGCTGCCGGACGGACTGAGGCTATGACATCAGCGGTTTCAGCTGCTGATAAATCTGGCGGAAGGTTTCCCGCTGCGGCGCATAGTGGGCCACTCGGCGATCGTCCGGGCGATGCGCTTGCTCAAGCGGCAGCGGCGTCAACAGCCCGGCGCGGTCGGTTTCGCCGTGCACCGCCAGCTGCGCCAGCCTGGCCGCCCCCAGCGCCGGGCCGACGTCGCCCCCGGTACGGTAATCGAGCTGCTGGCCGCTGATATCCGCCAGCATTTGTCGCCAGTAAGCGCTACGCGCCCCGCCGCCGATAAGGGTGATGCTCTGCGGCTTGATGCCGCAGGCGTGTACCACGTCCATACCGTCCGCCAGCGCATAGCCCACCCCCTCCAGCACCGCCCGCGCCAGCTCTGCCGGCCCATGCTGATGCGTCAGGCCGAAGAAGACGCCCTTGGCCTGCGGGTTGTTGTGCGGCGTGCGTTCGCCCGACAGATAGGGCAGGAACCACACCGGACCGGCGCTCTCGTCGGCTGACTGTGCCGCCGCAATCAGCGCCGGCACGCTGGCGAGACCGGTTAATTTCGCCGCCCAGTCCAGACAGGAGGCCGCGCTGAGCATCACCGACATCAAATGCCAGCGGCCCGGCAGCGCATGGCAAAAGCTATGCACCGCGCTTTCAGGCTTGCTGAGGAATCCTTCGCTGACCGCGAAATACACACCTGAAGTGCCCAGCGACAGCATCGCCTGACCGGCATCGGCCATGCCAACCCCGACCGCGCCGGCGGCGTTGTCGCCGCCCCCCCCCACCACCAGCGCCTGTGGCATATTCCACGCCTGCGCCACCTCCGGGCGCAGCTGCCCGGTGACGTCGCTGCCTTCAAACAACGCCGGCATCGCGTCCCGGCTGAGATCGCAGGCGGCGAGCATCTCATCGCTCCAGTCGCGTCGGGCGACGTCCATCCACAGGGTACCGGCGGCGTCAGACATATCGCTGGCAAGCTCGCCGGTTATCCGCAGACGCAGATAATCCTTCGGCAGCAGCACTTTATCGACCTGGCTGAACACCGCCGCCTCGTGGCGCTGCACCCACAAGAGCTTCGGCGCCGTAAAGCCCGGCATCATCAGGTTGCCGGTGATCTGCCGGGAAGCGCTGACTTTTTCCTCCAGCAGCTGGCACTCTTCGCCGCAGCGGCCGTCATTCCATAAAATGGCAGGACGCAGCACCTGTAACGATTTATCCAGCAGGGTGGCGCCGTGCATCTGCCCGGCGATCCCCAGCGCCTTCACGTCGCGCAGACTATGCTGCGCGCCCAGGGCTTTCATCGCCGTGTCCGTCGCCTGCCACCACTGCTCGGGATCTTGTTCCGACCACAGCGGATGCGGACGCGAGACGGTAAGCTTTTCGGTATGCGATGCCACCACATCACTCTGCTCATTGAGCAGAATGGCTTTGACGCCCGATGTCCCCAGATCGATGCCGATATACATACTCCCTCTCCTTAAACGCGCGCCACGGCTGAGCGTGGCGCGAACAGAGCATCCTGGTGGCGACCCCGGTCACACCGGACGCCGCCGCATGATTACTTGTCAAACAGATAATGGTTGACCAGGTTTTCCAGTTGTTCCTGCTGGCCGCTGCGATGGTGCGGCGCCAGCTGATGCTGAACGGCATACTGGGCAATGTCGCTGAGGGTCATCTGCCCGTTCAGGATCTGCTGCCCCAGCTCGCCGTTCCAGCCGGCGTAGCGTTTGGCCACGCGTTTATCCAGCTCACCGTCCTCGATCATCCGCGCCGCGACCTTCAGCGACAGCGCCATGGTATCCATCGCGCCGATATGGCCATAGAACAGATCGTATTTGTCGGTGCTCTGACGGCGCACTTTCGCATCAAAATTGAGGCCGCCGGTGGTGAAGCCGCCCGCTTTGAGAATTTCATACATCACCAGCGCGTTCTCTTCGACGCTGTTCGGGAACTGGTCGGTATCCCAGCCCAGCTGCGGATCGCCGCGGTTGGCGTCGACGGAACCGAACAGCCCCAGCGCGATGGCCGTCGCGATCTCATGATGGAACGAGTGGCCGGCGAGGGTCGCATGGTTGGCTTCAATGTTCAGTTTAATCTCTTTTTCCAGGCCAAACTGCTTGAGGAAGCCGTAAACGGTAGAGGCATCATAATCATACTGATGCTTGGTAGGCTCCTGCGGTTTGGGCTCGATCAGCAGCGTGCCTTTAAAGCCGATTTTGTGCTTATGCTCCACCACCAGCTGCATAAAGCGGCCAATCTGTTCACGCTCCTGGCGCAGGTCGGTATTCAGCAGGGTTTCATAGCCCTCGCGACCGCCCCACAGAACATAGTTTTCGCCGCCCAGCTGATGGGTGGCATTCATGGCAGTGACCACCTGGGTGGCCGCCCAGCTGAACACTTCCGGGTCCGGGTTGGTGGCCGCGCCAGCGCCGTAGCGCGGGTTGGTGAAGCAGTTTGCGGTCCCCCACAGAAGCTTGACGCCGCTCTGCTGCTGCTTCTCCGCCAGTACCTCGACCATCCGGGCGAAGTTATTGCTGTACTCCTTGAGCGAACTCCCTTCCGGCGAGACGTCAACGTCGTGGAAGCAGTAGTAAGGCACGTTGAGTTTATGGAAAAATTCGAACGCCACATCGGCTTTGCGTTTGGCCATCTCCAGGGCGTCGCCAGGCTGCTGCCATGGGCGATCGAAGGAGCCCACGCCAAACATATCGGCGCCATTCCAGCAGAAAGTGTGCCAGTAACAGGCCGCAAAACGCAGATGATCTTCCATCCGTTTGCCCAGCACCAGTTCATCCGGGTTGTAATGACGGAAAGCCAGCGGGTTAGTGGATTTCGGGCCTTCGTAACGAACGCGATCGAGTTGATCGAAATAGGTCTGCATAGAGAACTCCATATTCAGAGATGCGGCGAATAACCAATCAGGTACCCTAAATAATTCGAGTTGCAGGAAGGCGGCAGGAGCGCGAGTCCCCGATAACCAGGGGGCGAAGCAACGAATGTCACCAACACACCTACAACTTGAAGTATGACGGGTTTAAGCCAATATAGAATTTCGCTTTCATTTTCCTCAATTACGTTATTTCACACCGCCATTGAGAGAATCCACAAACGTGCGCTAGCTCGCAAAAAATAATATCTGCTCGTTCTTCTGCCGTCCTGTCAGAGAAGTCCAGTGCAATAATAAGAGTGTGCATGAATAAAATACGATCGCCGTCATAATTTACGCATTAAACGAAATTTCATAACCGCAAAATAAAAACCGGTAATTGCCAGCCCTGCTTTCCGCGTTAAGAATCTGTAACGTATCCGCAACCTCATGTATCAAACATTATTTTCCGTTCGTCTTACCTACCCTTACAAAAAAGGTATCGTTATTATGAAGATAAAGAACCTTTGCCTTACGCTTTGCGCCAGCTCCCTCCTGCTCGCCAGCATGGCGGGGATGGCGAAAGAAGTGAAGATTGGCATGGCCATCGACGATCTGCGTCTGGAGCGCTGGCAGAAAGACCGCGATATTTTCGTCAATAAAGCGGAATCCTTAGGCGCCAAAGTTTTTGTTCAGTCCGCCAATGGCAATGAAGAAACGCAAATGTCGCAAATTGAAAACATGATCAACCGCGGCGTCGATGTCTTAGTCATTATTCCTTATAACGGTCAGGTGCTCAGCAACGTTATTAAAGAGGCCAAACAGGAAGGTATTAAAGTCCTGGCCTATGATCGCATGATTAATAATGCTGATATTGATTTTTATATTTCTTTCGACAATGAAAAAGTCGGCGAAATGCAGGCGCAAAGCCTGGTCGACAAAGTGCCGCAGGGTAATTATTTCCTGATGGGCGGTTCGCCGGTGGATAATAATGCCAAACTGTTCCGCGCCGGGCAGATGAAGGTCCTCAAGCCGTATGTCGATGAGGGCAAAATTAAGATTGTCGGCGATCAGTGGGTTGACGGCTGGCTGCCGGAAAACGCGCTGAAAATAATGGAAAACGCGTTGACGGCGAATAATAACAAAATCGACGCCGTGGTTGCCTCCAATGACGCCACCGCCGGCGGCGCCATCCAGGCCTTAACCGCCCAGGGGCTGGCCGGCAAAGTGGCGATCTCCGGTCAGGATGCTGACCTGGCGGGCGTGAAGCGCATTATTTCCGGTACCCAGACGATGACCGTCTATAAACCGATTACCACCCTGGCCACCAACGCCGCCGAAATCGCCGTTGAGCTGGGCAACGATAAGCAGCCGAAGTCTGACACTACGCTGAATAACGGTTTAAAAGATGTCCCTTCGCGCCTGTTAACGCCAATTGAAGTGAATAAAGAGAATATCGACGCCACGGTGATTAAAGACGGTTTCCATAAAAAGAGTGAACTGTAATGGCTGACGCCCCGCTGCGGGGCGTCATTTTCATCCCGCCGGATATCACTTTTCGGAGTCTTTATGGCCTGGCTACTCGAAATGAAGAACATCACCAAAACCTTCGGCGCCGTTAAGGCCGTGGATAATGTCAGCCTGCGCCTGAACGCTGGCGAGGTGGTCTCGTTATGCGGTGAAAATGGTTCGGGAAAATCGACGCTGATGAAAGTGCTGTGCGGTATCTATCCGCACGGAAGCTATGAGGGGGAGATTATTTTTGCCGGCGAAACGCTGCAGGCAAACCATATTCGCGATACCGAACGCAAAGGCATCGCCATTATTCATCAGGAGCTGGCGCTGGTGAAACATCTCACCGTGCTGGAGAACATTTTCCTCGGCGCCGAGATCTCCCGCCACGGTCTGCTGGATTATGAAACCATGACGCTGCGCTGCCAGAAGCTGCTGGCGCAGGTCAATCTGCCCATTTCGCCCGACACCCGCGTCGGCGACCTCGGCCTCGGTCAGCAGCAGCTGGTGGAGATCGCCAAGGCGCTGAATAAACAGGTTCGCCTGCTGATCCTCGACGAACCGACCGCCTCCTTAACCGAACAAGAGACCGCGACGCTGCTGGCGATCGTTCGCGATCTGCAAAACCACGATATCGCCTGCATCTATATTTCGCACAAGCTCAATGAGGTCAAAGCGATCTCCGATACAATCTGCGTGATCCGCGACGGCCAGCACATCGGCACTCGCGACGCCAGCGGCATGAGCGAAGACGACATCATCACCATGATGGTTGGCCGGGAGCTCACCGCGCTCTATCCCAGCGAACCGCACGCCCACGGCGAGGAGATCCTGCGGGTCGAACACTTGACCGCCTGGCACCCGGTAAACCGTCATATTAAACGGGTCAACGACGTCTCGTTTTCCCTGCGTCGCGGGGAAATCCTCGGCATCGCCGGGCTGGTCGGCGCCGGACGGACCGAGGCGGTGCAGTGCCTGTTCGGCGTCTGGCCGGGGCGCTGGCAGGGGGAGATTTTTATTGATGGCCAGCCGGTCAGCATCACTAACTGTCAGCAGGCCATTGGCCACGGCATCGCCATGGTGCCGGAAGACCGCAAAAAAGACGGTATCGTGCCGGTAATGGCGGTAGGTAAGAACATTACCCTGGCAGCGCTCAGCCAGTTCACCGGCGCGATGAGCAGCCTGGACGACGCCGCCGAGCAGCACTGTATTGAGCAGTCCATTCAGCGATTGAAAATTAAAACCTCCTCGCCGGAGCTGGCGATTGGCCGCCTGAGCGGTGGCAACCAGCAAAAGGCGATTCTGGCCCGCTGTCTGCTGCTTAATCCGCGCATTCTGATCCTCGACGAACCCACCCGCGGCATCGATATCGGGGCGAAGTATGAAATTTATAAACTGATTAACCAGCTGGTGCAGCAGGGCATCGCGGTCATTGTCATTTCATCCGAACTGCCCGAGGTGCTTGGTCTTAGCGATCGGGTGCTGGTCATGCACGAAGGCAGGCTAAAAGCCAATTTGGTTAATCAACATCTGACCCAGGAACAGGTGATGGAAGCCGCGCTGAGGAGCGAACGCCATGTCGAAGAACACGTCGTCTGAAATCAAACTTACTCCAACCGCCCCTACCGCCCTGCCGGCGCTGAAGGGGCTTAACCTCCAGGTCTTCGTGATGATCGCCGCGATCGTCGTCATTATGCTGTTTTTCACCTGGGTTACCGATGGCGCCTACCTGAGCGCACGCAATATCTCCAACCTGCTGCGCCAGACGGCCATCACCGGCATCCTCGCCGTCGGCATGGTGTTTGTGATTATTTCGGCAGAAATCGACCTGTCCGTCGGCTCGATGATGGGGCTTCTCGGCGGCGCGGCAGCGATCTTTGACGTCTGGCTCGGCTGGCCGCTGCCGCTCACCATTCTGGTGACGCTGGTGATGGGCCTGCTGCTCGGCGCGTGGAACGGATGGTGGGTGGCCTATCGTAAGGTTCCCTCGTTTATCGTCACCCTCGCCGGGATGCTGGCGTTTCGCGGCATTCTGATCGGCATCACCAACGGGACCACCGTCTCGCCCACCAGCCCGGCGATGGCGCAGATCGGCCAAAGCTACCTGCCAGATGGCATTGGCTTTGGCATCGGCGTTGTCGGCATGGCGGCGTTCATTATCTGGCAGTGGCGCGGACGGATGCGCCGGCAGGCGTTAGGTCTCGCGACCGCGTCTTCCACCGCCGCCGTTGGCCGCCAGGCCATTACCGCGGTGATTGTGCTGGGCGCAATCTGGCTGCTCAATGACTATCGCGGTGTGCCGACGCCGGTACTGATCCTCGCCGCCCTGCTGCTGGCAGGGCTGTTCATGGCCACTCGTACCGCCTTTGGCCGCCGCATCTACGCCATCGGCGGCAACCTGGAGGCGGCACGCCTGTCCGGGATTAACGTCGAGCGCACCAAGCTGGCGGTGTTTGCCATTAACGGCCTGATGGTCGCCATTGCCGGACTGATCCTCAGCTCGCGCCTCGGCGCGGGGTCGCCCTCGGCGGGCAACATCGCCGAACTGGACGCCATCGCCGCCTGCGTTATCGGCGGCACCAGCCTGGCGGGCGGGATCGGCAGCGTCGCCGGGGCGGTAATGGGGGCGTTTATTATGTCGGCCCTGGATAACGGCATGAGCATGATGGACGTCGCCACCTTCTGGCAATATATCGTCAAAGGCGCCATTTTGCTGCTGGCGGTGTGGATGGACTCCGCCACCAAGCGGCGCGCGTAAGGAAGCGCTCTCTGAAGAATGTCTGAATTCTTTGCGCTACCGCCAAACTTCGCCATAAGGCGCTTGAAATATCTCGGGCATTAGCCGGTAGTGTATACCCAACAGCATTCGGGTTGCAGACGGCGCATCCCGGCCGCGTATCGCGTACGTGGCCGGGGTGAATGAGAAAGCCAGGCCATCGGCAACATCATGAATGAAGGGGTATGACCGGGGTTAGAGCAGGAACATCATCTATGTTTGAAAAGCGTCACCGTATTACGCTGTTATTCAACGCCAACAAAGCTTATGACCGTCAGGTGGTTGAGGGTGTCGGCGAGTATCTGCAGGCCTCCCAGCTGGAGTGGGATATCTTTATTGAAGAGGATTTTCGGGCGCGAATCGAAAACATCAAAGAGTGGTTAGGCGATGGCGTTATCGCCGACTATGACGATCCCGAAATCGAAAAGCTACTGGCCGATGTCAACGTCCCCATCGTCGGCGTCGGCGGCTCTTATCATCAGCCAGAGCAGTACCCGCCGGTCCACTATATCGCCACGGACAACGCCGCGCTGGTGGAAAGCGCCTTTCTTCATCTGAAGGAAAAAGGAGTACACCGCTTCGCGTTTTACGGACTCCCCACCTCCAGCGGTAAACGCTGGGCAGTAGAGCGCGAGTACGCCTTCTGCCAGTTGGTGGCGAAGGAGAAGTATCGCGGCGTGGTCTACCAGGGGCTGGAGACGGCGCCGGAAAACTGGCAGCACGCGCAAAACCGGCTCGCCGACTGGTTGCAAACGCTGCCGCCGCAAACCGGCATCATCGCCGTCACCGACGCCCGCGCCCGCCACGTCCTGCAGGCCTGCGAGCTGCTGCATATCCCGGTGCCAGAGAAACTGTGCGTTATTGGCATCGATAACGAAGAGCTGACCCGCTATCTCTCTCGCGTCGCCCTCTCCTCCGTCGCCCAGGGCACCCGCCAGATGGGTTATCAGGCGGCAAAATTACTCCACCGGCTGCTGAATAACGAGGCGCTCCCGCTGCAGCGCCAGCTGATCCCGCCGATGCGCGTCGTTGAGCGACGCTCCACCGACTACCGGTCGTTAAACGACCCCTCCGTGATTCAGGCGATGCATTACATTCGCAACAACGCCTGCAAAGGCATCAAGGTGGAGCAGGTGCTCGACGCCGTCGGCATTTCACGCTCCAACCTGGAGAAACGCTTTAAAGAGGAAGTGGGGGAGACCATCCACACGGTGATCCACAGCGAGAAACTGGAAAAGGCGCGCAGCCTGCTGGTGTCCACCAGCCTGTCGATCAATGAGATTTCGCAGATGTGCGGCTACCCGTCGCTGCAATATTTCTATTCGGTGTTTAAGAAGGAGTACGACGTGACGCCGAAAGAGTACCGTGACCGGCACAGTGAAGTCATGATGTAGAGAGCAAAGAAAAATGCCCGGGCTTGCGCGCCGGGCATTAATAATGACGTAGATAAGCACATTACATGTGCGCGGCAATTAACCGCTGGTTATCCTGATACATCGCGAAGAGATAGTTGTTGTAGCTCGACCCTTTGGTCGAATACCCCTTCAGCTTATGAATCATGGTGCTGGCCGTTACTTCCTGATCCGCCTTACGCAGCTGCAGGCGCGATTTGCGGAAAGAGGAATAGGCCGGGTGGGTGTTCAGGTTGGTGACGTAAGCCTGCACCGACTGCTCCACCGACTCAAACTGCGAGTAGCCTTTCATCGCGCCGCGGCAGCGACCAGCGCCGCACTTCATGCCGAACAGATTGTTGTTCTCACGCGCCAGCTTAGAGGTACCCCAGCCACTTTCCGCCGCCGCCATGGTCGCAACCATGCTGTTCGGAATAATGTCGACACGCTCAAGCAGCGCGTTCCATGGCACATGACGCGTATTGCCTGACCACTTCACCTTGTAACGCGTCGCGATATCTTTCAGGCGCGCCTTTTCGCTCGGCGACCAGCGAGCATCGTACTGCTTGGAAACAAGCCAGTTACGATCCGCAGTAATCGCCTGATTCTGCTTGGTAATATAAGGCATGACCGTCCGGAGAAACGCTTTTTTCCTTGGTGTTCCGGAAGGGTATTTTCGCAAGTCAGGAAGTGAACTGCTCTTTACACTATTGCGAGAATACTCTTGTTTACTGCTTACCTTAGTACTACTGATCTTCTTAACCGTTGGGGCTTTATGACTCTTTGTTGCTGTGTGCGTTGTTGCCAACACACTACCTGAAAAGACGCAGGTTAGTAACATAAGTATGGCGGCCCCATATCGTCGTATGGGATTCGATATCATCAGGTCTCCTGGTCGGATATATGCATTCCAACACCTTGTTTTTCACAAAAAAACGATAGCTGAATCGCTAATAGTATCAAAAATACGCACTGAGGGCATCAACAGAAATAGTCCAATTCCGAATTGCTGTCATCTGAAATCGGTTTCTGCGCCGCATCGCCAGCGCGAAAATGCTAGCTTCGTCTCATTTTTAGCCTATTTTTTGAGCGGTGTCACTCACCCCTTTTCATCCTCCTGGTAAAACGTCCGCCGGGAGGAGTTCACCCTTGCGGCAACAAGGCACACTAGATAAAAACCGCTCAAGGATCCCGCAATGAAACTCGCTGCGCTTGCCACGTTATTCGTGCCTGGGATGGCCTTTGCCGCCTGGACCACTGCCGACTTCCCTGCTTTCACCGAAGAAGGGACGGGCCGCTTCATCAGCCAGAAAGTGGTTGAGAAGGGTACACGTCCCCTGCAGCTAAATTTTGACCAACAGTGCTGGCAGCCTTCCGGCGGCATTAAGCTCAACCAGATGCTCTCCATGGAACCCTGTCGCGGCACGCCGCCGCAATGGCGCATCTTCCGCCAGGGTCTGTATACCCTGGAGGTGGATACCCGCTCCGGCACGCCGACGATGATGATTTCGCTGGAGGAAAAAGAGGCCAGCGCCGCGGCGCCGCAGATCCGCCAGTGTCCGAAGTGGGATGGAAAACCTCTGACCATCGACGTTAGCAAAACCTTCGCCGAGGGCAGTAAGGTTCGCGATTTTTACAGCGGCAATGTCGCGACTGTCAGCGGCGGCAAAATCACTCTGCAGCCCGCCTTCGGCAGCAATGGCCTGCTGCTGCTTGAGCGCGCCGAGACGGCCGCGCCGGCGCCGTTCGACTGGCACAACGCCACCGTCTACTTCGTCCTGACCGACCGCTTCGTGAACGGTAACCCGGCCAACGACAATAGCTATGGCCGACATAAAGACGGCATGCAGGAGATAGGCACCTTCCACGGCGGCGACCTGCAGGGATTAACCAGCAAGCTGGATTATCTGCAGCAGATGGGGGTCAATGCCCTGTGGATCAGCTCCCCGCTCGAGCAGATCCACGGCTGGGTCGGCGGTGGGACGAAAGGCGATTTCCCGCACTACGCCTACCACGGCTATTACACTCAGGACTGGTCGAAACTGGACGCCAACATGGGGACCGAAGCGGATCTCCGCCGGCTGGTGGATGAAGCGCATAAGCGCGGAATACGTATTCTGTTCGACGTGGTGATGAACCATACCGGTTACGCCACCCTGGCCGACATGCAGGAGTTCCAGTTCGGCTCCCTGTATCTGCAAGGGGATGAGCTGAAAAAAACCCTCGGCGAGCGCTGGACGGACTGGAAGCCCGGCGCGGGCCAGACCTGGCACAGCTTTAACGACTATATCAACTTCAGCGACAAGGCCGGTTGGGAGAAATGGTGGGGTAAGAAGTGGATCCGCACCGATATCGGCGATTACGACAACCCGGGCTATGACGACCTCACCATGTCGCTGGCCTTCCTGCCGGACCTGAAAACCGAATCGAAGGAGGCGTCGGGCCTGCCGAACTTCTATAGCCATAAACCGGACACTGCGGCGAAGGCGATCCCGGGCTATACGCCGCGCGACTACCTGATGCACTGGCTGAGCCAGTGGGTGCGCGACTACGGCATCGACGGCTTCCGCGTCGATACCGCTAAACATGTGGAGATGGATGCCTGGCAGCAGTTAAAAACCCAGGCCACCGCCGCGCTGGCGGAGTGGAAAAAAGCCAATCCGGATAAAGCGCTGGATGCGGCGCCGTTCTGGATGACCGGGGAAGCCTGGGGACACGGGGTGATGGAGAGCGATTACTATCGCCACGGTTTTGATGCGATGATCAATTTCGACTATCAGGACCAGGCGGCGAAAGCGGCGACCTGCATGGCCAACATTGACCTCACCTGGCAGCAAATGGCGGACAAGCTGCAGAGCTTTAACGTGCTGAGCTACCTCTCCTCACACGATACGAGGCTGTTCCGCGAAGGTGGCACCACGGCGGCAGAGCTGCTGCTGCTGGCCCCTGGCGCCGTGCAGATCTTCTATGGTGACGAGTCGTCGCGCCCGTTCGGCCCCACCGGCTCGGACCCGCTGCAGGGCACCCGTTCAGAGATGAACTGGCAGGATGTTAACGGTAAAGCGGCCCGCAGCGTTACCCACTGGCAGAAGATTGGCCAGTTCCGCGCGCGCCATCCGGCGATCGGCATGGGCAAACAGACAACGCTGTCGATGCCGCGGGGTTACGGATTCGTGCGCGAGAGCGGTGAAGACAAAGTGATGGTCATCTGGGCCGGACAACAGCAGTAATACAGGAGTGGCTCCCTGCCCGGCGGGGAGCCATTCAGAACAATACGCTGATAAAATATCGATTCACAGGATAAAAACAAAAATACCCCTCTTCCCTTCGATTTGCACCACGCTGGCGCTGGCGTTATGGTTAGCCACTTTCCAGAACCACCGACAGACGATTCGCGATGACATTTTCCCTTTTCGGCGACAAATTCACCCGTCATTCAGGCATTACCCGCCTGATGGAAGACCTTAATGACGGTCTGCGCACGCCGGGCGCTATTATGCTGGGCGGCGGCAACCCCGCTCAGATCCCGGAGATGAATGACTACTTCCAGCAGTTGCTCTCCGATATGCTGGATAATGGCAAAGCCCTTGATGCGCTTTGTAATTATGATGGTCCGCAGGGCAAGAGCGAGCTGCTGAGCCTGCTGGCGAAGATGCTGCGCGACGAACTGGGCTGGGAGATAGAACCACAGAATATTGCGCTAACAAACGGCAGTCAGAGCGCATTTTTCTACTTATTTAATCTGTTCGCAGGGCGTCGGGCAGATGGTACCACCCGCAAGGTGCTGTTCCCGCTGACGCCGGAATATATCGGCTATGCCGATGCCGGCCTGGAAGAGGATCTGTTCGTTGCCACCCGGCCGAATATCGAACTGCTGCCGGAAGGCCAGTTCAAGTACCACGTTGATTTTGAGCATCTGCAGGTGACGGAGGAGACCGGGATGATCTGCGTCTCGCGTCCCACCAACCCGACCGGCAACGTCATCACTGATGAAGAGCTGATCAAACTGGATGCGCTGGCGAATCAGCACGGGGTCCCGCTGGTGATTGATAACGCCTACGGCGTGCCGTTCCCGGGCATAATCTTCAGCAACGCCCGACCGCTGTGGAATCCGAACATCGTGCTGTGTATGAGCCTGTCCAAGCTCGGCCTGCCGGGCAGCCGCTGCGGGATTATCATCGCCAACGAGAAAATCATTACCGCCATCAGCAACATGAACGGCATTATCAGCCTCGCGCCCGGCGGTATCGGGCCGGCAATGATGTGTGAAATGATTAAACGTCAGGATCTGCTGCGCCTGTCAGAGACAGTGATCAAACCCTTCTATTACCAGCGGGTGCAGGAGACCATCGCCATTATTCGCCGCTATCTGCCGGAGGAGCGCTGCCTTATTCACAAACCGGAGGGGGCGATCTTCCTCTGGCTGTGGTTTAAGGATCTGCCGATCTCCACAGAGCTGCTGTATCAGCGGCTGAAAAAGCGCGGCGTGCTGATGGTGCCGGGGGATTACTTCTTCCCAGGACTCGATAAACCGTGGCCGCATACCCACCAGTGCATGCGCATGAACTATGTGCCGGACCCGCAAAAAATCGAGGCCGGGGTGAAAATTCTCGCCGAAGAGGTTGAATTCGCCTGGCGCGAACAGGAAGCGTAATTCCTGACGCTGCTGACGGGTAACGTCCGTCGGCGGACCCGCTCACGCCAGCGCCAGCCGCTGGCGTTTTTGCGCGCATAGCGCCTCCAGCTCCGCGGGAGCCATCACCCGCAGCGCCTGCGTCGGGCAGGCGGCTACGCAGGCCGGCCCCTCGGCGCGGTGGTGGCATAAATCGCATTTCAGCGCCTGCGCCTGCTGGTTCACCACCGTGACGGTCATCGCGCCGTACGGGCAGGCCACCATGCAGCTTTTACAGCCGATGCAGCGGCGCTGATCGACCCACCAGACGTCCTCCTCCAGACGAATCGCCCCCTGCGGGCAGACGCTGGCGCAGGGCGCATCCTCACACTGCCGACAGGCCGTCGCCGTTGATATCTCGCCGCTTTTCACCACCCGGATCCGCGGCGCGAAATGGCTTGTCGACAGCATGGACACATCCTGCGCCTGCTGGTGCGCCACCGCGCAGGCCACTTCACAGGTACGACAGCCAATACACTGTTGGGCATTAGCAATAAGAAACCGGTTCATCCTCTGCTCCCTGGGGATAAAACCGCAGGGTGCCAGAATAGTCCCTGCCCGCGCTTTGATCCTGAATGGAATCAGCGCTGTTTTTAGTCACTAGCACAACTGATTTTTCATTACGCTGAATTAATGTGCTCCTTACAGTAGCGGCGCTTCCAGGCGGCAGGCGTGAGGCTGGTGTGCTTACGAAAGATCTTGCGAAAATAACCGACGTCATTAAAGCCACACTGACCCGCGACTTCGGTCAACGACAGTGAATCGCTGATCAACAGCTTTTCCGCCGCTCTGACCCGCTGACGATGGATCGCTTCGGTCAACGTCACGCGGAAAACGTGACGATACACGCGTCCTAAATAGTCCGCATTACAGTGCAGCTCTTTCGCCAGCGTCGAGGCTGAAACAGGCAAGTGGTAACGGGTATGGATGATCTGCTGCGCTTTCCAGGCCAGCGCAGCGCCGGGACTGTCGTCCGGTTTTTCGCTTGCCGCCGCAGCAATCTGCTGCAGTATCAGCAATAACAGGAGCTCCAGCGCCAGGCTGCGGTGAATGTTCTCCTGTTCACGAAGAAACTGGCGAAACAGCGAAATAATGTATTGTGGATCGCTGACGCGGGTATGTTGCGGAACGTTAAGCAGCGCTGGCGGCAGAGACCGGACACTCTCCGTCAGTACTTCAAAATGCAGCCAATAAAATTTCAGGTCGGCGGGAAATTCCCCCACCCCAACATGAGAACGTTCTGGCCACAGCAATAAACTTTCCCCTGCATTAACGTTAAATATTTCATCCTCTTCGCAAATCGTTAACGTTCCCTTTTCGACAAAAATAATTTCCCAGGATTGCAGTTTACGCGCCGGATGGCTGCCGACGCCACGGGAAATAAATAAGCCGCCATTTTGTACGCGAATCGGAAGAGACATGGATAATTCAAGCATATATATTTAATTTTCCGCTAACGAAACGATAAAACATCTCTTTCCAACTGATTATTAATCATAAATTAACGCCTTTCCGGATCGGAATCACACTTTTATGACAAAGTCGGAATCGTTCTCTTTTTATACTTTTCCCTTCCCTTGTTGCCTCGTTTATTCGGTGCAAAATAATTAATGTATTTGCAAAAGACAAAAAATGTCCGCCGGCCAGACAGCGGAATAATTCTGAACATTATCTTCGGGAGTTATTTATGACTACGGCTCCGATTACGACAAGCGACCTCACGAAGCACATGCAGGACGACAAATTATCTCTCCGTGAAAAAATAGGCTATGGTCTGGGCGACGCCGGTGGCACGGTCATCACCTGCCTGATCATGAACTTTCTCACTTTTTTCTATACTGACGTCTTTGGGCTCACCCCGGCGCTGGTCGGTACTCTGTTCCTTGCGCTGCGCGTGTTTGATGCTATTTCCGATCCGATCATGGGCGTCCTCGCCGATCGGACCCAAAGCCGATGGGGACGTTTTCGCCCCTGGCAGCTATGGATTGCGGTTCCTATTGCAGCGATCGGCGTGCTGACCTTTACCGTGCCGGATGCCGGCATGGGGGTAAAAATCGCCTGGGCCTTCGGCACTTACCTGCTGCTTTCAGTCAGCTATACCGCGATTAACGTCCCTTACTGCGCGCTCATTAATACGATGACCACTCGCCATAGCGAGGTGATCTCCTGCCAGGCATGGCGCTTTGTACTATGCGGCGTGGCAGGATTCCTGGTCTCCGTGGGCCTGCCGTGGTTGGTAAAAGCGCTCGGTCAGGGGAATACCGCCCAGGGTTATCAGTATGGTGTCGGCGTACTGTGCGCCATCGCGGCGGTGATGTTTCTGTGCTGCTTTTTCTGGGTACGTGAGCGTGTTTCCCTGGAGATGCTCGGCAAATTCACCCTGCGCGAACATATCGCCGGTCTGCGTAAAAACGATCAGCTGTTACTCATGCTGGCGATGTCATTCCTGTTGATCAACGTGTTTAACATTCGCGGTGGCGGCTACATGTACTTCATTACCTATGTACTCGGCGGCTCTACTGGCTATACATCGCTGTTTTTCACCATGGTCACCTTTTCCTCGATTCTGGGCGCCGCGATCGTCAATTGGCTGTCGCGCCACGTTGATACCGTCAAGCTCTATTACTACACCAATGTGGTACTGGCCTTACTGGCGGTCGGAATGTGGTTCCTGCCCACCGGTCCGTCCTGGCAAACGCTGTGGCTGGCGGTCATTCTCGGCAATGGCATCATCCTGGGCTTTACCCTACCGCTGCATTTTTCGTTGATGGCCTTCTCTGATGATTATGGCGAATGGAAGACGGGTGTCCGTTCGTCGGGGATGAACTTTGCTTTCAACCTGTTCTTTATCAAGCTGGCATGGGCCTCCAGTGCGGGCATTATCAGCCTGGTATTTATCTACGTCGCTTATCAACCCGGCGCCAGCAACCAGACTCCATCCTCACTATCGGGGATCACGGCGATGGAAACCCTGCTGCCCGCGCTGTTCCATCTGTTGCTGGCCTTCGCTATCCGCGCCTGCAAGCTCAACAATCCCATGATGTCGCGTATTGCAGCCGATCTGCGCGCACGTCACGTTCAGTCTTAAGGAGAAATCATGGAAGTCGATCTGCACAAACTGAAAGTTAACGATCCGTTTCTGGGTCAGTATCAGCAACTGGTGCGTGATGTCGTCATTCCCTACCAGTGGGAGGCCCTCAATGACCGGATCGCCGAGGCTGAGCCCAGCCATGCGATAGAAAACTTCCGTATCGCCGCAGGTCAGCAGGCAGGAGAATTCTACGGAATGGTGTTCCAGGATAGCGATGTGGCGAAATGGCTGGAGGCCGTCGCCTGGTCATTGTGCCAGAAGCCAGATGCGGAACTGGAAAAAACCGCCGACGAGGTGATTGAACTGATTGCCGCCGCGCAATGTGAAGATGGTTATCTGAACACCTATTTTACGGTGAAAGCGCCCGGGGAACGCTGGACCAATCTCGCCGAATGCCATGAATTGTACTGTGCCGGTCACCTGATTGAGGCTGGGGTGGCATTCTTCCAGGCGACCAGTAAACGCCGCCTGCTGGAGGTGGCATGTCGCCTCGCCGATCATATCGACAGCGTGTTTGGTCCCGACGACAATCAACTGCACGGCTACCCGGGACACCCTGAAATAGAGCTGGCGTTAATGCGTTTGTACGATGTGACTCAGGAACCACGCTATATGGCGCTGGCTAATTACTTCGTTGAACAGCGTGGGACACAGCCGCATTTCTATGACATCGAGTATGAAAAACGCGGCAAAACTTCCTTCTGGAATACCTATGGGCCGGCGTGGATGGTGATGGATAAACCCTACAGCCAGGCGCATTTGCCGCTTGCCGAACAGACCACCGCTGTGGGTCACGCGGTTCGCTTTGTTTATTTAATGGCCGGCGTAGCGCACCTTGCGCGCCTGAGCAAGAACGAAGGCAAACGCCAGGATTGCCTGCGGTTATGGAAAAACATGGTCCAGCGTCAGCTGTATATTACGGGCGGCATTGGCTCACAGAGCAGCGGGGAAGCCTTCAGCAGCGATTACGACCTGCCGAATGATACCGTTTATGCGGAAAGCTGCGCCTCTATCGGGCTGATGATGTTCGCGCGCCGCATGCTGGAACTGGAAGCCGACAGCCAATATGCTGATGTAATGGAGCGCGCGCTGTACAATACCGTTCTGGGCGGTATGGCGCTGGACGGTAAACATTTCTTTTACGTCAACCCCTTGGAAGTGCAGCCTAAGTCTTTAAAATTCAATCATATTTATGACCATGTTAAGCCTGTTCGTCAGCGTTGGTTCGGCTGTGCCTGCTGCCCACCGAATATCGCTCGTCTTCTGACCTCACTGGGGCATTATATCTACACGCCACGCGAGGAGGCGTTGTATATCAATCTCTATGTCGGCAATCAGGTCGAGATCCCGGTTGGGGAAAAGACGTTACGCCTGCGTATCAGCGGTGACTATCCCTGGCGGGAACAGGTCAAAATTGTCATCGAATCACCGTCAACAGTGAACCATACGCTGGCGCTGCGTCTACCTGACTGGTGCGAGGGTCCGCACATCACCCTGAACGGCGCGCCGGTCACGCAGGATATTCGCCAGGGCTATCTGCATATCCATCATCTCTGGCAGGAAGGTGACACCCTGATGCTTACCTTGCCGATGCCGGTTCGCCGGGTATATGGCAATCCGCTTGTTCGTCACCAGGCAGGCCAGGTCGCGCTGCAGCGCGGTCCACTGGTCTATTGTCTCGAACAAGCTGATAACGGCGAAGCGCTGCATAACCTGCTGCTGCCACGCGATGCCAGGTTCACGGTGTTTGAAGGAAAGGGGCTGTTTGCTCGCAACATGTTGATTCAGGCTCCAGGCTACAGAAAACATGCAGAAAACGCCGACGCGCAGAATCTCTGGAGCTACGATCACCCGCTGGCCACCCCCCATTCACAGACGCTGACCTTTATTCCCTGGTTTAGCTGGGCAAACCGCGGAGAAGGCGAAATGCGTATCTGGGTACGGGAAGCCGAATAAGGCCCGGCACAGCGCGACCTCCTCTTCCCCGGCAACACAGCGTTCGCTGTCCGCCGGGGAGCAGGCGTTAATGATTACAGAAACAACGCCTTATCGCGCAGGATATGATCGTTGCCGCGACGGCGGGTGAAGCCAATCCGATCGAAATATTCCAGGATCTGGATCGCCAGCTTCCGCCCTACGTTTAAGGTATCGCGAAAATCCGCCGCGCAGGTTGACCCGCGCAGTTGATCCAGCTCGCGCACCCGCTGGGCGAACTGCACAATGCGATCGTTGCGGTAGTAACGATCCTTGACGATCGCGGTAATTATCCCCTGCTGCGCCGCCTGGCGCAGCACCGCGCGCATCAGGGACTCTTCAACATGGACTTCGCGCGCGAGATCGCGCACCCACCAGGGATCATCGCCGAACAGGGCCTCCACCTTCTGCCAGACCGCCTGCTGCTCGTCGGTAAACCCGGCTTTATGCTCGGGCAGATGCAGCCAGCCGTGATGGCTGCGGACTAAGCCGCTCTCGCGCATCTGCTCAATCAGCAGCAGCACCAGCGCTTCATCTTCCATCGGCAGCGCGATGCGGCGCAGGCGCTCCCGGCCAGGGCCCGGCTCGTCGCGATGCTGTTCATGGTAGCGCGCCAGGGCATCCAACAATTTTCGCTGCCAGCGGGCGGCAAGCGGCGCGCTAAGCAAGCGCTGTCCGGCCTGCAGATAGTCAGGCCGCTGGATCAAGGCCGCCATTCCGGTTTCACTCAGCTGCCGAGCCCAGGCGAAGCGCTCAAGCCGGACGGCGTCCCGCTGCAGATGCAGCTCCAGGGCCTGCGCATCGTCAGCGCCAACCGCCGCCAGGGCGTGCAACCACTGCAAATACTCCGGTTTACGCTTGCCGCGGCGCGGGGGATCCAGCGTCACCACTCGTGCGCCGGCCAACGTCAAGCGAGCAGAGATATCGCGTAGTACCAGCCGGTCGTTATCCGCCAGCCACAGCGGGGTATCCAGCACCAGCTCCGCCAGGTCGCCCTCAAGGAGCGACACCCGGCCGGTGATGTGGCTGGCAGCGTGGTGAATATGCAGCGGCTGCCACTGGCTGAGTGGCGTATGGCACTGCAGTTCGACAATCACCCGCTCTGCAGGCTCCGGCGGCGGGGTAGAGAGCAGCCAGTCGCCGCGGTGCAATGCCTCTTTCTGCGCATCGCCGACAATGTTCAGCGCAATACGCTGCCCGGCTTGCGCCTGCTCAACCGCTTGATTCTGGGCATGCAGACCGCGGACGCGCATCGGCGTGTTGACGCCGGTAAGCCACAGGGTATCCCCGACCCGTACTTCGCCGGAGAGCGCCGTCCCGGTGACCACCAGCCCCGCCCCTTTGACGGTGAAAGCGCGATCCAGCGCCAGGCGAAAACGCCGCTGCTGCGGATGGGGGCGCTCCGCAAGCTGCAGCAGATGGCTGCGCAGTTCGGCAATACCGAGGTTTTCCACCGCCGCGGTGGGGAAGAAAGCGGCGGCGTCAAAGCCAAGTTCGCGCAGGGCCTGCTCGACCTCCGCCTGAACCTCCGCCACCCGGGCGGCCGTCACGCGGTCCGTCTTGGTGAGCGCCACGGTCAGCGTCGGCTTTCCGGTCAGCTGCAGGATCGCCAGGTGTTCGCGGGTTTGCGCCATCACCCCGTCATCGCAGGCCACCACCAGCAGCGCATGGTCGATCCCACCCACCCCCGCCAGCATGTTGGACAAAAACTTTTCGTGCCCGGGCACGTCAATAAACCCCAGCACCCGCCCGTCCGGCTGCGGCCAGTAGGCATAGCCGAGATCGATCGTCATTCCCCGCGCTTTCTCTTCCGGCAGACGATCGGCATTCACGCCGGTTATCGCCTGCAGCAGCGTCGTTTTGCCGTGGTCAACATGTCCAGCGGTGGCAATAATCATCGTAACAACATCTCCATAAACCGGGTTTCATCTTCCAGACAGCGCAGATCCAGCCAGAGCCGGCCGTCATAAATGCGGCCAATCACCGGGCATGGCAGCCTGCGCCAGCGGGCCGCCAAAGCCTCCAGCCGGCTGCCGCGGCCGTCATGGGGGGTAAAGGTCAACGCCGCGCCAGGCAGACGGTCGACGGGTAACGAGCCGCTGCCAATCTGCGACTGGCAGGCTGCCACGTTGACGGCAAAATCAGCATAGTGTGCCGCCAGGGCAGGCTGCAGGCGTTCAGCCTGCAAGCGGATCTCGTCCGCCGGGCGGGTGAGCAGGCGCAGCGTCGGTAAGGTTTCCCGCAGCGCTTCCGGATGCTGATAGAGGCGCAGCGTGGCTTCCAGCGCCGCGAGAGTCATTTTATCCGCGCGCAGGGCCCGCTTCAGCGGATGGCTCTGCAGGCGGGCAATCAGCGCGCGTTTGCCGACGATAATTCCGGCCTGCGGGCCGCCGAGCAGCTTGTCGCCAGAGAAACTGACCAGGCTCACCCCGGCGGCGATCATCTCTTGCGGCATCGGCTCCTTCGGCAGGCCATACTGACTGAGATCCACCAGCGACCCGCTGCCCAGGTCGGCCACTACCGGGACGTCCAGCTCGCGGCCGATGACCGCCAGCTCCGCTTCGTCGACGGCTTTGGTAAAGCCTTCAATGCTGTAGTTGCTGGTGTGGACCTTCATCAGCAGGGCGGTATTGTCATTCACCGCCTGGCGATAGTCTTTGGCGTGGGTGCGGTTGGTGGTGCCCACTTCGTGCAGCTGACAACCTGCCTGACGCATCACGTCGGGAATGCGGAACGCCCCGCCGATCTCCACCAGCTCGCCGCGGGAGACCACCACCTCCCTGCCGCTGGCGGTGGCCGCCAGCATCAGCAGCACGGCCGCCGCGTTGTTGTTCACGATACAGGCATCTTCCGCGCCGGTGATCTGGCACAGCAGATCGGCAATAGCGCGATCGCGATGGCCGCGCCCGGCGTCGTCGAGATCATATTCGAGCGTCACCGGCGCGCGCATCGCGCTGACGACCGCCTCCACCGCCGCCTCAGCCTGGATGGCGCGCCCGAGATTGGTGTGCAGCACCGTACCGGTGAGATTAAACACCGGACGCAGGGCGCTCTGCCGGCTGGCGGTCAGCCGCTGCGCGCAGGCACTCAGCCAGTCATGGCTCCAGTCAGGCAGTGTCTGACACTGGCGGATCTGTTCCCGCGCCTCGTCCAGCATCTGGCGCAGCTGCGTCACCACCTGCGAATGGCCGTGCTGCGCCAGCAGGGAGGAAAAAGCGGGGTCGCGGAGTAAGCGGTCAATGGCCGGAAGCCGGGTATAAAGCGCACGAATTTCGGTAGTCATGAATGGGCCTGGCGGTAAGTTATTTTCCCCCCTCCCGACGGGAGAGGGAGTCAACAATCAGCGGCGATTGTAACGCCTCCTTGCGCAAACTGTTACCTGCCTGGGTCAAGTCCGCGGCGGTTCGGTGCGCGCAAAGCTGGCGCGCTGGAACAGCGCATCCACCAACTTCACCAACTGCGGCCGGGTGGCGCACCAGCCCGGCGCCACCCGGCGAAAGTTCAGGTAGGCAATGGCGCAGGCCGTAGAGATGGTCGCCAGATTGACCTCGTCGCCGCGTAGCGTTCCGTCCGCCGCGCAGGCTTCCAGCCTGTCGAGGCCGCGCGCCACTTTCTCCCGCTGGCGGAGCAGCTCTTGCTCTGACTGTTGGGCCGCAGGGCGAGCTTTTTCGCGCACCAGCGCCTGGGCGGCCTCCATCACCCCATCTGCCAGCGCTTCAAGCTGGCGCATCCTGAGAGCGGCTCTGGGATCGGCGGGGATCATCGGCGGCGCCACGCCCAGCAGCTCGAGATACTGCGCGATAACCGGAGAATCAAACCAGCATTCGCCGTCATCTGTCACCAGCGCCGGCACTTTGCCCAGCGGGTTATAGCGCGACACGCCGTTGCTTTCGCTGTAGGGGGATTCGTTGACAAATTCAAAAGGGATGCGCTTTTCCAGCAGGATCACCGATATTTTGCGCACAAAGGGACTGGTGTAGCTGCCGATCAGTTTCATAGCCTGCTCCTTATCGCCAACAAAGATATGAGTATGGCTCAGGGCGAGGTAAAAGGCAGGTGAGCATCCCGCTCAACCTGCCGCCGATCGCATTAATGGTCGAGATAGAGGTAGTGCATCCAGCTGGTCATGCGCAGCAGCACTTTACGCATCACCGAAACGTGGGCGAAATGGTCGGAGTAGACCGCCACCTGCGCATAGATGCCATCGGGTAGTGCATCGATTTCGGCATTCGGATCGAGCTCAATGGTCGCCAGCACGCCATCGCTGCCCGGCGTCACGGTCAGCGACTGCAACGCCCCCTGCGCCTGATAGGTTCCCCCCGGTACCACCGGTAAAATGCTCACCAGTTTGCCGTGGAATACCTGTCCGGGCAGGGCATTAAACACCGCTTCCGCGTCGTCGCCCTTCTCCAGCCTTAACAGCGAATTTTGCCTGAACTGGGCGACGATCAGCCTTTTTTGCTCAGGGATAAACACCATCACCGGCCGCAGCGGCAGCGAGGCAGCGTAGGTCCCCGGACGGATCAACACTTGAGTGATATACCCATCGCTGGGCGCCCGCACGGTAGTCTGGTCGAGATTGTACTTCGCCTCCGCCAGCTGGGCGCGCAGGCTAACCACCTGCGACTGCTCGCCGTTGATCATGCTGTCCAGCTGGCTCTGGATCTGCGCCTGTTCCGCTACCGACGCCTTGACCAGCGCGTCCTGAGCCAGGTAATTCTGCCGGGCGTTATCGATGTCGCTTTCTGAGAAGGGATTCACCCGGGCCTGGCTCCCTTTCAGGTAACGTTGATAGTCTTTATATAAGCGATCGCGTTCCGCCGATACGCGGGTGGTGTTGGCCTGGGCTTCAGAGAGCTGCGCCTTGAGGGTGTTAATACTGTGCAGCGCTGTCACCAGGTCGGCCTGCAGACGGTCGACCCGCGCCTGATAGCGCGCCGGGTCAATAGTAAAAAGCACCTCGCCCTTTTTGACGCGCTGATTCGCTTTGTCGGTGACGCTGTCAACTACTCCGGTAACCTGCGGCGTGATAGGAATAGATATCACCGCCTTTTGCGCCAGAAAGGTGTAAGGGTGGTTATAGTTCATTAATAAAATAAGCGCGCTAACAATAAATACGCCCCCAAGCGCCGCGGTGGGAACTGTCCATTTATTTACCGGTATTTTGAAAATTTTAAATATCGACCAGGCGATAGCCACGTAGGTCAAAATTATCAACAGATCCATAGTTTATTTCTCCGCCGCAGAGGTGGACTGTGGCCGCTGGATGGCCGCCACCTGATGTTCAAGGTCGCTCAGTCGTTGGCGAAGCTGTTGTATATCGCTTTCTTTTTCAGGTTCGTCGGGGTCCGTATTCGCCTTATGCTGCATGCCCCAGCCGCGCTCAGGTTGGTACAGCGTGGCCCATATCCATAAAAACGGCCAGATGACGTGGAGAGTAAAAAGACTGACCCATCCGGCGACATGAATAGCATCGGAATGGGGGTGGTTGCGTTTTTTGGCAATCAAATAAGGAATATCGTGAATAACGATAATCCCATAAAAAATGACCAGAAAAACGAAGATCAGAACACCCAGCGCAAAATAATTGAGAAACATAATTCCCTCGGCTTTACGCTAATAATTTATATAAATTTTATTCACGACCCACTGACATCCGGGCCGCTGATTTGAGCATAATTCACCCCTTTCATTTTTGCCATCCGGTGGAAAAAAGTTATTTAACCAACATGGTTGCTTAGTTACACAGCCACCTCGCCCTGGCCGCAAAACCGGGCCGAGATCACAGCGGCGAAAATCCACCGTGAAATTCTTTGTGATCAAAATCACAAACAAACAACAAAAACACGAAACAAAATTGTGACAAATATCACACAAAATCGCAGATTAGCGGCAAAAACGACGGTCTGTTGTTTTTTTACACAGCAATTATGTGATCACAATCGCTACAAAACCCACCGCGCACCCTATATTCATGTGATCTACATCACATAAAAAGGCGTTGGCTGGACAGCTAAACGATTCAGTGCCAGATTTCGCACTATCAATCAGGGCCCGGCTACCTCTGCCGCCACATTAACAACAAACCTCGGGCTTTTAGCCTGCGCGATACGCAAAACAGAAGAAGGGGTGTTTTATGTCATCCGATATCAAGATCAAAGTGCAAAGCTTTGGTCGTTTTCTCAGCAATATGGTGATGCCGAATATCGGCGCGTTTATCGCGTGGGGTATCATCACCGCGCTTTTCATTCCGACAGGGTGGTTGCCAAACGAAACGCTGGCGAAGCTGGTCGGTCCGATGATCACCTACCTGCTGCCGCTGCTGATCGGTTACACCGGCGGTAAATTAGTCGGCGGCGAACGTGGCGGCGTGGTCGGGGCGATCACCACCATGGGCGTTATCGTCGGCGCGGATATGCCGATGTTCCTCGGCTCCATGATTGCCGGCCCGCTGGGCGGCTACTGCATCAAGAAGTTCGATAACTGGGTCGACGGTAAGATCAAATCCGGTTTTGAAATGCTGGTGAATAACTTCTCCGCCGGCATCATCGGGATGATCCTCGCTATTCTTGCCTTCCTCGGCATCGGCCCGGCGGTAGAAGTTCTGTCGAAAATTCTGGCGGCTGGCGTTAACTTCATGGTGGCGCACGACATGCTGCCGCTGGCGTCTATCTTCGTGGAACCGGCGAAAATCCTGTTCCTTAACAACGCCATCAACCACGGTATCTTCTCGCCGCTGGGTATTCAGCAGTCCCACGAGCTGGGTAAATCCATCTTCTTCCTGATTGAAGCGAACCCGGGTCCGGGGATGGGCGTTCTGCTGGCGTACATGTTCTTTGGCCGCGGCAGCGCTAAACAGTCTGCAGGCGGGGCGGCTATCATCCACTTCCTGGGTGGTATCCATGAAATCTATTTCCCGTACGTGCTGATGAACCCGCGTCTGATCCTGGCCGTTATCCTCGGCGGGATGACCGGTGTCTTCACCCTGACCATCCTCAACGGCGGTCTGGTCTCTCCGGCTTCCCCGGGCTCTATCCTGGCGGTGCTGGCGATGACGCCGAAAGGAGCCTACTTCGCGAACATCGCAGCCATTATCGCCGCGATGGCGGTCTCCTTCGTGGTCTCTGCGGTTCTGCTGAAGACCAGCAAAGTCAAAGAAGAAGACGATATCGAAGCCGCGACGCGTCGTATGCATGACATGAAGGCGCAATCAAAAGGCGCCAACCCGCTGGCGGCAGGCAATGTCACCAACGACCTGAGCCATGTGCGGAAAATCATCGTCGCTTGCGACGCCGGGATGGGGTCCAGCGCCATGGGCGCCGGGGTACTACGCAAGAAAGTGCAGGATGCCGGCCTGAGCAACATCTCGGTCACCAACAGCGCGATCAATAATCTGCCGCCGGATGTTGACCTGGTGATCACCCACCGCGACCTGACCGAGCGCGCCATGCGCCAGGTACCGCAGGCACAGCATATTTCGCTGACCAACTTCCTCGACAGCGGTCTCTACACCAGCCTGACCGAGCGTCTGGTGGCGGCCCAGCGCCACATCGACAACGAAGTCAAAGTCACCGATAGCCTGAAAGACAGCTTTGATGATACTGACAAAAACCTGTTCAAGCTGGGTGCGGATAACATCTTCCTCGGTCGCAAAGCGGCCACAAAAGAAGAAGCCATCCGCTTCGCCGGCGAGCAACTGGTGAAAGGCGGCTACGTCGAGCCGGAATATGTGCAGGCGATGCTGGACCGCGAAAAACTGACCTCGACCTATCTTGGCGAGTCCATCGCGGTGCCGCACGGCACCATCGAAGCGAAAGACCGCGTGCTGAAAACCGGCGTCGTCTTCTGCCAGTACCCGGAAGGGGTGCGCTTTGGGGAAGATGAAGACGATGTTGCCCGCCTGGTGATCGGCATCGCCGCCCGCAACAACGAGCACATTCAGGTGATTACCAGCCTGACCAACGCGCTGGATGACGAAACGGTGATTGAGCGACTCGCGAACACCACCAGCGTCGACGACGTACTGGCGCTGCTGAATAAATAAACAGCCGGTCCATTCCCTCTCCTTTTTGGAGAGGGTTTGGGTGAGGGGAAAAGCCTCACCCCAGCCCTCTCAGGTAAAAACATTAATTGAAGGTTAATACTATGAAAGCATTACATTTTGGCGCAGGTAATATCGGACGTGGCTTTATCGGTAAACTGCTGGCCGACGCGGGCATCGAGCTGACGTTTGCCGATGTTAATCAGACCGTACTTGATGCCCTGAATGCCCGTCATAGCTACCAGGTTCACGTCGTTGGCGAAAATGAGCAGGTGGATACCGTCTCCGGCGTGAATGCCGTCAGCAGCATTGGCGACGAGGTCGTGGATCTGATCGCCAGCGTCGACCTGGTGACCACCGCCGTCGGTCCCGTGGTCCTTGAGCGCATCGCCCCGGCCATCGCCAAAGGGCTAGCGAAGCGCAAAGCGCAGGGCACCGAACGCCCGCTGAACATTATCGCCTGCGAAAATATGGTGCGCGGCACCACGCAGTTAAAAGGCCACGTATTTAACGCCCTGGCGGAGGAAGATAAGGCCTGGGTGGAAACCCATATCGGCTTCGTCGACTCCGCCGTTGACCGTATCGTGCCGCCATCGGCGTCCGCTACCCATGACCCGCTGGAAGTCACCGTGGAAACCTTCAGCGAATGGATCGTCGATAAAACCCAGTTCAAGGGCGAACTGCCGACCATCCCGGGAATGGAATTAACTGATAACCTGATGGCATTTGTCGAGCGCAAGCTCTTCACCTTGAACACCGGGCATGCTATAACCGCCTACCTCGGAAAACTGGCGGGCCACCAGACGATTCGCGATGCGATCCTCGACGAGAAAATTCGGGCCGTCGTGCAGGGCGCGATGGAGGAGAGCGGCGCGGTGCTGATCAAACGCTACGCCTTTGACCCGCAGAAGCACGCGGCTTATATCCAGAAAATTCTTGGCCGTTTCGAGAACCCGTACCTGAAAGACGATGTTGAGCGCGTTGGCCGTCAGCCGCTGCGCAAACTGAGCGCCGGCGACCGTTTAATTAAGCCGCTGCTGGGTACACTGGAATACGGCCTGCCGCACCGCAACCTGGTGAAAGGGATCGCGGCGGCGATGCATTTCCGTAGCGAAGACGATCCGCAGGCTCAGGAGCTGGCGGCGCTGATCGCCGACAAGGGGCCGCAGGCCGCGCTGGCCCAGATTTCCGGCCTTGACGCGGCAAGCGATGTCGTCGCGGAGGCCGTTAACGACTACAACGCGGTAAAATGATGCACAACCTGGCGCGACCGACGTCGCGCCCATTACGACTCCTGTCAGATATGCAGGCAATGATGGAAGAAACACAAGCATTTGAAAACCGTGTGCTTGAGCGTCTGAATGCTGGCAAAACCGTACGAAGCTTCCTGATCGCCACCGTCGAGCTGTTAACGGAAGCGGTCAATATTCTGGTGCTTCAGGTGTTCCGTAAAGACGACTACGCGGTGAAATACGCCGTCGAGCCCTTGCTGGAGGGCAGCGGGCCGCTCGGCGATCTCTCTGTACGCCTGAAGCTGATTTATGGCCTTGGGGTGATAAGTCGTGCCGAATATGAAGACGCCGAGCTGCTGATGGCCCTGCGCGAGGAGCTTAATCACGACGGCAATGAGTACAGCTTTACCGACGACGAAATTATCGGTCCGTTCGGCGAACTGCACTGCGTCGCCGCCCTGCCGCCAACGCCGCAGTTTGATGACAGCGACGCCGAACTGCTGGCAATGCAGAAACTGCGTTACCAGCAGATGGTGCGTTCAACGATGGTGTTGTCCCTGACTGAGCTGATTTCACGAATCAGCTTAAAAAAAGCCTTCCAGAAATCAACGCTCTGATTCCGGCTCCGTCTGGTCGCAGGTCGGCCGGTAAAGCTGACGATAATATTCCAGACGCTGCAGAAACAACGCTTCCTTATCCTGCGGGATATCTCGCGGTACATGCTGCAGCCGCGGAGACTTTTTCAAATACTCCATAAACGCCTGACTGGAAGCCATAAAATCAACCGCTTTGTCGATTAAACGTGGTACGCCGTCGCCGATCTTTGCCATCACGTCCTCCTTTTGGGAATAATCTGATTAAGCATTAGCCAATTCACCGGCGTGGGTTAAGGAAAACGTGCTTATCTGCCGACCGGCTTCACAGAAATGAAATTAGAGCGGGTATCAGAAAGAATATTAATAAAATTCAAATTATTAGCAGGTTCAGGTATCGTATTCTGACGGCGATTAACGGCGAATTTTTGATAAATAGCTATCAACAATAGCGGTCACGGCACATACTATAGGCGAATGAAGCCCCTTTATTAACAGATCAAATCACCATGAAAGAAGTCGAAAAGAATGAAATCAAACGTCTGAGCGATCGTCTCGACGCCATCCGCCACCAGCAGGCCGAGCTGTCGCTGGTGGAAGCCGCCGATAAATACGCTGAGCTGGAAAAAGAAAAAGCCACTCTGGAAACGGAGATTGAACGTCTGCGTTCCGTCCAGAGCCAGAAGCTGAGCAAAGAGGCGCAAAAGCTGATGAGCCTGCCGTTCCGTCGCGCGATTACCAAAAAAGAGCAGGCCGATATGGGCAAGCTGAAGAAAAGCGTCCGCGGCCTGGTGGTCGTCCATCCGATGACCGCCCTGGGCCGGGAAATGGGTCTGAAAGAGATGACCGGTTTCGCCCGCAGCGAATTCTAATCCCCAGCCCTCTCCGTCCGGAGAGGGTTATTCTGTCCTACCGCCACCCTTTTTCGTCCCCTGCTGGCAGATTGGTCCAACCAATAAATTCATCTACCCCCCAGCAGTTCACAAATCCATCAAAATGCATCACAAACCCGTTGCCTAAGAGTAACATCTGGTTAACCATTCGTTGTCATCAACCCTGCTATCCCTAATTGGCCGGGCCAATTTTACCTAAGACGGATTCGGCAATGAGCGCAGACTCAGCCCACTCGTCCTGGCGGCCCGATGGAGACCCTGCATGAATCTCTGGCAACAAAACTACGATCCCGCCGGTAATATCTGGTTATCCAGTCTTATCGCATCGCTACCGATTCTGTTTTTCTTTTTTGCGCTGATTAAGCTCAAACTGAAAGGCTATCTCGCCGCTACCTGGACCGTTGCGATCGCCCTGGCCGTTGCATTGCTGTTCTATAAAATGCCGGTGGACCGCGCCCTGGCCTCGGTAGTGTATGGCTTCTTCTACGGACTGTGGCCCATCGCGTGGATTATTATCGCCGCGGTCTTTGTCTATAAAATCTCGGTGAAGACCGGACAGTTCGACATTATCCGCTCGTCGATCCTGTCAATTACGCCTGACCAACGCCTGCAGATGCTGATCGTCGGATTCTCGTTCGGCGCCTTTCTCGAAGGGGCAGCGGGGTTTGGCGCGCCGGTGGCGATTACCGCCGCGCTGCTGGTCGGCCTCGGGTTTAACCCGCTGTATGCGGCTGGCCTGTGCCTGATCGTCAACACCGCGCCGGTGGCCTTCGGCGCGATGGGCATCCCAATCCTGGTAGCCGGCCAGGTAACCGGTATCGACAGCTTCGCCATCGGCCAGATGGTGGGCCGCCAGCTGCCGTTCCTGACCATTATCGTGCTGTTCTGGATCATGGCCATCATGGATGGCTGGCGGGGCATCAAAGAGACCTGGCCGGCGGTGATGGTCGCAGGCGGCTCGTTCGCTATCGCCCAGTACCTCAGCTCTAACTTCCTTGGCCCGGAGCTGCCGGACATCATCTCATCGCTGGTCTCCCTGGTCTGCCTGACCCTGTTCCTCAAACGCTGGCAGCCGGTGCGCATCTTCCGCTTTGGCGACATCGGCGCCTCGCAGGTGGATATGACGCTGGCCCGCACGCGCTACACCGCAGGACAAGTGATCCGCGCCTGGTCGCCGTTCCTGTTCCTGACCGCCACCGTAACCCTGTGGAGCGTGCCGCCGTTCAAAGCGCTGTTCGCACCGGGCGGCGCGATGTATGACTTCGTCATCAATTTTTCGGTGCCGTTCCTCGACAAAATGGTCGCCCGCATGCCGCCGGTGGTCAGCGCCGCGACGCCTTACGCCGCCATCTATAAGTTTGACTGGCTGTCGGCAACCGGCACCGCCATTCTGTTCGCCGCCCTGCTGTCCATCGTCTGGCTGCGTATGAAGCCGAAAGACGCGCTGACCACCTTCGCCGGGACGCTGAAGGACCTGGCGCTGCCGATCTACTCTATCGGCATGGTGCTGGCGTTCGCCTTTATCTCCAACTACTCCGGGCTGTCGTCAACCCTGGCCCTGGCGCTGGCCCATACCGGCCACGCGTTTACCTTCTTCTCGCCGTTCCTGGGCTGGCTGGGGGTATTCCTGACCGGTTCGGACACCTCGTCTAACGCCCTGTTCGCCGCGCTGCAGGCAACGGCGGCGCAGCAGATTGGCGTCTCCGATATCCTGCTGGTCGCGGCCAATACCACCGGCGGCGTCACCGGCAAGATGATTTCCCCACAGTCGATCGCCATCGCCTGCGCCGCGGTTGGCCTGGTGGGTAAAGAGTCGGATCTGTTCCGCTTTACCGTCAAACACAGCCTGATCTTCACCTGTATGGTGGGCCTGATCACCACGCTGCAGGCCTACGTTTTAACCTGGATGATCCCGTGATAGTGATGCCTAAACGCCTGGCCGACGATGTAGCCCGTCGCGTCCGGGCGCTGATTGAAGAACAACAGCTGGAGGCGGGCATGCGACTGCCCGCCGAGCGTCAGCTCGCCGCTCAGCTCGGCGTCTCGCGCAATTCCCTGCGCGAAGCGCTGGCGATGCTGGTCAATGAAGGGGTACTGCTGAGCCGTCGAGGCGGTGGCACTTTCGTCCGCTTTCAGCATGAACCGTGGTCGGAGCAAAACATCGTCCAGCCGCTGAAGATGCTACTAGCCGATGACCCTGACTACAGCTTCGACATCCTCGAGGCCCGCCACGCCATCGAAGCCAGCACCGCGTGGCACGCGGCGATGCGGGCCACCGACGCTGATAAAGAAAAAATTCGCCTGTGCTTTGAAGCGACCCAGAGCGAAGACCCGGATATCGCCTCGCAGGCGGACGTCCGCTTCCATCTGGCCATCGCCGAAGCCTCACATAACGTGGTGCTCCTGCAAACCATGCGCGGCTTTTTCGACCTGCTGCACTCCTCCGTCAAGCAGAGCCGTCAGCGTATGTATCTGGTGCCGCCGGTATTTGCCCGCCTGACCGAACAGCACCAGGCCGTCATGGAGGCGATTGTCGCCGGCGACGCCGAGGCGGCGCGCCAGGCGATGATGGCCCACTTAGGCTTTGTCCACGCCACCATTAAACGTTTTGATGAAGACCAGGCCCGCCAGGCGCGAATTACCCGCCTGCCCGGCGATGCTATTGATAATTCCAGGGAGAATTCGTGATGATTATTTCCGCCGCCAGCGACTATCGCGCCGCCGCCCAGCGTATCCTGCCGCCTTTCCTGTTCCACTATATCGACGGCGGGGCTTACGCCGAACATACCCTGCGCCGCAACGTGGAAGATCTCTCCGACGTGGCGTTACGCCAGCGTATTCTGCGCAATATGTCGGACCTGAGCCTCGAGACCACCCTCTTCAACGAGAAGCTGGCGATGCCGACGGCGCTGGCGCCGGTGGGGCTGTGCGGGATGTACGCCCGCCGCGGCGAAGTGCAGGCCGCTGGCGCAGCGGATGACAAAGGTATTCCGTTTACCCTCTCCACCGTTTCCGTCTGCCCGATCGAAGAGGTCGCCCCGACTATCAAGCGGCCGATGTGGTTCCAGCTGTACGTTCTGCGCGACCGCGGCTTTATGCGCAATGCGCTGGAGCGCGCTAAGGCGGCGGGTTGTTCAACGCTGGTCTTTACCGTCGATATGCCGACCCCCGGCGCCCGCTACCGCGACGCCCATTCCGGCATGAGCGGCCCGAACGCCGCCCTGCGCCGCTACTGGCAGGCGGTCACCCATCCGCAGTGGGCATGGGACGTTGGCCTCAACGGCCGTCCGCACGATCTGGGGAATATCTCCGCCTATCTCGGCCAGCCGACCGGCCTGGAGGATTACATCGGCTGGCTGGCGAATAACTTCGATCCATCGATTTCATGGAAAGACCTCGAGTGGATCCGTGATTTCTGGGACGGTCCGATGGTGATCAAAGGGATCCTCGACCCGGAGGACGCCCGCGACGCGGTGCGCTTTGGCGCCGACGGTATTGTGGTCTCCAACCACGGCGGCCGCCAGCTTGACGGCGTGCTCTCCTCCGCTCGCGCCCTGCCGGCAATTGCCGACGCCGTGAAAGGTGACATTACCATTCTCGCCGACAGCGGCATCCGCAACGGTCTCGACGTCGTGCGGATGATCGCCCTGGGCGCCGACAGCGTACTGCTGGGCCGTGCTTACCTGTACGCCCTGGCGACCCATGGCAAGCAGGGGGTGGCGAATCTGCTGAATCTAATCGAGAAAGAGATGAAGGTGGCGATGACCCTGACCGGCGCGAAAACCATCGCGGACATTAGCCGTGATTCGCTGGTGCAGAACGCGGAGGCGCTGCAGACCTTCGATGCGCTGAAGCAGCATAACGCGGCATAAGCTGCGCCGTTGTGCTCTCTCTCCTCACCCTAACCCTCTCCGTCAGGGAGAGGGAACCGTCCGGCAGCCAGGCTAGCGGTAGCGTTCGCCTTACCCTACGTCCAGGTAAAGTACCGAAGGTTGGGTGAGTCCTTTTACCCGCGTCCTCCGGCCCACCGGCCGGCGCCGGTTTTCCCCCTCTCCCTCAGGGAGAGGGCCGGGGTGAGGGTTAACCAAATATCTGCTATTCTGCCCCCCGCAATTAAGGGGGCAGTATGCTGAACATCGTGTTATTCGAACCAGAGATCCCGCCGAACACCGGGAATATTATCCGCCTGTGCGCCAACACGGGCTTCAGTCTGCATATCATTGAGCCCATGGGCTTCACCTGGGACGATAAGCGCCTGAGACGCGCCGGACTGGACTATCACGAGTTCACCGCCGTGCAGCGCCACGCCGATTACGCGGCGTTTCTCGCCAGCGCACAGCCGCAGCGCCTGTTCGCCCTGACCACCAAAGGTACGCCGGCGCACAGCGCGGTCAGCTATCAGGATGGCGATTTCTTGATGTTTGGTCCGGAAACCCGCGGTCTGCCGGCGAGCATTCTGGATGCCCTGCCGCCGGAGCAGAAAATTCGGATTCCGATGATGCCGGACAGCCGCAGCATGAACCTGTCGAATGCGGTGTCGGTGGTGGTGTATGAAGCCTGGCGGCAGTTGGGGTATCCAGGCGCCGTGCTGCGCAGCTAGCCTGAGCGATTCCCGGATTGCAGCGCACGGCGCCTTATCCGGGCGACAGGCTGGCGGGATGAGATCGTAGGCCCGGTAAGCGCTGCGCCACCGGGCAAGACGTTAAATCCCGTCGCCGTACTCGAAAGTGTGGTGAATACCGTTGAAATGCTGATCCATATCCATCGCCGGCTTATCGCTCTCCGGCTTGCCGACGATGCGCGCAGGAACACCTGCGGCGGTGGTATGCGGCGGCACCGGCTGCAGCACCACTGAGCCTGCGCCGATTTTTGCCCCACGCCCGACTTCGATATTGCCGAGGATCTTCGCTCCGGCGCCAATCATCACGCCTTCGCGAATTTTCGGGTGACGGTCGCCGCTGGTTTTACCGGTACCGCCGAGGGTGACCGACTGCAGAATAGAGACGTCATCCTCAATCACCGCCGTTTCGCCAACCACAATACCGGTGGCGTGGTCGAGCATGATCCCGCGGCCGATTTTCGCCGCCGGGTGGATATCCACCTGGAAAGAGACGGAGACCTGGTTTTGCAGGAAAATCGCCAGCGCACGCCGGCCCTGCGTCCACAACCAGTGGCCGATACGATAGGCCTGCAGGGCATGGAAACCCTTCAGATAGAGCAGCGGCGTGGAGTATTTATCCACCGCCGGGTCACGCGTGCGCACCGCCTGAATATCGCAGGCGGCGGAGGCGATCATTTCCGGGTCGGCGGCGTAGGCTTCTTCCACCACTTCGCGAATGGCGATCGCCGGCATAATCGGGGAAGCCAGCTTGTTGGCCAACATATAGCTCAGTGCGCTGCCCAGATTTTCATGCTTGAGTAACGTTGCGTGGTAAAAACTGGCGAGCATTGGCTCACAGTCAGCCAGAGCCCGGGCTTCGGCTTTAATATTATTCCAGACGATATCCAGTTCTTCACACGGCATTGCATACTCCAGGCGATATGGTAATGACCTGCCAGTTCTGCGCTGGCAGGGTCATTCAGGTGACAAAGGAAAGCTAATTGCTGCTGCGCTCGTCCTTGCGGGCGCGACCCAATAAGGTCAATGCTGCCTCGCGCGCAATTTTTCCGCAATACAATACCTGATAAATTTCCTCGGTTATTGGCATTTCGACACCTAAACGCTGTGCCAGAACGCGAACTTCCTTGGTATTGCGGTAGCCTTCAACCACCTGGCCAATCTTTTCCTGGGCGCTTTGCACGTCCATCCCCTGGCCGAGCATCATGCCGAAGCGACGGTTACGGGACTGGTTGTCGGTGCAGGTGAGCACCAGGTCACCGAGGCCGGCCATCCCCATAAAGGTTTCCGGGTCGGCGCCCAGCGCCGCGCCAAGGCGAGACATTTCCACCAGGCCACGGGTAATCAGCGCCGTCCGCGCATTGGCGCCGAAGCCGATGCCGTCCGACATCCCCGCCCCGATGGCGATGACGTTTTTCACCGCGCCGCCGAGTTGTACGCCGATAAAATCCGGGTTGATGTAGACGCGGAAGCTCTTGCCGCAGTGCAGCAGGTGCTGCAGATCCTCGGCAAACTGCGGATCCGTCGCCGCCAGCGAAATCGCCGTCGGCAGGCCGGCGGCCAGCTCTTTGGCGAAGGTTGGCCCGGAGATCACCGCCAGCGGGATATCATCGCCCAGCGCTTCACGCGCCACGTCCTGCAGCAGACGACCGGTTTCGGCCTCAAGGCCTTTGGTCGCCCACACCAGACGCGCGTCAGGACGCATCAGCGGTTTAATCTGGCGTAACACCTGACCAAACACATGGCTTGGCACCACCACCAGAATATCGCGGCTGGCGGCCAGCGCGGTGGCCAGGTCGCTTTCAAGATGCAGCGTATCCGGGAAAGGCACATCGGGAAGGAACGCGGCGTTGCAGCGATCGTGTTGCAGCGTCGCGATATGTTTCGGGTCATGGCCCCAGAGCACAACGTGGTGGCCATTTCTTGCCAGGGTGATGGCAAGAGCGGTGCCGTAAGAGCCGGCACCGATCACAGTCATTGCAGCATTAAGTGCGTTCATCAGGCATCCTGATGTTGTTCAGCACCTTCGCCAGCCTGCTGCTGCAGATAGTTCATAAACAGCGCGTCGAAGTTCACTGGCGCAAGGTTAAGTTGCGGGAAGGTACCGCGGGAAACCAGGCTGGTGATGCACTCGCGCGCGTACGGGAACAGAATGTTCGGGCAGTATGCGCCAAGGCAGTGCGCCATCTGGGTGCCTTCGATGCCGTCGATGGAGAAAATACCGCCCTGCTGTACTTCGCAGAGGAACGCGGTCTCTTCGCCCAGAGCGGCGGTCACGGTTACACGCAGCACCACTTCATAAACGCCTTCAGCCAGCTGGGTGGAGGCGGTATCCAGATCAAGTTTAACTTCCGGCTGCCAGTCTTTCTGGAAAACTTGCGGCGCGTTCGGCGCTTCAAAAGAGATATCTTTGGTATAGATACGCTGGATCTGGAAGGTCATTTCGGTGCTGTTTTGTTCTGACATAGTAAAACCCTTTCGTGTTGTCCTTAAATACGCGCTTCCGGCAGGGAAAGCGCGCAAAAATTAGCGCAAGAGGGGATCAAGTCCACCACGTGAATCAAGCGCATACAAGTCGTCACAGCCGCCAATGTGCTGCGCATCAATAAAAATCTGCGGAACCGTCGTCCGTCCGCTGCGCTGGATCATCTCCTCACGCTTCGCGGCATCGCCATCGATCGGCAACTCATGGAACGTTACGCCTTTGCTGTTCAGCAGCGCTTTCGCGCGGATGCAGAACGGGCAGGTCGCTTTGGTGTAGATCTCAATATTGGCCATGACTTCACTCCTGTTATTACCCTGAGGGTTTTACGCCGCAGCCTGTGTTCCCCTCACGTCAGGCGCGACGGGGAAAACGCGGCGGCATCACCACGCGGGGTAAGTTATTTGCCGCGTACCAGAGGGAGGTTTTCGCCGCTCCAGCCAGCAATGCCCTCTTTCAGTACAAAGACTTTTTCAAACCCGGCTTTGTTCAGCGCGTTGGCTGGCTCTTGCGCCTGCATGCCGGAACCGTCTACCACAATAATGGGTTGCGATTTGTGTTTTTCCAACTCGCCGACGTTATTCGCTTTGATATCGCTGGGCAGCAGGTTGATGGCGCCGGCAATATGGCCTTTACGGAAATCGTCACGCTGACGCAGGTCGACC
The DNA here is from genome assembly GCF_009900705.1 of Klebsiella sp. Q2. Taxonomy (NCBI): domain Bacteria; kingdom Pseudomonadati; phylum Pseudomonadota; class Gammaproteobacteria; order Enterobacterales; family Enterobacteriaceae; genus Klebsiella; species Klebsiella sp. Q2. The sequence goes on along the minus strand of NZ_JAAABE010000005.1, from coordinate 102,809 downwards.
ACTACCGCGTCTTCTTTATTGATAAGACGCGTCGCTTCACCACGGGTGATGACTTTAACTTTCGACATCAGGCCCTTGAAGGTGGTGAACAGCACCGCCCCCAGCAGCGCGATCCACGCGATGCTCAGAACAGGGTGACGGCCGATGAATTGCATAATTTCTTGCATGGGGGGTTACAACTCCCGACTAAGTGAGAAAAAAACCAGGAAAGGAGTATACCTGTGCCTTGCGGCAATTACAGCCAGTGAGCGCGATGTAATGTATTTTCTGCGGGCGGCGGCGAAAAAAAGCCGTTCTCGCTGACGCGCCGCGGACTGGCCGCTCCCTTTCTTTGATCTTTCACGGGGATTTAAACGATTCAGCTGTAGTAAAATTACGCAAAATTTCTGTCTTTGAGCATGAGGTTGTCGCAATGTCGGTTACTAAAAAACCTATGGTACTGGTGATTCTGGATGGCTACGGCTATCGCGAAGACCAACAGGATAACGCCATTTACAGCGCTAAAACGCCGGTAATGGACGCCCTGTGGGCCAAACGTCCGCATACCCTGATCGATGCATCCGGCCTGGAAGTTGGCCTGCCTGACCGTCAGATGGGGAACTCCGAAGTGGGTCACGTCAACCTGGGCGCCGGTCGTATCGTCTATCAGGACCTGACCCGTCTCGATGTGGAAATTAAAGAACGCACCTTCTTCGCCAACCCGGTACTGACCGCCGCGGTCGATAAAGCGGTTGCCGCCGGCAAAGCGGTACATATCATGGGTCTGATGTCGCCAGGCGGCGTCCACAGCCACGAAGATCACATCATGGCGATGGTGGAGCTGGCGGCAGAGCGCGGCGCTGAGAAGATCTACCTGCACGCCTTCCTCGACGGCCGTGATACGCCGCCGCGCAGCGCGGAAAAAACGCTGGCGACATTCGAAGCCAAATTTGCCGCGCTGGGCAAAGGCCGCATCGCGTCGCTCATCGGCCGCTACTACGCCATGGACCGCGACAACCGCTGGGATCGCGTTGAGCAGGCCTATGACCTGATGACCCTGGCGAAAGGCGAATTCCAGGCCGATACCGCCGTCGCCGGTCTGCAGGCTGCCTACGCCCGTGACGAAAACGACGAGTTCGTGAAAGCGACCGTGATCCGCGCCGCCGGCCAGGCCGATGCGGCGATGGAAGATGGCGATGCGCTGATCTTCATGAACTTCCGTGCTGACCGCGCGCGCGAAATCACCCGCGCCTTCGTCAACGCCGACTTCGACGGCTTTGCGCGTAAGAAAGTGGTTAACCTCGACTTCGTGATGCTCACCGAATATGCCGCCGACATCAAAGTGGCCTGCGCCTACCCGCCCGCCTCGCTGGCCAATACCTTCGGCGAGTGGATGGCGAAGCACGATAAAACCCAGCTGCGCATCTCCGAAACTGAGAAATACGCCCACGTCACCTTCTTCTTCAACGGCGGCGTAGAAGAGCCGTTCAAAGGCGAAGAGCGGATTCTGATTAATTCGCCGAAAGTAGCGACCTACGATCTGCAGCCGGAAATGAGCTCCGCCGAGCTGACCGAGAAACTGGTCGCGGCCATCAAAGGCGGCCAGTACGACACTATCATCTGTAACTACCCGAACGGCGATATGGTTGGCCATACCGGGGTGATGGAAGCCGCCGTAAAAGCCGTTGAAGCGCTGGATCACTGCATCGATCAGGTGGCGCAGGCGGTGGAATCCGTTGGCGGTCAGCTGCTGATCACCGCCGACCACGGTAACGCCGAGCAGATGCGCGACCCGGCCACCGGTCAGGCGCATACCGCCCACACCAACCTGCCGGTTCCGCTGATCTACGTCGGTAACAAAGCGGTTAAAGCGGTCAATGGCGGCAAACTTTCCGACATCGCCCCAACCATGCTGTCGCTGATGGGAATGGAAATCCCGCAAGAGATGACTGGCAAGCCGCTGTTCATCGTGGAATAATCCTTCCCCATGAGGGGAAAGGCGACGTATTCAACTACATGGATCGCAACGGCAGTTCGATCCGTCCTTTACGCCAGCGCGCTCAGCGCTGGCGTATTACTGTGCGCGTCATCTGCGCACGCCGACGATCGCGATCAGCTTAAGTCCATCCAGGCCGACATCGCCGCCAGGCAGCGGGCGATTAAGCAACAGCAGCAGCAGCGCGCAAGCCTGCTCGCCCAGCTCAAAGCGCAGGAAGAAGCGATCGCCGCCGCGGCCCGCAAACTGCGCGAAACCCAGGACAACCTGAACCAGCTCAATAAGCAGATTGACGAAATGAACGCCTCTCTCGCCAAGCTGGAGCGCCAGCGCGCGTCTCAGGAGCGTAACCTCGCCACGCAGCTTGACGCCGCGTTCCGCCAGGGGCCGCATACCGGCATCCAGATGGTGCTGAGCGGTGAAGAGGGCCAGCGCAATCAGCGGATGCAGGTCTACTTCAGCTATTTCAACCAGGCCCGTCAGGAAACCATCGCGGAACTGAAGAAAACGCGCGAAGAGATGGCGGTGCAAAAGTCGATGCTCGAAGAGAAGCAGAGCCAGCAGCAGACGCTGGTCTACGAGCAAAAAGCTCAGCAGGCGAAGCTGGAGCAGGCGCGTAACGAACGGAAAAAGACCCTTTCCGGACTGGAATCCTCCATTCAGCAAGGTCAGCAACAGTTAAGTGAATTGCGGGCTAACGAATCGCGCCTACGCGGTCGTATCGCCCAGGCGGAGGCTGCCGCCAAAGCCCGAGCCGATCGGGAAGCACGCGATGCGCAGGCGGTGCGCGACCGCCAGCAGGAAGCATCGCGCAAAGGCACCACCTATAAACCAACGGAAAGCGAGCGTTCGCTGATGTCACGCACCGGCGGGCTGGGCTCGCCGCGCGGTCAGGCGTTCTGGCCGGTTCGCGGTCCGCTCCTTCATCGATATGGCGAACAGCTGCAAGGTGAACTACGTTGGAAAGGGATGGTTATCGCCGCGTCTGAAGGCACCGAAGTCAGAGCCATTGCCGATGGTCGGGTCATTCTGGCCGACTGGCTGCAGGGCTATGGTCTGGTGGTGGTGGTCGAGCATGGCAAAGGCGACATGAGCCTGTATGGCTATAACCAAAGCGCGCTGGTCAGCGTCGGTACGCAGGTGCGTGCCGGTCAGCCTATCGCGCTCGTAGGCAGCAGCGGCGGTCAGGGCCGTCCGTCGCTCTATTTCGAAATTCGCCGCCAGGGTCAGGCGGTCAATCCACAGCCGTGGTTGGGAAGATAAGTTTTGCTTCAATTTCGCGCAATTGCTCTTGCCGTAGCCGGTTCGCTGGCTCTGGCGGCGCCAGCGTTCGCTGGCAAACTCTCCATCGTTATTGACGATTTTGGCTACCGCCCGCAGACCGAAAATCAGGTGCTGGCGCTGCCTTCCACTATCTCCGTCGCCGTGCTGCCGAACGCGCCGCACGCCCGGGAAATGGCCACGAAAGCGCATAATCTGGGCCATGAAGTGCTCATCCACCTGCCGATGGCGCCGCTCAGCAAACAGCCGCTGGAAAAAGACACCCTGCGTCCCGAAATGAGCAGCGAGGAGATCGAGCGCATCATTCGCGAAGCTTACGGCAAAGTCCCCTACGCCGTCGGGCTGAATAACCATATGGGCAGCGCGATGACCTCCAACCTGTTTGGCATGCAGAAGGTGATGCAGGCCCTGGAGCGCTACAATCTCTATTTTCTCGACAGCGTGACCATCGGCAATACCCAGGCCATGCGCGCCGCGCAGGGCACCGGGGTGAAGGTGATTAAGCGCAAGGTGTTTCTTGACGATACGCAGAATGAAGCCGATATCCGCACCCAGTTCAACCGCGCCATCGCCCTGGCGCGGCGTAACGGTTCGGCGATAGCCATTGGCCATCCGCATCCGACGACGGTGCGGGTGCTGCAGCAGATGGTCTATAATCTGCCGCCGGATATCACGCTGGTGCGCCCGAGCAGCCTGCTCAACGAGCCGCAGGTCGACAATTCGACGCCAAACTACGCTCAGCCGCCCGCGCAACAAACGGCGCCGCAGCAGCAGAAGCCGCGTAATCCGTTCCACGGCGTGAAGTATTGCAAGCCGAAGCGCCCGCTGGAGCCCGTGAACGCCAGCCGCTTCTTCACTATCCTCAGCGACAGCATCAGCCAGAGCGCGCTGGTCCAGTACTATCGCCTCAAATGGCAGGGCTGGGACAATCCCGGCAACTAGACCACTCAGGGGTCCGTTCGCTTTTGCGCGACGGGCGCCTGGTTATCTTCGTGGGCGTACCACGCCTTAAAATATTTGAGAAAGCTATAAAACGTGGCGTACAGGCCGGTGACCACGCCGACTTTGCCATAGCGCCACGCCCCGCTGAACAGATACCATTTAAAGAAAGCGCCAATCGCGCTGACGATCCCCCGCGCCAGCGAAGGTTTGATCTGCTGGTGCTTCACCAGCCGGGTGGTATAGCTGTTCAGCTTATTAAACACTTCATGCAGCGAATAAAAGGTGTCATGGCGTACAAAGCCCGGCAGCCTGACGGATCGCGCGTGTCCAACCACCTGGTCATCCACCGGCCGGTCGTTAAATCGCGCCTGCTGGCGGTTAAAGAGGCGCACCGGGTAATCCGGCGAGGAAATGGGGTAGATCGTCCGCACCTGCTTGCCGAGGACAAACCAGTAGCGCGGCAAACGCCAGGCGCATGCCGCGTCAGGCTCCTCCCCCGCTTTTAACGCCTGAATGGCCGACACGACGTCGTTATCAAGAATTTCATCGCTGTCCATGCACAGCACCCAGTCATGGCTGGCCAGCCCAATGGCATAGTTCATCTGCGCGCCGTGGGCTTTATAGGCATGGTGATGGACGGTGAGACCAAACTGCTGACAAATAGAGACCGTTTCGTCGGTGCTACCGGAGTCGACGACAATACACTCATCGGCCACCCTCAGCAGCGGGGGCAGCACCTCCATGAGCAGACGTGCAGAGTTACAGGTCAGTAAGCATACGGAGAGTTTAAGCATGATAGTTACAAAGTTAAACCGCGACTAAACACACTGTATAAGCGAATAACCGTAAAATCGATGTAGAAATTGTGCGCTTGATATTAAGCAGGCTAAAAATGTTATCCAAATCTAAATTAAGGCGCCCGCAGGCGCCTTTTTTGCTGGTTTTTACAACAGACCGGAGGCGTTATTCCCAGCTCAGAACCACTTTACCGGACTGGCCGGAGCGCATGGCGTCAAAACCCTTCTGGAAGTCGTCAATGCCGAAGCGGTGGGTGATGATCGGTGAAAGATCCAGACCAGACTGGATCAGCGCCGCCATCTTGTACCAGGTTTCGAACATCTCGCGGCCGTAGATCCCTTTGATAAACAGCCCCTTAAAGATGACCTTGGTCCAGTCAATGGACATATCTGACGGTGGAATACCCAGCATCGCGATACGACCGCCGTGGTTCATGGTATCCAGCATGCTGCGGAACGCCGGCGGCGCGCCGGACATCTCCAGGCCCACGTCGAAACCTTCGGTCATCCCCAGCTCGGCCATCACGTCATTGAGGTTCTCTTTCGCCACGTTCACCGCGCGAGTGACGCCCATTTTGCGCGCCAGCTCAAGACGGTACTCGTTAACGTCAGTGATCACCACATTACGCGCGCCGACGTGTTTCGCCACCGCCGCCGCCATCACGCCGATCGGGCCGGCGCCGGAGACCAGCACGTCTTCCCCCACCAGATCGAAGGAGAGCGCGGTGTGCACAGCGTTGCCGAACGGGTCGAAGATAGACGCCAGGTCATCAGAGATATTGTCGGGGATTTTAAAGGCGTTAAAGGCCGGGATCACCAGATACTCGGCAAAGCAGCCCGGGCGGTTGACGCCCACGCCAATGGTGTTGCGGCACAGGTGGGTACGGCCCGCGCGGCAGTTACGGCAGTGGCCGCAGGTGATATGCCCTTCGCCGGAGACGCGGTCGCCAATCTTAAAGCCGCGCACTTCCTGGCCAATCCCCACCACTTCGCCGACATATTCGTGCCCGACCACCATCGGTACCGGAATAGTCTTCTGCGACCACTCATCCCAGTTGTAGATGTGCACGTCGGTCCCGCAAATGGCGGTCTTGCGGATTTTAATCAGCAGATCGTTATGGCCGACTTCCGGTTCCGGTACGTCGGTCATCCAGATGCCTTCTTCCGCTTTCAGTTTGGATAACGCTTTCATCTCACACCCTTATTAGGCGATGACGCCCAGTTGTTTACCGATGCGGGTAAAGGCTTCCACCGCACGCTCAATTTGTTCAGGGGTATGCGCCGCCGACATCTGGGTGCGAATACGCGCCTGGCCTTTCGGTACCACCGGATAGAAGAAGCCGGTGACATAGATCCCTTCTTTCTGCAGCTCGCGGGCAAAGTTCTGCGCCACCACCGCTTCGCCCAGCATCACCGGAATGATGGCGTGGTCGGCGCCCGCCAGAGTGAAGCCTGCCGCGGTCATTTTTTCACGGAACAGACGCGCGTTGGCCCACAGGCGATCGCGCAGGTCTGCACCCTCTTCGACCATCTCCAGCACTTTGATGGAGGCGGCCACGATGGCCGGCGCCAGAGAGTTGGAGAACAGATACGGACGGGAACGCTGGCGCAGCCACTCGACCACCTCTTTGCGTGCGGCAGTGTAGCCGCCGGAGGCGCCGCCCAGCGCTTTACCCAGCGTGCCGGTGATAATGTCGACGCGACCCATCACGTCGCAGTATTCGTGGGAGCCGCGGCCGTTTTCGCCGACGAAGCCGACGGCGTGGGAGTCATCGACCATCACCAGCGCATCGTATTTATCCGCCAGATCGCATACGCCTTTCAGGTTGGCGATCACGCCGTCCATCGAGAAGACGCCGTCGGTGGCGATTAACACGTGACGCGCCCCGGCGTCGCGGGCTTCTTTCAGGCGCGCTTCCAGCTCCTGCATGTCGTTGTTGGCATAGCGGAAGCGTTTCGCTTTACACAGGCGTACGCCGTCGATGATAGAGGCATGGTTCAGGGCGTCGGAGATAATGGCGTCTTCCGGGCCGAGCAGCGTTTCAAACAGGCCGCCGTTGGCGTCGAAGCAAGAGGAGTAGAGGATCGCGTCTTCCATACCTAGGAAATCCGCCAGCTTCTTCTCCAGCTGCTTGTGCGTATCCTGGGTGCCGCAGATGAAGCGTACCGAGGCCATCCCGAAGCCGTGGCTGTCCATACCGGATTTCGCCGCGTCGATCAGCGCCGGGTGGTTGGCCAGACCCAGATAGTTATTGGCGCAGAAGTTAATCACGTGGCTGTCGCCGACGGTAATGTCCGCCTGCTGCGCCGAGGTGATGATGCGCTCTTCTTTAAACAAGCCTTCGGCCCGAGCGGTCTCCAGATTGCTAGTTAACTGTTTGTAGAAATCACCACGCATTGCAACTCTCCAGATTCGGCAAAATTTGGCACATATTACCCAAAGCTATACGCTGATACGAGATGATGCATGCCTGAATGAATTATTTGCAGCATAAATCACGTCAGCCCAGCACCTTATTCTGCGAATGGCTGTAGGCTTGCTCATGTGGTGATATGATATGAGCATTCATGTCCGGATTGTCTCCGGGCTCTCAACTTCAAAGGTACAGTTATGATCATCGTAACCGGCGGCGCAGGCTTTATCGGCAGCAACATCGTTAAAGCGCTGAACGACAAGGGCATTACCGACATTCTGGTTGTCGACAATCTGAAAGACGGCACCAAGTTTGTGAACCTGGTTGACCTGAACATCGCTGACTACATGGATAAAGAAGACTTTCTGATCCAGATTATGGCAGGCGAAGAGTTCGGCGACATTGACGCTATCTTCCACGAAGGCGCGTGCTCTTCCACCACGGAGTGGGACGGCAAGTACATGATGGACAACAACTATCAGTACTCCAAAGAGCTGCTGCACTACTGCCTGGAGCGCGAAATTCCGTTCCTGTACGCCTCTTCGGCAGCCACCTACGGTGGACGCACCAGCGATTTCATCGAGTCCCGCGAGTACGAGCAGCCGCTGAACGTCTACGGCTACTCCAAATTCCTGTTCGATGAATACGTCCGTCAGATCCTGCCTGAAGCCAATTCGCAGATCGTCGGCTTCCGCTACTTCAACGTTTACGGGCCGCGCGAAGGCCACAAAGGCAGCATGGCGAGCGTCGCTTTCCACCTCAACACCCAGCTGAATAATGGCGAAAGTCCGAAACTGTTCGAAGGCAGCGACGGCTTCAAGCGCGACTTCGTCTACGTCGGCGACGTGGCTGACGTCAACCTGTGGTTCTGGGAAAACGGCGTTTCCGGCATCTTCAACCTCGGCACCGGCCGCGCGGAATCCTTCCAGGCCGTCGCCGATGCGACCCTGGCGTACCACAAAAAAGGCAGCATCGAGTACATCCCGTTCCCGGACAAACTGAAAGGCCGCTACCAGGCGTTCACCCAGGCGGATCTGACTAACCTGCGTAAAGCGGGCTATGACAAACCGTTCAAAACCGTTGCCGAAGGCGTAACGGAGTATATGGCCTGGCTGAATCGGGGCGCGTAAGAGATAACATGAAAATTCTGGTGGTAGGCCCGTCTTGGGTGGGCGACATGATGATGTCGCAAAGTCTTTATCGTACGCTCAGGGCGCGCTATCCCCAGGCGATTATCGACGTGATGGCGCCTGCCTGGTGCCGTCCGTTGTTATCGCGCATGCCGGAAGTGAACGAAGCGCTCCCGATGCCGCTGGGCCACGGCGCGCTGGCTATCGGCGAACGCCGCAAGCTCGGGCACAGCCTGCGCGAGCGTCGCTACGATCGCGCTTACGTGCTGCCGAACTCGTTTAAATCGGCATTAGTCCCCTTCTTTGCCAACATCCCGCTGCGCACCGGCTGGCGCGGCGAGATGCGCTACGGCCTGCTCAACGACGCCCGGGTGCTGGACAAAGACGCCTGGCCGCTGATGGTGGAACGCTACGTGGCGCTGGCCTACGACAACGGCGTGATGCGCTGCGCCAAAGATCTGCCGCAGCCGCTGCTGTGGCCGCAGCTGCAGGTCAACGAAGGGGAAAAGTCGCAGGCCTGCAGCGCCTTTAACCTGTCCAACGATCGGCCGATCATCGGCTTCTGCCCCGGCGCGGAGTTCGGCCCGGCAAAACGCTGGCCGCACTATCACTATGCTGCGCTGGCGAAAAAGCTCATCGACGATGGTTATCAGATTGCGCTATTTGGCTCGGCAAAAGATAACGAGGCCGGCAAAGAGATCATCGCCGCCCTCAGCAGCGAGCAGCAGGCCTGGTGCCGGAATCTGGCGGGTGAAACCCAGCTGGAGCAGGCGGTGATCCTGATTGCCGCCTGTAAAGCGGTGGTGACTAACGATTCGGGGCTGATGCACGTCGCCGCGGCGCTGGACCGCCCGCTGGTGGCGCTGTATGGCCCGAGCAGTCCGGACTTTACCCCGCCGCTGTCGCATAAAGCGCGCGTGGTCCGCCTGATTAGCGGCTACCACAAAGTGCGCAAAGGCGATGCCGCCGAAGGCTATCATCAGAGCCTGATCGACATTACGCCAGAGCGCGTCCTGCAAGAGCTGAATGAATTGTTGACGGATAAAACCGGGCACGAGGAAGCGTAGCGGATGCGGGTATTGATTGTAAAAACCTCATCGATGGGCGACGTGCTGCACACGCTGCCCGCGCTGACCGACGCCGCGCAGGCTATCCCCGGCATCCGCTTCGACTGGGTAGTGGAAGAAGGCTTCGCGCAGATCCCCTCCTGGCATGAAAGCGTCGAGCGGGTGATCCCGGTGGCGATCCGCCGCTGGCGTAAAGCCTGGTTCTCCGCGCCGATCAAAGCGGAGCGTAAAGCCTTTCGCGAGGCCGTCCAGGCGGTAAAGTATGACGCCATCATCGACGCCCAGGGGCTGGTGAAAAGCGCTGCGCTAGTCACCCGCCTGGCGCACGGCGTCAAGCATGGTATGGACTGGCAAACGGCCCGCGAGCCGCTGGCCAGCCTGTTTTACAACCGCCGCCACCACATTGCGAAACAGCAGCACGCCGTGGAGCGTACCCGCGAGCTGTTCGCCAAAAGTCTCGGATACGCGAAACCCCAAACCCAGGGGGATTACGCCATTGCGCACCATTTCCTGCAGCACGAGGCTAGCGCTGCCGCCCCCTATCTGGTGTTCCTGCATGCCACCACCCGCGACGATAAGCACTGGCCGGAAAACCGCTGGCAGGAGCTGCTCGATCTGCTGGCCGACAGTGGCGTCCGCATTAAGCTGCCGTGGGGCGCCCCGCACGAAGAGGCGCGGGCGAAGCGGCTGGCGGAAGGCCGGGAGTATGTTGAAGTGCTGCCGCGCATGAGCCTTGAGCAGGTAGCGCAGGTTCTGGCCAGCGCCCGGGCCGTCGTCTCGGTCGATACCGGCCTCAGTCATCTGACCGCCGCGCTGGATAAACCGAACTTCACGCTTTACGGCCCGACCGATCCGGGGCTGATTGGCGGATACGGTAAAAACCAGCACATCGTGCGGCCGGAAAACAGCGCCAGCACCGGCGATATTACCGCCAGCCGGGTTCATCTTCTTCTGCACAATCAGGGGCTGCTCTGATGGGATCTCTGTTTAAGCAGATCTATCGCTACACCCGCCCTCGCGCTTATCGTCACAATGAAAATCTGTGGCCTTTTACCCGCATCACTCGCGCGCCGAGCGGCGAAATCAGCGCGTTGCGCTATAGAGGGAAAACGGTGCCGCTGGTCAGCCTGAGCGCGCTGAAAAACAGCATGCAGGGTGAAGTCCTGCTGACCGCCACCGGCCCTTCGACCCGCAATATCGATTTTTCCCTGTTGTCGAAAACGATCCCAGTGATGGGCGTCAATGGCGCCTGGCATCTTGCCGACCGCCTGCACTTTTCGCTCTATACCATCGTCGACATGGAGTTTTTCGATAAGAAGCCGGACATTATCCGCGCTATCGTCAGCCAACCGGACATTCTGCTGTTCACCACCATGCATGGGATCGCCAAAATCGTCGATCGCTATGCGGACGCGCTGCGCTGCCGTTTGGCGTTGATTGAGGACGGTTGCTATAAGATTTACCAGCCGAAAGTCGCCAGCGAAGCGATAAAGCGCACTTACCAGCAGAATACGGCGATGTGCTTTCATCCCCAGCGCCCGGATATCTGTTTTAGCACCGATATTCGCCAGGGCGTCTTCGATGCCGGTACGGTGGTCTACTGGGCGCTGCAAGTTCTCGCCTGGCTGGGCTTCAATACTATCCTGGTGAGCGGCCTGGATATGACCAATTTTAACCAGCCGCGATTCTACGAAACACAACAAGAAAAATTGCCTTCTTACCTAGCAACAAAAGTGGATACCCTCGTCATGCCCTCCTTTGCGCATGCCGCGCAGGTACTGCAGCAACGCCAGATCCGGGTGATTAATTTTTCCCCAGAAAGCGCTGTACCGGATACTATTTTCGAAAAGGTTGCGTTTAATGAGTACTTTAAAAGTGAGTAACTTCGCCCGACAGGGTTACTCGATTGTCTTTCCTTTGTTTTTATTTTTCAGCGCGATTTTTTGTATGTCCACCCGGACCAATAATCTGCTGCATTTATCGATCCTGCTGCTGTTGCTGTCGCTGGTACGCCAGGAAAATCGCCAGGCGCTGGCCGACGTGTTACGCGAGCAGTGGCAGACCTGGACGCTGCTGGCGGCCTTCTTTACCTATTACGCCCTCAGTAACCTGTGGGGCCATACGCCGCAGCATATTGATTCGCCGATCACCCACGGTGTGTATCTGACGGGCTATCTGTTGCTGATGGCGATGCTGCTTAGCGACGAACGAACCCGCCGCCTGGCCATGCTGGCGGTGGTTGGCGGGATCACCGTGCTCTCGCTGTGGACGCTGATGTTCGACCACACGCTGGTCCTCACCGAACGAGCGGTCTCCCCCGAGAACCCCGGGCCAACAAACGTTATCGACCTTGCCGGATACTGCGGCATCGGCATCTTAATCTGCGGCATGCTACTGAAAGAAAAAGCCAGCCACTGGCTCTATCTGCCGGTGGCCATCATGCTGGTGATGATGCTGCTGACCCAAAGCCGCGGGCCGATCATCGCCCTGGTGCTGGCGGTCGGCTGTACGCTGCACCTGCACGTCTTCACCCGCCGCAACCTGCTGATCGCCGCGGCGCTGGCCGTGCTGGTGGCTCTGCTTTTGGTCATGACGCCGGTGGGCGACATGCTGCTCGCCCGTTTCGAAGAGTTGGGCACCCAAAGCGGGCTGCGTCTGAGTATCTGGCACCATACGCTGTCGGAGATGGCCAGCCAGCCCTGGCTGGGACGCGGTTTCAGCTATGAACTGGATTTCATCAACTACAGCGGCGAACACATCACCACCACCCACAGCGTGTATATGGGCGCGCTGCTGAAAGGCGGCATCGTGGGTTTACTGCTGCTGCTGGCGGTCATTGCCTGCGGACTCTGGCAGGCGTGGCGCAAGCGCCGCTCCGACAGCCGCTACAGTCTGGCGATCCTGTTTTACGCTCTGGTGTTTATGGCCTCGCAGGGGATGTTTATCATCAGCAACCCCCGGGAGACCTGGGTGCTGTTCTGGCTGCCGCTGGGCATTGCGCTCAGCAAAGGGCTGGCGGAAAAGCGTTAACAAAAAAGGGCCGCTGACGGCCCTTTTTTATAGTCACTTTTATATTAACTGCGGGCGGCGACCAGCCGGTCGGCCTGCTCTTTAATCACCGGCCACACCGACTCAATCGCCACATCGGCGACATTCGCTTCTTCACAGACGATCTGCCTCGCTTTGTCATAGCCCGGCGCCCAGATATGATAGCCGGGCAGGCCGGTATCCTTGAGTTTACGTTTGTTATAGACCGCCACCATCGGTTTATCGAAGGCGCGGGCGATATGCACGATCGAGGTGTCCGGCGTAATGACTAAATCACAGCTGCGGATCACCTCCACGGCGGAGTTGATGGTACTGTCGGCGATGTACAGCGCCATATCCAGCCCCAGCTGCTGAATCTTCTCACTGCGCCCCACCATCACGATACAGACCCGGTAAGGCAGAGCATGTAGCCGCTCGACCAGGGTCGCCACCTGATGACGACAGAAGTCTTTATCTTCGGAGGCGGTAAAAGGGTTAATGGCGATGCGCAGTGCGACCTCTCCGGCCTGGGAAAGCAAGCGCGCCACCTTCTCCCGCTCATGGCGGCAGCCGGGGAGATGGTAGTGATACGGGTGGTCGTCAACGACGCCAAAAAGCTTCACCACCTGTTTATAGCGCTGGGAAATATGGCTGTTGCTGTCAAAAAAAGCGATCGAATGATCGTAAAGTTTATAGGGCTCTTTATTAAACCCAATCACGCTGGTCGCCCGTAAATCGGCGAGTAATTTAAAACGTTCATAGCTGGTCACGTCATCAAAATCGATAACCGCATCAAAACCCGCCGCCCGTAACGTATTTAAGGACATGCGTGGTCGATATAAATATACTTGCTCGATGAATTCTGAGCCGGCTAATATTTCGCAGCATATTGGTCCGGTTAACACCGAAACCTGATATCCCCGTTCGGCCAGTATTCTGGCGCAGCCGGTGGTCACCACCATATCGCCGACTTTATCGTCCAGACGCAATAGCAGCACGCGGCGCACGGGGACCGGGTCGAAGGGTTTGCGCGCCGGCTTATTTCTGTATCGATAGTTAATTAAATTAAATTTAATGCCGCGGAAAAAAGCGTTCTTTTTCCGCGTCAATTGTTTAAGGATACGCATACGGTACCTTGAGCTGTGTTAGCGCTGTGTGATTTTCCGCTGGTAATATTCTGCCAACGTCATGCCCTTCACCTGCGGCGCCAGCCAGCTAAAAAAGGCTTCAAGGTCAGCGTATAAACGCTCAATATCCCGTTCATTCTGGAACGTAGGGCTGCCGCCGGGCATATACTCTGAAGAGTGGAGCATATATTCCACGTAGTCATTGCCCTGCGTCAACGTTTGTTCGACGACTTTTTTCATCGTCTCCACATTGCCGCCCATCGGTCGCAGCCAGTGTACGGAGGGGGAACGCACTTTGCCGCGCAGGCGGTCGTAGCCCTGCTTCACGCTGTTCATCCACGCGGAGTGCTTGTACTGAATGCTCATCGGCACTTCCAGCAACGGCGAGTGGCCTTCGCGGCTGATGTCATTTTCATCGAGGAAATAGGCATGCTGCGGGAAGCGGCGATAATCGGTCCCGCCATCGCCCTGCGGCGCCCCCTTGGCGGTCTTCCAGTTCACCCGCGGGGTCACCGAGCAATCCACCTGATAACCGTGCTCCACCAGCAGACGCGCATAGCGCTCGTCAAAGGCCCAGCGCCCGGCGCGATGGCTAACCATTTTGGTCTGGAAGGTGTCCTCCAGCAGATGCGTCATATAGTCGACCTTTTCACGCATCATGGCATCGCTGTATTCAATGAGATAAGGCTTATGCCGCCAGTCGTCGGCGGTCAGCGGCTCGGTCGGCGGGCTGTTCCAGGCATGCAAATGCATACCGACTTCCGCGGTGCCGCGGGCAATCACGTCTCTGGCGAATTCGATATAAAAGGGGTCGATGGCCATTTCATAGTTGGTCAAATAGACCGGTTTAAAGCCATACTTTTCGCAAAGCTGCTGAAAACGCGGGAGATAACGCGCATTCTCGGTGGTGATGCTGTCATGTTTTTGCCAGAGGTTATCGCCCTCTGTATCAATCGTGATGAGAAATGCGGGATTGTGCACGAAAACGTCCTCAGGCCATACGTATCGGGTCATGGTAGAGCAATACAACGCTTCTCTCAATCTGTCTGATCCCCTAGAATCGGAACCCTTATCCTGGATGAAGAACAGAGTATGACGCCTGAAACCCTCTCCCGCAGCCCCTTGAACCCGGCGCGGATCCTGGTCATTAAGCTGCGCCATCATGGCGACATGCTGCTGATCACCCCGCTTATTCACGCGCTGAAACAGCAGTACCCCGCCGCCTGCGTGGATGTCCTGCTGTATGAAGAGACCCGGGATATGCTCGCCGCCAACCCCGATATTCACCAAATTTATGGTCTCGACCGCCGCTGGAAAAAGCAGGGGAAAAAGCATCAGTTGAAGATGCAATGGCAGCTCATTCAGACGCTGCGCCAGCAGCGATACGATATGGTGCTTAACCTTGCCGACCAGTGGCCGAGCGCGATTATCAGCAAACTGACCGGCGCCGCGACGCGGATCGGCTTTGATTTTCCGAAGCGTCGCCACCCGTTCTGGCGCTATTGCCACACCGCGCTGGCCGCCACCCAACAGCATAATCAGCTGCATACGGTACAGCAGAATCTCTCTATCCTCGCTCCGCTCGGTATCCAGTTGAACGACGCGCCGGCGCGGATGGGCTACAGCGAAGCAGACTGGGCCACCAGCCGCGCCCTGCTGCCGGAGGACTTCCGGGATAACTACATCGTCATCCAGCCAACGTCGCGTTGGTTCTTTAAATGCTGGCGCGAAGATCGGATGAGCGCGCTGATCAACGCGCTGTCCGCCGAAGGGTACGCGGTGGTGCTCACCTCCGGCCCCGACGACAGAGAGAAGCAGATGGTGGAGACCATCATCGCCGGCTGCCCGCAGGCGCGGCTGCACTCTTTAGCCGGTCAGTTAACGCTGCGCCAGCTGGCGGCGGTGATCGATCACGCCCGGCTGTTTATCGGCGTCGACTCGGTGCCGATGCATATGGCAGCGGCTCTCGGCACCCCGCTGGTCGCCCTGTTCGGCCCCTCGAAGCTGACCTTCTGGCGTCCGTGGCAGGCGAAAGGCGAGGTGATCTGGGCCGGCGACTTCGGACCGCTGCCCGACCCGGACGCCATCAACACCAACACCGACGAACGTTATCTCGATTTAATTCCTACCGACGCCGTGATCGCGGCGGCGAAAAAGGTACTGGCATGAGTAAATTCAGGCTGGCTCTGGTGCGGCAGAAGTACCGCCCGGACGGCGGCGCAGAACGGTTTGTCTCCCGCGCGCTGGAAGCCCTCGACAGCAGTCATCTGCAGCTGAACGTCATCACCCGCGAATGGCAGGGGCCGGTCAAGCCCGACTGGCAGATCCATATCTGTAACCCACGCAAATGGGGGCGCATCAGCCGCGAGCGTGGGTTTGCCAACGCCGCGCGAGCGCTCTGGCAGCGCGAGTCCTTCGACCTGGTGCAGAGCCATGAGCGTATTCCCGGCTGCGATCTCTACCGCGCCGGCGATGGCGTTCATCGCCGCTGGCTGCAACAGCGCTCGCGCATCTTACCGGCCTGGAAAAGCCGCCTGCTGTTCGCCGACCGCTACCACCGTTATGTGATGAAAGCGGAACGGGAGATGTACGAAGACCCGCATCTGCGCGGGGTGATCTGCAACGCCGAGATGATCAAGCGCGAGATCATTGAAGACTTTGGCCTGCCGGCGGACAAGATCCACGTTATCTATAACGCCATTGATAACCAGTGCTTCCTGCCGCCGGGCGAAGACACCTTTGCCGCCTTACGCGCCAAATGGCAGTTGCCGCTGCAGGCAACCTGCCTGATTTACGTCGGCTCCGGCTTTGAGCGTAAAGGGCTGGCGGCGGCGATCCGCGCCATCGCCCCGACCGATCGCTATCTGCTGGTGGTTGGCAAAGATAAGGATCAGCCGCGCTACCAGGCGCTGGCGAAAAGCCTGAACTGCGAAGCGCGGGTGCGCTTCTTCGGCATGCAGTCGGAGACGCTGCCGTTCTATCAGATGGCCGATGGCCTGCTGCTGCCCACTCTCTACGATCCGTTCCCCAACGTCATCCTCGAGGCAATGGCCTGCGGTCTGCCGGTGATCACCACCACCGGCTGCGGCGGGGCGGAGTTTATCGTCAACGGCCACAACGGTTACGTCTGCGACGCCCTGGATATCCCGGCGCTGCAGCAGGCGGTGATGGCCCTCCCCGCCCGCGCGCTGGGCTCCGTGGAAGGCGACCGCGCCCGCGAGCGCATCATGGCCTGCACCAGCGAGCGCCTCTCCACCCAGCTGCTTTCCCTTTATCAGGATCTGGTGAAATAACGATGCGCATCTTATTTGTGATTGATGGATTGCCCGGCGGCGGCGCGGAAAAAGTGGTCCTGACCCTGGCGGCACAGTTCCTGCGCGACGGCGATCGGGTATCACTCATTTCGCTACGCGACGTCTGCGAGTACCCCTTGCCCGAGGGGCTCGACTACCAGGTGGTGGCCGATCGCTGCCGCAAACCCTGGCGCAAGCTGACCGAGCTGTCCCGCCGCGCCCGCCAGCTGGACGCCGCGGTCATCCGGGCCGAGCAGCAGGGACAATTTGACCTTGTGCTCTCCAACCTGCATAAAACCGACCGCATCGTCGCCCGCAGCCGGGCGCTGCGCGAGCGCAACGTCTGGTTCTGCCTGCACGGCGTCTTCTCGGCCTCTTATCTCGGTCACCGTACCGGCTTTGACCGCTGGATGAAGCAGCAGAAAATTAAGCAGATTTACCAGGGACGCAACGTGGTGGCGGTTTCCGACGCCGTGGGGCGCGATCTGGTGGAAGCCTTCGCCCTGCGCCCGGCGCAGCTGAAAACCATCTATAACCCCTTCGATATCGCCGCCCTGCGCGCAGAAGCGGAAGCCGACAGCGAGCGCCCGGACGGCGACTACCTGATTCACGTCGGCCGCTTCCATCCCGGTAAACGTCACGACCGCCTGCTCGAAGCCTACGCGCAAAGCGGCATTGACGCGCCGCTGGTGCTGTTAGGACAGGGGAAACCGGAGCAAGAGCAACGCCTGCGCCAGCTGGCCAAAACGCTTGAGATTGAAGACCGGGTGTGGTTCAAGGGTTTTCAGAAAAACCCCTTACCGTGGATCAAAGGCGCGCGGATGCTGGTTTTGAGCTCGGATAGCGAAGGATTCGGCAATGTGGTAGTGGAGGCGCTGCTGTTACATACCCCGGTCGCCAGCACCCGCTGTCCCGGCGGCGTCACCGAGATCCTGACCGGCGAACTTGCCCGGGGTCTGGCGGATCTCACCAGTCCGGCGCTGGCTCAGACGATGCAAAGCATTTACCATAACCCGCCGGCCATCGACGATGCCGCGCTGGAAAAATTCAGCGTCGTGTCCATTTGTCAGCAGTACCGTCAGCTGCAGCGCACCTGACGCCGTTAGTTAACCAGGATCGAAGATTTATGAGTCAAACGCCTTTACTGAGCATCGTGGCTGCCGTCTACAACGGTGAGAAATTTCTTGCGCAATTCTTTGAGTGCATTGAACAGCAGCAGCTGGACAGCTATGAACTGATCCTGGTGAACGATGGGTCGACGGACAACAGCCTGGCGGTGATCGCCGAATGGCGGGATCGGCTGCAAAACGTCCAGGTGCTGGAGCAGGAAAACCAGGGCGTCTCGGTCGCGCGTAATACCGGCCTCGCCGCCGCCAGCGGCAAGTACCTCGCGTTTCCGGACATCGACGATAAACTCTATCCGGGCATGTATCGCACGCTGCTGGAAATGGCCGAGAAAGCACATCTCGATGTCGCCACCTGCAACGGCACCTACGTGTACGAAAAGCGCCGCGAGAGCCACCCGATCTTCCCGCTGGATCGCTTGCCCTCGACCGGCGTGTTGCCGGGCCATGTCTGGCTCAAGCAGGCCCTGGACTCGCGGAAATTTCTGCACGTCACCTGGCTCAATATCTATCGCCACGATTTTATCCGCCAGCATCACTTCCATTTCGAGCCCGGCCTGCGCCATCAGGATATCCCGTGGACCACCGAGGCGCTGCTGGCCGCGGAGCGCGTGCAGTACACCAGTCAGCAATTCTATGATTACTACATCCATTCTGAGTCGGTATCGCATAAGCCGGACAACGACGACACGCTGATGCGTTCGGCGCGCCATTACATGAAAATTCTGGAGATGCTGGAGGCGATCAACCAGCGTTACCCGGATAAAGTGCGCCATATCGCCGCCTGTCGCTGGCAGATCGCCAAAGAAGGCCTGGGGATCATCCACACCTTCGACAGCATGAAAGATGAGTCGAAAAAGCATGTTATTATTAAAGAATTCTTCGACCGCGGTATCTGGCGGTTAATCTGGAAAAACGCCTGTACTTTCCGTTTACGCTGGCGCCTGGGACGCCGTTATCTGCGTATTAAGCGTTATCGCCACGCGGGATAGACCAAAAACCCGCTGTTTCCGCCAAAGAGATAGCTTTACGCGGGCTAAATGCTTAGAATTTGCCCGCCAAAACAGAGAACGGATAAATAGTTTGGAATTGCTTTATACCACCCTACTTTACCTTATTCAGCCGCTGGTGTGGCTGCGGCTGCTGCTGCGCAGTCGTAAGGCTCCTGCCTACCGTAAACGCTGGGCGGAACGCTATGGCTTCTGTCAGAACAAGGTAGAGCCGGATGGCATTCTGCTGCACTCTGTTTCCGTCGGCGAGACCTTAGCCGCCATTCCGCTGGTTCGCGCCCTGCGCCACCGCTACCCTTCTCTGCCGATTACCGTCACCACCATGACGCCGACCGGCTCCGAGCGCGCCATGTCGGCCTTCGGCAAAGATGTCCATCACGTCTATCTGCCCTACGATCTGCCCGGCGCCATGAACCGCTTCCTGGACACCGTTCAGCCGAAGCTGGTGATCGTCATGGAGACCGAGCTGTGGCCGAACATGGTGGCCGCGCTGCATAAGCGTAAGATCCCGCTGGTGATTGCCAACGCCCGCCTGTCCGAACGTTCCGCCAAAGGCTATGCCAAACTGGGCGGCTTTATGCGCCGCCTGTTGAGCCGTATTACGCTTATCGCCGCTCAGAATGAAGAAGATGGCAACCGCTTCCTCGCGCTGGGACTGAAGCGCAATCAGCTGGCGGTCACCGGCAGCCTGAAATTCGATATCTCCGTTACGCCAGAGCTGGCGGCGCGCGCGGTGACGCTGCGTCGGCAATGGGCGCCGCACCGCAAAGTCTGGATTGCCACCAGCACCCACGATGGCGAAGAGCAAATTATCCTCCAGGCGCATAAAAAGCTGCTGGAGACCTTTCCGAACCTGCTGCTGATCCTTGTTCCCCGCCATCCGGAGCGCTTCCCTGACGCCCGCGACATGGTGCAAAAAGCCGGAATGAGCTTCACTCTACGCAGCACCGGCGAGATCCCCTCCTCCAGTACCCAGGTGGTCATTGGCGATACCATGGGCGAACTGATGCTGCTCTACGGCATTGCCGACCTCGCTTTCGTCGGCGGCAGCCTGGTGGAGCGCGGCGGCCATAACCCGCTCGAGCCGGCGGCGCACGCCATTCCGGTGCTGATGGGGCCGCATACCTTCAATTTCAAAGATATCTGCGCCAAGCTGCAGCAGGACGATGGCCTGATCACCGTCACCGACGCGAACTCGCTGGTCAAAGAGGTTTCCACGCTCCTGACCGATGAAGACTACCGCCTGTGGTATGGCCGTCACGCGGTGGAAGTGCTGCACCAGAACCAGGGCGCGCTGTCGCGTCTGCTACAGTTACTGCAACCTTACCTGCCGCAGCGGAGTCATTAATGTCTAACCGGCTTTCCGTGGTGATGATCGCCAAAAACGCAGCGGACCTGCTGCCGGATTGTCTGGACTCCGTTAGCTGGGCGGATGAAATTATCGTCCTCGACTCCGGCAGTACTGACAGCACCGTCGAGCTGGCTCGCCGCCTCGGGGCGCAGGTCTATACCCATACCGACTGGCGAGGCTATGGCATTCAGCGCCAGCGCGCGCAGGACTACGCCACCGGCGACTGGGTGTTGATGATCGATACCGATGAGCGCGTCACGCCAGAACTCAGGCAGGCTATTCTTAAGGTACTGGAAGCCCCGCAGCGCGGCGCCATCTACAGCATCGCCCGCCGTAACTATTTTCTCGGACGCTTTATGCGCCACAGCGGTTGGTACCCCGATCGCGTCCTGCGCCTGTACGAACGCGCCCGTTACCGCTATAACGATAATCTGGTCCATGAATCGCTGGATAGCCTGGGCGCCGAGATCATTCCGTTGACCGGCGATCTCCTGCATCTGACGTGCCGCGACTTCGCTGGCTTCCAGCAAAAACAGCTGGCGTATGCCGCCGCGTGGGCTCTGGAACGCCATCAGAAGGGCAAGAAGACCTCGATGGCGGGGATATTCAGCCATACGCTGGGGGCGTTCCTGAAAACGCTGCTGCTGCGCGGTGGGGTGCTGGACGGTAAGCAGGGCTGGTTACTGGCGATGGTCAACGCGCAGTATACGTTTACAAAATATACCGAGCTGTGGGCGCTGAGCCACGGCTACTCGGAGAAAGAGTCATCATGAGCACAAAAGCGATCTATCCGGGTACCTTCGATCCCATCACCAATGGCCATATCGATATTGTCACCCGCGCGGCGAGCATGTTCGATAAAGTGGTGCTGGCTATTGCCGCCAGCCCGAGCAAAAAGCCGATGTTCAGCCTTGATGAACGCATTGCGCTGGCGGAGCAGGCGACGGCCCACCTGGTGAACGTTCAGGTGGTCGGCTTCAGCGACCTGATGGCCAGCTTCGCGCGCGCGCAGCAGGCCAACATCCTGATCCGCGGCCTGCGGGCGGTGGCGGATTTCGAGTATGAGATGCAGCTGGCCCATATGAATCGCCATCTGATGCCCACCCTTGAGAGCGTGTTCCTGATGCCGTGCAAAGAGTGGTCGTTTATCTCCTCTTCGCTGGTGAAGGAAGTCGCGCGCCACCAAGGCGATGTCTCTCATTTCCTGCCAGCCAACGTCCACCAGGCGCTGTTGAATAAGCTGAAGTAACGCATCTGCTGGGGCGTGAGCCACACGGGCTGGCGCTGCGCTGCTGGGCCATCCACACCGGCTCTGTCTCTGTCTTGATGCCAGGTGGCGCTGCGCTTACCTGGCCTACAAACGCCCCGGGTCCGCCAGATGCGCACCCGCAGTTTCGCTGACCTGGCCGACAATCATTCCAGTTCCGGTGACTATTTCTGACACTGGCGGCAATAAAAGGTCGCCCGCTGGGCATGCTTGGTCCCGACGACCGGCGTGCCGCAGATCCGGCAGGGTTCGCCCTTGCGGCCATAGACCTGTAGCTCCTGGGCAAAATAACCGGGCTTGCCATCGCTTTGCAGGAAGTCCTTCAGCGTGGTGCCGCCCTGCTCTATCGAGCGCAGCAGGACCAGCTTAATCACCTTCACCAACTGCTCGCACTCGTCCCGCGACAGCGAGGACGCCAGCCTGTCAGGGTGGATCCCGGCGGAGAACAGCGATTCACTGGCGTAGATATTGCCGACGCCCACCACCAGCTTGTTATCCATCAGCCAGGGTTTGATCGCGGTTTTCTTCTTCGCGCATTTCTGCTGGAGATAGTCGGCGTTGAAGGCATCGCTTAGCGGTTCCGGCCCCAGATGCGCCAGCACCGGGTGGCCTTCCAGCTCTTTGGTCCATAGCCAGGCGCCAAAGCGGCGCGGATCGGTATAGCGCAGGACTTTACCGTTACTCATAACCAGATCAACGTGATCGTGTTTTTCCGCAGGCAGCTCTTCGCTCAGGATGCACAGGCTCCCCGACATCCCAAGATGGACGATGATCCAGCCGTCCGGGAGTTCCAGAAGCAAATATTTGGCGCGACGTCGCACGCTGAGCACCGGAACGTCGCTCAGGCGATAAATCTCTTCGGAAACCGGCCAGCGCAACCGTCCGTTGCGCACGACGGCGTGCAGAATGGTGGCGCCAACCAGGTGCGGCTCAATGCCGCGACGGCTGGTTTCAACCTCTGGTAATTCAGGCATGATTTTCCTCCATTAACCCGGCGTATTGTGCTTCACGGACAGGTGGCTGAAAAGGGAGTGTGTGAAAGCAATATGGGGGAGTTTTAAAAACAAAAAACCCCGCCGGAGCGGGGTTTTTATACAAGGAGGCTAAAATTATTTGATTTTAGCTTCTTTGTAGATAACGTGCTGACGTACAACCGGATCGTACTTTTTCAGTTCCATTTTTTCCGGTTTGGTACGTTTGTTCTTCGTGGTGGTGTAGAAGTGACCAGTACCAGCGGAAGAAACCAGCTTGATTTTCTCACGAATACCTTTAGCCATGATTTATTTCCTCTAAGTACTTAGTACTTTTCGCCACGGGCACGCAGTTCAGCCAGAACTGTATCGATGCCTTTCTTATCGATTACACGCATACCTTTAGCAGATACGCGCAGGGTGACAAAACGCTTCTCGCTCTCAACCCAGAAACGGTGAGAGTGCAGGTTCGGCAGGAAACGGCGTTTAGTCGCGTTCAGTGCGTGGGAACGGTTGTTACCGGTCACCGGACGCTTGCCAGTAACTTGGCAGACTCGGGACATGTCTATTCTCCAAAAATCAAATTAGCTCGAGCTTCGTATGGGGTATTGGCGCCTCGTCAGGCTTTACAGCCTGGTCATCGCAGTTCAATGTGAACTCTCGACTGCCAGGCCCAAATGCCAAACCCGAGATTCTCAAAGGTGGCGTAGTATACGCTGACTCGGCGATGTGCTCAAGTCCCGAACAGACAAAGATCCCGAAGGATCGCCAGTTCGGGGCTAAATCCAGCCACGTTCGGCAAAAGATACATACGCACCGCGGCCGATAACCAGATGGTCAAGCACACGTATCTCCATGAATCGACAACACTTTACCACCCTTTCGGTAATCAGCCTGTCAGCCTGACTCGGCTCCGGACTACCGGAGGGATGATTATGCGCAAGGATCACGGCGGCGGCGTTCACTTTGATGGCTTCGCGTACAATTTCTCGCGGATGCACCTCAACGTGGCTAAGAGTACCAGAAAAAAGGCGGCTATGTTTCAACACGCGGTTCTGATTATCTAAAAAGATCACCATAAAGATCTCGCGCTCCTCTTCCGTCAGCTGGCTTTGCAAAAATTCCCGCGTCATCGAGGGGGTGACCAGCGCGGCCTCCTCAACCAGCTGCGAGCTAAAATAGCGCCGCGCCAGCTCGGCAATCCCCTTCAGTTGCGCATATTTCGCCAGCCCCAGCCCGTCAACGGCAACCAGTTGCGCTTTATCAGCGGAAAGCAGAGCGTAGAGCGAACCAAAACGCTGCAATAACGCCTGGGCGTAGCTCAGCACATCCTGACGGCGTGTGCCAATGCGCAGAAACAGCGCCAGTAGCTCAACATCCGTCAGCGCCTCGATGCCGAATTGCAGCATCTTCTCCCGTGGCATCAGATTTTCCGTTCCGTCCATGCGCCCTCCTGCGTGAATCAGCCTATCCTGGCACAACCTGACGACGCTGCCGACCCGCCGCTTTTCACCCTGCGTAGCCGCTCGCAAAGTGAATGCCCGTCAGAGGCACGACCACGTCAGGATTGTGATAAGATGCGCGGATTCTGGTCTACGGCAACAGGAATACATCATGATGACTCTGGCGGGTAAAAAAATCGTCCTGGGCGTCAGCGGCGGTATCGCGGCGTATAAAACCCCGGAACTGGTGCGGCGACTGCGTGAACGCGGCGCGGAAGTGCGTGTCGCAATGACGGAGGCGGCAAAAGCGTTCATCACCCCACTCAGCCTGCAGGCGGTATCCGGCTATCCGGTTTCCGACAGCCTGCTCGATCCGGCGGCGGAAGCGGCCATGGGCCATATTGAGCTCGGAAAATGGGCCGACCTGGTGATCCTCGCCCCGGCGACCGCCGATTTGATCGCCCGCGTGGCGGCAGGCATGGCCAATGATTTGGTGTCGACGATCTGTCTCGCCACCCCTTCCCCGGTTGCCGTCTTGCCCGCCATGAACCAGCAGATGTATCGCGCGCAGGCCACCCAGCATAATCTGCAGACGCTCGCTTCCCGCGGCCTGCTGCTGTGGGGACCGGACAGCGGTAGCCAGGCCTGCGGCGACGTCGGCCCGGGGCGAATGCTCGATCCGTTAACCATCGTGGAGATGGTTGCACAGCATTTCGCCTCCCCTGTCAAAGATTTGCAACATCTCAACCTCATGATTACCGCGGGCCCGACCCGTGAGCCGTTGGATCCGGTGCGTTACATCTCAAACCACAGCTCCGGTAAGATGGGCTTCGCGATTGCCGCCGCCGCCGCACAGCGCGGCGCGAACGTGACCCTGGTCAGCGGACCGGTATCGCTACCGACACCGCCCTTTGTGCAGCGCATTGATGTCACTACCGCGCTGGAAATGGAAGCGGCCGTCCAGGCCAGCGCTCAGCAGCAGCACATTTTTATTGGCTGCGCCGCGGTGGCGGATTACCGCGCCGCCGCCATCGCCGAAGATAAAATAAAAAAACAAGGTGATGAATTAACAATAAAAATGGTTAAAAACCCGGATATCGTCGCCGGGGTTGCAGCGCTAAAATCGCATCGCCCCTACGTCGTTGGGTTTGCCGCCGAAACGAATAATGTGGAAGAATATGCGCGGCAAAAACGTGCCCGCAAAAACCTCGACCTGATTTGCGCCAACGATGTTTCCCAGCCTAATCAGGGATTTAACAGCGATAGCAACGCATTACACCTTTTCTGGCAGGATGGGGAAAAGCGCTTACCACTTGAGCGCAAGGAACTCCTGGGCCAATTATTACTCGACGAGATCGTGACCCGTTATGATGAAAAAAATCGACGTTAAGATTCTGGACCCGCGTGTCGGCCAGCAATTTCCGCTGCCGACCTATGCCACCTCCGGCTCCGCCGGACTTGACCTGCGAGCCTGTCTCGACGACGCCGTAGAGCTGGCGCCGGGCGCAACCACGCTGTTGCCGACCGGCCTTGCGATTCATATCGCCGATCCCTCTCTGGCGGCGGTGATCCTGCCGCGCTCGGGCCTGGGTCATAAGCACGGCGTGGTGCTGGGCAACCTGGTGGGCCTTATCGACTCCGATTACCAGGGGCAGCTGATGGTGTCCGTCTGGAACCGCGGTCAGCAGAGCTTTGTTATCGAGCCGGGCGAACGTATCGCGCAGATGGTCTTTGTGCCGGTCGTGCAGGCGGAATTTAACCTGGTGGAATCTTTCGATGCCACCGACCGCGGCGAAGGCGGCTTCGGTCACTCAGGGCGCAAATAGGCCCAGCAACACGGAATCTGCATCCCAACGCGCATAATGCAATAACACCACCGCAAACTCTGGTTTGCGGTCGCGTTGTGGATGTCTGCCTGACAAGTGCTTATTTTCAGGGGTATTTTAAAACATGGCAGAAAAGCAAACTGCGAAACGGAATCGTCGCGAAGAAATACTTCAATCTCTGGCGCTAATGCTGGAATCCAGCGATGGTAGTCAACGTATTACCACCGCGAAACTGGCAGCTTCCGTCGGCGTCTCTGAGGCCGCGCTGTATCGCCATTTTCCCAGTAAAACCCGCATGTTTGACAGCCTGATCGAGTTCATTGAAGACAGTCTGATTACGCGCATCAATTTGATTCTGAAAGATGAGAAGGACACGTCCGCGCGCCTGCGCCTGATTGTTCTGTTGATTCTTGGGTTTGGCGAGCGTAATCCTGGGCTGACGCGCATCCTCACCGGACACGCGCTGATGTTCGAACAGGACCGGCTGCAGGGCCGTATCAACCAGCTTTTTGAACGCATCGAAGTGCAGCTGCGTCAGGTGATGCGCGAGAAAAAAATGCGCGAAGGCGAAGGCTACACGCTCGACGAAACGCTGCTGGCCAGCCAGCTGCTCGCCTTCTGCGAGGGCATGCTGTCGCGCTTTGTGCGCAGCGAGTTCAAATACCGTCCGACGGATGATTTCGACGCCCGCTGGCCGCTGGTCGCCGCACAGCTGCAGTAGTTTTCTTTGCATTGCCCGGTAGCGCTCTGCTTACCGGGCTTTTTCGTTACACGCCGTAGGCTTCGCGATAAGCGCGAACGGCGGCCAGGTGTTCCGCCATCTCCGGTTTCTCTTCCAGATAAGCGATCAGCTCTTTCAGGGTTACGATCGAGATAACCTGGCAGCCGTAATCCCGCTCCACTTCCTGAATGGCGGAGATTTCACCGCGGCCGCGCTCCTGACGATCCAGGGAGATCAGCACGCCCGCCAGCTGCGCGCCGTTGGCCTGGATGATCTCCATGGATTCGCGAATCGCCGTACCGGCGGTGATCACGTCATCCACCAGCATGACCCGCCCTTGCAGTGGACTACCGACCAGATTGCCGCCTTCGCCGTGAGTCTTTGCCTCTTTACGGTTAAAGCAGTAAGGCAGGTCGCGGTCATGGTGTTCGGCTAACGCCACCGCGGTGGTGGTGGCGATCGGGATCCCTTTGTAGGCCGGGCCAAACAGCAGGTCGAACTCAATCCCGGAATCCACCAGCGCCTCGGCATAAAAACGGCCCAGCAGAGCCAGATCGCGCCCGGTGTTAAACAGGCCGGCGTTAAAGAAATAGGGGCTCTTACGCCCGGATTTCAGCGTAAACTCGCCAAACTTAAGAACCTGCTTGCTAAGCGCAAACTCAATAAACTGGCGCTGATACGGCTTCATGGATTCGCTCCTCATCTTACTTTTTTACGGTCAAAAAAAAGGCGACTTCTCAGTCGCCTTAAAAACTAATCTGCTAACGCCGCCTTCTGCGTCGTAATAATGGATTCGATCCCCCCTCGGGCTAACGCCAGGAGAGTGAGGAGCTCTTCATGGGTGAACGGCTCGCCTTCTGCCGTACCCTGCACCTCAATGATGCGACCATCTTCGGTCATCACCACGTTCATGTCGGTTTCCGCGGCAGAGTCTTCGATGTACTCCAGATCGCAGATGGCTTCGCCATTAACGATCCCAACAGAGACCGCCGCCACCATCCCTTTCATCGGGTTAGTTTTCAGCTTGCCGGCCGCCACCAGCTTATTCAGCGCGTCGGCCAGCGCCACGCAGGCACCGGTAATAGACGCGGTGCGGGTGCCGCCGTCGGCCTGCAGCACATCGCAGTCGAGGGTGATAGTAAATTCGCCCAGCGCTTTCAGATCAACCGCCGCGCGCAGCGCACGGGCGATCAGGCGCTGAATTTCCATCGTCCGGCCGCCCTGCTTGCCTTTTGCCGCTTCACGCGCGTTACGCGTGTGCGTTGAACGCGGCAGCATGCCATATTCAGCGGTGATCCACCCCTGTCCCTGTCCTTTCAGGAAACGCGGAACGCCTTCGTCAATGGAGGCGGTGCACAGCACTTTGGTATCACCGAATTCAACCAGCACAGAGCCTTCAGCGTGTTTTGTGTAATTACGGGTCAGGGTGACGGGGCGCACCTGGTTGGCGCTACGACCTGCTGGACGCATGATAGAAATCTCCGGCTTGAAACGAATGTGGCTGCGCATTATACGGATTAAAGGCGCTTATTCCTATCCTGATAAGGCCTCGAAAGCTATAATCCTCCCCACTCTCCTTTAAAAACAGGAACGACTATGATCCGCAGTATGACCGCCTATGCCCGCCGTGAAATCAAGGGTGACTGGGGTAGCGCCGCATGGGAGCTGCGCTCGGTAAACCAGCGCTATCTGGAAACGTACTTCCGCCTGCCGGAGCAGTTCCGTAGCCTGGAGCCCGTGGTACGCGAGCGCATTCGCGCCCGCCTGACTCGCGGTAAAGTCGAATGCACCCTGCGTTTTGAACAAGACCCCAGCGCTCAGGGCGAACTCATTCTCAACGAAAAACTGGCTAAACAGCTGGTTAACGCTGCCAACTGGGTGAAAATGCAGAGCGATGAAGGGGAAATCAATCCGGTTGATATCCTGCGCTGGCCGGGCGTGATGGCCGCCAAAGAGCAGGATCTTGACGCCATCGCCGCCGACATTCTGGCAGCCCTTGACGGCGCGCTGGATGACTTCATCGTCGCTCGCGAAACGGAAGGCCAGGCGCTGAAAACGCTTATCGAGCAGCGTCTTGAAGGCGTGAGCGGCGAAGTGGCGAAAGTTCGCGCTCATATGCCGGAAATTCTCCAGTGGCAGCGCGAGCGTCTGGTCGCCAAGCTGGAGGATGCGGAAGTGCAGCTGGAGAATAACCGTCTCGAGCAAGAGCTGGTGCTGATGGCGCAGCGTATCGACGTTGCCGAAGAGCTGGACCGCCTCGAAGCCCACGTGAAAGAGACCTACAACATTCTGAAAAAGAAAGAGGCCGTGGGTCGCCGTCTCGACTTTATGATGCAGGAGTTCAACCGTGAGTCGAACACCCTGGCGTCAAAATCGATCAATGCCGAGGTCACCAACTCTGCGATTGAGCTGAAAGTGCTGATCGAGCAAATGCGCGAGCAGATCCAGAATATCGAGTAACGCGCTCTCGTCTGTTAAAGTCTTTCCGTTCACAAGGCCATGATCAATCATGGCCTTTTTATTTATCTCTACCGCAGGCTGACGATAAGCTGCCGTAAAAAATAGTCGTCCAGTTTTCGGTTGTGGCCAATGAGCACAACGCGGCACAGTCAGGGGAAACACCACTGCGGGAGAAAAGAATGGACTTCAACGCGCTTCACCAGCAAAACCAACCTTTGTTGCTTGCCAACGTCTGGGACGCCAGCAGCGCTCAGGCCGCTCAGCAGGCCGATTACCAGGCGCTGGGAACCTCCAGCGCCGCTATCGCCGCGATGTTAGGCTATAAAGATGGCGAAGAGATGAGTTTTGACGAGCTGTTCTATATCGTCTCACGCATCAAAGCCGTTAGCGAACTGCCGTTAAGCGTCGATTTAGAGGCCGGCTACGGCGCCACAACCAGCCACATTATTGAGAATATTCAGCGTCTGGCGCATCTCGGCGTGAGCGGAATAAACCTCGAGGATAGTCAGGTGGTAAACAACAGGCGTCTTCTTGATGATCCGAAGCGCTTTGCCGTCAAACTGCAGGCAATCACCCGCGCCTGTCCCGGCATGTTTGTTAATGTCCGCACCGATACCTTTCTTCTCGACGTTCAAGATGCGCTGGATCAGACGCTCTATCGCGGTCAACTCTACGCGAACCACGGCGCAGACGGTTTTTTTGTGCCTTGCGTCACCCAAGCAGAGGATATTACCTCCATCGTTCGCCGCGTGCCTTTACCATTAAACGTAATGTGTATGCCTGAGCTGGCAGACTTCAGCGCCTTATCTGCGCTGGGCGTAAGACGTATTTCAATGGGCAATTTTTTGCACGCTGCCACACAGACCAAACTGAAAGACTTATTCTGTCAGGTACAAGCTCATCACTCTTTCTCGGACGTTTTTTTACCATGAAAATTACCGACAGTGTCCAGTGCGATATCTGGTATCAGGCGCTGCTTGAACGCGCAGTGGAATTCACCGGCGTCTTTTTCGTTGGCGTCAAAACCACCGGTGTATTTTGTATCTCGGTCTGCCGGGCGCGAAAACCCAGACGCGAAAACGTCGAATTTTATAATGACGTTAAATCCGCGCTGGATGCTGGATTCCGGCCATGCAAAGTCTGTCGCCCGACGGAGAATGCCCGGACGGCTCCCGCCTTTGTTGAGCAAGCGCTTCGCCTGCTGCGAGAAAATCCGAAGGTTCGCCTCAGCGATAACGAACTACGTCAGCATGATATTAGCCCGGAACGCGTTCGCCGCTGGTTCCTGCAAAATCACGGGATCACTTTTCAGGCTTTTCAACGGATGCAGCGCGTGAATATGGCGCTTCAGGAGCTGAAAGCAGGCCGCTCAACTACCGATGTCGCTTTCGATAGCGGCTACGAATCCTTAAGCGGCTTCGGCTATACCTGCAAAAAATTGACCGGTTCCGCTCCCAGCGCGCAACGCCAGATTGTTTTAATTCATCGCTTTACCACTCCGCTAGGACCAATGTTCGTGTGCGCAACGCAAGGGGGAATTTGTCTGCTGGAATTTGTCGACAGACGAGCGCTGGAGACAGAATTCAGCGACCTGCAGCGACGGTTCGACGCCAGCATCATCGCAGGAGAAAACGCCCACACCCGGCAGGCGCAACAAGAAATAACAGAGTATTTTGCCGGGCAGCGCCAATCATTCGAGGTGGCGCTTGATACGCCAGGCAGTGAGTTCCAGCGAGCGGTCTGGCACAGTTTACAGCGCGTTAGCTTCGGCGAGACGACGAATTATCAATCCATTGCCATGGATATAGGTAAGCCGACGGCCACGCGGGCGGTCGCTTCCGCAAATGGTGCCAATCGTGTCGCCATCATCATCCCCTGTCATCGAATTATCGGCAAAGATGGTTCGATGACGGGTTATGGCGGCGGCATTGCGCGTAAAAAATGGCTTATCAACCATGAGGCAACCATCAGGCAAAATTGCGGCTGATTTTACTTCCAGGATGAATGGCCCTCTCCCGGTTCACTTTCGCTGCAGCTCATTAACCGCTTTCTTATCCAGTACCCGGCAGGTCAAAAACGCCCCTGCCGCGCACAGCAGCGTCGGGGCCAGATAGCTGTGATCCATGTGGGTGAATTCCATCACCAGCACCACCGCCGTCAGCGGCATCTGCATGGAGGCGGCGAGAAAAGCGGCTGCTCCCACCAGGGCGAAACTACTTTCATCTCCGCCGGGGAACCCTGATTGCCAGAGCGCGCAGAGCAGCAGGCTGGCCAGCCCGCCCACCGCCAGCCCCGGGGTTAGCAACCCGCCCTCCGCGCCGCCGCGCAGCACCGCCAGGATCACCACCATCTTCAGCCCTAACAGGATCGCGACCATGGAGAGAGGCAGCCCGTCGCTGAGCGCCAGCTGCATCGGCCCCTTGCCATTGCCCGGTAGCGCAGGGAACCAGAGGCTCAGGACGGCAAGAAGTGAAAACGCCAGCAGACAGAACACTGGCATCTGCCAGTTACTTCGCACGCGTGAACGCGCTGCGTTGGTCGCTTTGCGAAAGAGCCAGGCGCCGGCGCCCAGAATCGGGCCCACCAGAATCGCCCACCAGAGAAAGGTGTGCGGAAGCGCGCTGGAAACAAAATGGTATTGCGATTCATCCCCTAACCCGAGGGTGGCCGTCCAGGCGGCAATCGCCGAGGTCATTATCGCCGCCAGCGTTTTTTCCCAGCTAAACGACAGCAGCATGACCTCGAGGGTGAACAACGCCCCTGCCAGCGGGACGTTATACACCGCCGCCAGGCCCGCGCCCGCCCCACAGGCAATCAGCGTGCGGGTGTCATCCTCCAGCAGGCTCAGCTTACGCGCCACCATCCCCCCTCCCAGCGCGCCCATTTCCCGCGGCGCCACTTCGCGGCCAAGCGGGGAACCCAGCGCTACGGTGACGATCTGCAACAGGGCGTGGATCGTCGTGGTGCCCGCGGGCATGGGGACGGAAGGGTTAGCCGCCGCCGCGGCAATGGAAACCCGCTTCTGCCCATAGCGACCAAGCAGCCACCAGCCAAATCCGGCGACGATGCCGCCGGCCACGATTGCCGCGATGCGACGTGGCCAGGGCGACGCCGTGACGCCCTGTAAAAATGACACCGAACCGACGATCTGCCCGGAACTGTAGCCAAAAGCCAGGTGCTGAATGGCGTGTAAAATCAGTGCCAAAACCATGCCGGACAGACCGGCCAAAATCCCGGTTAATACCACGGCCAACAGGCGAGTCAGAGAATGTTTGCTCCCGGCGGCGACACGCATTTTCTCATCTCCTCGAGAAAGAAAATAAAAGGATAAAGGTCGGGACTTAAACATTAGGTATTCGTAGCGTTTTCAATATAGAAAATCGATCGGGAACAAGTCATTACTTTTTCTAATCTTTAAAAATTCAAAAAATAGAAATCAACCGCCAATTAAAGCCAATTTAATCTATATTGGCATTAGTTTTTCCTAGCCTAACGATTTCACTTTAGAAAATCTCAATCGTGATCCTGCGCACAAATCGTTAACCTGCCGGCCACTGTCTGGGGGGATCTATGCTGCTTCATGTTCTGTATTTAATCGGTATCACCGCGGAAGCCATGACCGGAGCGCTGGCTGCCGGGCGTCGGCGGATGGATACGTTCGGCGTCATTATTATCGCCACCGCGACCGCGCTGGGCGGGGGTTCCGTTCGCGATATCCTGCTGGGACACTATCCTCTCGGCTGGGTGAAGCATCCGGAATACGTCATTATTGTCGCCGTCGCCGCCGTCCTTACCACAATTGCCGCCCCGGTAATGCCGCACCTGCGCCGGCTTTTCCTGGTGCTGGATGCGCTGGGGCTGATCGTATTTTCCATCATCGGTGCGCAAATCGCCCTGGATATGGGAGAAGGGCCGGTTATCGCCTCTATTGCTGCGGTCATCACCGGCGTTTTTGGCGGTGTACTGCGCGATATGTTCTGCAAACGCATTCCGCTGGTCTTCCAGAAAGAGCTGTACGCCGGGATCTCGTTTGCCGCAGCGGTACTCTATATAGCGCTGCAACATTACGTTAGCAGCCACGATGTGGTGGTCCTGGCCACGCTGCTGTTCGGCTTTACCGCCCGCATGCTGGCGCTGCGCTGGAAGCTCGGGCTACCGGTCTTCCACTACACCCACGACGCCCACTAACCGCCTCAAAACCCGGGGATGCGTTGCCCGCTAAGCCATTGCGCCAGCGCCGCCACGTCAGGGTGATGCAGGAAAGCCACCAGCTGTCGGGCTCTGATCGCCCCCACGCCCGGCAGCGTGCGCCATTGCGCTTCACTCTTTGCCGTGAGGAGGCGCCAGTTTTCATTTCCAGGCTGCGCCAGCGCCTCCTGGGGCACCGGGATCCCCATCGCCAGCACCCAGCGTATAAAAGGCCGTTTACGAATAAGATCAAACTGATGCCAGAGGTGCTGCCCACGGGCGGCCGAGATCCCAGGCATCGCCTGCAGCTGCTCCGACGTGAGCGCCAGCCAGGAAAAAAGATGCTCCATCGGGTGCTGCCGCTGAATGACGCGCCATACGTTTTCCCCTACGCCATCGATATCCAGCACCGACTTTGATGACAACCAGACCAGCCGGGAAAGAAACTGTTCGCTGCACTCAGGGGTGGCGAAATAGCAGGTTAGCGCATTGAATTTGGCCGCCGGCGGCGTCGGTTTAAGGCGCTCGGCCATCCGCCAGACGACCGCGTCGATCCGTGGAATACCCTGACCTGCCAGACTGATCTGCAGCTGATCGCCAACCCCAATATCCAGCGCCTGCCAGCGGGCCACAGAGCCAACGTTAACCCGCTGCACGCGTTTGTCATCCAGTCGCTGGGGCTCAAGCTCAGCCACTACGTTGACTCTACCGCTGCGGCCGGTACTGAAATGGATCGCCCGCACCTCCATCACCCGCGATGCCGGAGGATATTTCCAGGCTGCCAGCCATTCGCCCTTTCCCGGTGACCAGACGCGCCCCGCCGGTTCGCGCCCTTCACGCACAATCACGCCATCGCTGACGAAGGGCAGCGGCGAGCGATACCACCGCTGGCGCCACTCCGCCACCTGCTCAACACGCGTCACCGGATGGGTGTATTGTCCGCTGTAGATAAACCCCGCCTGCGCCAGCAGCTTCTGACGACGGCGCATATCCAACGGACCGTCTGGCCAGGCCCAGATAAAAACGTCCAGCTGGCTGAGGGGCGCCGCCGCGTCAGCCCGCATCATCAACCCGGCGACTTTCGCCCGCGCGTTCATTCCGCCAGCCTGCTGCTGAACATGCCCCTCCCGACGCAGAAACAGCTCCCCCTGCAGCACGCTGTTGGCCAGTTCGCCGGTCGTCAGCTTCGCCAGCGCCGGGATCTGCCGCGCTCGGGCGGTCCACAACTCACCGCGCAGGCCATCCCCGCGGCTGATAGCCTGAACCAGATGCCCCTGGCGATAGACCAGGGTTACCGCCACGCCGTCCACCTTAGGCTGTATCCACAGGTCGGTTTTATTTTTCATCCAGCGGGCCAGGCTGGCTTCATCCGCCAGCTTGCGTACGCCGGTATGGGCGACCGGATGACGCGTATCGCCGGTCGGTGGAGACAGACCGTCCTCCTCAGGCGTCGCGCCCGGAAAGCATTGCCGCCACTGCGTCAGGCGCTGGGTGAGCTGGTCGTAAACGTCATCACTCACCTCGCTGGCGCCCTGTCGCCAGTAAGCCTCGTTCCAGGCGTCAATCTGTTGATGAAGACGTGCAATCTCCTGTCTGCCTTTAGCCGGCGGCCAGTCCGGGCACGTCGCCAGCGCGCTGGCAGAGAACATCCCTATCGCCAGCCACCCCCCTCCTTTACGCATTGCAGTTCCCTCCTTCAGCACCTGACGGAGAGTCTGCGGCAGAATACCGGAAACCGCGACGGGGGCTTTTTCACCCTGCGAAGCGCCTTCCAGGATTTGCACCTCGTTGCAGCAACAGCTGGCGAATTCAGGAAAACGGCAGGCAAAATGAAAGAAACAGCGGCAAAAAGTGTGACAAGGACTGCGTCACGCCGCGGCGACGTGTATAATAGGCTCGTATGTAGGACCTCTTTCGATAACCACATACAAAAGACACTCATGGCTCAAGGCACGCTTTATATTGTTTCCGCCCCTAGCGGCGCGGGTAAATCCAGCCTGATTCAGGCTTTATTAAAAACCCAACCGTTGTATGACACCCAGGTATCGGTTTCCCATACCACGCGGGCGCCGCGTCCGGGTGAAGTGCACGGCGAACACTATTTCTTCGTGAATCACGACGAATTCCGCTCGATGATTGGCGAAAACGCGTTTCTGGAACATGCAGAGGTCTTTGGCAACTATTACGGCACGTCGCGTAAAGCGATCGAGCAGGTGCTGGCGACCGGTGTTGATGTCTTCCTCGATATCGACTGGCAGGGCGCGCAGCAGATCCGTAAAAGCATGCCGGGCGCACGCAGCATTTTTATTCTGCCGCCGTCAAAAGATGAACTGGACCGTCGCCTGCGCGGCCGCGGCCAGGACAGCGAAGAGGTGATCGCGAAACGAATGGCCCAGGCCGTTGCGGAAATGAGCCATTACGCCGAGTATGATTACCTGATTGTGAATGATGATTTTGACACCGCCCTGAGCGACCTGAAAAATATCATCCGCGCTGAACGTCTGCGCATGAGCCGCCAAAAGCAGCGACATGGCGCTTTAATCACCAAACTATTGGCAGACTGAACCCACATTCAGTATCATGCCCAGTCATTTCTTCACCTGTGGAGCATTTTAAGTATGGCACGCGTAACTGTTCAGGACGCTGTAGAGAAAATTGGTAACCGTTTTGACCTGGTACTGGTCGCCGCGCGTCGCGCTCGTCAGATGCAGGTAGGCGGAAAGGATCCGCTGGTACCGGAAGAAAACGATAAAACCACCGTAATCGCACTGCGCGAAATCGAAGAAGGTCTGATCAACAACCAGATCCTCGACGTACGTGAGCGCCAGGAACAGCAAGAGCAGGAAGCCGCTGAATTACAAGCCGTTACCGCGATTGCTGAAGGTCGTCGTTAATCACACAGCGGGTCGCCCTTGTATCTGTTTGAAAGCCTGAATCAGCTGATTCAAAACTACCTGCCGGAAGACCAGATCAAACGTCTGCGGCAGGCGTATCTCGTTGCACGTGACGCTCACGAGGGTCAGACACGTTCAAGCGGTGAACCTTATATTACGCACCCGGTCGCGGTAGCCTGTATTCTGGCCGAGATGAAGCTCGACTACGAAACGCTGATGGCCGCGCTGCTGCATGATGTGATTGAAGATACTCCCGCCACCTACCAGGACATGGAACAGCTTTTTGGTAAAAGCGTCGCCGAACTGGTAGAGGGGGTATCGAAACTTGATAAGCTCAAGTTCCGCGATAAGAAAGAGGCGCAGGCCGAAAACTTTCGTAAAATGATCATGGCGATGGTGCAGGACATCCGCGTCATCCTCATCAAGCTTGCCGACCGCACCCACAACATGCGTACCCTGGGCTCGCTACGCCCGGATAAACGCCGCCGCATCGCCCGCGAAACGCTGGAAATCTACAGCCCGCTGGCGCACCGTTTAGGTATCCATCACATCAAAACTGAGCTCGAAGAGCTGGGCTTTGAGGCGCTGTACCCGAACCGCTACCGCGTCATTAAAGAGGTGGTCAAAGCGGCGCGCGGCAACCGTAAAGAGATGATCCAAAAGATCCTCTCGGAAATCGAAGGGCGTTTGCAGGAAGCGGGGATCCCCTGCCGCGTCAGCGGTCGCGAAAAGCATCTGTACTCGATCTACTGCAAAATGGTGCTCAAAGAGCAGCGTTTTCACTCGATCATGGATATCTACGCCTTCCGCGTTATCGTCCACGATGCCGATGTCTGCTACCGCGTGCTTGGCCAGATGCACAGCCTCTATAAACCGCGTCCAGGTCGTTTCAAAGATTACATCGCCATTCCGAAAGCGAACGGCTATCAGTCTTTGCACACCTCGATGATCGGCCCCCACGGCGTCCCGGTCGAGGTACAAATTCGTACCGAAGACATGGATCAGATGGCGGAGATGGGGGTCGCAGCGCACTGGGCTTATAAAGAGCACGGCGGCGAAAGCAGCACCACCGCGCAAATCCGCGCCCAGCGCTGGATGCAAAGCCTGCTGGAGCTGCAGCAGAGCGCCGGCAGCTCGTTTGAATTTATTGAGAGCGTTAAATCCGATCTGTTCCCCGATGAGATTTACGTTTTCACCCCGGAAGGGCGCATTGTCGAACTGCCCGCTGGCGCCACGCCGGTGGACTTCGCCTATGCGGTGCATACCGATATCGGCCATGCCTGCGTCGGCGCGCGCGTCGACCGCCAGCCCTATCCACTGTCGCAGCCGCTCTCCAGCGGTCAGACTGTCGAAATTATTACCGCGCCGGGCGCACGTCCGAATGCCGCCTGGTTGAACTTTGTCGTCAGCTCGAAGGCGCGCGCCAAGATCCGTCAGCTGCTGAAAAACCTCAAGCGCGATGACTCGGTCAGCCTTGGCCGTCGTCTGCTCAACCACGCGCTGGGCGGTAGCCGCAAACTCGCCGAGATCCCGCCGGAGAATATCCAGCGCGAGCTCGACCGGATGAAGCTGGCCTCGCTTGACGATCTGCTGGCGGAGATCGGTCTGGGCAACGCCATGAGCGTGGTGGTGGCGAAAAACCTGCAGCAGGGCGAAGCCGCTGCGGCTCCGGTGCCGGCCAATGCCTCAAACCACGGCCATCTACCGATCAAAGGCGCCGATGGCGTGCTGATCACTTTTGCCAAATGCTGTCGTCCGATCCCCGGTGACCCGATTATCGCCCACGTCAGTCCCGGCAAAGGGCTGGTTATCCATCATGAATCCTGTCGTAACATCCGCGGCTACCAGAAAGAGCCGGAGAAATT
This sequence comes from Klebsiella sp. Q2, assembly GCF_009900705.1. Lineage (NCBI taxonomy): Bacteria > Pseudomonadati > Pseudomonadota > Gammaproteobacteria > Enterobacterales > Enterobacteriaceae > Klebsiella > Klebsiella sp. Q2. Next base: position 64,637 of record NZ_JAAABE010000005.1, on the reverse strand, counting down.
TATGGCGGTTGAGTGGGATAAAGAGACCGCTCAGGAGTTCATTACGGAGATCAAGGTGGATATGTTTAACCACCAGGGCGCACTGGCTAACCTGACGGCGGCGATCAACACCGCCTCTTCCAATATCCAGAGTCTGAATACGGAAGAGAAAGATGGCCGCGTATACAGCGCCTTTATCCGCCTGACCGCCCGCGACCGCGTGCATCTGGCGAATATCATGCGCAAAATCCGCGTCATGCCGGACGTGATTAAAGTCACCCGTAACCGAAATTAGCTTTTAGACAAAACATTCGAATTGCATCAAGGCAGCAAGCGAATGACAAATCTGCCGGGAGCAGATTTGAACGCTGCTTGCAGGCCCCGTCAGGGGCGAGGTCCAGGGATGGGCCGCGTGATCCGCAGCGACTAAAGAGGTAATTCGAAGGATGAAGTGTAATGAATTCACAGCGTTATGCGCGTATCTGCGAGATGCTCGCCAGGCGTCAGCCTGACCTGACGGTCTGCATGGAGCAGGTCCATAAGCCCCATAACGTCTCTGCGGTCATCCGGACCGCAGACGCCGTTGGCGTACACGAGGTGCACGCGGTCTGGCCGAGCAGCCGGATGCGCACCATGGCCTCCGCCGCCGCGGGCAGCAACAGCTGGGTGCAGGTGAAAACCCACCGTACCATCGCAGATGCCGTCGGCCACCTCAAAGGCCAGGGTATGCAAATCCTCGCCACCCATCTTTCCAGCAAAGCCATCGATTTCCGTGAAATCGACTATACGCGCCCAACCTGCATCCTGATGGGTCAGGAGAAAACCGGCATCACTCAGGAAGCGCTGGCCCTGGCCGATCAGGACATTATTATCCCGATGATCGGCATGGTGCAGTCGCTGAACGTCTCCGTCGCCTCGGCGCTGATCCTGTATGAAGCCCAGCGGCAGCGACAAAACGCCGGGATGTACCAACGCGCCAACAGCATGCTGCCGCCGGAAGAGCAGCAGCGCCTGCTGTTTGAAGGCGGCTATCCGGTGCTGGCCCGCGTCGCGAGACAGAAAGGGCTGCCTTACCCCCACGTTAACGAGCAGGGCGAAGTGGAAGCCGATGCCGCGTGGTGGGCCACCATGCAGGCTGCGAGGTAAACCCCATGTCAGGCCGCCTGTTAGATGCCGTTCCGCTCAGTTCACTCACCGGCGTTGGGGCTGCGCAGAGCAGCAAGCTGGCGAAGATCGGCCTGCATACGGTACAGGATCTGCTGCTGCACCTGCCTTTGCGCTACGAAGATCGCACCCATCTTTACCCGATAGCCGATCTGCTGCCCGGGGTTTATGCCACCGTGGAAGGCGAAGTGCTCAACAGCAATATCACCTTCGGCGGCCGTCGAATGATGACCTGCCAGATCAGCGATGGCACCGGCATCCTCACCATGCGCTTTTTCAACTTCAACGCGGCGATGAAAAACAGCCTCGCGACCGGTCGACGAGTGCTGGCCTACGGTGAAGCCAAACGCGGGAAGTACGGCGCCGAAATGATCCACCCGGAATACCGCGTCCAGGGCGATATGAGCACCCCGGAGCTGCAGGAGACCCTGACGCCGGTCTACCCGACTACCGAAGGCATTAAGCAGGCGACCCTGCGCAAGCTCACCGATCAGGCGCTCGAGCTGCTCGAGACCTGCGCAATTAGCGAACTCCTGCCGCCGGAGCTGGCGCAGGGGATGATGAGCCTGCCCGAGGCGCTGCGTACGCTGCACCGTCCGCCTCCCTCCTTGCAACTTAGCGAGCTGGAAAGCGGCAAGCACCCGGCGCAGCAGCGCCTGATTCTGGAAGAGCTGCTGGCGCACAACCTTAGTATGCTGGCGCTACGGGCAGGCGCCCAGCGCTATCACGCCCTGCCGCTCGGCGCCAACGATACCCTGAAAAATCAGCTGCTGGCCTCCCTGCCCTTTAAGCCCACCGGCGCGCAGGCGCGGGTCACCGCCGAGATCGAGCGCGATATGGCGCTGGACGTGCCGATGATGCGCCTGGTGCAGGGCGACGTCGGCTCCGGTAAAACGCTGGTCGCCGCCCTGGCCGCTCTGCGCGCTATCGCCCACGGCAAACAGGTGGCGCTGATGGCGCCCACCGAACTGCTCGCCGAGCAGCACGCCAACAACTTCCGCAGCTGGTTTGCACCGCTGGGCATTGAGGTCGGCTGGCTGGCGGGCAAACAGAAAGGCAAAGCCCGCCAGGCGCAGCAGGACGCTATCGCCAGCGGCGAGGTGCAGATGATTGTCGGCACCCACGCCATCTTCCAGGAACAGGTGCAGTTTAACGGCCTGGCGCTGGTGATCATCGACGAACAGCACCGCTTCGGCGTACACCAGCGGCTGGCGCTGTGGGAGAAAGGTCAGCAGCAGGGTTTCCACCCGCATCAGCTGATCATGACCGCCACGCCGATCCCGCGCACCCTGGCGATGACCGCCTACGCCGACCTCGATACCTCGGTTATCGACGAGCTGCCGCCGGGCCGAACCCCGGTGACTACCGTCGCTATCCCGGACACCCGGCGCAGCGATATTATTGACCGCGTGCGCAACGCCTGCACCCACGAAGGCCGCCAGGCGTATTGGGTCTGTACGCTGATTGAGGAGTCCGATCTGCTGGAGGCCCAGGCGGCGGAAGCGACCTGGGAGGAGCTCAAGCTGGCGCTGCCGGAGCTGAATATCGGTCTGGTGCACGGGCGGATGAAACCGGCGGAGAAGCAGGCGGTGATGCAGGCTTTCAAGCAGGGCGAAATGCATCTGCTGGTGGCCACGACGGTCATTGAAGTCGGTGTCGACGTACCGAACTCGAGCCTGATGATTATCGAAAACCCGGAACGTCTGGGTCTGGCGCAGCTGCACCAGCTCAGAGGGCGCGTCGGGCGCGGCGCGGTCGCTTCCCACTGCGTGCTACTCTATAAATCGCCGCTCTCTAAAACGGCGCAGAAACGCCTGCAGGTGCTGCGTGACAGTAACGACGGTTTCGTCATCGCCCAGAAAGACCTTGAAATTCGCGGTCCCGGTGAGCTGCTCGGCACCCGCCAGACCGGCAACGCTGAGTTTAAAGTGGCGGATTTGCTGCGCGATCAGGCGATGATCCCCGACGTTCAGCGCATTGCGCGTCACATTCATGAACGCTATCCGCTGCAGGCCCAGGCGCTGATCGAGCGCTGGATGCCGGAAACCGAACGCTATTCCAACGCGTAGCGCGCTTTTGCCGCGCTGCGGGCAATCTTTCTACACAATGAGTGGATTATGAAACGAGAACTGGCCATCGAATTTTCGCGTGTCACCGAAGCCGCCGCGCTGGCGGGCTATAAATGGCTGGGCCGCGGCGATAAAAACTCCGCCGACGGCGCAGCGGTTAACGCCATGCGCATTATGCTTAACCTCGTCAATATCGACGGCACCATCGTCATCGGCGAGGGCGAAATCGATGAAGCGCCGATGCTCTATATCGGCGAAAAAGTGGGCACCGGCCAGGGCGATGCGGTGGATATCGCCGTCGATCCCATCGAAGGTACCCGGATGACGGCGATGGGCCAGGCTAATGCCCTGGCAGTGATGGCGGTCGGCGATAAAGGCTGCTTCCTCAACGCGCCGGATATGTATATGGAAAAGCTGATTGTCGGCCCAGGCGCTAAAGGCGCTATCGATCTCAATCTGCCGCTGGAAGAGAACCTGCGCAATATCGCCCGCGCGCTGAACAAGCCGCTGGGCGAGCTGACCGTCACCGTGCTGGCGAAACCGCGCCACGATGCGGCGATTGCTCAGCTGCAGCAGCTGGGCGTGCGCGTGTTCGCCATTCCCGATGGCGACGTCGCGGCCTCCATTCTTACCTGCATGCCGGATAGCGAAGTGGACGTGCTGTACGGCATCGGCGGCGCGCCGGAAGGGGTGGTTTCCGCCGCGGTGATCCGCGCGCTCGACGGCGATATGCAGGGCCGCCTGCTGGCTCGTCACCACGTGAAGGGCGACAGCGAAGAGAATCGCCGCATCGGTGAAAACGAGCTGGCGCGCTGCAAAACCATGGGCATCGAAGCGGGTAAAGTGCTGCGCCTTGATGAAATGGCGCGCAGCGATAACGTCGTCTTCTCCGCTACCGGCATCACCAAAGGCGATCTGCTGGACGGCATCACCCGTAAGGGCAATATGGCCACCACCGAGACGCTGCTGATCCGCGGCAAGTCGCGCACCATCCGTCGGATCCAGTCGATTCATTACCTCGACCGTAAAGATCCGGACGTCCAGCAGCACATCCTGTAATACCGCTTTCTCTCCTCCAGGCAACCGTCCGCGGGCGGTTGTCCTGTTCTTCGTTTATATTTGATCAATAGAGCTTTCTTGCGCCTGCGGGGTGGAAATCTTGCCCGTCTGGGCCGAAGATAAGGCATCGCTTGGCAACAGGAGAAGACGATGGCGGACTGGGTTAGCGGCAAAGTGACAAAAGTGGAGTACTGGACGGACGCCTTGTTCAGTTTATACGTGCGGGCGCCTGTCCATCCGTTTACCGCCGGGCAATTTACCAAGCTCGGGCTGGAAATCGACGGCGAACGCGTGCAGCGCGCCTATTCCTACGTCAACGCCCCCGGCAATCCCGATCTCGAGTTCTATCTGGTCACCGTCCCGGAAGGCAAGCTGAGCCCGCGTCTGGCGGCGCTGAAACCGGGCGATGAGGTCCAGGTGGTGAGCGAAGCGGCTGGCTTCTTCGTCCTCGAGGAAGTACCGGATTGCGATACTCTGTGGATGCTGGCGACCGGCACCGCCCTCGGGCCTTATCTGTCGATTCTCCAGGAAGGCAAAGATCTTGAGCGATTTAATCATCTGGTGCTGGTCCACGCCGTGCGCTACGCCGCGGACCTGAGCTATCTGCCGCTGATGCGCGAACTCGAGCAGCGCTACGCCGGCAAATTACGCATCCAGACGGTGGTCAGCCGCGAAACCGTGGCAGGCTCGCTGACCGGCCGGGTGCCGTTCCTGATTGAAACCGGGGCGCTGGAGGAGGCGGTCGGCCTGCCGATGACCCGCGACACCAGCCATGTGATGCTGTGCGGCAACCCGCAGATGGTGCGCGATACCCAACAGCTGTTAAAAGAGACCCGGCAGATGACCAAACATCTGCGTCGCCGGCCGGGCCACATGACGGCGGAGCACTACTGGTAATCAGGCGTCCGCTTTCCAGCGCACGTCCTGGGTCTCCTTGCCGAACTTATTCTCGCCCTGGGTGCCGACAAACGCCCCCAGGTCGATCAGCATCATGACGATAATCAGCGTCGGCACAAAGCGCCCAACGCCCCACTGCCAGACCTGCGGCAGCATCGCCCAGTTCCCCGCCAGCAGCATCCACGCCAGAATCATCAGCAGCGCCCACAGTCCGGATTTGCCGCGATCGTGCAGCCGCTTCACCACCACCGCCGCCGTCGGCCACAGCAGGCAGACAATAATAAACGCCGCCGTCTGCAGATTAAGCAGATTGCTGCCTGCCAGGGTGAACAGCGCGCTCATGGTCACCAGCCAAATGGCAATCCAGATCCAGAAATCGCGGCGGCCAATGCGCCCTTTAATTGAGAATAACCACTGCTGTAGGGTCATGCGTTTTTCCTTATCATCATCGTCTGCGTAGTTTACCCTGGCGTCGTGACTTTTTGACAAGCGCCGCGCTTCCCGATTTAATCGTCAGCAGGCAAAAAAAGGAACGACGGGCATGAAGAAGTGGACAATCTTGTGTTTCAGTGGGCTGATGGGCCTTGCCGTCGGCCCGCATGCGTTGTCCGCAGAAAGCGAATCGACGACCGCTGCCCCCTACCTGCTCGCCGGCGCGCCGAGCTTTGACCTGTCGATCAGCCAGTTCCGGGAAAAATTTAACGTCGATAACCCGAAGCTGCCTCTGAATGAATTCCGTTCCATATCAACCAGCCGCGATCGGGCTAACCTGACCCGCGCCGCCAGCAAGATTAACGAAAATCTCTATGCCTCCACCGCGCTGGAGCGCGGCACGCTGAAGATCAAATCCATGCAGATCACCTGGCTGCCGATCCAGGGGCCGGAGCAAAAGGCGGCGAAGGCCAAAGCGCTGGAGTATATGAGCGCCATGATCCGCGCCTTCGTGCCCACCCTTAGTCCGGCGCAGAGCCAGCAAAAACTGCAGAAACTGCTGACTGCCGGCAAAGGCAAACGCTACTTCTCCGACACCGAGGGCGCCGTGCGCTATGTGGTGGCAGATCATGGTGAAAAGGGTCTGACCTTCGCTGTTGAACCGATTAAGCTGGCGCTATCTGAAACGCTGGAAGGTAACAATAAATGACAAAAAGCAAAGCCTTTCCAGTGACGAGTCTCTATACTGTTTCACAGACCATGCTGCCCTCTGGGGCGGCTATATTCCTTAATTCGCTTAAGTAGCGTGGAGAATTAAAATGCGACATCCTTTAGTGATGGGTAACTGGAAACTGAACGGCAGCCGCCACATGGTAAACGAACTGGTTGCGAACCTGCGTACCGAGCTGGCTGGCGTAAGCGGCTGCGCAGTTGCCATCGCCCCGCCGGAAATGTATCTGGACCTGGCTAAGCGTGCGGCAGAAGGCAGCCACATCCACCTGGGCGCGCAGAACGTTGACGTAAACCTGTCCGGCGCTTTCACCGGTGAAACCTCCGCCGAAATGCTGAAAGATATCGGCGCACAGTACATCATCATCGGCCACTCCGAACGTCGTACCTACCACAAAGAATCCGACGAGCTGATTGCGAAGAAATTCGCCGTGTTGAAAGAGCAGGGTCTGACTCCGGTACTGTGCATCGGTGAAACCGAAGCCGAAAACGAAGCGGGCAAAACGGAAGAAGTTTGCGCACGTCAGATCGACGCGGTACTGAAAACGCAGGGCGCTGCCGCTTTCGAAGGCGTGGTTATCGCTTACGAACCTGTATGGGCTATCGGTACCGGCAAATCCGCGACCCCGGCTCAGGCTCAGGCGGTGCACAAATTCATCCGTGACCACATTGCTAAAGCTGACGCGAAAATCGCTGAGCAAGTGATCATCCAGTACGGCGGTTCCGTTAACGCTGGCAACGCCGCAGAGCTGTTCACCCAGCCGGACATCGACGGCGCGCTGGTTGGCGGCGCTTCCCTGAAAGCAGACGCTTTCGCGGTGATCGTGAAAGCTGCGGAAGCAGCGAAAAAAGCGTAATCCGCTTTTCCCGGTGGCGACACGCGACCGGGATGACTGATAAATCTCTGAGGCCCGGCTTCGCACAACGCAAGCCGGGCTTTTTTTGCCGCTACAGTTTTCCCAACAGCTGATACCAGGCGTAGTCCAGCGGCAGTAAAATCAAATAGCTCACCGCCGCCAGCGCCAGACAAAGCAACATCCCCGCCCTCGCCGGGACTTTGCCTAACCCCATCGCGACCACGATCGGCGACGCCTGATACGGCAGCAGCGGCGTGGAATAGCCCAGCACCTGAATCATAATCACGCTCAGCAGCGGGAAGCCGGTGGCGTCGGCAAAGCTCTGGGCAAAGGTGGTATACAGCGCCGGCACGCCGTTGGCGGTCATAATAAAGTTCAGCGCGCTGGTAATTCCGGTCAGCGCCAGGAAGCTGATGAAAGGATTGTCTTTATCCAGGGGCATCACCTGCAGCAGCGCATTGCCCACCACGCCGCCAATCCCGGTTTGGGTGACGGCGATCGCCAGCCCCAAAATCCCGGCAACATAAATACAGGTGCGCATATTCACCCCGCTGGCAAACTCTTCGCCGCTGATAAAGCCCACCCGCGGCAACAGCGTGACCACCGCCGCCGCCAGGCCGGTCCACGCCGGGCCGATGCCATGCCAGCTCTCGGTCACCCACAGCGTGAGGACCACCGCCAGCAGCCACGCCAGACGCTTCTCGTCGCGGCTCATCGCCGGCAGCGGCGCCAGGTCGCGCGGCGGATGCGGCTTACCGGGAAACAGCCAGCAGATCAGCGCCACCAGCGCCGCCCCTTTCAGCCAGCCAAGCACCGGTGTATGCAGCAGTAAATAAGGAACATAATTCAGATGGATACCGTACGACCCCTCCGCCGCGCCGCTCATCACCAGATTCGGCACGTTGGCGGGCAGAATGGTCGCCGACAGCTGAAAGGTGCCGAACCCCACCGCCAGCGCCAGGCCGTACCAGCCGCGGCTGCCGTCGGCAATGCCCGCCCGGCGGGCCATCGCCGCCACGATCGGCATCAGCAGCGCGATGCGCCCCATGTTGGAAGGCATCACGAACGCCAGGGCATAGCTCAGGAGTACCACGCTGGCGACCATCCGCGGCCAGGAGTCGGTTAGCCGCGCCGACAGCGCCTGCGCCGCCCGGTCCGCCAGCCCGGTTTTACGGATCGCGATGCCGAGCACAAAGCCGCTGAACACCAGCCAGAAGGCCGAGGAGGCAAAGCCGCCGAAGATCACCTCCGGCGGGGCGATTTTCGCCATCATCGCCGCAGCGAAAAACAGCAGCGCGGTGATAAATTCCGGCAGCAGCGACGTCGCCCAGAGCACAATGGTAACGCCGACAATCAGTGAAGGGAGGAACAGCGGGTGGGTAAGCCAGAGCGACATGCCTGTCTCCTGTCGTTTTTTTCAGCAAGAATACGACGACAGGTAAGACAGGTAAACGCCAGAACTAGTGGTTTGCGTTAAGGATGGCGCAGCGATGATCCTGAATTTCTTCCGCTGAAGCCCGGTTCAGGGACAGCAGGTTACGCTCCGTCGCCAGCAGCACCAGCGAGCCGTCGCTCTGCTGCGCCATCGCCAGCGCATAGCGTCCCATATGCTGACGCGCCTCCGGCACCTCTTCCGCCAGTATCAGGAACGGGCTGCGCTGGGCGAGCTCCGCCTCCGTCACCCGGCGCGCTAGATATTCATGGCCCTGAAGCCCACCCGGTAGTGGCAGCCAGCGGCTGCTGATCGCCGCCGAATCCTTGTCTAACTGCGCGCGCACATCGGGGCGTAGGCAGGAGATATGAATATGGAAATGGTTTTGCGTGCGTCCGCTGCGCGAGTTGATCGCCAGCGATACCGCGTTATCGGGAACCGGCGCGCCGTGGCGCTGGCTCATGATCTCACGCCCCTGCCAGGCCTGCCAGAAGAAGTTCGGCGTCAGTGGATCCAACAGCAGCGGGCTTTCGGTGCCGTTAATGCGGTAGGTCGGCATCAGCAAATACTGCAGCGGGCCGTTACGATCTTTAAACAGCACATAGCCGCCCTTGAGGTTCACTTCGGCGCACGGCGACGGGTTTTGCTGCTGTTGCTGATGGGGAACGCACTGCTGCAGAACAATCTTGCGCAACGCGTCCGGGTTGCCAGAGTGCAGCCAGTAGTAGCCGCCCGCCAGCGCCGCGAGGATCGCCACCAGCAGCGCCAGCAAAAAGTATCTTACTCTTCTCATTTTCATTCCCTGTTAAGCCTGAAGCGGAAGAGTAACGTAATTTGATGACTAAATGAAAACAGATGACGGGCGGAGCGTTTTCCGGGTCGCGGCTGGCGCCTTACCCGGGCTACGCACAGCGCAGAACTGTAGCCCTGCTAAGCCTAGTGCAAGCAGGGATTCCCGGGTGGCGTCTGGCGCCTTACCCGGGTTACGCACAGCGCAGAACTGTAGCCCTGCTAAGCCTAGTGCAAGCAGGGATTCCCGGGTGGCGTCTGGCGCCTTACCCGGGTTACGCACAGCGCAGAACTGTAGCCCTGCTAAGCGTAGCGCAAGCAGGGACAAGAGAATTAACGCTGGCTAATCTGGTCGAAGGTGCCGCCGTTGGAGAAGTGCTCTTTCTGCGCTTTCGTCCAGCCGCCGAACTCCTGATCGATAGTGAACAGTTTCAGTTTCGGGAATTCATTAGCATATTTCTTGGCCACGTTCGGATCGCGCGGACGGTAGAAGTTCTTCGCCGCAATCTCCTGGCCTTCCGGCGAGTAGAGATACTTCAGGTACGCTTCCGCCACCTGGCGGGTGCCTTTCTTATCCACGACTTTATCGACCACCGAAACGGTCGGCTCAGCCAGAATCGACTCACTCGGGGTCACGATTTCAAACTTGTCTTTGCCCAGTTCGTTGGTCGCCAGCAGCGCTTCGTTTTCCCAGGCGATCAGCACATCGCCGATCCCGCGTTCTACGAAGGTATTGGTCGAACCGCGCGCGCCGGAGTCCAGCACTTCCACGTTTTTATACAGCGCCTTGACGAAATCCTGGGCTTTCGCCTGGTCGCCATGGTTCTGATGCAGGGCATAGCCCCAGGCCGCCAGGTAGTTCCAGCGAGCGCCGCCGGAGCTTTTGGGGTTCGGGGTGATGACCGACACGCCCGGTTTGATCAGATCGTTCCAGTCATGGATCTGTTTCGGGTTGCCCTTACGGACGAGGAACACGATGGTGGAAGTATAGGGCGCGGAGTTATCCGGCAGGCGCTTCAGCCAGTTTTTATCGATACGGCCGCGCTCGGCGATCGCGTCGACGTCGTAGGCCAGCGCCAGCGTAACCACATCCGCTTCAATACCGTTAATCACCGAGGTCGCCTGCTTGCCGGAGCCGCCGTGCGACTGGCGGATCACCACGTTGTCGCCGGTCTCCTGCTTCCAGTGCGCGCTGAACGCTTTGTTGTACTGTTCGTACAGCTCGCGCGTTGGATCATAAGATACGTTTAATAGCTGAAAATCTTTTGCCAGAACGCTGGCGGATGCCAGCAACAGAGTTAACCCTACGCCCCACTTATTCATCGCACCGCTCTCTTTATGACGTGTTGTGATGGGCTAAGCGTGCCAGAAAGCGATTCAATGATTAAAGAATAAAAAAAGATTGGCTATAACTTGTGAGTATAAAGGAAGGGATAAGGATCACCCCCTCCCTGGCGGGAGAGGGCGTGAAGCGATTAGACTTCTTCCATGCGGCCCAGCAGCGCCTGCAGACGCTCCTGCCAGCCCTGCTGCTGCTCTTTCAGCTGGCTGTTTTCGCGCTCCAGCTCTTCACGACCATGCTGCGCGCTCTGAACTTCCTGCACCAGGGTGTTGTTCTTTTCTTTCAGCTCTTCGATTTCCATCTGCAACAGAGTGATGGTATCAATCGCCTGCTGAACCTTAGATTCTAATTTCTCAAACACTTCTAATGACATCGTCATACCTCTCCTGAACTTGCAAGGCGTTGATAGAAACTGGTGTTTCGTATACGCGGTCCCGCCTTAACGAAAATTAGCGCACATAGCGGTGTTATCGTCGATTGTATGAATCCCCGCCGCCCCTGTCCAGCGGCAAGCCGCGCAGATTGCGGTTTGCAACACTTTTCAGTCTTTACCTGGTACTTTCAGCGCAGTTCGCTCGTACTTCATGAGCCATTGTTAATATTATGGTTAACAAAATGCGAGGTGAAACGCTCCGGCAGCGCGCTTAATGCGCGCGAATGGCGCGAAAACGCTCATTTTCTTGACGTGGTACACACATTTGAAGTTCGATATTTCTCGTTTTTGCTCGTTAACGATAAATTAACACTATGCCTACATGGCAATATGGTCGTCTGTGACCACCCTACATACAATAATCATCACCACGCTTCAGGATTCGATTATGAGCCAAACATCAACCTTAAAAGGCCAGTGCATCGCAGAGTTCCTCGGTACCGGGTTGTTGATCTTTTTCGGCGTTGGGTGCGTGGCTGCGCTCAAGGTCGCGGGAGCCAGCTTCGGACAATGGGAAATCAGCATCATCTGGGGTCTGGGCGTCGCCATGGCGATCTACCTGACCGCAGGCGTATCCGGTGCGCACCTTAACCCTGCGGTGACTATCGCGCTCTGGCTGTTCGCCTGCTTCGATGGCCGCAAAGTGGTTCCTTTTATTATTTCGCAATTCGCTGGCGCCTTTTGCGCTGCGGCATTAGTTTACGGGCTTTATTACAATCTTTTCCTCGATTATGAAACCACCCACCATATGGTACGCGGCAGCGTGGAAAGCCTTGATCTGGCTGGCATCTTCTCCACTTACCCGAACCCGCATATCAATTTTGTGCAGGCCTTCGCGGTAGAGATGGTGATTACCGCTATCCTGATGGGCGTCATCCTGGCACTGACCGACGATGGCAACGGTGTGCCGCGCGGCCCGCTGGCGCCGCTGCTGATCGGCCTGCTGATCGCGGTGATTGGCGCCTCCATGGGACCGCTGACCGGCTTCGCCATGAACCCGGCGCGTGATATCGGCCCGAAAGCCTTCGCCTGGCTGGCCGGCTGGGGCGACGTCGCCTTCACCGGCGGTAAAGATATTCCTTATTTCCTGGTGCCGCTGTGCGCACCGGTGGTCGGCGCGGCGCTGGGCGCGTTCAGCTATCGTAAGCTGATTGGCCGCCACCTGCCTTGCGACACCTGCGTGGACGAAGAGCAAGAGAGCCCCTCCTCTTCCTCCACTCAACATAAAGCTTCGCTGTAATCTGACTACGGGACACCGACTATGACCGACAAAAAATATATCGTTGCGCTTGACCAGGGCACTACCAGCTCCCGGGCCGTTGTGATGGATCATGATGCCAATATCGTCAGCGTCTCCCAGCGAGAATTCGAACAAATTTATCCTAAGCCAGGCTGGGTTGAACACGACCCGATGGAAATCTGGGCGTCCCAAAGCTCGACGCTGGTCGAAGCGCTGGCCAAAGCGGATATCAACTCCGATCAGATCGCGGCCATCGGTATCACCAACCAGCGTGAGACCGTGGTGGTGTGGGAGCGCGAGACCGGCAAACCGATCTATAACGCCATCGTCTGGCAGTGCCGCCGCACCGCCGAGATCTGCGAGCAGCTCAAGCGTGACGGGATGGAGGAGTATATCCGCAAGGCCACTGGCCTGGTGGTGGACCCCTACTTCTCCGGCACCAAGGTGAAATGGATCCTCGACCATGTCGAAGGTTCCCGTGAGCGTGCGAAGCGCGGTGAGCTGCTGTTTGGCACCGTGGACACCTGGCTTATCTGGAAGATGACCCAGGGTCGCGTGCACGTCACCGACTACACCAACGCCTCGCGTACCATGCTGTTCAACATCCACGACCTGGACTGGGACGACAAGATGCTCGACGCGCTGGATATTCCGCGCGCCATGCTGCCGGAAGTGCGCAAGTCGTCCGAAGTGTACGGCCAGACCAACATCGGTGGTAAAGGCGGGACCCGTATTCCTATCGCCGGGATCGCCGGTGACCAGCAGGCGGCCCTGTTCGGCCAGCTGTGCGTCAAGGAAGGGATGGCGAAAAACACCTACGGCACCGGCTGCTTTATGCTGATGAACACCGGCGAAAAAGCGGTGACCTCCACTCACGGTCTGCTGACCACCATCGCCTGCGGTCCGCGCGGCGAGGTGAACTACGCACTGGAAGGGGCGGTGTTTATGGCTGGCGCCTCCATTCAGTGGCTGCGCGACGAGATGAAGCTCATCAGCGATGCGTTCGATTCCGAGTACTTCGCCACCAAAGTGAAGGACACCAACGGCGTGTACGTCGTGCCTGCGTTCACCGGTCTTGGCGCGCCGTACTGGGACCCCTATGCCCGCGGCGCGATTTTCGGCCTCACCCGTGGCGTGAACTCGAACCACATTATCCGTGCGACGCTGGAGTCCATCGCCTATCAGACCCGCGACGTGCTGGAAGCGATGCAGGCTGACTCCGGTATCCGTCTGCATGCGCTGCGCGTGGATGGCGGCGCGGTGGCCAACAACTTCCTCATGCAGTTCCAGTCCGATATCCTCGGCACCCGCGTGGAGCGTCCGGAAGTGCGCGAAGTTACAGCCCTGGGCGCCGCCTATCTGGCCGGTCTGGCGGTCGGCTTCTGGCAGAACCTCGATGAGCTGCAGGAAAAAGCGGTGATTGAGCGTGAATTCCGCCCGGGGATTGAAACCACTGAGCGTAACTATCGTTACAGCGGCTGGAAGAAAGCGGTGAAACGCGCGTTAGCGTGGGAAGAGCACGACGAAGCGTAAGATTGTGGAGGTATTCCCGGCTTGCGGCGTAAACGCCTTAGCCGGGCTACAAAACCCCAAACAGCACGATCTTGTAGCCCGGACAGGTGCGCAGCACCGCCTCCGGGTTTTTTATCAACCAAATATCGGCAGCAACAGGTACAGCTTAATCACCAGCGCGTTGACGATATCGATAAAGAACGCCCCCACCATCGGCACCACCAGGAAGGCCATATGTGACGGGCCGAAACGGTCGGTAATTGCCTGCATATTGGCGATCGCCGTCGGCGTTGCCCCCAGACCAAACCCGCAATGCCCGGCTGCCAGCACCGCGGCATCGTAGTTTTTACCCATCATCCGATAGGTGACGAACACCGCGTACAGCGCCATCGCTACCGCCTGCACCGCCAGGATAATAATCATCGGCAGCGCCAGAGAAGCCAGTTCCCAGAGCTTGAGGCTCATCAGCGCCATGGCGAGGAACAGCGACAGGCTGACGTTGCCCAGCACCGACACCGCGCGATCGAACACCCGATACAGCCCCGCCAGCGCCAGGCTGTTGCTGAGGATCACGCCGATAAACAGCACGCAGACAAAAGTCGGCAATTCAAAGACACTGCCCGCCAACAGTTGCGCAACCACCTTGCCCACCGTCAGACAGATAGCGATCAGGGCGATACTCTCGATCAGCACCAGCGAGGTGATCACCCGCCCCACGTCCGGCTTTTCGAAGGCGGTCGGCGCCACCTGATCGTCCGGCGTCCCGTCCGGCGAGGAAGAGTGTTTCACCAGGTAACGCGCCACCGGGCCGCCGATCAGGCCGCCGAGCACCAGGCCGAAAGTCGCGCAGGCCATCGCCACCTCGGTGGCGTTGGCAAAACCATAGCGCTCAACGAACAGCTTGCTCCATGCCGCCCCGGTGCCGTGGCCGCCGGAAAGGGTAATAGAACCGGCCAGCAGACCCATCAGCGGATCCAGGCCCAAAAGCTTCGCCATGCCGATACCGAGGGCGTTCTGCAGCAGCAACAGACCAACCACCACAATCAGAAAGGTACCCAGCACCTTGCCGCCAGCCCGCAGGCTGGCCAGGTTGGCGTTCAGACCGATGGTGGCGAAGAACGCCAGCATCAGCGGATCTTTGAGGCTCATATCGAAATCAATATCGATATCCATACTTTTTTTCAGCACCAGCAGCGCCAGCGCCACCAGCAGACCGCCGGCAACAGGTTCAGGAATGGTGTATTTCTTGAGGAGGGGTACGGTTTGGACGAGTTTTCTGCCGAGTAATAGCACAAGCGTTGCGGCAACGAGCGTCGATAAGGTATCGAGATGAAACATAAAAAGCTCCTTATGGGCGCATGATCCATTCACACGCGACGATATTCCTGGTGTCTTTAGCTTCTCTTCATGAGGAGGCAGAGGGGGATTTTACGCAGAACGGCGGAAAAAATGACAGAAAAAGATATTTTGTATCCTGAATGATGCGATTAAGCATACAAAATGTTAATAATCTCGTTGCGCATATTCACAGCATAAATTTTTATGGGCAAACGCTGGCAAACGTTTGCTTTTGGTCTACAGTCCGATAAAATTCCCGCTTTGCCACCTTGGGATTGCTTGTGATGTCCGTTAACACCGCAGAGTCAGAAAATGCGCAACCGGTTGCGCATAAACCAGCCAGCGAATTAATTTACCGCCTCGAAGATCGCCCGCCCCTACCGCAAACCCTGTTCGCCGCCTTCCAGCACCTGCTGGCGATGTTTGTCGCGGTGATCACCCCGGCGCTATTAATCTGCCAGGCTCTCGGTCTCCCGGCGCAAGATACCCAACATATCATCAGCATGTCGCTGTTCGCCTCCGGCGTGGCCTCCATTATTCAGATCAAAGCCTGGGGCCCGGTCGGTTCCGGACTGCTCTCCATCCAGGGCACCAGCTTCAACTTTGTCGCCCCGCTGATCATGGGCGGCACCGCGCTGAAAACCGGCGGCGCCGACGTCCCGACGATGATGGCCGCCCTGTTCGGCACCCTGATGCTGGCCAGCTGCACGGAAATGGTCCTCTCCCGCGTCCTGCACCTCGCGCGCCGCATCATTACCCCGCTGGTCTCCGGCGTGGTGGTGATGATCATCGGCCTGTCGCTGATTCAGGTTGGGTTGACCTCCATCGGCGGCGGCTACGCGGCGATGGCCGACCATACCTTCGGCGCGCCGAAGAACCTGCTGCTGGCGGGCATCGTGCTGGCGCTGATCATCATTCTCAACCGCCAGCGTAATCCCTATTTGCGCATCGCTTCGCTGGTGATTGCCATGGCGGCGGGCTATCTGGCGGCGTGGTTCCTCGATATGCTGCCGGCCAACACCGCCCCGACCAACAGCAGCCTCATCACCGTCCCGACGCCGCTCTACTATGGCCTCGGCATTGACTGGAGCCTGCTGCTGCCGCTGATGCTGGTGTTTATGATCACCTCCCTGGAAACCATCGGCGATATCACCGCCACCTCCGACGTCTCCGAACAGCCGGTCTCGGGTCCGCTGTATATGAAGCGCCTGAAAGGCGGCGTGCTGGCTAACGGCCTCAACTCCTTTGTGTCCGCGGTCTTCAACACCTTCCCGAACTCCTGCTTCGGCCAGAACAACGGCGTGATCCAGCTGACCGGCGTCGCCAGCCGCTACGTCGGCTTTGTGGTGGCGCTGATGCTGATCGTCCTCGGGCTGTTCCCGGCGGTGAGCGGCTTCGTACAGCATATCCCTGAGCCAGTGCTCGGCGGCGCCACGCTGGTGATGTTCGGCACCATCGCCGCGTCCGGCGTGCGCATCGTCTCCCGCGAGCCGCTGAATCGCCGGGCGATCCTGATTATCGCCCTGTCGCTGGCGGTGGGCCTCGGCGTGTCGCAGCAGCCGTTGATCCTGCAGTTCGCGCCGGACTGGCTGAAGAATCTGCTCTCCTCCGGTATCGCCGCCGGCGGTATCACGGCGATTGTTCTGAATTTAATTTTCCCGCCAGAAAAAGCCTGATTTAACGCGTCCCGGTCGTGCCATCGGCCGGGGCACCCTGGCGCTGCCCTCCACCGTCTGCCCCGTCACGGAAATAAACCACGCCTGCCTTGAGAAGTGCGCATAAATCGGGCATAACACGGTTATGTGCATCTCACAGAATGGAAGACCATGAAATTTCTTGGAAAGCTGATTCTCTGGCTGCTAGTCGCTCTGCTGCTCGTCATCGTTGGCGCGTGGTTCCTGCTGCAAACCCACTGGGGCGCCCGCCAGGCCAGCGCCTGGCTCAGCAATGGCACCGGCTGGCAGGTCTCCTTCGATGCGATGGACCACAATTTCTCCTCCCCTCTTCATGTGCAGTTGCAAAACGTCACCTTTGGCCGGGAAGGCAAGCCGGCAACCCTGGTGGCGAAAACGGTCGATATTGGCTTCAGCACCCGCCAGTTTAGCGACCCGCTGCATGCGGATGAGATTGTCCTTAACGACGGCACCCTGAATCTGTCACCCCACTCTGCCGACCTGCCGTTCGCTGCAGACCGGCTAATGTTGCGCAATATGGCCTTCAATAGTCCGGAAACCGGCTGGGCGCTCAGCGCGCAGCGCGTCACTGGCGGCGTCAGCCCGTGGGCGCCGGAGGCAGGCAATGTGCTGGGGAAAACGGCGCAGATCCAGATGAGCGCGGGCTCGATGACGCTCAATGGCGTCGAAGCCAGCAATGTTCTGATTCAGGGCAAGATTGATCAGGGCGAGGTCACCCTCTCCACCCTCGGCGCCGATGTCGCCCGCGGCACCTTAACCGGCAATGCGAAACGCAGCGCCGACGGCAGCTGGCTGGTGGATAACCTTCAGCTCAATGAGATCCGACTGCAGAGCGCCGCCTCGCTGGCCGACTTTTTCGCGCCGTTAACCACGGTCCCCTCTCTGCAGATTGGCCGCCTGGATATCACCGACGCGCGCCTGCAGGGGCCGGACTGGGCGGTAACCGACCTCGACCTGAGCCTGCGCAACCTGACGCTCAGTCACGGCGGCTGGCAGAGCCAGGACGGCACGCTGTCGATGAATGCCAGCGAATTTATCTACGGCTCGCTGCACTTTTTCGACCCGATCCTGAATGCCGAATTTTCACCCCAGGGTATTGCCCTGCGCCAGTTCTCCTCGCGCTGGGAGGGCGGCATGGTGCGAACCTCCGGCAACTGGCTGCGCGCCGGTAACGCGCTGGTGCTTGACGACACCGCCTTCGCCGGGCTGGAGTACACGCTGCCGGCGAACTGGAAGCCACTGTGGATGGCGCCGCTGCCGGCCTGGCTGCAAAGCCTGACGCTGAAAAAATTCAGCGCCAGCCGCAACCTGATCATCGATGTGGACCCAGCCTTCCCATGGCAAATTACCGCTCTCGATGGCTATGGCGGCGAGCTTCAGCTGGTGAAAAACGGCAGCTGGGGGGTGTGGAACGGTAGCGCGACGCTGAACGCCGCGGCGGCGACCTTTAACCGAATTGACGTGCGTCGCCCTTCACTCAAGCTGAGCGCCACGGCGTCGACGGTCAATATCACTGAGCTCAGCGCCTTCACCGAGCGCGGCATTCTGCAGGCCACCGCCGCCGTATCCCAGCTGCCGCAGCGCCAGGTCAATTTGAGCCTGAACGGCCGCGGCGTGCCGCTGAATATTCTGCAGGCCTGGGGCTGGCCTTCGCTCCCCATTAGCGGGGATGGTAACCTCCAGCTGACCGCCAGCGGCAGCGTGCAGGCCGATGCCCCGCTCAAGCCGACGGTCAACGCACAGCTTAGCGCCGTGAATATGGAGAAACAGCAGGTGGCGCAAACGATGCGCAACGGCGAGGTCAATACCGCCCCCGCCGCGCCAGCGCCCACTCCCGTCACGCCCTAGCGATGCCCCATCCCCCTCTCCCCCACGGGGAGAGGGAACGCTTCTCTGCAAACACTCCGCTCTGGCTACGCCCTTTCCCTTTCAGGGAGGGGGTCTGCAAGCATTCTGAAACCTGTGTGCAATAAGCGGCTATCTGTGCCTATTTACCGCTACTGGTTCCTTTCAAATATCAGAGTTGCTATAACCAAAATACTGGAAGTCGATAAAAACAAACCGCTCCCTGTACCTACAAAAATATAAAAGGATCAATCATGCCTGAAATACGTCAGCGTATTCTGGAGAATATGCAAAAATTCTCCCGGGCCATGATCGGCGCCGTATTGTTCTTGCCGGTCATTGGCTTAATTCTGGCCCTCAGTTCAGTATTAACTAATCCGACATTAATAGCTGAAACCAGTTTCCTGCACCAGCTTGGGCAGATGCTCGGCGACACCTTTTGGCCTCTATTTGGCAACCTCGGCTTATTATTTTGCGTCGGTATTAGCTATGGCCTGGCAAAAGATAAAAAAACCGAAGTCGCGCTGGTTGCGGTGATGTGCTTCATTATGTTTCTTGGCGCCAACCACTCCTGGCTGGAACACACCCACGGACTCGCCGAAAAAATTAACGGTGAATATTATGGCACCGGGCAAACCCAACTGCTGGGCTTTGTAGTGGTGGATATGGGCGTTTTCCTTGGCATTATTCTCGGCTGCACTATCGCGTGGGTGCACAATAAAGTCTCTACCATTGAGCTGCCCGGCGCGCTGTCGATGTACGGCGGCGCCAAGCTGACGCTGGTGGCGATGACGCCGGTGGTTATCTTCTACGCCATCGCCTTTACCTGGATTTGGCCGTTTATGACCCACGGCATCTCCGCCCTCACCGGCTTTATGAAAAATGCCGGGGTCGCCGGGGTCTTCGTCTATGGTTTCTTTGAAAAATTTCTTATCCCGACCGGCCTGCACCATTTTGTCTGGTCACCCTTCCAGCTCACCCAGATTGGCGGCACCCTGAACGTGGACGGTCAGGTGGTCTCCGGTACCCAGGCCATTTTTCTCGCCTATATGCGCCATCCGGATCTGACCCCGGTGATGAATGAGGCCCTACGCTTCTCACAGCAAGGGATGACCACCATCTTCGGCCTGGCCGGCGCCTCGCTGGCGTTCTACCACACCGCGAAGCCGGAGAAAAAAGTGATGGCCAAGGCGATTCTGCTGCCGGCAATTATCACCTCGATGCTGACTGGCATCACCGAGCCGATTGAGTTCACCTTCTTGTTTGTCTCGCCACTGCTGTGGGTGATCCATGCGACGTTAACCGCCGCCTCGCAGGCCATTTGCGACCTCTTCACCGTACGCCCCTGGGGAGCCTCGGGCCTGATCGAATTTCTGATCTATAACCTGCCGCTACCGGTCTCCTTAACGCGCTGGCCGGGATATGTCCTTATCGGTATCGGCCAGTTCGCCGTCTACTACGTGATTTTCCGCACTCTGGTGGTGAAGCTGAATCTGAAAACGCCGGGCCGGGAAGATGACGAGAACGTGAAGCTCTACAGCAAAGCGGAGTATCGCCAGAAAGTCGCGCAGCCGCAGTCGGTCACCGATGACATTATCCGCGGTCTCGGGGGTAAGGAGAATATTCTCTCCGTCGATAATTGTTTTACCCGCCTGCGCGTGGCCGTGCGCGATATGGCGCGGGTTGATGACGCGCAATTAAAAAATACCGGCGCCAACGGCGTAGTGCGCAATCGTAATGAGGTTCAGGTTATTTATGGCGTAAAAGTGGGACAGGTACGTTCCCGGGTTGATAACTGGTTAGCAGAAAATTAATGAGGAGTTTGTATGAAATTAACCGTATTAGGCGGGGGCGGCGTTCGCTCTGCATTTTTAGCGAAATCTCTGGCATATAATGCTCACCGCATTGGTTTAACGGAGGTGGTTTTTCTCGATAACTCTGCAGATAATCTGGCGATATTCGGCGAAATTGCCCGCTATGTATTTACGACCATTCGCCCGGATATTCATTTCACGACCACCACCGACCCGGTCGCGGCGCTACAAAACGCCAATTATATTATTACCACCCTGCGGGTCGGTGGTGATGAAAGCCGTATTCGCGACGAGCGCATTGCGCTGCAACATAACACCCTCGGCCAGGAGACCACCGGCGCCGGCGGCTTTGCGATGGCCATGCGTTCGATCCCGGCGATCCTCGACTATTGCCGGCTGATCGAAGCGCATGCCGCCGAAGACGCCATTCTGTTTAACTTTACCAACCCCTCAGGCCTGGTGACGGAAGCGATCGTTAAGTCCGGCTTTAAGCGTCGGGTCTACGGGATCTGCGATGCCCCCTCCGAGCTGATTCGTGAGCTGCCGGCGATCCTCGGCTGTGAGGAGCGCGACCTGAGCGTGGAATGCTATGGGCTGAACCATTTCTCCTGGTTTACCCACTTCACCGTGCGCGGGGAAGCGGTGACCGAGCGGCTGATCGCCAGCCCGGCGCTGTACCAGAAGACCGCGATGCAGTATTTCTCACCCGAACTGGTGCGGCTGTGCGATAACCAGTTACTCAACGAATATCTCTATTATTATTACTATCGTGACGAGGCGCTGAAGGCGATTCAGGGGGCAGGCGAAACGCGCGGGGAGCAGATCGCCCGTATCAATCAGGAGATGCGCCAGGCGCTGCGCACCGTGGATGCCAGAACGCAGCCGGAAGCCGCCTTCAATATCTGGATGCAGCACTACCTTCGCCGGGAAAACAGCTATATGCAGAACGAATCCCGGCAGGAGAAATTTCATACCCGCGAGCCGCTGACGCTGCGGCAGTTTATCGAAGAGCCGGACACCGGCGGCTATGCCGGGGTGGCGCTGGATATTCTGGAAGCGGTGAACAGCACCACCACCAAGCGGATCGTGGTGTCGATTCAGAATAATGGCACGCTCGACTTTTTGCGCCCTGACGACGTGATTGAGATCAGCTGCGACCTGAGCCGGGAGGGTCTCAAGCCGGTAACGCCGGTGAAGGTGCCGACGGCGCAGAAAAATATGATTTCCTGCGTGAAAGAGTATGAGCGGCTGGCGGTTGCGGCGATCCTACAGCAGGATAAGTCGCTGGCGGTGCGGGCGCTGATGGCGCACCCGCTGATCGGTTCCTATTCGCTGGCGAAAACCCTGGTCGAGGCCTACCTCGACGATGAGCAGTTCGCCGCCTGGCGGTAACCTGCTGCCGATGGGATTCCCCCGCTTGCGCTACGCTTAGCGGGGCTACGAACGGAGCGGTTTGTGTTTTATGTAGGTCGGGTCAGGCGTAAGCCGCCACCCGACAAATAGCCGCATCACCCGGTAGCCCGAATAAGGCGCCAGCCGCCATCCGGGAACTCCCCCGCTCGCACCGCGCTTAGCGGGGCTACGAACGGAGCGGTTATGATTTTATGTAGGTCGGGTCAGGCGTAAGCCGCCACCCGACAAATAGCTGCATCACCCGGTAGCCCGGATAAGGCGCCAGCCGCCATCCGGGAACTCCCCCGCTCGCACCGCGCTTAGCGGGGCTACGAACGGAGCGGTTATGATTTTATGTAGGTCGGTTCAAGCGTAAGCCGCCACCCGACAAATAGCTGCATCACCCGGTAGCCCGGATAAGGCGCCAGCCGCCATCCGGGAACTCCCCCCGCTCGCACCGCGCTTAGCGGGTCTAGCTATTGCTCCGTACGCGGGTAAACCACATCTTCAGTAGCCGCTCAAAGCCTAAGATGCAGTAGCCGAAAAACGGGTTGCTCCAGTAAATATCATCGTCAAACTTCTGCGGGTCGTGAATAATAAACGCCGTATCTGCAGCCTGCGCCAGCGGGCTCTGATAATCACCGGTAAAGCAGACCAGATTAATCTCCTTCCCCTCCAGGGCCTTCACCCAGTTAAGCGCTGAGCTGCTGCGCCCGGATTTCGAAATGATCCAGATGGAGTCGAAGCGAGCGGCGTTTTTCTGTTCAAGAATTTCGTAATCCGGCCACAGCGCCAGGCTGGCATTCACCCCAGTGACGAGAAACTTGTTATAAATATACTGGGCGATCAGCTGCGAAAAGCCGCTGCCGTGGATCAGGACGCGCTGCTGCGCGAGGCTTGCCAGCAGTGGCGTCAGCGCCTCCGCCGGCTGAATGCTCATATAGTCGATATCGTTGGTGACATCGAGCTTCGGCATGGTGATATTGAACTTGATGAAATAGACCAGCTCCAGCCAGCCGCTGAACTTAAGCTTTTTCGCCAGCCGTACCAGCGAGGAGGGATTACTGTAGCACTGCTCCGCCACGGCGCGGACCCCCTGGCGGATACACTGCTCCGGGTCGTTCTGGATAAAGCGCAGCACGGTCATTTCCGTTTTGCTTAGCTTCACGTCACGAAAGATATTTTCTACGTCCATGGCGGGCTCCTCTCAGCGGCAGAATACGCTATCACCGTTCAGCAACGGCGTCTGCGGCCTGAGTCACCAGACTGAAATGAATATTACTTTTTGTACAAAAATGGAATAAAAAACCCTCTCCGCCAGGCGAAGAGGGTCTCTGCCGTTAACGCAGTCTTTTACAACGTAATCGTCAGCGTATTGCCCTGGGCGCTCACCACCACACCCCATTCGCTGCCGGTCTGCGTGCCGCCCTGAACGCCGGCTATCTGCTGGATATTGCGCAGGCACAGCGTCCAGCCGCGGGCTTCGCCTTCGCCGCTCACGGCGATGGTGTTGCCCTGGCGCTTCGCCTTCAGGGTGAAGATCGTGGAACCGTCCGCCGCCGGAACCTGACAGCGCGCCTCGCGCCCCTCTTCGAGGTGGAACAGCTGGAAGGCGGTGCCTTCATGCCAGGCATAATCGGGTTTCTGGTCATTGTTGCCCAGCGCCAGCAGAGTATTGTCGCGAATGTAGACCGGCAGGCTCAGCGCATTATGATTCTGCTTATGCCAGCGGCTACCCGGCAATTCATCGTTATGCCACAGATGCGTCCAGCGCCCTTCCGGCAGATAAAACTGCACATCGCCCGCTTCGGAGAACACCGGCGCGACCAGCACTGAATCACCCAGCATGTACTGGCGGTCGAGATAGTCGCAGGTCGGATCGTCCGGGAACTCGAGCATCATCGCGCGCAGCATCGGGGTGCCGTACTCATTGGCCAATGCCGCCTGACGATAGAGATAGGGCATCATGCGGCATTTCAGCTGCGTGAAGTGGCGCACCACGTCGCAGGACTCTTCGTCGTAGGCCCATGGCACACGATAGGATTTACTGCCGTGCAGGCGGCTGTGGCTGGAAAGCAGGCCGAAGGCGCACCAGCGCTTGTAGACGTGGGCCGGGGCGGTATTCTCGAAACCGCCGATATCGTGGCTCCAGAAACCGAAGCCAGACATGCCGATCGACAACCCGCCGCGCAGGCTTTCCGCCATCGATTCGTAATTGGCGTAGCAGTCGCCGCCCCAGTGCACCGGGAACTGCTGTGCGCCCACCGAGGCGGAGCGAGCGAACAGCACCGCTTCTTTCTCGCCGACGGTCTCTTTCAGCACGTTCCACACCAGTTCGTTATAGATGAAGGCGTAATGGTTGTGCATTTTCTGCGGGTCAGAACCATCAAACCACTGCACATCGGTCGGGATGCGTTCGCCGAAGTCGGTCTTGAAGCAGTCGACGCCCATCGCCACCAGGCCTTTGAGTTTGTCGGCGTACCACTGACAGGCTTCCGGGTTGGTGAAGTCATATATCGCCAGCCCAGGCTGCCACTTATCCCACTGCCACAGCGAACCGTCCGGGCGCTTCAGCAGATAGCCCTTCTCTCTCAGCTCCTTGAACACCGGCGAGCGCTGGCCGATATACGGATTGATCCACACGCAGATCTTCAGCCCTTTCGCCTTCAGGCGCTTGATCATCCCTTCCGGGTCCGGGAAAGTCAGCGGATCCCATTCGAAATCGCACCACTGGAAGGCCTTCATCCAGAAACAGTCGAAATGGAAGACGTGCAGCGGCAGCTGGCGCTCGGCCATGCCGTCGATAAAGCGGTTCACCGTCGCTTCGTCATAGTTGGTGGTGAACGAGGTGGTCAGCCACAGACCAAACGACCATGCCGGCGGCAGCGCCGGGCGACCGGTGAGCTGCGTATAGCGGTTGAGCACCGCTTTCGGCGTCGGGCCATCGATCACGAAGTACTCAAGGTATTCACCTTCCACGCTAAACTGGACTTTCGAGACCTTCTCTGAGCCCACCTCGAAGGAGACGCGCTGCGGGTGATTGACCAGCACGCCGTAGCCGCGGTTGGTCAGGTAGAACGGAATGTTTTTATAGGATTGCTCGGTGCTGGTGCCGCCGTCTTCGTTCCAGGTTTCTACCGTCTGGCCGTTGCGCACCAGGGCGGTAAAGCGCTCGCCGAGACCGTAGACGGTTTCGCCGACACCGAGGTCGAGGCGCTCAAACAGATAATTGCGCTGGGTCTGACTATCCTGCACGTAGCCATTGTTTTTCAGCTGACTACCGGTGATACGCACGCCGTCGCGCAGAAAATCCAGCGCCCAGAATTCGCCTTTAGTAACGCGCACGCTAAGGCTACCGCTTTTCAGCTCGGCGAATTCGGCCGTATCCTCTATGGTGACATTGACGTCGTTCTGCACGTTCAGCGGGTAGTGCGGACCGTTATCCAGCGCGCCCTGGAAGTGCTCCATACGCACCCCGATCACCCCTTCCAGCGGGGAGAAAAAGCGCAGGGTGAATAACGGCGTATCCAGCTGCCAGGCGCGTTCGCGGACATCGCGCGGCGCGGCATAGACCACCATTTCATTCCCCTGCTGCTCCACCTCATAAACCTGTACGGGTTGGATCAGGGTGAGCCCTGGTTGAATGAGCCAGTTTCCATCACTGATTTTCATTAAAACGTCCTCTTAGTTTTGCCATTCTTTGTCGATCGGGGCTGTTGCGAAATCTTGTTCATTACGACGCGCGCCCTCGGCCAGCTCGGCCATCATTTTTTTCAGGAACGGCGTTTTCAGCGTGTAGTAGCGTTTGGCGATCGCCGCGCTCAGCAGGTAGCACACCGCTGGAACGAGGGTGAACAAGGCGATAATAATGGTGAGAGTGGCGCCGTTCTGGGTTTTGGCTGCGGCGTCGTAACCGCCGCCGGCCAGCATCCAGCCGATGAGCGCGCCGCCCAGCGCCAGGCCCAGCTTGAGCACAAACAGGGTGCCGGCAAAGCTGATGCCGGTCAGGCGTTTACCGTTGCACCATTCGCCGTAGTCGACGGTGTCGGACATCATCACCCACTGGATTGGCGTCACCAGCTGGTGCAGTACGCCAATGGCGAAGATAAAGACGAACATGGTGATTTCGGCATTCATCGGTACGAAAAACATCGCCACGCTGAGCACCGCCAGGAGGGCGTTGGTCCACCAGAAGACGCTGACTTTGCATTTCCAGTCGGTCAGCGGTTTCGCCAGCGCTGAGCCAATCAGGTTGCCGACGCAGTAAGTGGTGAGGAAGACGGTGAACAGCGCCGCCGAGCCCATGATCCAGGTGGTGTAGTACATCATCGCGCCGCCGCGAACGCAGACCGCGAGGATATTGAGGATGGTGAGCACGCCAACCACTCGCCACTGGTCATTGCGCCAGATATCGCGCAAATCTTCGCGCATCGAGGTGCTGCTCGGCGGCGCTTCGACACGCTCTTTGGTGGTAAAAAAGCAGAAGGCCAGCATCAGGAAGGCGATCGCCGACAGCACCGCGATGCCGCCCTGGAAGCCAAGCGCTTTGTCTTCGCCGCCGATAAAGTTGACCAGCGGCATCATCAGCACGGTGGAGAGCATGCCGCCTGCCGTCGCCAGCACAAAGCGCCAGGACTGGAGTGAGATGCGCTGTGTCGGGTTGTCGGTGATCACGCCGCCGAGCGCGCAGTAAGGGATATTCACCACGGTGTAGAGCAGGGTCAGCAGCGTGTAGGTTACCGCAGCGTAGATCAGCTTGCCGTGGTGGCTTAAGTCCGGCGAGCTGTAGGCTAGTACGCAGACGAGGCCGAACGGAATGGCGCCGAAGAGGATCCACGGGCGAAATTTACCCCAGCGGCTGCGGGTACGGTCGGCCAGCAGGCCCATGCACGGGTCGGAGATCGCATCCAGCGCGCGCGCCAGCAGGAACATGGTGCCGACAAAACCAGCGGGGATGCCGAAGATATCGGTGTAGAAAAACATCATATACAACATAACGTTATCAAAAATGATGTGGCTGGCGGCGTCACCCATGCCGTAGCCAATTTTCTCTTTGACGGACAAAATATGATCTTTCATATGGGCACAATTCCCTTAGCGGCGCCACGGATTGGTACCGGTTACATTTCTTGTAAACCTTTGCCGCAGGAAGATGAATTGCGATATCTCGTTATCAGATTACGTTTCTTGTTTTCTGTGATCGCGGTAGCCTGAAAGCGTATGAAAAAGTGTAACCCATGGATTTTGAACGGATTTGTTTCAGACTGTTCTGCAAAGTCCAGTTTTAACAGTAAAAAAGTGCGTTCAGGTATGTGGTAAACGGCTGAAAGTAGCTATAATGCGCCCCGCCTCCATGTAGCAATCGAGGCGCGGAAGATCGTCATCTCCGGTGAGGTGGCTGGACTTCAAATCCAGTTGGGGCCGCCAGCGGTCCCGGGCAGGTTCAACTCCTGTGATCTTCCGCCAGTTTGCCTCTGCTCCTCCACCGCCACGCCATACCAAACTGAGCCGCAAAACCCATCATCCCAGTCAATCATTTTCATCCAAACTCTGCGTTATTTTGTCTCCTGCGAACCCGTTACACTGGCGCAAAGGCCGCGTGCCGTTGCCAACCGAAACAGGAGAGCCATGATGACCCCCGAACTGAGACACTGTTTTTCCATTACCATCCAGGTTGATAAACCGATAATCGTTTCCCGCAGTCCGCAAACCGGCAAGCGCCAGCTGATCCCGATTCTCGGGGGCAGCGTTTCGGGTCAACTTCGCGGCCACGTGCTGCCCGGCGGCGTCGACAGCCAGATTATCGAGCCCGACGGCACGTGCAGGCTATCCGCCCGCTATGCCCTGCAGGTGGAGGAAGGAACGGTGTACGTGGAAAACAACGGTATTCGCCGGGTGCCGGCCCGCTATCATGACCAGCTGTTCGCCGACGATATGCGCTTTTTTAGCACTATTCCGCCGGAAGAAATCTATTTTCGCACCGTCCCCACCTTCGAGGTGGATACCCCCGCGCTCAGCTGGCTAACCACCTCGCTGTTTATCTGCGCGGGCGGACGTACTCAGGATGGGGTGATGCTCGATTTCTATCAGGTGGGCTGATTTTCACTTTCTGCATATAACTGTTATTGCCGTTAACCCGTTTTTCCCCTCCCGGCGCCGGTCTACTATCGCGTCATCGCTTTATTCACCCGATTCACAGACCGGAGCAGTTATGAAAGCTATCGCCATTACTCAAGCCGCCGCTGACGGCGACAATATCCCTTTTTTAACCGAGATCGACCTGCCGGTCCCTTCCGCCCACGGGCGTGATCTGCTGGTTGCCGTGAAGGCGGTCTCGGTCAATCCGGTGGACACCAAAGTGCGCGCCGGCTTCCAGGGCGACACGCCGCGGGTGCTGGGCTGGGACGCCGTTGGCGTGGTGCAGTCCGTCGGTGAGGAAGTGACGCTGTTCGCACCAGGCGATGAGGTCTGGTACGCCGGCGCCCTGGGCCGGGCCGGCAGCAACAGTGAATATCAGCTGGTGGATGAGCGCCTGGTGGCCCACAAACCGCGCACCCTCGATAACGCCTCCGCCGCCGCGCTGCCGCTGACGGCTATCACCGCCTGGGAGCTGCTGTTTCACCGTCTTGGCGTCACGGAAGGCGGCAACGCGGGCGACACGCTGCTGATCGTCGGCGCGGCGGGCGGCGTGGGGTCGATCCTGACCCAGCTGGCCAGCAAACTGACCGCCATGACGGTGATCGGCACCGCCTCGCGTCCGGAGAGCCAACGCTGGGTCCGCGAGGCGGGCGCGCACCATGTTATCGATCACAGCAAGCCGCTCTCCGACGAGCTGGCGCGCATCGGCATCAACGCGGTGACCCATGTCGCCAGCCTGACCAACACCGACCAGCACTTCAACGCGCTGATCGACGCCCTCGCCCCGCAGGGCAAGCTGGCGCTGATTGATGACCCGGAGACCCTGGACGTGGTGCCGCTGAAAGCCAAAAGCCTGTCCCTGCACTGGGAATTTATGTTCACCCGCTCAATGTTTGAGACGGATGACATGATCGCCCAGCATCAGTTGCTAACCCGCGTGGCGGCCCTGATCGACAACCACACGATCAAAACCACACTCGGCGAACACTACGGCGCTATCACCGCCGACAATCTGCAGAAAGCGCATCGCCAGCTGGAAACCGGACGCGCAGTGGGCAAGATTGTGCTGGAGGGATTTTAAGATGATAACCCTTCTCGCCGTGCTCAAGGCGAAACCAGGCCAAACGGACGCGCTGCGCAAGGTCCTGCAGGGTCTGCTCCTGCCGACGAGACAAGAGCCGGGCAATCTTGACTACGCGCTGTTCCAGCTGCGCGACGCGCCGGATACCTTCTACATGCGGGAGTCCTGGCGTGACCAGCAGGCGCTGGATGAGCATATCGACCAACCCTACTTTCAGGCCTTTATTGGCGAGATGGATTCCCTGCTCGCCGAGCCACTGCGCCTGGACTATCTGACGCCAGTCGCCCCCTGAAAAGTCTGCTCCTCACCCGGTGAGGAGCGGTTTTAACGCTTTGAGCTACCCGTCTCGCATCCCGGGCGCTCCAGGCTACGCTTATCCTTACCGCGCAAAAAACGCTCACCTCCGTCCGCCCGTTTTAACACCGATATAATCAAGAGGTTTCGCTATGCTGATCAACGCTATAGGTACCTACTCCGCCAGCCAACCGCTGGAATCAATGGCCATCACCCGCCGCGAACCGGGGCCGCAGGATGTGCAGATCGCCATCGCCTACTGCGGCGTCTGCCACTCCGATCTCCACCAGGCGCGATCGGAATGGGCCGGAACGCTCTACCCCTGCGTGCCGGGGCATGAAATTGTGGGCCGGGTCACCGCGGTCGGCGAGGCCGTCTCGCGCTACGCCGTCGGCGATCTGGTGGGCGTCGGCTGCATGGTCGATAGCTGTCAACAGTGCGAGGAGTGCGCTGAAGGGCTGGAGAACTACTGCGACCATATGGTGCTGACCTACAACGGACCGACCCAGGACGCGCCGGGCCACACCCTGGGCGGCTATTCACAGCAGATCGTGGTCAAAGAACACTACGTGCTGCGGATAACTCATCCCGAAGCGCAGCTGGCCGCCGTCGCGCCGCTGCTGTGCGCCGGGATCACAACCTACTCGCCGCTGCGCCACTGGCACGCCGGGCCGGGTAAAAAAGTCGGCGTGGTCGGCATTGGCGGCCTTGGACATATGGGAATCAAGTTGGCCCACGCCATGGGGGCCCACGTGGTGGCCTTTACCACCTCCGAATCCAAGCGTAATGCGGCCAGAGCGCTAGGCGCTGATGAAGTGGTGGTGTCGCGTAACGAAGAGGAAATGGCGGCCCACGTCAAAAGCTTCGATTTCATCCTCAACACCGTGGCGGCGCCGCATAATCTCGATGCCTTCACCACGCTGCTGAAGCGCGATGGCACGATGACGCTGGTAGGCGCGCCGGCCACACCGCATCCGTCGCCGGAAGTGTTCAATCTGATCATCCGTCGCCGGTCGATTGCCGGGTCGATGATTGGCGGGATCGCGGAAACTCAGGAGATGCTCGACTTCTGCGCTGAACACGGCATCGTCGCCGATATCGAACTGATCCGCGGCGATGAGATCAACGAAGCCTGGGAAAGAATGGTCAAGGGTGACGTGAAATACCGCTTCGTGATCGACAGCGCGACCCTCGGCGGCTAAGCGCCGCGGCGGAAGGTACGCCGCCATTCGGTCGGACTGACGCCAAAGCGCGCCTTAAACTGCTGACGCCAGGTGACGGCAGAGAGATAACCCACCGCCTCCGCCACCTGCTCGACCGGCAGATCCCCCGCCTCAAGCAGGCTCTGGCTGCGGCGCAGGCGTTCGGCGGTCAGCCAGTCGGTGATGCTCATCCCGGTCGCCCGGGCGAAGTGGCGGGTCAGGCTGCGGCGGCTCATCGCCACCACCCGGGCCAGCGAATCGAGATTATGCGGCTCGGCAATATGCTGCTGCAGATAATCCAGCAGGCAGTTGATTCGCGCATCGCGGGTATTTTTCGGCACCGGCTGAGCGATGAACTGCGCCTGGCCGCCCTCGCGGTGCGGCGAAACAATCAGCCGCCGGGCGATCTGGTTGGCCGCGAGGCTGCCGTAACGCTGGCGGATAATGTAGAGGCAACAGTCGAGCGCCGCCGCGGTGCCCGCTGAAGTAATGATCCGCTGATCGTCGACGTACAGGGCGTTGATATCCAGCCGCACCTGCGGAAACCGGTGCTGAAAATCCTGCTCAAACTCCCAGTGGGTCGCCGCGCGTTTCCCGTCCAGCAGCCCGGCGTAGCCAAGGACGAACGCGCCCAGGCACAGACCGACGATTTCCGCGCCGTTATTCCGGGCCCGCACCAGGCTATCAAGCAGCGCCTGCGGCGGGCGCCGGTCGACCTCGCCCCAGTAAGGCACCACCACGATATCCGCCTGTTCCAGCACGGCGTAATCGCCGCTGGCGTACAGCGCGAAGCCGTCGCGGGCGCGCAGCAGCCCCGGTCGCTCGGCGCAAATGTGCAGATTAAAGCGTTTGTTTTCAGAGACCGAATCGCCAAACAGCATGCAGGGAACGGCGTAATGAAACGGGCTAAAGCCCTCTACGGCAACAATCGCCACGTCGGTGAGCTTCATCGTTCCTTCCCCTTACGCACGTTAATAAACCACGGTTTCCCCATCCTGCGGGATACACACTACCTCGGCAATCTGATTATCCAGCGCATACTGGCGCATCTCTTCCCGACTCACCAGGCAGTGGTTGACCGCCTCCAGGTGGATAGCCATGATTTTCGCTTCCGGCAGGGTGAAGTGTACGTTCAGGAGATCCTCTTTGCCCATGATAATCGGGCCAAAGCCGATGACGTGGGCGTAGCCGGCGTTGAGGACCACCACGTCCGGACGCAGCTTCAGCAGGTCGGCCGCAATTTCATCACGCCAGATGGTATCCCCCACCAGCCACAGCGTCTTCTCCTGCGGATGGCGAAACAGCACGCCGCAGGCCTCGCCCAGGCGTTCGGCCATCGCCGGCACCGCGTAGGTGCGATCGCTGCCGTGCTGGCCGGAGGTGGTTTTCAGCAGGCGCACGCCGGCAAATTCGCTGTCTGCCGTCAGCAGGCGGATATCCTGGAATCCCTGGCTGCGCAGCAGCGCACCGTCGGCCTCGTGCTGGACGAACACCGGCAGGGTTTTCGGGATCGCGGCGATCGCCGCCTCGTCCCAGTGATCGTCATGGGTATGGGTGACGATCACTGCGTCAACGTCGATAATGTTATCGCGGGAAAAAGGCAAGGCCACCAGCGGGTTGCGCAGCTCGCTGCGCGCGGTGCCCGGAAATCCCGGCCAGGCGCCTTTGTCCGCCAGCATCGGATCGATCAGAAACTTTTTCCCGGCGTAGTCAATAATCTGGGTCGCGTTACGGATATGGGTGATGTTCATGTCGGCGTTCCTCAGGGGGTGATTTGACGAACATCGTACTGAGTACCAGCCTGGCGCAATAGGGGCATTTGGGCAAGGATCGATGAAATCGGGCCAACCTGCGGCGATTGCTATCCGTCTCCGGCTATGTTGTTCTGAAGGCTCCATTTTTGACAGGAGTGGCAGGATGAAGAAAAAACTGACCGCCGCCGATATGCACGACCCGCAGGTCATCGCCGAAACGCCGTGGTTCAGCATGCGCAAGGTGGGTATTGATATCGCCCCCGGCGAGCGCCGCGACTTTTACGCCATTCACTTTCCCCGCCCGGCGGTGGGGGTTGTGGCTATCCAGGAGGGCAAAGTGCTGCTGATTCGCCACTACCGCTACCTGATCGACAAGGTAGTGTGGGCCATTCCGTCAGGCGGCGTTGACGAAGGGGAAGATCCGGCGGCGGCCGCGCTGCGCGAGCTGCGGGAAGAGACCGGCTGGCAGGCGCAACGCGTCGAAGAGATCATTCGCTTCAACCCCTCCTACGGCAGCAGCGATCAGCTGTTTATCACCTGGCTGGCCACCGGTTTACGCTGGGTGGGGATGGATGCGGCTCAGGATGAGGTAATGGAAACCGGCTGGTTTACCTTTGAGGAGATAAACCAGCTGATCGCCCGCGGCGAAATGCCGGACGGGCTGTCGCTGGTGCCGCTGCTGCAATTGATGGCGCAGCCGCGCACCGGGCAGGCTACGGCTTAAGCATTCGCCAGCGGAACCACAGCTGGGCCACGAGGATCAGCACGCCGCCGATAATTTTCTGCAGCGGCAGCTGTTCGCCGTACCACAGCGCGGCGGCAATGACCGTCAGCAGCGGTTCGAGCACCATAATGATCGCCGCGCTGGCCACCGCCGCGTACTTTTGCCCCTTCATCTGCAGACCGAAGCGCAGGCTGGTGGCGATGACAATGCTGGCCACCAGCCAGCCGAAGGTCGGTAGGGTCATCGGCTGGTCCCAGCGTTCAACGGCAGCGGAGATGGTCAACCCGACGATACCAGTGATCGCCAGTTGCACGGTGGTCAGGGGGATCAGCGGTACTTCACGCGCGCAGCGGCTGGTGTAACAGAACCAGATCGACTGCACCAGCGCCGTCAGCAAAAACCAGCCCTGGCTGGGATGGAAGGCTATCGGCATGTGCAGGCTGAGCAGGCCCAGGCCCACCACCGCGATCGGCAGGCACTCCCACCAGGCCCGCGGCGGACGCACCTTCATCATCACCCACGCTGTCAGCGGGACGAACATCATCGACAGGCTCATAATAAACGCCCCTTCGCCGAGCGACGCCGTCGTGGAGACCGAGTAGATCCACAGGCAGAGGTTGAGCGCAAACCACAGCCCGCTGATGATGAGCTTTGGCCAGTGCTGCTTTTGCGGGCGAAACCCGCGGCAGAACGGCAGCAGCAGCAGCGCGGCGAAGAAGAAGCGCAGCCCAAGGAACGCGAATACCGGCATGCCGGCGATCGCCTCGCGGGAAAAAATCCAGCCGCAGGCGGCAATCACCGTCGCGGCAATCAGCAGCAGGTCAGCCTGCCGTTGGCGAACCATACGCGCCTCTCCCTGTGTGTTGGCTTACCAGCCCGGCACCGCGCCGCCGTTGAAGATAGTCTCTGCCGCCTTCGCCACCTCCGGCGACTGGTACGACTGCATAAACTCCTTCACGTTTTCCGCGTCTTTATTGTCTTCACGGGTCACGATGATGTTCACGTAGGGCGAGTTTTTATCTTCGATAAAGATGCCATCGCGAACCGGCGACAGCCCGGTTTGCTGCAGGTAGGTGGTGCTGATGATGGCCACGTCGACTTTAGGATCGTCGAGTACGCGCGGCAGCTGCGCCCCTTCCAGCTCCATAATTCTCAGGTGATGCGGGTTGTCGGTGATATCCACCGCCGTCGGCAGCAGGCCGGTGCCGGCTTTGAGGGTAATCAGCTTCTCTTTTTGCAACAGCAGCAGCGCCCGCCCGAGATTGGTCGGGTCGTTGGGGATGGCGATCGTCGCGCCGTCGTTCAGTTCGGCGACTGACTTGATCTTGCGCGAATAGCCGGCCATCGGGAAGACGAAGGTATTGCCGACCGCCACCAGATGGTAGTTATGCGCTTTGTTGTCCTGCTCAAGGAAAGGCCGATGCTGGAAGACGTTGGCGTCCAGATCCCCGGCGTTGGTCGATTCGTTAGGCAACAGCGAGCCGCTGAACCCCACCAGCTCAACCTCCAGACCATACTTCTCTTTGGCCACCTTCTTCGCCACTTCCGCCACATCCTGTTCAGCGCCATTAATCACGCCGACCTTAATGTGCTTCGCTTCATTACTCTTTTGGTCGCAGCCGACCAGCGCCAGACCCGCCAGCATTACCGCGGCGGCGGCACGTAAACGTAATCTCATCCTCTTCACCCTGTCCGTCCTGACTGTCATTGTTTTTTTCGTGCAAAACTATAGCGACTTTCGGGTGGGGTAATAAACAGCAAACCACGCAACCGGAAATAAAATCATCTTCCCCAGAGCGAAGCACTAGCCCCGTCGCCACTCGCCCGGCGTCACGCCATAGCGCATTTTGAAACGCTTCGAGAAGGACGCCAGCGACTGAAAGCCGCAGCGTTCGGCAATCACCTCGAGGTTGGTCTGACGCTCGAGGCGCAGCAGCCGGGCGGCCAGCGCCATTCGCAGCTGCGACAGCCACGCCTGCGGCGTCAGGTGATAAACGCGGGCAAAATGACGGGCAAAGGTGGCCCGCGACAGAAAGGCGCGGGCGGCCATGGTTTCCAGCGTCCACGGCTGCTCCGGGGTCGCCATCACCGCCAGCACCGCCGGCATCAGGCGTTCATCGCTCATCAGACGCAGCAGCCCGCCGGGCGGCTGCTGCTCGCCAAGCAGCATGCGCAGCAGCAGCACCAGCAGCGTATCGCCGAGGCTGCGCACGATAGCGCTGCCGCCGGGACGCTGCGCCAGGCTTTCGCGGACCAGTATGTTAAGCAACGGCTGCAGCTCCGGGCAGTCTTCGCGCGTATCGGTATGGAGATGGATCAGCGTCGATGCCTCAGTGAACAGCCAGCTAACGTGCGGACCAAAATAAAATTCGCCGCACAGCATCTCCAGCGCCCCCTCCGCCGGGCCGGCGCGCATTTCCGTCACCGTGCCGTTAAACCGGTGCGCTACCGGCAGCACCTGGCCCCACTCCACCAGGCTCTCCATCAGATGCGGCGAACCGTGCGGCAGGAGGACCACATCTCCCGCGCGCAGGTGATGAGTCTGGCCGCCGACGTTAAGCCGCCCCTCACCGCGCAGCACCACGTGCCACGGCACCACGCCGCTGCGCATTTGCTGGTGCCCGGCCTGCCAGCGGCCGCCGAAGCGACAGTGCAGGTTCACTTCGCAGCGCGGCGCCAGCAGCGCCAGCAGATGACTGAGACTGTCCATGCTTCTCCTGAGACGATAAGACAAAAAGGTGAGACGAAGACCGCCAGTCTAGCATGCGGCAACGGCCTAAGATGACCCCAATGCCAACACACACCCTCGATAACAACAGGAGTTAACTATGAGCCGTTTAGCTGATATCCGTGAACAAGACGCCACCGGCAAAGCCGCCGATATTTTCGCCGGGATCAAAAAAGCGATGGGCAAAGTGCCAAACGCCTACCTGACCATCGGCGGCCACTCGCCGGCGGCGTTGCAGCAGGCGCTGGCGCACAATGCGATGCTCCATAAAGGCAGCCTCAGCGCCCAACAGCTGGAGGCGATTAATCTGTCAGTCAGCGAAGCCACCGGCTGTGACTATTGCCTGGCCGCGCACACCCTGATGGCGAAAAAAGCCGGCTTCAGCAGCGAGCAGATCCACGCCCTGCGCCGCGGGGCGTATGCGGAAGAGACACAGCTTGATGCGCTGGTGAAATTTGCGCAGACTCTGGTCACCACCACCGGTACGCTGCCGGAAGCCGACGTCGCCGCGCTACGCAACGCCGGGTTTAGTGACCAGCAGGTGATTGAGATTATCAGCGCCATCAGCGCGATCCTGTTCACCAACATGGTGAACCGGGTTAACGACACGGTGGTCGACTTCCCGAAAGCCGATTAATCCGTCGCGCAGCGCCGGTTTTACAGCCCCAGATCGCTGAGCCCCGGATGATCGTCCGGGCGACGCCCCTGGGGCCAGTGGAACAGGCGCTCGCTTTCAGCGATCGGCAGATCGTTGATGCAGGCGTAGCGCGTCTGCATCAGTCCATGCTTATCAAACTCCCAGTTTTCATTGCCGTACGAGCGAAACCAGTTGCCGCTGTCGTCGCACCACTCGTAGGCGAAGCGCACGGCGATACGATTTTCCTGCCATGCCCACAGCTCCTTAATCAGCCGATATTGCTGCTCTTTGCGCCATTTTCGCTGCAGGAATTCGACAATTTCCCTCCTGCCATGAACAAACTCGCTGCGGTTGCGCCATTCGCTGTCCACGGTGTAGGCCAGAGCGACTTTTTCGGCATCGCGGCTGTTCCAGCCATCTTCTGCGGCGCGAACCTTCTGGATAGCGCTGTCACGGGTAAACGGCGGTAACGGGGGACGTTGTTCGGTCATGCTGACTCTCCTCTGCGAACTAATTGCTGCTGCAGGCGCTGATTCTCCTGCTCCAGGTCATGAATACGTTGCTGCAGGTTCTGGCTGTACTCCGCCACCTGCTGCGCGCTGTAGCGCGGCGTAATGTGCTGCGGGCAGTTCCAGTCAAACGCCTGCAAATGAAAAAGAAACAGACGTTCAATGCGGGCGCGATAGTTGGCCGGCGCCACCTGCGCCAGCAGCTGCGGGTGGTCCACTGCCGCCAGGACCTCGACGGTGGCGTAGATTTTCAGCCTGGCACGGCGTGGATAATCCATCAAAAACAGGCAGGCCCGGTCGCTGCCGCGCAGGTTGCCGGTGGTGATGTACTGACGGTTACCGCCGAAATCCGCCATCGCCAGGGTGGTGTCATCCAGCAGATGCAGAAACCCCGGCGGGCCGCCGCGGTGCTGGACATAGGGCCAGCCGCTCTGCGACACCGTCGCCAGATAGAAGCTGTCGCGGGTGGCGATCATACCCGCTTCGCTGTCGCCGAAGCGGTCGGCCTGGCGGCGGCTATGCGGCGTTTGCCACAGCTGGTCGCTGCCCATTTCATGCTGCACATCCATCACGTCCGGGGTGATGGCGATATCGAGAAAGGTTGCTGCCATAGCGCCTCCTGTTGTCTGGCGCCATCATGGACTGTACTGCGAAAAATGATAATACTGATTTAGTGGCAATCATCTTTCCAAAAATCGGGAGAATAATGGATCGATTAAGCGCGATGGCGCTGCTGGTGAAAGTGACCGAGCTGGGGAGTATGTCAGCGGCGGCGCGGGCGCTGAATATGCCGTTGACCACCGTCAGCCGCCATATCGGCGAGCTGGAGAACGCGCTGGGGGTGCGCCTGCTGGCGCGGACCACCCGCAAACTGACGCTCACCGACGCCGGGGTCGATTATGTCGCCGCCGCGCGGCGGATCCTCGAGGAGGTGGAAAACGCCGAACGCCAGGCGACGGGCGAGTATCAGGAGCCGAAAGGCGAGCTGGTGATCTCTGCGCCGACGATGTTTGGACGCCAGCACGTTCTCCCGGTGATCGCTGAATTTATCGCCCGTTACCCGCAAATTCGCGTCCGTTTGCTGCTCAGCGATCGTAACGCCGACCTGGTGGGCGACCATATCGATCTGGCGGTGCGGATTGGCGACCTGGCGGACAGCAGCATGGTGGCCACCCGCCTCGGCAGGATGCGCATTGTGGCCTGCGCCCATCCGGCGCTGCTGGCGAAATACGGCGAGCCGCAGCGGCCGCGCGATCTGGCGGCGCTGCCAATCATCCGCATTGAATCGCCGATGCCCTATCGCTGCTGGCGCTTTCGCGCCGCTGAGCGCGAGGACCAGCTAATTAATCTGCCGCCGGCGCTATCGGTCACCACGCCGGAGAGCGCTGCCGATGCCGCGCGGCTGGGGGTGGGCGTAGCTCGCTTACTGCACTATCAGGCGCTGGACGGCCTGCGACAGGGTGAGCTCCGTCTGCTGCTGGAACGCGTCGAGCCGGAACCGGCGCCGGTCCATTTGCTGTATACCGCGCGGGACCTGGCGCCGCTTAAGCTGCGCAAATTTATCGATTTTGCCGCGCCAGCGCTGCGTCAGGCGCTGCTGCGCATCGCCGGGGCCGCTTAGTGCGTCGCGGTCTTCAGCGGCGCCTCCTTTAACAGCCAGGAGAGGACAAACGCCACCGCCATAATGCCGGCCGCCATCAGGAACGCCGCATGGATCGCCGCGCCGAAGGCGTCGAGATAGTCGAGGCGGATATCCGCGGGCAGGTGCTGCACCGCCACCGGATTCATTCCCGGCGGCAGTACCGCGCCTTCCGGCAACAGCTTTTGCAGGTTGCTCTGCAGTACGTGTGTGAACACCGCGCCAAACAGCGCCACGCCGATGGAGCCGCCGATCGAGCGGAACAGGGTCACGCCGGAAGTGGCCACGCCGTACAGCTTCGCCGGCATCGCGTTCTGCACCGCCAGGACCAGCACCTGCATCACCAGCCCCAGACCCGCCCCCAGCACGCCGGTAAACAGGTACAGCTGCCACAGCGGCGAGTGAATGGTGATCCGGGTCAGCAGCACCATGCCGGTCACGCCAAGCAGGGTGCCGAGGATCGGAAACAGGCGATATTTACCGGTCCGGCTGATGATCCGCCCACTGATAACCGAGGTCAGCAGCAGGCCGCCCATCAGGGGGATCAGCTGCAGCCCGGCCTCGGTGGGGGTCGCCTCCTTCACCACCTGCAGATAGAGCGGCAGGAAGGTGACCGACCCGAACAGCGACATGCCGATGACGAAGCCGATCAGGCTGCACAGCAGGAAGCTGCGGTTGCGGAACAGCGACAGCGGAATAATCGGCTCGGCGGCCATCCGCTCTTCGTAGATAAAGCCGATGACACCCACGATGCCGAAGGCCAGAATGCACCACAGCTGCGGGTCATTCCAGGCATGGACGCTGCCCCCTTCCGAGGTAAACAGGATGATGCACAGCAACGCCATGCTGAGGTAAATCGCTCCCAGCCAGTCAATCTGATGCTGGCTGCGTTTATTGCTGCTGTGGAATACCGCGCCGATCACCAGCAGCGCGAAGAGGCCCAGCGGCAGATTGATGTAGAAGATCCAGCGCCAGGAGGCGTGTTGCACCAGAAAGCCGCCGATCAGCGGGCCGATCACCGTCGCCAGGCCAAAAACGCCGCCGAACAGCCCCTGATAGCGGCCGCGGTTGGCGGGCGGGATGACGTCGGCCACCGCCGCCATGCTGATCACCATCAGGCCGCCGCCGCCGAGCCCCTGCAGGCCGCGCATCAGCACCAGCTGGGTCATGTTTTGCGCCAGCCCGCAGAGGGCGGAGCCGACGAGAAACAGCCCAATCGCCACCTGCAGCACGATTTTGCGACCGAACAGATCGCCGAATTTACCGTACAGCGGCACCGCGATGGTGGAGCTGAGGATATAGGCGGTGACCACCCAGGAAAGCTTGTCCAGCCCCCCCAGTTCGCCGACAATCGTCGGCAGCGCGGTGGAGACAATGGTCTGATCCAGCGCGGAGAGCAGCATCACCAGCAGTAAGGCGCTAAACAGCAGGCGTATCGACTGCACCGGTGGGTTCGCGACTTGAGAAGTCATTACAACGCTCGCTTGAAATTAATTAAATGCATAATTAATATTTAGTGAAAGAATGAGTCGGGTCAAGAGATCGCCATATCATGACAGCACAAAAGGATCAGAATGCCCCCCGCCGCCCGGGGCGACCGCGCGGTAAAAAACCGGGTACCGCCAACCGCGAACAGCTGATGGACATCGCCCTGACGCTGTTTGCCCGCGACGGTGCGGCCCGCGTGTCGTTGAACGCCATCGCCAAAGAGGCCGGGGTAACGCCGGCGATGCTGCATTACTATTTCAGTTCGCGGGATGCGCTGGTGACGCAGCTGATTGAGGAGCGCTTTATGCCGCTGCGCAACCACATCAGCCGCATCTTTGTCGACCATCCGCAGGACCCGGTGCTGGCGCTGACGATGATGGTCGAAACGCTGGCGCATATGGCGGAGAAGAACGCCTGGTTCGCGCCGCTGTGGATGCAGGAGATCATCGGCGAGATGCCGATCCTGCGTCAGCATATGGACGCCCGCTTCGGCGAGGAGCGTTTTCAGGTGATGCTGGAGGCAGTGCGCCGCTGGCAGCTGGAGGGCAAGATTAACCCGGCGCTGTCGCCGGAGCTGCTGTTTACCACGGTGATTAGCCTGGTGCTGGTGCCGTTTTCGCGCATCCACAGCGATCCGCGTTTACAGGCGGTCAACCGCCAGACCATCGTCAGCCACGCGCTGGCGTTGATGGGCCACGGCGTCGGGGGTTAAGCGCAGCCGCCGACCGGCAAAAGCTTTTGTAGCCCGGATAAGGCGCCACGCGCCGCCATCCGGGATTTTCCCTGCTCGCGCTACGCTTAGCAGGGCTACAGTCGTAGGCCGGGTCAGGCGCAGCCGCCACCCGGCGAAATAACGGCACAACCGGAAATGTCCCTGTTCGCACTATGTTTGGCAGGGCCACTACGTTTAGCAGGGCTACCACTCCCGTGTTATGTCCGGGCAGATTGCGCTCCCGGTTGATCTTCTGCGTTATGTCTCTTATGGAGCAGGGAGCGCACAGGGGGCGGCCA
Source organism: Klebsiella sp. Q2 (assembly GCF_009900705.1). NCBI lineage: Bacteria > Pseudomonadati > Pseudomonadota > Gammaproteobacteria > Enterobacterales > Enterobacteriaceae > Klebsiella > Klebsiella sp. Q2. The sequence continues at coordinate 23,415 of NZ_JAAABE010000005.1, read as the reverse complement.
GTCGCCGCCGCCCCCTGTACTCCCGGGCTCCGGCCAGCAAAATCGCCGCTACGCGGTGCCTTCGACTTATCCCTTCAGGCTTCGGGTCGGGCCGAGGCAGCGTCCATGCAAAACACGGCCCTCAGCCCGCATCCATGCGGGCTGCCCCGGCCTTCCGGGAACGTCTCAGCGATTTTGAGGCCGCCAGCACCGGCAGTTTCAGTCGCGCAAGTGGTTAAATTAACAACAGGTCGCACGAACCCCAGGACGGGTAAGGCGACAGGCTCCACCCGGCAAGAATACAGGTGACGTGCCTGATATCCTGCCCGGCGGCGCTGCGCTTGCCGGTCCTGGGTGGGGCGAAACTATGGGAGAACGGTGTAGGCCGGATAAGGCATTTATGCCGCCATCCGGCACAATCACAGGTACGGTACCTGACCGCCCGGCGATATCAGGATCGTTACAGCGCTTTCGACAAATAGTGACGCTGCATCCCCGCGTGCGGGAAGTCGGGCAGCGACATCTGCAACTGATAGCCTAATTTCTGATAAAACGGCAGCGCCTGGAAGCTAAAGGTATCCACCAGCAGATGGCTGCAGCCCAGCGCCTGCGCCTGCCGCTCCGCCTCCTGCATCAGCTCGCTTCCCAGCCCGCGTCCGCGGGTCGCCTCGCTGACCCACAGATACTCAATACACAGCCAGTTGCCTTTGCGTTTGGCAATTAGCCCGCCCTGCATCACCCCTTGCGCATCGCGGGAGTAAACGCCCAGATCGCCAAACTGCGCCGCATCAAGATACTGCTGATTATAGTGCCGCAGACCGGCAAACAATTCTTGTTGATCGTCGGGATTAATGCTTTTTGTAATGATTAACGCCATTAACTATCTCCAGTATCGCGATGCCGAATGGTTATTTTCCTTCTCCACTTTCACAAAAAATTCTTATTTTCTCCATGATTATTTGCCTTAATTTTTTGCGTTCTAAAAGTAAGCAAAAAAACCTTTCCATTATCGCTGCGGATCGTATAATGGCAAAAAATGAGAATGATCATTCTCATCATGAAACCAGAGGAGATGCGCTTTTCACCTCCTGAAGGCCGAAGAGGTTGGCTTCAGCGGAGACACAATAACAATCACGTTCAGGAACATCTGTGTTCCTTTTTTGTCATTTTCGCTTAGCCGAAAATGCCTCAGCGCCCAACCTATTTCCTCGTTTTTAAATAAACGGGGCGGACGTCTTATATCTTGAGAAAATATAATGAAATACATCATAGCTCCCATCGCGACAGCATTATTTCTCCTTAGCGGATGCGATAATGCGCAGACATCTGCCCCGCAGCAACCCACGCCGGAAGTGGGCGTGGTCACTCTGCAAAGCCAGCCGGTTCCGGTAGTCAGCCAGCTCACCGGCCGCACCACCGCCTCGCTCAGCGCCGAAGTACGCCCGCAGGTGGGCGGTATCATCCAGAAGCGCCTGTTTACCGAAGGCGATATGGTGAAGGCCGGGCAGGCCCTTTACCAGATCGATCCCTCCAGCTATCGCGCGACCTGGAACGAAGCGGCGGCGGCGCTGAAACAGGCCCAGGCGCTGGTAGTCTCCGACTGCCAGAAGGCTCAGCGCTACGCGTCGCTGGTCCGGGATAACGGCGTCTCCCGCCAGGATGCCGACGACGCCGCCTCCACCTGCGCCCAGGACAAGGCCAGCGTGGAATCGAAGAAAGCGGCGCTGGAGAGCGCGCGCATCAACCTGAACTGGACCACCGTCACCGCGCCGATTGCCGGGCGTATCGGCATCTCGTCGGTCACGCCGGGGGCGCTGGTCTCCGCCGATCAGGATACCGCGCTGGCGACGATCCGCGGGCTCGACACCATGTATGTCGATCTGACGCGATCCAGCGTCGATCTCCTGCGCTTACGCAAACAAAGCCTGGCCAGCAACAGCGACACCCTCAGCGTGACGTTAACCCTGGAAGATGGCAGCACCTATCAGGAAAAAGGGCGTCTGGCGCTCACCGAAGTCGCCGTCGATGAATCCACCGGCTCGGTAACCCTGCGCGCTATCTTCCCCAACCCGCAGCATGTCCTGTTGCCGGGGATGTTTGTTCGCGCGCGCATCGATGAAGGCATCATGAACGACGCGATCCTCGCCCCGCAGCAGGGGATTACCCGCGATGCCAAAGGCAACGCCACGGCGCTGGTGGTCGATGCCGACAACAAAGTTGCGCAGCGCGCCGTGGAAACCGGCGACACCTACGGCGATAAATGGCTGGTGCTGAGCGGCCTGAAAGCGGGCGACAAGCTGATCGTCGAAGGCACCGGTAAAGTGGCCCCTGGCCAGACGGTGAAGGCCGTTGCCGTCAACAATAACGGAGGCAACGCCTGATGTTCTCCCGTTTCTTCGTGCGTCGCCCGGTCTTTGCCTGGGTGATCGCCATTCTGATTATGCTCGCCGGCGTGCTGGCGATCCGCACCCTACCGGTGGGCCAGTATCCGGACGTCGCCCCGCCGGCGGTGAAAATCTCCGCCACCTATACCGGCGCCTCTGCCGAAACCCTGGAGAACAGCGTCACCCAGGTCATCGAGCAGCAGCTTACCGGCCTCGACCATCTGCTCTACTTCAGCTCTACCAGCAGCTCCGACGGCTCGGTCAGCATCACCGTCACCTTTGAGCAGGGGACCGACCCGGACACCGCCCAGGTGCAGGTGCAGAACAAAGTCCAGCAGGCGGAATCGCGGCTGCCGAGCGAAGTCCAGCAGTCCGGCGTGACGGTGGAAAAATCGCAGAGCAGCTTCCTGCTGATCCTCGCGGTGTATGACAAAACCGACCGCGCCACCAGCTCCGATATCTCCGACTGGCTGGTCAGCAACCTGCAGGACCCGCTGGCGCGCGTGGAGGGCGTCGGCAGCCTGCAGGTGTTCGGCGCCGAATACGCGATGCGCGTCTGGATGGACCCGACCAAACTCGCCTCCTACTCGCTGATGCCTTCCGACGTCCAGTCGGCGATTGAGGCGCAGAACGTGCAGGTCTCCGCCGGTAAAATCGGCGCCCTGCCGTCGTCCAGCGCCCAGCAGCTGACCGCCACCGTACGCGCGCAGTCGCGGCTGCAAACCCCCGATCAGTTCAAAGCGATCATCGTGAAAAGCCAGGCCGACGGCTCGGTGGTGCGCCTGAGCGATGTCGCGCGGGTGGAGATGGGCAGCGAGGATTATACCGCTACCGCCAATCTGAACGGCCATCCGGCCGCCGGGATCGCGGTGATGATGGCCCCCGGCGCCAACGCGCTGGATACCGCGACCCTGGTGAAAAGCAAGATCGCCGAATTCCAGCGTCAGATGCCGCAGGGCTACGATATAGCCTATCCGAAGGACAGCACCGAGTTTATTAAAATTTCGGTCGAGGACGTGATTCAGACCCTGTTCGAAGCGATCGTTCTCGTGGTCTGTGTGATGTATCTGTTCCTGCAGAATTTCCGCGCGACGCTCATTCCGGCGGTGGCGGTGCCGGTGGTGCTGCTCGGCACCTTCGGGGTGCTGGCGCTGTTCGGCTACTCGATTAACACCCTGACGCTGTTCGCCATGGTGCTGGCGATCGGCCTGCTGGTGGACGACGCCATCGTGGTGGTGGAGAACGTCGAGCGCATTATGCGCGACGAAGGGTTGCCCGCCCGCGAAGCCACCGAAAAATCGATGGGCGAAATCTCCGGCGCGCTGGTGGCGATTGCCCTGGTGCTGTCGGCGGTGTTCCTGCCGATGGCCTTCTTCGGCGGCTCGACCGGGGTCATTTATCGCCAGTTCTCGGTGACCATTATCTCAGCGATGATGCTGTCGGTGGTGGTGGCCCTGACCCTCACCCCGGCGCTGTGCGGCGCGCTGCTCAGCCACTCCAGGCCTCATACCAAAGGGTTCTTCGGCGCGTTTAACCGCCTGTGGGGGCGTACGGAAGCGGGCTACCAGCGCCGCGTGCTCGGCGGCCTGCGCCGGGGCGCGGTGATGATGGGCGCTTACGTCCTGATTTGCGGGGCGATGGCGCTGGCGATGTGGAAACTGCCGGGCAGCTTCCTGCCGGTGGAGGACCAGGGCGAGATCATGGTCCAGTACACCCTGCCCGCCGGGGCCACCGCGGTGCGCACCGCCGAGGTGCGCCGCCAGGTAACCGACTGGTTCCTGACGAAAGAGAAAGCCAATACCAACGTCATTTTCACCGTCGACGGCTTCAGCTTTAGCGGCAGCGGTCAGAACGCCGGGATGGCCTTCGTGTCGCTGAACAACTGGTCGCAGCGCAAAGGCGACGACAATACCGCCCAGGCCATCGCCCTGCGCGCCAACAAAGAACTTGGGGCGATCCGCGACGCCACCCTGTTCGCCATGACGCCGCCATCGGTGGACGGCCTTGGGCAAAGTAACGGCTTCACTTTCGAGCTGATGGCCAGCGGCGGTACCGACCGCGACAGCCTGATGAAGCTGCGCAGTCAGCTACTGGCGGCGGCCAACCAGAGCGGCGAGCTGCAGTCGGTGCGCGCCAACGACCTGCCGCAGATGCCGCAGCTGCAGGTGGATATCGATAACAACAAAGCGGTCTCGCTGGGGCTGTCGCTGAGCGACGTGACCGATACGCTCTCCAGCGCCTGGGGCGGCACCTACGTAAATGACTTTATCGATCGCGGCCGGGTGAAGAAGGTCTATATCCAGGGCGAGAGCGACGCGCGCGCGGTGCCCTCCGACCTTGGCAAATGGTTCGTTCGCGGCAGCGATAACAGCATGACGCCGTTCTCCGCCTTCGCCACCACCCACTGGCAATACGGCCCGGAAAGCCTGGTGCGCTACAACGGCTCCGCCGCCTTTGAGATCCAGGGCGAAAACGCCGCCGGCTTCAGCTCCGGCGCGGCGATGGACAAGATGGAAAAGCTGGCCGACAGCCTGCCGGCGGGCTCCACCTGGGCGTGGAGCGGCATTTCGCTGCAGGAAAAGCTGGCCAGCGGCCAGGCGATGAGCCTGTACGCCATTTCGATTCTGGTGGTGTTCCTGTGCCTGGCGGCGCTGTATGAGAGCTGGTCGGTGCCGTTCTCGGTGATCATGGTCATCCCGCTCGGCCTGCTCGGCGCGGCGCTGGCGGCGACGCTGCGCGGCTTAAGCAACGACGTTTACTTCCAGGTGGCGCTGCTGACCACCATCGGCCTGTCGTCGAAGAACGCCATCCTGATCGTCGAGTTCGCTGAATCCGCCGTGGATGAGGGGTATTCGCTCTCCCGGGCGGCGATCCGCGCCGCGCAGACCCGTCTGCGCCCCATTGTCATGACCTCGCTGGCGTTTATCGCCGGGGTGCTGCCGCTGGCCGTCGCCACCGGCGCCGGGGCCAATAGCCGCGTGGCGATCGGCACCGGCATCATCGGCGGCACCCTGACGGCCACCCTGCTGGCGGTGTTCTTTGTGCCGCTGTTCTTCGTGCTGGTGAAACGCTTCTTCACTCGCCAACGTCCTTCTCAGGAGTAAAGTATGTTTCGTTTGAGTTTTATGTTTATCGCGCTCCTGACCGCGGGCTGCGTCTCGCTTGACCCGCATTATGATCGCCCGGCCGCGCCGGTGCCGGCCACCCTGCCCGGGGCGCACGGCGAATCGACGGCGGTGGTCGGCGACTGGCAGAAAGTGGTCAATGACGCGCGGCTGAAAAAAGTGGTCAGTATCGCGCTGAACAGCAACCGCGATGTGCAAAAGGCGCTGGCCGATATCGAGGCCGCGCGCGCCCAGTACGGCGAGACGCGGGCGTCGCTGTTTCCCACTGTCGATGCCGAGCTGAGCCATACCCGCAGCAAAACGGTGGCCAGCGGCCTGAGCTCAACTTCGCAGGCCGACGGCGCGGTCTCCAGCTTCGAGCTGGATCTGTTTGGCAAGAACCAGAGCCTGTCGCGCGCGGCGCGCGAAACCTGGCTTGCCAGCGAATTCACCGCGCAGAATACCCGACTGACGATGATTGCCGATTTGACCACCGCCTGGGTGACGCTGGCGACGGATAACAGCAATCTGGCGCTGGCGCAGCAGACCATGGACAGCGCAGCAAACTCGCGCAACATCGTCGCCCGCCAGATGGCGGTGGGCACCGCCTCCGCCGGCGATTTAAGCTCGGCGGAAAGCGTCTATCAGCAGGCGCGCGCCAGCGTCGCCAGCTACCGCACGCTGGTGGCGCAGGATAAAAACGCCATTAACCTGCTGGCGGGGGAAACCGTGCCGGAGAGCCTGCTGCCCGGCACCCTCGAAAGTCTGGGGGATAACAGCATCGCCCTGGTGCCGGCGGGGGTGTCGTCGTCGGTGCTGCTGCGCCGGCCGGATATACAGGAAGCGGAGCACAACCTGAAGAGCGCCAATGCCGATATCGGCGCGGCGCGGGCGAATTTCTTCCCGTCGATTTCACTGACCGCCAGCGCCGGGGTCGGCAGCGACTCGCTGTCGTCACTGTTCAGCCACGGGATGCAGGTGTGGTCGTTCGCCCCCTCCATCAGCCTGCCGCTGTTCACCGGCGGCAGCAACCTGGCGCAGTTGCGCTATGCGGAAGCGGAGAAAAAGGGGCTGATCGCCACCTACGAGAAATCGATTCAGAGCGCCTTTAAGGACGTTGCCGATGCGCTGGCCCGCCGGGAAACGCTGAGCGAAGAGCTCGATGCCCAGCGGCAGTACGTCGCCGCCGAGCAGACCTCGCTGGATATCGCCATGAAGAGCTATCAGGCCGGGGTCGGCGATTATCTGTCGGTGCTTACGGCCCAGCGCACGCTGTGGTCGGCGAAGACGACGCTGCTGTCCCTGCAGCAGACCGACCTCAATAACCGGATCACCCTCTGGCAGTCGCTGGGCGGCGGCGCCAGTTAATTTCACCCGCCGGGCGGCCGCGCCCGGCTTCTGTAAGGAATCGTTATGCCACGTGTTTCCCTCTCCTGGGCGCTGATCCTCGGCCTGCTGTCGGGCATCGGCCCGCTGTGCACGGATTTTTATCTGCCGGCGCTGCCGGAGATAACTCAGCAACTGCAGGCCACCAGCACCCAGACCCAGCTGTCGCTGACCGCCGCGCTGATTGGCCTCGGTCTGGGTCAGCTGTTTTTCGGCCCGCTGAGCGACCGCATTGGCCGCCTGAAACCCCTGGCGCTGTCCCTGCTGCTGTTTATCTTCTCTTCGGCGATGTGCGCCCTGACAAGGGATATCAACATGCTGATTGTCTGGCGTTTTTTACAGGGCTTCGCCGGCGCCGGCGGTTCGGTGCTGTCGCGCTCCATCGCCCGCGATAAATACCAGGGCACCCTGCTGACCCAGTTTTTCGCCCTGCTGATGACGGTGAACGGCATTGCGCCGGTTCTGTCACCGGTGCTGGGCGGCTACGTTATCACCGCCTTCGACTGGCGAATTCTCTTCTGGACGATGGCCGCCATTGGCGGCGCGCTGCTGGTGATGAGCCTGACTATTCTGCGGGAAACGCGCCCGGCCGCGGCAACCAATGCGACCCGCCAGCGGCCCGACCAGCCGGTGCTGAAGAATCGTCGTTTTCTACGCTTCTGCCTGATTCAGGCCTTTATGATGGCCGGACTGTTCTCCTACATCGGATCCTCTTCCTTCGTGATGCAGAGCGAATACGGCATGAGCGCCATGCAGTTCAGCCTGCTGTTCGGTCTGAACGGTATCGGGCTGATTATCGCGGCGATGATCTTTTCCCGTCTGGCGCGCCGCTTCAGCGCCGAAAGCCTGCTGCGCGGCGGCCTGACGCTGGCGGTGAGCTGCGCGGCGATCATGCTGCTGTTTGCCTGGCTGCAGCTGCCGGTGCTGGCGCTGGTCGGCCTGTTCTTTACCGTGTCGCTGATGAGCGGCATCAGCACCGTCGCCGGCGCGGAGGCGATGAGCGTCGTTGACGCCGCGCAGTCCGGGACTGCGTCCGCGCTGATGGGCACCCTGATGTTTGTCTTCGGCGGCATCGCCGCGCCGCTGGCGGGCCTCGGCGGCGAAACGATGCTGAAAATGAGCCTCGCGATGGCGATCTGCTATCTGCTGGCGCTGCTAATGGGCCTCAGCCAGCCGCGCAGCGCGCGCTAAACGCCAGGTGCGGTAATAAAATATTCCATCTTTATTACCGCACTATTTCCCGCCATATCTACCATTCTCCTATTATTTTCCGCGTACTAATCGTGATACTCTTCACAGGCAAGGAATAAATAATTCCTTATACTGCGCGCCACTGAGAATAACGAGGTTTCTATGAGTATCGACCTGAGCAAACTGCTGACCGAGCGACGTAACGCCAACAGCGCCAACATTGACACCCTCTCCACCCTCGAGATGCTGACGGTGATAAACCAGGAAGACCAGCAGGTAGCCCAGGCGATAACGCCCTATCTGCCGCAGATTGCCGAGGTGGTGGATAAGGTCGCGGCGGCGCTGCAGGCCGGTGGCCGCTTGATTTACATTGGCGCGGGTACCTCAGGGCGTCTGGGGATCCTCGATGCCAGTGAATGCCCACCGACCTTCGGCACCCGCCCGGAGCAGGTGGTGGGGATCATCGCCGGCGGACATAAAGCGATTCTCAGCGCCGTGGAAAACGTGGAAGACAACAAAGCGCAGGGGGCGATGGATCTGCAGAACCTGAACTTCAGCCACCGCGATGTGCTGGTGGGGCTGGCGGCCAGCGGACGCACGCCGTACGTCATTGGCGCCATGGAGTATGCCCATCGCCAGAATGCCTTTGTCGCCATCGTCAGCTGTAACCCGCATGGCGAAATGGCCCAGTTGGCGGACGTCGCCATTACTCCGGTGGTCGGCCCGGAGGTGGTGACCGGCTCAACCCGCCTGAAAGCCGGCACTGCGCAGAAGCTGGTGCTGAACATGATCTCCACCGGGGCGATGATCCGCGTCGGCAAGGTCTACAGCAACCTGATGGTCGACGTCGAAGCGACCAACGCCAAGCTGATTGAGCGCCAGGTTTCCATCGTGATGGAGGCGACCGACTGCGATCGCCCCACCGCCCAGAATGCGCTGGAGGCCTGCGGCCGCCACTGTAAAACGGCGATCGTGATGGTGCTGGCAGACTTAAGCGCCGAAGAGGCGCAGTCGCTGCTGGCGAAAAACAACGGCTACATCCGCAAGGCGCTCAGCAACGCCTGAGCGCCGACAGACAGGTAACGGGCAATGGCAAAAATAACGAAAGAGATGATAGCGCGGATCCTCAGCCACGTGGGCGGCGCCGCAAACGTCGCGCAGGCGGGCAACTGCATGACGCGCCTGCGCTTGACCCTGCGCGATGAAGGTCTGGCCGACACCACCGCCATCCGCCAGATTGACGGCGTGATGGGGGTGATCGTCAGCGACGAGCAGTTCCAGGTAGTGCTCGGCCCCGGCAAAGCGCAAACCGCCGCCGAGATGATGAACGGCCTGCTGGAGGAGGCCCCTGCCGCGCCGTCGCTGGCCGACGTCGCGGCGGAGAGAAAACAGGCGCTGAAGGGCAAGCAGACCAGCGCGGTACAGAAGTTTCTCGCCAAATTCGCCACCATCTTTACGCCGCTAATCCCCGGCTTTATCGCCGTCGGGCTGCTGCTGGGCTTCGCCACCCTGGCGGAACAGGTTTTCGTGCTGGAGAACGCCCATCCGAACGCCAGCCTGGTGGCGCTGATTGGCTATATGAAGGTCTTCAGCAAAGGGATGTTCACCTTCCTGAGCATCCTGATTGGCTATAACGCTCAGAAGGCGTTCGGCGGCTCCGGGGTAAACGGCGCGATTATCGCCTCGCTGTTCGTGCTGGGCTACAACCCGGAGGCGACCAGCGGCGTCTACGCCGGGATCTCCACCTTCTTCGGCCACGGCATCGATCCGCGCGGCAATATCATCGGCGTACTGATCGCCGCCATCCTTGGCGCGTGGGTTGAACGCCAGGTGCGGCGGGTCATGCCGGCCAACCTCGATATGATCCTCACCTCGGCGGTGACGCTGCTGATCATGGGCGCGGTGACCTTTACGGTGATCATGCCGATTGGCGGCTGGTTGTTTACCGGCATGTCGTGGTTGTTCCTGCATCTTAATGGCAATCCGTTTGGCTCGGCGGTGCTGGCCGGTCTGTTCCTGCTGGCGGTGATGTTCGGCGTCCATCAGGGGTTTGTCCCGGTCTATTTTGCGCTGGTGGATGCCCAGGGCTTTAACTCGCTGTTCCCGATCCTGGCGATGGCCGGGGCCGGGCAGGTGGGGGCGGCGCTGGCGCTGTTCTGGCGGGCGAAGCGCGATTCGCTGCTGCGAACCCAGATTAAAGGGGCGATTATTCCGGGCTTCCTCGGGATTGGCGAGCCGCTAATCTACGGCGTCACCCTGCCGCGGATGAAGCCGTTTGTTACCGCCTGCCTCGGCGGCGCCTGCGGCGGCTTCTTCGTCGGACTGATCGCCTGGCTGGGGCTGCCGGTCGGCCTGAACACCGTGTTCGGTCCGTCCGGGCTGGTGGCGCTGCCGCTGATGACCTCCGGCAGCGGGATTTACGCCGGGATGGCGGTTTACGCCGGCGGACTGGCGGTCTCCTACCTGTGCGGCTTTGTGCTCACCTGGCTGTTCGGCAGTAAAAATGTCGATTTAAGCTAGAACGCGATTGTCGGGTCATGCCCGGCGGCGACTTCGCCTTCCCGGGCCTGCAAAATCGTTACCCCGGCGCGGCCAACTACCATTTCCTGCCCCGCCGCCCGGGCGGGCGCATGTTATGATTCCCCTTTGTCACATTTCACCAGAGGAAAAGATGGGCTCCAGCAAAAAAGGGATGCTGAACGTACTGATTGCCGCCGTGCTGTGGGGCAGTTCCGGGGTATGCGCGCAGTTTATTATGCAGGAAAGCCAGATGTCGTCGCCGTTTCTGACCATGACGCGTCTGCTGTTCGCCGGGCTGATCCTGCTGATGCTCGGCTTTGTTCACGGCGACCGCATTTTCCGCGTGCTGCAAAACCGCCGCGACGCCGTCAGCCTGCTGTTTTTCTCGCTGTTTGGCGCGTTAACCGTGCAGTTCACCTTTCTGATGACCATTGAAAAATCGAATGCCGCCACGGCCACAGTGCTGCAGTTCCTGTCCCCGACGATCATCGTCGCCTGGTTCGCCCTCGCCCGCAAAGCGCGCCCCACTCCGTTGGTGCTGGGGGCTATCTGCACCTCGCTGGCGGGCACCTTTCTGCTGGTAACCCACGGCAACCCGACGACGCTGTCGATTTCGCCGGCGGCGCTGTTCTGGGGGATCGCCTCGGCGTTTGCCGCCGCGTTTTATACCACCTATCCCTCGACGCTAATTGCCCGCTACGGGACGCTGCCGATCGTCGGCTGGAGTATGTTGTTCGGCGGTGCGATGCTGCTGCCGTTTTACGGCGGCCAGGGCACCGATTTTGTGGTGAACGGCAGCCTGCTGTTAGCTTTTTTCTACCTGGTGGTGATCGGTACTTCGCTGACATTCAGCCTTTATCTTAACGGCGCGCAGAAGATTGGCGGCGCCAAAGCGGGGATCCTCAGCTGCGCCGAACCGCTGAGCAGCGCCCTGCTGTCGCTCCTGCTGCTGGGGATCACCTTCACGCTGCCGGACTGGCTGGGCACTCTGCTGATCCTGGCGTCGGTGGTGCTGATCGCTATCGACTCGCGGCGGCGGGTGAGAGCCGCCTGAGGCGATGATAACAAACGCCTTTTCAATAAGTTAAATTAACCGCTATTTGCGTGTTTTCCCACCTGCGCATATAGTTGACGGAAGCGATTACGGAAGGAGAAGCCTGATGAAAGCATGTTGGATGGTATGCCTGGTCACCGCCCTGAGCGCCACGTCGGCGTGGGCCGAATCACCGCTGCAAAGCCTGCAGTTCGAGCAGCAAAAGCAGCAGGTGCTCAAAGCGGTGAAGGAAAAATGCGCGCCAGCAAGCCACCTCAGCGACAACGATTTTGCCAATAAAGTGCTGGCGACCGACGGCAACAAGAACGCGGTCCGCGAAGCGACGCTGGCGAAAGAGCGCAATAACCAAAAAAGCTACCAGGCCGCAATCGACAAAATCGTCTGTCCGGCCAAATAGCGGTTATTTCAGCCTGGCGACCAGCGTTTTCCAGTCAAACGGCGTCAGCTGCCTGTAGCTCAGGCTACGGGCGGCCATCTGCTCCGGAAGCTGGCGCTGGCTTTTCGCGATCGCCTCGCTCATTATCCCGGCGCTCCCCACATCACGCAGGGTTTTCACCACCTCTTCCATCTCTTCGCTGCGCCGAACGCCATGTTCCGCCACCCGGCTGATCAGATAGTCGGGAAACGCGCCTGTCCAGCCCAGAGACGGGAAACTATGATGCAAGGAGCTAAGCACCTCCTCCTCGACGCCATATTCACGGGCCGCGAACAGGCATTCTGTGGTGAGCGCTTCAAGACCTTTGATCATCACGCTACGGCACATTTTTATCGCCGACACCTGGCCCACCGTACTGGCGCCATAGCGGGCATTCAGCCCCAGCCCCTGCAGACGCGGCGCGATCGCCTCCGCCTGCGGCCCGCCGATCAATAACGGTGTCTGCAATCGGGCCGGCGGCACCGGCGCCATCACCGCGACATCAATGTAGGCGCCGGGCAGAAAATGTTCAGCTGCCTGCCGTTTCGTTTCCGGCGCCACGGAGTTGAGATCGAGGAAATATTGCCCCGGCTGCAGCAGCGCGGCGGCCTGCTGCGCGACCTTTAACGCCTCACCGGCGGTCACAGTAGAAAAAATCAGCGCGGCGCTCTCCAGCGCCTGCGCCAGCGAACTCCCCGCCTGAACGCGCGAATCACCGGCTTTCCTGACCATTGCCTCTCGCTCCGGGCCATTGAGCTTGCAATCCCATATGGTCACCGCATGCTCACGGGCCAGATCTGCCGCCAGAATGCCACCCGCCTCGCCAAAACCAATAAACGCGATTGTCGTCATCATTACTCCTCACGCGGCCAGACGCGGGCCGGAATAAAAACTTCGCCAGCAAACAGCAGTCGCGCCGTGCGTAACAGGCCGCAGCCTGTCAGGGCGCCGTCTGCGTCAAGCTGAAGCGTCACGCTAAATTCGCCTGTCGGATGCTCGACGCTGAGCAGCGGCGTAGCGCCTGGCGCGACCTGCGCCATGCCCTGCGCGACGGATCCAGGAAGCAGACAGGCGCTGGCCACGCTCACCGCGCCAAATACGCCGATCGACGCGTGGCAGCGGTGCGGGATAAAGGTGCGGCTGCTGATGGCGCCGCCGTGTCGCGGCTCGGCGATCAGGGTCATCTTGGGCACCGTGCGCTGGCTGACGTCGCCAAGCTGCATCAGCGGCCCGGCCTGCAGGCGAATCGACTCCAGGCGACGTTTAAGCGCGTCGTCATTATCCAGCTGTTCGCGCGTCTCATAGCCGGTGCAACCGAGGTCGCACGCGCGCAGCAGGATCACCGGCATTCCGTTATCGATGCAGGTCACCTCGACGCCGTCAAAACGGTCACGGACCCGGCCGGTCGGCAGCAGTGTCCCGCAGCTGGAGCCTGCCACATCAAGAAAATGGAGCAGGATCGGGCTGGCGCTGCCCGGCACGCCATCGATACGACTCTCGCCGACGTAGTCGACCCCGTCGGCATCGCAGGGGATCTCTGCCACCGCCAGTTGCCCCGTATTCTCCATATAAATACGCACCCGAGTGAGCGGCGCATCGTGGCGAATCAGCCCACGCTCGATGGCGAAAGGGCCAACGGCGGCAAGAATATTGCCGCAGTTTTGGCCGTAGTCCACAGAGGCCCCCGTCACGTTCACCTGGGCAAACAGATAGTCCACATCGGCGTCAGGCCGTGCGGAGCGGCGGATAATCGCCACTTTACTGGTCAGCGGATCGGCGCCGCCGATCCCGTCAATTTGCCGGGGATCAGGCGAGCCCATCACCGCCAGCAGCACCGCATCACGTTGCACCGGATCGGCAGGCAGATCGTCAGCCAGAAAACAGGCCGCCTTCGAGGTGCCGCCGCGCATCCATAGACAGGGAATTCCGCGTTGCGCCATCTTACTCCTCCACCTCATCTGCGCTGTCGTAATACCGCAGCCCCTTTTCCGCCAGACGCTGGCGCATCGCGTAAATATCCAGCCCCAGCTCGCCATGGCGCATCCGCTCACGCTTCGCAAGCTCATTGCTCATGCGTGCTTCCGCTTTATCGAGCACATCACGCACCTGGGCGTGAGGCAGCACCACGACGCCATCGTCGTCGGCCACCACGACATCGCCCGGCTGCACAAGCTGGCCTGCGCAAATCACCGGGACGTTAACCGAGCCGAGGCTCTCTTTCACCGTTCCCTGGGCATAAACCTGACGGGACCAGACAGCGAATCCCATCTCCCGCAACGTTTGCGAATCGCGAATGCCGATATCGCCCACCAGACCGACCACACCGCGCGATTGGAGAGACGTCGCCAGCAGATCGCCGAAGAAGCCATCGCCGCACGGCGACGTCGGGGCCACCACCAGAATATCGCCGGCGCGGCACTGCTCGACCGCGACATGAAACATCCAGTTGTCGCCTGGCGTCACCAGTACCGTGACCGCGTTGCCCGCCCGGCTGACGCCCTGCTGAATCGGACGGATTGCCGGCCCCATCAGCCCCTGGCGTGCCCAGGCTTCATGGAGCGTCGCCACCCCGGCCGCCTCACAGCGGCGCAAAACCGCCTCGTCATGGCGCGGCAGATGGCGGATCACAAGGCCTTTTTTATTTAACAGCTTCATGCCAGGTTCTCCGTTACGCGGGGGAAGATGCTCTGGAAGGCTTCACCGTGAACGATATCACGCGCGGCCGTGATGCCGATGTTGCGTTTGGCCTGCACTCCGCGCTGCAGCGCCACGCGGGTGTAGTACTCCCACAAATGCTCCTGGCCCTGCATACACTGAATGGCCTGATACTTTTTCTCCCAGACAGTGGTGATGTCCAGCAGCACATCAGGCTTCCAGTTGCACTGCTCCGGCTGGTGCGGTTCGAAACAGTAAACCGGGGGAGCAGCGACAATTTTCTCGCCAGGGCGATAGCCTTCTGCCTGAGCGATAATCCGAGCCTCCTGAGCCAGGTGGGAGGCCAGCGGGTGATCGTAGTTATAGGGATCCTGCAGCGAGTGCGTCAGAACAAAGTGGGGCTGGATACGGCGATACACATCCGCCAGACGAAACAGCGTCTCTTTATCGGCGCGCAGCGGATAGTCGCCGATATCAAAGAATTCGACGCTGGCGCCCAGGATCTCGGCGGCGGCCTGCGCCTCTTCGCGACGGACTTGCTTCACCGCCTCCTCGGTCATGTTGCCTTTACGCCACAGTTTGGCGGACTCGCCGCGCTCGCCAAAGGACAAACAGACCACATGGACCTGATAGCCCTGCAGGGCATGCAGGGCTATCGCACCGCCCGCGCGCCAGACGAAATCGGCCGAGTGGGCGCTGACGACAAGGGCACTTTTTTCGCTAACCGGATGAGACATGATGGCTTCCTCTGTTGTTTTTTTCAGCTTGTCATGTCCCGCCGCTGGAAGGTAATTCGTTAACTTGCGAAGGCTATGATTTTTATTTATGTTGTCGACTCACTCACTATTTCAGGCCTGACGAATAATGCTGAAGAGAAAGCACGATAAAATCATAAATATCATGCAGCTGCGCTTTTTTTGTCAGGTCGCGCTGCGCGGAAGCGTCTCGCGTGCTGCCGATGACTTATTCCGCACGCAGTCAGCGATAACCCGGGCTATCCGCGACCTTGAAGCCGCGTTGAACGTCACGCTGTTCGAACGCCATTACAGCGGCATGGTGCCCACCGAGTATGGCAAGTGCATCCTGCCGCGCGCCCGGCGGGCGATTGACGACCTGCAGGCCATCCCGGCGCTGTTGCAGAAGCACCATACCCGCACCAGCGGCCCGCTGGCGGACGCCGGTTGGCTGTTCAATACCCGCCGGTTAGCCATTTTTATTCAGCTCTATCACGTCAACCATACCCAAACCGTCGCGCAACAGTTGGGGATCACCCAGCCGGCGGTCAGCGCCGCGCTGAAGGTCCTGGAGAAAGGGGCGGATTCGGCGCTGTTTCGCCGAACGCCAGAAGGGGTGCGTCCCACGCCTGCCGCAGAACTGCTCTATCCCCCGGTGAGCAGAGCGCTCAACGAGCTGGAAAACATCTGGAGCGATCTCGCCGCCCGTCGCGGGGTGCTGGAGGGCACCGTGCGCATTGGCGCCCTGCCGCTGAGTCGCACCCGGCTACTGCCCTCCGCCATTGCCGCCTTTCTGGCCCAGCACCCGGGTATTACCCTCATGACCAATGAAAGCCCGTATGAGTCGCTGGTCGCCGATATGCGCGCAGGTAATATCGATTTTATTATCGGCGCCCTGCGTCAGGATGAAGATCTCCCGGACCTCTGTAGCGAGGCGTTATTCGAAGAGGATATGCTGATTTTACTGCGTAATAACCACCCGCTGCTGCGCCATCCGGACCCGCGCAGCCAGCTGGCGACGGCGCAATGGGTGCTGCCGCGCGCCAACGCGCCGGCGCGCCATTTGCTGGATAAGGCGTTTGTCACCCTGGGGCTGCCGCTGCCCCAGCCGACGGTGGAGACCGGGGATGCGGCGATGGTGCGAGGATTGCTGCAGGACTCCGACATGCTGGCGGCGGTTTCCGCCAGCCAGATGCGTTTTGAAACTGACAATGGGTTGCTCAGCGTGTTGCCGGTCCCCCTGCCCGATACCACCCGGCGTATCGGGCTGACGTTTCGCGCCGGCAGCCTACCCTCCCCGGCGACGCAGGCGCTGTTGCGTTTTATTTATCAGCAGGTTCAGGACGGGACTGTTTAACGTTTACCCGCCACCGAATAGGTTACCTGTTGGTTGCGCGTTTGCTGAAACGCCTCCAGCGTCTGCCCGCGCATCGCGGCGTAAATATGCAGGTTGGATACGCCGACCACCGCGCCCATTTTCTCCAGCAGGAAGAAACTGGCGCCATACTGAATCAATCCCCGCCAGTCGCGTGCGTTGAGCAACTGCTGTTCCTCCTCACTCAGTCCGGCTTCGGCATAAAGCGACTGAGGCGACTGCAGAAAACGTTCGCGCCAGGCAGGCTCAATCAGCCGATGCAGGAAACGGTTAAGCCGCAAGCCATTCAGGCTGCGCTCGTGGGTAAAAGGATAGGTTCCCGGCAGTTTCTCCACCCCGGCCAGCTGCTGCGCCATATGCTGGCGATGGCGCGTCAGGGTATCGACGGGGGGCAGGCGCGCATTGTTCTCAAGGATCAGCGTAGCGATACCGGTCATCGACGGCAGGTAATAGTCGCGCCAGGTTTCGGTGACATTGGCTGATAGCGCGCCGCGCATCACCAGCCACATGATCACCTCAGACCCTTCCATTCCCCCCAGCTCGGCATATTCGCCAAGGGTCATTTCGGTAAGCTTTTCCGGGTCATTAACCAGCATGTCAACAAACTGGGCATCCCAGTCGGGATTATTAAATCCGCAGCGCTCGCCATGAACCTGATGCGAGAGCCCGCCGGTCGCGACAATCGCCACATTGATATCTTCCGGGAAGCTTTCAATTGCCCGGCGCAGCGCCTGGCCGAGTCGGTAACAACGGCGCGCGCTCGGTACCGGAAATTGCAGCACGCCGATCTGTAACGGGATCACCGCCGTCGGCCACCCCTGCGCTTCATCCCAGGGCAACAGCGCCGAAAGCGGCGAGAAAAGGCCGTGGTCGAGCTTTTTATCCATAAAGAACGACATATCAAACTCATCGGCCATCAGGCTGGCGCCAATGTGCCTTGAGAGCGCCGCATTGCCCTGGACCGGCGGCAGACAGCGTGGTCCGCCGCCTTCATCGGCAACGTCATATTGACTATCGATTCCCAGCGTAAATGTCGAATAGTGATCGAAGAAAAAGGCGGTCACATGGTCATTAAAGATGTACACCAGCGCATCCGGTTTTTTCTCCTCCAGCCAGCGCTGCAGCGGTTCGAAGCTCTGGAAGATCGGCGACCATGCCGGGTCCTGCTGTTTATGATGATCGACCGCGAAGCCGATAGTCGGGGTATGAGAGACGGCGATACCGCCGAGAATGTTAGCCATCAGATAACTCCACTTATCGGTGTTCCAGGGGGGATGACAAAGCGTCCAGTTCTGCCTCTGTGAGTCGAGGCTTAGCGTGATTCATACGGTGCAACAAAATACAGGTCCCCGCCAGGCAGGCCGGCAGCGCAAGCACCAAAAAGATCGACGAGTGTCCCGGCACGACCAGCATCAGCATCCCGCCCAGCGTGGAGCTGAGAATAGCCCCGGTACGGCCGATACCATGCATCCAGCTGACGCCGGTAGCACGGATCTCGGTTTGATAATAGGCTGGCGAATAGGCCTGCAGACCGTTCTGCGCGCCGTTAATGCACATCCCGCTGATAAAAATCAGCACCGACAGCGCCGCCGATCCGAAGTCCATCAACCCCTGGGACAACAGGCACAGGCAGCCGAGGAAATAGGTTGCCGCAATCACCGCTTTCGCCGAAGCACGATCCATCAGCATACCGACAAGGATCCCGCCCAGCGGGCCGCCGAGCTGGAACAAGCCGGTCATCATCGCCGCCTGCTGCAGCGACAGCCCGCCGGAGCGGAGAATGGTTGGCAGCCAGCCGTTCAGCAGATATATCACGAACAGCCCCATAAAATAGGTTAGCCACAGCGCTATCGTGCCGCGGGCATAACCATGCCGAAACAGCTGTGCCACTTTACTGCTCCGCGTGATGGGCGGCGCATTCAGCTGGAAGACGGTGTCAGCCGTAAACTGGCCTCCAAGCCGGTTAAGCGCCCTGGCGATCTGCTCGCCCGGTAGTCGGCGCGCCACCATGCTCATCGCCGACTCCGGCAACATCACGATCATAAAGGGAAGCACCACGAGCGGCAGCACGCCGCCAAAAATCAGCGCCGAGTGCCAGCTGTAATGCGATAACAACCCGGCAGCGATAAAGCCGCCGAGGCCGGAACCCACGTTGAATCCGCTGTACATCAGGGTGATCATCACCCCTTTACGCCGCTCCGGCATATATTCCGCCACCAGCGTGACGCAATTGGGCATCACGGCGCCAAGTCCGAGGCCGGTGAGAAAGCGCAGCAGCGCCAGCTGCGACGGGCTTTGCGCCACGGCGCCGGCCAGGCTGAACAGCGCAAACAGCGCCACCGACCAGAGTAAAATGCGTTTTCGGCCGTAGCGGTCAGAAAGCGGGCCCGCCACCAGCGCGCCAATGGCGACGCCGAACATAGCCGCCCCAAGAATCGGCCCCATTTCAGCCCGGCTGATGCCCCAGTCCTCGATGAGCGCCGGGGCGACAAAGCCCATCACCGCAGCGTCATACCCATCCAGCATAATGATGATGAAACAGAGCAGCAGCACGTTCCATTGAAAGCGCGAGACCGGGCGGGCATCTATCCACGCTTTCACATCGACAACGTTCATGTGATTCATAGGGTGACTTCCTCAAGCAGGCGGTACGAATGTTCTGGTTAGTGTTTTTTTTGAGTGGAACTTTCGTACTCAACTTAAGGCAGGTTACGCAGGCTGTCCGGTTCGAAAACCCGGCGACAGATATGAGTTTTATTTATAATGTGAGGGATACGACAAAAAACAGCCAATAAAAAACCCGCAGCCAACGGCGGCGGGTCAGGGCAAGAGCGACGATCAGTGCTTTGGAATAATTAAATCGCCGCGCAGCGGGCTGCCGCCCGGGTTGTCCGTTTTCTCGGTCAGCCAGTTGACGATCCGCGACGCCATCGCGTCCATGGAATATTCAATCGCCGGGATAGTCGGGATTCCGGGCAGCTGTAACGATCCGGCGAGGCTAAACACCATCACATTTTGCGGAACGGCGCGGTTAAACGCCTGCAGCTGCGGCACCACGCGCTGCGCCTGCAGCTCATCGCTCACCAGCAGCGCGTTAAAGTTCAGCGTCGTGGCGTTATTGACCAGCTCCTGCACCGCCACCGACGGCGAGGTGTTATCCAGAAACACCAGATTGCGATTAAACGGCAAAAAGTTTTTTTCCAGCGCGTGCTTGTAGCCCAGCAGCACCTGATCGGCAAAGCCGCTGCTCTGCGGATGGATCAGCGCAATCTGCCTTCTGCCCTGGCTTATCAGATAGTGGCAGGCGGTTTCGGCGGCGAAGGCGTGATCGAACTGAATGCTGTTTTCGCCCTCGCTGTCGAGGCAGTCCACCAACACCACGTCCGGGCGGTTAATATTCAGAGGAAAACGCGCGCCGATGATCAGCACGTTATCGCACAGCCCGCAGGTTAACTCCTCCAGCGAGTTCATCACGCCGCTGCTGGTGTTGGCGAAGCGCAGCAGCAGGTGCTTCTGGTGCTGGCTGAGCTGTTTTTCCAGGGCGTAGAGATAGCTGGTGGTTTGATTGATATTGTCCTGGGCGCAGATGACGCCGATGCAGCCGGTGGACTGGCTAAGCAACGACTGGGCTATCATGTTTGGCCGGTAATTGAGCGCTTCCGCCGCCTGCAGCACCGCCTGACGACTGGCTTCCTTCACGCCACGTGAGCCGCTCAACACTCGCGACACCGTGGCTTTGGAAACCCCGGCAAGTCGTGAAACATCATTGATTGTCGACATCATTTTCCCCTGCGCGGGCGCCACGTCCCGCCAAAATCCTGTAAACCTGAATCGCTTCAATTATGACCAGCGCAGTATAGCCATTTCGCCATTTGTTTGGAAACCGATTTTCCATTTCAGCGCAAAACATCGCCAAATCGACAGAATAATGTGAGCCAAATCCAATAAATCCGCCCCATAAGCAGGAGATCTTGACCACTATCACAGTTCTGCTTTTTATAAATGGAAACCGGTTTCCGTCTGATATCAAATCATCCACGCAATAACTTTTTACATTTTGAGGATGGTCGTCGATGTACAAGATTATGCTGTGCTGCTCTGCCGGAATGTCCACCAGTCTGCTGGTCAGAAAGATGGTGGAGGCGGCGAATGAACGTGATCTGCCGGTGCAGATTGACGCCTATGGCGTTTCCGAATTTGACATCCAGTTTCCGCAGTATCAGGTGGTGTTGCTAGGCCCCCAGGTGAAATACATGTTGAAAACCCTGTCTGACAAAGCGGCTTCCCTGAACATTCCCGTTCAGCCCATCGATACGATGGACTACGGTATGCAGCGGGGAGACAACGTCCTGAATTATGCTCTGTCGCTGATCGCAGCGACGCACTGAGAGGTGTTGAAATGAGTTCTCTGTATCAGTCCATGATTGCCGTGATCGAGCAATCTATTACTCCGCTGGCAGGACGCCTTGGGCAGCAGAAATATGTTATCGCTATCCGCGATGGCTTCACTGCCGCATTGCCGTTTATGATCATCGGCTCTTTCATGCTGGTATTTATCTTTCCGCCGTTTTCACCCGAGACCACCAACGGCTTTGCCCGCGGCTGGCTCGATTTCTCCCAGCACTACCGCGAACAGCTGATGCTGCCGTTTAACCTCAGCATGGGCGTAATGACCTTCTTTATCTCGGTCGGCATTGGCGCCAGCCTCGGTCGTCAGTTTCAGCTGGATCCGGTGATGTCCGGTCTGCTGGCGTTTATGGCCTTCCTGCTGGTCGCCGCGCCCTATGCCGATGGAAAAATTTCCACTCAGTATCTGTCCGGCCAGGGCATTTTTACCGCCCTCATCACCGCCATCTACTCCACCCGCGTCTACGCGTGGCTGAAGCAAAACAACATCACCATTCGACTGCCGAAAGAGGTACCGACCGGCGTCGCTCGTTCGTTTGAAATCCTTATCCCGGTGCTGGTGGTGATTGGTACTTTGCATCCGCTAAACCTGTTTATCGAAGCGCAGACCGGGATGATCCTGCCGCAGGCGATCATGCATCTGCTGGAGCCGCTGGTTTCCGCCTCCGACTCGCTGCCGGCGATTTTGCTCTCCGTCCTGATGTGCCAGATTTTCTGGTTCGCTGGGATCCACGGCTCGCTGATTGTCACCGGCATTATGAACCCGTTCTGGATGGCTAACCTCTCGGCAAACCAGGCGGCGCTGGCGGCCGGCACGGTGTTGCCGCACGTCTATCTGCAGGGCTTCTGGGATCACTATCTGCTGATTGGCGGCGTCGGTTCGACCCTACCGCTGGCCTTCCTGCTGCTGCGTAGTCGGGCCACGCATCTGCGCACCATCGGCAAGATGGGCATCGTGCCGAGCTTCTTTAATATTAACGAGCCGATCCTGTTCGGGGCGCCGATCATCATGAACCCGATGATGTTTATCCCCTTCGTCTGCGTACCGATGGTCAACGCGGTGCTGGCTTACGGCGCGACGCGTCTTGGCTGGCTGAGCCAGGTGGTGTCCCTCACTCCGTGGACCACGCCGGCACCGATTGGCGCCTCGTGGGCGGCCAACTGGACGCTGAGCCCGGTAGTGATGTGCCTTATCTGCATGGTGATGTCGGCGGTGATTTACCTGCCGTTCCTGCGCGCCTATGAACGTTCCTTAATGAAAACCGAAGTTGAGAAAACCAAAAATAGCGTTCCGGTAGCAGAAACCGTTAGCTAATTCCTCTCCGCCCCGGAGAGATAATATGATGGCAGCGTAATAATGCAGAAAAAGGACTTTCACTGCATTATTAAATAATAAAGACCTCAGGAATACACATGATTGAATTAGAAGATGCGGTAATGGAAATTATCGTTAATGCGGGACAGTCACGCTCATTATGTTTTGAAGCGCTACATGCGGCCCGAACCGGAAATATCGACGAAGCGCGTTTACTGTTAAATGAAGCCGACGGTTACGCCCGTCGGGCGCATCAGATGCAGACCCAGCTCATCGAGCAGGATGCCGGTGAAGCGCGTCAGCCTATGACGCTGATTATGGTACATGCCCAGGATCATCTGATGAATTCGCTGCTGGCCCGCGAGTTCTCAGAAGAATTAATCCATCTGTACCAGCGTTAATTAATATGGAATAACGCCTGCGAGAATATTATTCTCCGGCGTCGCTGTACCCTAAAAAACAAATCAGCTTATTTTGGCTATATATTTTAGCCAGAATGGGATGGTTATTATCTGAAATATATTAATTATTAAAGCGAGATAACCATGAATACTGTGAAAAAACTGCCTTTAGCCATGGCGGTTGTCGCCGCGCTGTGCCCAATTTCCGTAATGGCGCAAGAATTTACTCAGGAACAGATCGACGCCATCGTCGCCAAAGCCGTTGATAAAGCGCTGGCCGAACGCCAGGCGAAAATCGACGCCGCGGCTGACAAAAAGGTCGACGTGATCACCAACCCGCAGACCACCGCCGCCTCGCCGGATATGGACATTCCGTTCGGCCTCAAGTTCAGCGGCTATGCCCGCTATGGCGCCCACTTCCAGACCGGCGACCAGAAATATGTCGGCGTCGACGGCTCCTATAACGGCGCCTCGGCGATCGGCCGCCTGGGCAAC